>NZ_JBGNUS010000005.1:0-632485 GCF_041951365.1 Actinomadura sp. GTD37
TTAAGCACGCCGCCAGCGTTCGTCCTGAGCCAGGATCAAACTCTCCATTAAGGTCCAAACGACCAACCAAGGGGCGAACCCCAGCCGGCCAAACCTCGAAGAAAATCCCAGCAAACACGCACCCCCACAAAAGAGGGCCGTGCATTGCCTCAAAGAAATCCCCGACCATCCGAAGATGATCGCGGGGCGACCCGGCCCCCAAAAAGAAGACCGAGCCGATAAAGGCACTGGCTTTTAACACGCTGTTGAGTTCTCAAGAAACGGACACCCACCGCGCTGGACCCGCTTTCGCGTTTCCCGCTCCGGGGCGACTCGCCTTACTTTATCGGATCCGGCAGGTCTGTCAATTTCGGCTTTCTCCGATAACACCCTTCCGTTGCCGCTTCCGCGGCGCCTTCCGGGCGGTGGAGCTATTTCATCAGATCCAGCCGGATTGTCAAAACCGAGCCTTTTCCGACGCCACCACGGCACAGCGGACACGGCGAAGCCGCATTAACTGGTTCGTAGTGGGTTTCCCCGTCGTCCGGCCGGCCGCCATGCGGGCGTCCTGCATCCGTGAGGGGGACGAGGGGTTAACTTACGTGGTCGGAGCGGCACCGTCAAATCGGCGCGCCCGGCCGGGCCGCTCCACGCGTGCCCCGGCCCGGCGCGGAAGTGTCATACCGCGCTTCTACGCTCTGACGGTCTTCGAGGGGAAGGACTGGTCATGAGTGAGAACGGACGCGCCCTGGTGCTCGGGGGCGGCGGTGTCGCGGGGATCGCCTGGCTGACGGGTGTGCTCGCGGGGATCACCGGCGAGGGGACGGACGTCACCGGCGCGGACCTGCTGCTCGGCACTTCGGCGGGGGCGGCGGTGGCCGCGCAGATCGGCAGCGGCCTCGCCCTCGGGGAGCTGTTCGCGCGCCAGGCCGACCCGGCCCTGCAGAACCCCGAGCTGGTCCCCTCCGGGGGTGTCTCGCTCACCGAGTTCGGGGAGATCTGGATGCGGCTCGCTGAGAAGGACCCGGATCCGGCGGCGATCCGCCGGGGTCTCGGGGCGCGGGCTTTGGCGACCGACACGGTCGACGAGACCAAGCGCCGGGCCGTGATCGAGGCGCGGCTGCCCGTCCACGAATGGCCGGCCCGGGATCTGCGGGTCACGGCGGTGAACGCGCTGACCGGTGACCTGCGCGTGTTCGACCGCGACTCGGGCGTCTCCCTGGTGGACGCGGTCGCGGCCAGCTGCGCCATCCCGATGATCTGGCCGCCGGTGACGATCGGGGGAATCCGCTACGTGGACGGCGGGGTGCGGTCGCCGAACAACCTCGATCTCGCGGCGGGGCATGGGCGCGTGCTGCTGATCGCGCCGATGGACGGCCCCGTGCCGGCCGCGGACGTCGCCGAGGTGGAGGGCAGGGGCGGCCGCGTCGAGGTGATCGTCCCGGACGAGGCGTCGCTGGCGGCGTTCGGCGACGACCCGCTGGACCCGTCCACCCGCACCCCGTCGGCGAACGCGGGGCTCGCGCAGGGCGGGGCGGCCGCCGCGAGGACCTCCTCTTTCTGGGCGGTCTAGCCCGGCGACCGGCCGTTCCGGCGCGGCGTGCCGCTCTCGTGCGGTCCGTCCCGAGGGCGGGCACGCCGCGATCCGGCGCGTCAGGCGGGGTCGGTGAAGGACGGCGGGCGCTTCTCGAAGTAGGCGCGGACGGCCTCGGCCTGGTTGGGGCTGCCGCGCAGCGCGCCGAGCGTCCGCGACTCGTCGAGGAACTGCCCGGCCAGGTCGTGGTCCGCCGCGCGGTTGAGCAGCCGCTTGGCGCCGCGCACGGCTTCCGGGCTGTTGCCGGCGATCTCGCGGGCGAGTTCGGTCGCGGCGGCGCGCGGGTCGTCCGCGGTGCGGGTGGCGAGGCCGATCCGGGCGGCGTCCTCGCCGGAGATCATGCGGCCGGTGAAGGTGAGTTCCTTCGCGACGTCCTCGCCGACGAGGCGGATCAGCGCCGCGGTCCCGGTCATGTCGGGGACGAGGCCCCAGCGGATCTCCAGGACGGACAGCCTCGCGTCGGGGGCGACGATCCGGATGTCGGCGCCGAGCGCGATCTGCAGCCCGCCGCCGAGGGCGTGCCCGTGGACCGCGGCGATGACGGGCTGCGGCAGTTCCCGCCAGACGTGCACGGCCTGCTGCCCGAGGTTGGTGATGCGTCCCGGCTCGCGGTCCGTGATGTCGTTCGCGAGACGCGTGAACCGTTCGCCGCCGCCGGCCGGCGGCGAGTCGCCGGCCATGGCGGCGAAGTTGGCGAAGTCGAGCCCGGCGCAGAAGGCGCGCCCCTCCCCCGACAGGACCACGGCCCGGACGGACGCGTCCGCGGCGAGCGCGTCCCCCGTCTCGGCGAGCGCCTCGAACGTGGCCATGTCGAGGGCGTTCAGCTTGTCGGGCCGGTTGAGCCGCACGTCGGCGACCCCTTCGTGGACGTTCACGCTGACGCGGTCGGTCATGCCGCGCTCCCCTCCATCGAGTCGATCATTCCCAGGGACGATTCCACGCGCGCCGCGGCCAGTCGAGAGCGGCCTCCCCTGATCTCGCCGAAGGCGCGTGGACGGTCACCGCCCCCACGGTCGGTCCGCGCGGGCACGCGGTGGAGGCGTCCGGCGATCCGCGCCCCCCGGAGGGGCCTACGACCTGGTCACCGCGCTGTTCCTGCACTCCCTCGCCTCTCCGTGCCTCGGACGTCGTTGTCGGCATGGTGGGCGGACTCGATCGATGAAGGCCCTCGCCGAGGGCGGCCCGCGCCGCTCAGGTCACAGGGACGATCTTCACGGCGGTGAGGCGGCCGTCGTGGACGTCGAGGAGGCCGAGGGTGCCGTGCGGCCGGCGGCGCCGGTCGGTGGGCGATCCCGGGTTGAAGACGCGGACGCCGTCGCCCGTCTCGTCCAGCGGGATGTGCGAGTGGCCGAAGACGACGAGGTCGGCGGCGGGGAACCAGCGGCGCATGCGGGCCGTCCGGCCGCGCGCCTGGCCGCTGTCGTGGACCATCGCGACGGCCAGGCCGCCCAGGTCGAGTTCGAGGCGCTCGGGGGCGCCCCAGGCCGCGACGTCCGGCCCGTCGTTGTTGCCGAGGACGGCGTGGACGGGCGCGTACTCGGCCAGTTCGTCCAGGACGGACGCGGTGCACACGTCACCGGCGTGCAGGATCACGTCCGCGCCGCGCAGGTGCTCGGCCACGCGCGGCGGGCACGACTTCCAGCGCCGGGGCGCGTGCGTGTCGGAAATGGCCACGACTCTCACACCCCCATTGTTCCGCAGGGAGGCGAGCGAACCCTATGCGGAACAGACCGGTGACGTCCGTCCGCATCTCGATGCCGGGGGTCGGCCCCGGACGGGACGCGGTGCCCGGCGCGGGTGATTTTGCCACGGCGGGTTCCGGACACCGGTGGGAAACAACTGTAAGCACCGAGTCATTACATAGTGCTGACCAGCGGAGTTACGCTCGAATTCCTCGCGATTCGTCCAGCGGGATCCCGGCCGTACGCCCCCGGCCGTTCCGACACGGCGACCCAGCACCGCGAGGACCAAGTGAGTGCGGCCGGGCCCCGAGGTGGATGATCACTCCCTTGCACCGGTCTCGGGGTCCGGCCGCCTCTCCTCGCTACGAGGTCAGGTAGAGCTTGCGGTCGAAGACGCCGGAGCCCGGCGTGGTCTCCCCGCGGGCGATCCCGGCGCCGCTGCCGGTGCCGTTGGCGGGGCAGAGGCTGCTGCTTCCGGACTGCCGCACCAGGGTGATGTTGTCGGTCTTGCCCTGGGCGTCGTCCTGGCCCGCGAGCGGACGGTTCGGGTTGTCGCGGTTGTAGACGTCGAAGCTCAGCCCGGGTGTGCCGCCGGTCTGGAACCCGTAGTTGCAGGTGATGGGGATGCCGAGGATCTTGCCTTCCAGCTTGAAGGTGAGGCCGCCGTTGATGGACAGGACGCCGTCGCGGCCGCCGGCGACGGGGTCGTAGGCGATCTGGCCGCTGCGGTCGGGGAGCTGCGACAGGTCGAGGTCCGTCGCGGGCGAGCTGAGCCCGTTGGACGTCTGGCAGGCGCCGATGGACGCCGCGGTGAGTTCGCCGGCCCCCGTCGACTCGACCGCGCCCTGGAGGGTCGCGCTCTCGCAGGAGCCGGTCACGGTGGAGCCCAGGTAGACGACGGAGAAGGTGAGGGGCCCGACGGTCGAGACCTGCCAGTTTCCGGAGTAGGCGGCACCGGTGGCGGTCTCTTGGCGGATGGTGGTGGTGGCGGCGGACGCGCCGGTCGCCGTCAGGGCCAGAGCGGCGGACGCGGCGGCCAGCGGCGCGACCAGCCGGAGGATGGGAGCTTTCACGGGGGGTTTCCTCCTCGGGAAGAGAGTTTCATTTTTTCTACCCGAGTGATCCAGGAAATCAAGACCCGATGTGAAAGAAAATCGTGTTCTGTAGAAGTCCGATAAAAATGCGGAACCGAGTCCTAAGGCGAGTGCGATATAGACCGCCGAAATAGGCGAATTGGGTGTGCGGGCGCCCCCCTCGCCGGGGGCGCCCGCCCGGCTGCGGCCCTTTACCCGCCCGCTCCCCCGGTCGCCGGCAGGCCCTCGGCCCGCCACGCCTTGAACCCGCCCACGACGTCGGTCGCGCGGGTCAGGCCGAGGTCGTGCAGGGACGCGGCGGCGAGGCTGGAGGTGTAGCCCTCCGAGCAGAGCACGATGACGCGCACGTCGTGGCCGGTCGCCTCGGGCAGCCGGGCCTGGGACGCCGGGTCGAAGCGCCATTCGAGGACGTTGCGCTCCACGATCAGCGCGCCGGGGACCTCTCCCTCGTCCGCCCGCTGGGCCGCCGGGCGGATGTCGACCAGGATCGCGCCCTCGCGCGCCTCCGCGTGGGCCGTGCCGGGGTCCAGCCGTTCGAGCCTGCCGCGCGCGTCGGCGAGGATCTCATCGATCGTTCGTGTCATGGTTTCAGCATGCCAGGCTCACGCCCTGAGCTGCGCGTCCGCGGACGCGAGCACCTCCTGGATGCGCAGGCCGTGCGCGGCGTCCAGCGGCGGTGCGGGCCCGCCCCGGACGGCGGCGGCGAACTCGGCGACCATCGTCGCGAACGCGTCGTCGCCCAGCTGCGACCAGTCGAGGACGGCGTGTCCCTTGCGGCCGTACACCTCGACGCGGGCGGGCGGCAGCTCGCCCGTCCCCGCCATCGAGACGGACGCCTGGCTGACCGCGCCGCCCTCGTGCTCCAGCGTGAGGCCCAGCCAGCCCAGCGGGTCGCCGTGCGCGCGGACGCCGGTGACGCGGCCGAGCGCGGCGTCCAGCAGGTCGACGATGTGCGGGCCGAGGTCGAGCAATGCGCCCTTCTCCAGCCGCCACGGGGTGGCGAACGGCCCGCCGCTCAGCACCGAGGAGACGAACGAGCCGTAGCCGCCGAACGGGTCGAGGCCGCTCACCCGGCCGAGGAAGTCGCGGGCAGCGCGCGAGTAGCGCAGCGTGAAGACCATTTGCGAGACCACGCCCGCGTCGGCGATGGCTCCGGCGAGCCCGCGCGCGCCGTCCAGGTCCATGGCGAGGGGCTTCTCCAGCAGGACGGCCTTGCCCGCGCGGGCGGCCCGCGCGGCGAGGTCGGCCTGGACGTCCGGCGGGACGGAGAACGCGACGGCCTCGCAGGCGTCGAACAGGTCCTCGATGCGCTCGAAGGAGGGCGCCCCGTGCTTTCCGGCCAGTCCGGCGGACGCCTCGGGGCGCCGCGCCCACACGCCCGCGAGCCGCGTCGACGGCCCGCCCGCCAGCGCGGGCGCGTGCACCATCCCGGCCCAGGGACCCGCCCCGACCAGCCCCACCGCCACAGAATCGCTCATGGGGCAAACCTAGACGATCAGGACGAGAACCCCTGCGTCGTGCACGCGGGCCGCGGTCCCTTCAGCACCTCCGGACGGCGGGGTCAGCCGAGCTGGACGCCGAAGAAGAGGGCGGCGAGGGCGCCCACCGCGCCGAGCGCGCCCCAGACGGCGAGCCCGGCCTTGGACGCGGCGCGCGTGTGCAGGAACGCCGCCACCCCCGACAGCAGCACGAAGACGAGCTTCACCTCCAGTGTCCGCTGCGCGGCGCCGCCCATGTCGCCCGCGGTGATGTTCCAGATCCCGGTGAGGACGAGCACGCCGAACGCGGGCCAGGCGATCAGGTTGTAGCGGCGCGCGGCGATCTTGGTGACGCCCTCGTGGCCGCGCAGCGCGGGGACGAGCGCGCCGAGCGTGATCTGGCCGCCGACCCAGATCGTCGCGGCGAGCACGTGCAGGAAGAGGCGCACGTCGGCGGTGGTGAGGGCGAGCACGGGGCCTCCAGGATGTACCGGGCGTCGATCGAATTACCGGGACGTTACCGGCCTCTCCGGCGTGTTCCGGCACCACCCCGGGATTGGGGACCTTCGTCCCTAACGGCGGGGCGTGCGGGCGTTCCACGCTGGACGCATGCAGCTCGACCACAGCGGCCTGGAGATCCTCGACGAGGACGAGTGCCGCGCCCTCCTGTCACGCGCGACGATCGGGCGGATCGTGTTCACCCATCACGCGCTGCCGGCCGTCCAGCCGGTGAACTTCGCCGTCAGCGACGGCGCCATCGTGTTCCGGACGTCGCGGACGTCGCGGCTGGCCAAGGCCGCCGCCGACACGATCGTCGCCTTCGAGATCGACGAGTTCGACACCGCGGCGGAGACGGGCTGGTCGGTGGTGGCGGTCGGTCCCGCCCGGCACGTCGCCGACCCCGGCGACGCGGCCGCGCTGGAGGCCCTGCCGCTGCGCAGCTGGGCCCCCGGCGAGCGCGACCACTTCATCCGGATCCGGCCCGAGCTGATCACCGGCCGCCGGATCGGCGGGCCCGCGGCCGCCGCCTCGTGACGGCCCCCCGGCGGGCCGTCCCGGGTGCGCTCGTCCGATCTCCGGCCGCCGTCCCGCGGCGGGCGCCCGGCAGGGGCGCGGGCCCGTGCCCGGAGGGGACCTTGGACGCCGCTCCCGCGCGCTGAACAGGACGTTCGCCTCTGCCCGCCGATGCCCGCCGGCGGAGACGCTGGTGCCATGACATCCGTCGGAGAAGCCATGGAGACCCTCGGCCGCGAGGAGTGCGTGGCGCTGCTGCGGTCCGCGCCGGTGGGGCGCGTCGTCTACACCGATCAGGCGCTGCCCGCGATCCAGCCGGTCACCTTCGTCCTGGACGGGGACGAGGCCGTGGTCGTCCGCACCGCGCCGGGCTCGAAGTTCGACGCGGCGCTGCGCGGCGCCATCGTCGCGTTCGAGGTGGACGCGTTCGACCCGGCCGCCCGGACGGGCTGGTCGGTGACCGTGGTCGGGCAGGCCCGTGCGGTGACCGACCCGGCGGAGGCCGCGCGGCTGGCGCGGCTGCCGCTGCGGCCGTGGGCGCCGGGTCCGCGCGACCACTTCGTCCGCGTCCCGCTGTGGCGGGTCACCGGCCGCCGCATCCCGTCCGCCCGTTGAGACAATCCCTTATTGGCGTAGCGCCAATAAGGGCCTACGATCATTTCGTCCCCCAGAGGAAGGCTCCTGATGCTGTCGTCCGACCACGCCGACACAGTGCGCGCCACACTGCCCGCCGTCGGCGCCAACGGTGTCGAGATCACCGGCCGGTTCTACGCGGCGATGTTCGCCGCGCATCCCGAGCTGCGGAACGTGTTCAACCAGGGGAACCAGGCCAACGGCGAGCAGCGGCAGGCGCTCGCCGGGTCGGTGGCCGCGTTCGCCTCGCACCTGGTGGACCCCGGGTCCGCGACGCCGTTCCAGCAGATGCTGCCGCGGATCGCGCACAAGCACGCCTCGCTCGGCATCCGCCCCGAGCAGTACACGATCGTCGGGCGGCACCTGATGGACGCGGTGGCCGACGTGCTCGGCGACGCGGTGACGCCGGAGGTGCACGCGGCCTGGTCCGAGGTGTACTGGCTGTTCGCGACGCTGCTGATCGCCGAGGAGGCGCGGCTGTACCAGGAGGCCGGCTGCGACCCGGCCGTCCCGTGCACGCCGTGGCGGGTCGTGGAGCGGCGGGACGAGGCGGCGGACGTGATCTCGCTCGTGCTGGCGCCCGCGGGCGGCGGGGAGGTCGCCGCGCACCGTCCCGGCCAGTACGTCTCCGTCGCCGTGACGCTGCCGGACGGCCTGCGCCAGCCCCGCCAGTACACGCTGTCGCGGGCGGCGGGCGACACGATCCAGATCACGGTCCGCCGCGTGCGCGGCGAGGACTCCGCACCGGACGGCGCCGTCTCGGCGTACCTGTTCGACCACGTCGCGGCCGGAGACGAGCTGGAGCTGTCCCGCCCGTTCGGCGACGTCGTGCTGGACGACGGGGAGGACCCGCTCGTCGTCATCAGCGCGGGCATCGGCGTCACGCCCGCCGCCGCGATCATCGACCACCTGGCCGTCACCGCCCCGGACCGCCCGGTGCTGGCCGTCCACGCCGACCGCGACCCCGGCGCGCACGCGCTGCGCGGCCAGATCGCCGAGGCGGGCGGGCGGATGACCGGGTTCCGGCAGCTGACCTGGTACGAGGAGCCCGGCGAGGCCGCGCTCGGCGAGGACGTCCGGCCCGGCCGGATCGACGTCGCCGCGCTGCCGCTGCCGGACAAGGCCCGCGTCTTCATGTGCGGGCCGCTGCCGTTCATGCGCGAGATCCGGCGGGGCCTGCTCGCCGCCGGAGTGTCGGACGAGCGCATCCACTACGAGGTGTTCGGCCCCGACCTCTGGATCCGCTGATCCCGGGCCGATACGGGGAACGCTCCCATTCCGGCGCCGGAGTGGGAGCGTTCCCCGTGTCGGCCGGGCTTACTGGACCCGCTCCCAGCCCCGGCGCGTCTCGTGCATGCCGAGGTGCTCGTCGCGGCTGCGGTAGACGATGTAGGGACGCGTCAGGTACCCGATCGGCGCGGTCAGCATGTGCACCAGCCGCGTGAACGGCCAGATGCAGAACAGCAGCAGCGCGCTGAGCGCGTGCACCTGGAACAGGACCGGCACGCCCGTCATCAGGTCCGGGTCCGGCTGGAAGTAGAAGACCGACCGGAACCACGGGGAGATCGTCTCCCGGTAGTTGTAGCCGTCGCCGATGACGTTGGCGGCGACCGTCGCGGCCAGCCCGATGACGATGGTCCCGGCCAGCACCACGTACATCATCTTGTCGTTGCGGGTGGTCGCGAGGAACACCGGGCCGACCGTCCGGCGCCGGTAGATCAGGATCGCGAGGCCCGCCAGGGTGCAGAACCCGGCGGCCGTGCCGAGGACGACCGCGACGACGTGGTACATGTGCTCGGAGATCCCCACCGCCTCCGTCCAGCCGTCCGGGATGATCAGCCCGCCGACGTGGCCGCCCGCGACCAGCAGGATCCCGAAGTGGAACAGCGGGCTGCCGATGCGCAGCAGCCGCCGCTCGTACAGCTGGGACGAGCGGGTCGTCCACCCGAACTTGTCGTAGCGGTACCGCCAGACGTGCCCGAGGACGAACACCGCGATGGTGACGTAGGGCAGGGCGACCCACAGCAGGGTGCCGAGGACGCCCGGGTCGCCGCCGCCGCTCTCGGCGGCGAGGACGGGCAGGGTGCTGGTCATGAGGGGGCTCCAACGACGGGATCTGGCAGCAGGACGGGACCCATGACGCCCGCGTCGGCGCCGTAGGGGGCGAGGCCGACCGTCTCGTCCGGCGGCCCCTCGGCGATGAGGCGGGCGAGGACGTCCTCGTTGCGGCCGGTGAGCGGCGGCAGCGTCGCCGAGACCGCGTCCAGGACGGGCGCCCACGGCGACCCCGCCTCGGTGAGCGAGATGCGCAGCAGCTCCAGGCCGGCGCGGTGCTCGATCAGCAGCCGCCGCCCCTGCGCCGGGTCGGCGGTCGCGGCGAACTCCAGGACGACGGCCAGGTGGTCGGGCAGCTCGCCGTCGCCGAGGTCGAGCCCCGCCGCCTGGTACGCCTGTTTGAACCGCAGCAGGGCCATGCCCCGCTTGCGGGTGTCGCCGTAGGCGTAGTACGTCAGGTAGAGGCAGCACCGCTTCCGGTAGTCGAACGTGGCGACGTACTCGGCGGCGAGGTCGCCCGGCGGCGTCGCGTCGAGGTGGTCGAGGACGCGGCCGAGCGGCTCCGCGGCCCGCTCCGGCAGGTCCGCGACGGCGCGGCGCAGCAGCGGGCGCCGTGCCAGCAGCTCCTCGTCGGGGTAGCCGAGCAGCAGCGACGCCGCCTGCCAGGCGGTGGCCAGCTCGGTGTCGCCGAACCCGGCGGTCTTCGGGGCTCTGATCCTCACGGTTTCGGCTCCGTTCCGGCGGCGCCCGAGTCGGCGGGCGGGTTGGTGCCGTCCGGTCCGACGCCCGGGTCTCCCCCGCGCTCGGGGAACAGCCCGGTGGGCGCCCCCTTGCCGTCCCAGTTGAGCAGGTTGACGCGTTTGTGCTTGTCCGCCGGGTCGACCGGGTTGTCGGACGTCTGCCGCTCCCGCAGCATGTGGAAGTTCTCCACCGCGATCGGGTTGGGGCGCCCGGACGCCTCGCCGAACGGGCCGGAGCCGCCCGGCAGCCCGGCGCCGCCCATGCCGGGGCCGCCGTCGTAGTCCAGGCTGCACTCGGTGGCGATCTCCTCCAGGCTGTGCGCCTGCTCGGCGTGCGCGGTGGGGATCACGTACCGCTCGTCGTACTTCGCGAGCGCCAGCAGCCGGAACATGTCGTACATCTCCTCGCCGCTCATCCCGACGCCCTCGGGGATGGTGGGGTCGGGCTCGCGGCCTAGGTTGATGTCGCGCATGTAGGAGCGCATCGCGGCGAGCCGGCGCAGGACGCCGTCCACGACCGCGGCGTCGCCGGCGGTGAACAGCTCCGCCAGGTACTCGACGGGGATGCGCAGCGCGTCGATCGCCGCGAACAGGTTGCCCTTGTCCTCGGCGTCGTGGCCGGTGTCGCGGATGACGTCCACGACCGGCGACAGCGGCGGGATGTACCAGACCATCGGCATCGTCCGGTACTCCGGGTGCAGCGGCAGCGCCACCTTGAAGGTGTTGATGAGCGCGTAGATCGGGGACCGCTGCGCGGCCTCGATCCAGTCCTGCGGGATGCCCTCCCGCAGGGCCCCCGCGATGACCTCCGGGTCGTTCGGGTCGAGGAACACGCCGCGCTGCGCCTCGTACAGGTCCTTGTCGTCGGGCGTGGACGCGGCCTCCAGCACCTTGTCGGCGTCGTACAGCACCAGGCCGATGTAGCGGAGCCGCCCGACGCACGTCTCCGCGCACACCGTCGGCAGGCCGACCTCGATGCGCGGGAAGCAGAAGGTGCACTTCTCGGCCTTGCCGGTCCGGTGGTTGAAGTACACCTTCTTGTACGGGCAGCCGGACACGCACATCCGCCAGCCGCGGCACTTGTCCTGGTCGACCAGGACGATGCCGTCCTCGGCGCGCTTGTAGATCGCGCCGGACGGGCAGGACGCCGCGCAGGACGGGTTGAGGCAGTGCTCGCAGATCCGCGGCAGGTAGAACATGAAGGTCTTGTCGAACTCCATCTTCACCTTGTCGGAGATCTCCTTGAGCAGGACGTCCTTGCCGCCGTGCTCCACGGACCCGCCGAGGTCGTCGTCCCAGTTCGCCGACCAGGAGACCTTCATGTCCTTGCCGGACAGCAGCGACTTCGGCCGGGCGACCGGCGTGTGCTCCTGCAGCGGCGCGTCGGTGAGGGTCTCGTAGTCGTAGGTCCAGGGCTCGTAGTAGTCGTCGATCCCGGGCAGCTTCGGGTTGGAGAAGATCGTCAGCAGCTTGCGCATCCGGCTGCCGCCCTTGAGCGCGAGCCGGCCGCGCTTGTTGAGCGTCCAGCCGCCGCGCCACTTCTCCTGGTCCTCGTACTGGCGGGGGTAGCCCTGGCCGGGACGGGTCTCGACGTTGTTGAACCAGACGTACTCGACGCCGCTGCGGTTCGTCCACGCCTGCTTGCAGGTGACGGAGCAGGTGTGGCAGCCGATGCACTTGTCGAGGTTCATGACCATCGACATCTGCGCCATGACGCGCATCTAGTACTGCACCTCCTGGGAGCGGCGGCGGATGACGGTGACCTCGTCGCGCTGGTTGCCGGTCGGCCCGAGGTAGTTGAACGCGAACGACAGCTGCGCGTACCCGCCGATGAGGTGACTCGGCTTGATCAGCAACCGGGTCAGGGAGTTGTGGATGCCGCCGCGGCGGCCGGACGTCTCCGCGCGCGGGACGTCGATCAGCTTGTCCTGCGCGTGGTACATGTACACGGTGCCCTCGGGCATCCGGTGCGTGACGATCGCGCGGGCGACGACGACGCCGTTGCGGTTGACCGCCTCGATCCAGTCGTTGTCGCGGACGCCGATCTTGGCGGCGTCCACCCCGCTCATCCAGATGACCGGGCCGCCGCGCGACAGCGACAGCATGAACAGGTTGTCCTGGTACTCGGAGTGGATCGACCACTTGTTGTGCGGGGTGAGGTAGCGGAGGGTCAGCCCCAGCTCGCCGGTCTCCCCCAGTTCCGGCTCGCCGAACAGGGCGGACATGTTGAGCGGCGGCCGGAACGTCGGCAGCTGCTCGCCGAGCTCGGCCATCCAGTCGTGGTCGAGGTAGAAGTGCTGCCGCCCGGTGAGGGTGTGCCAGGGCTTCAGGCGCTCGACGTTGATCGTGAACGGGGAGTAGCGGCGCCCGCCGCTCTCCGACCCCGACCATTCCGGGGACGTGATGACCGGGACGGGGCGGGCCTGGGTGTCGGCGAACGTGATCTGCTTGCCCTCGTGCTCGGCGGCGAGGTCGGCGAGCCTGGTGCCGGTGCGCCGCTCCACCGTCTTGAAGCCCTGGGTGGCCAGCTGCCCGTTCGTCGTGCCGGAGAACGCGAGGATCATCTCGCAGGCGTGCACGTCCCGCCGCAGCGACGGGCGGCCGTCGGCCGGGCCGCCGCGCACGACGCCGTTCTTGTGCTTGAGGTACTCGACCTGCTTCCCCAGCTCGAACGTGACGCCCTTGGTGGTCGCGCCGAGCCGCTCGGCGAGCGGGCCGAGCGCGGTCATCTTCGCCGCGAGCGCCGGGTAGTCGCGCTCGACCGTCACGAGCTTCGGCATCGTCACGCCGGGGACCGGCTCGCACTCGCCCTTCGCCCAGTCGAGGACGCGCCCGTGCGGGTTCGCCATCTCGTCGGGGGTGTCGTGCAGCAGCGGCATGGCGACGACGTCCTTGCGGACGCCGAGGCGGCCCTCGGCGAGGCGGCTGAACGCGTCCGCGATGTCCTGGAAGGCGCGCCAGTCGCTGCGGGTCTGCCAGGGCGGCCCGATCGCCGGGTTGAACGAGTGCACGAACGGGTGCATGTCGGTCGTGTTCAGGTCGTGCTTCTCGTACCAGGTCGCCGCCGGCAGCACGATGTCGGAGTAGACGGTGGTGCTGGTCATCCGGAAGTCGAGCGACAGCAGCAGGTCGAGCTTGCCCGCGGGGGCCTCGTCCCGCCAGACGACCTCCTCCGGCCGGAGGCCCGGCGGCGTCTCCTCGGCCCGGACGGCGTCGGCCGCGCCGAGCAGGTGCCGCAGGAAGTACTCGTTGCCCTTCGCGGACGACCCGAGCAGGTTGGACCGCCAGACCGTCAGGACGCGGGGGAAGTTCTCCGGCGCGTCCGGGTCCTGGCAGGCGAACTTGAGCCGGTTCGCCTTCAGCTCGTCCACGACGTACTCGGCGGCCGGCTTCCCGGCGGCCTCCGCCTCGTCGGCGAGGGTGAGGGGGTTGCGGTCGAACGTCGGGTAGGACGGCATCCAGCCGAGCCGCGCCGCCTGCGCGATCACGTCGGCGGTGGACCGCCCGGCGAACGTGCCGCCGCCGGTCGCCGCCGACAGGGTGCCCGCGTCGAACTGGTCGTAGCGGAACTGGTCGGTGTGCAGGTACCAGAACGCCGTCCCGATCATCTGCCGGGGCGGGCGGGACCAGTCCAGCCCGAACGCCAGCTGCGCCCACCCGGTGACCGGGCGGCACTTCTCCTGCCCGACGTAGTGCGCCCAGCCGCCGCCGTTCACGCCCTGCCCGCCGGTCAGCGTGGTCAGCGCGAGGAACGTCCGGTAGATCGTGTCGGAGTGGAACCAGTGGTTGGTGCCCGCGCCCATGATGATCATCGAGCGGCCGCGGGTCTCCTCGGCGTTCGCGGCGTACTCGCGGCCGATCCGCTCGGCGGCCTGCGCCGGGACGCCGGTGATGGTCTCCTGCCACGCCGGGGTGCCCGGCTCGGACGCGTCGTCGTACCCGGTCGGCCAGGAGCCCGGCAGGCCGTCCCGCGCGACGCCGTACTGGGCGAGCATCAGGTCGTACACGGTCGTGACCAGGTGGCCGCCGACGTCGCGGACGGGCACGCCCCGCCGGAGCGTTCCCGGCGCGCCGTCGACGCCGTCGAACCGGGCCAGCTCGATCTCGACCGCCGCGCCGCCCGCGACGGACAGCAGCGGGTCGGCGTCGCCCAGGTCGAGGTTCCACTTGCCCTCGCCGGCGTCGCCGTACCGGAAGCCGAGCGACCCGTTCGGGACGAGCGGAAGGCCGGTGTTCGCGTCCAGGAGGACGGTCTTGAACGCGGCGTGCTCGGACTCGGACTCGGCGCCGGGGAGGTCGGCGGCCGTGAGGAACTTGCCGGGGACGTACGTCCCGCCGCGCTCCTCCAGGCGCACCAGGAACGGCAGGTCGCTGTAGCGCTTCACGTAGTCGGTGAAGTACGGGACCTGCCGGTCGACGAAGAACTCCTTGAGGACGACGTGCCCCATGGCCATCGCCAGGGCGCCGTCGGTGCCGGGCTGCGCGGCGAGCCACTCGTCGGCGAACTTGACGTTGTCGGCGTAGTCCGGGGAGACCGCGACGACCTTCTGGCCCCGGTAGCGGGCCTCGGTCATCCAGTGCGCGTCGGGGGTGCGGGTCACCGGCACGTTGGAGCCCCACATGATGAGGTAGCCGGCGTCCCACCAGTCGCCCGACTCGGGGACGTCGGTCTGGTCGCCGAACACCTGCGGGGACGCCACCGGGAGGTCGGCGTACCAGTCGTAGAACGACAGCATCGTCCCGCCGAGCATGGACACGAACCGGGAGCCGGCCGCGTGCGACACCATCGACATCGCCGGGATCGGGGAGAACCCGGCGACCCGGTCGGGGCCGAACTCCTTGATCGTGTGGACGTGCGCGGCGGCGATCATCTCGGTCGCCTCGTCCCATGTGGCCCGGACGAGGCCGCCGCGCCCGCGCGCGTCCTTGTAGACGCGGGCCTTCTCCGGGTCGGAGACGATCTCGCGCCACGCCTGCACGGGGTCGCCGGTCCGGGACCTGGCCTCCCGGTACATCTCCAGCAGGACGCCGCGCACGTAGGGGTACCTGACCCGCGTCGGCGAGTAGGTGTACCAGGAGAACGAGGCGCCCCGGGGGCAGCCGCGCGGCTCGTACTCGGGGCGGTCGGGGCCGACCGACGGGTAGTCGGTCTGCTGCGCCTCCCAGGTGATGATGCCGTCCTTGACGTACACCTTCCAGGAGCACGACCCCGTGCAGTTCACCCCGTGGGTCGAGCGCACCACCTTGTCGTGCGACCAGCGGTCGCGGTAGAAGGCGTCGGCCTCCCGGCCGCCCTTCTTGGTCATCGTCCGCAGATCGGGCGAGACGCGGGTGCGGGTGAAGTACCTGCGGGTGCTCACCAGCGCGTCTTCCAGCGGGCCGTCCATCCCTGGCCGGCCGTGGGTCGAACTCAAGTCGGATCCCCTTCTTCCGAATAATCTGGGACAAATTGCCCCCAGGCGGCGGCATCCCGCCGGTCCCCGGCGGGATGCCGCGATTCAGGTCGCCCGGCGCGTCGCCACGGCGCGCCGGACGGACGTCGCGGTGAACACCCCGGCCGAGGCGGCGACGATCGCGAGGAGGAGCAGGCCGATCCGGTACTCCCCGAGGCTGCCCCACAGGGCGCCCATCACCAGCGGCGGGACGAACCCGCCGAGGCCGCCCGCGGCGCCGACCACACCCGTGACCGCGCCGACCCTGTTCGCCGGGGCCAGCTGGGCGACCAGCGCGAACGTCGCACCGCTGGCGGCGCCGAGCGCGGCCGCCATCGCCAGGAACGCGATCGTCCCCACCGGCATCAGCGCGGGCGCGAACGACTGGGCGACCGCGCCCAGCACCGTCACGGCCAGTGCGGCGGTCATCACCCGCACCGCGCCGATCCGGTCCGAGAGCCACCCGCCGACCGGCCGCATCACGACGGCCAGCAGCACGAACCCCGCCATCCGGTTCGCCGCGTCCGCCTGCGCCAGCCCGTACTCCGCCTTCAGGTACGTGGGCAGGTAGACCGAGAACGCCACGTAGCCGCCGAAGGCCACCGCGTACAGCGCGGACATCTGCCAGGTGACGCCCATCCGGGCGGTCGCGGCGAGCCGCTTCGCGAGCGGCTCGGTCGGCGCGGTGCGCCCCGGCGCCTCCCGCAGCACGAACCACGCGGCCACCGCGTACACGGCGAGCAGGGCGGCCATCACCTCGAACGGGAACTCCATCCCGAACCGGTCGACCTCTTTGACGGTCGTCAGCGCGCTGATCGCGGTGCCGCCCATGCCCGCGCCGAAGACCCCGATCGCGAGCCCGCGCCGCTCCGGCGGGAACCAGGCGTTCACGAACGGGACCCCGACCGCGAACGCCGTCCCGCCGATGCCGAGGAAGAAGCCGCCGACCAGCAGCGCCGGCAGCGAGGAGTGCCCGGCGAGCCCCAGGTACAGGACGGGCACGATCGTGATCAGCGACACCGCGGGGAACATCACCCGCCCGCCGAACCGGTCCGTCAGCGCCCCCACCGGGATCCGCCCGAGCGACCCCACCACCACCGGCACCGCCACGAGCAGCGACTGCTCGAACGACGTCAGCGCCAGCGAGTCCTTGAACCGCGGGCCGAGCGGGCTCAGCAGCGCCCACGCCCAGAAGTTCACCGCGAACCCGAGGGTCGCCATCGCCAGCATGACCACGGCCCGCCCGCCGCCGGCGGCGCGCCCGGACCCCGCCGGCCCGTCTTCCTGCCGAGCTTCCGTCACCTGCCGCACCATTTCCATCGCTCCCAGCGCATTCCGTTGGGCCTTCCCCAAGCACAGGCGGGATAACCATGATCGTCATCCCGCCGGTACCCACCCTCGCGGACGCGCGGACCGGTCAGAAGGGACCTTCGTCCCGCCGAACGTCCTGGTGGCGGGCGCCGCCGGCGGCCGGTGCGGCGCGGCTCAGGACGGCTGTTCCAGGCGCGGCGGCCGCGTCTTCCCCGGCGTTGGCCGGGGGTGGACGGGGCCGCGGGTACTAACGTGGCTGTGGGGAGTCCGCTGCTGGGGACGGAGGTTCGGTGGGCGAGCATCGCGAGGTCGCGGAGGCGTTGCGGCGGGCCGGGGTCTCGGGGGTGGACGACTCGGCGCTCGCGCGGTCGATGTACTCGTCCGACGCCTCGCTGTACCGGGTGCCGCCGGCGGTCGTCGTCACGCCCCGGGAGGCCGGGGAGCTGCCGGTCGTGCTGGAGGTGTGCCGGGCCGCCGGGGCCCCGCTGACGATGCGGGGCGGCGGGACGTCCATCGCGGGCAACGCGGTCGGGCCGGGTGTCGTGGTGGACGTCGGCCGGCACCTGAACCGGGTGCTGGAGATCGATCCGGACGCGGGGACGGCGCTGGTCGAGCCGGGGATCGTGCAGGCGCGGCTGCACCAGGTCGCGGCCGGGCACGGGCTGCGGTTCGGGCCCGACCCGTCCACCCGGACGCGTGCGACGCTGGGCGGGATGATCGGGAACAACGCGTGCGGGTCGCGGGCGCTCGGATACGGGCGGACGAGCGACAACGTGCTCGGGCTCGACGTGGTCGCCGGGACCGGGGAGCGGCTCCGGCTCGGGGACGTCCCCGGCGGCGCGGCGGAGAGCGGCCTCCTGGAGCGGCTCCGGGGCCTGGCGGGCGAGAACCTCGCGCTGATCCGGACGGAGTTCGGGCGGTTCGGGCGGCAGGTCTCCGGTTACTCGCTCGAACACCTGCTGCCGGAGAAGGGCTTCGACGTCGCGCGGGCGCTGGTGGGGAGCGAGGGGACGCTGGCCCTGACGCTGGCCGCGCGGGTCCGGATGGTGCGGGAGCCCGCGTGCCGGGTGCTCGTCGTGCTGGGGTACGGGTCGATGGCGGAGGCCGCCGACGCCGTGCCGGCGATCCTGCCGCACGGGCCCGTGGCGTGCGAGGGGCTGGATTCGCGGATCACGAACGTCGTGCGGGAGCGGCGGGGCGCGGACGCCGTGCCGCCGCTCCCGGACGGGTCCGGGTGGCTGCTCGTGGAGCTCGCCGGGGACGCGATCGGGCCGCTGCGGGCCACCGCGCGGAAGGTCGCCGGCGACTCCGGATGCCTCGGCTCGATGCTCGTCGAGGACGCGGCGCTCGCCGAGGCGCTGTGGCGCATCCGGGAGGACGGCTCCGGGCTCGTCGCGCGGACGCCCGGCGGCGAGCAGGCCCACGCGGGGTGGGAGGACGCGGCCGTCCCGCCCGAGCGGCTCGGCGCCTACCTGCGGGAGTTCGAGGCGCTGCTGGACGGCTACCGGCTGTTCGGCGTCCCCTACGGGCACTTCGGGGACGGGTGCGTCCACGTGCGGATCGACTTCCCGTTCGGGCGGGCGGAGGGGGCGCGGATCTTCCGCGGCTTCCTCGACGACGCGGCGGCGCTCGCGGCGCGGCACGGCGGCACCATGTCGGGCGAGCACGGCGACGGGCGGGCACGGAGCGAACTGCTGCCGCACATGTACTCCGCCGAGGCGCTCGCGCTGTGCTCGGCCGTCAAGGACGTGTTCGACCCGGACGACGTGCTGAACCCCGGAGTGATCGTCCGGCCCGCGCCGGTGGACGGCGATCTGCGCGCCGTGGGGCTCGTCCCGCTGAACCGGGGCCTCGGTCTCGCCTACCGGGACGACCGCGGCGACCTGTCGCGGGCCGTGCACCGGTGCACCGGCGTGGGCAAGTGCCGCGCCGACAACACGGCGGCGGGCGGCGTCATGTGCCCGTCCTACCTGGCCACGCGGGAGGAGAAGGACTCCACGCGGGGGCGGGCGCGGGTGCTCCAGGAGGTCGTCAGCGGGAAGCTCGGGCCGGACGGCTGGAAGTCCGGCGCGCTGCACGACGTCCTCGACCTGTGCCTTTCGTGCAAGGGGTGCGCGTCCGACTGCCCGACCGGCGTCGACATGGCGTCCTACAAGGCGGAGGCGCTGCACCAGCGGTACCGGAGGCGGGTCCGGCCGCGCGCCCACTACGCGCTGGGGTGGCTTCCGCGCTGGACGCGGCTCGCGGCGAGGGCGCCCGCGTCGATCCGGGCGGTGAACGCGGCGATGCGGTCGCGCGCCCTGAAGCCGCTGGTCGCGTGGGGCGCGGGGATCGACCGGCGGCGGACGCTGCCCGCGTTCGCGCCCGTGACGTTCCGGCGCCGGTTCGCGTCGCACCGGAGCCCGGAGGGGCGCAACGGCGACGTCGTCCTGTTCGTCGACAGCTTCACCGACGCGTTCTCCCCCGAGGTGGGCGAGGCGACGGTGAAGGTGCTGGAGCACGCCGGCTACCGCGTGACGGTCACCGAGCGGCCCGTGTGCTGCGGGATCACGTGGATCTCCACGGGCCAGCTGGACGGGGCGCGCGCGCAGGCCCGGCGGGCCGTCCGCGCGCTGCTCCCCCACGTCCGGGGCGGCGCGAAGGTCGTCGGCATGGAGCCGTCCTGCACGGGCGTGCTGCGGTCGGACGCCGGAGAGCTGCTGCGCGGCGTGGACGCCGCCGCCGCGCGCGAGGTGGCCGCCGCGACCCGCACGCTGGCCGAGCTGCTCGCCGAGACCGGCGACTGGACGCCGCCCGACCTGTCCGGCGTGACGGGGATCGCGCAGCCGCACTGCCATCACCACGCCGTCATGGGCTGGGCGAAGGACGCGGCCCTGCTGCGGAGGGCGGGCGCGGAGGTCGGCCGGGTCGGCGGCTGCTGCGGCCTCGCCGGGAACTTCGGCGTCGAGAAGGGCCACCACGACGTCTCGGTCGCGGTCGCCGAGACGTCGCTGCTCCCGGCCGTCCGGAGGACCGGCGAGGACGGGGTCGTCCTCGCCGACGGGTTCAGCTGCCGGACCCAGCTGAGCGAGCTGGCGGACCGCGGCGGCGAGCACCTGGCCCAGCTCCTGGCCCGCCACCTGCCCGGCGGCTAGCCCTGGAGGGTGCGGGAGAGGGTCAGGGCGGCGGTGTGGACGGCCGGGGCCACCGCGGCCAGCCGCATCCTCGTCGCCCAGCCCGACACCGACAGGGCGCCCAGGGCCAGGCCGTCCGGGCCGAGGACGGGGCTCGCCGCGCACACGATCCCGGCGCCGGACTCCTCCCGGTCGTAGGCGACGCCCTCGCGGCGGATCTTCGCCAGCTCCTTCGCGAGCAGCCCCGGCGCGGCGACGCTGCGCGTGCTCCGCTTGACCAGGCCCCCGTCCATGACGGCCCGCACCGCGTCCGGCGGGGAGAACGCCAGGATCGCCTTGCCCACCCCGGTGACGTGCGCGGGCAGCCGCCCGCCGACCTGGGACGGCAGCCGGGGCCCGCCCGAGGAGCCGAGGATCTCCACGTAGACGACCTCGGTGCCCTCCAGCACCGCGAGGTGGACGGTCTGCCGGGTCGCCTCCCGCAGGTCCGACATGTAGGGGGCGGCCGCGTCCCGCAGGACCCGCTGGCGCGGCACCCGCTGCCCGATCTCGAACAGCTTCAGCCCGAGCCGCACCCGGGTGCCGTCGCGTTCCAGGAGGCCCGCCTCGGCGAGTTCGAGCGCGATCCGGTGGGCGGTGGACCGCGGCAGGCCGCTGCGGCGGGCGAGTTCGGCGGCGCCGAGCCCGTCGTCGTCCGCCCGGAACGCGGTCAGCACGGCGACGGCGCGGCGCAGGAAGGTGTCGTCCGGCGGCATGGCGCCCACTGTAGAAGAAGTGTCCCACCACGCGGGACGGCCGCATTGCCCGCGGCGCCCCGCGCGGGAGAGGCTCGGGCCTGCGCAGACAACGAAAGGACGGCCCAATGGACCCGGGTTCCGTGGAGAAGGCCGCGGCGGCGCTGCTCGACGCGTACGCCACCGGCACTCCCATCCCGCCGCTGACGAAGGACCATCCGGGCATGTCGGTGGCCGACGCCTACGCGGTCCAGCTCGCCCAGGTCGAGGCGTGGACCGCCGCCGGGGCGCGGATCAAGGGCCACAAGGTCGGGCTGACCTCGGCCGCGATGCAGCGCCAGATGGGCGTGGACCAGCCGGACTTCGGCGTCCTGCTCGACACCATGTTCCTGCAGGAGAGCGCCCCGATCGACACCGGCCGGTTCCTGCAGCCCCGGATCGAGCCGGAGATCGCGTTCGTGCTGGGCCGGCCGCTCGCCGGGCCCGGCGCGACGACGGCCGACGCCGTCGCCGCCGTCGAGTACGTGCTGCCGGCGCTGGAGGTCATCGACTCCCGCATCGCGGACTGGAAGATCACCCTGCCGGACACGATCGCCGACAACGCCTCCAGCGGCGGCGTCGTGCTCGGCACCCGTCCCGTCCGGCTCGACGACCACGACCTGTCACTGATGGGCTGCCTGCTGCGCCGCGACGGCGACCTGATCGACACCGGCGCGGGCGGCGCGGTGCTGGGTTCGCCGATCAACGCGCTGGTGTGGCTGGCCAACGTGCTCGGCGAGCGCGGCGTGTCGCTGGAGGCGGGCCACGTGGTGCTGCCCGGCTCGATCACCGCCGCCGTGCCGGTCGCGCCCGGGGAGACGCTGACGGCGACGTTCGCCGGGATCGGTTCCGTGACCGCCCGGTTCGGAGAAGAGGAGCTGACATGAGCGAAGTGAACCGGGGGGAGCGGGCATGAGCGGACTGACGGCCGCGATCGTCGGGCCGGGCAACATCGGCACCGACCTGCTGGTCAAGCTGACGCGCAGCGAGCTGATCGACGTCCACTCGATGATCGGCGTGGTGCCCGAGTCGGACGGCCTGGAGCGCGCCCGCAAGATGGGCGTCGAGGCGTCGGCGGAGGGCGTGGACTGGCTGCTGAAGCAGCCGACGCTCCCCGACATCGTGTTCGAGGCGACGTCGGCGAAGGCGCACCTGGCGAACGCGCCGCGCTACGCGGAGGCCGGGATCACCGCGATCGACCTGACCCCGGCGGCGGCGGGCCCGCTCGTGTGCCCGCCGGTGAACCTGGACACGCTGTCGGACGCCCCGAACCTCAACATGATCACGTGCGGCGGGCAGGCGACGATCCCGATCGTGCACGCGGTGTCGTCGGTCGTCCCGGTCCCGTACGCGGAGATCGTCGCGTCGATCGCGTCGCGGTCCGCCGGTCCCGGCACGCGCGCGAACATCGACGAGTTCACCGAGACCACCGCCCGCGCGATCGAGCAGGTCGGCGGCGCCGGGCGGGGCAAGGCGATCATCATCCTGAACCCGGTCGACCCGCCCATGATCATGCGGGACACGGTGTACTGCGCGATCCCGTCCGACGCCGACACCAAGGCGATCTCGGCGTCGATCGACACGATGGTCGCCGAAGTGGCCGCCTACGTGCCCGGCTACACGCTGCGCGCCGAGCCGCAGTTCGACGAGCCCCGCGACATCTGGAACGGGATGGCCCGCGTCGCGGTGTTCCTGGAGGTCCGCGGGAACGGCGACTACCTGCCGCCCTGGGCCGGCAACCTCGACATCATGACCGCGGCCGCCGCCCGGGTGGGCGAGCAGCTCGCGCGCAGGAAGGTGGCATCGTGACCGCGGACAAGATCCGGATCACCGACTCGACGCTGCGGGACGGCAGCCACGCGATGGCGCACCGCTTCACCGAGGAGCAGGTCCGCGGGGTCGTGCACGCGCTGGACGCGGCCGGGGTGGAGGTCATCGAGGTCACGCACGGCGACGGCCTCGGCGGCTCGTCCTTCAACTACGGCTTCTCGCTGGAGGACGACGTCAAGCTCGTCGCCGCCGCCGTGGACGAGACGACCCGCGCCAAGATCGCCGTCCTGCTGCTGCCGGGCCTCGGCACCGTCCACGACCTGAAGATGGCGCACGACGCGGGCGCGTCGGTCGCGCGGGTCGCGACGCACTGCACCGAGGCGGACGTGTCGCTGCAGCACTTCGCCGCCGCCCGCGACCTCGGCATGGAGACCGTCGGGTTCCTCATGCTGTCGCACCGGGTCGGCCCGGAGGAGCTGGCGAAGCAGGCGCGGATCATGGTGGACGGCGGCGCGCAGTGCGTCTACGTCGTCGACTCCGCCGGCGCGCTCGTCCTCGGCGACGCGCAGGAGCGGATCAGCGCGCTGGTGAAGGAGATCGGGCACGAGGCGCAGGTCGGGTTCCACGGGCACCAGAACCTGTCGCTGGGCGTCGCGAACTCGGTGCTGGCGCAGCAGAACGGCGCCCGGCAGATCGACGGGGCGCTGTGCGCGCTCGGCGCGGGGGCGGGCAACTCCCCCACCGAGGTGCTGGTCGCGACGTTCGAGCGGCTGGGCGTCCCGACGGGCGTGGACGTGCAGGGCGCGCTGGCGGCGGCGGACGACGTCGTGAAGCCGTTCCTGCACCGGCTGCCGTTCGCCGACCGGGGCGCGATCACGCAGGGGTACGCGGGCGTGTACTCCAGCTTCCTGCTGCACGCCGAGCGGGCCGCCGAGCGCTACGGCGTCCCGGCGCACGAGATCCTGCAGAAGGTCGGCGAGGCCGGCTACGTCGGCGGCCAGGAGGACATGATCATCGACGTGGCGCTCCAGCTCCGCGCGGAGCGCGAGCGCGCGTCGTAGGGCGGACCCCTACGCGAGCGGGGTCGCGTCCCGGTCGTCCAGGAGGGCGCGGGGGCCGTCGTACACGGCCGCCGTGCCCGCCTGCCGCATGCCCGGGGGCCGGTCCCGGAATCGCCGCGGCCGCCGGGCGACGATCTTTGCACGCTGCAAGCGTTGGGATAGCTTGGGCGGCATGACCCACGAGGACCCCGCCGTCGTGAGTCCCGCGTCGACTCCGCGCGGGCGGGCGCGCCGGGACCAGCTCGTGAAGATCGGTCTCGACCTGCTCGCCGAGGGCGGCTGGCCGGCGGTCACCGCGCGGGCCGTCACCGACCGCGCCCGCACCCGTCCGGGCCTGCTCCACCACTACTTCAACGGGCTGCCGGGCCTGCACGTCGCGGTCGCGCAGCGCGCCAGCGAGATGATCGTCGACCCGGTGGTGGACGCGCTGGTCGCCGCGCCCGACACCCCGGCCGCGCTGCGCGCGCTGCGCGACCTCGTGCCGCGCATGGCGGCCGGCGAGCGCAACCTGCGGCTCGCCGCCGAACTGCTGGTGCGGGCGCTGCGCGACCCGCGGATGGGCGCCGAGCGGCGGGACTGGTCGCGCACCGTCCGGGCCCGGATCGCGGCGCGGCTCGGCCACCTGTGCCCGGACTGGCCGGCGGAGCGCCGCGAGGGCACCGCGATGCTGTTCACCGCGATGCTGGACGGCCTGCTGCTCCAGCTGATCCTGGACCCCGACCTGCCGACCGCTCCCGCGCTGGACGCCACGGAGGCGCTGGTCGCCGAGCCGTGACCCGCGCGGCGGGACGGAGCGCGGGCCCCATGGCAGAACGCGCGGGCGCGACGGCACGACGCGCGGGCGCCCTCGCCGGGCCGCCCGCGCGTCTCGGGGCCCGGTCAGTCGCGGGGGGCGTGCGCGACGGCGACCGGGCAGGCGGCGTGGTGCAGCAGCGCGTGGCTGACCGAGCCCAGCAGCAGCCCGCGGAAACCGCCGAGGCCGCGGGAGCCGACGACGAGGAGGCCGGCGTCCTTCGCGGCGGTGAGCAGCACCTGGCGGGGCGGGCCGGTGACGACCTCGGTCCGGACGGCGACGTCCGGGTGCTTCTCCCGCCAGGGCGCGACGATCCGGGTGAGCCGGTCGCCGGCGAACTCGCGCAGTCCGGCGGCGTCCACGAGCGGCGCGGGGCCCGGGTCGGCGTCGGCCGGCCAGGCGACCAGCGCCACCAGGTCCGCGCCGCGCAGCCGCGCCTCGGTGAACGCCAGCCCGAGCGCCTCCTGCGCGGCCGCGGAGCCGTCCACCCCTACCACCACGGGGCCCTCGACCCGGTGCTCGCGGACGACCACGACCGGGCACGGGCCGTGCGCGGCGAGTTCCACGCCCGTCGAGCCGAGCACCAGGTCGGTGAACCCGCCGCGGCCGCGCGAGCCCACGACCAGCAGTTCGGCTCCCGCAGCGGCCTCGATCAGCGCCGTCGTCGGCCCGCCGCGGCCGAGCACGGCGTGCGCGTCCACCCCGGCGGCCACGTCGCGCGCGTGCCGGGCCCCCTCCGCCACGACCTCCTCGGCCGCCGCCCGCAGGTCGGCGACCGGTATCGCCATCGGCCCGACGGCCGAGAACATCTCCCAGGCGTGCACCACGGTCAGCGGAACCCCCCGCAGCCGCGCCGCCTCCGCCGCCCACCGGACGGCCGCCTCGCTCTGCCGGGACCCGTCGTAGCCCACGACCACACCGCGTCGTTCAGTCATCGTCGCTCCCTTCGCTTCCCCTAGCCTTGCCGGGCGGGAACGCGCCGGTCAGAGGCGAGAGTCCGGGTCTCCCGGGACCTTCGTCCCGGCACGATCGCGACCGTGCCCGGGGCCCGGCGCAGCACCGCCGTGGCGGTCGCGCCCAGCGGGTCGAAGCCGGTGCCCCGGTCGCCGAGCACCACGAGCCCCGCGTCCTGCGCGGCGTCCCACAGCGCGTCGAAGGGCCGCTCCAGCAGCGGCGACGCCTCGATGCGCAGGTCCGGGTACCGCGCCCGCAGCGGCGCCACGACCCCGTCCAGCTCGGCGGCGCGGGTCCGCTCCAGCAGCTCCCGGTCGCGGAACAGCGCGAGCTCGGACTCGGCGACCGCCCCCGGCTCCCAGCAGCCGTGGACGACGTGCAGGTCCCAGCCGCGCAGCGCCGCCTCCTCGGCGGCGAACCCGAGGGCGGTCGCGCAGCCGGGCGAGCCGTCGGCCCCGACGACCACCCGGCGCGGCGCGGGCGCGTCCCGGACCATGATCACCGGACGCGCCGACCGGGCCGGCAGCTCCAGCGCCACCGAGCCCGCCGCCGGCTCCCCGGACTGCCCGAGCACGACCAGTGCGGCGCCGCCGGACGCGCGCAGCAGCGCCTCGACGACCGGCCCGCGCCGCAGCCGCCTGCGGACCGCGCCCGGCACGCCCAGCTCGTAGGCCCGGCGGACGCCGCTGTCGAGGAGGTTCTCCCCCGCCCGCTTCATGATCGCCTCGATGTCGGGGTCGGTGTGGCCCGCCGGGTAGGGCCAGTGCCAGCTGTGGCACATCACCAGCCCGATCCCCCGGAGCCGGGCGTCCTCCACCGCCCAGCGCAGCGCCGCGTCGTTCTCCGCCGTCCCGTCGAACCCGAACAGGATGTGCGGCCACCGTGTCCTTTCTTCGCCGTTCATATGCCTGCCTCCCTCCTGCCAGTCTGCGCGCCGCCCGCCCGTCCCAATAGAGGACGAAGGTCCCCCCGCGCGGGGACCGGCGGGCCGTGCCGGAGTACTTTGCGCACCGATTACCTTCGGAGGGGAGGAGGAGAGATGCGAAGGCTGGAACGTGTCCGCCGCCGGTTCGGCTTCGACCGCAACGAGCTGCGCCGCCCCGTAGACCGCCGCCAGTGGACGGTGGGCGTCGGCGCCGCCGTCCTGTTCGCGGGCCTCGCGCCGCCGGCCTCCGCCGTCCTCGCCGTCCAGGCCTACCGGACGGGCGTCGCCGCCGAGCGGCAGCAGGCCGCGAACCACCGCGTCGACGCCCGCGTCACCGGGACGGCGGCGCAGGACGGCGCGGGCGTGCGGCACACCTACGCCGAGCTGGCCTGGACGTACCCCGACGGCCGGCCGCACACGGCGGTGGTCCCGGCCGACAGGTCCGTCAAGCCGGGGATGAGCCACCGGATCTGGGTCGACGCCTCCGGCTCCCTGGTCCGCGCCCCGCGCACCCACGCCGACACCGTCGCGACCACGGCGGCGTCCGCGACCCTGGCGGTCACCGTCGTCGGCCTGCCGCTCCTGGCCGGCTACCTGCTCGCGCGCCGCCGCTGCGACCGCCGCCGCGAGGCGCTCTGGGACGAGAACTGGGCCGCCCTGGCCAGCAGCTGACGGCCCCGGCGGCCGCGAGGGTCAGCGGAGGGCCAAGTCTTCGCCAGGAATGATCGTCTCCGCTGATCCCGGGCGTCCCGCGGGGTAGGCCGCAGGGGCCAAGGTCCCCTGCGGGAAGGAAGTCCGTGATCAGGAGATTCGCGGCGGAACTCGTCGGCACGCTGCTCCTCGTCTACTTCGCCGTGGGCGTGGCGACCCTGTCCTTCGGTTTCGGCGTCACCGGCCGGAGCCTGTCGGCGGGGGTGATCGCGACGGCGCTGACGTTCGGGCTCGTGCTGCTCGTCCTCGTCTACGCGATCGGCCCGATCTCCGGCTGCCACGTCAACCCGGCCGTCACGCTGGGCGTGCTGCTGGCCCGCCGGATCACCCCGTTCGACGCGGTCGGCTACTGGATCGCCCAGTTCATCGGCGGGATCGCCGGCGCGCTGCTGCTCTGGGCGACGTTCGCCGGCTCCCCGCTCTACGGCCGCTCCACCGTCGGCCTGGGCACCGACGGCTGGGGCGCCGCCAGCATGATCCGCATCAACCTGGGCGGCGCCTTCCTCACCGAGGTCGTCCTGACGGCGCTGTTCGTGTTCGCCGTCCTGGCGATGACGAGCCCGGCCGCGATCGCGTCCGTCAGCGGTGTCGCCATCGGCCTCGCGCTCACCACCGTCCACCTGATCGGCATCCCGATCACGGGCACGTCGGTCAACCCCGCGCGGAGCCTCGGCCCGGCCCTGGTCGTCGGCGGGACGGCCCTGTCGCAGGTGTGGCTGTTCATCGTCGCCCCCATGGTCGGGGCCGTCGTCGCCGCGGTCGCGCACACCTTCCTCCAGCCCCCGACGAAGGAGACCCCTCTTCCGCCCACGGAGGATCACCCGCCCGCGGAAGAGCCCTGAGAATCCTCCGTCCGGCGCGGTCCGCCCCGCCCGTCTCGTCCGGGCTCGGCGTCACCAGGGGTCAAACGTCCGTCCCGGGGAGGGCCTGGGCCGCCCAGTCGGCGGCGGTGGTCCGGTAGAGGACGTGGCGGCGCAGGCTGTGGCCTTCGGGGACGAGGGGGTGGTCGAAGTCGCCGGACGGGTCGCGCGACATCCCGACGCGCTCCATGACGGCCCGGGACCGGAGGTTGGGGACGCTGGTGAAGGAGACGACCTCGTCCAGGCCGCGCTCGTCGAAGGCGAAGGCCAGCGCGCGGCGGGCGGCCTCGGTCGCGTAGCCGTGGCCCCAGGCGGAGCGGGCGAGCCGCCAGCCGATCTCCACCGCCGGGGTGAAGTGGGCGCGGAAGCGCGGCACCGACAGCCCGGCGAAGCCGATGAACTCGCCGGCGGCGGTCTCCAGGGCCCAGAGGCCGAACCCGCGCTCGTCGAATCCGGCCTCAAGGCGGTCGATCATCGCGTCGCTTTCCCCGCGGGTCAGCGGCGCGGGGAAGTGCTCCATGACCTCGGGGTCGGCGTTCAGCGCGGCGAACGGCCCGCGGTCGGCGTCCTTCCAGCGGCGCAGGAGCAGGCGGTCGGTCCGGAGTGTCGGGGCCACCGGGCGACCCTACCCCTCACGGGACGACGAATGGTCGCGGATCGCGGCGCAGGCGCGGGCGGCCATGGCGAGGAACATGGCGTCGCCGCGCTCGGTGGGAGTTCCGTAGGCGCAGCCCAGGACGATGATGAGGGGCGCTTGCAGGAGCGCGAAGCGGTAGTCGTCCCAGCAGAGGTCGAGCGGATAGCCGCGGACACCGTGCCCTTCGAGCGCCTGGTGGTAGTGGGCGACGAGGTCCCGTTCATGGGTGCGGCGGTCGGCGACGGTAAGGCTGGTCGCCAGGAAGTAGGACAGGTCGCGTGCGGGCAACCCGATGGTGAGGGTCTGCCAGTCGACGGTGACCGGGACGTCCTCCGGCGGGAAGAGCAGGTTGTCGAGGCGGTAGTCGCCGTGGACGAGGCCGAACCGCTCGGAGCGTCCGACCAGCCACGGGCCGACGGCGTCGACCGTGCTCCGCAGCGTGTCCGCGTCCTCGGGGCCGAGCCGGCCGGGGAACCGGTCGATGAAGATCTCGACGGCGGGGCCGTAGACCTCGGCGAGGGTCGCGGCGTCCGCCCCGGTCGGGCGGTTCAGCCCGCCGACCTCCAGGAGGGACTGATCGCACCAGCGGGGGCCGTGCAGACCGGCGAGGCCGCCGACGCAGTCGCGCGCGTCCCGCGCCGAGCAGCCCGCGAGCTGGTCGCCCTGCACCGCCGGGGCGAGGTCCTCCAGGAGCAGGACGAACTCGAAGGTGTCGGGGTCGATCTCGGCGTGGTGGCAGCGCGGGGTGCGGATGGCGACGGTTCCGGCGATGTCGCGGTAGAAGAGCACCTCGGTGCGGTAGGTGCCGCCGAGCATGGCGCGGGCGGCGGGGTCGGCCAGCGGGAGCTTCGCGACGAGGCGGGGAGGGACGCCGCTGCCCGCGAGGCTCAGCCGGTACACCGAGCCGATCTGGCCGGTGCCGATCGGCTCCATGGCGACCTCGTCGACCCGGCCGTCCAGGACGCCGCCGAGCCAGGGCGCGGTGATCACGGGCGGGTCCGTCCGGGGTTGCGGGGCAGGCCGCCGAACCCGTCCGGCCGGACGCGCCGGTAGGCGTCCAGGACGGGGGCGAGTTCGGCGGGCGTCGCGCCGTGCAGGATCACGCCGTCGGCGCCCGCGTCGAACTGGTCGAGGACGCGGGCCGCGCACCGCTCGGGCGACCCGGTGGCGGACGCGGCGAGCCACTCGTCCGGGACGAGGTCCGCGACGTGCCGCAGGTCGGCTGCCGTGCCGATCACGTCGAAGGCGCCGGGATAGCCGGCGACGAGGTCGTCGGCGCGGAACCCGGCCAGCGCCGCCGGGTCCCAGCCGTTGACCCTGACCAGCAGGTCGCCGTATCCCTGCAGGTAGGTGGCGAGGCGGCCGACGAGCTTGCGCAGCCGCGCCTCCTCGTCCAGGTGGTCGCCGACCGTGGCCAGCACCGACCAGACCCGGACGGACGCGGGGTCGCGCCCCGCCTGGTCGGCTCCGCGCCGGACGGCGGCCACGGACTTGGCGAGCGTCTCGTCGGTGAAGAAGGTGTGCAGGACGACGCCGTCGGCGACCCGTCCGGCGAACTCCAGCGTCCGCTCCCCCATCGCGGTGAGGATGACCGGGATGTCCTCGTCGAACGACGGGTCCTGGCTGAGGTAGGGGAAGTTCCCGGCGGGCCCGTCGTGGCCGGCCACGGCCTCGCCGTGCCAGAGGCGGCGCAGGACGCCGATGACGTCCTCCAGTTGCGCGGTGGTGACGCGGGGCAGGCCCATGACGTCGAACAGCATGTCGAAGCCGCGGCCCAGGCCGAGCGCGAAGCGCCCGCCGGACAGCCGGTGCACGGTCGTCGCGAAGGTCGCGGTCAGCAGCGGGTGCCGGGTGTTGTGGTTGGTGGCGGCGGTCGCGATGCCGATCCGCTCGCTCACCGCCGCGGCGGCGCCGGCGAGCGCGGCGGCCTCCTTGGTGGTGAAGCGCTCGGACAGGAAGACCGCGCCGAGGCCCAGCCGTTCGGCGTCGGCGACCTCGCCGAGGAGATCGCGGGGGCTGCCGGAGTGACCGGCGAGCCCGTAGCAGCCCAGTTCGGGGAGATCAGCGCTCTGCACGAGGTGGAATCTAGTCTGGACAGCTGTCCACAATCAAGGGCGGACGGGCGGGGACGGCGGCGCCCCGTAGACCGTCAGCCAGATCGCGCGAGCGAGGGTGCGGGCGATCTGCTCGTCCCCCGGGCCCTCGTCGTGGTGGCAGTGCCCCGCGATGGTCCGTTCCACCATCCAGATGAGCACCTGCGCGGTCGGCGGGACGTGCATCGCGGGGTCCACCGTGCCCGCCCGCCGCTCGGCGTCGAGCCGGTCGCGCACGACCTCGTCGAACCGCCGCATCCGGTCGCGCCAGAACGCCGCGACGTCCGGGTCGTAGCCGGCGACCTCGCCCAGGGCGTCGAGGACCCGGCGGTGCTCGCGGTAGGCGGCGATCATCTGCCGCATGGCGTGCGCGACGCCCTCCTCTCCGCCGGAGTGGTCGGCCCGCCACCAGCTGACGGCCTCGCCGAACAGCGCCTCGACCGCCTGCTCGGCGAGCGCGATCAGCAGCCGGCCCTTGTCGGGGAAGTGCAGGTAGAACGTCGACCGCGCGACGTCGGCCCGCTCGGCGATGCGCTGGACGGGCAGCTCGGTGTAGGGCGTCCCGTCGGCCATCATCTCCGTCGCCGCCCGCAGGACCCGGTTCCGGACGTCCTCGCGGCGTTCGCGGACCTTCCGGCGGGGCTGCGTGGTGGAGGCCATGGCCGCAGCGTACCCGCCACCGGCCATTGTCGGACAGTGTGTCGACACAGTGCTTGACAGCGTTCCGCGACCGAACCACACTCGGTCCACGGCTCCGCACCAGGGGCCGGACGTCACGGGGGGCTCGGCCGAGGAGGCTCAACGTGGTACGTCCCGACACCCTCCGGCGGAACCTCGCCGCCCTGGCGGCGCTGGTCCTGGCCGCCACGGCGCTGACCGCCGCCGCGACCCGTCCCGCGGCGCGCGCCGACGACCCAGGGTCGTGGATCCCCCGCACGGACATCACCCGCTCGGACCTCACGCAGGTGCCCGGCAAGCTCGCGGAGCCGCGGGACGACGGGCCGCACCCCGGGTCCGCCACCGAGTGGTGGTACGCGCACGTCATGGACCCGGCGACGAAGCGCACCTTCATCGCGATGCTGTTCACCGCGCCCGTCCCGACCGCGCTGATCTTCTGGTATCCGGAGGAGGGGCAGAAGCTGGTGCTCCCCGAGCCCGCGCTGGACGTCAGGGCGGCCGAGGGCCCGGTCGTCCGCAGCAGCGCCGGCGACCTGGTCTACGACGCGGAGCGGCGCGCCTACCACCTGTCCTGGCATGGGCTCTTCGCCAAGGGCGACATCTGGTTCGACGACGCGGTGCCCGGCGTCACCGGCGGCCCCATCCGCTACGACGGCGGGCAGACCATGTACTGGACGTCCCCCGTCGCGACGAGCCGGGTGACGGGCTGGCTCCAGCCGCCCGGGGCGTCCCGGATCAGCGTGACCGGCTGGCGCGGCTACCACGACCACAACTGGGGGCAGTTCAGCGTCGTCGACCAGCGGTACTCCGGGTGGGAGTGGGGCGTCTCCCACGAGCCCGACGGGACCGCCACCCTGCTCGGCGGCGTGGTGAAGGGCGACGGGACCTGGCAGGGCGTGGTCGGCCGGGCGACGCCCCGCGGGACCTACGGCTGCATGTCCACGATCAGGCTGTCGGAATGGCGGGTGTCCGGCCTGTTCTCCTACCCGGAGACCACCCGGCTGACGTGCCCGTCGTCGCTGCTCGCCACGCCCGAGGGCCTCAAGGGGAAGCGGCCCGGCCTCGACCGGAGCTTCCACGTCGTCGACCCGTTCATCCTGGACGCCGGCCTGCTCGCGCTGCCCGAGTCGCTCGGCCGCACCGTCCCCGGCTCACTCGGCCTCATCGAGCACATCCGCACGCTGCCCTCGCGGCTGCCGCGCTCCTGACCCGCAAAGGACGGCGACCATGCCACGACCGGCACACCACGGCGGCACCGCGGACCTCTCCCGGCGCCGGATGCTCTACGGCACGGCGGCCGCGGGCGCGGCGGCGCTGCTGCCCGTCCCGTCCGCCCGCGCGGGAGCGGGGGCGAAGCGGCGGGTGGCCGTGCTGGGCGGCGGCATGTCCGGCCTCGCCGCCGCCCACGAACTGGTCGAACGCGGCTTCGAAGTGACGGTGTTCGAGCGCAGGGCCCTCGGCGGGAAGGCCCGGAGCATCCCGGTGAAGGGCACCGGCAGGGGCGGACGACGCGACCTCCAGGGCGAGCACGGCTTCCGCTTCTTCCCCGGCTTCTACCGCAACGTCCCGGACACGATGCGGCGCATCCCGGTGCCGGGGAACGCCAACGGCGTCCACGACAACATGTTCCCGCTGACCTCGACGCGCATAGCCCGCAACGGGGGCCGCTCGGACATCATCACCCCCGACTTCTCCGGCGCGGGCGGCGGGTTCGACCTGGCCGCGCTCCAGGAGACGCTGACCGGCGTCGTCGAGCAGGCGGGCGCCATCCCGCCCGACGAGCTGGCCCTGTTCGTCAACCGGTTCGTCGTCTACCTCACCAGCAGCGACGAGCGGCGGCTCGGCCAGTGGGAGAACGTCCCGTGGTGGGAGTACGTGCGGGCGGAGGGCAGGTCGCGCGACTACCAGGCGATCGTGGCGCGGTTCCTGACGCGCGGGCTCGTCGCCGTCAAGGAGGAGGTCGCCAGCACCAAGACGGTCGGCGCCATGGGCCAGGCGTTCGTGCTGTCGGGGATCGGCCTCGGCACGGACGGCGGCCTCGCCAGGATGCTCAACGCCCCCACGAACGAGGCGTGGATCGACCCCTGGGTGGACTACCTGCGCGGACGCGGCGTCCGCTTCGAGGTGGGGCAGACCGCCGAGGCCCTGGAGACCGCGGCGGGCCGGATCCGCTCCGTCCGCCTGGTGGACGCCGCCGGGACCCGCCGCTCCGCCGAGGCCGACTGGTTCATCAGCGCGATGCCGGTCGAGCGGGCGCGGGCCCTGCTGTCCCCCGCCGTCCTGGCCCTGGACCCCTCCCTGGAGACGCTGAAGGACCTGCGCACCGAGTGGATGAACGGCCTGCAGTTCTTCCTGCGCCGCACCCCGGACGGCATCGGACAGGAGGTCAACTTCATGGACTCCCCCTGGCAGATCACCGCCGTCCTGCAGAGCAGGCTGTGGGACCGCGACATCCCGCGCGACTACGGCGACGGGAGCGTCGTGGACTGCCTGTCCCTGGACATCTCCGACTGGGACACGCCCGGCATCCGGTACGGCAGACCGGCCAAGCGGTGCAGCCCGGCCCAGATCGCCGCGGAGGCGTGGGCGCAGATGAAGGACCACCTGGAGGACACCGGCCGGTCCGTCCTGCCGGACGACCTCCTGCACTCGTGGTTCCTCGACCCGGCGATCAGCTGGAACCCGGCCACCGGGCGCAACGCCAACGACGACCCGCTCATGGTCAACACCGTCGGCAGCTGGAAGAACCGGCCCCGCCCCCGGACGAGGGTCCCGAACCTGTTCATGGCCGGCGACTACGTCCGGACGGGCGTCGACCTGGCCACCATGGAGGGCGCCAACGAGTCGGGGAGGGCCGCCGTCAACGCCCTGCTGGACGCCGCCGGCTCCCCCGCAGGGCAGGTCCCCGTCTGGCCCCTCTACCAGCCCCCCGAACTCGACGGCCTGAAGGACCTCGACGCGCGCCGGTACCGCGCCGGCCAGCGCAACCTCTTCGACACGATGTGACCGGCCGCCGCCGTCCGGGCGGCGTCAGGAGTTCAGGGAGGTCAGGAGTTGAGGGAGGTCAGGAGTTGAGGGAGGTCAGGAGTTGAGGGAGGTCAGGAGTTGAGGGAGGACGCGCGGCGCCGCGGCCTGCGCCCCTGGGAGCCGCCTCGGGCGGTGCCCGCCTGCGGGGCCGGCGCGCCGTTGCGCGGCCTGCGCTCCGGAGCGGAGCCGCGGGCGTTCCCGGCCTGCGGGGCGGATGCGCCGTTGCGCGGCGTCCGGCCCGGCGCGGCGCCGGTGGGGGCGGGCTGAGCCGGGGGCCGCGCGCCGGTGATCCTCGCCAGTTCCGCATCGCCGGGCTGCACGCTGGCGGTGCGCGGGGTGATGCCGGCCTTGGCCATCAGGTCGTTCATCTCGCGGCGCTGGTCGGGGACGACGAGGGTGACCACCGTTCCCGCGCGTCCGGCTCGGGCGGTGCGCCCGCCGCGGTGGAGGTAGTCCTTGTGGTCGGCGGGCGGGTCGACGTTGACGACGAGGTCGAGGTCGTCGATGTGGATGCCGCGCGCCGCGACGTTGGTGGCGACCAGGACGTTGACGTCCTCGGTGTGGAAGCCGTTCAGCGCGCGGTTGCGCTGCGACTGCGTCTTGCCGCCGTGCAGGGCGGCGGCGCGGACGCCGCGCGCCGTCAGCTTGCGGACCAGGCGGTCGGCGGCGTGCTTCTTGCCCACGAACATGATCACCCGGCCCTCGCGGGACGCGATGTGCACGGTCGTCTCGTGCTTGTCGGCGTCGGCGACGTGCAGCAGGTGGTGCTCCATGGTGGCGACGGCGCCGGCCGGCGGGTCGACCGAGTGCGTGACCGGGTCGCTGAGGAACCGGCGGACGAGCTGGTCGACGTTGCGGTCGAGCGTCGCGGAGAACAGCATCCGCTGGCCGTCGCCCGGGGTCTGCTCCAGCAGCCGGGTGACCTGCGGGAGGAATCCCATGTCGGTCATCTGGTCGGCCTCGTCCAGCACGGTGATCCGCACCTCGCCGAGCCGGCAGTCGCCGCGCTCGATCAGGTCGGCGAGCCGCCCGGGGGTCGCGATCAGGACGTCCACGCCGCTCTTGAGGGCGCTCGCCTGGCGCGAGAGCGGCATGCCGCCCACGACGGTGGCCAGGCGGAGCCCGACGGCGTTCGCGTAGGGCGTGAGCGCGCCGGTGACCTGCTGGGCGAGTTCGCGGGTGGGCACGAGGACGAGGGCCGAGGGGGTGCGCGGTGCCGCGCGGTGCCCGGCGGTGCGGGCGAGGACGGCCAGTCCGAAGGCGAGGGTCTTGCCGGAGCCCGTGCGTCCCCGGCCGAGGACGTCCCGCCCGGCGAGCGCGTTCGGCAGGCTCGCGGCCTGGATGGGGAACGGGGTCGTCACGCCCTCGCGGGCCAGGGCCGCCAGAAGCGGGGCCGGCATCCGCAGGTCGGCGAACGACTCGACCGGGGGAAGCGGCGGGGTGACGGTCTGCGGGGGGCCGGCGTCGGGCCGCTGGGCCTGGGCCTGGGCCTGGGCCGGACGGCGGCGGCCTCCGCCGCCGCGGCGGGACCGGGCGGCCGGGGCAGGGGTGCGGGGCATGGTGGAAGCCTTCCTCGAAAGCGGTGCGTGTCGAGGAAATGCTCCGCGGCGCGGAATCGCGGCCAGGGGGCCGGACGGACAGCTCTCAAGACGAACCGGGGCGTAACCCGCAGCACGTGCGGGTCGGGGTGGGGGCGCGGCGCGCCCCTCCAGAGGCGATGCCCCGTTCGGGGCACCTCGCGCGGCGGGGGGGGGGCGGGGGGCCCCCCCCCCGCCACACGCTCGGCTATCAGGCCGGGACGATGTTCTCCGCCTGCAGGCCCTTCTGGCCCTGCGTGATGTCGAACGACACCTTCTGGCCCTCCTGCAGCTCACGGAAGCCCTGGGCCGCGATGTTGGAGTAGTGGGCGAAGACGTCGGCGCCGCCGCCGTCCTGCTCGATGAAGCCGAAGCCCTTTTCCGCGTTGAACCACTTGACGGTGCCGGTGGCCATGGTCGTTCTCCTTCTGGTCTGGTTCCCGGGCGCACACCTTGCGCGACCGGGGACGCCGCGATGGCCCATCCGGAAAATCCAGAGCAACAAAAAATGCGCCTGCTGAAGTTGATCCGCAGGCGCATGCACATGTCTTGGGAACCGCAACTGACTTAAAGGTACCACATGGCGGCCGGGATCGGGCCGCGCACCGGCGTCCTGTGTGATCGTTTCCATAACGCCCTGCCGAAGACGGCCCTCGCGCTCCCCGGGTGCGCGCATACTGCGAGAGTGAAATCCACCGGACCCGCCAGGCGGCGACACCTCCCGACCAGCCCCTTCAAGCCCCCGCCCGCCGCACCGCCCGCGAAGGTGTTCGCGGCCGAGGAGCTCGTCACGCACGACAAGTACGGGCTCGGCCGCATCCTGGAGGTCCAGGGCGGACACTGCGTCCTGGTCGACTTCGGGACGCAGAAGGTCAAGATCCTCGCCCCCTTCACCAAGCTCTTCAAACTCTGAGAACCCGCAGCCTCCAGCGTCCGGCAGGTCCCGCGCACAGCCGGGCCGGGACCGGCGCGAACCGGAGCGGGCCCGACAGCGCCGTCGGGACCCCTGCCGGCCGATCCCCCACGCGAGAGTGACCGGCCGCCTTCGGGTGCCGCCGCGACCGGCACGCCGGTCGCGAACCGGGCGCGGGTCTTCCCCGTCGCCAAAGAATCGTCTATCGTCTATCGTCGATTAACGATGAAAGTTGAGGAGGGGCCGCTCGACCGGCCCACCGCCGCGGAGTACGCGTCCTGGTTCAAGGCGCTGGCCGACCCGACCCGGGTCCAGATCGTCTCGCTGCTGGCGCGGCGGGGGCGGCCGATGAACGTGGGCGAGATCGTCGATGCCGTGCACGTCGGGCAGTCGACCGTCTCCGCGCATCTCAAGGTGCTGTCGGAGGTCCGGTTCGTCCTGGCCGAGCAGCACGGCACCGCCCGCTACTACCGGATCAACACCGCGTGCGTCGACTGCTTCCCCACCGCCGCCGACATCGTGATGGGACGTCCAGCGCCGGTGGCGCCGACCTGCCCGCCCGAAGGAGGCGCGTGATGGACGACACCGAAACCGACACCGAGGCCGTCGTCGAGCGGTACTCCGAGCTGGCACGCCTCGCCCTGGCCGGCGGCGCGCCCCGGGACGGCGGCGAATCCTGCTCCGGCGCCGCCCCGTACCTGGACGAGGACGACGCGCCCGAGGCCGCGCTGCGCGCGAGCCTCGGATGCGGCAACCCGCTCGCCGTGGCGGATCTCCGGCCCGGGGAGACCGTGCTGGACCTGGGCTCGGGCGGCGGCCTGGACGTCCTGCTGTCCGCGCGCCGCGTCGGCCCGGACGGGACCGCCTACGGCCTGGACGCCAGTGTGGCCATGCTCACCCTCGCCCGCGCCAACGCCGCCGAAGCCGGTGCCGGCAACGTCCGCTTCCTGCACGGCCGCATCGAGGACGTTCCCCTGCCGGACGCGAGCGTCGACGTGGTCATCTCCAACTGCGTCATCAACCTCGCGGCCGACAAGCCCCGCGTGCTCGCCGAGGCCTTCCGCGTCCTGCGGCCCGGCGGGCGCTTCGGCGTCGCCGACCTCGTCGCGGATCCTCCCGCCGGTCCCGGCCGGTACGCGACCGCCGAGGAGTACCGCCGCGACCTGCTGGCCGCCGGCTTCACCACCGCCGCCGTCACCCCGCTGGACCGGGCCGCGCCCGGCCCGCACTCGGCGACCGTCCGGGCCGCGAAGCCCGCGTCCCCGCCCGGCACCGTCATCCGCCCCATGCGCGCCGGGGACGCCGCCGAAGTCCTGGCGGTCTACCAGGCCGGGCTCGACACCGGCGGCGCCGGCTTCGAGACGGCGGCGCCCTCCTGGGAGACGTTCGACCGCGTCAAACTGCCCGGCCACCGGCACGTCGCGGCCGACGCCGCGTCCGGCGAGGTCCTGGGCTGGATCGCCGCGACCCCGGTGTCCGACAGGTGCGTGTACGCCGGCGTCGTCGAGCACAGCGTCTACATCCACCCCGGCCACCACGGCCGGGGCCTCGCCTCCGCCCTGCTGCGCGCGTTCATCGACTCGACGGAGACCGCGGGCATCTGGACCGTCCAGTCCGGCGTCTTCCCCGAGAACACCGCGAGCCTCCGCCTGCACGCCAACGCGGGCTTCCGCGTCGTCGGCACCCGCGAGAAGATCGGCCGCCACCACGGCCGCTGGCGCGACGTGGTACTCCTGGAACGCCGCAGCCCCGCCACCGGCACCTGACCCCGTCACACGTACCGCTGGGTGCGCTCGCCGCTGTGCCGTCACCCGGTGGATCACCATCTGGCCCGCATTCCGTGACGTATCGGACGTCGGGTACAGGCTGCACTTCGTGGACGATCCGCGAACTCGGGCTTCGACGTGCGTCCGGAAGCTCCCCTGGCGGCGCCGGGCAGCTGAACCAGCGCCCACGGAGCAGGACGCGTGTGCGCGGCAGCGGCGGGACGCCCTTCGATCGTCCTGGTTCAGCGGGCGGTGAGAGGCAGTCGGACGGCTGGCGGAAGCGGGGTCGCGGCCGGTGTCGCGCGGAACGACTCGATCATCAGGGCCGCGAGTCGGCGCGACGCCGCCGCCCGCAGCTCGGGTGACTCGGCGCGGATGCCGTCGTTCGCCATCAGCGCGAGGGCGATGTCCTCCACCACGATGTCCGGGCGCAGGTCACCGGACGCTTTCGCGCGCCGGATCAGTTCGAGGAGCATGCGCAGCGCGCGGTCGCGGTCGGCGGTGGAGTCGGCCGTCCGGGGCAGCTGGGCGACGTAGGCGCGGAACTCCCGGTCGCGGGCGTGCGCCTCCAGGAGCTTCTCGATCACCAGGCGGAAACCGCGCCACGGGTCGGACGCCGCCAGGCCCTCCGCCACGACCGCCGAGCAGACGGCCATCTGCTCGGCGAACGCCTCGGTGAACAGCGCATCCTTGGACGGGAAGTGCCGGTAGACGGTCGCGACGCCCACCTCCGCGCGCCGGGCGATCTCCCGGATCGGCACGTCGGCGCCTCGGGCGGCGAAGGCCATGCGGGCGGCCAGGACGATGCGCACGCGGTTGTCGCGGGCGTCCGATCGGAGATGCGTTCCCACTTCGGCCGTCACCGTTCTCACTTTAGCCAGCCATAGCGGGCGGCCCTTTACGGTCCACGGCATGAGAGCTGTTCAGTTCACCGAGTACGGCCCGGCCGGTGTCGTCCACGTCACCGAGGTCGAGGCGCCGCACGCCGGGCCCGGCGAGATCCGCATCGCCGTGCGCGCGTCCGGGGTCTCGGCGGGAGAGACCCTCATCCGCTCCGGGAGGATGCGCGACATCGTGCCCACCGCGTTCCCCTACCGGACGGGCTTCGACGCCGCGGGCGTCGTCGACGAGGTCGGCGACGGGGTCAAGGGCGCCGGCGTCGGCGACGAGGTGTTCGGCATGACCGCGGTGACCAGGCGCGGCGCCAACGCCGATCACGTCGTCCTCACCGCCTGGGCGCCCCGGCCGGCCGCGTGGAGCTGGGCGGAGGCGGGCGGCGCGGCCGGCGCCGTCGAGACGTCCACCCGGGTGCTGGACCGGCTGGCGGTCGGCGCCGGGCACACCGTGCTGGTGCAGGGCGCGGCCGGGGGCGTCGGGACGATCGCGGTCCAGATGGCGGTGGCGCGCGGCGCCGCGGTCATCGGGACGGCGAGCGAGCGCAACCACGACTTCCTGCGCTCCCTCGGCGCGGAGCCCACCGCCTACGGGACGGGGCTGGCCGAACGGGTCCGCGCGCTGGCGCCGGCCGGGGTGGACGCGGTGTTCGACTGCGCCGGAGGGGCGCTGCCCGACCTGATCGCCGTCGCCGGGGACCCGGCGCGGGTGGTGACGATCGCCGACTTCCGCGCGGCGGCCCACGGCGTGCACATGTCGCACGGGGCGCCGGCCGGCGAGACGCGCGCGGCGCTCGGCGCCTCGGCGGACCCGCAGGCGGTGCACGGCCTGCAGATCGCGGTCGCGCTCGCCGGGGAGGGACGGCTGCGGGTGCCGGTCGCGGCGGCGTTCCCGCTCGCCGAGGCCGCGGCCGCGCACGAGCTGAGCGAGACCCGCCACGCCCGCGGCAAGATCGTCCTGATGCATTGACCGGAGATCCCGGTTCGGCTCCTCCACGGCGAAGGAGGCTGAGACACCTGGCGCAGAGCGTCCCACCTTGCAGTGCGCGACGGCCTCGCGTGGCGGTGGACGGTGCCCGCCGGGACTCCGATGACTCCCGGGTTCGCGGAGAGTCTCCTCTTGGGAAGACGACGGAAGGAGAACACGTGGCCAAGCTGCTGTACTCGGCGACGATGTCGCTCGACGGCTTCATCGCCGGACCGGGCGGTGACATGTCCTGGCTGACCGAGTACCTGGGCGAACCGGACCCGGCGGCCGAACGCCTGCTCGCGCGGGTCGGCGCGCTCCTGGTCGGCAACCGCACCTTCGGCGGCGACGACCCGAACAAGGGCACCGAGGCGGAGGGCGCGTTCGGCGGGCGGTACCACGGGCCGACGATCGTCCTGACGCACCGGCCGCCGGCCGAGCCCGTTCCGGGGGTCACGTTCGCCACCGACCTCACGACGGCGGTCGCGGAGGCCGAGACCGCCGCCGGGGACCGCTACGTCAACGTCCTGGGCGCGGACGTCGCCAGGCAGTGCATCGAGGCGGGGATCCTCGACGAGGTGCTCGTCCTCGTCGCCCCGGTGCTCCTCGGCGACGGGGTGCCGCTGTTCGACAACCCGGGCGGCGAGCGGGTGCGGCTGGAACCGCTCGCAGAGGAATCCGCGCACTGGTACCGCGTCGCGTACTGATGTACGCCTCGCGGGCGGGGCGGCGCCGGGTCACCACCGGGCGATGAGCGGCGTGTCCGGTTCGTGCTGCCGCCACGCCTCGGTGAGTCGGACGAGGCGGGTGGGGGCGGCGATGCCGCGGACGGTGGCGATCCTGCCGCCCGTGATGTCGAACGTCACGGCGCCGACGACCTGGCCGCCCAGCACGAAGAGGATGGCGGGGGTGCCGTTGACGAGCGCGTAGTGGACGGCGGGCGTGCCCCCGGCGAATCGCCGCTTCGCGGATGTGGGTGTGAAGCCGGCGCGTGCGACGGCGGCGATGCGTTGCGGAGTCTCGTACCGCAGCAGCGTCTCGGTCAGACCGGCGCCGTCGGAGATCGCGGTCGCGTCGTCGGTGAGCAGCGCCACCAGCGGTTCGGTGCGGCCCGAGGCGGCGGCGGTGAGGAATTCCTCGACGACCCTGCGGGCGGACGCCGGGTCGACTTCGCCGCCGCGGGGGCGCGCCGCGGTGATGCGGCGCCTGGCCCGGTGGAGGTGCTGCTGGCTTGCGGACTCGGTGATCCCGGTGATCTCGGCGATCTCTGCGTGGGTGTAGGAAAACGCTTCGCGCAGGAGGTAGACGGCCCGTTCGAGGGGTGACAGGCGCTCCATGAGAGTCAGGACGGCCAGGGATACCGATTCGCGCTGCTCGAAAGTGTCGGCCGGGCCGAGCATCGGGTCGCCGTCCAGGAGCGGTTCGGGGAGCCACGCGCCGGCGGTGCGTTCGCGGCGGGACTGCGCCGAGCGGAGCCGGTCGAGGCACAGGTTGGTGACGACCTTGGTCAGCCATGCCTCCGGGACCTCGATCCGCCGCCGGTCGGCGGCCTGCCAGTGCAGGAACGCGTCCTGCACGGCGTCCTCGGCGTCGGCGGCGGAGCCCAGCAGCCGGTAGGCCAGTGAGGCCAGCCGGATCCGGCTGGCCTCGAACCGGCCGGTGTCGAAGCGATCGGCGGCGGCGCTGTCCACGCGGAACACCCTACGAGGCGGCTACGCGGCCGCCTGCTCAGCGGACTCGGCCGCCTGCTCGGCGACCGCGTCCGGCGCGGCGGTCACGCGGCGCCTGCGCCTGGGCAGGCCGAAGGTCGGGTGCGAGGCGCCCCACAGCGCCCCCCTCTGGATGCCCGCCTTGACCCGCACGGCCTTCCGGCCGCCCAGGTACTTCGGCTTTGCCTGCGCCGCACTGTCGATCAGCTGCAGGATCCCGTCCCGCCGTCCGAGGCTGATGGCGTTGTACCGGTAGACCAGCTTGACGTTCGCGATCTCGCGACCGGTCAGGCGTCCCACGATCGCCTCGATGGCCTGCCGGCCGGTGTAGCCGGCCGAACCGCAGTTCATCGGAAGCGGCCGCCCGTTGTCGCCGAGGGTGTGGACGCTGTCGCCGACGGCGTAGACGTCCGGGTGCGAGACCGACCGCATGGTGCGGTCGACGATGATCTGACCGTTCTCGGTGACCTCGAGCCCGGCGGCGGCGGCGATGGGGCTGACCGCGAACCCGGCCGTCCACACGGTCGCGTCGGACGCCATGACGGTGCCGCCGGCGAACCGCGCCCGCGTGGCCTCGACGGCTTCGACGCTGGTGTGCTCCAGAACGGTGATGCCCAGCCGGTCGCAGGCCCGGCGCAGGTGGCCGCGGGCTCCGGCGGAGAGCCGCGCTCCCAGCTCGCCGCGGGCGAGGAGCGTCACCGACAGGCCGGGCCGGGATTCGGCGATCTCGGTGGCGGTCTCGATGCCCGTCAACCCGTCGCCGACGACCAGTACCCTCCCGCCTTCGCCTCGCCTGTCCAGGCCGTCCAGGCGCTCGCGGAGGCGCAGCGCCGAGGGCCGGCCGGCGACGTCGAAGGCGTGCTCGGCCACGCCGGGGACGCTCTGGTCGGCGGCACGGCTGCCGAGCGCGTACAGAAGCGTGTCGTAGCCGATCTCGCCGCCGCCGTCGGCGTCGGCCACGGCGACGACCCGGCGTTCAGGGGCGACGGCGGTGACACGGGCCAGGCGCAGCCGTATTCCCGTGCCCGCGAAGACGTCGGTGAGCTGCGGGGCCTCGATCTCCCGGCCGGCCGCCAGCTGGTTCAGCCGCTGCCGCTGGACGAAGTCGGGCACGGCGTTGACCACGGTGATCTCGGTGTCCGCCGGAGACAGCCGGCGGGCCAGGTTCCCGGCCACGTAGGCCCCGGCGTAGCCGGCGCCGAGAACGACGATGCGGTGCTTCATGTGATGCTCCTGTCGGTTCGTTCCGCTCTTCGTGAGTTGAGCGGGACAGGACCCCGATTCCTGACAGGACCCGCATATGACGCGGGTCACAGCGCGGAAAAGCGACGTCATGGTCTCGCGGGAACGGTGACGTCGGGAATCCGCCGGGGGCCGGCCGAGCGCGCCGGTTGGGTGGAATCCATGCTCACCACTTCGTCCGGCGACCGCGCCACGGCTGCGCGATCGGCACCGGCAGGCTGGCCGGCCGTGCTGTCGGTGACGGTCGGCATCTTCGCGATCGTCACCACCGAGATCCTGCCGATCGGGCTGCTGACGTCCATCGGGGCCGGCTTCACCGTCTCGGACGGGACGGCCGGGCTGATGATGACCCTGCCCGGATACCTGGCGGCGGTCTCCGCGCCCGCGCTCACCGTGATGACGGCGCGGATCGACCGGCGGATGATGCTGTGCACCTTCATGTTCCTGCTCGCGGCCGCGAACTTCATTGCCGCCGCCGCACCGGCGTACTGGGCGATGCTCGTCTCCCGCGTTCTCGTCGGGATCGTCATCGGCGGCTTCTGGTCGATCGGGGCGGGCCTGGCCGACCGGCTGGTCCCGGCGAGGTCCGCGCGGCGGGCGAAGGCGGTGGTCTTCTCGGCCGTGCCGCTCGGGTCGGTGCTCGGTGTCCCGCTGGGGACGCTGATCGGCGACCTGGCCGGATGGCGGACCAGTTTCGTGACGCTCGGCCTGGTGTCGGCGGCAGTCCTCATCGCGCTCGCCGTGCTGGTTCCGCCGCTGCCCGCCGAACACGTCACGCGGCTCAGCGTCCTGCGCAAGATGGTCCGCAGCGGCGGCACACGGCTCGCGCTGGTCGTGACCGTCCTCATCGTGCTCGCGCATTTCGGGACCTACACGTACGTGGCGCCGTTCCTCGAACGGGTCACGCACGTGTCGTCCGGCGCGATCACAGTGTTCCTGCTGGCGTACGGCGTTGCGGGCATCGCCGGGAACTTCGTGGCGGGCGCGGCCGTCGCGCGCCACCCGCGAGCCGCCTTCGCCGCCGCCGGGGCCTTGATCGCCGTCGCCACGCTGGCGCTGCCCTCGCTCGGGCGATCAGAGCCGGGCGCGGTCGTCCTGCTGATCGTGTGGGGCTTCGGCTACGGCGCCGTCCCGGTCTGCTCGCAGACCTGGTTCACCAGGGCCGCCCCGCACGCGCCGGAGGCGGCCTCGGTGCTGTTCACGGCGTCCTTCCAGGCGACGTTGTCGACCGGTGCCCTGGCGGGCGGCATCGTCCTGGACGCCACGTCCGTCCAAACGGTCATGGCACTCGGCGGAGCCACCGCCGTGGCCATGGTGGTCACAGCGGGACGGCGAGCACGCCCAACCGAAGACCCCGAATGACGTGACGCGGCCGGGGCGCACCGGCCCTGCCTGGTCGCCGTCACCCGTGGCTCAGGGCCGCGGTCCCCCGCGAAGCGGGTTCACGTTCGGACGTGGCGCGAGCCCTCAAGTCCGCGCTCCGCAGGCACGGCGCGGACGCCGCCTTGGCCGAGCGCGCCATCGCCCTGTGCCACCTCATCGACCTGGCCACGGTCCTCGGCGAGCCCACCGGCCCCTGGCTCGCCGATCTGCGTGCTCTGGAACTCGCCCAGGACGACAGGAAACGCATCGAGTCCGAACTCGGGCATCTCACCGGACTCCAGGAATGGCTCCCTTCACGTTGATGAGTGCGGCTCCCTGCTCGAGCCGGGCTCCAGCACCGTGTGGGGCCTAGAAGTCGTTCGTGGTCAAGGCTCCTGATCACGGCAAGCGGCGCCGGAACACGTTCGTACGGTGAGGCCGGTTGTCGTGCGTAGAACCAGGCAGCGTGTGCCTGCCTGGGCGTCCGTGGGCGGCACCGGAGACCGGACGCAAACGGGCACAGCACCGGGGGTACGGGGCCGAGCCGACATGCGAGCCGGGCCCGCACGGACGCCCCACGCACGAAGCCCCCGGCCCCTGGGCTTCGGTCGGGCCGAGGGCTCTGTCTCGTCGGAGCTCAGGCCAGGTCGAGGCCGCCGGTCTTGACCTGGGTCGCGAACGTCCGCCAGGCGGACGGGTCGAACACCGGCTTCGGCCCGTCCGGGTCCTTGGAGTCCCGCACCGCCACGGCCGCCGCCAAGCCCGCCACCTCGACGCACGCCCCACCGGAGCTGTCACTCTTGCTGCTCTTCTGCAACTCCGCCTCGGGCGCTGTCACCATAGACGCAACCTCAGGGACGCGTGGGACAGGAACGTGGTGATGCCGCGGGTGCGATGGCCCGCGCGGGTCGGTCGCCGGCGCCTTGCCGCCCGCGTAGAAGCTCGTCCGGGTCGCCGGCTGTGGCGGAGAGGCCGACCCGCTGGATGGGACGGCGGGCAAGGCGGACGCCGCCGTGCCAGAGCGCGGCGCGGGGTCCTATCGAGCCGGCATAGGTCTCCAAGCGCGGCAGCGGAGGAAATGCCGCCGCCTCCGTGGTGCACCCGCGGCGGGGCGAGCAGAACCGCGTCGGAACCGGTTCCCGTCGCCGTCCTTGCGGTAGCCGCGCAGCGCGGGCGGCGAACGGTGGTGTGGTCCGCGCCACGGACGCGAGCCGCCGCTCCATCAGCTCATCGCCGTGCAGGTACTCCGCGTTCGACTTGTTCGCGCGCGCGGAGGCCTTCACCAGGTCAGCGACTCCCGGAACGCCCGCGCCAGGCTCGGCGTGACGACGTGCTCCTCGATCCGCTGCTCGGCCTCGTCGAACCCGCCGGTCAGCTCGACCTTGTAGTCACCGGCGAGGATCTCTTCGGGTATTTCCAGCACGTCCCGCAGGTAAAGCTCCGCCACCCCACGACTCCCAGCACGCGCCCCCGACCCGTGAGACGCGCCTCAAAGATAGTCCTTGACCTCCCGTTGGGAGGCTGGGAGCCGAGGTGTCGGTCGGGACGGTGCTCAATGGCGCCGCTGACGCCTCTCCAGGGCCTTGGCACGGGCCCGGCGTTGGGGGGCCAGGGTGTCGACGAGCACTCCGGCGCCTTCGCTGGGGCTGGCGTTCCAGCCGCGAAGCTTGTCGGCCACCTTCCTCAGCCGCGCGTCGTCGGGCCGGACGTCGATCTGGAAGTGCGATTCATCCGGGGTGGCGAAGTCGCCGCCCCATTTCACAACACCCTCGCAGTCCGCAAGGATGTCACGGATGGTGACCATCTGGTGCGGGAAGAAGCCGCCCTTCGCGCCCGCCGGGTACCAGCCCGGCCGGATGTCGACCGCCGTGCCCGACGCGTGGTTGCCCTCCCAGCGGCGCGGGAACCGCAGCTGCGGAGCCGATGACCTCGCTGTTCTCCAGAGTGTCGATCTCGTAGTGGTAGCGGCGGATCACATGGGTGAGCACGGTCGCGACGTCGCCGATGCGCAAGGCGACGGAGACGTCGCTGCCGGGCGCCGTCTTGGTCAGACCGAGCCTCCGGCGTCGGTGGCCTTCTCCATCGCCCATCCGTTGGCGCTGCGCCGGCCCGTCTCGACCCTGGCTCTGGCCTTCTTGATGGCCTTCTTGAGGGCGGCCTCCTTCTTCGGGCCGGGCGTCGCCGCGGCGGGCGCCGTCAATGCCGCGACGCCCGAGGTGGTGATTCCGGCGACCATGGCGGTGCCGGCCGCTCCATGGAGTACCGCGCGTCGGGTGGGTGTATCGTCGTTGCTCTTCATCGCAGAAATGTCCTTTCGACGGTTAGCGCCACCGGATCGAATCCCAGAGACCAGGGCTGGCGATGACCAAGAGGCCGGGGAGGACGAGCAGTGCCGCGGCGATCGGCCAGTACCACTTCTTCGCGAACGGCCATATCCGCACGAGGAAGTAGTTGGCGATACCCGAGATCACCGCGAACGTGAACAGGAAGAAGCCCGTGTACGCGAACGGAAGGACGATTCCCTCGTCGAAGGTGGGATCGCGGTGGACGAATCCCAGACTCGCGAGAAGCGTGTTCTGCAGAACGTACCAGGTGATGCCGATCGGGTATATTCCGGCATATCCGAGAACAAGGTTCACAGCCGGACCCACCGCCGTTCGGGCGACGTTGCGGGGCGGCCGGCGGCCCTGTGGTCGACTGAGTAGTTCCGGGAATTGATGGCGGTCGCCGCGAAGATCTGCCCCAGCCCAGTACTTCCGTCCATCTTTCCGCCGACCCCGTTCTGGTAGTGCTGGCGCACCAGTTCATCGGACACGATGTCAAGGTCCGAATAGTGCCATATCTCCCACAGGAGCGGCACCTGGATCAGCGACTTGCGCATTCTCAGCGTGCGGGCCAGGTTGGTGATCAGGCGGTCGTAGGCCATAAGGATCCGAAAGGACTCCTCCGTAGGGTACGGCTGGCCGACGCCGGACTCCTCGATCCCGATTGTCGAGAAGTAGTGCCGGATGTCGGAGAGCAGTGTGCCGAGGTACTGCGAGTCGAAGGGTACGTCAAGTTCCTCGGATATCCCGGGGCTGTCGAAGCTGCTCTGCCCATTGTCGCGTCCGGAGACGATGTTGTTGTCGATCTCGACGCGCCCGTCGCCGGAGCCGACGACGATCGTCGCGATCTGGTCGAAGGCCCAGTCCTCGGGCATGGGGTATCCGAGGTTGCCGCTGAACCCGGTCGACATGTCCGAGACGAAGCTCGCAGAGGTCAGGCCCTGCGCAGCGACCCGGCTGCACACGTTCCGGGGCCCGTGGACGCCCATCGTGTAGCCGCCGCCGTACTCGTCGATGGACTGCTTGATCCCGCGGAAGTGCGGGATGATGTTGCTGGTGACGTCGGCGTCGATGGCGTCGTAGTCGACGGCGAAGTAGATGCGGGTACCCGGCTTGAACCCGTGGTGCCGCGCCCACACGATGGCGTCGAAGCCGTCGGCCGCGCCCTGCTTGGAGTTGAAGTAGGTGACGGCCCCGCCGTAGGTCTGGTAGATCGGGAAGACCCGGAGCCCGTGGCCGGCGATCGTGGTCAGCTCGAAGGGCTGGATCTTCTTGTTCAGCGTGGTGCCGGCGACGTTGCACAGGTAGCGGCCCACGATCTGGTAGCCCGCGGCCTTGAGGGCGAGGGCGCGCGGCGTGGTGATCTCGGTGACGCAGTCGAGCGCCGTCCCCCTGCGCGTTGGGTCGCCGGTGGACACCAGCAGCGACGCCCATGTCTGGAAGTCTCCCCGGCCGGTGACCGGGAGCTTGACGAAGGACTGGAAGGAACGTGCCGCGTCGGCGAGGCCGGCGGTGAAGGTGCCGGTGAACGCCACGCCGCTGCGGCGGTTGAATATCATCGCCGCGCTGAACAGGTTCACCCAGACCCCGGACGACCCCTGAGAGAGGGTGTTCTCCTGCAGCCCCGCCTTGGTCCCCGGTCCGAAGACCCCGTTGGCGACGTCGTCGCTCATGCCCAGTTCATACTGGATGGCGAGCATCAGTGCCTTCTGGACGTCCCGGGAGAAGTGACCGTCGCACGGGATGACGAAGAAGTTCCGCCGGTGGATGTACCGGGCGTTCATCCATCTCTGGATGGTGCGGATCGTGCCGGAGCCGCCACTCACGACGACGTAGGCGTCCATGTTGAGCAGGCCCTTGAAGACCTTGGGCATGGTCGCGTCGCCGGGGTAGGCGCCGTCGACTCCCATGTCGACCTTGAGGCTGGTGACGGCGGCGGACACCCGGTCGTTGTGGACCCCGTCGATCTCGCCGCCGTCGTAGCCCTTGCAGTACAGGCCCGACTGCAGGATCCGGATGATGTTCGCGGGCGGGATCGACGTCTGGCTGATCGTGGGCCACTTCGCCTGCAGGGTGCTCAGCGTCGTCGGTCCGAAACTGTCGGACAGTCCGGTGATGCCCAGTTCGTGCTGGAGGCAGCGGGTGAGGCGCGAGGAGTCCGACGACGGCGCCGATGAGTGGGGCGGGGAAGACCGACATCGGCTCCAGCACGGCCGTCCACTGCTTGGCGAGTGCGACGGCCACGACCGTGGTGATCGCGAGGGCCGTGCCGATCAGCCCGCCGAGGAGCCCGAGGGCAGTCGATTCGACGAGGAACTGGACGGCGATGTGCCGGGGCCGGGCGCCGAGCGCCCGGCGGAGCCCGATCTCGCTGGTCCGCTCGAACACCGCCACGACGGTGGTGTTGGCGATGCCGACGGCCCCGATCACCAGGCAGATGGCCGCGAGCAGCAGGAACAGGCCGGTGAGCTCGTCGGTCACCTTGCCGCGCAGGACCTTGGGGGCGGGCGGGGGGATCGCGGTGACGAGGCCGGGCCGGTCGGGCCGCAGGGCGCGCGGTGCGAGATCAGCGATGACCTCGGCCGCGCCGAGCCGCGTCCTGATGATCATCTGACCCTGGCCGTCGACGGGCGGTGGGCCGAAGACGCGCCTGGCCGTCGGGCGCGGGATGACGACGCCGGCCAGCAGTTCCGGAAGCTGCTCGGTGTCGCCGATGATACCGATCACGGTGAACGCGCGGTCGTTGATGAACACCGCCGGACCGGCGTCGAGCCGGGTGATGCCGAGCCGCTTGGCGGCCGTGGCGCCGAGCACGGCGACTGGCTCGGCCCGTCCCTCGTGGAAGGCGTTGAACGGCACGCCCTGGGTGACCGTCGCCTCGGCCGCGCCGAGGGTTCCGGCGAAGACGGGGGTGATCCCGCCCATGTCGGCTTCGGCCCCCTGCCGGACGATGGGGGACGCGCTGATGAGCGGGGCGCCGCCGAACCGGATCTGCCGCCAGGTGCCCGCCGTGACCACGCCGTTGAGACGGCCCACCCGGCGATCGCTGTCGGCCGGGATCGTCTCGGCGGCGGCGTCGCCCGGACTGCCGGCGGCGTGGTCCGGGGCAGCCTGCCCGTCGGCGGCCGTGACGATGACCGTGGTGGCGGTCAGGGAGTTGAACTGCTTGCTGATCTGCCCCGACGCCGTCGCCGTCAGGCCGAGGACCGCGACGAACGCGCCCACGCCGAGGACCGTCCCCAGCATGGTCAGCGCCGATCTGACCGGCCGCTGGGTGAGGCCGGCGCCCGCCTCGGTGACGAGGTCCCGCCAGCCGAGCCGGGACGGCGGGACGGGCGCACGCCAGGGTGTCCGGGACCGTTTCACCGCGCCGCCTCGTCGGTGAGCCGCCCGTCCCTGATCGTCACGAGCCGTCCGGCCCGTCCGGCCACGGCGGGATCGTGGGTGATGGTGAGCACCGTCTGCCCGGCCGCGTGCAGTTCTTCGAGCAGCCCCAGGATGGTGGCCGCGGTCGCCGTGTCGAGATTGCCCGTCGGTTCGTCGCAGAGCAGCAGGCGCGGCCTGTTCACCAATGCCCGTGCGATCGCGACGCGCTGCCGCTCGCCGCCGGAGAGCGTGGTCGGCAGGGCGTCCATGCGGTGCTCCAGCCCGACCTGGCGCAGCGCCGACCTCGCCGCGTCCAGGCGGCGTGCGCGTGATGTCTTGCCGTACAGCTGGGCCAGCAGGACGTTCTCCAGCGCACTGTGGTGCGGGAGCAGATGGAACGACTGGAAGACGAACCCGATCCGCTGGCCGCGGACGGCGGCCCGCTCGGCGTCGCGCAGATCCGCCATGTCCAGGCCGTCGAGTCCGTAACTGCCGTCCGTGGGCCGGTCCAGTAGGCCGAGCAGGTTGAGCAGGGTCGACTTCCCAGAGCCGGAGGGGGCCGGCGGTCCCCGGGCGTGAACTCCAGGTGGGCGGTCTCGGCGGGTCTCACACCGATGAGCCGCCGGTACAGGCGGCGCGCGGGGCCGAACCGTCCGGCGAGCACCCGCCGCTCAGGCGTGAGGGGCGCCCCGTCCCGGCGCCGCTACTTCGCGGCCAGGCCGCGCAGCGCGAGGTCCACGTGGTGTCCGACCGTGTCGGGTTCGGAGTCGAGGATCAGCGGTGTGATGCGGACGAACCCGAGCAGTTGGTACGCGATGTCGCGGGCGGTCACATCGGCGGCGAGGGTGTGGTCGGTGCGGGAGCGGTCGACGGCGTCCTGACCGACTCTGGTGAGGGGCGCGACGCACCGCCGGAGATCCGCGTCCGCCGGTGAGCAGGACTCCCGCAGAGCGGCGATCGCGGAGGGCATGGGGCGGCGCTTGGCGCGCCGCTTCCTGGAGGCCGGCGACGCAGCGGGCGCGGGCGGGTCCGGTTCCCATACTTCGGCGGATGATATATCGTTCCCCGTATGGTCAAACGAACCACGGTGATGAGCGAGCCCACGTACTTCGTGCTGGCCGCGCTGCTGGACGGGCCGGTACACGGCTACGGGATCATCAAGAAGGCTCAGGAGCAGTCGGGCGGGCGGGTCCGGCTGGCCGTCGGCACCCTCTACGGCGCACTCGACCGGTTGGCGGGCGACGGGCTGATCGTCGTGGACCGGGAAGAGGTCGTCCAGGGCCGTCCGCGCCGCTACTACCGGCTGACCGAGGACGGGCGCCTGGCCGTCACCCGGGAGGCTTCGCGGTTGGAGCAGGCCGCCCGGGTCGTCACGGGCCGCATCTTCCCGGCGACGGGGGACGCCGGAGCATGAGCCGATCATTCGCCGAACGCTGGTACCGGCTGTTCCTCACCGCGTTCCCGCCCGGCCACCGCGCCGAGTACGGCGCCGAGATCGTCGGCACGCTGCTGGCCGACGGCCCGCGCCGCGTTCCCTCGGCGCGGGAGACGGCCGGACTCCTCGCCGCGGGCTCGGCCGCGCGGGTCCGGGCGGCCACCGCCACGCCGTGGTGGACCGACGGCCTGCAACTCGGCTTGCTGATGCTGGCGCTGGCCAGCCTGGTGGACGGCGTAGGCGACCATGCGCCGCCCTGGTGGCTGGCTGCTTCGGCAGTGCTGGTGGGCGCGCTGCTGCGCGGCTGGGCACTGGTGGCCCTGCCGCTCGCCCTCGCCGTGGCGTTCACGACCAGCCGGGCCATGCTGCTGGGAGCCGAGACGGCGTCCTGGCCGCCGCAGTACTTCGGGCCCGCGTACCACAACTGGATCTCGCTGGCCCCCTACGGCGTGCTGGCGCTCGGGGCCGTGATCCTCGCGGTCGGCCGGTCGGACCGGCCACGGAGACTTCGCGCGCGCCCGCTGTGGTGGCTGGTTATCCCCGCAGCCGCTGTGGTGCTCGCCTACCTGCCCGGGATCCGCGAGTACGGCCAGACCTGGCAGGTGGCCAGGGCGGGCACCGAGTGCGCCATCCTGTTCGCCGGGGTGCTGGCCACCGCGATCGCGCGCAGCCCGCGCTGGGCGCTGGCGGCGGCCGTCTACGTCCTGCCCGGCGTGGCCTCCCCCCTGGCCAACCCGCCGCCGAACGCGCAGGACGTCGCCTACTGGTCTACCCTCACCGGGCTCCTGCTCGCCATGGCCGCGACAGCATGGCGGCCCCAGCCCATCCCCGAGCGGCGCCATCCGCGATAGCGGAACGCGGAGCCGCACCGTTGACGGGCGCCATCGACACTCCGAGGACGGCGCGGCCCGCATCCGCTCGTCCTCCAGGGGTGGCCCCGGATGCCCTGACGGCTCACAGGCCGTAGACCCGCCCCGGAGGGAAGCCGGTTCCCGATCGGGGCCGTCGATCACGTCGCGGGTACGCCGCAGGGCCTGTGCCCAGCCGCGTTCAACGGCGACCGTGCTGCGGTGATCCAGCGCCGTCCTCCGTTGACCTGCGGCGTGTTGTTGCTATGGCCAGGCCGATAACAACAACACGCCGCAAGTGAACCGGTGCTCTGGCGGGGCGGTGTCTGAAAGGTCGGGTTCCGCTCCGTTGACGCGCGAGGATGTTGGTCGACCTGCGGATCGGGCGCTCCGTGTCCCTGGCTGGCGTTGATCTTGTCTCACGGGTGTGCACAGGTTGCCGCTTGCGCTCGCTGTTCGCGGGCCATGTGCGGGCCATGTGCGGGCCATGTGCGGGCCATGTGCGGGCCATGGCCTGGAACGGTCGTCGCTGGTCACGGCCGTCTACGGGCGCCTGGCCGCGGTGGTCAGGGGGCTCGGCAGCCCGGGAGCCGGTGCAGGGTGACCTCGCGCTTTTCCGGCTCCCGAATGATGCTGAACTCGATGCATTCGGCGGCTTCGACCTGTCCGGTCGGGGTGAGGGAGATGTAGTCGGCGACGGCGATGGTCTCGGTGACGCTCTCCCGCTGGAAGGACCACAGGGCACTCAGGTCGCCGGTGACCACGGGCCGCGCCCGCTCCCGCGTGACGGGCCCGCTCTTGTTCGCGGCGGCAAGTGCGGCGCGGGTCTCCTCGGCGGCCTCCCGGATCCGCGCCGTCGCCTGGCCGGGGGCGGAGGGCGGACGGGCGCACCGGTCCTGCTCGATCGCTCTCACCCGCGCTTTCGGGCCGCGTTCGACGGCGAAGCGGTAGCAGAAGTCCGTCACGGTCCTGGCGCCGAAGCTGCCGTACCCGAGATGCTCGACGTCGATCCGCGTGCCGTCCGCGTCGTCGGCGAAGAGCAGCAGCCGGACATGGGACGCTTCCGCGGTGCGCAGCGCGGCGTGCGCGTCGAGGCCGCCCGCGCGGGCCGCCGCCTCCAGGCCGGCGGTCATCGTCTCCTCGACCCGCCGTTCTGCGTCGCGCGTCGGCCCGTCCAGCCACCACGGCAGCCAGAAGCACAGCAGGAGGAGGACGAAGGCGGGCGCGACGGCGACGGTGACGCAACCGATCTGCGCGAGCCTCCTCAAACTGATCATCGGGGTCGGGGTGGCATCGGGCCGGCCGAAGGACATGGGCGTGATTGTCCCGCCCGAAGCAGGACACGCGGAGCGCGGCGGCGCAGATCGCCGCTACCGGCCACGGGGCCCGGCGCGCCTGTCCCGACCAGTCCGGCATCTCGCGTCCCGGTCGTCCATCTTGACCGGCTTGCCCAAGAAGTCATCCAGGAAGGCTGGAAGGCCGTCCCGCGCTACGACGGCCCGTGCCCGCTCCTCCGCGTGTTCGACCCCGCCGTCCCTGACTTCGGCGAGAGCATCACGCTCGTCCCCGGAACGACGCCCGATGTCTGGTGGTACCGGTCGAGCACGGGCGAGGACTTGGCCCCGCACACCAAGCCGATCCGCGCGGCCGAGCAGATCACTCGGATCCTCACCCCGTACGTGGCGGCCGTCCTCGCCGCCCGGACCCACCGGCGCGAGAGGACAGGCGAGGAGCGCCCCATCCTTCGTCCCCACCCGGACCAGCCCCACGCGGCGACGATCGCCGACCTGCAAGACCGCTCCGGCGTCATCTGCTGGTGGGGCACCTACACCGAGGAGTGGTGGGCGCTCGTCCCCGGCGGGACGCGATGGAGGATCGTCAACGCCCCTGACCCGGAGGCCCTCATCGAGACGATCTTCAGATCGCGCGGTGGACGTCTTCCCCGAGCTCGTGGCCGATATCGTTGAGTTGCTGGCAGCCGACGGTGAGCCGCTCGCTGACACGATCGCAGATTTGCCGTTCCTGGGCCCGTGCACGTGCAGTCCTACCTGCGCCAATCTCTTGACCGCGCCGCTTGGGTCGTCGGGTTCCCTCATGATCCAGCTTCAGCGCAACGGCGAGGAATCGATCTGGCTCAGCCTGGATACGACCGCAACAGCCGTGACCGGCATCGAAATGCTGGACGGACGGGACCTGGGTCCCGCAGCGCGGAGAGTGCGGGTGCGTTGAAAGGAACGGCGTCGGCGCGACCGGCCTGACCCCGAGCCCCCGGACCAGGCCACCGCCACCTGCTCAGGCGGAGAGCGCGGCGGCCAGCTCGTCGAGCCGGCCGATGGCCCGGGCCATGCCCACATGATCGACGTAGTCGCGCGACTCGACGATGACTCCGTCCCGCACCCGGACAACGAAGATGCACGGCACCGCGAAGTCCCTGCCGTCCACCGAGCCGACGTAGCTGAACTCGTAGATGACCACCTCGGGATCGGCGGTCTCGTGGATCCGGCCCACCGGCTCGAACCTTTCCACCTCCCGGGCCGGCCCGTCGGAGAAGTGGTGCCGCAGCTCGGCACGGGTTCGCAGGGGAACGTCGCCCAGCGGCGCGAACGGATGCCGGACGTCGGTCTCCGCAGCGTACAAACTCGCGAGACGATCGAACTCCGCCTCCTTCTCCTCCTTGCTCAGACCACCGGCCATCACACGGCCGACCCCTTCGGCGACGGCACGGACGACATCGGCTGGTGAAGACGGCACAGCATCCTCCAGAAATAAACGAAGTCCAGACTTCGGTAAGTGTACCGAAGTATCTACTCCGGTTAAAGTCCTACTGAAACTGCGGGAAGGGACCCGATGCGCCAAGACGCCCGAGAGAACCGGGAGCGAATCCTGGCCGCCGCCGAGGAGGTCTTCGGCGGCCGGGGTGCGGCCGGATCGACCGAGGAGGTCGCCCGGCGGGCCGGCGTCGGCCACGCCACCGTCTTCCGCCATTTCCCCACCAAGGAGGAGTTGATCGAGGCGACCCTGCTGCGGCACTTCGACCGCCTCACCCGCGAGGCCCTCGCCATCGCCGCAGCCCCGGACCCCGCGACAGGCTGGCGCACCCTGCTTCGCACGATGATCGAAACGGGGGGCACCAAACTCGCCCTGGGCACGCTGCTGCCCGCGAAGCCCTCCCCCGCCGCCGTCAATGCCTCGGACCGCCTGAAGTCAGCCGTCAGCGAGGTACTCCGCCAGGCACAGAACAGCGGCGCCGTACGCCCCTCCGCCACCGTCGAGGAGGTCTATCTCCTCCTCCGCGGCCTGGCCCAGGCGTCCGCGGCCATGCCACCCCATCCCGAAACCCTGTCCCGGGCCATCGACGTCGTCCTGTCCGGTCTATCCCAGCCGGCCGTCTAGCGGCGACCACGAACGTTCACCGGTTTGTGTGCCCCGCTGGGCAGGGTCATGGACATGAGAGCCGGTCGGCTGCACCCTCGATGGCCACAGGTACCGTCGAGAAGGGCGTCCAGTGCCAGGTCTCGGTGGTCGTGCCGGAACAAGATCGCGGCTGCGGCGAGTGTGGATGATCTCTGCTCGGCAAGGGCTCCGGGCAGGGTCAAATAGACGACGATGGCTCTTTCACCTGCAACCCGACGATTCCGAACGGCTGGGACGGTACGAGTTGACCGGCCGTCTCGGGGAGGGCGGCCAGGGCGTCGTGTACGCCGGGCGCGGGCCGGACGGCGGGGAGGTGGCCGTCAAGCTGCTGCGCGCTCAGGTCGCACGTCATCCGAAGGCGCGCGAGCGGTTCGTGCGCGAGTCGAGGTTCGCGGAGAGGGTCGCCGAGTTCTGTACCGCCCGGGTGCTGGAGGCCGACATCCATGGCGATCGGCCCTGCATCGTCAGCGAGCTCGTGCCCGGCCCGTCTTTGTACGAGCTCGTCCATGACGAGGGGCCGCGGACGGGTGCGGCTTTGCAGCGGCTGGCCATCGGCACCGCCACCGCGCTGGCGGCGATCCACCAGGCCGGAGTCGTGCACCGCGACTTCAAGCCGCCGAACGTGCTGATGGGCGAGGACGGCCCGCGAGTCATCGGCTTCGGCATCGCCAAGGCCATCGACGGCACTTCCACCATGACGAGCGGGGTCGTCGGAACCCCTGCCTACATGGTGCCCGAACAAGTGAGCGGCCAGGAGCCCGGCACATGGACGGACATGTTCGCCTGAGGAGCCACCATCGTGTTCGCCGCGACCGGCCGTTCCCCTTTCGGCGACACCCGTACCCGCGGTGATGCATCGCATCCTGCATGCCGGGCCCGACACCAGCACGCTTCCCGAGCCCTTGGCCGGGCTGGTCGCCGCATGCCTGGCCAAGGAGCCCGCCCAACGGCCGACCGCGCCGCAGGTCATCGGCGCCGGGTTGCTGCTGGTCGCAGGGGTGTTCACGTTCGCCCGCAGGATGCGTCAACCGCTCTGGTTCGTCGCCGGGGCGGGCGGTGAGAGGTGCGGGGCCAGGGCGGCGCCCAGGGTCGCCGCTGCGGCGGCGGCCGTGACTATCGTCCATGCGCCGGGGCCCAGTGGGGTGCAGCCGAAGAACTGGCTGACGCCCGGGGTCTCGATGATCGCGAACAGGGCGGCGGCGGAGACGGCGCTGGTGGCGAGGACGAGGGGGCTGCGCCAGCGGGCGATGAGGGTCTGGCCGAGCTGGGCGCCGACCAGGGCCGCCAGGCCCATCGTCGACGCGCGACGACGGCCGCCCGGGACGAGGGTCGTCAGGCGGCCCGCGTACCAGGACAGGAGGGCCGCGGCGGCCGTGGCGGTGCCTCGGACGGCGAGGACGCGGCGCGTGTCCCGGCCGGTGAACCCGTGGATCGGGGCCGCGGAGCCGGGGGCGGTGTCCGCGGGCGTGATGGCCACCGCGAGCGCCGGGAGCATGTCGGTGAGCATGTTCACCACGAGCAGCTGGCGGGTGCTGAGCGGGGCGTTCCCGCTGAGGGCCGTCCCGAGGACGGTGAAGGACACCTCCCCGGCGTTGCCGCCGACGAGGATCGCGGCGGCGTCGCGGACGCTGTGCCACAGGGCGCGGCCCTCGCGCAGCGCGTCCAGGATGAGGGCGGTGTCGGGCGCGGTGAGGACGAGGTCCGCGGCGGTGCGGGCGGCGCCGGAGCCGCGGCCGGCGACGGCGATGCCGACGTCGGCGCGGCGGATCGCGGCGGCGTCGTTGGCGCCGTCGCCGGTCATCGCGACCACCCGCCCGGCCTTGCGCAGGTCCTTCACGATGCGCACCTTCTGGGCGGGCGAGACGCGGGCGAAGACCGCGGCGTGCTGGACGGCCCTGGTCCGCTCCGGCGCGGACATGGCGTCGAGCTCGGCCCCGGTGACGACCCGGTCGGCGCCGGGGATGCCGAGTTCGGCGGCCACCGCGGCGGCGGTCGCCGGATGGTCCCCGGTGATCATGGTGGTCCGCACGCCCGCGTCGCCGAGCCGCTGCACCGCCTCCTCCGCCGTCGGCCGCGGGGTGTCGGCGATGCCGACGAAGCCGAGGAGCGTGAGGTCCCCGATGTGGTCGGCGATCCGGCCGCGGACCCGTCCGGCGTCGTCGACGGGGCGCTCGGCGATGGCGAGGACGCGCAGGCCGCGCCCGGCCAGGCGCCGCACGGTCGCGGCGGCCGTGCGGCGCCCGGCCGCGGTGAGCGGTTCGGAGCGCCGCCCGGCGCGGACCCGGGCGCATTCGGCGAGCAGGACCTCGGGCGCGCCCTTGACCGCGATGACGGCCCGGTCGCCGTCGCGGCCGAGCGAGGCGGAGAATCCGCGGGTGGCCTCGAAGGGCAGTTCCTCGCCGAGCGTCCAGCGGGTGTCGGGCGGGAGGTCGGCGGCGCGGTCGAGCACGGCCTGGTCGGTGGCGTGCGCGACCTGCCCGCCCTGCCGGGGGCAGGCCCGCGCCGCGACCCGCAGGATGCGCCGCCCGTCGTCGCCGGTGAGCGGGAGCGGCCCGGCCGGACCGGCGGCGCGGACCACGCGGAGCCTGCCCTCGGTGAGGGTGCCGGTCTTGTCGAAGCACAGGGTGTCGACCCGTCCCAGCGCTTCGAGCGCGCGGGTGGAGCGGACCAGGACCCCGAGCCGCGACAGCCGCCGCGCGGCCGCGAGCTGGGAGACGGTGGCGACCAGCGGCAGCCCCTCGGGGACGGCGGCGACGGCGACCGCGACCCCGGAGCCGAGGGCCCGGCGCAGCGGCAGCCCGCGCAGCATGCCGAGCCCGGTGACGGCCGCGCCGCCGAGCGCGGTGGCGGGCAGCGCCTGCCGGGTGAGTTCGGCGAGGCGGGCCTGCATGCTGGACGAGCCGTCCGCCGTCCCGGCCAAGGTGGCGGCCCGCCCGGCCTCGGTGGCCTCCCCGGTGGCGACGACGAGGGCGACCGCCGTGCCGGCGACGACGGTGGTCCCCTCGTAGACGATGCAGTGCCGGTCGGCCGGGTCCGCGCCGGGCGACGGCTCGACGCTCTTGTCGACGGGCACGGACTCGCCGGTGAGCGTCGCCTCGTCGACCTCCAGCGACTCGGACCACAGCAGGCGGGCGTCCGCCGGCGCGACGTCCTCCGAGCGCAGCAGGATCACGTCGCCGGGCCGCAGCCGTCCGGCCGTGACCTGCTCGGTGGCGGCGGTGCGCAGCCTCGCGAACGCCTCCGGGCCCGCGTCCGGCCGGCGGGACGGGACGGCCTCGGGCCGCACCCGGCGGGCCCGGACCTGCTGCCCGAGGAGCAGTTCGCCCAGCGCCTTCTCCGCCCGCATCCGCTGCGCGCCCCCGATGAGGGCGTTGCCCGCCATGACGCCGCCGACCAGCAGCGCGTCCACACTGGACCCCACCACCGCGGAGGCCGCCGCGCCCAGCGCGAGGACGGGGGTGAGCGGGTCGTCGAGTTCCTGCCGCACCGCGGCGGCCAGGCGCGCGCCCGCGCCGGCCGGCCGCAGCACCGCGCGGCGCACCAGCGGCACGTCCGCCATCCTGGCCCTCAGCGCGGCGGCGCCCGCGGGCCCGGCGCCGCCGGCGGCGCGGGACAGCCGCCGGAACGCCTCCTCGGCGGTGACGGCGTGCCAGGCGTCGTGGACGACCGGCGGCGGCAGGGGCCGGCGGGCCAGCCGCCTGGCGCTCAGCGCGTTCGCGAGCATCGCCGTGATGGACGCGGCGTGCACCGGCGGCACGTCCCGCCAGGACCCGGCCGCCCGGCGCAGCGGGCCGCGGCGCGGCGCGGGGCGTCCCGCGATGAGCAGCGCGCCCAGCGCCGACGCGCTGAGCGACAGCTCCGCGGCCCGTTCGCCGGCCCGCCGCGCGGGCCCGACGGCCGTCAGGAGCCGCCACGCCTCGGCGAGGCCCGGCCCGCACACGAGGTCGGCGCACCAGCCGGTCCGGCCGTCGCCGTTCAGCACGCCCACCCCGACGTCGGCCGCGTCGAGCGCCTCCGCCCGCCCGCCGCAGACGGCCAGCACGACGTGGCCGTCGCGTTGCAGCGCCCGCACCGACTCGGCCATGGCGGCGGCCGGCACCGGGGTGTCGTCGCTCCAGGCGACCAGTTCCCGCGTGCCCGCGTGCTCGGTCAGGACGACCACGCCGGCCGCCTGGTGCGCCGCCGACAGCAGCGCCTCCGCCAGCGGATCGAGCGAGAGGCCGACCCGTACGCGGCCCACCGGGCCGCGGTCGCCGGACAGGTCGAGCGCGATCCCGTCGGGGTCGGCGACGCCGCCGGACGGCGCCTCCGCCGCCCGCGCCAGCCGCCACTCCGGCTCGTCCCGGCCGGCGGGCCAGGGGCCGGGCCCGTCCAGGTCGGCGGCGCCGAGCCCGGCCAGGGCCGTCCCGGCCGCGCGCCACACGTCCGCGTCGTCCATGCCGTCGGCGGTGGCGACCGCCGACAGCAGCCGCGGCTCCCCGTCGCACAGCACGGCGGAGTCGACGACCACCGCGCTGACCCGGTCCAGCCGGCGCAGGGCGGCCGGGTCCAGCACCACGGTGCCGCGGCGCGCCAGGTCGTGCGCCAGCACCGCGGCGAACGCGTCCCGGCCGAGCCGCGCCGCCTTGGGCACCGTCGCGAGCAGCAGGTCGGCCGCGGCGGACGCGTCCCGGGTGGCCGCGAGGACGCCGGCGCCGCCGAGCAGATGGCCCAGCGCCGTCCGGTTCGTGGCCTTCTCCACCGGGCCGTCCGGCAGCGGGCACGGCCGCTCGGCGCGGACGCCGCACTCCTGCGGCTGCCGCCCGGCCGCCGCGAGCTGCGGTTCGCGCAGCCGCCACGCCTTCCGGCGCGCGGCGATCTCGTACAGCTGGAAGGCCCGGTGCGCGGCGTCGGCGGCCAGCGGCGCGACCTCCTGCCCGGCCCCCTGGACGATCGCGTTGGCCAGCCCGAGGAGGGCCTCCGCGCGCGGTTCGCCCAGCCGCCGGTGCAACCCGGCCCGCACCGGCGGCAGCGAGTCGGCGGCCGACACCGCTGCCCTGACCGGGCTGGGCGCCGGCGGGAGGCCCAGCAGCCGGCCGGCCACGGCGCCGGCCATCCCGGCGCAGTCCGCGACGAGGGCCGACGCCGCCGCCGTCCACGCCATCTCGTCGTCGGGCGGCCGCACGTGCGCGCCCTCGGGGGACCGGACCGCGTGGTGGGCGTCCTCGACGTCCTGGACCGCCGCCACCAGTGTTCCCAGGTCCACCTCGTGCTCGGCGTAGGCCACGAGGATGCTGCCGGTGACCGCGTTGACCTCCGCCCAGTTCACGCCGTCCAGCCGGCGCAGGGCCTCCGTCAGCGTCCGCACGTACCGCCGGTGCCGCGGCCCGCCGCCCGACAGTCCGTTCACCTGGATGTGCGCCCGTCCGCGGTGGGACCACACGCGGCGTCCCGGCCCTCCTGCGGCGAGGACCGCCAGCGCGCCGGCCGCGCGGGAGGTGCGGCGCGTCCCCTCCCCCGCCGCGCCGCGCACCGCGGAAACCGGGACGGGGCCCGCTCCGAGGACCGGGACGGGGCCAGCGTCGGGTTCCGCCCGCCCGCCGCCGTCCGCACGGCTCAGCGCCGCTTCCGCGCGCTCCAGGCTCGCGTACAGCTCGCGCGTGCCCCGCACGCCGGCTTCCAGGGCGGTTCCGACGGTGGTCCGCACGCCCGCGGCGGCGGTCCGCGCTCCGGCCCTCGCCCCCCGCGCGGCCAGCGCCGACGCCGCCTCCGGCACGTCCAGCACGGCCTTGGCCAGGGACGCCCCCGGAATCCCCACCGCTCGTCCTCCCCCGAAACGCCGATCGACCTGGCCGCCGATCGACGCATCGCCCGGTACCCGGGAGCACGCTCCGCAAACAGGCCGGGGACCGCCTGCCGGGGGTCACGCGCTGAGGGCGGCCCCCACGCGGGCGGCGGTTTCGCGGAGCCGGGCGCACGCCGTCCGGGACGGCTCAGATCTTCGCGGTGCCCTGCAGCCCCCAGGTGTGGTTCCCCTCGCCGTCGTCGTTGACGTTGGCGACGACGTGCCCGTCGGCGGTGTTGCCGCTGATGTTCACGTACGAGCCGGAGCTGGGCAGCCGGCACGTCTTGGAGCCCGAGGTGCTGCCGTTGACCGCCGAGGTGAAGTCGCAGGTCCGGGTCTTGACGTCCGCGTCGTTCTGCTCGATCCGGACCTGGACGTCGAAGTTCTCGAACTTGCCCGCGCCCGAGTCGCCCCAGGTGACCTTCGCCCAGGCCCACTTGTAGCTGTTGCTGCCCCCTGGGCCGCCCCAGTTGCGGCTGATGCAGAGCTCGACCTTGATGTCGGCGTTGTAGCCGTTGGTCGGGTACTCCTTCGAGCTGGTCGCGCACTTGGTGTCGGTGGCGTTGGCGGGACCCGCCAGCGCCAGCGTGCCGAGTCCGGCCAGGGATACCGCGGCCGTGCCCGTCGCCAGGATTCGACTCATCCGCTGCTTCACGTGATCTCTCCCGTTCCCCCGAGGGGATGGACGTCGTCGATCACGAACGACCATACGGAGACGCGCACCTCAAGATCAACTTAACTGTGCTTAACGGTTCACCGTTCAATCATTCCGGGCGGCCTCCTCGGATTTCGGATGGGCGGCGACCAGAGGGGTGTCGACGCCGAGCGCACCGAGCTTGGCGGCGCCGCCGGGCGTGTCGAGCGGGGCGTCCCGGCCCGGCAGCGCCTCGGCGAAGAACCGCGCGTTGTCGTCCCGGTAGGGCTCCAGCGCGGCGGGGAGGTCGTCCTCGTAGTAGATCGCCTCCACCGGGCAGACCGGCTCGCACGCGCCGCAGTCGACGCACTCGTCCGGATGGATGTAGAGCGAGCGCTCCCCCTCGTAGATGCAGTCCACCGGGCACTCGTCGACGCAGGCGCGGTCCATCACGTCGATGCAGGGCTCACCGATCACATAGGTCACGACGGGCCTCCTCGGTCACGTTGTCGCGCCCCCTATTTTGCACTAGCCTCCCTGTATAAACAATCTGACCCTGGGCAAATAGAGTGAAGGAGACCGCCATGACCGCTGGGGACCGCCCGCTCGACGTCCGCACCGAGGCGCCCGCGCGCCGGCACGAGCTGATCTTCGAGACGTGGGCCTCGCTCGGCGGCGGGGAGGCGTTCGTGCTCGTCAACGACCACGACCCCAAGCCGCTGTACTACCAGTTCGCCGCCGAGCACGACGGCGCGTTCACCTGGGACTACCTGGAGGAGGGGCCGGAGACCTGGCGGGTCCGCATCGGCCGCACCGCCGCCGCCTAGCGGCACGGAGCCTGCCCGGGGCGCATTTCTCACAGCCGTCTCTGTGGGAACACGTGGGAACACGGGCGACCGGTGCCGCCGGACGGCCGGAGAGGGATGGCCAGGCGGCGGCGGGCCTGCGATCCTGGGAGGCGTGCGCATCGTCATCATCGGCGGCGGCATCGTCGGCGCCGCGCTGGCCGCCCGGCTCGCCGGCGGGGCGGACGCCGCCGAAGTGACCCTGGTCGAACAGGACCGGCCCGGCTCGGGCGCCTCCGGCGGGAGCTTCGGGTGGCTCAACGCCAACGATCCGGGCGACCCCGCCTACCATTCCCTGCGCGTCGCCGCCCTCGGCGCCTGGCGGCGGCTGGCCGGCGAGTTCGGCGACCCCGGCTGGTTCCGCGTCTCGGGCAACACCGCCTGGGCCGACGCCGAGCCGGTCGCGTCCCTGCTGAGCGACCGGGTCGCGCGGCTGGCCGCGCTCGGCTACCCGGCCGAGCTGATCACGGCCGGCCGGCTGCGCGGCATCGAACCGGCGCTGCGCCCCGCCGCCGGAGCGGTCATCGCGCACTACCCCGGCGAGGGCTACGTCCACGGCCCGGACGCCGTGGCCGCCCTGATCGGCCGCGCCCGCGACGCCGGCGCGCGGATCCTCACCGGGGTCCGCGCGGACCGGCTCGACCTGCGCGGCGAGCACGTCACCGGCGTCCGGCTCGGCACCGGCGACGACCTGGCCGCCGACCTCACGATCTGCGCGGCGGGCCGGCACAGCGCCGCCCTGCTCGCGACCGCCGGCATCGACCTGCCCCTGGTGGACGCCGAGGCGCCGGGGTCGTCCGCCCCCGGCCTCACCGCCGTCACCGCGCCGGCCCCCGGGCTGGTCAACGGCCTCGTCCACTCCCCCCGCCTCGACATGCGTCCCGCCCCCGGGCAGGGGCTCGTGCTGGAGGCCGCCGACCTGGACGACGCCACCGACCTCGCCACCACGCCGGCCGAACTCGACGCCCGCGCCGCCGAGCTGCTCGACCGCGCCCGCGCGCTCCTCCCCGCCCTCACCGCCGGGATCGAGGCGGTCCGGCGCTGCGTCCGGCCGCTCCCCGCGGACGGACGCCCGCTCGTCGGCCGGCACCGCCCCGGCCTCTACACTGCCGTGACCCACAGCGGCATCACCCTGGGCCCGCATCTCGCCGACCTGATCGCCGCCGATCTCCGCGACGGGGAGGCGGCCCTGGCCCCGTACCGTCCGGACCGGCTAATTCGGGCGGAATTGCCATCCGCGCACGCCGGGCCGCTCTTTGGCTACTCTGGGACCGAAGGCCGGGACGGCGCGGCGCGATCGTGATCTCTCCGCGCATTTCGGCGGCAGCTGGTGCAGGTGCGTTCGGTGAAGGATGTCGTCGTGGTACATGTGGGCAGGATCGCGCGGTTCGACGAAGTTCGCGGTTACGGATTCATCACCCCCGATGAGGGCGGTCCCGATGTCTTCGTTCACGTGAACGACCTGAACGACGACAAAACTCTGATCACGACGGGAACGTCGGTCGAATACGAGCTCATCGACGGCGAGCGGGGGCTGAAGGCGTTCGACGTCAGCGTCATCGGCGACCGCCCCGCCCCGGCCGGCCCCGCCCGGGTCCCCGCGGCCGACGACGAGGGCCTCTGCGACGTCCTCACCACGACGGAACTGCGCATCGAGCTGACCGAGCTGATCCTCGACACCGCCCCGGAGCTGACCGGGGCGCACCTGGTCAAGCTGCGCGAGAGCCTGCTCACCTTCGCCCGCAAGCACGGCTGGAGCGAGGACTGACCGGCGGGACGCACGCCGCGACCGCCGGCGACGCGGCTCAGCCGGCGGGCGCGTCCTCCGGGGACGTGTCCTTCCCGGACGCAGACGAGCGGACGAGCCGCGCCGCCCACCAGCTGAACGCGCTGAGCGCCACGAGCCCCACCGGCGCGATCCACACCAGCGGGGAGCCGGGCTCGCGCAGCGCGTCGCCGAGCCCGGTGTAGACGAGCGTGCCGGGCACGATCCCGAGCGCGGTCCCGGCGATGTAGGGCGCGAACCGCACACCGGCGACCCCGGCCCCGTAGTTCACCGCGCCGAACGGGAACACCGACGCCACGCGCAGGACCAGGACGGACTCGAAGGCCCGGCGCGACAGGTGGGCGTCCAGGCGGGCCAGCCGCCCCTTCCCGGCGTAGCGGGCCACGGCGGGCCGCCCCAGGGCCCTGGCCAGGGCGAAGGAGAGCGCCGCGCCCGCCGTGGCCCCCGCGAGCACCGCGAGCGTCCCCACGGCGACGCCGAAGAGCGCCCCGGCCGACGCGTTCAGCACCGAGCCGGGCACCAGCGCGGTCACCGCCACCACGTAGCACAGCGCGAAGACCGGCGGACCCCACATGCCGAGCGATTCGACCCAGCCGCTGACGTCGTCCCACAGCGCCTCACCGGTCAGCGCCACCAGCACCCCGAGCCCGAGCAGGACCGCGCCCAGGACCAGCAGCCTGACCAGGACGCCCCGCGACCGGCCGCCGCCCGCCTCCGCCTCCGGGGTGCCGCCGGCCGCCCGCGGCGTGGACGGGATCGGCGCGCCGGGGTCACGGCTCATGTGGGCTCCTGCCGGAATGCGTTGAGCGGGCGTCCTGCTCCCCCATTCCATCGGAACCGCGGGCGCATCCCAACACCGGGATGCGCCCGCGTTCTAACCGGCGGGCCGCTCCCGGCCCCCCGCCCCGCTCCGCGCGTTCCTGGACGCGATGGTGCAGGCGGTCAGCAGCACGCATATCCCGGCGAGCGCGGCGATCACCGCGGCCACCCCGACGTGCGGCGCCGCCGACGGGAGCAGCAGGACGACGGTGATGCACGCCGCGACCGCGACGGGATGGGCGAGCGGCTCCGCCACGATCGACGCGTGGACGAGCCAGAGCAGGCCCAGGTACACGCTCAGCGGGATCGCCACGGCGTAGCAGACCGCAAGGGCCGAGGCGTGCGGGCCGTGCCCGGTCTGCTCGACCGCGACCTCCAGCCCGGCGCCGAGCGCCGCGAGGGACGCGAAGATGCCGTAGTGGCCGTACCCCCACAGGTAGGAGCGGTGCCGGCGGTCGCTGAGCCCCTCGCCCGCCGGCGCCAGGAAGTAGAGCCACCAGAGGGCGAACAGCACGACGAGGCCGGACACGGCGATGACGAGGAACGGGCTGCTGATCTCCGACTTCTCCAGCGCCGCCGCGACGCCCCGGGTCGCGGCGAGGACGCTCTCGCCGAGCACGATGATCGTGAAGAGGCCGTACCGCTCGGCGATGTGGTGCGGGTGCCAGTTGGTCGGCTCCGCCCGCTCCGCCCAGGGCGGCACGGCCAGTTCGAGGACGGCCAGCGCCACGAACGACGGGACCTGCGCGTCCGGCGGGAGGGCGCCGGTCTCGGCGAGCAGCAGGCGCAGCAGCCACCCCGCCTGGAGGGCGCCGATGCCGGCGGCGTAGCGCAGCGCGGTGCGGCGGCCCGCCCGGTCCTCGACGCCGGCCCGCACCCACTGCGCGCCGAGGCCGACCCTCATGACGAGGTAGCCGAACGTGACGGCCCGGTAGTCGGAGTGGTCGAGCGCGGCCGGCACGCCCGCGGCGAGGACGAGCACCCCCGCCATCTGCACCATGGTCAGCAGCCGGTACGCGACGTCGTCGGTGTCGTAGGACGAGGCGAACCAGGTGAAGTTCATCCAGGCCCACCAGATCGCGAAGAAGACCAGGAGGAACGGGACGAGCCCGTCCGCGCCGTGCCCGGCGGCGATGTCGTGCGCGAGCCCCGCGGTGGCGGCCGCGATCGCGACCACGAAGGTCAGGTCGAAGAGCAGCTCCAGCGGGCTCGCGGCGCGGTGCGGCTCGTCGATCGGGCGCGCGCTCATCCGCACCCGGATCCGGATCCCGCCGCCCCGCGCCGGCGCGTCCCCGCTACGGTGCGCGCTCGTCACGGAAACCGATCTCCCGGTGGGCGCCGTCGCACAGCGGCTTGTTCGCCGAGTGGCCGCAGCGGCACAGCGTCATGCGGTTGCGGGTCTCCATCGGCCGGCCGTCCGCCCGGTGCACCGGCACTCCGCCGGTCACCCACAGCGCGCTCGCCAGGCCGTCCTCCTCCGCCAGGACGGAGACGGCCTCGGGCAGGTCGGCCTCGATCGTCTCGCCGCCGCGCTCCAGGGCGTAGCTGTACGACCCGGAGGGGCAGTGGTCGATCCGCCCCATGATGTCGGAGCGCACGTCGCTGTCCCCGGCGTCGGCGAGCATCGCGGCGATCGGCCTGGTGCGCCCGATGCAGAACGCGGCGTGGACGCACAGCTCGCCGACCCGCTGCGCCGAGACGCCCTCCCCGTCGTGGACGTGCTGCAACTCCCCGTACGGGCGGAGGGGGGCGGCCTCCGTCCCGTCGAAACCGATCAGGGCGTGCGTGCCGTCGCAGAAGGGCTTGGAGCCCGAATGCCCGCAGCGGCACAGCGCGTAGACGTCCTCGGTGGGCAGGTCGTCGCCCGTCCGCCAGGTCAGCGCGTCGTTCTCCGCCGAGACGATCTTGCGCTTGCGGCGGAGCGGGACGCCGCCGTACACGACGTACGGGCCGTCGCGGAGCACGACGACGCGCCGCCCCTCCCCGCTGCTCCAGCCGCGCGACTCGGGCGGCACGTACTCGAAGGCCGGGCCGGCGGTCGTGCCGTCCCCGCAGGGCATGCGCATCAGGGCCTCGGCCTGCGCCTTCAGCGCGTACATGGTGCCGATCGCCACCGAAAGGAGGGACGGGCTGCCGTCGAACGTCCGGTCGAGCAGGTGGAGGACGGCGCAGTAGGTGCGGTCGAACTCCTCCTGGGCGGTGCGGACGGCGCTGCCGGGGGCGTGGTCGGCCCGCCGCGGATTGCGCCGCATCGGATGCACGCCTTCGAAGTCCACGTGGACCGGTTCGCCGGTCGGCCCGGATTCGGGGGTGTCCCCGCGCCGGTAGCGCCGTCCCGCCTTCAGCTCCTGGAAGCGGTAGTAGTGCGCGACCTCGTCCCGCTCCGGGTGGAAGACGTCGCGGTCGCCGTCCCAGACCTCGCCGCGGGCGGTGCCCTCGCCCTGCTCGACGATCTCCTCCAGCGCGGCGAGCGCCGACGCCAGGCCGCCGACCGGGAACAGCCGCCCCGCGCTGTTGCGGAAGTGCGCGGACGTCACCTGGCGGGCGGGGTCGCCGGAGAACACCGCGTCCTCGCCGAACCGGTCGCACACATGCCGCAGCCCGTCCGCGACCGCCTGGTAGAACTGCCCGATGGTCTCGTAGCCGTCGTCCTCCGCCGGCGCGCCGGGCGGGGCCGGCCTCTCGATCCGCAGGAACGTCTCGATCGCCTCCGCGCCGAACGGGACGAGGGACAGCTCCAGGGAGCGGTCGCCGTGCGGCAGCGGCCGGGGATGCGGCGGCAGCATCTCCGGGACGTCCAGCCGGGGCCGGCCGCCGACCGCGTTGAGCAGGTTCGCCGCCAGCGCCAGATGGAGCATCTCCTCGGCGAAGACGCTGCCCACCACCTGGACGGCCTCGGGATTGCGCTCCGGGTCGAGGGAGTAGAGCGCGCACAGATACGGCGGCAGGGTCGCGTGCTCCAGTTCGATCGCCCACTGGAGGTGCTCGCGGAGCCCTTCGAGGGTCGTGATCCGCACGGGGCGGGCGGCCGCGGTCGCGGCCCGCGCGTCACTCATGCTCGCCCTCCAGTGCCTCCGCGGCGCCGAGGAGGTTGCGGAGGCCGACCTCGTCGCGCTCGGCGTCCGTCGGGTCGAACAGCCATTCCGCGGCCGGGCTCTCGGCGGCCTCTCCGGCGCGGCTCGACTCGACCAGGGTCAGTTCGGCCTCGATCTCGACTTCGAGTTCGATCTCGAACCCGCCGTCGCCGTGCTCGTTCATTCCTTCTCCTTGCGTGTTGGACGCCCGGCGGACCGGGCGGCTGACGGCGTGGACCAGCTGCATCGACAGGCGGCCGGAGGCGAGCAGGCGGGCGAGGCGCTCGCCCTGGCCGGCCGCCAGCGCGTAGGCGCGGTCGCCGCGGTGCCGGGCGGCCACGACCGCCGCGACCTGCTCGGCGCGCCGGGACCACGCGAGCGGCGCGCTGCCCGGCCGGTCGATCTGCTCGACGAGGTCGAACCCGGCGGCGTCGAGCAGCGCGGCGAGCTCCCGCTGCGTGGGGAAGTGGTTCCCGTCCGGAGCCGCGCGGACCCGCGGGCTCCGGGCGACGACCACCAGGAGGCCCAGCGACCCGCCGGGCGCCAGGACCCGCTTGATCTCGCCGAGCACCGCCGCCTTGTCCCGGACGGTGTCCAGCACCCCCAGGCACCACGCGGCGTCGGCCGACCCGGTGCGGAGCGGGATGCGCGCCCCGTCCGCGGTGATCACCGGCAGCCCGAACAGGCGCGCGGCGGCCCGGCACGCGGCCGGCATCCGCTCCACCAGGATCGGCCGCACCCCGAACCGCTCGGCCGCCCAGGCCGCCGGGCCGCCCGCCCCGGCGCCGACGTCCAGCAGCGTGGTACCGGCCGACAGCTCGCACGCCTCCGCCAGCCAGGCCAGCGCCGCCGGGCTCGCGCTGCCGCGGCACGCGGCCGGGATGGCGTGCCGCTCCCCCAGCAGCTCCACGGCCTCCGCCGTCCAGCCGGCGACGTCATCGAACTCGGCGACCATCGCGGACGCGGTCACGGCGGCCCCCCGTCGCCTCGGTGCGCTACTTCGCGGCCGGGACGCGGCCCGGCCACTCGCCGTAGCGGACGGCGCCGAGGACGGCGTCCCCGACCGGGACCAGGCTGTCCTCCACGACCTCGGCCCCGAAGTAGTGCGCGTGCGGGTCCGCGACCACCTCGCGGGGGTCGTTCCAGGACGCCAGCGCGTCCCGGAAGAACTCGTCCATCCGGAACCGCTCCGGCCCGGCGATGTCGATCCGGCCGTTCAGCGGCGGGCCCACCGCGACCTTGCCGAGCTGCGCGGCGACGTCGTCCCCGGCGATGGGCTGGTACAGCACCGGCGCCAGCCGCACGGTGTTCCCGTCGGTGGCCTCGTCGGCGATGGCCCGCGTGAACTCGAAGAACTGCGTCGCGTGCACGAGCGAGTACGGGACGGACGACTTCCGGATCAGGTCCTCCTGGGCGATCTTCGCGCGGAAGTAGCCGCGCTCGGGCGGCCGCTCGGTCCCCACGATCGAGATCCCGACGTGGTGCCCGACGCCCGCGGCGGCCTCGGCGGCGAGCAGGTTGCCCGTCGAGGTCTCGAAGAACTCGAGGACGGCGGCGTCCTCGAACGACGGCGAGTTCGCCACGTCCACCACCACCGACGCCCCCGCCAGGACGTCCGCGAGGCCCTCCCCCGTCAGGGTGTTCACACCGGTGTTCGGGGACGCGGGCACCGCCTCATGGCCGTGCTCGCCCAGTTTCGCCACCAGTTTCGACCCGATCAGGCCGGTCCCGCCGATAACCACGATCTTCATTCCGCCACCTCCTGTTCGCCGGGCGTCCGTTGCCGTCCGGCTGCCATCAAAGACAGGACGGCCCCGCGTCCTGTGACAGCTCCCCCGAACTTTTTTCCGGAGGCCATGGCCCAACCGTCCCCGGACGGGGGACGGGAGGGCACCAGGGTGGGTCCCTGGCCGCCTCCCTGGCCGCGGCGCGAGGGCCGGACGGGCGGCGTCACTCTCCGTCGTAGACGAGCAGCCCGTCGTCGCGGAGGCGCGCTCCGGACGTGGGGGGATGCTCGGTGAGGCGGCCGTCGTGGGCGAGGTGCAGAACGGGGCGGCCGCGGGCCAGCACGGCGAAGTCGGCGATGATCCTGCGGTGGCAGCGCCACCACACCGACTCGCTGCACATCACGGCCGTCCGGGCGGACCCGGCCTCGCGGAGCAGCTCGTCCATGGCGGCCAGGAACTCGGGACCACGGCTGTACCCGGCGTACCCGCGGAAGGAGTCGTTACGCCAGAACGTGTCCGGCGAGTCCGGCGCGGCCCGCCGGAAACCGCCGAGCCGCTTCTCCCAGCGGTAGCCGACGCCCTCCGCCGGCAGCCATTCCGCCAGGGCGTCGCGCCGCACGTCGGGGTTGCGGCGGCTGCCGGGGGCGGTGCGCACGTCCACCGCGCGGCGCACCCCGGCGCCGCGCAGGAGCGGCGCCAGCTCCGCGCGGCCCGCGGTGCCGTGCCCGAACGTCAGCAGCGGCTCCACGCTCCCAGGCTGCCCGGTCCGGGCTCGCGGACACATCGCCGCCGCCCGGGCGACGGCATCCGCGCGGGCCGCCCCACCACCGGCACCGACGAGTTCGCCGTCGTCGCGCTCCGTATCGCCGAGTGCCCGCGACCGGTCGCGGCTTTGCACGATTCCCACAACTCCAGCCGCCCAGCATGCGATGTCTGCGACATGGCGCTACGGGCCGGTAGGCGGAAAGGTGGCACCGTCGGGGTCGCCGTCCGAGGGCGTGCGCACTGGTCTACAGGAGGGCTCGGTCGGGTGTTCAGTCGTGTCGCCATCGTCAACCGGGGTGAGGCCGCCATGCGGCTCATCCACGCCGTGCGGGACATCGCCGCGGAGACCGGGACGAGGATCGAGACCGTCGCCCTGCACACCGATGTCGACCGGGCGGCGACGTTCGTGCGGGAGGCCGACATCGCCTACGACCTCGGACCCGCGTCCGCCCGCCCGTACCTCGACATGGAGGTGCTGGAGCGCGCGCTCGTGGAGACCGGGGCCGACGCCGCGTGGGTCGGCTGGGGCTTCGTCGCGGAGGACCCGGCGTTCGCCGAGCTGTGCGAGAGGGCCGGCGTCACGTTCGTCGGGCCGAGCGCGGACGCGATGCGCAGGCTCGGCGACAAGATCGGCGCGAAGCTGATCGCCGAGGAGGTCGGCGTGCCGGTCGCGCCGTGGAGCCGCGGCGCGGTCGAGACGCTGGACGCCGCGCTGGAGGCCGCGACGCGGATCGGCTACCCGCTGATGCTGAAGGCGACCGCCGGCGGCGGCGGGCGCGGCATCCGCGTGATCACGAGCGAGGCCGAGCTGGCGGACGCCTACGAGCGCACCAGCCAGGAGGCCGCGCGGGCGTTCGGCAGCGGCGTGGTGTTCCTGGAGCGCCTGGTCACCGGGGCCCGGCACGTCGAGGTCCAGGTGATCGCCGACGGGGAGACCGCGTGGGCGCTCGGCGTCCGCGACTGCTCGGTGCAGCGCCGCAACCAGAAGGTCATCGAGGAGTCGGCGTCGCCGGTGCTGCGGCCCGAGCAGGCCGCCGAGCTGAAGGCGTCGGCCGAGCGGCTCGCCGTCGCGGTCGGCTACCGGGGCGCGGCGACCGTCGAGTTCCTCTACCACCCCGGCGACGGGCTGTTCGCGTTCCTGGAGGTCAACACCCGGCTCCAGGTCGAGCACCCGATCACCGAGTCGACCACCGGGTTCGACCTGGTCAGGGCGCAGCTGCACGTGGCGTCCGGCGGACGGCTCGAAGGCGCGCCGCCCGCGGAGCGCGGGCACGCCATCGAGGCCCGGCTGAACGCCGAGGACCCCGACCGCGACTTCGCGCCCGCGCCCGGCCGCATCGCCCGGCTGGCCCTGCCCGCCGGGCCGGGCATCCGGGTGGACACCGGCGTCCGGGAGGGCGACACCATCCCCGCCGACTTCGACTCGATGATCGCCAAGATCATCGCCTACGGCCGGGACCGGGACGAGGCGCTCGGCCGGCTGCGCCGCGCGATGGCGCAGACCACGGTGATCATCGAGGGCGGCGCGACGAACAAGAGCTTCGTGCTCGACCTGCTCGACCGGCCGGAGGTGGTCGGCGGCACCGCCGACACCGGCTGGATCGACCGCGTCCGGGCCGAGGGCGGGCTCGTCTCGCACCGGCACTCCGCGGTCGCGCTGGCCGCCGCCGCCATCGAGGCGTACGAGGACGGGGAGCGCGCCGCGCGGCGGCGGCTGCTGTCGACGGCGTCCGGCGGGCGCCCGCAGGTGCGGCACGAGAGCGGCCGGCCGCTGGAGCTCAAGCTGCGCGGCGCCGGCTACCGGGTGCGGGTCGCGCGGGTCGGCGCGGACCGGTTCCGCGTCGGCATCGAGGCGGGCGACGGCGCCGCCGGGGCGGTCCGCACCGCCGACGTCGAGCTCGACCGCTTCGACCGGCACACCGCGCAGATCGTCGTCAACGGCACCCGGTACCGGCTGCTCACCGGCACGCACGGGCCGGTCCACCTGGTCGAGGTCGACGGCGTGGCGCACCGGGTCAGCCGCGACGAGGGCGGCGTCGTCCGCTCCCCCGCGCCGGCGCTGGTCGTCGCCACGCCGCTGGAGGCCGGCGCCGAGGTCGAGGCGGGCGCGCCGGTGCTGGTGCTGGAGAGCATGAAGATGGAGACGGTGCTGCGGGCGCCGTTCAAGGCGCGGCTGAAGGAATGCGTCGTCTCCGTGGGCAGCCAGGTGGAGACGGGCGCGCCGCTGCTGCGGCTGGAGCCGCTCGCCGACGACGACGCCGAGGCAGGGGACGCCTCGGCCGCCGCGTCCGTCCAGCTGGACCTGCCCGCCGCGCCCGGCGCGGTCCCGGCGCGCGAGCGCGCGGCGCGCGGCCGGGAGGACCTGCGCAGCCTGCTGCTCGGCTTCGACGTCGACCCGCACGACGAGCGCCGCGTCCTCGACGACTACCTCGCCGCGCGCGAGGACGCCGCCGCGGCGGGCCACCGGCCGCTGGCCGAGGAGATCGCGCTCCTCGACGTGTTCGCCGACCTCGCCGAGCTGAGCCGCAACCGGCCGGCGGGCGGCGGCGACGTCGGCGACGGCCACCTGCACAGCGCCCGCGAGTACTTCCACACCTACCTGCAGAGCCTGGACGTCGAGCGGGCCGGGCTGCCGGAGGCGTTCCAGGCCGGGCTCGCCAAGGCCCTCGGGCACTACGGCGTCGCCGAGCTGGACCGCGGCCCCGAGCTGGAGGCCGCCGTCTTCCGGATCTTCCTCGCCCAGCAGCGCGCGTCCGCGGACGCCGCGGTCGTCACGACGCTGCTGCGGTCGTGGCTGCGCGAGCCGCCGCCGGCCGAGGCGCTGCGCGAGCCCGCGGGCCTCGCGCTGGAGCGGCTGATCGCCGCGACGCAGGTCCGCTTCCCGGTGGTCTACGACCTCGCGTGCGGCGTGGTGTTCGCCTGGTACGCGCAGCCGATGCTGCGCCGCAACCGCGCCCGCGTCTACGCCGGCGTCCGCGCCCACCTCCGCCACCTGGACGCGCACCCGGACGCGCCCGACCGCGCCGGCCGCATCGCCGAGATGGTGGCCAGCACCGAGCCGCTGGTCCGGCTGCTCGGCCGCCGGCTGCGCCGCGGCGTCCTCGACGACTCGGTCATGCTGGAGGTGCTGACCCGGCGGTACTACGGGAACAAGGGCCTGACCGGCGTCCGCACCGGCGAGGTCGGCGGCTGCCGGTTCGTCGTCGCCGAGCGCGAGGGGTCCCGCCTCGTCTCCGCCGCGGTGAGCTTCGAAGCCCTGGGCGGCGCGCTGCGCGGGCTCGCGGAGCTGGCGGACGGCGACGCGGCGCTCGACGCCGACATCTACCTCTCCTGGGAGAACCAGCCGGAGGACTTCGACGCGATGGCGGCCGCGCTGCACGAGGTCCTCGGCGCGCATCCGCTGCCGGACCGGGTCCGCAGGCTCACCGCCACCGTCGCGGGCAGCAGCGGCGCGGTCATGCACCACCACTTCACGTTCCGCCCGTCCGCCGCCGGGATGGCCGAGGAGCGGCTGATCCGCGGCCTGCACCCGCACATCGCGCAGCGGATGCGGATGGAGCGGCTGAGCGGGTTCGACCTCACCCGGCTGCCGTCCTCGGACGAGGAGGTCTACCTCTTCCAGTGCGTGGCGCGGGGCAACCCGTCCGACGACCGGCTCGTCGCGTTCGCGCAGGTGCGGGACCTGTCCGAGCTGCGCGACCACGAGGGCCGGCTGCTCAGCCTCCCGACGGCCGAGTTCACCCTCGCCACCTGCCTGGACTCGATCCGCCGGGCGCAGGAGCGGCGGCCGTCGAGCCGGCGCCTCACCACCAACCGGATCGTGGTCTACGTGTGGCCGCCGAGCGACCTCACCCGCGCGGAGCTGGAGATGCTCCTCGGCCGGATGCTGCCGACCGCCGCGGGCGCCGGGCTGGAGGAGATCGAGCTCATCGCGCGGCAGCGCGACCGGGCGACCGGCGAGCTGGTCAAGATCGCCGTGCGCGTCTCGTTCGACGCCGCCGGCGGCACCGTGCTGACCGTCGGGGAGCCGTCGGACGAGCCGGTCGAGCCGGTCGACGGCTACCGGCAGAAGGTGCTGCGCGCGAGCAGCCGCAACACGGTGTACCCGTACGAGCTGACCGAGGTGCTCGGCGACTTCACCGAGCACGACCTCGACGTCGACGAGACCGGGAACCACGCGCTGGTGCCGGTCGACCGGCCGAAGGGGCGCAACACCGCGGCGATCGTCGCCGGCGTCGTCACCACGAAGACCCGGCGGCACCCGCAGGGCGTCACCCGCGTCGTGCTGCTCGGCGACCCGACGAAGGCGCTCGGCGCGCTGTCGGAGCCGGAGTGCCGCCGCGTGATCGCCGCGCTGGACCTGGCCGAGCGGATGCGGGTCCCGCTGGAGTGGTACGCGCTGTCCGCCGGCGCCCGGATCTCCATGGAGTCGGGCACCGAGAACATGGACTGGGTGGCGGCGGCGCTCAAGCGGATCGTCGAGTTCACCCAGGACGGCGGCGAGGTCAACGTCGTGGTCGCGGGCATCAACGTCGGCGCGCAGCCGTACTGGAACGCCGAGGCGACGATGCTCATGCACACCAAGGGCGTCCTCGTGATGACGCCGGAATCGGCGATGGTGCTCACCGGCAAGCAGTCGCTCGACTTCTCCGGCGGCGTGTCGGCCGAGGACAACTTCGGCATCGGCGGCTACGACCGGGTGATGGGCCCGAACGGGCAGGCGCAGTACTGGGCGCCGAACCTGGTCGCCGCGCGGGACGTGCTGATGTCGTACTACGACCACACGTACGTCGCGCCGGGCGAGCAGGCGCCCCGCCGCGCGAGCACCGTCGACCCCGCCGACCGCGACGTCTCCGACTTCCCGCACACGGTGGAGGGCAGCGACTTCACCACCGTCGGCGAGATCTTCTCCGCCGAGGCCAACCCCGACCGCAAGAAGCCGTTCGACATCCGGACGGTGATGCGGGCGCTGTCCGACCAGGACCACCCGGTCCTGGAACGCTGGGCGGGCATGGCCGACGCGGAGACCGCGGTCGTGCAGGACGTCCATCTCGGCGGTATGCCGGTGTGCCTGCTCGGCATCGAGTCGCAGGCGGTGCCGCGGCGCGGCTTCCCGCCCACCGACGGCCCGGACGCCTACACCGCGGGCACGCTGTTCCCGCAGTCGTCCAGGAAGGCGGCGCGGGCGATCAACGCGGCCAGCGGCAACCGGCCCCTGGTGGTGCTGGCGAACCTGTCGGGCTTCGACGGCTCGCCGGAGTCGCTGCGGAAGCTGCAGCTGGAGTACGGCGCCGAGATCGGCCGCGCGATCGTGAACTTCCGCGGGCCCATCGTGTTCTGCGTGATCTCCCGCTACCACGGCGGCGCGTTCGTGGTGTTCTCCAAGGCGCTGAACCCGAACATGACCGTCCTCGCGCTGGAGGGCTCGTTCGCCTCGGTGCTCGGCGGCGCCCCCGCCGCCGCGGTCGTGTTCTCCCGCGACGTCGACGCCCGCACTGCGGCCGACCCGCGCGTCCGCGGCCTGGAGGCCCGTGTCGCCGCGGCCACCGGCCCCGACCGCGCCGCGCTGCTCGCCGAACTGGACGAGCTGCGCTCCTCGGTCCGCGCCGAGAAGGTCGGCGAGGTCGCCGCGGAGTTCGACCGCGTCCACGACATCCGCCGCGCGGTCGAGGTCGGCTCCGTCGACGCCGTCATCCCCGCCGCCGGACTGCGCCCCCGCATCATCGAGGCCATCGAGTCCCGCCTCTGACGACCGCGCCCCCGCCCTTCCCGATTCCGGGGAGGGCGGTGGCGTCAGGCGGGCGCCGCGCGGTCCTGGAGCGCGCGGCGGTCGATCTTGCCGGTCCCGGTGCGGGGCAGCCCGGGCAGCGCGACCACCCGGTCGACGATCATGTGGCGGGGCAGGTGGCGGGCGCACCAGCCCTTGGTCTCCAGCCAGCCGGGCGGCGGGCCCGCGGAGCCCGTGAGGAACGCGACCAGGACGGCGTCCAGGCCGGAGCCCGCGACGACGACCGCCGCCTCGCCGACGGACGGGTGCGCCAGCAGCACCGACTCGATCTCGCCGAGCTCGATCCGGTTGCCGCGCACCTTCACCAGCGCGTCGCGGCGGCCGACGTACTCGAAGGCCCCTCCGGGGAGGACCCGCACGATGTCGCCGGTGGCGTACGGGGCGTCCCCCTGCGGCTCGCCGCCCCAGTAGCCGATCATGACGGTCGGGCCGGACACCATCAGCTCGCCCACCTGCCCGGGGGCCGCGGCGCCGCCGCCGGGGAGCCGCGCCCAGACACGGTCGCCGGAGCACGCCGCCCCGATCGGGACGGGCGCCGTGCGGTCCGCCGGGATCGGGCCGGTCACCTCGTGGAACGTGCAGACGTTGGTCTCGGTCGGCCCGTACAGGTTGAGGAGGCGCACGTCCGCGAAGCGGTCCCGCAGCGGGCGCAGGTAGCGCACCGGGAACGGCTCGCCCGCGAACAGCAGCGCCCGCAGGCCGGGAGCGGCGGCGTCCAGCAGCCCGCCGTCGCGCATCATCAGGATGAGCGCGGACGGGACGGAGTACCAGACGGTGATCCCGCGCCCGGTCAGGAACTCGACCAGCCGGGCGGGCGCGTAGGCCGCGGCCTGCGGGACCAGGTGCACCGACGCTCCGGCGTGGAACGCGGCGTACAGGTCGAGCACCGACAGGTCGAAATGGAACGGCGCGTGGTTGGCGAACCGGTCGGACGGGACGGCCCGCAGCTCGGCCGCCGCCCACTCCACGAACGCCATCGCGTTGCGGTCGCTGACGCACACCCCCTTCGGCTCGCCGGTGGATCCCGAGGTGTAGAGGATGTACGCCAGGTCGTCCGGCCCTGTGCCGGGGTCGGGCAGCGGATCGGCGGACTGCCGTTCGACGAGGTCCCAGCCCGGCCCGGTGCGCAGCAGCGGGATCGGGACCCCGGGCTCCCGGCCGGGCGCCGTGACGAGCGCGGCGGCGCCGCAGCCGCGCAGGATCCGCGCGACCCGCGCGGGCGGGCTCAGCGGGTCGAGCGGCACGTACGCCGCGCCGAGGCGCAGCACACCCTGCATGGCCGCGACCGCGACCGCCGACTTGTCCAGCCACAGGCCGACGCGGTCGCCGCGCCGCACCCCCAGGGACGCGAGCGCGCGGCCGATCCGGTCGGCCTCCCGGTCCAGTTCGCGGTACGTCAGCGTCCCGTCCGGCCCCGCCACCGCCGGCGCCCGCGGGGTGCGCCGGGCCGCGGCCGGGACGAGGCCGCGCAGCGGCGTCAAAGCCCCATCTCCCGGGCGACGATCTCGCGCTGCATCTCCGAGGTGCCGGAGAACAGGGTGCCCGGCACCGTGTCGCGGAGCATCCGCTCGATCCCGGCGCCCTCGCGGTAGCCGTCGCCGCCGAAGACCTGCACGGCGGTGAGCGCCGCCGCCACCGCGGTCTCGCTGACGGCGAGTTTGGCCAGCGACACCTCCAGCGCGCCGGCGCCGCCCCGGTCCAGCACGTGGCAGGCCCGGTAGAGCAGCAGGCGCGCGGCGTCCAACCGGAGCCGGACGTCCACCAGCGGGTGCGCGACCGCCTGGTTGGCCGCGATCGGCCGGCCGAACCGCCGCCGCCCGGCGGCGCGCTCGACGCACCGCTCCAGCAGCCGTTCGACGGCCCCCACGTACCCGGCGAACAGGCAGCTCCGCTCCCAGCGCATGGAGCTCTGGAAGATCGCCGAGCCCTGCCCCGGGCGGCCCAGCAGGTGGTCCTCCGGGACGACGCATCCGGTCAGCACGAGCTCCCCGGCGGGGCAGGCGTCCAGGCCGAGCTTGGCGAACGCGGGCCGCGCGTCCAGGCCGGGCCGGTCGCGCTCCACGGCGAACGCGGACACGCCCAGGTGGCCGAATCCGGGATCGGTCACGGCGTAGACGAGGAACACGTCCGCGATCGGCCCGTTGCTGACGAACGATTTGGCCCCGTCGATCCGGTACCCGCCGGGCACCCGCTCGGCCCGGCAGGACAGCGCCCCGACGTCGGATCCGGCGCCCTCCTCGGTGATCGCGTTCGCGCCGATCCACTCCCCCGAGCACAGCGGCGGGAGCAGCGCGGCGCGCAGCCCGGGGGAACCGTGCTCGGCGATCGGCATCGCGCAGGCGAGCAGATGGGCCATGGTCGCGAAGACCAGGCCCATGTCCTCGCTCGCGTAGCCGAACGCCTCGATCACGCGGGCGCTGGTGCGGGCGTCCAGCCCGCCGCCGCCGTACTCGGCCGGAACCGGCAGCCCGAGCAGGCCCAGTTCCCCGCAGTCGCGCCATTCGTCCCGGGTGACGGCGCCGGTGCGGACCGCGCCGCCCCACCGCGTCCGGACGGCCGCGACCGTCGCCTCGTACCGGTCCCGCTGCTCCGGTGTCCACTCGAAGTCCACGCCGCAGAACCTAGGCGGCGGGGCGGCCGCCGTCCTCCGCCGCCGGGCGGAGGCGGCGGGCTCCGCCGAACGGATGAACCGGCCGCTCCGGGATGGGGAGGAGGGGCCTCCGCACCTCCCGAAGATCTCCCCACGGCGGATGAGGACAGCGGACGGCGCGGCTCCTTACATTGCTCGCGCGCCGCGGCGGCGCGGCGGGGCGTCATCGCCGGGGTCGGCCGCCCGGTGCGGGGCTTCGACGACGTCTCCCTGCCGGCGGAGCACCTCCGGCGGGGGGCGCTCGACGCCCGCTCCCCCATCCACCAGGTCGACGAGAGCCGAATCGGGGTACTGGCGCCATGGAGTACGAGGACGTGCTGGCCGAACTCATCCGCTTCTTCGAGGAACACGTGCCGCAGGCGGCGGGTGGCGGGCTGGAGCCGGACACCCCGCTGCTGGAATGGGGGATCCTGACCTCGCTCACGATGGTCCGGCTGGTGGGCTTCATTCTCGCCGAGTTCGGCCTGCACGTCCCGCCGGAGCAGATCGTGGGCGCGAACTTCCGCACCCTCGCCGCGCTCACCCGGCTGGTCCTGGACCTGGCCGCCGACCCGGCGGCGCGCGCCTGATGGGCGAGCGGGACGCGATCGCCGTCGTCGGCGCGGGCTGCCGCTTCCCGGGCGGAGCGGACGGGCCCGCGGAGTTCTGGCGGCTGCTGCGCGAAGGCGCCGACACGGTGGGCGAGGTCCCCGCGGACCGGTGGGACGCCGACGCGCTGCACGACCCCGACGGCGGGGTCCCCGGCACCCTGTACTCCCGGCGCGGCGGCTTCCTGGACGACGTCGCCGGCTTCGACGCCGGCTTCTTCGGCATCGCGCCCCGCGAGGCGCGCCGGATCGACCCGCAGCACCGGCTGCTGCTGGAGGTCGTCTGGGAGGCGCTGGAGGACGCCGGGCAGGACCCGACCGGGCTCGCCGGGACGCGGACCGGGCTGTACACCGGCTCGCTGTCGGCGGACTACCAGCTCCGGCAGCTCCGCGAGGCCGGGACGGCGGGCGTCGGCCCCTGGTTCACCAGCGGCGGCGAGCCGAGCTTCGGGCCGGGCCGGATCGCGTACCTGCTCGGCCTCCAGGGGCCGGTCATGTCGCTGGCGACGGCGTGCTCGTCGTCGCTGGTCGCGGTGCACCTGGCGGTGCGCGGCCTGCGGTCGGGCGAAACCGACCTGGCGGTCGCGGGCGGGGTGAACCTCATCCTGTCGCCCGAGGTGTCGATGTTCATGTGCCGGATCGGCGCGATGTCCCGGCAGGGCCGCTGCCGGGTGTTCGACGCCGCCGCGGACGGGATGGTCCGCAGCGAGGGCGCCGCCGTGGTGGTGCTCAAGCGGCTGGCCGACGCGCTCGCCGACGGCGACGACGTGCTCGCCGTCATCGCCGGTTCGGCGGTCAACCACGACGGGCAGAGCGCCGGGCTGACGACGCCGAACGGCGCCGCGCAGCAGGCACTGCTGCGCGCCGCGCTCGCCGACGCCGGGCTCTCCCCCGGCGCGGTGGGCTATGTGGAGGCGCACGGCACCGGCACCCCGCTCGGCGACCCGATCGAGATGGGCGCGATCGCGGCCGTGCTCGGCGCGGGCCGCACCCCGGACGATCCGCTCCTGGTCGGCTCGCTCAAGACGAACTTCGGGCACTTCGACGCCGCCGCCGGCGTCGCCGGCCTGCTCAAGGCCGCGCTGGCTCTGCGGCACGGCGAGGTCCCGGCGCACCTCCACCTGGAGACGCCGAACCCGGCGATCCGCTGGGACCGCTGGCCGGTGCGGGTACCGCGGGCCGCCACGCCGTGGCCCGGCGCGGACCGGGCGGCCGGGGTCAGCGCGTTCGGGTTGAGCGGGACGAACGCGCACGTCGTGCTGCGGCAGGCGCCGCAGCCGGCGCGGCCGGAGCCGGAGCCGGACGGGCCGCTGCTGCTCCCGATCTCGGCGCGGTCCGGGGCGGCGCTGGCCGCGCTGGCCCGCGCCCACCGCGACCGGCTGGCGGAGCCCGGCGGCGACCGGGAGTACGTGCGCGCCGCGGCGCTGCGGCGCCCCCACCACCCGGGGCACCGGCTCGCCGTGGTCGCCCGCGACCGGGCGGAGCTGTCCGACCGGCTCGGCGGGTTCCTGGCCGGGGAGCCGGTCCCCGGTGTCGCGCCCGGCGGACGGGACGGCGCGGCCGGGCCCGGCGTGGTGTTCGTGCTGTCCGGACAGGGCGGGCAGTGGGCGGGCATGGGGCGGGACCTGCTCGCGCTCCCCGCCGCCGCGGCGGCGCTGCGGGAGTGCGACGCCGCGATCCGCGCCGAGGCCGGCTGGTCGGTGCTGGACCTGCTCACCGACCCCGGCGCCGGCGACCGGATGGCCGACACCGGCGCCGCCCAGCCCGCGGTCTTCGCGCTCCAGCTCGCGCTGGCCGCGCAGTGGGAGGCGTGGGGCGTGCGCCCGGCGGCGGTCGCCGGGCACAGCATGGGCGAGATCGCGGCGGCGCGGCTGGCCGGGGTGCTGGACCTGGCGGACGCCGTCCGGATCATCGTCCGGCGCGGCGCGCTGCTGCGCGGCGCGGCCGGGCGCGGCGCGATGGCGGCGGTGGACCTGCCGGCCGCGCGCGTCGTGGAGCTCGCCGGGGACCGGGTCGCCATCGCCGCCGTCAACGGGCCGCGCTCCACCGTGATCGCCGGCGCGCCCGGCGCGGTGGAGACCGCCACCGCGGCGCTGGCCGCCGTGGGCGCCCGGGTCCGGGCGCTCCCGGGCGGGTACGCGTTCCACAGCCCGCAGATGGACGGGTACGCCGCGGACCTCGCGGCCGCGCTGGCGGACCTCGCGCCGTCCGCGGCGGCGGTCCCGATCGTCACGACCACGCCCGGCGACGGCCGGTTCGACGCCGCGCACTGGGGCCGGAACGTGCGGGAGCGGGTGGAGTTCGCGGCGGCGGCCGGCACGCTGATCGGCGCCGGGCACCGCGTGTTCGTCGAGCTGGGACCGCATCCGTCGCTGGCCGGGCCGCTCGGCCGGTGCCTGGCCGAGCACGGCGCGGAGGGCCTGGCCGTCCCGTCGCTGCGGCGCGGCGCGCCCGCGCGCGAGACGCTGCTGGAGTCCCTGGGCCGGCTGTACGCCGAGGGCCTGGACATCGACTGGCGGCAGGCCGCGCCGGGGCCGGCGCCGTCGCCGCGCGGGCTGCCGCGCTACCCGTGGCAGCGTCAGCGGTACTGGTTCAGCGACTCGGCCGCGCCGCCCGCCGGAACCGCGCCCGTCCCTGGGCTCGCGCCCGTGCCGGAGGGGGCGCCCGTGCCGGAGCCCGCACCCGTCCCGAAGCCCGCTCCGGGCCCGGAGCGGCAGGCGGCGGAGGCACGTGGCGGGGTCCGGACGCCGGACCGGCTCCGCGCACTGGTCGAGCGGACCGTCCGCGGGGTCCTGGAGTCGGCCCCCGGCGCTCCCGTCCCGCACCGCCGCACGTTCGCCGAGCTGGGTATGGACTCGGCGCTCGCGGTCGAGTTGCGGCAGCGCCTCGAGGCGGCGCTCGGCCGGCGGCTCCCCGCCACGCTGGCGTTCGACCACCCGACGGTCGAGCTGCTCGCCGCGCATCTGGCCGGCGAGCGGGGCGCCGCTCCGGCGGCGGCGGAGGAAGAGGCGGGCGGGCGCGAAGCGGTGGCGATCATCGGGATCGGGTGCCGACTGCCCGGCGGCGCGGACGGTCCCGACGCCTACTGGCGGCTGCTGCGCGCGGGCCGGGACGCGGTCGGCCCGGCGCCGGAGGACCGGTTCCCCGGCGCCGGGGCCTGGCCGGGCGGCTACCTGGCCGACGTCGCGGGCTTCGACGCGCCCTTCTTCCGGATCCCGCCGCGTGAGGCGCGCGCCATGGACCCGCAGCAGCGGGTCTTCCTGGAGGTCGCCTGGGAGGCCCTGGAGGACGCCGGCCTGGTGCCGTCCAGCCTGGCGGGCGGCCGGACGGGGGTCTACGCGGGGATCAACTCCAGCGACTACACCGAGCTGGTCACCCGGCATCCCGGCAACGTGGACGCGTTCTACGGCACCGGCAACACCTTCGCCGCGGCCCCCGGCCGGCTGTCCCACCTGCTCGGGCTGCACGGCCCGAGCCTGGCGGTGGACACCGCGTGCTCGTCCTCCCTGGTGGCCGTCCACCTGGCCTGCCGGGCCCTGCGCGACGGCGACTGCGACACCGCGATCGCCGGCGGGGTCAACCTGATCCTGCGGCCGACCATCCACCGGTTCTCCGCCGCGGCGGGCGCGCTCGCGCCCGACGGCCGGTGCAAGGCGTTCGACGCCGCCGCCGACGGCTACGGGCGCGGCGAGGGCTGCGGCGTCGTCGTCCTCAAGCCGCTGTCGCGGGCGCTCGCCGACGGCGACCGGGTGCACGCGGTGATCCTCGGCTCGGCCGTGAACCAGGACGGCCCCAGCGCCGGGTTCACCGCCCCCTACGCGCCCGCGCAGGAGTCGCTGGTGCGCGACGCGCTGCGCGACGCGGGCGTGACCGCGGCGGACATCGGCTACGTGGAGGCGCACGGCACCGGCACGCCGCTGGGCGACCCGATCGAGCTCCAGGCGCTCGGCGCGGCGCTGGGCCCGCGGGATCCGGCCGACCCGGTCCTGGTGGGGTCGGCGAAGACCAACCTCGGGCATCTGGAGGCGGCGTCCGGCATGGCGGGCCTGATCAAGGCGGCGCTGATGGCGGAGCACGGCGAGATCGTGCCCAGCCTGCACTTCGACCGGCCGAGCCCGCGCATCCCCTGGGCCGAGCTGCCGTTCGCGGTGGCGGCCGGGCCGTCCCCGTGGACGGGCGGGCGGCGCGTCGCCGGGGTGAGCGCCTTCGGGATGACCGGGACGAACGCGCACGTCGTCGTGGCGGAGCCGCCCGCGTCCGGGCCGCCGCCCGCCGCGGAGCCGCCGCCGGTGCACGTGCTGCCGGTGTCGGCCGCGACCGCGGACGCGCTGGAGGCGCAGGCCGGCGCCTACCGCGCCGCCCTCGCCGGCGGCGCCGACCCGGCCGCGCTCTGCGCCGCCGCCGCGCACCGCCGGGAGCACCTGGAGCACCGGCTCGTCGTCGCCGCGCGGGACGGCGCCGGGCTGGCCGCGCGGCTGGCCGGCTTCGACGGCACGGACGCCGCCGGCCCGGACGCCGCCGGCCCGGTCACCGACGGCGCGGCCACCGGCCGCGCCCGGGACCGGAGCCGTCCGGTGTTCGTGTTCTCCGGCCACGGCTCGCAGTGGCCGGGCATGGCCCGCGACCTGCTGGCCGGGGAACCCGTTTTCCGCGCCGCCGTGGCCGAGTGCGACGACGCGATGCGGCCGCTGCTCGGCTGGTCGGTGCTCGACCGCTTGGTCGCGGGCGACACCCGCGACGAGACGGAGCTCCAGGAGCTGGTCTTCGCGATCCAGGTGGGGCTGGCCGCGCTGTGGCGGTCCCGGGGCGTCGAGCCCGGCGCCGTCGTCGGGCACAGCATGGGCGAGGTCGCCGCGGCCTGCGTGGCCGGCGCCCTGGACCTGCCGGACGCGGCCCGCCTCATCTGCACCCGGTCCGGCGTGCTGGAACGCCTGGTCGGCCTGGGCGGGATGGGCGTCGTCGGGCTCCCGGCGGACGCCGCCGAGGCCGAGACGGCCGGATACGGGGACCGGCTCTGCGTGGCGGTGAGCAACTCGTCCCGGTCCACGGTGCTGTCCGGCGACGAGGAGGCCCTAGCGGAGGTCTTCGCCCGGCTGCGCGCCCGCGGCGTCTTCTGCCGCCGGGTCAACGCCGGCGGCCCCGGGCACAGCCCGTACACCGAGCCGCTGCGGGCCGATCTGGTCGCGGCGCTCGCCGGTCTGCGGCCCCGCGACGGCGCGCTGCCGCTCTACTCGTCGGTCACCGCCGGGCCGCTGCCGGGCGGCGCGCTGGACGCCGCGTACTGGGGCCGGAACCTGCGCGAGCCCGTGCGGTTCGCCGACACGATCCGGCGGATGGCCGCGGACGGCTTCGACGCCTTCGTGGAGATCTCCCCGCATCCGCTGCTGCTCGGCCCGATCGAGGAGGAGGTGCGGGCGGCCGGGGCCGACGGGGTGTTCGTCCCGTCCCTGCGGCGGGACGCCGACGGCCCGGCGACGCTGCTGTCGGCCGGGATCGGCGGCCTGCACGCCGGCGGGTACCCGGTGGACTGGGGGCGGGTCGTCCCGCGCCGCCGACCGGACGGCGCCGCGCCCACCTACGCGTGGCGGCACCGCCGGTACTGGGTGGAGCATGACGCGCCGGGCGCGGACGACCCGGCCGAGGACGCGCACCCCCTGCTCAGGCGCGCCGCCACCGTGGGCGGCCGCTACCAGGCCGAGGTGGACGTCGACGCCGGCATGGCGGTCCGCGAGCTGAACGGCGCGCTGCTCGTGCCCGCCGCGGCCTGGCTGGAGACGGCCGCCGCGGCGCTCGCCGAACGCTTCGGCCCGGGTCCCGTCGCCTGCACCGGCGTGGAGTTCCCCGACCCGCTCCTCCTGGAGCCGGGGGACGTCCGGACCGTCCGGATCACGGTGTCGGCGGCGGGCTCGGCGGCGTTCGGCGTCGGGGACGGCACCGCCGTGCACGCCACCGGCCGGGCCGCCCGGGCGCCCGCCGGGCTCCCCGCGCCGCCGCCGGGCGGGACGGAGGTGGAGGTGCTCCGGGACACCGGGCGGCCCTGCCGGGTGCTGCCGCCGGAGGTCGCCGCCGCGTGCGAGCACGCGCTGGCGCTCGCGGCGGGCGATGCCGGGCCCCTGGTCCTGGCCGGGGTCGGCCGTTTCACGGCGGTCGCCGCCCCGGGCGCGCGCTGCCGCGTCCGCGCCGTCGCCACCGGCCGCGCGGGCTCCGACGTCGTCGGCGACGTGCACGTCCTCGCCGAAGACGGCACGGTGCTGGCGGCGCTGCTGGACGCCCGGCTGCGTCCGGCCCCGGCGGTGCCGGACGCGGCGGCGCGCACCGCGCTGGACGCCCTCCAGCACGGGCTGGCATGGCGGGACCGGCCGCCGCCGGCCGGCGCCTCGGACACGTCCGGCCCCTGGCTGCTGCTCGCCGACGCCGGCGGAGTGGCCGACGCGCTTCGCGACCGGCTCGCCGCTCGCGGCGAGGAGGTGGTCACGGTCGCGGCGGACCGGGCCCGCGACCCCGCCGCCCTGGACGGCCTGCTGCGCCGGCTGGTCCGCGAGCACGGCTGCGGCGCCGCGGTCCACCTGTGGGCCCTGGACCTGCCGCCGGGGCCGGACGCGGCGGCCGGCGAGGAGGCCGCGGCCGTCGCGCTGTCGGTGCCCGCGCTCGGCCGGGCCCTCGCCGCGGCCCCCGGCACGGCGCGCGCACTGGTCGTGACGCGCGGCGCGGTCCGGGTGGGCGGCATGGAGCCGGCCCCGGTCCCCGCGCACGCGGCCGTCTGGCACATGGCCGGCGTCGCCGCGCTGAACCATCCGGCGTCGTGGGGCGGGCTGCTCGACCTGGACCCGGTCGAGGCCGCGCCGGACGCGGCCGCCGACGCCGTCCTCGCCCACGCGGGCGGGGCGGGCGGCGAGGACCGGGTGGCGCTGCGCGGACCGCGGCGGCTGGTCCCCCGCGTCGTCCGGGACCCGGTGCGGCGCCCCGGCGCGGCGCCCCCGGTGTTCGCCGGCGCCTGCGTCGTCGGCGAGGGCTGGAACGCGGCCGGCGCCCGGATCGCGCGCTGGCTGGCCGGGCACGGCGCGGACCGCGTCGTCGTCACCGGCGCCGGCGGCGGCCCCGCGGAACTCGCCGCCCAGGCCCCGCCGGGCGTGGAGTTCCGCCGGACCGACCTTGCCGATCCCGACCGCGCCGAGGAGCTGGTCGCCGAGTTGGCGGCGGGCGGGCCGCTGGGCGGGATCGTGTGGCTCGGCCTGGACTGGGTCCTGGACGATCCCGCGGCGGCGACGCCGACCGGGCTGGCCGCCGCGTCCGCCCGCCGCGCGCTGGGCGCCTGGCGGCTGGACGCCCTGGCCGGCGACGCCGTCCCGATGATCGTGTTCGGCGGCGCCGGGTCGGCCTGGGGTTCGGCGGGAGCGGCCCGCCAGGCCCCGGCCGACGGGATGCTCGCGGCCCTGGCCGCCACCCGGGCCGAGCGCGGGGGCCGCGTCCTGCACGTCGCCTGGACGCCGTGGGACGAGCCTGCGCTGCTCGACCCCGGCAGCCGCGCCACGCTCCGCCGCAGCGGCGTCGAGGCGATCCCCGCCGACACCGCCGTCGCGGCCCTGGACGCGCTGCTCGCCGCGGGGCGCACCGAGGCCGCGGTCGCCGACGTGGACTGGGGCCTGATGCTGCCGCTGTACCGGCAGGCCCTGCCCTGGCCGCTGTTCGACGAGCTGGACCCCGAACCGCGGGACCCGGCGGACGGGCTGGCCGGCCTGCCGGCGGAGGAGCGCCGGGAGCGGGTCCTGGACCTGGTGCTGGCCGAGGTCCGCACGGTGCTGGGCCTGACCGACCCCGACGAGCCGGATCCGGGGGCCGGGTTCTTCGACCTCGGGCTCGGCTCGATCACCGCGCTGGAGCTGCGGATCCGGCTGGAGCGCCGGTTCGGCCTGCGGCTGCCGCCCACGCTGGCCTTCGAGCACCCCACCGCGGCCGCGCTCGCCGCGCACCTGGAGGCCGAGGCGTTCGGCCCGCCGGACCCGGACCCCGCCTCCGCCCCCGCCTCCGCCTCCGCCGACGACGCAGACGCAGACGCAGACGCGGCCCTGCTGGCCGCGCTGCACGCGGAGATCGCCGCGTCCCGCGAGCTGACCGACAGGAGTCCCGATGACCACGCCCGTTGACTACCGCGCCGAGCTGGCCCGCGCGGTGGAGACCATCGGCCGGCTGCGCACGGCCCTCGCCGAGCGCGGCGCGCCCGCGGCCCGGGAGCCGATCGCCATCGTGGGCGCCGCATGCCGCTTCCCCGGCGGCGCGGACCTGGCCGCCTTCTGGGAGACGCTGCGGACCGGCGCCGACGCCGTCACCCGGTTCCCCGCCGCGCGCTGGGACGCCGAGGCGTTCTACGATCCCGACCCGGACGCGCCCGGCACCACCTACACGCTGGAGGGCGGTTTCCTCGACGCGCCCGAGGCGTTCGACCCCGGGCCGTTCGGGATCTCACCGGCCGAGGCCGTGGGCATGGACCCGCAGCAGCGGCTGGTCCTGGAGGTCGCCTGGGAGGCCCTCGAACACGCGGGCATCGCCACCGACTCCCTGGAGGGCAGCCGGACGGGGGTGTTCGTCGGGGCGAGCACCAGCGACTACGTGCGGCTCCGGCAGCAGTACGGCGACGTCCGCGACATCGACCCGTACCAGGTGCTGGGCGAGAGCAGCTTCATCGCGGGGCGGGTCGCGTTCGCGCTGGGGCTGCGCGGACCGGCCCAGGTGATCGACACGGCCTGCTCCTCGTCGCTCGTCGCGCTGCACTCGGCCTGCCGCAGCCTCCGCTCCGGGGAGACGGATCTGATGCTCGCCGGAGGCGTGAACCTGCTGCTGTCGCCGTACAGCTTCGTGCTGGTCAGCAAGGCGGGGGCGCTGGCGCCCGACGGCCGGTGCAAGACCTTCGACGCCCGCGCCGACGGGTACGGCCGCGGCGAGGGCTGCGGGATCGTCGTGCTGCGGCGGCTGTCGGACGCGCTCGCCCGCCGCGACCCGATCCTGGCCGTCGTGCACGGCAGCGCCGCGAACCACGACGGCCGCTCCAGCGGCGTCACGGTGCCGAACCCCGCCGCCCAGCAGGCCGTCATCCGGGCCGCGCTGGACGACGCCGGCGTCGCCCCCGGCCAGGTCTCGTACGTGGAGGCGCACGGCACCGGCACCCCGCTCGGCGACCCGATCGAACTGCGCGCGCTGGACGCGGTGTACGGCGCGGACCGCGCCGCGGACCTCCACGTGGCCTCGGTGAAGACCAACGTGGGGCATCTGGAGGCGGCCGCCGGCGTCGCGGGCGTCATCAAGGCCGCGCTCGCGCTGCAGCACCGCGAGATCCCCGCGCACCTGCACTTCCAGGACCCCAACCCCAACCTCGACTGGGCCTCGCTGCGCCTGCGGGTGCCCACCGAGCACACCCGGTGGACGGGAGAGCGGTTCTGCGGCGTCAGCGCCTTCGGCGCCAGCGGGACCAACGTCCACGTCGTCCTCGGCGAGGCGCCCGAGACCGCCGCGGCGGAGGCCGGTGAGAGCGGCCCGCAGGCGCTCCTGCTGTCGGCGCGCTCGGAACGCGCCCTGCGCGACCTGGCCGCGCGGCACGCCGAGCACCTGCGGACCGGGCCGCCCGCGCCGATGGCCGCGGTCGCCCGCACGGCCGCGCTCGGCCGGGCGCACCACCCGCACCGGCTCGCGACCGTCACGGCCCCGCCGGACGCGCTCGCCGGCCGGCTCGCCGGGTTCGCCGCGGCGGGACGGGCGCCCGGCGTCGTCGCCGGGCGCGCCGCGCCGCGGCACCGCGCCAAGGTCGCGTTCCTGTTCACCGGCTCCGGCGCGCAGTACGCCGGGATGGGCCGCGGCCTCTACGACACCGAGCCGGTGTTCCGCGAGGCCGTCGACGCCTGCGCGGAAATCCTGGACGGCGAGCTCGACCGCCCGCTCACCGCGGCCCTGTTCCCCGGCGAGCGGGACACCGGCCTGCTCGACGAGACCCTCTACACCCAGCCCGCGCTCTTCGCCCTCCAGTACGCGCTGGCGGAACTGTGGCGCTCGTGGGGGGTCCGGCCCGCCGCCGTGCTCGGCCACTCGGGCGGCGAGTACGCCGCCGCCTGCGTCGCGGGCGCGCTGGACCTCGCCGGCGGGCTCCGCCTGGTCGCGGCGCGCGGACGCCTGATGCAGGCGCTGCCCGAGCGCGGCGCGATGCTCAGCGTGGAACTGCCGGAGCGGGAGGCGGCGGCGCTGCCGGAGCTGGGCGGCCGGGTCGCGATCGCGGCGGTCAACGGTCCCGCCGACGTCGTGCTGGCCGGTGCGTCCGGCGAGGTGGCGGCGATCGCGGCGCGGCTCGCCGCCGCCGGGGTGCGGACCCGGCCGCTGCGGATCTCGCACGCCTCGCACTGCCCGCTGGTGGACCCGATGCTCGCCGGGCTCCGCGAGGCCGCGGCCGGGGTCGCCGCGGCCCGCCCGCGCGCGGTGGTGGTCTCCAACCTCACCGGCGAGCCGCTGGAGCCCGGCCGGCTCACCCCCGGGTACTGGGCGGACCACGCGCGGCACCCGGTCCGCTTCCACGACGGCCTGCGGTCACTGGCCGCGCTCGGGCACACCACGTTCCTGGAGATCGGGCCGGGCCGGACGCTCCTCGGCCTGGGCGCCAAGGCCCTGCCGGAGCCCGAGCACGCGTGGATCCCCTCGCTCGACCCGAAGGCTCCCGACGCCGAGCGGATCCAGGCGTCGCTGGGCGAGTTGTACGTGCGCGGGGTCCCGCTCGACCTGCCCGCCGTGCACGCGAGGACGGCGGCGGGCGCGGTGCGCCTGCCCGGTTATCCGTTCCAGCGCGAGCGGTACTACTTCACCCCCGCCGCGGCGGGGACGCTCCCGGCCCCGCACGCCGCCGGGGGCCTGGAGTACACCGTCGAATGGGAGCCCGCGGAACCCGCGCCGGACGCGCCGCCGCCCCGCCGGACGCTGATCCTCGCCGACCGCGGCGGGGTCGGCGCCGCGCTCGCGGCCCGGCTCGCCGACGAGGGCGCCGAGTGCCGGGTCGTCACGGCCGAGCAGGGCGCGGACCTGCGCGGGCTCGCCGCCGGGGCTCCGGTGGACCGCATCGTCCACCTGTGGGGGCTGGACGTGCCCGCCCCGGACGTCCTGGACGCGGCCGGGCTGCGCGCGGCGCGTGCGGCGGGCGTCGACACGGTGCTGGAACTCGTCCGCGCGTTCGCCGCCGGCCCGTCCCCGCGGCTGTGGGTGGTCACCCGGGGCGCGCAGGGCACCGGAACCGAGCGCGGCCTGCCCGGACTGGCGGCGGCCCCGCTGTGGGGGCTCGGCAAGGTGATCGCGCTGGAGCATCCGGAGCTGTGGGGCGGCCTGGTCGACCTGGACCCGGCGGGCGGCGACGAACCCGGCGCGCTCGCGCGCGAGATCCGCGCGCCCGGCGCCGACCAGATCGCGCTGCGCGGCGGGACGCGGCTCACCCCGCGGCTGCGCCCGCGGCCCCGCACCGGGCCGCCGCGCCCCGCGCCGATCACCCCCGACGGCCTCTACCTCATCACCGGCGGCCTCGGCGGCCTCGGCCTCACCCTGGCCCGGTGGCTGGCCGGCCGCGGGGCCCGGCATCTGGCGCTGGTGGGCCGCAGCGGGCTCCCCGAGCGGTCCCGCTGGGACGCCCCGGACACGTCCCCGGCGCTGCGGGAGCGCATCGACGCCGTCCGCGACCTGGAGCGGCGCGGTGTCACGGTGCACGTCCGCGTCGCGGAGGCCGCCGACGAGGACGCGCTCGCGGCGGTGCTGGCCGAGCTGCGCGCGGGCCCGGTGCCGCTGCGCGGCGTCGTGCACTCGGCGGGCGTCGCCGGCCCGGAGGAGATCGCGGACGCGGACCCGCGGACCGTGCACGGCGTGCTGCGTCCCAAGGTCGAGGGCGGCTGGCTGCTGCACCGCCTCACCTCGGCCGACCCGCTCGACTTCTTCGTCGGCATGTCGTCCATCGCCGCGCTGTGGGGATCGCACAACCTGGCCGCGTACGCGGCGGCCAACCAGTTCCTCGACGCGCTCGCCCTGCACCGCCGGGGCGAGGGACGCCCCGGGCTGAGCGTGAACTGGGGGCCGTGGCTGAACTCCAGCGGGCTCGGCGGGGAGGAACTGCTCGCCCGGCTCACCCGGGTCGGTCTCCGGCCGCTGGACCCGGAGACCGCCACCGGCCTGCTCGGCGACCTGCTGCACGAGGACCGGGGGCAGGCGGTGGTCGCCGGGGTGGACTGGAGCGTGCTGCGGCCGCTGCTCGAAGCGCGCGGCCCGCGCCCGCTGCTGCGCGGCATCGGCGGCGAACGGCCCGAGCCCGCCGGGTCCGGCGCGGACCCGGCGGTGCTGGACCGGCTGCTGGCGGCGCCCGCCGCCGACCGCCCGGCGCTCGTCGCCGGCTACGTACGCGACCGGGTCGCCGAACTCGGCGCCGGCGGCGCCGAACTCGCCGAGGCCACCGGCTTCACCGAACTCGGGATGGACTCGCTGGGCGTCATGCAGCTGCTGCGCGCCGTCCACCGGGACCTCGGCGTGCGTCCCGGCAACCGGGAGTTCTTCGCCGCGCCGCCCGGCTCCTGGGCGGGCCTGCTGCTGCGGGCCGTCGACGAGCGGGGCACGGCGTGACCGGCGAGGATCCGCGCGACTGGTTCTGGAGCCCCGCACCCGGCGGGAACGCGGCGGTCGCGCTGGTCTGCCTGCCGGGGCTCGGCGGCGACGCCGGCCTGTTCCGCGGCTGGCAGGAGCGGCTGCCGCCGGGCGTCCGGCTGCACGCGGCACGGCTGCCCGGCCGGCCCTCGCGGCTGTCCGAGCCGCCGATCGAGGACCCGGCGGAGCTGACCGCCCGGCTCGCCGGGGCCGTGCTGGCCCTGCCCGAGGAGCAGATCGTGCTGTTCGGCTACAGCATGGGAGCCGCGCACGCCTACGAGGCGGCCCGCGCCCTGGCCGCCGCGGACCGGCCGCCCGGCGCCCTGGCTGTCGCCGCGCGGGGCGCCCCGGACGCGGCGGCGCCGCCGTTCGGCCGGCGGACCCGGCCGGAGCTGGTCGCGCTGCTGCGGGACCTGGGGCTCACCCCGCCCGAGGTCCTCGCCGACCCCGCGCTGCTGGACCTGGTGCTGCCGTCCGTGCGGGCCGACCTGCTGCTGGCGGACCGCTACTCCCCCGTCGACGGCGCGCCCGTGGAGTGCCCGCTGCTGGCCCTCGCGGGGGCCGCCGATCCGCTCTGGCCGGTGGACGGCGTGCGCGGCTGGGCGCGCTACACCCGCGGCGGGTTCACGCTGCACGTGCTGCCCGGCGGGCACGACCTGCTCGCCGCCGGCGGCCCGGCCGCCGGGCGGGTCGGGCAGTTCGTCCTCGAAGCGACCAGCCGCTAGAAGGCGCGCTGGAGGTGGTCGAGCGACGCGGTCCCGATCTCGACCAGGCCGGCCTCGTAGGCGTAGATCACCGCGTGCACCCGGTTGCGGAGCCCGAGCTTCATCAGCATGTGCTGGATGTGCGACTTGACGGTGCTCTCGCGTAACGACAGGCGCGCGGAGATCTCGGCGTTGGTGTGCCCGCGGGCGGTGAGCGTCAGCACGTCCAGTTCGCGCTGGGTGAGCGCGTCCAGCGCGGCCGCCGCGGGCGGTGCGGCCGGGGCGGGCCGGTGCTCGGCCGAGGCCAGCAGCAGGTATCCGGCGGCGACCACGCGCAGCGCGGAGACGAGTTCGCGCGGGCCGGCGCGGTTGAGCAGCAGTCCGGACGCACCGGCCCGGATCACCTCGTGGGCGGGGTCCCGGCCGTGGACCCCGATGACCACCAGCACCCGGGTCGGGTGCGCCGCCGCGCCGGTGGCCAGCAGCCGCGTGGTCTCCACCACGTCGATGCCGTGCGCGGCGGCGTCGATGACGGCGACGTCCGGCTTCAGCTCCGCGGTGAGCCGGACGGCGTGCGCGGTGTCGCCGGCCTCGCCGACCACCTCGACCTCCCGCTGCTCGCGCAGGATGGCCCGCAGGCCCGACCGGATGAGCGTCCGGTCGTCCACCAGGAGGATCCGGGGGCCCGCGCCCCGCCCCCGCCCGCCGGCCGGCCGGCCGGGGGTTCCGCTGTCGTCTCGCAAAGTTGCGTTCCCCAAGCCTTCACGCTTGCGAACTGCCACGGAACTACATCGAGTGCGCGGCGGGCCCGGGCACGCAGGCCGGACCCGGGCCGCACGCCGGTACGGCGGAGCGGAGACGCCCGGCAGGGCTACATGCCCTCGCCGTTCCAGCGGCCGGTGGAGCGGCTGCGGACCGGAAGGGTCGAGATGATCGGGACCGGCACCTGCTGGCCCTCCTGCCAGACGCGGCCGATGCCCCAGTTGTGGCTGTTGTCGTCGGTGCGCTCGTCGGGGTGCTCCAGGCTCGCCGGGTCGGGGCCCCAGTCCAGTTCGAGCTGGTCGTGGTCGTGGTCATGGTCGTGGTCGTCGTGGTCATGGTCGTGCGCCAGGCCCGGGCCCTGGCCGGCCTGGAGGCGGGCGGTGTCGAGGGCCTTCGCGATCGCGATGAGGCTCTTGTCCGACGCGTTGTGCTGCGCGAAGTCGACGTCCGGCTGGCCCTGCTCGCGCTGGAAGTCGACCGACTTCTTGAAGTCGGCCATGTCCTGGTCGCTGCGTCCGGCGGTGCCGCGGCCCAGGTCGTGGGACGACATCGACCAGCGCATGAAGCCGCCGTCCGGGCCGTAGTTGAGGGCCTCGCCGCCCCAGCGCACCCACTCGTTCTGGGTGTACCAGTTGATCAGCTCGCCGTCGGAGCGCAGCAGCCAGGTGACGCCGCCCTCCATGGTGGTGAAGTGGCCGTGCTTGACCCGCGCCGGGCGGAAGAAGTACGTGCCGAGGTCGAGGGTGCCGAAGTTGCCCTCCATCTGGCCGTAGAGGGTGTACGCCTCCTCGTAGCAGGGGTGGTGCGCGAGCCGGTGCTCGGTCCAGCCCGCCTCGGAGTGGACGAGCCGCGTGTAGAAGCCGGTCACCGGGTCGACGTGCAGGTACTTGATGTAGAGGCCGGGCATGGGGCCGGCGTTGGGGACGGCGTCCCACTTCATCGCCTCGGTGTCCATGACGATGACCTCTTCGCGGGCGCCCTTCCAGCCCGGCGCGGCCAGGCTCTCCACGGCGTCGAAGCCCGCGTCGCCGTACTCGCGGTAGTGCAGGATGCGGGTGCCCTCGGCGAACTTCACGTAGTCGGCGGGCACCCCCTTGGGCGCGTACACGTACCCGCCCTTGCCGATCTTGCGGCCGCCGTAGTCCATCTCGCCTTCGACGACGTAGTACTCGGTGTCGGCGTGGTGGATGCCCGGCCCGCGCCCCCAGTCGGTGTGGAAGTCCACGCGCAGCGAGGAGGAGCCGTCCTCCTCGTCCACCGACAGCCGCCGCTCGCTGGCCCGGCCCTCGCCGCCCGCCAGCTCGGCCGCGTGCCAGATGTAGTCCTGCTCCTGGATCAGTTCGACATGGGGTCGCACGCCGGTCGCCTCCCGTAGCGGTGTTCCGCCATGCGGAACACTGTCTCATAAACCTGCGGAGAGGATGGCCCGAAAGCCCGCGCCCTGTCAATAGTGAATTCGTCACAGCGCCCACGACCGGCAAAAATGGCGGACGGGGATGTGCGCTCCCTTTGCGGGCTGTTACTAATGTAGCCGACCACGTCGCACGAGCGGAGGAACCGCATGATCTACCTCGTCTACCGAATGAAGCTCACCGAACGCGCCCGGCGGAACATGAAGGAGTTCTGGGCCTGGCTGGAAGAACGGGAGCGCTGGTTCTACCGCGATCTGCCGACGGTGCGGGAAGTGCGCTGGCACTACAGCGTGGTCGGCGACGTCTACACGCTGGAGAACTGGGCCGCGTTCGAGGACGAGGCGGCCTGGGGCGCCTACCGGGCCGCGCTGGCGACCCTCAAGGCCGACGGCGACTGGGAGGACCAGCGGGTCGCCCAGGACGACTGGTGGGACTTCCTGGACACCCGGATCGTCGCCGACCCTCCCGTCCACGTGGGCTTCCGCCGCCAACCGGCGGCCCGCTGAGCGCCGCCTCCGTCCGGAACGCTCCCGAGCGTTGAACTTGAAAACATCAGACCTATTGACACCCCGGCCCCAAGGTCCGTAGTTTGCTGCATCGGAACAGCGTTCCCCCTTCCGGAACAAAGCCGCCTAACCCCTATGGAGGAGCAGGTGCGCAAGCCTGTCATCATGTGCGCCGCGACCGTCGCGGCGCTCGCCCTGGCCGCGTCCGGATGTTCGGGCAAAGACGCCAAAGGGAAGCCGGCTATCAAGGTCGGACTGATCGCTCCGATGAGCGGCGCGTTCGCCGTCCTGGGCATCTCGCAGCAGAACTCGCTCCAGGTCGAGATCGACCGGGTCAACGCGGCCGGGGGCGTGGACGGCGCCGACCTCTCGCTGGTCACGCGGGACATGGCGCTCGACCCCACCAAGGCGGTGCAGGCCGCCAACGAGTTCGCCGGGGACGATCAGATCAAGCTGATCATCGGGCCCTCGATCACCGCCTTCTACTCGGCCGCCAAGGGCGTTTTCGAGCAGCACAAGAAGGTCAACTGCCAGCCCGGGGTGTCCACCGGAGATTTCTCCTCGCTGCGCTATGGATTCCGTTCCCAGGACCCGGCGAGCCTCGATATCCAGAAGGTCCTCGAATATCTCCAGCAGCAGAAGGCCAAGACGTTCGGCCTCATTTACGAGAACGACGACACCGGCAAGCAGACCGACGCCATGCTGAAAGCCAAGGCGAGCGAATACGGCCTGAAGTATCTGGGCTTCCAGCAGACGCGGACCGACGACCAGAGCCACAAGGTCTACGTCGAGAAGCTGAAGGACGCCGACGCGATCCTGCTGTCCAGCAACGTCGGCGGCGCCAAGACGATGGCCGCCGCCGGGGAGGTCGGCTACAAGGGCCGGCTGCTCGGCACCGGCTCGGGCATGCAGAACATCTCGTTCGTGGAGGCCGCGGGCGACCACGCCCAGGGGGCGATCTTCCCCGCGCCCAACTACCAGTACCCGATCCGCGACCGCGCCCAGTGGGAGCCCGGCTACCGCGCGCACATCGAGGCGATCGAGAAGCGGTACGGCAAGAACGTGGGTCCGAAGACGGGCGCGTCCTCCCCCAAGGGCACCGCGATGGCCGCGGACTGCGTGTTCGCCTACGCCGCCGCCGCCAAGACCGCCGGGGGCACCGACCCGGCCAAGGTCGCCGCCGCGCTGGAGAAGCTGGCCGTGCCGGCGGCGCGGACGCCGTCCGGCAACGCGATCAAGTCGGGGCCGTCGCACGAGTTCTACGGCATCGACGGCATCCACCTCTACCAGTGGAACAAGGACGCCCAGGGCTGGTTCACCAAGCAGCTGGACGCCGCGAAGTGACGACGCAGGTCTGGGTGGACGGGGTCTTCACCGGGGCGGTCTACGCCCTGGTGGCCCTGTCGCTCGCGATCGTGTTCCAGCCCACGGGGGTGATGAACTTCGCCCAGGGCGAGGCGCTGGTGCTGGGCGCCGTGGTCGGGTACCAGGTCGTCACCCTGACCGGGTGGGGCTGGCCGGCCGCGGTGCTGGTCACGGTGCTGGCGGCGGTGCTGATGGGCATCGCCACAGAGCGGATGATCATGCTGCCGGTGCGCCGGTCCGGATCCCGGCACGCCTGGATCGTGGCCACCCTCGCCGCCGCGCTGATCTTCCAGGCGCTGTTCACGCTGCGGTACTACGACGTGGACGCGCTGCGTCCCGACCCGATCATCGCCGGCGGCTTCGACCTGTTCGGCGACCCGGTGTCCTGGCAGCAGGTGCTGGCCGTCGCCGTCGCCGTCGCGGTGATGGCGGGCTACGACGCGTTCCTGCGCCGCACCGCCTACGGGCGGGCGATCCGGGCCGCGTCGCACGACTCCGACACCGCGGTGCTGCTGGGCGTCCCGGTGCAGCGGATCGTGGTGCTCAGCTTCGTCATCGCCACGCTGATCTGCGCGGTGGCGGGACTGCTGGCCGGGCCGGTGCTGTTCATCGGCCCGGCGGCCGGACTGATCTTCACCATCAAGGGGTTCACCGCCGCGGTGATCGGCGGGGTCGGGTCGCCGCGCGGCGCGCTGGCCGGCGGAATGATCGTCGGCCTGCTGGACGCCGTGGTGCGCAACCTGGTGAACGCGACCGCGGGCAACCTGGTGGCGTTCGTGCTGCTCGGCCTGATCCTCGTGGTGTTCCCCTCGGGCCTGTTCGGCAAGCGGACGGAGGCGCTCTGATGGCCCGCACGCAGATCCCCGCGGCCCGGATCGGGCGGGCGCTGCCCCCCGTCCTCACCGCCGCGGCCGGCGCGGTGCTCCTCGCCTGGCCCGCGATCACCGACTTCTACAGCTACAACGCGAACTACTACAACGGGATCGTCGCGGCGGCCGCGATCAGCGCCATCCTCACCATCGCGCTCAACCTGTCGATGGGCTACGGCGGGATGCTGTCGATGATGCACACCGGGCTGCAACTGCTCGGCGGGTACGCGACGGCGGCGCTGGTGGTGAAGGCCGGGCTGCCCTGGTACCTCGGCCCGCCGTGCTCGATCGCCGTCGCGGCGGCGGCGTCCGCGCTGGTCCTGGCGATCAGCCTGCGCGCCGCCTACCTGTACTTCGGCATGATCACGATGGCCGCCAACCTGATCGTGCTGGAGGTCGGCCGGGACTGGGACGGCCTCACCGGCGGCGTGGTCGGCCTGATCGGCGTCGCGCCCGGCGGCCTCTCGAAGGTGGCCTTCTACTACGTGGTCCTCGCGCTGCTGGCGCTGGTGTACGTGTTCCAGCGGAACCTGGTGCGCAGCGGCCACGGGCGGGCGTCGCTCGCGGTGCGCGAGAGCGAGGACGCCGCCGCCGCGATGGGCATCCGCCCCGCCACCACCAAGCTGCTGATGTTCACCGTGTCGGGCGCGGTGGCCGGGCTGTCGGGCGGGCTGTACGCGCTCCAGCTCGGGTTCATCAACCCCGACGTCGGGCTGCTCGACAACGGGCTGGTGTTCTTCGTCGGGCTGTTCGTCGGCGGGATCGGCACGCTGGCCGGTCCGGTGCTGGGCGTGGCCCTGGTCGCGGTCCTGGTCGAGCTGATCAAGGACTACGCGCGGTACACCACGCTGATCCTCGGGCTGGCGCTGCTGGCCGCGATGATCCTGCTGCCGCGCGGGGTGGTCGGCACCTGGCGGGCCGGCCGGTTCGGCCGGATCGACGACGCCGACGACGACGGGCCCGAGGTCCCGGCGGAGGAGCTCCCCGCGGTGCTCCCGGAGCTGGCGGTGCCGGACGTCCCGGCGCTGGAGGGCCGCGGGCTGGTCAAGCACTTCGGCGGGGTGAAGGCGGTGGACGGCGTCGACATCGCCGTCCGGGCCGGGACCGTGCACGGGATCATCGGCCCGAACGGGTCCGGCAAGTCGACCACGGTGTCGTGCCTGACCCGGTTCCACAAGGTGGACGCGGGCGAGGTGCTGGTCTTCGGGGAGCCCGCGCCGGCGCGGCCGTGGGCGGTGCCGTCGCTGGGCGTCACCCGGGTCTTCCAGGTGCCGCACCTGTTCGAGCAGCAGAGCGTCCTGGACAACGTGCTGACCGGGATGCGGCGGCGGGAGCACTACGGCTGGCCCGCGGCGGTGCTGCGGCTGCCCGGCTACCGGCGCCGCGACCGGGAGGGCCGGGCGGAGGCGGCGGCGCTGCTGGCGTTCGCCGGGCTCGCCGGGCGGGCGCACCGCCGGGCCGGCTCGCTGTCGCACGGGCAGAAGCGGCTGCTGGAGGTGGTGCGCGCGGTGGCGTCCGGGCCCCGGGTACTGATCCTGGACGAGCCCGCCACCGGCCTGACCGGCACGGAGATCGAGGCTCTGGCCCGGCTGTGCCGCGCGTTCCGCGACCGCGGGCTGGCGGTCGTGCTGATCGAGCACAACGTGGAGTTCGTCATGGGCATCAGCGACGCGATCACCGTCATCGACGGGGGCCGGGTGATCGCCGCCGGCGCGCCGGACGAGGTCCGCCGCGACCCGGCCGTGCTGGAGGCGTACCTGGGCCGCCCGGACCTGGTCGAGGAGGCGGCGGAGTGAGCGCGCTGCTGGAGCTGGCCGGGGTGCACGCGGGGTACGGCGGCGTCCGGGCGCTGCGCGGGATCGACCTGACCGTGGACGAGGGCGAGTTCGTCGTCCTGCTCGGGCCGAACGGCGCGGGCAAGAGCACCACGCTCCGGGTGCTGTCGGGCCTGGTGAAGCCCACCGAGGGCGCGGTCCGGTTCGGCGGGCGGGACATCACGCGGATGCCGGGCTGGCGGCGCGCCGGGCAGGGCATCGGGCACGTGCCGGAGGGCCGCCGGATCTTCCCGGACCACTCGGTGCTGGAGAACCTGCGCCTCGGCGCGTTCTCGGTGCGGCGCCGGGAGGCCAAGCTGCTCGCCGAGGTGCTGGAGCTGTTCCCCCGGCTGGCCGAGCGCCGCGACCAGCCCGCCGGGACGCTGTCCGGCGGCGAGGCGCAGATGCTCGCGGTCGGCCGCGCGCTGATGGGCGAGCCGCGGCTGCTGGTGCTGGACGAGCCGTCGCTCGGCCTGGCGCCGCTCAAGGCCGCCGAGGTGTTCACGCACGTCAAGCGGCTGCACACCGAGCGCGGGCTGTCGGTGCTGCTGGTCGAGCAGCTCGCGCTGGTCGCGCTGCGGCTGGCCGAACGCGCGTACGTGATGGAGCGCGGCACGATCGCGCTGTCGGGCCCGGCGGAGGACGTCGCGGCCGACCCGGCCGTGCAGGCGGTGTACCTGGGGGCCGGCCCGGCCTCCGGCTGAACTGGACGGAGCGCGCATGCGGTACGACATCGTGGTCGTCGGCGCCGGGACGGCGGGCATCCCGTGCGCCGTGGCCGCGGCGGCGGCCGGGGCCAGGGTGCTGCTGCTGGAGAAGGCCGCCGGCGTCGGCGGGACCCTGCACGTGTCGGCCGCGCACCTCGCCGGCGGCGGCACCCGCCGGCAGGCGGCCCGCGGCATCGCCGACTCCCCGGCGGCGCACGCGGACGATGTCGCGCGGATCAGCGGCGGCACCGTGCGGCGCGACCTGCTCGACCTGGCGGCCCGGCTCGCACCGCGGACGATCGACTGGCTGGAGGACGAGGGGATCGCCTGGGCGCCCGAGTCGCCGCGCATCGTCCACGGCCACGAGCCCTACGGCACGCCCCGCACGGTCTACGCGCAGGACGGCGGGCTCGCTGTCCTGGCCGTCCTGCGCCGCCTCCTGGACGAGGCGGTCGCGGACGGGGCGGTGGAACTGCGCCTGGGGACGCGCGTCGCGGCCCTGCCCGACGGCCCGGGCGTCCGGCTGGAGGACGGCACCGAGATCGCGGCGCCCGCCGTCGTGCTGGCGACCGGCGGCATCGCCGCCGCTCCCGGCCTGTTCGAGGAGCTGGAGGGCGTGCCGCTGTTCAGCGCGGCCTGGCCGACCTCGACCGGCGACGGCCTGCGGATGGCCCGCGCCGCCGGGGCGGCGGTGGCCGGGCGGGGCGCCTACATCCCGACGTTCGGCGGCCTGCCCGCCGAGGCGCCCGGCGGCCGGATCGCGTTCACGCCGCGCCCGCTCCTGGTCGCGGCCGAGCGCCCGCCGTGGGAGATCTACGTCGACCGGCGCGGGCGCCGGTTCACCGCCGAGGACGAGCCGAGCATCGACCGCAAGGAGCGCCTCCTCATGGAGCGCGTCCCCGACCTGACCTTCTGGACGGTGTTCGACTCCCGGGCGCTGGTCCAGTCGCATCCGGTCGTGCTCGGCTGGACGCCCGAGGAACTGCGCGGCCACGCGGGCCGCCGCGCCGGCGTGCACACCGCCCCCGGCCTCGCCGGGCTGGCGGAGGCGGCGGGGATCGACCCGGTGGGGCTGGCGGCGACCGTGGAGCGCTACAACGGGTTCGTCGCCGCGGGCGCCGACCCCGACCACCACCGCTCCCACCTGCCCGCCCCCATCGCCGAACCGCCCTTCTACGCGCTCCGCAACCACGGCACGACGCTGATCGGCTTCAGCGGCGTGGACGTCGACTCCGAGCTGCGGGTGCGGCGCCCCGACGGCTCGGTGATCGGCGGCCTGTACGCCGCGGGCGAGGTGCTCGGCGCCGCCGCCACCAGCGGGCACGCCTTCTGCGGCGGCATGCTCGTCACCCCCGCGCTGTCGTTCGGCCGGTTCCTCGGCACTCGCCTCGCCGGTGGGGGGACCCGGTGATCGCCGTCGTCGCGTCCGCGCCCGCCGGCTCCGGCCCCGCCCGCCTCGCGGGCGTGCGGGCGCGCCGGTCACCCGTAGGCGGTCGTCCCGGGCTTGACCACGCCGAGGAACGCGGCCAGCAGCACCATCGCCCACACCGCGTACACGTAGGGCAGGCAGCCCCGCACGGAGGCGCGGATGTCCCGTTCGACCTCGGGCGACGAGCCCGCGGCCATGAGCCGTGCGAAGGCGGGGCCGAACGGCCGCAGCCGCCACCGGATCATGACGCCGCCGACGATGCACAGCGCGTACGCCGCCGCCTTGGCGCCCAGCCACCTCGGGTTCGTGGTGACGCCGAACGGCTCGGGCACGGCGATCGTGTAGGCCGCGACGCCGAGCAGCGCCGCCGCCAGCCCGCCCCGCACGGCGAGGTCCAGCCGGCGCGCGACCCGGCCGAGCGGGGTGGCGCCGCGCGCGTGGTCGTACAGCACCAGGGCCAGCCAGGCGAGCCCGCCCGCCCAGGCGAGGGCGACCGTCCAGCCGGGCAGCAGGCCGCGCCCGAACGGGCTCGCGGCCATCAGCGTGACGCCGCTCGGCAGGAACAGCACCAGGCAGACGCGCGGCGCCATGTCCACGACGCTCATCACCTTCGCGCCGACCGCCCGCGCCTCGGGCGACAGGTCGGGGCGCAGGATGAAGCGGCTGGCGTAGAAGACGCCGAGGTCGCCGCCGAGCCAGTAGACGAACAGCAGCAGGTGCAGCAGCACCGCCATGCTGTGGAGATCCAGGCCGTGCGCCGCGTCGATCACGTTGCAAAACTATTTGTCTGATGTATATAGGTCAAGAGCTGCGGCCGGTGCACTTTGGCCGGGACGGCGCAGGTCGGCGACCCCGCCAAGCGAACCCACTCCCGCTGCTCGTCCTCGCCCGAAAGGACGACTGTTCGCCGCGTACTCGGTTCCGAGCGACGACACGCCGGACTCGCGTGTTTCCCTGATCGAAACGGCGTTTCGAAATGCTTGGCCAGCGCGCCGTCCTGCCTTAGAATCTAAAAAGTCTGACCTTATCTCGCGCAACCTCGCGCGCACCGCAGGGAGAGGGGGGCCGATGGCGGGCATCGCCACCGTCCGCGTCCTCGGCCGGGGCGGCGGCGGGGACTCACCCGGGCGGCCCCCCGCGCCGAGATCCGCACCGCCCGGGACGTACCGCTTCGCACTCACCGCCGAGTTGACCGGGAGCATCGTTTGAAGCCGTTGGAGGATGTCCGCATCATCGCTGTGGAGCAGTACGGGGCCGGTCCGTTCGGGAGTGTGCATCTGGCGGATCTGGGTGCGGAGGTGATCAAGATCGAGGAGCCGCGGTCGGGGGGTGATGTGGGCCGGTACGTCCCGCCTTATGGGGAGGGTGAGGACTCGTTGTTCTTCGAGACGTTCAACCGGAACAAGCGCAGTCTGTCCCTGGACCTGTCGACGGACGCGGGGCGGCGGGTGTTCGAGGACCTGGTGAGGGTGTCGGACGTGGTGTACTCCAATCTGCGGGGTGATGTGCCGGCCAAGATCGGTATCACCTACGACGCTCTGAAGCATCTGAACCCGGCGATCGTGTGCTGCTCGCTGACCGGGTTCGGGATGACCGGGCCGCGCAGCGCGGAGCCGGGCTACGACTACGTGCTGCAGGGGCTGGCGGGCTGGATGGACCTGACCGGGGAGCCCGGCGGTCCGCCCACCAAGTCGGGGCTGTCGCTGGTCGACTACTCCGGCGGGTTCGTCGCGGCGATCTCGCTGCTGGCCGGGCTGCACGCCGCGCGCCGCGACGGCACCGGGATGGACTGCGACGTCAGCCTCTACGACACCGCGATCGGGCTGCTGACCTATCCCGCGGTGTGGCACCTCAACGCCGGGTTCTCCCCCGCCCGCACCCGCCACTCCGCCCACCCCTCCCTGGTGCCGTTCCAGGCGTTCCAGGCCGCCGACGGCTGGTTCATCGTCGGCTGCGCCAAGGAGAAGTTCTGGACCAGGCTCGCCACCGTCGTCGGGCACCCCGAGTGGGCCCGCCCCGACTCCGGATACGGCACCTTCGCCGACCGCGCCGCCAACAAAGACACCCTGCTGCCGCTGCTGGAGGACATCTTCGCGCAACGCACCGTCGAGGCCTGGCTCACCGAGTTGTACGCGGCGTCCATCCCCTGCGGCCCCATCAACAACGTCGAACAGGCCATGCACGAAGACCACACCCGAGCACGCGGACTCCGCATCACCACCGAACACCCCCGCTTCGGCACCGTCGAGCAACTCGCCTCACCCGTCCGCGTCGGAACCCAACCACCCGAATACCGCCGGGCACCCCTCCGCAACGAAGACTTCGACCTGGTCACCCGCCAAATCGCCGGATACGACGACACCACACTGGAAGAACTCCGGAAGCAAGGCGCCTTTGGAGAGGCGCCATAGCGACGGCCCGGACTCCGGGACGTCAGCGGGCCCGGGGGGCGTGGACCCACGCGCGCTCGGCGAAGTCCTTGTCGGGCAGCACCGCCTCGACGGGCTCGAACTCGTCCGGCGCGAGGTGGCCGTAGCCGTGGGCGATGATGTCCCGGTAGAGGGTGTCGGGGACGATGAGGACGAAGTCGGCGTCCGGGCTCCCGGCGAGCGCCCGGCGGGCCGGCGCTGAGTCCAGCAGGCGGTGGACGGCGATGGTCGAGTCGCCGATCCAGCCGTTCACGCCCGGCACGACGTGCCCGCGGTGGAGCGCGACCCTGATCCTGATGCGGGCGCGGGCGTTCAGGTCCCGGTTGACGTCGGCGAGCGCCGACCGCAGGCCCTCGACCAGCAGCGGGATCACCCGGGACTCGTCGATGGCGGCCGGCAGGATGGCCAGCTGGCCGTCGCCCGCCTGCTGGCGTTCGACGTCGTCCTCCGTGACCCCGGCGTGCCGCCGCGCCGCCTCCAGCACCTCGACGAACCGGCGCTGGGCGCGCGCCGCCTCCGGGTTGTGGAACCGGCTGAACTTCTCGATGTCCGCCGCGAGGCAGAGGCGCACCCCGGAGGAGGCGTGCGCGTCCCCGGCGGCGGAGCCGTCCCAGGACGAGGCGGGCGGCGCGGGCCGCCCCGGCGGCAGCGCGAGCGCGAAGGCGGGCGCCTCGCCGCTGCGCGCGTGCAGGAGCCGCGCGCGGTGGCCGCGCCGGACCATCGACACGTCCGCCCTGACCGTCCCGGTGACCTCCGGCACGTCGCGCGGCACCCGGACGACGGCGTGGACGGCGTGGCGCCACGGCAGCGGGGCGCGTGCCGCGAAATCGCCGAAGAACCAGCCGAACGAGGACTCGCCTATGCCCGAGCCGGAGACGGGTCCGCCGTACCGGAGGCGCTCTTCCCAGGAGGGCGGCGCCCCCGGGTGCCCGGCGGCGTCCAGGCTCACCGCGACGACCCGGGAGTCGTCGAAGCGCATCTGCAGGAACACCGCCGCGAAACGCGTCGACGCGGTGGGCGGGCGCAGGTCGAAGGCGGCCCAGAGGCCCAGCTCGTCGCCGCCGGAGCCCGCGCCGTCCGGCCGGTCGCCGGGCGGCGCCCAGTACGCGACGGGACGCCCGAAGGAGACGCTGCCCATCTCGCGCCGGGCCGGGGACCGCCCCGATGCGAGCGGGGTCCGGCGCAGCACGTCGGCGGAATCCAGCGGGGGCCCGGACGTGTTCCGGTCGTCGTAGCGGCGCGACTGCACGAGGCAATCTAAGGCCGTCACCGGACACCGCTGCAAGGACGCGGTCACGGACCTGTCAGGTCAGCCGCTGGAAGATGACGTGGAAGACGAGGAACGCCGCGAAGCCCAGCAGGAGGCTGCCGATCGCGTTGACGGCGGCCCTGGTGTAGGCGCCGTCCTGGATCAGGTGGACGGTGTCGAGTTCGAACGTGCTGAACGTGGTCAGCGCGCCGCACAGGCCGGTGCCCATCAGCGCCTCGACGTAGCTCCCGGTCCCGGCGCCGTGCAGAGCGCCCAGGGCGCCCGTGCCGAGGAGGTTGACGGAGAGCGTGCCCCACGGCATGGACTTCCCCGCGGCGGCCTTGACGTAGCCGTCCACGACGTAGCGGACCACGGCTCCCACGGCGCCGCCCGCGAGGACCAGGAGCGACACGATCAGGGTCGTCACGGCGCCCCCCCGGTCTCACGGTGCGGGATCCTCCGCCCGAGCACGAGGCCGGCGGCGATCGCGATCCAGCCGAGCACGACGCTGGCGGCCGCGTAGCCGATGCCGAGGCCCGGCCTGCCGCCGTCGCCGAGCGTGTAGACGCCGTCGATCAGGTGCGAGAACGTGGTGAACCCGCCGAGGTAGCCGGTCACCGCGAGCGGGCGGGTCCAGGGGTGCGGACGGCCTCCCAGCAGGTAGCTCGTCAGGATCCCCATGGCGAGGCAGCCGAGGATGTTGACGGTGAAGGTGTTCCACGGGAACCCCAGCTTCGCCGCCGGGATCGCCTGGCTCAGCCCGTAACGGGCGAGCGCGCCGAGCGCGCCCCCCACCGCGATGTCGGCGATGACCCGCGGTTTCAGGCCGGGGAGGGGCGGCGGCCCCTTGTGCGGGTGGAGCACGCGGGCCTCGGCCCGCTCGCGGTGGTGCAGGCGTCCCCGCAGCGGCTCCCTCACGGCGCGGGAAGGAATCGGCGGACGGCGTCGACCGTGCGCTGGAAGGCCGCGTCCACCTCCGGGGAGCGGTCGCCGAGCATCCGGGCCCACGCCCCGCAGTCGCCGGGCAGGACGCTCGCGCCGGCGCGCAGGCCCGTCCCGGCGAGCGCCTCGTGCAGGGCGTCCGCGACCTCCCGCGCGGGTCTCGCCCGCGTGACGACGTACAGGGACGCCGTGAGCCCGAACCCGCCCATCACCGCGGGGCCGGTCACCGGGTACTCGTCCGGGACGAGCCGGACCGGGTCGGCGAACAGCAGGCGGCCGTCCGGGTCGCGGACCTCCAGGTCGGCGCAGTAGGCGGTGTAGGCGTGCCACTCGCCGCGGGCCAGCCGCCCGGCCATCAGCTTCTCGCCGAGGACGACGGTCGCCTCCGGGTCGGCGGTGACGCTCATGCGCTGGTAGAACCGCGAGTCGCCGAACGGGATCGTGGTCGCGGGCAGGTACTCGACGCGGCTGCCCGGCCCGGCGGCGAGGTCGACGACCTGCGTGGCGTAGTCGTGCTCCATCCGGTAGATCCGCGTGGCGGTCTGCGTGGTGAAGTGCACGGACGTCCCCGGCCCGCAGTCCAGCCCGATGCGGAACCGGTCGCCCTGCAGGACGCCCGCCCCGGACGTCATGAACAGCACGTGCGGCGTGTCCGGCCGGGCGGGGTCCGAATACAGGGGGCGGGTCGTGTGCAGCGGCGCCTTCTGGAAGCAGCCGGTCAGCTCCGTCCGGCCGCCCGCCACCGCGAAGCCGAGCTCCAGCACGCCGACCTTGCCCGGCGCCCCGACCGGGAGCGTGTCCGGCGTGGCGGCGTGCCGCGCCACCTCGGCGGGCAGCCACGCCGGGGCGCAGCGCTCCGGCGCCGTCCGGGCGAGGCCGGCGGACCCGCCCGCCTCGCTCATCACGCCGGTGAGCACATCGCCTCCCGCCGCGCGAGGACGAAGTCGGCGACGTCGGCGACCCCGGTCCCGGTGAGGCAGTCGGTCAGCACGACCGGGCGCGGGCCGCGCACCTTCCGCGCGTCGCCCTCCATCACCGCGAGGTCGGTGCGCACGTACGGCGCGATGTCGATCTTGTTGATGACCAGCAGGTCGGAGTCGGTGGTGCCCGGCCCGCGCTTGCGCGGCATCTTCTCGCCCTCGGCGGTGTCCAGGACGAACACGAACACGTCGGCGAGGGCCGGGCTGAAGGTGAGCGTCAGGTTGTCGCCGCCGCTCTCGAACAGCAGCACGTCGATGTCGGCGAAGCGGTCGAGCATCTCCGCCGCCGCCGCGAGGTTCATCGTGGGGTCGTCCCGGACGGCCGTGTGCGGGCACGCCCCCGTCTCGACGCCCACGACCCGCTCGGCGTCCAGCGTGCCGGCGAGGGTGCGGCGGACGTGCTCGGCGTCCTCCTGCGTGTAGATGTCGTTGGTGATCACGCCGGGCCGGTGCCCCCGCTCCACCAGGACGGGGACGAGCGCCTCGATGAGCGCCGTCTTCCCCGACCCCACCGGCCCGCCGATGCCGATCTTGTACACCTGCTCCAGATCCATGACGTCTCCCATCGTCGGGTCACTCAGGTAACGAAGAGCCGGGCCTCCGCCCGCTCGTGCACGGCGGCGACCGCGTCGGCGCCGGGCGTCGAGGCGTGCAGGTCCCGCGGGTCCCGGGCGGCCAGCGCCGCGCCCGCCGCCCGGACGAGGTCCGGCCGCACCTCGCGCAGCAGCGCCTGCGCCCGGCGGAAGTCGATCCGGCCGAGCCGCACCGCCGCCGCGGCGCAGCTCGCCGCGAAGGCGTACAGGTCGCTCGCCACCGCGTCGCGGACGGGCACCCCGAGGCCCGCGTGCACCGCGCCCACGACGACCGGGTGCGTCCCCGGCGTCGCGCCGTCCGCGACGAGGCCGGCCAGCCGGGCCGCCGGGGCGGAGCCGAACGCGGGCGCGGCGGTGTCCAGGACCTGCCGGCCGGTGCGCACCGACGCCGTCCGCTGCTCCCGGTTCAGCTTGATCGCGTGCAGCCTGCGGTCGGTCTCCACCAGCAGGTCCCAGTCGCCGGCGGTCACCGCCCGGTGCGCCAGCGCCAGCGCCGCCGCGTCGGCGGTGCCCGCCGCCCGCACCAGGTCGGACACCAGGCCGCGCAGGTCCTCCGCCGCGACCGCGCCGAGCTGGACGTGGCCCTCCAGCCCGTGCGACAGGGTGTAGAGCCCGCTGGGGAAGCCCGAATCGGTGAGCTGGAGCTGCGCCAGCAGCGCCTCCAGCCCACCGGTTCCCGGCGGCGTTCCCGTCATGCGATGTAGAACAGCCGGTTCAGCGGCAGCTCGCGCGCCGGCTCGATGGACACCGGCTCGCCGTCCACGGTGACCCGGTAGGTCTCCGGGTCCACCCTGACCTCGGCGATCGTCGAGTTGTACATCATGTGCCGCTTGTCGACGGTGCGGCACTGGCGGACCGGCCGGACGATGCGCTTCAGGTCGAGCTTCTCCGGGACGCCCTCGGAGATCGCCGCGTCCGACATGAACGTCATGCACGTCGCGCCCAGCGCGGTGCCCATCGCCCCGTACGTCGGCCGGAAGTAGACCGGCTGCGGGGTGGGCAGCGAGGCGTTCGGGTCGCCCATCTGCGCCCAGCTGATCAGGCCGCCCTTGACGACCATGGCGGGCTTCGCCCCGAAGGAGCGGACGGGCCACAGCACGATGTCGGCGAGCTTGCCGTCCTCCAGGGTCCCGATCTCGTTCGCCATGCCGCAGGTGCGGGCCGGGTTGATGGTGACCTTGGACAGGAAGCGCAGCACCCGGTGGTTGTCGTTGCGCGAGGAGTCCTCGGGCAGCGGGCCGCGCTTGTCCTTGCAGTGGTGGGCGATCTGGAAGGCGCGGGTGACCGATTCGCCGACCCGTCCCATGGCCTGGGAGTCCGAGCCGATGATGCTGATGATGCCGAGGTCGTGCAGCACCGTCTCCGCGGCGATCGTCTCGGCGCGGACGCGGCTCTCGGCGAACGCGATGTCCTCGGGGACGTCGTAGCTGAGGTGGTGGCACACCATCGTCATGTCGAGCAGCTCGTCCACCGAGTTCACCGTGTAGGGCAGCGTCGGGTTGGTCGAGGCCGGCAGCACGTTGGGCTCCGAGGTGATCTGCAGGATGTCGGGCGCGTGCCCGCCGCCCGCCCCCTCGGAGTGGTAGGTGTGGATCGCGCGGCCGTCGATCGCGCTGATCGTGTCCTCCACGAACCCGGCCTCGTTCAGGGTGTCGGTGTGGATGGAGATCTGCACGTCGTGGTCGTCGGCGACCCGCAGCGCGGTGTCGATGACCATGGGCGTCGTGCCCCAGTCCTCGTGCACCTTCAGCCCGCAGGCGCCGGCGCGCAGCTGCTCGTCCAGCGGGCCGGGCAGGCTGCCGTTGCCCTTGCCGTAGACGGCGATGTTGACCGGGATGCCCTCGTAGGCCTGCAGGATGCGGGAGATGTTCCACGGTCCGGGCGTGCAGGTCGTCCCGCGGCTCCCGTCGGCCGGCCCGGTCCCGCCGCCGAGCAGGGTCGTGATGCCGTTGCTGAGCGCGTGCTGCGCCTGCTGCGGCGCGAGGAAGTGGACGTGGCTGTCGATCGCGCCGGCCGTCGCGATGAGGTTCTCCCCCGAGATCACCTCGGTGCCGGGGCCGACGATGAGCCGCCGGTCCACCCCGTTCTGGGTGTGCGGGTTGCCGGACTTCCCGACGCCGGCGATCCGCCCGTCCTTGATGCCGATGTCGCCCTTGACGATGCCCAGCAGCGGGTCGATGACCACGGCGTTGGTGATCACCGTGTCCAGGGTGGTCGTCGCGTTCAGCGAGGCCGGGTCGGCGGACATGCCGTCCCTGGCCGTCTTCCCGCCGCCGTACTGGGTCTCGTCCCCGTAGTGGCCATCGTTGTAGTCCTTCTCCACCTCGATGACGAGGTTGGTGTCGCCCAGGCGGATCCGGTCGCCCACGGTGGGGCCGTACATGCTCGCGTATTTCCGGCGCGAGATCGTCGTCGCCATCGTCATCCCTTCTTGGATCGGCCGGCGCCCGCCTTCGAGCGCCCGGCCCCGGCCTTGTGCCCGTTGCCGGCCCCGTCGCCGCCCGGCGCCGCGCTGTCCAGGTAGCCCCACTCGTGCATCCGGCTGAACGCCGCCTCCCGCGCCGCGCGGGACCGGACGCTGCCGTTGAGCAGCCCGCCGAACCCGACGATGCGCATGCCGCCGCCGTACTCGACGAGCTGGATCTTCTTGGAGTCGCCGGCCTCGAACCGGACGGCGGTGCCCGCCGGGATGTCGAGCCGCATTCCGAATGCCTTCTCGCGGTCGAAACTGAGCGCCCGGTTCACTTCGAAGAAATGGAAATGCGAGCCGATCTGAACGGCCCGGTCCCCGGTGTTCCGGACGGTCAGCGTCTCCCTTCGCTGACCGGTGTTCAGCTCGATCTCCCCTTCACCGAATATGTAGATGTCATCCGCCATGAGCGGCCGCCCCCTCCAGGATCGTCTCGGTGTTCTCGGTAAAAGCGTGGTGATGCCGCGGCCCATCGGAATGACCAACGGGGTGCCCGTGCCCGTGCCCGTGGCCGTGCCCGTGGACGGCGGCCATGCCGAGGCCGTCGTCGCCGGCGCGCTCCCAGCGCAGCTCCGCCTCCGCCGCGCGCTCGCGGACGAGGGCCGCGACGGCCGCCGGCCGGAGCAGCGGCCCGGCCGACACGGCCCCCGGGCACGGCGGCGGCGGGACCAGCGAGGCGGGGACGAGCGCGACCTCGCGGGCCCCCAGGCGGCGGCAGCGCTCCACGCCCTCGACCACGTCGGGCTCGCCGCCGTCCAGGGCGACCTCCACCCGGCGGACCGGCAGGTAGTGCCAGACCAGCCGCGCGACCTTGAACAGCTCCGCGTCGGCGTCGGGTCCGGCGGCCGGCGCCACCAGCAGCACGGCGCCCGCGGCGTCCCCGGCCCGCGCGACCCGCATGACGGCCGCGCGGATCCAGCCCACGAGGTGCGTCAGCGTGCCGAGCGGCTCGGCGAGCAGCAGGTCGCCCGGCGTCCGGTCGCGGGCGGCCCACGCCAGGGTCTGCGCGGCCGCCGGCGCGAGGTCCGGGTCGCGGCCGAGCGTCATCGGCACCGCGACGGCGCGCGGCCGGTCCCGCAGCGCGGTCCGCAGGCCCCGTCCGGGCCCGCTGATCCCGCCGGCTCCGGGCAGCGGGCCCGCGGCCCCGCCGGGCGGGAGTCCCGCGGCGCTCTCGTGCCCGCCGACCGGCAGGACGGCGCGTCCGGGAGGTCCCGTCACTTGCCGCCGCCGACGGGGTCGTGGCAGGAGACGAGCTTGGTGCCGTCGTCGAACGCCGCCTCGACCTGGATCAGCGGCAGCATGCCGCGCACGCCCGGCATCACGTCGTCCGGCCCGACGACCTTCTTGCCGAGCTCCATGCAGTCGGCGACGGACCTGCCGTCCCGCGCGGCCTCGACGATGGCGGAGCTGATCAGCGCCACCGTCTCGCCGTGGTTGAGTTTCAGGCCGCGCTGCCGGCGCTTCTCCGCCATCTGCGCGACGGTGAAGATCTGCAGCTTGTCGATCTCTCGTGGTGACAGGTTCATCAATGCCCCTTTCTGCCCGGACGCCGCCGGGACGCGGTCGGCGGCGCGCCCCTCAGCTGACCCGCCGGATCTTGGAGAAGATCGGGACGGCGGCCAGGAACACCCAGGTGACCAGCACGAACGGCCAGGTCAGGGTGTGGCCGCCGACCACGTTGAACAGGTTGGTGAGACCGGCGGTCAGCGCGGCGGCGGTCGCCGCGCCGATCACCGCGTACACGGCGCCCGCCGGGCTCAGCACGACGAACGTCCCGCCCAGCGCGATCCCGGTCAGCACCGCGTTGTAGCCGTACAGGCCGGCGCCGAGGTCGGCCGCCTGCGCGCCGAGCCACCAGCCGGTCAGCAGGCCGATGAGGCTGGACGCGGCCGCCGCCGCCGCGACCACCCGGCTCGACACCGCCAGCCCGATCAGGAAGATCATCCCCACGTACCACTTGTCCTGGAAGAACACCTGGCCGACTCCGTTGAAGAAGCCCTGCCAGAAGTCGTGCCAGGTCATCGCGGTGCCGGGGTCGGTGGCCGACGGCGGGGCGGTGCTGGCGTGGTCGGCCCACACCCGGCCGTACGACGGCGCGCCGATCGCCATGACCAGCGCGACGACGCAGAAGGGCGCGGTGAAGGTCGGCAGGTTGTACGGGGTGAGCACGGCGTTCAGCGCGGCGGTGAGCACGCTGCCGGCCACCGCCCCGCCGACGACCACCGCCACCGTCGACCAGGTCGCGCCTAGGTAGAGCACCAGCGCGACGCCGATGAGCGTCCCGTTGAAGCCTTCCAGGCCGATCGAGACGCGGTCCCAGGTGACGCCGAGCAGGTAGGCGGTCACGGTGGCGGTCACGACGCCCAGCAGCGCGAAGGCGCCGAACTGCCAGCCGCCGACGAACAGCGCGATGAGGAAGAGCAGCCCGGTCCAGACGCTGGGCTGGAAGTCGACCTGGGCGACGCCCCGGGGAATCGCCAGGAGGCCCTCCCGCGCCCGCTGCGCCGCGGGCGCGGGTTCCCCGCCGTGCGCATCCGCCGACGGCGTGCCCGCGGACGGCGTGCCCGCGGACGGGGACGGCGGCGGTGACGCCATCGGCACTCTCCCATCGTCTGGGACCCGCGGAACGGGCCTGCGACCGGCGCTCTCCTCCAAGGACAACCGGCACACTTCCCGCGTTCTCGCATCGCGAAAAATCAGTTATCGCAAATCATTGGTCAAGGGCTGGAATATCGAGTTTGGCGCACTCCCGAAATGCGAAGCATAAGAACGGAAGCGTTCCCGCCGCACGTTCGGCGGAAGACAGACCGACGATTGGTTCGCATATGTCGACGGGCCTCAATACGGGGGATTCCGCCTGGCTCATGGTGAGCACCGCGATGGTGCTCCTGATGACTCCCGGGCTCGCCTATTTCTACGGCGGCATGGTCCGCTCGAAGAACATGCTGTCGATGCTCTACATGAGTTTCATCTGCATCAGCCTCGTCACGGTCCTGTGGTTCCTCTACGGCTACGGAATGACGTTCGGCAAGGACGCCGGCGGCCTCGGCCTCATCGGCTGGGGCGACTGGCGCCTCGGACACATCACCCCGAGCACCCTGCAGGGCCGGATCCCGGAGCAGATCTACGTCTGCTTCCAGCTGACGTTCGCGATCATCACCGTCGCGCTCATCAGCGGCTCGATCGCGGGCCGCGCCAGGTTCGGGCCGTGGGTGCTCTTCGTCATCGTGTGGGTGACGCTGGTCTACGTCCCCATCGCGCACTGGGTGTTCGCCAGTTCCGGCTGGCTGAGCAAATGGGGGGTGATGGACTTCGCCGGCGGCCTGGTCGTCGAGCTGAACTCCGGCATCTCCGGGCTCGCCATGGCGCTCGTGCTGGGGCCGGGCGTCGCGTTCCGGCGCGGGCAGGGCCCCCGCCCGGACAACATCCCGTTCGTGATGCTGGGCCTCGGCCTGCTGTGGTTCGGCTGGTTCGGCTTCAACGCCGGCTCGGCGCTGACCGACGGCGCGCTCGCGACCCGCGCGTTCATCAGCACGATGATCGCGGGCTGCACCGGGATGCTGGCGTGGCGGACGGTGGAGTGGCTCCGGTTCCGGCGCCTGACCAAGCTCGGCTCGTCCAGCGGCGCGCTCGCCGGGCTGGTCGCCATCACCCCGTCCTGCGCCTTCGTCAGCGTCGAGGGCGCCTTCCTCATCGGCGTCGTCGCGGCCGTCGTGTGCACGTACGCGGTGGAGCTGAAGCTCGTCGCCGGCTACGACGACACCCTCGACGTCACCGGCATCCACGGGGCCGGCGGGATCGTCGGGGTGGTGTCGCTCGGCTTCCTCGCCACCGGCTGGGAGCGCGGCGCGCCGGGCCTGTTCTACGGCGGCTCGGCGTCGGTGCTGGGCAAGCAGGTCGTCGCGGTCCTCGCGGTCGGCGTCTACGCGTTCACCGTCACCTTCGTCATCGGCAAGGTCATCGACCGGCTGTTCCGGATGCGGACGACCGAGGAGGAGCAGGCCGCCGGGATGGACGCCGCCTTCGCCGATGACTGACCCCGCCCCGGCCGATCCGCGCACCGGCCCGCCCGGTGTGGCGGCCGGCCGGGCGCTGGTGCACGCGCGGGGGCCGCTCGCGGGCGCGCGGCGGCCCAGGCTCCAGCGCCGCCACGGCGAGGGCGACAAGAGCCGGCTGACCAGCCTCCAGGGCCTGGTCGCGCTGTCGCTGGACGCGCTCAGCTCGGTCGCCTACGGCCCCGAGGCCATCGCGCTGGTGCTGGTCACCGCCGGTGTCACCGAGGTGCGCCGCACCCTGCCGGTCACCCTGGCCATCACCGCGCTGCTGGTCGTGCTGGTGGTGTCGTACCGGCAGGTGATCGCCGTGCACCCCGGCGGCGGCGGCTCCTACGCGGTGGCGAAGGCCGACCTGGGGCCCCGCACGGGCCTGCTGGCCGCCGCCGCCCTGATCGTCGACTACGTCCTCACCGTGGCGGTCAGCCTGGCGTCGGGCGCGGCGAGCCTCGCCTCGGCGTTCCCCGCGCTGCGGCCGCACCTGCTGCCGGTGGCGCTGGCCGTCCTGCTCGCGCTGACCGCGGTGAACCTGTACGGGATCACCGACAGCGCCCGGTTCCTGACGGCGCCGACGCTGCTGTTCATCGGCACGATCCTCGGCATCGTCGTGACGGGGCTGATCCGGGGCCATCCGGCGGCGTCCGTCGGCGGCGGGGTGACTCCGCACGCCCACGAGGCGCTGGGCGTGCTGCTGATCCTCAAGGCGTTCTCGGCGGGATGCGCCGCGCTGACCGGCGTGGAGGCCATCGCCAACGGCGTGCCGATGTTCCGCAGCCCGCGCGTCGCGCGGGCGCAGCGCACCGAGCTGATGCTGGGCGCGCTGCTCGGCGTGATGCTGGTCGGGCTGGCGCTGCTGATCCGGCGGGACGTCCTCGCCCCGCGCGACGGCGTGACGCTCCTCGCGCAGCTCACCGCGGGCGCCTTCGGGACCGGGTGGCTCTACCAGGTGGCCGGCGTCGTCGTCGCGGTCGCCCTGGCGCTGGCCGCCAACACCAGCTTCGGCGGGCTGCCCGTCCTGCTCAGCCTGCTCGCCAAGGACCGCAGGCTCCCGCACCTGTTCGCGCTGCGCGGCGAGCGCCCGGTGCACCGGTACGGCGTGCTGGCCGTCGCGGCCGCCGCCGCGCTGCTGCTGGCCGCGGTGGACGCCCGGACGCACGCGCTGCTGCCGATGTTCGCCATCGGGGTGTTCACCGGGTTCACGATCAGCCAGACCGGGCTCGTCCTGCACTGGGCGCGGCTGCGGCCCGCCGGCTGGGCGGGCAAGGCGCTGCTGAACGGGACCGGCGCGGTCCTCACCGCGACCGCCACCGCGGTCCTGCTGGTCACCAAGTTCACGGCGGGCGCGTGGGTGGTCGTCGTCGCGGTGCCGCTGCTGATGGCGCTGTTCGCCCGCATCCGCGGCTACTACGACCGCGTCGGCCGGGAACTCGGGTTCGGCCGCGTCCCGGCCGAGCGGCCGCGGCGGGCGCCCGCCGCCTGGCGGGTCGTCGTGCCGGTGGACGACCTCGGGGCGATGACCTCGCAGGCCCTGAGCACCGCGCTCAGCCTGGGCGGCGACGTCGCCGCGGTCGCGGTGTCGGCCGACGAGGAGCACGCCCGCGCACTCCGCGAGCGGTGGGACCGGTGGGATCCCGGCGTGCGGCTGACCATCCTGCCCAGCCCGCACGACGCGAGGGTCCGTCCCGTCGTGGAGTACATCGGCCGCGCGGCGCGGGACCGCGGGCCCCTCCTGGTGCTCATCCCGGTCATCGAGTCGAGCCGTCCCCGCTACCGGTTCCTCTACGACCAGCGGAGCCTGCTCCTCGCGGAGGCCGTGCGCGAGCACGTCCCGGACGTCCTGGTCTGCATGCTGCCGCACCCCGTTCCCGGATGACGCCGCCTTGACACGGCCACGACCGGTGCCCGAATATTGATTCCGATTCCGATGTCAAGAGTGGTGGGCACCGATGGACCAGATCCTGTACGAGGTCGAGGACCGCGTCGCGGTCATCACGCTGAACCGCCCCGAGGCGGCCAACGCCCAGACCATGGAGCTGCTGGACGAGCTCGACGCGGCCTGGGCGAAGGCGGCCGCCGACGACGAGGTCCGGGTCATCGTGCTGCGCGGCAACGGCCGGCACTTCTCGGCCGGGCACGACCTGAAGGGCGGCGGCCCCCGCCCGGAGAAGCTCACCCTGGAGTACATCTACGGCATCGAGGCGCGCCGCTACCTGGAGTACTCGCTGCGGTGGCGGAACGTCCCCAAGCCGTCGATCGCGGCGGTGCAGGGCAAGTGCATCGCGGGCGGGCTCATGCTGTGCTGGCCGTGCGACCTGATCGTCGCGGCCGAGAACGCCCAGTTCTCCGACCCGGTGGTGCACATGGGCATCGGCGGCGTCGAATACCACGGCCACACCTGGGAACTCGGCCCGCGCAAGGCCAAGGAGATCCTGTTCACCGGGCGCGCCGTCACCGCCGACGAAGCGGAGAAGGCCGGCATGGTCAACCGCGTCGTCCCCCTGGACGAGCTGGACGCCACCGCGATGGAACTGGCCGGGCAGATCGCCCAGATGCACCCCTTCGCGCTGCGGCAGGCCAAGCGGGCCGTCAACCAGACCCTGGACGTGCAGGGCTTCTACGCCGCGATCCAGTCGGTCTTCGACATCCACCAGACCGGGCACGGCAACGCGCTCAGCGACGGCGGCTTCCCCGTCCTCATGCGGCTCGACGGGATGAAGGACAAGCTCAAGGGCCAGTGAGCGCCCTCTCACGTGTTGACGTCAATATCGAAAATTCGGGCGGGCCTGGAGGCCGGATGCAGTTCGGAGTGCAGCTCGGCGCCGTCGCCCCCGGGCTGTGGGGCGCGGTCGCCGAGGAGGCGGACCGGCTCGGGTTCGAGTCGGTGTGGGTCCCCGAGCACCTGGTCCTGCCGGTCGGCGCGGCCGGGAGCCCGCACGAGGGGTCGGACCACCCGCCGATCGCCCCGGACGTCCCCGTCTTCGACGCGTTCGGCGTGCTGTGCCACCTGGCCGCGCGGACGACCCGGATCAGGCTCGGCACCTGCGTGTACAACATCGGGCTGCGGCACCCGTTCGTGGCGGCGCGGGCCGCGGCGACGGCGGACGTCCTGTCCGGCGGGCGGCTGGCGTTCGGCGTCGGAGCCGGCTGGCTGCGCGCGGAGTGGGAGGCGGCGGGGCTCGACTTCGACCGCCGCGGCGCGCGGATGGACGAGGCCCTCGCGGTCTGCCGCCGCCTGTGGAGCGAGCCCGTGGTGGAGCACCACGGGGAGCACTTCGACTTCGGCCCCGTCGCGTTCGAGCCGAAGCCCGCGCAGCGGCCGGGGCCGCCGCTGCACATCGGCGGCGACGGGGCCGCGGCGCTGCGCCGCGCCGCGACCGTCGGCACGGGCTGGATGCCGATGAACCACACCCTGGAGCAGCTCCCCCGCTCGCTCGCACGGCTCGGCGAACTGGCCGAGCGCGCCGGACGGACGTCCCCGATCGAGGTCACGCTGCCCGGCGCGCGGATCTCCCGGCCCGCGGAGGTCGAGGCCCATGCCCGCGCCGGGGTCACGCGCCTGATCGTCGCTCCCTGGGCCCGTTCCCGGGAGGCCCTGGACGGCCTGCGCCGCTTCGCCGCCGAGTTCCTCGGCTGACGGCCCCGGGGCGCCCGGCCCGCTATCCGGCGAGCCGGGCGCCCCGGAAGGTCCTGGCGGTGGCGATGCAGCTGAGGCGGTCGCCGTTGCCCGCGTCGCGCAGTTCCACCTGGCCGAGCCCGTCCTGCTGGCGGGCGGTGGCGACGACGGGGCCCACGCGGGCGGGCTGGACGTAGCGCAGGCCGAGCGAGCACAGCGTGCCGCCCGGCTCCAGCGACAGCACCGCCTCCTCGGCGGCCAGCGCGATGAGCCCGCCGTTGACGGTGCCGGAGACGTTCAGGCCGTCCTCGGACCTCGGCAGGACCGCCACGCCGGGGGCGCGGCGCTCGCAGCCCGCGCGCTCGGCGAGCGGCACGGCCAGCCGGTCCTCCCGCAGCGGCAGTTCGACGTCGAAGCTGGGCGGCAGCCTGAGGCCGGGATCCGGCGCCATCATGAACGAGGCGTTCGCGATCGCCAGCGGCCCCGCGCCGGACGAGGTGAACTCGACCGAGGAGACGAACACCGAACGGCCCACCTTGACGACCCGGGCGATCCCCTCGACGGTGCCGTCCGCCGGGGCAGGGCGGTACAGCTGCACGTCGAGTTCCAGGGTCACCGGCACCCGCGGCGTCGTGACCTGGGTGGCCAGCAGGCCGGTCAGGATGTCGGCCCACGCGGCGAGGACGGACGTCCGCAGGTGCGGCGCGCCCGGCACGTGCATCACGGGGGTGATCGAGGCCGAACCGCGCAGGTCCCCGCCGTCCTTCCAGGTGGCGAAGCCGAGCTCGTCGAGCAGGTGCTTCGGCGCCGGCGACTCGCTGCCGATGGTCACTCTCCGTGCTCCTTCACTGCGATGGGACGTTCCAGCGCCGGGAGGACCTCCGCGGCGAACAGCCGGATCGTCTCCGGCGTACCGAAGTCGTGGAACTGGCAGACGAACAGTTCGGCGCCCGCCGCGCGCTCGCGGGCCAGCGCGGCGGCGACCTCGTCGGGGGTCCCGGTGATCAGCCCGCCCCAGGCGCCGAAGCGGCGGCGGGCGGTCTCGGCGACCTCCTCGCGCGCCGCCGAGGAGGCGGCCAGGCCGATCGGGTGCTGCACCGAGATCCGCGCCGCGCCCGCCGCCGGGCGCAGCTCGGCGAGCCGGTCCGCGGCGGTGGACGGACAGTTCCACCAGTCGGCCCGGCCCGCCACCAGCGGCATGGTGAGCCGGGGGCCGGCGCCGCCGAGGTGGATCGGCACCCGGCCGGCGACGGGCCGCGGCCGGCAGACCGCGTTCCGGAGCGTCCAGTGCGCGCCGTCGAAGTCGACCGGCTCCCCCGTCCACAGGAGGCGGAGGATGTCGATCGTCTCGGCGAGCCGGGCGGACCGGGCCGCCGGGCCGGGATCGTGGAACCCGTAGTCGGCCAGCTCCCCGGCGACCGACCCCCAGCCGAGGCCGAGTTCGAACCGCCCGCCGGAGACGACGTCGAGGCTCGCGGCCATCTTCGCCAGGACCGCCGGGTGGCGGAACTCCGCGCACAGCACGAGGTGGCCGATGCGCAGCCGCTCGGTGCGCATGGCCGCCGCCGTGGCGACCGTCCAGGCGTCGAGCATGTCGAGGCCGCGGCCGCCGGGCGGCGCGAGGTGGTCGATGAACCAGGCGGAGTGGAAGCCGGCCTCCTCCGCCGCCCGCACCCGCCGCTCGATGTCGGCGAAGTCCATCCGGATCTGCGGCAGGTAGAGGCCGGCCCGCGCCCGCGCCGCCGGCCCGCTCACACGGGCAGGAGGCGGGAGAGGTTGCCTCCCATGATCTTGGCCTTGGCGGGCTCGTCGAGGTGGCCGAGGTCGTCGACGTAGGTGATCGGGTCGGCCTTGCCCTCGGGGTGCGGGAAGTCCGAGCCGAACAGGACGCGGTCGACGCCGAGCAGGTCGGCCAGCCCCGCCATGTCGTCCTCGATGAACGGGCTCACGTGGATCAGCCGGCGCATCTGCTCCACCGGGTCCTCCTGGAAGCCCTGCGGCATCTTCTTGAAGGTGGTCCGCAGCTTCTCCAGCAGCGGCCCCACCCAGGACGACCCGGTCTCGATGGTGGCGATCTTCAGGTCGGGGAAGCGGGACAGGCAGCCGTGGCAGATCAGCGACGCCACCGTGTCCTCGATCGCGCGCCACTGCCCGATCTCGCGGAAGGGCTGGAGGGTGAACGGCAGGTACTCGCGCTGCTTGCCCTCCCAGTCGGCGGTGTAGCGCTGGTATCCGCTGTCGGAGGAGTGGAACGCCACCATCGTGCCGCTGTCCTGGACGAGCTTCCAGAACGGGTCGAACTCCGGCAGCGCGACCGAGCGGGGGCCGGAGACCCCGAACGCGGGCGCGGGACGGACCAGCACGACCCGCGCGCCCCGCTCCAGGCACCACTCCAGTTCCCTGACGGCCTCCTCCACGATCGGGAGGGTGATCACCGGGGCGGTGTAGATCCGGTCCCGGTAGTTGAACGACCAGACGTCGTCCAGCCAGCGGTTCAGGGAGTGGACGGCGGCGTGGGTCAGCTCCGGGTCGTCCCGCATCCGGTCCTCCAGGAGGCTGGCGAGCGTCGGGAACATCAGGCTCCGCGAGATGCCCTGCTCGTCCATCAGCTCCAGCCGGGGTCCCGGCTCGCGGAACGCCGGGATCGACTCGATCGGCCTGCCGACGATCTCCCGGTACGACTTGCCCTCCGGGTTCCCGTTCTTGAAGTAGTCCTCCTGCGCGCCGGGGCGGGCGACCTTCTCGAACGTGGGGTTCGGGATGTAGTCGCTGATCTGGCCCCGGATCGCGATCTTCGTGCGGCCGCGGACCTGCACGTACTCGATGGCGCCCTGGTACTCCTTCGGGAGGTACCGGGTGAAGGCGTCCTCGGTCTCGTACAGGTGGTTGTCCGCGTCGAACAGCGGGAACGGCAGCTCACGTGACGGCATGGTCACCCTTTCGGAAAGCGCGCGGAGACCGCGCTGGACGCCCGGCGGCCCCGGGCCGGCATCAGGGGCGGGGGGCCGAGGTGACCGGGTCGGCGGCGCCGATCCGGACGACGGCGCGGTCCTGGTAGAAGGCGATGTGGTCGCGCAGGACCGCGACCTCGGTGTAGGGCTCGGGGTACTCCCAGGCGATCGGGTCGGCGCCGTCCTTCAGCCGCCAGTGCTTCGCCCATCCCTTGAAGGGGCACCGCGACGTGTGGTCCGAGGGCGCGAGGCGCTCGGACCGGACGTCCGCCCTCGGGACGTAGACGACGATGCCGTGGTCCTGCTCGTCCACCACGAGCGCGGCGGTCGTCTCGGCCAGCGTGACGCCGTCGCAGGTGACCTGGACGAGGTTCCGCTTGCGGCGCACGTCCACGCGGTAGTCCGGACGTTCGGCGTAACCCGACGGTTCCAAAGCCTCTCCCTTCATCGCGCGTGCCGCAGCGAGCCGTCGCGCACCTGCTCGCGCAGCCGGAACTTCTGGATCTTCCCGGTCGCCGTGCGCGGGAAGTCGGCGACCAGGTGCACCGACTCCGGCCACTTCTGCCGGGCGAGCCCGGCCTCGGCCAGATGGGCCCGGACGTCGTCCAGCGACACCGGGCCGGCCGACTCGTGCGGGCGGATCACCGCGGCGGCGTGCTCGCCGAGCCGCGCGTCGGGCTCGGCGACCACGCTGACCTCGGCGACCCGGTCCATGGTGAGCAGCAGCGACTCGATCTCCTGCGCGCTGATGTTCTCGCCGCCGCGGATGATGACGTCCGCCACGCGGTCGGTGATCGTGAGGTAGCCGTCGGCGTCCACCTCGCCCATGTCGCCGGTGCGGTACCAGCCGTCGGCGGTGCACGCGCGGGCGGTCAGCTCCGGGTCGGTGTAGCCGATGAAGCAGTCCGCGCCGCGGGTCAGGATCTCCCCGTCGTCGTCGAGGCGGAACTCGGCGCCCGGCAGCGCGCGGCCGTCGGTGCGCAGGCGCTTGTCCTGCGCGTCCGCCAGCAGGCTCGCCGTGACCGACGGGTGCTCGGTGCTCCCGTACGACCGGTACACCGCGATGCCCTCGGCGGTCGCCCGCTCGGTGAACGCCTCCGGCACGCTCGCGCCGCCGAGCCCCATGTAGGGGATGAGCGCCAGGTGCTCGGGCGTGAAGCCGGGGTGGTCCAGCAGGCTGGTCAGGAAGTAGGGCGGCCCGCCGGCGATGCCCAGCCCGTCCGCCGCCATCATGCGCAGGACCTCGGCCGGGTCCCAGCGGTCGATCAGCTGGATCGGCTCGGAGCGCAGCAGCGGCAGCAGGAACGCGTTGATCATTCCCATGAAGTGGCCGACCGGGGTGCCGACGATCTGCGGCGGCCCGCCCCTGCCGTAGAAGTGGTCGGCCTGGCGCGCCTCCCAGCCGATCGTCTGGTGGCTGTGGACCACGCCCTTGGGGTTGAGCGTGGTGCCGGAGGTGAAGCCAACGATCGCGGGGGACGCGGGGTCGACGGGCTCCGGCTCCGCGAGCGGCTCGGCGTCCAGCATCCGGTGGAAGGGCGTCGCGGCCTGCGGCAGCTCCCGCTCCCGGCGGTCGCTCACCACCAGCCAGAGCGGATCGGCGCCGCTCTCGGCCAGCAGTTCCCCGTACTGCTCCAGGTGGTCGGTGCGGCCGAAGCTGTCGGGGGTGACGATCGCGTCGGGCCGGACGACGTCGAGGATGTAGCCGACCTCCTTCGGGCCGTAGAAGTGCACCACGGGGACGACGACCGCCCCGGTGTACGCCGCGGCGAAGAACGTCATGGCGGCCTCGGCCCAGTTCGGCAGCTGGACGACGATGACCGAGCCGGGGCCGATGCCGCGGACCCGCAGCGCCCAGGCGAGCGAGCGCGCCGCCCGGTCCACGTCGGCGAGGGTGCCGTCGTAGGGGCGCGCGGCCGATCCCACGAGGAAGCGCGAGCGCGGGGCGCCGCCCAGCCCGGCGGCGATCATCGAGCCGAGGGAGTCGCCGGTCCACCGGCCCTCGTCGCGGTAGCGCCGGGCGAGCCCGGCGGGAACCGCCCGGAGGCCCCAGCCTTCGAAAGCAGAGCGTGCGGTCACCGTTTCGCCTTCAGTCGTCGGTCACCGGGACGGACGGCGCCCGCCCGCCGGTGCTGATGGCTGCCATCAAAGTATGTTTCGACGTCGAGGTCAATACCTGGCCACCGGCTCATAGCGTGGTGCCGGAAACCGGGGCGCCGGCCGCGAGCGGACGGATCATGCCCTGGACGGAGTAGGACGCGACCATCCGCCCGTCCTCGCCGTAGACGCGTCCCTCGCCCTGCGTCATGCCCCGGCCGGTGTAGACGACCCGGTTGGCGTACAGCAGCCATTGTGTGACGTCGACGTCGGAATGATAAGCGACCGTGGCGGTCAGGATCCCCGTCGAGATCGTCCGGTGGGCCATGGCCTCGCTGTAGCCGGCGTGCGGGCGCAGCGCGGCGGCGATCGTCCAGTGCGTCGTGGACTGCGTCATCAGCGCGGTGTGCAGGTACCCGGCCGCGGGCGCGGCGTCGAAGCGCGTCCACACGAACAGCTCCGGCGGCCCGACGTGCGCCGGGTCCCAGTCGTAGGCGTCGTCGACGACGCGGATCTCCCGGCCCCCGACCTTCATCTCCGGGGGCTCGAACGGGCGCAGCGCACCCGGGCCGGGCACGTCGGGCATCGGCGCGGTCGAGGCGACCAGGTCGGGGGCGTCCGCGCCCATCAGGACCAGGCCCGTGCCACGCGGCCTCCCCTGCTGCACCGCCCGCGCCTGGACGGTGGAGTAGGTCCGCCCCCGGTGGGCGACGTCCAGCTCGACGGCGATCTCCTCGTCGTGGCGGGCCGCCCGGGAGAAGACCATCGTGGCGGACGTGACGCGCTGGCCGGGGATCTCCTTGGACGCGGCGACGACGGCGTCCGCGAGGAGCTGGCCGGCCTCCACCACGTTGCGGCCCGCGGGCCCGTGGGCGGGGGCGGCGTAGCGCCCCGGCCCGGTCGGCCGGACGTCCATCAGCCGGATCAGCTCGTCCTGGTCCCAGGGCCCGGCCCGGTCGTCCCCCATCGCTCCCACTCCCCTTCGAATCCGACGAAGACGTCGATAGCCGTCACCGGCGCGTTCCGGCGGCGCACAGCTCAACCTATGCTGCGAGGATACCTATTGACAACGACGTCGAAATCATGTGTTCTCGTCGGACCGCGCACCAGGTGACGAGGAGGTACCGTGCCGGACGGCGTTTCGGAGATCCTGCGGTTCGTCGAGGGCTGGGGCCGGCGCGCCTACCCGGTGCGCTGGTCGCTCCGGGACGCCATCACCTACGCGGTCGCGGCCGGCGCCGACGCGCACAACGGCCGGGCGCTCGTCTGGGAGTCGGCCCCCGGCTTCGGGACGCTGGCGACGTTCGCCACGCGCTTCGCGCACGGGGCCCTGCTCGACTTCGCCGCCGGCACGCAGGACGCGGGGCTCCCGTCCTTCGCGCGCTCCAACCGCGTCCGGGTCCACCGCCCGCTCCCCGCCGACTGCGACGACGCCGTCGCGTCGGCCACGCTCGGCGTCGCCGCGCACACCGGCGGGCGGCTCGTGCTCAGGCTCGGCGTCGGCACCACCGCCGGAGGCGAACCCATCGCGGACTCCTCGCTCGACGTGCACTTCCGCCTGCCGGGGACCCGCGGCGCGCAGCGCCCGCCCTCCCCCGCGCGGGACGGCGGTGAGGACGACGGCGGCTGGACGGTCGAGGCCCGCGAGACCGTCCGCCCCTACCAGGCCGCCGTGTTCCGCACCCTGCTCGGCCCGACGGCCGGCGGCCGCATGCGGGACGCGATGCACATCGACCCGGCCGAGTCGCGGAGGCTCGGGCTGCCCGCGCCGGCGCTCCCGGGCGAGGTCACGCTCGGCATCGTCGCCCGGCTGGCCGTCCAGAACTCCGCGCTGCTCGGCGCCGGGGAGCTGCGCGGCGCCGAGGTCGCGTACCTGAGGCCCGTGTCGGACGCCGACCGGCTGGTGATCGGCTTCGCCCCGGCCGGCGGCGGCACGGTGCGCACGCGGGCCGTCAACGGCGACGGCCGCGTCGCGCTGCGCGGCGAACTGCACTTCCATCCCGACTCCGCACGCTGGGGAACACCGTGAAACCCTCCTTCGAAGGCTCTCTTCCGCCGCTGGCGGAGCGCACCGTCCAGCACGTCCTGCGGGACCGCGCCGAACGGCACCCCGACCGTCCCGCGGTCGCCGGGCCCGGCGACGAACTCAGCTACGGCCGGCTGCTCGACGAGGCCGCGGCGATGGCCGGCGCCCTGCGCGCGTACGGCATCCGGCCCGGCGACCGCGTGCTGCTGATGCTGGACAACCATGTGGCCGCGGTCGTCGCGTGGCTGGGCCTCACCTGCGCCGGCGCCGTCGAGGTGCCGGTCAACACCGCGTTCGACGGCGGCTTCCTGGACCATGTCGTCGGCGACAGCGGCGCCGTGGCCGCCATCGCCGACCCGCACTACGCCGGCCGGCTGGCCGCCGCCTGCGGCGGGCGGCTGCGCGGCCGCGTCGTCACCCGCACCCCGGAGGGGACGGGCCGCGGACGGTTCGACCTGCCCGCCGGCGACCCGGTCGTCGCCGAGGCCCGTCCATGGGACATCGCGGCGGTGTTCTACACGTCCGGGACGACCGGGCCGAGCAAGGGCGTCCTCCTCCCCCACGCCCAGGCCTACGGGTACGCGAGCCCCGTGTACATCGGCGCCGTCGGGCACAACGACACCAGCCACGTGTCGCTCCCGCTGTTCCATGTGGGCGGCCAGCTGTGGGGCGTCTACAACGCGCTGATCGCCGGCGCCCGCGCCTACATCAGCCCGCGCTTCTCCGCGTCGGGCTTCTGGCGGGAGATCGCCGACAGCGGCTCGACGTTCGCGATCCTGACCGGCGCCATGGCCCGGTTCCTGGAGGCCCAGCCGCCGAGCCCGCTCGACCGGGCGAGCGGGCTGCGCAAGGTGTGCCTGGCGCCCGTCCCGGCCGACGCCGACGCGTTCTGCGAGCGGTACGGCGTCACCTACTGCGCCGGCTACGGCAGCACCGAGGCCGCGACGCCGCTCGCCGCCCCGCACGGGGTGTCGGGCGCCGGCGGCCTCGGCTGGGTGCGGCCGGGCTTCGACGCCCTCGTCGTGGACGAGCACGACCTCCCCGTCCCGGACGGGCGGATCGGCGAGCTGGTCGTCCGGCCGCACGAGCCGTGGACGATGTTCCAGGGCTACGCCGGGCGCCCCGAGGCGACCGCGGAGGCGTGGCGCAACTCCTACTTCCACACCGGGGACGCCGTCCGCAGGATGCCCGACGGCGAGTTCTTCCTCGTCGACCGCATCCGCGACAGCATCCGCCGCCGCGGCGAGAACATCTCCTCGGTCGAGGTCGAGGCGGAGGCGAACACGCACCCGCGGGTCACCGACGCGGCGGCGGTCGGGGTGCCGAGCGAGTACGGCGAGGAGGAGGTCCTGCTGCTCGCGGTCCCGCACCCGGAGGGCCCGCCCGGCCCGGCGGAGCTGTTCCGGCACCTCGCGGACCGGCTGCCGTACTTCGCCGTGCCCCGCTTCATCGCGTTCGTCCCCGAACTGCCGCGCTCCGCGTCCAACAAGATCATGAAGGGCCCGCTGCGCGCGGCGGGCGTCCCGGACGACGCGTGGGACGCGGAGCTCAACGGGCTGCGCGCCACCCGGCGCGGAGTGATCGAGATCTGAAGGCGGTGCCCGAAACATGGACGTCGGTCTGAGTGCCGAACAACGCCAGCTCGTCGGCTCCTTCACCGACCTGTACGCCGGCGCGTCGCCGCCGGCGCGGGTCCGGGCGGCCGAACCGCTGGGCTTCGACGCGGGCCTGTGGGACGCCGTCCGGTCCGCCGGCGCCGTGCTCATGGCGGTCGGCGAGGACGCCGGCGGCTGGGGGGCCGAACCGCTCGACCTCGCGCTGATCGCGGAGGTTCAGGGGCGCTTCCTCGCCCCCGCGCCGGTCGTCGAGGCGCAGGCCGCCGCCCGGCTCCTGGCCCGGCTCGGGACGCCGCGCGCCGCGGCCGTCCTCGCCGCCGTGCTGGCCGGAGAGCGGACCGTGACGATGGCCGTGCGTCCGGCCCGCGACGGGACGGCCCGGCTCGTCCCGGCCGGGGCCGTCGCCGATGACGCGCTGATCGCGGACGGCGACCGGCTGCTGCTCGTCCCGGCCCGCGGAGCGCCGGTCGAGAACCTCGGGTCGATGCCGCTCGCCGACCTGCCGGTGGGCGCGGACGCCGAGGTGCTCGCCGCCGGTCCGGACGCCCGCGCCGCCCACGAGGCGGCGCAGGACGAGTTCCTGCTGCTCACCGCCGCCGCCCAGGTCGGCATCGCGGCCCGCGCCCTGGAGATCGGCGTGGAGTACGTCACCGGACGGCGCGCCTGGAACGTTCCGATCGGGTCCTTCCAGGCGGTCGCCCACCCGCTCGCCGACTCGGCCGCGGCCGTCGACGGCGCCCGGCTGCTCGTCCACGAGGCCGCGTGGGCGGCGGCGGAGGCCCCGGCGCGCTTCGCCGAGCTGGCCGCCATGGCGTTCGGGTTCGCGGCGGAGACGGCGCGCGACGCCACCTACCGCAGCCTGCACTTCCACGGCGGCTACGGATTCACCGACGAGTACGACGTCCAGCTGTACTACCGGCGCGCCCGCGCGTGGGCCGCCGCCTGCCTCGAACCGCGCGCCGCCTACCGCCGGGCGGCCGACCGCCGCTACGGCCCCGCACAGATGGAGGAACAGTGGACTTCGGCCTAGGAGAGCGCGGCGAGGCGCTCCGCACGGAGGTGAGGGCGTTCCTCAAGGAGCACCTCACCGACGAGCTCGCCGAGCGCTGCCACCGCACCGGCGTCGCCCACGACGCCGGTTTCGTCCGCGCGATGCACGAGGCGGGGCTGCTCGCGCTGGGCTGGCCCGAGGAGTGGGGCGGGCGCCCCTGCGACCCCCTCGACCTGTGCGTCGTGGAGGAGGAGCTGAGCCGGGCCGACGCCCCCACCTACGGGGTGAGCACGACGCACATGGTCGCGCGCGCCGTCCTGCACTGCGGGAGCGACGCGCAGCGGGAGCGGATCGTCCCGAGGGCGGTGCGCGGCGAGATCGTCATCGTGCTGGGGTTCACCGAGCCCGAATGCGGGTCCGACCTCGCCGCCGCGCGGACCCGCGCCGTCCGGGACGGCGACCACTGGGTCGTCAACGGCTCCAAGATGTTCACGACCAACGCCCACATCGGCGACTACGTGTTCCTGCTCGCGCGGACCGATCCGGCCGCCGCCAAGCACGAGGGGCTGACCGTCTTCCTGGTGCCCCTCGACCAGCCCGGCATCGAGGTGCAGGCCGTCCGCACCGTCTCCGGCGAGCGGACGAACATCACCTACTACCGCGACGCCCGCGTCCACGACGGGTGGCGGATCGGCGACGTCGGCGCCGGCTGGCGCGTCCTCGGCGAGGCGCTCCAGGAGGAGCACTCCACCGGCTTCGGCGCCTCGATGCTGCGGATGCTGGAGGCGGCGGAGGAGTGGGCGCGGACGGTGCCCGGCGACCGGGGCGGGCCCCGCATCGCCGACCCGGACGTCCGGGAGCGGCTCGGCCGGTGCGCCGCCGAGGCCGAGGTCTCCCTGCTGCTCCAGCGGCGCGCGGCGGTGATGGCCCGGCAGGGCGCCGTCCCCGCGGCGGAGGGGCCGATGTCCAAGCTCTTCAGCTCCGAGGCGCTGACCCGGGCGGCCGAGGACCTGTCCGCCCTGCTCGGCCCGGACGCGCTGCGCAGCCACCTGTCCCCCGCCGCCGGGGCGGGCGGGCGGGTGGAGCACGCGCTGCGCTTCTCCCTGGGGACGACGATCTACGGCGGGACGAGCGAGATCCAGCGCGGCATCATCGCCCGCCGGGGCCTCGGGCTGCCCCGCTGACCGGTTGAGACGCCGAAGGCGGCCGCCCCTCGCGAGGGGCGGCCGCCTTCGGCGTCGCGTCACCGCTCGGCGGTCTCCTCCGCGGGCCCGGCGCTCAGGTACGCCGACTCCAGCTCGCCGGACGAGGCCAGCAGTTCCGCGCCGGTGCCCGACATCGCCAGCCTGCCGCGCCGCAGCACGTGCCCGCGGTCGCTGACCGACAGCACCTGCGAGGCGTGCTGCTCCACGATCAGCACCGCCGTCCCGGCGTCGGCCGCGGCGCGGAGCCGCTCCAGCAGCCGGGTCACGATCAGCGGGGCGAGCCCCAGGGACAGCTCGTCCACCAGCAGCAGGTCCGGCTTGGCCGCGAGGCTGCGGCCGAGCGCCAGCATCCGCTGCTCGCCGCCCGACAGCAGGCCCGCCCGGCGCTTGAGGAGCGGCTCCAGCTCGGGGAAGAGGGCGAGCGCGTCCTCCACCCGGCCCGGCCCGAGCCTCAGGTTCGCCAGCGTCGTCAGCCGGCTGAAGACCGCGCCCTGCTCGCTGATGTAGGACACGCCCTGCCGGGCCCGCCGGTGCAGCGCGCCGCGCAGCAGGGCGCCCCGGTACCGGACGGTCCCGGACGTCGGCGCCAGCACCCCGGCGAGCGCGAGCAGCGTCGTGGTCTTGCCGGCCCCGTTCGGCCCGAGCAGCGCCACGACCTCGCCCTCGTCGACGTGCAGGTCCAGCGACCGGATCACGTCCGCGCCGGAGTACCCCGCGGACAACCCCTCGACGCTCAGCAGCATCGCCGTCACGCCCTCTCCCGTTCGACCGGCTCGGCCCGTTCGACCGGCTCGGCCCGCTCGGCCGCCGCGTCCGTGCCGAGGTAGGCGGCCACCACGGCCGGATCCCGCAGGATCTCCGCCGGCTCCCCGTCCGCGATCAGCGCTCCGAAGTTGAGGACGGCGACCCGGTCGGCGCACGTCCGCACGAACGACATGTCGTGCTCCACGACCAGGACGGCGATGCCGAGGTTCTCGGCCAGCCGCCGGATCAGCCGGGCCAGCTCGGCCGTCTCCTCCTCGCTGAGCCCGGCGGCGGGCTCGTCCAGCAGCAGCACGGCCGGGTCGGCGGCCACCGCGCGGGCGATGGCCAGCAGCCGCCGCCTGCCGTGCGGCAGCTCGTCCGGGAGCCGCGCCAGGTCGTCGGCGAGCCCGAACTCCTGGACGGCCGCCGCGCCCGCCGCCGTCAGCGCCGGCATGCGCGGCCGGACCAGGTCGGTGACGTACCGCAGCGGCCCCGGGCTCCCCGCCGTCACCAGGAGGTTCTCCAGGACGGTGAGGTCCTCGAACAGCTCCAGCGTCTGGAAGGAGCGGACCAGCCCGGCGCGGGACCGGCGGGCGGCGCCCCAGTCCTCCATCGCCGCGCCGCCGAGCCGGATCCGCGCGCCGCGCTCGGGGCGGACGAAGCCCGTCAGCGCGTCGATCACGGTCGTCTTCCCGGCGCCGTTCGGCCCGATCAGCGCCAGGACCTCGCCGCGGCCCACGTGCAGCCGCACGTCGTCCACGGCCCTGACCCGGCCGAAGCGGACGCTCAGCGCCGAGACGTCCAGGACCCGCTCCCCCGCCGGGCGCTCCCGGCGCGGCGAGTCGGCGGCGGCCGCCGGTGCCGGCGCGGGTGCGGCGCCGCGCTCGCGGCGCCCCGGGGGCCGCACCCGGTCGCGCACCAGCCCGGCGAACCGGACCTGCTCGAAGGCCATCCCGCTCGGGTTGGCGAGGATGATGACCAGCAGCATCGCGCCCGAGACGATCTCCAGCGCGTTGGTGCCGAGGCCGAACGAATGGATGATCTGCCCGCCGATGCCGCCCGGGGCGAACGTGCCGCCGCCGATCGCGCCGATCACGAAGCCGATCCCGCCGATGACCGTGTACACGACCAGCTGCACGGACGAGAACGGCGAGAACTCGGTCAGCACCAGGTTCCGCTGCCGGAACGCGAGCAGCACGCCGCCGAGCGCGGCGAGGGCCGCGCCGAGCGCGAACGCGTAGACCTTGATGGTCGCGCTGTCGAGCCCGAGCGCGGCGGCCGCCCGCTCGTTGCTGCGCAGCGCGATCAGCCGCAGCCCGGTCCACCCGCGCCGCACGTTCGCCACGCCGACCGACACCGCGACGAGCAGCGCGAGCGTGACGAAGGCCAGCCGGCGCGGATGGTCGAAGCCGTCGATGGCCCAGCCGAACAGGTTCAGCGTGCCGATGTCGATCCCGGCCATCCCGCCGGTGAGGGCGGGGTTCTGCAGGATCAGCTGGGACAGCACGACCGACAGGCCGAAGGTCAGCAGGGCGAGGTTCACGCCCCGCGTCCGCAGCGCCGGGATCGCGACGACCACCCCGACCGCCATCGTGATGGCCACGGCGGCGACCAGGGCCGGGACGAACGGCCAGGACTGCGTCTGGATCAGCTTCCCGGCGATCCACGCGCCGGTGCCGGCGAGGCCCATCTGGGCGAGGGAGATCTGCCCGGTCAGCCCGGTGACCACCACCAGCGACAGGCAGATCATCGCGGCGGCGAGGCTGACCTGGATCGAGGCCGCCCACGCGGGCGGCACCGCCGTGATGACGACCGCGGTGGCCGCGACGGCGGCGAGCAGGCCCGGGACCGAGACCCGGCCCGAGCCGAGCACCGGGAGCCGGTCCAGCAGCTCACCCCGGACGGGCAGGTTGCGGCCCGCGACGAACAGCACCACCACGATCATGAGGAACGCGGCCGAGTGGGACACCGACTGGGCGGTGAACGCCCCGAACAGCAGCCGGTCGTCGGAGACCACGGGCGCCAGCGGGCCCTCGTCCACGATGTAGCGGCCGAGGAGCGTCTCCACCAGGCCGATGACGAGCGCCGCCGCGAGCGTCTTCCAGAACGAGTAGAAGCGGCCCACGAGCGCCGCCGCCAGCGAGCGCAGGACGATCAGCGCGAGCGCCTCGACGCTGAGGAACAGGATCGGCGCGACCAGGACGCCGGCCAGCGCGGCCAGCACGGCGCCGGTCATCCAGTTGACCGTGGCGACGAGGTCCGGCGACTTGCCGAGCGCCGCCGCCGCGACCGGGTTCTCCGCGACGGCCTCGGTGGTCCGCCCGAAGGACGTCCAGCGGAACAGCGCCACGAGGCCGAGCGTCAGGACGCCCGCGATGGCGATGATCCAGAACCGGTCCTCGCTGATCCCCGCGCCCGTCCCGAACAGGTGGTGCACCGAGTGCGGCAGCGGGGAGACGACGAGGTCCTGCCCGCGTCCCCACAGCTGGTAGCCGATCCCGACCAGCAGCGCGAAGACGCCCAGGGTCGCGACGAGGCGCACCAGCGCCGACGCGCGCCGCAGGTGCTTCATCAGCAGCAGGTGCGTGGCGCCGCCGAGCACGGCGGGGACGCCCAGGGCGAGCGGCCACGCGGCGGCCTGCGACAGCCCGAGGTCGGGCGCGACGCGGTAGAACAGGTACGCGCCGATCATGCTGTAGGCGCCCTGCGCGAAGTTCACGACCCCGCTGCCGCGGTAGATGAGTACGAGTCCCTGGGCGGTGAGGGCGTAGACCGCCCCCACCGACAGTCCCAGGATGACGAAGGTGAGCAAGTCGTTCATGGGCGAGGCTCCTGGCCTGTCCGGCCGCTACTTCTTCGCGAGCTCGTTCAGATCGGTGAACTTGCCGCCGGCGGGCGCGTTGATCTTGCCGCCCTGGACCGTCTGGAACTGCACGGTCGCCCGCGGCAGCTGCGGCAGCTTGAGGAAGTTCGGCGAACCGTAGGTGAAGTCGGGGGCGATGCCGATGGAGACCTTGCTGCCCTTGAGCGAGGCCATGAGCGCGGAACCGCTGATCTCGTCGGTGGTGCCGAGCCGGTCCGCCACGAAGTGGACGGCCGCCCAGGCGTTGAGCGCGAACTCGGTGCCCTCGATCTCGCCGTCGCCGTACTTCTCGATCTCGTCCCGGAACTGCTTGATCTTCGGGTTCGCGGTGTTCGTCGCGGCGTCGTAGTCGCTGATGACGAGGGTGCCGTCCGCCGCGTCGCCCATCTTCGCGAGCGACGCCTCGGACACCGCGGTCGCGACGACCGCGATCTTGCCCTTGTAGCCGGCCTGCCGCAGGCCCACGATCGTCTTGCTGGTGACGTCGGTGGAGGCGAGCAGCGCGACGCCGTCCGGCTTGTCGCCGACGATCTGGCTGAAGTGGGAGGTGAGGTCGGCCGAGGCGTCGAAGGGCAGGTAGTAGGCGCCCTTCAGGTCGCCCGGCGCCGCGAGCAGCGCCTTGACGTACGTGGGCACCAGTCGGCCGGACGGGCTGTCGCCGGTCACGACGGCGACCGTCTTGGCCCCCGCGTCCTGGAGCGCGGCGCCGGTCGCGGCGGACAGCATCGGCGAGCCGCCCTCAAGGGGGAACGACGCCGGGTTCACGAAGTCCTGCTCGGTCTGCACCTGCGTGCCCACCAGCGGGATCGACGCCGCCTCGAACGCCTGGACGACCGCGTCCGACGAGACGTACTTCCCGACGGTGGCGACGACCTTCTTGTCGATGGCCTCGCGTGCGCACTTCACCGCCGCGTTGGGGTCGGTGACGGTGGACGCCTCGCAGTCGACCAGCTTGAGCGGGCGCGGCTCGCCGCCGCCGGCCGGCTTCACGCCGCCGGCGTCGTTCACCGCGTTGACCGCGGCCCTGGCGGCCTTCAGCAGCTCGGGCTGGTAGATGGGCCCGGGGCCGGAGGCGATCACCGACAGGTTGACGGGCTCCCCGGCGAGGCTCTTGCCGTACTCGGCGTCGGAGCCGGAATCGGAGCAGGCGGTGGCGGCGGCCGTGGCCAGCGCCGCGATGGCGGCGGCGGAGAGGAATCTACGCACGGTGGGACTCCCAACTATCTGCGCGAGGGCGCGTTCTGACGGACCCGGGCGGACCGGCCGGCGGCCGCGGGAGCCGTCCGGTCCGGACGGCGGCGCCGATCGCCGAGGCGAAGTGCCTCGAAACTAACAGGATGTGACGTCGATATCAATAACGATTCGGTCCCGCCGATCGGTACCGTGTTACCACCTCAGCACCCGAGACGGTCAAGGATCTTCACATCTCCCGAGTGGAGGGGATGTCATGTATTTTGACGTCAACGTCAAGGAAAGGGAAGACGACGATGACCTCTCCCCGGATCTACCACGTCGGCATCGTGGTCGACGCCCTCGAACCGGCGATGGAGCAGTTCGCCGCCGCGGCGGGCGTGACGTGGGGCCGCGTGCAGCGGTTCGCGGCCGGGTTCGGCACGCCGTCGGGCCCCCGCACGTTCGACCAGGCGTTCGTCCTGTCCCTGGAGGGGCCGCCCTACATCGAGCTGCTCGTGCGCGTCCCGGACAGCGTGTGGGAGCGGACCGGCCTGCACCACCTCGGCATGTGGAGCGACGACGTGCCCGGCGAGTCCGCCGGCCTCGAAGAGGGCGGCTGCCCGTGGGAGGCCGCGCTCCTCGACGCCGAGGGCCGGCGGGCGGGCGGCTGCTACCACGTCCTGCCGGGCCTCGGCGCGCGAGTGGAACTCGTGTCCCGCGCCGCGAGCGCCCCGCGCCTGGAGCGCTACCTCGCGGGCGGCGACTACCGCTGATCGCCCCGCGCGGCGGCGCGGCCGGCGAGGAACTCCCAGGTGCGCTCGGCGTCGGCGTCGGTCGTGGCGAGCACATGCGCGGCGAAGTCCGTGGCGCCGCTCGCGGCGAACGCGTCGAGGCGCCGGGCCACCTCGTCCGGCGAGCCGACGATCGCGAGCCGGGCCACCCCGTCCACGCCCTCCCGGCGCAGCACCTTCCGGTAGGACGGGAAGCGGTCGTTGGCGCCGAGCACGGCGTGCACGTGCTCGCGCGTGCCCGCGACGTCGTCGGTCACGCAGACCGGCAGGGCGGCCACGATCCGGAACGGCGCGCCGGCCGGCCGGTCCCGCAGCGCCGGGCGGATCACGTCGGCGATCGTCCGCGGTCCCGCCGCCCAGGTGACGACGCCGGACGCCGCCTCCGCGGCCAGTGCGGCCATCGCCGGGTTGACGGCGCCCAGCAGGATCGGGGTCGGGTCGCCGCCGACGACGACCCGCCGCCCGTCCCCGCCGGCCATGACGGACGCCAGCTCCGCCACGTAGCGGCGCGTGGCCGCGATCGGCGGCGGCCACTCCAGCCCGAACGCGTCCCGGACCAGCGCCTCGTGGGACGGGCCGATGCCGAGCGCCAGCCGCCCGCCCCCGATCGCCTCCTGGACCGTCGCCACCTGCTGCGCGAGGGCGTACGGCGGACGCAGCGGCATCGGCACCACGGCCGTGCCCAGTTCCACGTCCGGCACCTCGCGGCCCGCGACGGCGAAGGCGGTGAGGGTGTCGTGGCCGGTGAGCATGGGCGCCCAGTACCCGGCCAGGCCGAACTCGGCGACCCTGCGCACCTGCTCGACGACGCCGTCGACCCTCCCGCGCATGGTGAGTCCCGAATGAATGGCTATGCGCATGCTGTGCGTTCCTCCGTCGCTGCGGCCGTACGGCGCGGTCGTTCTCAGTAGGACTTGGGCAGGCCGAGGACGTGCTCGCTGATGTAGTTCAGCACCATCTCCTGGCTGACCGGGGCGATGCGCATGAGGCGGGACTCCCGGAAGTACCGTTCGACGTGGTACTCCCGCGCGTAGCCGTAGCCGCCGTGCGTCTGGACCGCCGCGTCCGCCGCCGCGAAGCCGGCGTCGGCGCACAGCCACTTCGCGGTGTTCGCCTCCTTCCCGCACGGCCGCCCGCTGTCGTAGCGGGCGGCGGCGTGCCGGGCCGCCAGCTCCGCGGCGTCCAGCCGCATCGACGCCTCGGCCAGCGGGAAGGCGATCCCCTGGTTCTTCCCGATCGGGCGGCCGAACACGACGCGCTCCCCCGCGTACCGCACCGCGCGGCGCAGCGCCGCCCGGCCGATGCCGAGCGCCTCGTGCGCGAGCAGGATGCGCTCCGGGTTGATGCCGTCCAGCAGGTAGGCGAACCCGCGGCCCTCCTCCCCCACCAGGGCCGACCCGGGGACGCGGAAGTCGTCCAGGAACACCTCGTACGAGGACACGGCGTTGCGGCCCATCTTCGGGATCGCCCGCATCTCGATGCCGCCCCCGGTGAGGTCGACGACGAACATCGACAGCCCGTCGGTCGGCCGCCGTCCCTCCCGCGGCTCGCTCGTGCGCGCCAGCAGGACGGCCTTCTGCGACTGCGCCGCCTTCGTGATCCAGACCTTCCGCCCGTTGATCACGTAGTCGGCTCCGTCCCGCCGGGCGAACGTGCGGATGCGGCTCGTGTCCGAGCCCGCGTCCGGTTCGGTGATGGCGAAGCAGACGTGCAGGTCGCCCGCGGCGGCGGCCGGGAGCAGCTCGCGGCAGAGCCGCTCGCCGCCGTGCCGCGCCACCAGGTTCAGGCCGAAGATCGTGAGGTGGAACGGGCTGCATCCGTTCATGCCGGCCCCGGACGCGGCGATCTCGTAGACCATGGACGACGCGGCCGAGATGCCGAGCCCGGCGCCGCCGTACTCCGTCGGGATGGCGATGCCCAGCCAGCCGGCCGACGCGAACGCCTCGTAGAACTCCCAGGGGAACCGCGCCTCCTGGTCGACGTCCGCCCAGTAGGCGTCGTCGAACCGGCCGGCCACCTCGCGGACCGCCGTGCGCAGCTCCTCGTCGGTGAGCTGCTCCCCGGGGTCGTCGCCGGCCGGCGGGACGGGTGCGGGCTGCTTCTCGGTCATGGGCGGGCTCCTTCTCCGATGTCGGTGCTGATCGCGGCGCGGGCGCGCGGCCCCGGTCGTCCGGCCATGTCAGCGCACCGACCGGCCGCCGTCGACGTAGAGGACCTGGCCGGTCACGAACCCGGACTCCTCGGCGGCGAGGAACAGCGCGGCGTTCGCGATGTCCGCGGGCCGGCCCACGCGCCGCACCGGGAGCCCGGCCGCCACCTCCGCCAGGCGCCGCTCCACGGGGACGCCGAGGCGCTCGGCCGTCGCGCGGGTCATCTCCGTGTCGACGTAGCCGGGCCCGATCGAGTTGACGGTGACGCCGAAGGGGCCGAGCTCGATCGCGGTCGTCCGGGTGAAGCCCTGGATCCCCGCCTTCGCCGCGGAGTAGTTCGCCTGGCCGCGGTTGCCGAGGGCCGCGGTCGAGGAGATGTTGACCACCCGCCCGTACCGCCGCTCGACCATGATCCGCTGGGCCGCCCGGGTGACGAGGAACGTGCCGCGCAGGTGGACGCCCATCACGGTGTCCCAGTCGTCCTCGGTCATCTTGAACAGGAGGTTGTCGCGGGTCACGCCGGCGTTGTTCACGACGATGTCGAGGCCGCCGAACTCCCGGACCAGCCGCTCCAGCGCCGCGTCCACCTGGGCGGCGTCGCAGACGTCCGCGCCGATGCCGACGGCCTGCCCGCCTGCGCCCGTGATGGCCGCCACGGTGCCCGCGGTCGCGTCCTCCTCCAGGTCGAGGACCCCGACCCTGGCTCCGGCGCCGGCGTACAGGCGGGCGATCTCCGCTCCGATGCCGCGGGCCGCGCCCGTCACCAGCGCGACGCGGCCGTCGAGACTCGTCATGATCGGTCAGCTCCTGAGTTCTCCGTGGTGGATTGCGGGCGGGCCGCCCGGTCCCGCGCGAGCGTGCGGACGGCCTCCCGGTGGGCGTCCGACTCCAGGAGCCGGACGTGCCATTCGGCCTCGGCGTCGGCGCAGGTCGCCAGGTCCGCGTCGTGGGCGCGGGCCACGTGCGCCTTCATGGCGCGCAGGGCGTCCGGCGAGGCGGCGGCCAGGCGTCCGGCGAGCTTCGCGACGTGGCCGTGCAGCCGCTCGCCGGGCAGGACGTCCGTCACCAGGCCGAGGTCCCGCGCCCGCGCCGCCGGCAGGGGCGGCGAGAAGTAGAGCAGTTCCAGCGCCCGCGCGTGCCCGGCCAGCCGGCGCAGCAGCCAGGTGCAGCCGAAGTCGCCGGCCAGGCCGAGCCGGCCGAACCCGGTGCGCAGCGTCGCCTCGGGGCTCGCGTAGCGCAGGTCGCAGGCGAGCGCGAGGCCGAGGCCGGCGCCGACGGCCGGGCCGTCGATCAGCGCGATGCTGGGCTTGCCCATCGCGTGCAGCCGGGCGACCGTCGCGCGCTGCAGCGCCTTCTGCGCCGCGAGGCGCACGGCCGGCTCGCCGGCCGGGCCGAAGACGCTCTCCCCCGCGGCGAGCATGCCGAGGTCGCCGCCCGCGCAGAAGACGCCGCCCGCGCCCCGCAGCACGAGGACGCGGACGTCCTCCGCCCGGTCGGCGAGGTCGAGCATCGCGGCCAGGGCTTCGAGCATCTCCCGCGAGAAGGCGTTGCGGGCCTCCGGGCGGTTGAGCGTCAGCGTGAGCACGCCGGAGGCCCGGGACGCGAGCAGGTGCCCGGTGCCCGTCTCGACGGCCCCGGCCGGCCGCGCGCCGGGCGCGGCCGCCTCCAGATTATTTGACATAGACGTCGAAATTATAATGAGACGGGCCAATGGTCAATCCCGCGACCCCAGCGCACGCGCCACCAGGGTGTAACTCGACATCGACGTCAAACTTGTGCATAGGATCGGGCCGTCGGGGCAGCCCCCGCGACCGCGTACACGGAGGTGCACATGCACGATCGGCCACGCCCCGCCGGTCACCCGGCCGGCCCCGGTCACCCGGACGACCCCGCCGGCCTCGAACCGCCCCTCTCCGGCACCGTCGTGCTGAGCTTCGAGCAGGCGGTGTCGGCGCCCTACTGCACGCGGATGCTGGCCGACCTCGGCGCCCGGGTCATCAAGGTGGAGCACCCGCGCTCCGGCGACCTCACCCGGTGGTTCGACGACGCCGCCGACGGCATGGCCACGTACTTCGCCTGGCTGAACCGGAACAAGGAGTCCCTCGCCCTCGACTGCAAGCGGCCCGAGTCCCGTCCCGTCCTCGACCGGCTGCTCGAACGCGCCGACGTCGTCGTGCAGAACCTCGCCCCCGGGTCCGCGCGCCGCCTCGGGCTGGACGCCGGGACGCTGGTCGAGCGCCACCCGTCCCTCGTCGCCGTGGACATCTCCGGCTACGGCACCGGCGGGCCCCTCGACCACCGGCGGGCCTACGACCTGCTCGTCCAGGCGGAGAGCGGCTCCTGCGCGGCCACCGGGCGGGCGGACGCGCCGGCCAAGCCGGGCGTCCCGATCGCCGACCTCGGCACCGCGATGCAGGCGGCGTCGGGCATCATGGCCGCGCTGCTGCGCCGGGGCCGCACCGGCTCCGGCGCCGCGCTGCGGGTCAGCATGTTCGACACCGCCGCCGACCTGCTGGGCTTCGCGCTCCTGTACGCGCGCTACACCGGGGAGGAGCGGGCCCCGATCGGGATGTCGTCGCCGATCGTCGCCCCCTACGGCGCGTACCCGACCGGGGACGGGCGCACCGTCGTCCTCGGGACGACCAACGACGCCGAATGGCAGCGCCTCGCCCGCGACCTGATCGGGCGCCCGGACCTGGCGGACGACGAGACGCTCGCCACCACCCCGCTGCGCTGCGAGCAGCGCGACAGGCTGGACGAGGCCGTCGCCGCGTGGACCTCCACGCTCGACCTCGCCGAGGTCTGCGCGCGCGCCGACGCGGCCGGCATCGGCAACGCCGAGTTCAACCGGGTGACCGAGGTCGTGGACCACCCGCAGCTGACCGCCCGCGACCGCTGGCGGCAGGTCGGGTCGCCGGTCGGGCCGCTCGCCTCGCTGCTCCCCCCCGTCATCACCGCCGCGTGGAGCACGCCGCTGGAGGACGTCCCCGGCCTGGGCGAGCACACCGCGGCGATCCTCGCCGAACTCGGCTTCGACCCGAACGACTTCCCCCAAGGAGAGACATGAACGAGGCCGTGATCTGCCAGCCCGTGCGCACCGCGATCGGGCGGTTCGGCGGCGCCCTGCGGACGGTCCCCGTCCAGACGCTCGGCGTGACGGTCGTCGAGGCGCTGATGGCCCGCAGCGGCCTCGACGGCGCGCTCGTCGACGACGTCGTCTTCGGGCACTGCTACGGCACCGCCGAGGCGCCCGCGATCGGCCGCGTCATCGCCCTGGACGCCGGCCTGCCGACCACCGTCCCCGGCATGCAGCTCGACCGCCGCTGCGGCTCCGGTCTGCAGGCCGTGGTGCTGGCCGCCGCGATGGTGCGCTCCGGCGCGGCCCGCGCGATCATCGCCGGCGGCGCCGAGAGCATGTCGCAGGCGCCGCACTACTCCCTGACCGCGCGCTGGGGCTCGCGCGCCGGCGACATCACGCTGACCGACACCCTCACGCGCGGGCGGACGACGGCCGGCGGCCGGTCGCACCCCGTGCCGGGCGGCATGCTGGAGACGGCGGAGAACCTGCGCCGCGAGTACTCGATCAGCCGGGAGGAGCAGGACGACCTCGCCTACCGGTCGCACCAGCGCGCCCTGGCGGCCCAGGACGGCGGGGCGTTCGCCGAGGAGATCGTCCCCGTCCGGGTCAGCACCCGGAAGGGCACCGTGGTCGTCGACACCGACGAGCACCCGCGCCGCGACGTCTCCCGCGAGGCGCTCGCCGCGCTCCGCCCGGTGATGCGGAATGAGGACGCCGAGGCGACGGTGACGGCGGGCAACGCGAGCGGCCAGAACGACGGCGCGGCGGCGTGCCTCGTGACGACGCCCGAGTTCGCCGCCGAGCACGGGCTGCGGCCCTTCGCGCGCGTGGTGTCCACGGCCGTCGCGGGCGTCTCGCCGGACGTCATGGGGATCGGGCCGGTGCCGGCGACGCAGCGGGCCCTCGACGCCGCCGGGCTGAAGCTCTCCGACATGGACCTCATCGAGCTGAACGAGGCGTTCGCCGCCCAGGCGCTCGCGGTGACGCGGGAGTGGGGGTTCGGCGCCGCCGACTTCGAGCGGCTCAACGTCAACGGCTCGGGGATCTCGCTGGGCCACCCGGTCGGGGCCACCGGCGCGCGGATCGTGGCGACGCTGCTGCACGAGATGGCGCGGCGGGACGCGCGGTACGGCCTGGAGACGCTGTGCATCGGCGGCGGGCAGGGCATCGCGGCGGTCTTCGAGCGCGTCCCGGCGTGACCGGCGGGCGGTCCGGCGGGACGCCCGGCGCCGGGCGCCCCGCCGGGCCTCGCCCCGGACGGCCCGGCGGGACGCTCAGGCGGTGCCGCTCTCGGCCGGGGCCTTGCGGGTGGCGGCGGCCGGGCTGAGGCCGAGGGCGTTCGCCCACAGCAGCGTCAGCTGCTCCACCGCCTCCCGCATGTCGAACCGGGCGCCGCCGACGAACATCATCTCGGCGAACTTCGCGACCATGCCGCCGAGCGCGGTGGCCGCGTACCGCTCGTCGATCCGCGTGTCGGCGAACCCCTCCGCCTGCAGCCGCTTGATCGCCGACTCCAGCCGGGCCGCGAGGTAGTCGTCGCGCTTGGAGCGCACCTGGCGGACGTCGTCGTTGTAGCGGCTGACCTCCTCGATGACCCGCATGATGCGGGCCTCCTTCTTGTACGCGGTCAGGTACGCCTTGTTGGCGGCGCGGATGCGGTCGATCGGCCCCGCGTCCTCGCCCCGGTCCTGCGCGATGTCGTCCATGGACACCAGGCGGACCTCGACCTCTTCGGCGATCTCGCGGAAGAGGGACTCCTTCGAATCGAAATAGTGGTAGAAGGAGCCGTGCGAGACGTTCGCCTCCGCCGCGATATCGGTGATCCGCGCCTGGAGGAAGCCGTCGCGCTCGAACACGACCTTGCCGGCCTCGAAGAGGCGCGCCCGGGTCCGGCGGCCCTTCGCCGAGCGAGGCTCTGCGTCCATCCCGTCCTCCAAACGATGAATTTGACGTCGAAAACATAATGCCGCAACTCGCCGGCGTCCAATGTCGGGCGCGGGGGGCGGGGCGGCCCGGAAGACCTTACCGAGGGCGCAGCCCGGCCGTAGCCGCGGCCGCGGCTACGGCGGGCCGTCCGGCTCACCCGGACTCCCGGCCGCCGCTCCGGATGTCGATCTCCCGGCGGGCGAACAGGAGGCGTCCGCCCTCCCAGGTCATCCGGTCGGTGTACCGGCCGGCGAGGATCGCGCCGGTGTCCGCGACGAAGACCGCGAAGGACGAGACGGCGTCGACGTCCCCGTCCGGCCGGACCCGGATGCTCGGCACGCCCTGCAGGTGGACCGCCGCCGGCGACCCGGCGGCGAAGGCCGCAAGCTCCCGCCCGCCGCTGATCTCGCGTCCCCGCAGGACCAGCGTTCCGCCGAGGGCGTAGAGTCCGCCGAACGCCTCCCCGTCCCCGTCGTCGACGAACCGGGAGTAGTCCGCCTGGAGCCGCGTCACCGCGGCCAGCCGCCGGCCGGCGTCCGCGTCGTCGTCCCGCATGCCTCACCTCGCTCCTCCGTCGGCCCGTCCCGGGCCGCTCGGACATCTTACGATTTTGACGTCGGTATCTATAGTCTGCGGAGCACCATCGGGGGTGAAAGCCCCGGTTGCCGGACTCCGCCGCCTTCTCTTTGATGTCGACGTCAGTATAAGATTAGGTTCGCCGCGCGCACCCCGATGGCGCCCCGGCGGCGCCCGGCGGGCCGCGCGGACGGCGGGCGGGACGGCGTCCCGCACCCCCTCGGCACCCGTGAGCCTCCGTCCGCCGGTCCCGGCGGAGGGGGAAGCAAGGAGAAGAGATGGCACCGGTCCCCATCGCCGACGATCTGCTCACCTGGCCCGATGGCGAACCCAGCCTGATCGGCGGCAGGTGCGCGGAATGCGGCGCGTTCACGTTCCCGCTCCGGGCGGGCTGCCCGCGGTGCGGCGCGACCTCCGTGGAGCGCACGCCGCTGAACCGCTCCGGAACCCTCTGGACATGGACGACCCAGGGCTTCCCGCCGAAGGCGCCGTTCCGCGGCGAGTTCGCCGGGACCGACCCGTTCGAGCCCTGGCTCGTCGGAGTGGTCGAGCTCACCGGCCAGCTCCGCGTCGAGGGCCTCATCGTCGGCTGCACCCGGGACGAGCTGGCCATCGGCATGCCGATGCGGCTCGTCACGATGCCGTTCCGCACCGGCGAGGACGGCAGCGAGATCATCACGTTCGCCTTCAGCCCGGAAGAGGGAGACCATGCCTGACGTCGCGATCATCGGGGTGGGCATCCACCGGTTCGGCCGGTTCCCGGGCAAGCCCGCCCTGGCCATGGGCGCCGAGGCCGCCCGGGACGCGCTGGCCGACGCCGGGCTGGCCTGGGCGGACATGCAGTTCGCCGTGGGCGGCAGCTACGAGGTCGACCAGCCGGACGCGGTCGTCGCCGAACTGGGGCTGACCGGCGTCCAGTTCACCAACGTCTACAACGGCTGCGCGACGGCCGGCAGCGCGCTGGCGATGGCCAGCCAGGCGATCCGGCTCGGGGAGCACGAGATCGGGCTCGTCCTCGGCATGGACAAGCACGAGCCGGGCGCCTTCACCGCGAACCCGCAGGAGTACGGCTGCCCCCAGTGGTACGGCGAGATGGGGCTGTTCCTGACCACGAAGTTCTTCGGCATGAAGATCAACCGCTACATGCACGACCACGGGATCACCGGCGAGACGCTCGCGGCGGTCGCCGAGAAGAACTACCGCAACGGCGGCCTCAACCCCGACGCCCACCGGCGCACCCCGCTGACGAGCGAGCAGATCCTCGGGTCGCGGATGGTCAACCACCCGCTGACCCAGTACATGTTCTGCAGCCCGAACGAGGGCGCGGCGGCGCTGGTCGTGTGCAGCGCCGACGTGGCGCGCCGCTACACCGACACGCCGGTCTACCTGCGCAGCGTCGTCACCCGGACCAGGCGCTACGGGGCCTTCGAGGTGCACACGCCGTCCGCGTCCCTGGCGGCCGACCACGTCCCCGCGCCGACCGTCGACGCGGCGCGGGCCGCGTTCGAGGCGGCGGGCGTCGCCCCGCAGGACGTCGGCATCGCCCAGCTCCAGGACACCGACGCGGGCGCCGAGGTCATCCACATGGCCGAGGTCGGGCTGTGCGAGGACGGCGCGCAGAACAAGCTGATCGCGGCCGGGGCCACGGGCCTCGGAGGCAGCCTGCCGGTCAACACCGACGGCGGCCTGATCGCCAACGGCGAGCCGGTCGGCGCCTCGGGCCTGCGGCAGGTCCGCGAACTGGTGCTGCAGATGCGCGGACGGGCGGGCGAGCGCCAGGTGCGGAACACGCCGCGCGTCGGGGTCGCCCAGCTGTACGGCGCGCCCGGGGTCGCCGCGGTCTCCGTCCTGTCGACCTGACGGAGGCGGCGGCGGCCCCGGCCGGGGCGGTCGCGGGCGGTCAGCCCGCGGCCGCCCCGATCGTCTGCCGGGCGATGATCAGCTGCTGGATCTGGCTGGTGCCCTCGTAGATGCGGAACAGCCGCGCGTCGCGGTAGAACCGCTCGACCGCCACCGAGCGCATGTACCCGGCGCCGCCGTGCACCTGGACGGCGCGGTCCGCGACCCGCCCCACGGCCTCGCTGCAGAAGTACTTGGCGGCGGCCGGGCCGGTCCGGCGGTCCGAGCCGTCCGCGTAGGCGCGGGCCGACTCCAGGACGAGGCTGCGGGCGGCCATCGTGTCGGTCACCGAGTCGGCGATCAGCGCCTGGACGAGCTGGTGGGAGGCGATGGCGCGCCCGCCCTGCCTGCGCTCGGACGCGAACCGCACCGATTCGTCGACGAGCCGCCGGCACATCCCGGCGCAGGCGGCGGCGAGCAGCAGCCGCCCGTTCGACAGGCAGCGCATCGCGGTCAGGAAGCCGGTGTCGACGCCCGCCTCGCCGCCGACGACCGCGTCGGCCGGGACCCGCACGCCGTCCAGGTTGACGTCGGCCGTCCAGGCTCCGAACTGGCCCATCTTGTGGTCGCGGGGGCCCACCGAGACGCCGGGGGTGCCGGCCGGGACGATGAACGTCGAGATGCCGCGGGAGGACTTCGCGTCCGGGTCGGTCCGGGCGAACACCATGAACACGTCGGCGATCGGCGCGTTGGTGATGTACCGCTTGGTGCCGTTGAGGACCCAGGAGCCGCCGTCGCGGACGGCGCTGGTGCGGAGGTCCGACGGGTCCGACCCGGCGTCCGGCTCGGTGAGCGCGAACGACGCGACGGCCTCGCCCGAGGCCAACCTGGGCAGCCACTCCGCCTTCTGCCCGGAGGTCCCGCCGTCCATGATGACCTGCCCGGCGATGCCCACGTTGGTGCTGAACATCGAGCGCAGCGCCGGGGTCGTGTAGCCGATCTCGATCAGCAGCCGGCACTGGTCGACGATGCCGAGCCCGAGCCCGCCGTACTCCTCCGGGATCGTGAAGCCGAACAGGCCCATCCGCTTGGCGGCCTCGCGGAGGACGGCGGGCACCTCGTCCTTCTCGTCGATCTCCGCCTCGCGCGGCATGACCTCCTTGCGGATGAAGTCCCGCACCGTGTCGAGCATCGGTTCGATGTCGTGGTCTGTCATGTCGGCCACCTTCCGTATCGGGTTTCCCGCATCGCACGCACGGCGCAAATCCTTCAAAACCGACGTCGATGTCAATCAATGGGACGAGCAGGACCGCCGCCGGGCGGCTCCGGGAGCGCCCGGACTCAGGCGCCGCGGCCCGCGGCCCGCGCCTCCAGCGCGTTCTTGCGCACCTTCCCGCTCTCGGTGAGCGGCAGCTCGTCGATCAGCTCGACGAAGCGCGGGGCCTTGTAGTTGGCCATCCGCTCCCGGCACCACGCGATCACGGCCGCGCCGTCCAGCGCGGGCGACCGCGGCACGATGAACGCCATCCCCACCTGGCCGAGGCGCGCGTCGGGCACGCCGATGACCGCGGCCTGCGCGACGTCCGGATGCTCCAGCAGCATGGCCTCGATCTCCGCGGGGTAGGCGTTGAAGCCGCCGACGATGAACATGTCCTTGGAGCGCCCGGCGATGCGCAGGCAGCCGCGCTCGTCGAAGCTCCCGAGGTCGCCGGTGCGCAGCCAGCCGTCGGCGGACAGCACCGCCTCCGTCGCGGCCGGGTCGTCGAGGTAGCCGGCCATGGTGGTCGGTCCGCGCAGGACGATCTCGCCGACCTCGCCCCGCGCGGCGTCGCCGCCGGCGGCGTCGGCGATCCGGACCTCGAAGCCGGGACGGGGCCGCCCCACGGTCGTCGCGATGGTCTCCGGGTCGTCGTCGGGCGCGGTCGAGGTGGCCGTCCCGGCCTCGGTCAGGCCGTAGCCCGACACGATCATCGAGAACGGCAGCTCCGCGCGGACCCGCCGGATGAGCTCGACCGGGATGTCGGCCGCGCCGGTGACGGCGACCCGCAGGCTCGTCAGGTCGTACCGGTCCCGGTCGGGGTGCTCCAGGATCGCGTGGTAGAGGGCCGGCGGTCCGGGCAGCACCGTCACGCGCTCCTCGGCGACCTGGCCGAGCACCCGGTCCACGTCGAGGACGGGCTGCGGCAGCATCGCGGCGCCGGAGGCGACGCAGGCGAGGATGCCGCCCTTGAAGCCGAACATGTGGAAGAAGGGGTTGACCAGCACGTAGCGGTCATCGGCGGAGAGGCCGGCCATGGCGACCCAGTCGGCCCCCACGCCCATCGCCCCGCGGTGGGTCGTCAGGACGCCCTTGGGGGTTCCCGTCGTGCCGGAGGTGAACAGCACGTCGGACGGATCGTCCGGGCCGAGGGCGGCGCACCGGCGGTCGACCTCCGCGAGATCCCCGGCGGTCGCGCGCGAGAGGAAGCCGGCCCAGGGCACGCCGGCCCCGGACTGCCCGCCGCGGGCGATGACGATGGTCCGCAGATCGGGCAGGGGGACGCCCGAGCCGGCGAGCATCGCGACGTAGTCGTTGCCGAGGAACTCCGTCACGGTCACCAGGACCTTGACCTTCGCGCGCCGCAGGATGTCGGCGGCCTCCACGCCCTTGAACCGGGTGTTGACCGGGACCAGCGTCGCGCCCGCCTGGTACAGCCCGAGGAGCGCGACGATCCACTCACGGCTGTTGAACGCCCAGATGCCGACGCGGTCGCGCGGCTCGACGCCCGCGGCCACCAGGGCCGCGCCGAACCGGCGCGCCTCGGCGTGCAGCTCCGCGTAGGAGGTGCGTTCGGCGCCGTCCACGACCGCGGTGCGACCGGCGAATCGCTCCGCGGCGGACGCGGTCATCGCCGCGATGTTCGGCCAAGTCGGCTCACAGCCTTCGTTCATGGCGCAACTCCCGCTCTCTGCTGGACGAACGTATCGCCGCACACTCCGGACCGGCCAGCCGTGGCCAGACCACAGGATTGACATCGACGTCAGTATAGACTTTTATCTAGAACTGTAAATCGCTCGCAACGTCCGCGCCCCGGCGGCCTGAGACCGCAGGCCCCGGCGCATCTTCTCCCGAGGTTGCCGGTACATGATCACGATTTCCGATCCGGCCGCGGCCGCTCCGTCACGCTCGCCCGGCCGGCGACACAGCATGCGGAGTGAGCGCTGATGGACGTCCGCCTATCCCCGGAGCAACGGGCGCTGCGCGAGGCCGCCGCCCGGCTCGTCGACGACCTCGCCCCCAAGACCGTCGCCGAGCTCGACGACACGGCCCGCGCCGCCAAGCTGGACACGGCCCTGGCCGGCTCCGGGTGGCGCGAGCTGCGCGCCCCCGCCGACGGGGGCCGGCCGCTCGCGTCGGCCGTCGAGACCGCGATCGTGGCGGAGGAACTCGGGCGCGGAGCGGCCGACGCGGCCTTCCTGGGGCCGACCCTGGCCGCCGACCTGCGGCGCCGAGCCGGCGCGCCCGACGCCGCTCCGGGCGCGGCGCCCGAGACCGTTCTGCTCCGTCCCGACCTGTCCGGCCTCGCCGTCGCGGAGGACGGCGACACGCGCTGCTCCGGCGTCGCCGTCGACGCCCAGGGCGCCACCTCCGCCCTCGCCCTGGCCCGTGCCGGTGACGGTGACGGCTACGACCTGGTCGCGGTGCCGGTCGCCGGCGGCGCGCCGGGGCGCGACCTGACCCGCCCCATCGCCGCGCTCGACGCGGCGCCGCTCGCGCCGCCGCCCGGCGCGCGCCGCCGCCTCGGCCCGGCGGACATCGACGCGTGGTCGGCCCTGGCCCTCGCCCTCACCTGCGCCGACCTCGTCGGGACGATGCGCGGCGCGGTGCGGCTCGCCTGCTCGTACGCGGCCGTCCGGCAGCAGTACGGCGTGACGATCGGCGCCTTCCAGAGCGTCCAGCACATGCTCGCCGACGCCTTCGTCTCGGCGGAGGGGTCGACGAGCATCGCGCTGCACGCGGCCTGGGCGGCCGACACCCTGCCCGCCGCCGAGGCGCTCGACGCCGCCGCCGTCGCCAAGGCCTACTGCGCCCGCGCCGCGCGCGCCGTCTGCGAGACCGCCGTCCAGGTGCACGGCGGCATCGGCAACACCTGGGAGTGCTTCGCCCACGTCCACCTGCGGCGGGCCTTCCTGTCGACCCAGGTGCTCGGCGACGTCGGGACGAACCTGGAGCGAGTGGTCGCCCACCGCGGGCTTGGAGGCGTGCACGATGGACTTCGCTGACTCGGCCGAGGAGGCCGCCTTCCGCCGCCGGCTGCGCGCGTGGCTCGCCGAGAACAATCCCGGGCTCCCCGCGTCCTCGACGGCCGACGAGTACTGGGACGGGCAGGCGCCCTGGCACCAGGCCCTCTACGACGCCGGCTTCTTCGCGCTGTCGTGGCCCGCCGAGATCGGCGGCCACGGCCTGCCGAGCGTGTACGAGGCGATCGTGGACGAGGAGCTCGCCGCGGCCGGCGCGCCGCCGCGGCCGAGCCTCGGCTACCTGGTCCAGGGCGTGCTGCGGCACGGGAACGACGACGTCAAGCGCCGCTTCCTGCCCGGCATCGTCGACGGGCGGCAGCGCTGGTGCCAGGGGTTCAGCGAGCCCGACGCCGGGTCGGACCTGGCGTCCCTGCGCACCCGCGCCGAGCGCCGCGGCGACGAGTACGCGATCACCGGCCACAAGGTCTGGACGAGCTACTCCGACGCCGCCGACTGGTGCCTCGTCCTCGCGCGGACCGACCCCGCGGCGGCCAAGCACCGCGGGCTGTCGGCGTTCGCCGTCCGGATGGACCAGCCCGGCATCGAGCAGCGCCCGCTCAAGATGATCAACGGGGTGACCCGGGAGTTCGGCGAGGTCGTCTTCGACGGCGCGGTCGCGCGGGCCGCCGACATGATCGGCGAGCCGGGCGAGGGCTGGCGGCTGGCCATGACCGTGGTCAGCCACGAGCGGGAGCCGGGCGAACTCGGCTACGTCGCGCGCTACGGCAAGGCGGTCAACGAGCTCGTCGCCCGGCTGCGCGCGGAACCGGAGCGCTTCACCGGCGAGCACGTCCGCGACGTGGCGTGGGCGGTCGTCGAGGCCGAGATGCTGCGGCTGCACGTCTGCCGGCGGCTCTCCGACCGGCTCGGCGGCGTCTCGCACGGGCCCGAGGGCTCGGTGGACAAGCTCCTGATGACATGGGTCGAACAAGCCGTCGGGCACGCCGCGCTCGGCGTGAGCAACGTGACCGGCGGCGCGGAGGAGGACACGTGGCTGAGAATGTACCTCTACAGCAGGGCGCAGAGCGTCATGGGCGGGACGTCGCAGATCCAGCGCAACCTGGTGGCGACCCGGATCCTCGGGCTCCCCGCCTCATGAGCCGCGACCTGCCCCCGGAGATCGAGGTCACCGCCGACGGGCCGATCCGGATCGTGACGCTGAACCGCCCCGACCGCCTGAACGCGACCAACCACGCACTGCACGAGGGGCTCGGCGCCCTGTTCCCGCTGCTCGACGCGGACGACGGCGCCCGCGCCGTGGTGATCACGGGCGCGGGCCGGGCGTTCTCGGCCGGCGGCGACTTCTCCTACATCGACGAGCTCACCAAGGACGACGCCCTCCGCCGGCAGACGCTCGCCGACGCCCGGCGCATCGTCACCGGCATGGTGCAGTGCCGGCTGCCGATCGTCGCGGCGGTCAACGGGCCCGCCGTCGGGCTGGGGTGCAGCCTGGTCGCGCTCTCCGACATCGTGTACATGGCCGAGAGCGCGCATCTCGCCGACCCGCACGTCATGGTCGGGCTCGTGGCCGCCGACGGCGGCCCGGTCACGTGGCCGCTGCTGACGAGCCTCCAGCTTGCGAAGGAGTACGCGCTGACCGGCGAGCGGATCCCCGCCCGCCGCGCGGCGGAGATCGGCCTCGCCAACCACGTCTGCGCCGACGACGAGGTGATGCCCGCCGCCATGGCGTGCGCGCGGAAGCTCGCCGCGCTGCCGCGCCGGGCCATGGAGGACACCAAGCGCATCCTCAACCTGCACTTGGAGCGCGCCGTCCTCGCCACGCTCGACTTCGCGATCGCCGCGGAGGACCGCTCGTTCCTCTCCCCGGAGCTGCGGAAGACCCTGGACAAGCAGCTGTCCAAGGGCGGCGACGCCGGCTGACGGCACGACGCGAGAGAGCCCCTCCCGGCCGGCCGGGAGGGGCTCTCTCGCATGCTCTGGGTCAGAGCGGCGGCACGGCGGGCATGCGCCGGGTGCGCAGCAGCTCCTCCCCCAGCTCGCGGGTCAGCGTCCGGGCGTCGCCGAGCAGCCCGTCGAGCGCGAGGACGCGCCGGAAGCAGCGGTGGAAGTCGTGCTCCTCGGTGAACCCCACGCCGGCGAGCACCTGCTGGCAATGGCGCGCCACCGTGCGCGCGTTGCGGCCGGCGAGCGACTTGGCGATGCCGGCGAGCAGCGCCCGGTCCGCCGCATCGGCCGCCGCGTCGACCGCCGCCCCGGCGGCGGCGTCCGCGCTCTCGATCGCGAACAGGCTCTCGGCCAGGCGGTGCCGGACGGCCTGGAACGAGCTGATCGGCCGCCCGAACTGGACGCGGGTCAGCGCGTGCTCACGCGCGAGCCGGAGCATCGTCCTGCTCGTGCCGACCAGCTCGTGGGCGAGCGCCGACCGCCCGGCCGCGAGCGCGCCGGCCCAGTCGGCGGCGGAGCCGTCCCGCACCGGGACGCCCTCGGCCTCCACCGCGGCCAGCCCGAGCCGCGGGTCGACGCCCCCGACCGGCCGGACGCGGAGGCTCCCCGCCGGCACGGTGAACGCCCGGAGGACGCCGTCCTCCTCGGCGACCACCACGGCGGTGCCGGCCGTCGCCGTCCGCACGGTGCCGAGACCGCGCACCGCCAGCTCTCCGTCCCGGACGGAGCCGGGCGCCGCGTGCCTCCCGAACTCCGGCAGGACGACCGCGGTGCGCGGCCCGGACGGCGTCCCGAGCGCCGCGGCGAGCACGTCGTCCAGGGCGCCGGAGGCCGCGTTGGCGGCGCCCTGCCGGGTGAACAGCAGCGGCAGGACGGCGGCGCCCTCGGCCTCCAGCGCCTCCCGCCAGCCCATCTCGTCCAGCGCCGCGTCGACCGCCGCGGCGCTCTCGCTCTTGAAGGCCTGCTCGAAGCTCTGCGCGAGCAGCCCGGCGACATCGGCGTCCATCATCGTTCCGCTCCCAGGTCCAGCAGGCGGCGCGCGATGATGTTGCGCTGCACCTCCGCGCTCCCGCCGTAGATCGTCGCCGCCCGCGAGTACAGGAACTCGGTGCGCCACCGGTCGCCCTCCGCGTCGTCGCCGAGCGCGATGTCCGCCGCGACCGTGCCGGCGACCAGGTCGTACACCGCCTGCTCGGTCGTCGCGACCATGACCTTGTCGATCGAGGTCTCCGGCCCCAGCCGCTCCCCGCGCGCCATCCGGTGCTGCGTCGAGCGGGAGCGCGCCTGGAAGGCGAACACCGACTGGACCACCTCGCCCAGCTCGGCGGGGTCCAGCGCGCCCTCCGGCGCCGAGGCCAGCAGGCGCTGCAGCCGCTGCCGCAGGTAGGCGCCGCGGTGCCACAGCGACGTGCTCCGCTCGTAGGGCAGCAGGTCCATCGCGACGGCCCAGCCGCCGTCCACCTCGCCGAGCGTGCGGTCGAACGGCACCCGCACGTCGTCGAGGAAGACCTCGCAGAACTCGTCCCGGCCGTGCATCGCCCGGATCGGGCGCACGGTGATCCCCGGCGTGTCCATGTCGACGAACAGCGCGGTGATGCCCCTGCTGCCCGAGTCGGGGGCGCCGGTCCGGGTGAGCAGGACGCAGCGGTCGGCGAACTGCGCCAGGCTCGTCCACACCTTCTGCCCGCTGACCCGCCACCCGTCGTCCGCGCGGCGGGCGCGGCACGCCAGGGAGCCCAGGTTGCTGCCGGTGCTCGGCTCGGAGAACCCCTGGCACCACGTCTCGTCCCCGCGCAGCAGCCGGGGCACCGTCTCCGCCGCCAGCTCGGGGCGGGCGAACTCGATCATCGTCGGCGCCAGCACCTCGGTCATGGAGTAGACGCCCGGCTCGATCAGGTCCCGGAACGCGAGCGCCTCCCCGAGGTAGGCGCGCATCAGCGTGGACCCGCCGAGCCCGCCCACCCGCTCCGGCCAGCCCCACCGCATCCAGCCCGCGTCGTAGGCCAGGCGCTTGACCTTGGCGAGGTGCGCCATCTCCTCGGCGAGCGAGACGTCCGGGCCGTGCCGGGGTTCGAGCTCGGGCCCGTGCTCGTCGAGCCAGGCGTCCAGGCCGGCGCGAAACTCCCGCAGATCCACGGCTCAGCCCGCGGACTTCTGCCCCGGCACCGGACGCCGCGGATCGTGCGGGCGGCCGGAGTCCCGGGAGCCGTCGCGGCGCAGGAACGTCATCGCCCTGGTCCGCAGCCGCCATCCGTCCGCCGTGCGCAGGTAGGAGTCGGTGTAGTAGCCGATCCGCATCGAGTGGTCGGCCTGGGCGACGAAGCAGAGCGGCTGCACGCCGGTGGCCGCGTCCGGCCCGTCGAACTCGATCGCCGGGGTGCTCACGGAGAACACCCCCTTGGGCGCGGCCGCCATGAGCTCGGCGAAGTCGGCGGTCCCGTACCGCTCGCCGAACGCGCTGTAGGCGCCGTCCGCCGCGAACACGGCCAGCACCGCCCGCACGTCGTCCATCGTCATGCCGGCCGCGTAGCGGGCGAGCAGCTGCTCGATCTCGATGATGTCGGCGATGCGCGAACTGTCCACGCGGTGACCTCCTCGGCAGGATTCGGAGTGCGCGCCCGGCGGGCTCGCGCCGCGCACGGGCGATCCTCCCCGCGCGCACCCGAATCCTAACTCGACATCGACGTCAAATCCAGTTACGGCGCCTCCGCGAGGACGGCCGTGCCGGCGAGCGCCGCCGACACCTGCGGCGCGACCAGGCCCGCCCAGTCGCCGAGCACCTCGGCGGCGTCGGGGACCTGCGACTCCAGGAAGGCCAGGCCGGGCGCCGGCACGATCGCGCCCAGCTCCACCAGCAGGGGCCGCAGATGCACCTCGACCGCCAGCGAATGCTTGACGTCGCCCATCACGAGCATCGGCAACGCGACCGTGGACGCCAGCGCGCCCCGCGGCAGGCGGTCGAGGAACACCTTCAGCAGTCCCGTGTAGGTGGCCTTGAAGGTGGGGCCGGCGACCAGCAGGAGGTCCGCCGCGGCGACCTGGTCCAGCGCGTCCTGGACGGCCGGGGGCGGTGAGGCGTCGAGCAGCCCGGGAGCCAGCAGGGACAGGTCGACCACGTCCGCCCCGTCCGCGTGCCCGATCCGCTCGGCCACCGCGGCGGCGGCCTCCAGCGCGACCCGCAGCGTGCGGGACCGCGGACGGGGGTTCCCCACCAGAACGAGAAGTCTCATGCCTCGCCAATCGTCATCGCCCGGCCGCCTTGGGCAGGAACGCGGTGTGGCCGGCGCCGCCGCCGGAGGGGCCGTGGAACAGGCCGCGCCGGGCCAGGTGGGGCAGCACTCCCTCGCCGAACCAGTACAGCTCTTCGAGATGGGGGTAGCCCGACAGGACGAACTCGTCCACGCCGATCTCGGCGTACTCGGCGATGCGCTCGGCCACCTCGGCGTGGCTGCCGACCAGCGCCGTCCCCGCGCCGCCGCGCACCAGGCCGACGCCGGCCCACAGGTTCGGCGCCACCTCCAGCGCGTGCGGGTCGCGCCAGGAGCCGTCCGCGCGGCTGCGCTCGTGCAGCGCGCGCATGCGGCTCTGGCCGGTGGACTCGCTGCGGGCGAGCGAGTCCTGCGCCGCGGCGACGGTGTCCTCGCCCAGCGCCTCGACGAGCCGGCCCGCCTGCCGCCACGCCTCCTCGGCGGTGTCGCGGGCGATGACGTGCAGCCGGACGCCGAAGCGCGGCTTGCGCCCCCGCTCCGCGGCGAGCCCGCGGATCCACTCGATCTTCTCCGCCACGGCCGCGGGCGGCTCGCCCCAGGTCAGGTACACGTCGGCGTGCTCGGCGGCGACCGGACCGGCCGCGGCGGACGAGCCGCCGAAGTACAGCGGCGGGGCGGGGTCGGGCAGGGTCGGCAGGCGCGCGGCGTCGATGTCCAGGTGCGCGCCGCGGTGGGTGACGGTCTCGCCGTCCCACAGCCGCCGCACGACCGACAGGAACTCGTCGCAGCGGGCGTACCGCTCGTCCTTGGACAGGTGGTCGCCGTAGGCGCGCTGCTCATGGGCCTCGCCGCCGGTGACGACGTTGAGCAGCAGCCGGCCCGGGGCGTGCGCGCTGAACGTGGCCGCCATCTGGGCGGCGAGCGTGGGGCTGATCAGCCCGGGGCGGAACGCCACGAGGAAGGCCAGCCGCTCGGACTCGCGCGCCAGCATCGCGGTCGTCAGCCACGCGTCCTCGCACCACGCGCCGGTCGGCGTGAGCGCGCCGGCGAAGCCGAGCTCCTCGGCGCCCCGCACGATCGAGGACAGGTAGCCGATCGAGGCGCGCCGGTCGCCGGACGCGGTGCCGGCGAGCTGCCCGTGCCCGCCCCCCACGATGAGGCGCGAGTCGCCGTAGGTGGGCAGGAACCAGTGGAAGGTGAGGCTCACCTGGTGCTTCCTTTCTCAGCGCCCCGTGCGGCGGGCCTTCCGGCATCCGGGGCGGGGCAGTTCCCTTTATTTCCTACAAACATAGTGAAGATTCTGCGGTCCGCCGCCCCCGCGCGTCAATGTGACGTTCTCGACGGGTGACGGCCGTCACGTCGTCCGGCGGTCACATCCGGCCCGGCCGCCCCGTCATCAGGGTGTAACCGCCACCACGGCAAGGGAGAGCACCATGGACGCCCGTTTCGACTACTACGGCACCCGCGTCGCGGCCAAGTACATGAAGTACCTCCAGTCGGCGGGCAAGGTCCTGTCGGACTCCTCGCTGCCGGTCACGACCCTGCACCTGGTGGAGATCCGGGCCAGCCAGATCAACGGCTGCGCCGTCTGCACCGACATGCACACCAAGGACGCCGCCCACGCCGGGGAGACCTCGGTGCGCCTGAACCTGATCGCGACCTGGCGGGAGGCCACCGTCTTCACCGAGACCGAGCGGGCCGCCCTGGAGCTGACCGAGCAGGGCACCCGCGTCGCCGACGCGGCCGGCGGCGTCAGCGACGAGGTCTGGGCCGGCGCCGCGAAGCACTACGACGAGGAGCAGCTCGCCGCCCTGGTCTCCGCGATCGCCCTCATCAACGCCTGGAACCGGATGAACGCCATCACCCGGCAGCCCGCCGGCGAGTACCAGCCCGGCCAGTGGGGCTGACCCCGCCCGTGGGCCGACCTGGCCCGTGGGGCTGATCGGCGAGGACCGGCCGGGTCCCGTCCCCGGCGTCAGGGGGACGGGGCCTCGGGCGGGTGCATGAGCATCAGGGCCCGGGCTTCGAGGATCCGGCCGCCCCCGGCGTCCACGGCGGTCCACCGGTAGTGCTGGACGATCTTCCCCGACGAGGTCGGCTCGGCGGCGCCCGGCGCGAGCTCCACGTGCAGGCTCGTGCCCGCCGTCAGCATCTTCAGGAACCGCACCTCGCGCAGTTCGAGGAGGGCGATCGCGCGGTCGAGCAGCCCCGACTGCTCGACCAGGCCGCCCATCAGGAGGAGGACGCCCTGGCCCGGCATCGGCGCGCCGCCGTCCCGGGCGGGGCCGAACAGCGGGTGGGTGTAGCCGCCGAGGCGGACGAGCCCGTCGATGAGCGGCTGGGTGATCTCGACCGGCGGGGTGCGGAGCGTCACCTCGCGTTCCAGACCGGGCGGCGCTTCTCCACGTAGGCGCGGTAGCCCTCGTCGGCGTCCGCGACCTCCTCGTGGAAGCGGGTGAACAGCTCGCGCTCCAGGCGCAGCCCCTCGGCCAGGGTCACGTCCGGGGCGGCGTTCAGGAGCCGCTTGACGATCCCGGTGACCGCGCGGGAGCGGTCGCCCAGCGCGCCGGTGAGCCGGGCCACCTCGGCGGCGAGCTCCGCCGGCGGGACGCTGGCGAGGGCGAGGCCCCAGCCGACCATCTCGGGGCCGGTCAGCCAGCGGCCGGCGAGCAGCATCGCGCGGGCGCGCTGGTCCCCGAGCTTGCGCGGGGCGCGCTGGGACGCGCCCGCGCCGGGCACGATGCCGAAGTCGGTGTGCGTGTCGCCCACCTTCGCGTCGTCCGCCGCGATGACGAAGTCGCAGGCCAGCAGCAGCTCGAAGCCGCCCGCGCGGGCGAGGCCGTTGACCGCGGCGACGCTCGGCAGCGGGCACGCCTCCAGCCGGTCGAGGAACTCGTGGTAGCGGCGGATGAACGGCACGAACACCCCGGGCGGGTCGGCGAAGCACTCGCCGAGGAAGCCGATGTCCATCCCGACGCAGAACGCCCGGCCCGTCCCGGTGATCACCAGGGAGGTCAGGGAGGCGTCCCGCTCGGCGGCGTCCAGGGCGGCGTCCAGGCCGTCGAGGGTGTCCGGGGACAGGCTGTTCATGCGGTCCGGGCCGTCCAGCGTGATGGTCATGACCGTGCCGGCCACCGTCGCGTCGACCCTGGTCATGAGCTCGTTTCCGGGCCGGCGGTCTCCCGGGCGAACGCCAGCAGGGCGGCGGCGTAGTCGTCCGGGGCGCGCAGGTGCGGCTGGCCGGGCAGGCCGGGCAGGACGACGAGGCGGGCGTCGCGCGCCAGCTCCATGGCGATCGGGTCCTTGGGCGCGAGGATGTCGGACTCGGCGTCGAGCAGGAGGACGGGCACGTCCACGGCGGCGAGCGCGGCCGACGGGTCGTACCGGAACGCCGCCTGGTAGCCCCACTCGTAGCGGCTCGCGACCCGCATCAGCTCCACCACCGCCAGGTGCAGCATCGCGGGCGGGAGGTCCGGTCCCCAGGTGCGCAGGTAGCGCTCGACGGCCCAGCCGAACTGCGAGCCCGCGCCGTCGACGGGCGCCTCGGGCGTCCAGTTCGCGAGGAACGCGGCCCGCTCGTCGGCGTCGAACAGCGGGACGCCGCTCAGCACCAGGCCGGAGACCGGCAGCCGGGCGGCGGCGGCGAGCGCGAGGGACGACCCGCTGTGCACTCCGCCGAGGACCGGGCGCTCCATCCCGATCCCGGCCGCCGCCTGGGCGAGCACCCGGCCGTAGTCGGGGATCTCGAAGCCGGGTCCGGGCGGCGGGTCGGACGCGCCGTAGCCGGGGGTGTCGAACGCGACCGCGCGGGCGTGCCGGCCGAGCAGGGGCAGGAGGTCCTCGTAGACCCGCGAGGAGAGGGGCGATTCGTGGAACAGGCCGATCCACGGGCCGGAGTCGCCGTTGACCCGGTAGTGGACCTGCCCCCAGTCGGTGTCGGCGTATCCGCCCCGGGTCGGCAGGGTCGCCGTGTCGCCATGTTCACGCCACACCATGAAACGGCCTTTCCTCCTGCGCAGGTGGCCGCGCGGCCCGATCGGACCGGACGGGCCCGGCCGGGCAGATCTCCCGGCCGTTCGCCCAGCGGACGGCTCCGCCGTCGACGATCGTCACCTCACCCGGCATCGGGCCTCCTGCGGTTCGAATACATCAGACATAACGATAGTCCGCCTGGGCAAGGGCTTGTCAATGACGTCTTCGGGGCCCTTGACATCCCTCAACGTCATACCTCAGATTTATCACTGACGGACAAGGGAGAGTGCGTGCTCAGTACGAGGCCGTTCGAGGAGGCCGCCGAACGCGGCGACCTGCGCGCGATGGTCGGGGATCTGCTCGCCCGCGAGCTGCCCGGCGAGCGCGCGCTCGCCGCGGACCGGGACGGCGCGTTCCCCGCCGCCGCCTGGTCGGCGCTCGGCGCGGCCGGGCTGCTCGGTCTCGGCGGCGCCGAGTCGGCGGGCGGGAGCGGCGGGACGGTGGGCGACGCGGTCGCCGTCGTCGAGGAGATCGCCCGCGTCCTCCCCAGCCTCGCCGTCGACTACGTCCTGTGCGGCATGGCCATGCGGATGCTCGCCGACGTGCCCGGCGCGGCGGCCCGCGCCTGGCTGCCCGCGATCGCGTCCGGCGCGATGATCTGCGCGTTCGGGATGAGCGAGCCCGACGTCGGCACCGACCTGCTGAACCTCCGCACGTCCGCCCGCGTCGCGGACGGCCGCTGGGTGCTGCGCGGGCAGAAGCTCTGGATCTCCCTCGCGCACAAGGCCGAGATCGCGTTCACGGTGTGCCGCACCGACCCGCCCGAGGGCGGCCGGGCGCGCGGCCTCAGCGTGATCGCGGTGCCGCTCGGCCGGCCGGGCGTCACCGTCCGCCGGGTCCGCCTCGCCGGGATGCGCGCCGCCGGCACCTGCGAGATCTACTTCGACGACGCGACCGCGCCGCTGGAGAACCTCGTCGGCGAGCGCGGCCGCGCGATGGCGCTGCTCGGCCGGACGCTGGACGTGGAGCGCGTCCTCGCCGCCGGCCTCAGCCTCGGCATCGGGCGCGCCGCCCTGGACCTGCACCTCGCCCACCTCCGCGAGCGCGAGGCGTTCGGCGGCCCGATCGGCCGGTTCCAGGCGCTGCAGCACGCCGCCGCCGACTCGATCGCCGACCTGTCGGCGTCCCGCGCGCTGGTGGACAGCGCCGTCCGCGCCGTCGAGGGCGGCCGCCCGGCGACCGCGCTGACCGGGATGGCCAAGCTCGTCGCCGCCGAGTCGACCGCCCGCATCGTCGACCGCGGCATGCGCGCGATGGCGGCGCAGGGCCTCGCGGAGGAGTCGGCGATGCAGATGTACTTCCGGGACGCCCGGCTCCAGCTGTTCAGTCCCGTGAGCAACGACATGATCCGCAACATCCTCGGCGAGTCGCTCGGGCTGCCGAGAAGCTACTGAGCCGGGAGGGTCACCGTGGACATCACGCGAGAGCGCACCGCGCTGCTGGTCGTCGACATGCAGAACGGCTTCCTCGAGGACAAGGGCTCCATGGCCGCGGTCGGCCTGCCCCACACGGAGCTGCGCCCGGCCATCGCGGGCTGCCGCGCGCTGGTCGGCGCCGCCCGCGCCGCCGGGGTGCCGGTGATCTACACCCGGTACGTCTTCCAGCCCGGGTACGCGGACGGGGGCGTGCTGCCGAACCACATCGTCCCCGCGATGAAGGAGGTCGGCTCGCTCGCGGCCGGCAGCTGGGACGCGGAGATCGTCGACGAGCTGGCGCCGGCCGAGGGCGAGATCGTCATCGACAAGTCGCGGCCCAGCTCGTTCTACGGCACCCGGCTGGAGCCGGTGCTGACGGGCCTCGGCACCCGCTCGCTCGTCATCTGCGGGGTGACGACGAACATCTGCGTCGAGACGACGGCGCGGGACGCGGGCCAGCGCGACTACTTCGTGCACGTGATCAGCGACGCGACCGCCGAGTTCGACAAGGCCCGGCACGAGCACGCGCTGACCGGCATCGGCTTCCTCTTCGGCTGGGTCAACACGCTGGACGACGTCCGCGCCGCCTGGGCCTGACCCCCGCGATCGGCCCGCGGCGCGCCGTCCCTCCCAGCAGCCGGGACGGACGGCGCGCCGCGGGTTCCGTCAGCGGGCGAGCGCGGCGACCAGTTCGCGGGTCGCGGCCCGTTCGCGCTCCGTGCCGAAGATCCTGGCGGCGAAGGTGGTCGCGCCGAGGCCGGCCAGCGCGCGGATCTCCCCGGCCACCGCTTCCGCGTCGCCGATCAGCGCCATCCGGCCGGGCGTCGCGCAGCCCTCGCGGTCGAGCATCGCCCGGTAGGACGGGAGCGTCCCGTACCACTCCAGTTCGGCCTCCGCCGCGGCCCGCGCCGCGGGGACGTCGCCGGTCACGCACACCGGCAGCGCGACGACGACCTCCGGATCGGGGCGGCCCGCCCCGGCGGCGGCGCGGCGCAGGGCCGGGACGGTCAGTTCGCGGAGGGTGCGCGGGCCGACCATCCAGGTGATCGTGCCGTCGGCCAGCGCGCCGGCGGCCTCCAGCATCCGCGGGCCGAGCGCGGCGACCAGCACCGGGGGCACGGGCGCGCCGGGGACGTCCAGGTCGCCGCGCGCGGTCAGCACCTCCCCGCGGAACCGGACGCGCTGCGCCAGCGCGCCGTTCAGGGCCTCCAGGTACTCGCGCATGTAGCGGACCGGCCGGTCGTACGGCATCCCCCAGCACGGTTCCACGACGGACCGGTGGGACGGGCCGACGCCGAGCGCGAGCCGCCCGTCCACGAGCAGGTTGGCGGTGAGCGCCTGCTGCGCGAGGGCCATCGGGTGCCGGGGGTGGACGGGGACGACGGCCGTGCCGACCCGCAGGCCGGGCAGGTCGCGGGCGACCGCGCCGATCACGGTCAGCGTGTCGGTCCCGAACGCCTGCGTCAGCCAGTAGCTCCCGATGCCGTCGTCCGCCGCCGCCCGCAGGTCGGCGGCGGTCCGCTCGATGCTCCGCACCCGGTCGAAGATCCCGATCTTCACGGGCCGGCTCCGGGCGGCGCGTCCCGGAAGGCGAGCAGGTCGCGGCCGGACGCGCGCATGAGCAGCGCCAGGCCGAGGGCCTCGGCGTGGGTGCGCTGGTCGTCGACCGCCGTCCAGATGGTCTCCAGGCTCCCGGCGAGCAGCTCGGGGCGGTGCCGGGCGATCACGTGCGCGATCTCCAGGGCCCGCGGCACGAGGCCGTCCGGCGGCAGGACCTCGGTGACGAGCCCGAGCTCGCGGGCGCGCTCGGCGCCCAGCCGGTACGCGCGCCCGCTCGTGACCATGCGCAGCACCTCGGTGAGCGGCAGCCGGCTCAGCATCCCGACCGCCTCCACGGGGTTGGCCAGCCCGACGTCGATGTGGGTGTCGAAGAACGTCGCGCCCTCCGCGCAGAGGATGACGTCGCCGTCGTTGACGAAATGCCATCCGCCGGCGCTGCAGTACCCGTTGACGGCGACCACGACCGGCTTGAAGACCCGCAGGTCGCGGGCGGTGATCGCGACCCGTCCGGCGTCGTCGAGGGAGGGGCTGGCGACGTCGCCGGCGAGGGCGTCGTCCACGTCGAGGCCGGTGGAGAAGCTCCGGTCGCCCGCGCCGGTCAGCACCGCCGCGCGCAGGCCGTCGTCGTCGCGGAGGGCGCGCCAGACCTCGCGCAGCTCCGCGACCATGCGGCGGTCGTAGGCGTTGAGCACCTCGGGACGGTTCATGACAACGAGGAGGACGGGCCCGTCGCGGGAGACGTCCAGGGTCTCGTACGCCATGCGCTCACCTCCCGTAGGCGTCGCGGATGACGCGCTTGAGGATCTTGCCGTTGCTGTTCTTCGGCAGCTCGTCCACGGCCTGCCACACCTTGGGCGTCTTGTAGCCGGCGAGGCGCTCGCGGACGGCGGCCTCCAGCGCGCCGAAGTCGAGGTCGCGGCCGGGGCGGGGGACGACGAACGCGCCGACCGTCTCGCCCCACTTCTCGTCCGGCAGCCCGACGACGGCGACCTCGGCGACGCCGTCGCAGCCGATCAGGACGCCCTCGATCTCCCGCGGGTAGATGTTCGCCGCGCCGGAGATGATCATGTCCTTCTTGCGGTCGACGATGGTGATGAAGCCCTCCTCGTCGCGGACGGCGACGTCCCCGGCCGACAGGTAGCCGTCCGGCCTGATCGCGGCGGCGGTGGCCCCGGGGTCGTCCAGGTAGCCGATCATGTTGTACGGCGAGCGGCCGAACAGCTCGCCCGGCTCGCCCGGACCGACCTCGCGGCCGTCGTCGTCGAGCAGCCGCACGTCGGTCATGAACCAGGGGTGCCCGACCGATCCGGCCTTGCGCAGCGCGTCGGCGGGACGCAGGTCCGTCACGACGCCCCCCTCCGTGGACCCGTACAGCTCGTGCACGCCGACGTGCGGGAACGTCTCGACGACCCACTCCTTGAGCGGGACCGGCAGCGCGGCCGCGTTGAAGTAGAGGGTCTCCAGGCTGGACAGGTCCCATTTGCGCGGCGACTGCTCCATGACCTGGCGCAGCGTCAGCGCGTGCGTCGGCACCAGGAAGATCGTCTGCAGCCGGTCGCGCTCGATCATGTCGAGGAGGCGCTCGGGGTCCCAGCGGGGCAGCATGGACGTCCGGCCGCCCATGAACGGGCCCGCGTAGGCGAAGCAGAACCCGGCGCCGAGCGCCATCGGCGCGACCGCGGCGGTGCGCTTGCCGGGGCCGAGCCCGTAGTCGACCGCGCAGCCGAACATGGTGAGCACGCGGGAGCGGTGGGTGAGGAGCGCGCCCTTGGGAAGGCCGGTCGTGCCGGAGGTGTACTGGACGCAGAACGGGTCGGTCTCGCTGACCTGGACGCGCGGGTCGACCGCCCGCGCGCCGGCGAGCGCCTTCTCGTAGGGGCGCCCCCAGTCGCGGGAGCCGATGGCGAGCGCGAGCGGCAGGTCCTCGACCAGGCCGGGGACGCTCGCCTCGAACGCCGCGTCGGCGACCAGCCCGGACGCGCCCGACCGGGTGATCAGCGACCCGTGCTCGGCGGCGGTGCCGCGCGGGTTGAGCGGGACCATGGCGACGCCGGCCTTCGCGGCGCCCGCCGCGACCTCCACGTACTCCAGCTGGTTCCCGAGCAGGACGGCGACGCGGTCGCCGGCGCCGAACCCGGCGTCCAGCAGCAGGGCGGCGACACGGTTGCTCCGGTCGTCCAGCTCGGCGAAGGTGAGCCGCCGGTCCCCGTCGACGAGGGCGGTGGCGCCCGGCGAGCTGCGCGCGAACTCGCGGATTCCGCTGGCGATGTTCATCTGTGCCATGGCTGCCGTCTCTTTCCATGCCTGTGCCGAACTCGGTCCGTCGTCTGATCTTTGTTCCGACGGTGGTCAGGTGCGTACAATCTTGCTCGGTTCCGGGGTCGGCAGGCTAGATCCTCTATATGTCAGATTTATTTCGCCGCGGCCCGTCCGGCGGTGGCCAGCGTGCGCCGGGCCAGCCGGATCACGGCCGCGTCGATCAGCCGCCCCTCGGCGTCCAGCACGACGCCCGAACCGGCCGCGGCGGCCGCCTCGAACCTCGCCAGGACGTCCTCGGCCCCCGCGATCTGCCGCGCGGACGGCGTGAACGCCGCGTGGACGACCGGTATCTGCGCCGGGTGGATGCACGCCCGCCCCACGAAGCCCTGCCGCCGGACCCGTTCGGTGGACTCCGCGAGCGCCGCCGGGTCGGCGGTGACCGCCGACACCGGGCCGACCGGCGGGTGGAGGCCGGCGTCGGCGCTGGCGAGCACGGTCATGCTCCGCGCGAACAGCAGCTCCGTCTCGTCCGGCCCCGGATCGATCCCGGTGTCGGCGGCGAGGTCGACCTCGCCGATCTGGAGCCGGTGGACCCGGGGCGCGCGGGCGATGCCCCGGACGTCCAGGACCGCCCCCGCGGTCTCCAGCAGCGGCATCAGCAGGGTCGTCGTGTCGCCCAGGCCGGACAGCAGCCCGGCGACCGCCGCGACGTGCTCCGCGTCCCCGGCCTTGGCGAGGACGAGCCCGGTCAGCGCGGGCAGCCCGGCGAGCGCCCGCACGTCCGCGTCCCCGGCCGCGCCGCCGTTGACCCGGACCCACAGCTCGGCGCCGCCGGGGTCCGGGACCGAGCGCAGCCAGTCGGCGACCGCGCGGCGCGCCGCGTCCTTGCCGCCCGGCGGCACCGCGTCCTCCAGGTCGGCGATCAGCGCGTCGGCGCCGCGCGTCGGCGCCTTGCCGAGCTTGTCCGGGGCGTTCCCCGGGACGTACAGGTAGCTGCGCGGCAGCCGGCCGGGGGCGGTCACCGCACGACCGTCTCGCCGCGCAGCAGGGACTTCGCCACGACCGTCCGCAGGACGTCGTTCGTGCCCTCCCCGATGCTCATCAGGATCGCGTCGCGGTAGAGCCGCTCGACCTCGTACTCGGTGGAGTAGCCGTACCCGCCATGGATCTTCATGGCGTCGATCGCGGCCTGCAGCGCGACCTCCGAGCAGAAGATCTTCGCCATCCCGGTCTGCCCGTCGGCGCGGCCCCGGCGGACCGCGTCCGCCGCGAAGTAGGCCATCAGCCGCGCCGCCTGCAACTGGGTCGCCACGGTCGCGAGCTGGAGCTGGACGGCCTGGAAGTCGCCGATCGGCTGCCCGAACGCCCTGCGCTGGCCGGCGTAGGCGAGCGCCTCGTCGTGGGCGCGCTGGGCGATGCCGACCGACCGCGCGGCGATGTTGACCCGGCCCCACTCCAGGGCCGACAGCGCGTGCTGCATGCCCTTGCCCTCGACGCCGCCGAGCAGGTTCTCCCGCGGCACCCGCACGCCGTCCAGGACGATCTCGCAGGACTCGGTGCCCTTGTAGCCGAGCTTCGGGATGTCCTTGGTGATCTCGTAGCCGTCCGAGCCCGCGTCCACGAGCAGGATGCTCATGCCCTTGTGCGCCGGGGAGGCGGACGGGTCGGTCTTCACCAGCACGGGCAGCGGGTCGGCGTGCCGCGCGTTGGTGATCCACATCTTGGTGCCGCGGACGACGTAGTGGTCGCCCTCCAGCCGGGCCGTGGTGCGGATGCCCTGGAGGTCGGTGCCCGCGTCCGGCTCGGTGAGGCCGATGCCGGTGCGGCGCTCGCCCGTCGCCAGGCCGGGCAGGTACCTGCGCTTCTGCTCCTCGGTGCCGCGCATCGCGATCATGCGGCAGGCCAGCGAGTGGCTGCCGAGGATGCCCGCGATGCCCATCCAGCCGCGCGCGATCTCCTCGAAGACCAGCGCGAACGACACGGGGTCGAGGTCGAGGCCGCCGTACTCCTCCGGGACGGTGATCCCGAACAGCCCCATGTCCCGCATGCCCTGGACGATCTCGGTGGGGTAGCGGCCGGAGTGCTCCCAGTCCCGCGCCACCGGGATGATCTCCCGGTCCACGAAGTCGCGCAGCACCGCGCGGAACTCGCGCTGTTCCTCATTGAGCTGGAAATCCACTTAGCTGCCTTTCTCGGTTCCGCGGGACGCGGGCATGTCCGGGACGACCACCGGGCCTGAGACGAACGCCGTGTCCGGGACGAACACGGGGAGGGCGCGCCCGTCGTCGAGGTCGGCCCAGGCGACCCTGACCGGGTCGTCGATGCGCCAGCCGTCCGGTTCCCGCTCCTGGAGGCGCGTGAGGAGGACGGCCCCCTCGGCCAGGCGGACGCGGGCGATGACGTAGGGGACGGCGAGGTCCGGTCGCGGGGCGCGGTGGACGACGGTGAAGGAGTCGACGACGCCCCGGCCTTCGGACGCGGCCCAGTCCAGTTCGTCCGCCCCGCAGTGGACGCAGAGCGCGCGCGGCGGATGCTGCACCAGGGCGCAGCTCGGGCACGTCTGGAGCACGAGCCGGTGCTCCTCGGTGGCCTCCCACCAGGGGGCCGTGACCTCGTCCGGTGCCGGGACGTCGTGCGCGAAGCCGTCGGAGCCGGTCATCGGTCCACCCCCAGCACCACCGTGGCGTGCGTCGACAGGATCCCGCCCGTGCCGTGCGCGACCGCGAGCCGCGCGTCCGGGACCTGCCGGTCCCCCGCGTCGCCGCGCAGCTGCGCCACCGCCTCGACCAGCAGGAGGACGCCGAACTGGCCGGGATGGCAGTAGGACAGCCCGCCGCCCGAGGTGTTGAGCGGGAAGTCGCCGCCGGGCCTGATCCGGCCGCCGGCGATCCAGTCGAGGGCCTCGCCCCGCCCGCAGAAGCCGAGCGCCTCCAGCGTCAGCGCGACCGTGATCGTGAACGAGTCGTACACCTGGACGACGTCGATGTCCGCCGGCGTCACCCCGGCCCGCTCGAACGCGTCGGCGCCGGAGCCGGCCGCGCCCGTGACGGTCAGGTCGGGGACGGCGGTCATCGAGGCGTTGGTCGTCCGCTCCCCGTACCCGAGCACCTCGACGGGCGTGCGGCGCAGGTCGCGGGCCCGCTCCAGGGACGTCAGGACGACCGCGCCGCCGCCGTCGGTGACCAGGCAGCAGTCCAGCGCGGTGAGCGGGCTGGAGATCATCGCCGAACCGAGCACGTCGGCCGCGGTGAGCGGGCCCTTCCCGTAGCGGAACGCGGCGGGGTTCAGCAGGGCCCATTCCCGTGCCGCGACCGCGATCTCGGCGAGCCGCTCGCGCGTCCCGCCGTAGGCGTGCAGGTACCGCTGCGCCGCCATCGCGTAGTACGACAGCGGGTACAGCGGCCCGTACGGCGTCTCGAACTGCGCCTCGGGCGTGTGGTCCTCGACCACCCCGCCGAGCGAGCGCGACCGGGCCGACCGCTGGTTGGACGCGAAGCTGATCACGACCGTCTCGGCCTGCCCCGCCTGGATGGCCTGGGTCGCGCGGGCGACGAACATCTCGAACGCGGAGCCGCCCGCGTAGGTCGAGTCCGTCCACCGGGGCCGGATGCCGAAGTAGTCGGCGAGCTGCGTCGCCGAGAACCGCGACACGCCGGTCGTGGCGATGCCGTCGACGTCGCGCAGGGTGAGGCCGGCGTCGTCCAGCGCCCGCTTGACCGCCTGCGCCTGGAGCCCGAGGACCGACCGGTTCGTCACCCCGAGGTCGCACTCGGCGGCGCCCGCGATCGCGACGCCCGTGCTCACCGCTCCCCCGCGCGCGCGGCCCCGGAGCCGGGGCCGTCGGCCGTGCCGAGCAGGACGCGGGCGCGGGCCGGCGCCACGGCGACGCGGTCGGCCGCGCCGTCCTCGCCGACCACGACCACCCGGAGGTCGAGGTCAAGGAACCCGTCCCCGGCCGCGGCGACCGTCCCCTCGCAGCGGACGGTCTCCTCGGCGAACACCAGCGCCCTGAAGCTGAACTCCAGCTCGCGGACGAAGCACCGCGGCCCGAGCCAGTCCTGGATCTGCTCGACCAGCAGCGCGCCGAACACCTGGCCGTCGACGACCAGGCCGGGCAGCTTCGACGCCTTCGCGAACTCGGTGTCGTAGTGCAGCCGGTACCAGTCCCAGGTGGCCCCGGCGTAGGCGATCATGTCCGGGAGCCCGATCCGGCGCTCCAGCGGCGGGACGGCCCCGCCCGCCTCGTGCGTCGCGTGCGCGGCGGTCATGCGCCCGCCTCCAGAGATACGAAAATGACGGTCTCCTCGTTCTCCGCGAGCGTCTCCCCGTCCTGCTGGGTGTAGGTCGCCCGCGACGTGATGATCAGCATCTCCGCGCCCGCCCGGTTCGTCTTGCCGGCCACGTCGGTGATCTCCCAGGTGGCGGTGACGACGTCGGACGGCAGGATGCGGCGGTGGAAGACGTAGCGGTTGCCGCCGCGCACCTTGCGGGTGCCGGGGATCTCGATGCCCCAGTTGTGGCCCGCGTCGCCGTCCGGCCCGATCGGCAGGTTCGCGTACTGGTTGGTCTCGCAGATCAGGGTGGGCGGCGCGGTCACGTCGGCGAGCCCCTGCTCCCGCGCGTACGCGGGGTCGGAGTAGAGCGGGTTGCGGTCGCCGACGGCCAGGCCGAAGTAGCGGCCGGCGGCGGCGCCCAGCGGCTCGGGCGCGGTGTAGACCTTCGTCCGGCCGACGAGCGCGCGGATCTCCTCGGTGAGCAGCGTCATGACGCGTCCCCCGCGGTCGTGTTGGTCGTGGCCGTGGTCGGGGCGCCCTCCGGGTACAAGGCGGTCGGGAAGACCTCCAGGAGGAACTCGGGGCGGAGCAGCCCCTTGCAGATCGCCCCCGTCGACGCGGGCCAGGGCGGCGACAGCAGCCGTTCCCGGACGGGCGCGACCGCGCGGTAGTCGCGCAGCGCCGACTCGACGCAGAACTCGATGGTCGACAGCAGGTCCGCCGGGCCGAGGCCCGCGTACTCCAGCAGGTGGAGGACGGCTCCGTAGGTCGCCTCGGCCTGGGCCCCGATGTCGCCGGGGTGCAGCGCCTCCTGCGTCTCCATGTCGAGCGCGGCGAACCCGGACATGAACAGCGTCCGGCCCGCCCGCACGCCCGGCGCGTAGGTGAGCGTGTCGTAGCGGGACCAGCCCGGGTTGACGAGTTCGAGGGGGTGCCGGGACGCGGTGACGTCGATCGCGACGAGCGCCTCGGGATGGTGCAGCCGGCTCATCAGGATGCCGCCCGCGCCCGGGTGCACGCCCGCCCCGCCGAGGCGCTCCTTCCGGACGCGGTGGGTCTTGCGGTACATGTCGCGGCTGGCCGGCGTCGAGTAGTCGTAGGTGGTCACCGCGTTGTCGAGGGAGAGGCCCGCCTTGCGCAGCAGCACGTCCGCGCGGTCGAGGCAGTAGGCGTACTGCCCGACGAAGTCGCCCGGGGCGACGACGCCGCCCGACTCGTCCACCGGCACCATGGTCGGCAGGTGCACGGTGCCGTCGTAGCCCTCGCGGACGGGTGACGGCGCCCAGGTTCCGGCCTCGCGCCGCTCGCTCGCCGCGAGCAGTTCGGCGCCGCCGCCCCGCACGGCGTGCATCTCGATCTCCAGCAGCGCGGCGGAGCGGACGAGGCGCTCCACGACGACCGTCGTCACCGTGGGCTCGTGCGCGCCGAAGACCTCCGCGCGGACCCCGGCCGCCGCCGCGTAGTCGGCGAGCCCGGCGACCGTGACGTTCTCCGTGACGTGCACGACGTCGTCGGGCCCGTACCCGGCGGCCTCGATGATCGTCATGACCTTCCGGTAGGCGGTGCGCGCCTGCTCGGCCATCGTCCCCGACACGGTCATCTTCCCGACCGCGTCGTCGTGCGCGGCGGAGGTGTGCCCGGACGACCACGCCCCGCCGTCCTCGGACAGGCCGAGGCAGAACGTGAACCCCTCGTAGGGGAACCACGGGAACGCGGCGGGCTTGATCGCTTGCAGTGTCATCCGTTCTCCTGCTGGGTGAGCCGGGCGAGCCCGGCGGCGGCCCGCATGACCGCGGCGGCGTCCGGCTGCGCGCCGAGCGTCTCGACGGCGCGCGCGAACGCCTCCGCGTCCGCGGCCGGGACGCCGGCGTTGCCGGTGAACTTGGCGAGCAGCGCCGCGCGGCCGAGCGGGAAGTCTCCGCCGCCCTCGCTGCGCGGCACCGAACCGGTCACCTCGCGGCCGTCGCCGAGCGTGATCGTGACGTGGCCGGGCGCGTCGGCGGCGACGCCGGGGCCGCCGGCGACGTCCCAGCGGACGCGGGCGGCCAGCCGGGTCACCTCGGGACGGGCGATCGAGGCCGGGTCGAAGGTCTCCAGGGTCAGCGCCCCGTCGGTGATCAGTGCCGCGACCGTCCAGGGCAGCGAGAACTTCGCCGCGTACGGGCTCGCGGGACGGGTCAGGTCGCGGGAGTCGTCGCAGACGACGGGCGCCGAGTCCGGGTGGACGCGGGCGCGCACGCCGGCGACGTCGCCGGGGCCGAACCGCTCGCGCGCCATCGCGTCCAGGACCGCGCCGATCGTGGCGTGCGACAGCTGGCACGCCGCGTACGGCTTGATCCCGATCCGGGTGGTCTCCCACCGCTCGCCGAGGCCGGCCACGATGGACGCGGGGTCGGCCGGGTGCGCGGAGAGCGCGTCGAACACGCCGTGCGGGCCGTCGAAGACGGTCTCCGGGCCGGTCGCGCCCGCCGCCGCCAGCCGCGCCGCGATGATCCCGGACTGGGAGGCGAACCCGGGGTGCAGCTGCTTGGTCGACGCCCCGGTGCCGAGGAACGCCAGCAGGCCGCCCGCCTGGCTGCCCGCGATGCCGAGCGCGTTCGCCGCCCGCCCGGCGTCCAGGCCGAGGAGGCGCGCGCCGATCAGGGCGGCGGAGAAGACCCCGGCGACCATCGTCGCGTGCAGGCCGCGCGCGTGGAAGCCGTGCGGCGCGGCGGCGGCGACCCGGCACGCCGTCTCGTAGCCGGCGACCGCCGCGGTGAGGATCTCCCGCCCGGACGCGCCGGTCTGCTGCCCGACGGCGAACGCGGCGGGCAGCACGACCGCGGTCGCGTGCACGAGCCCGCCCGCGTGCGTGTCGTCGAAGTCGAGGGCGTGCACGAGCGTGCCGTTCGCGAGCGCGGCGGCGGGCGCGGACAGCAGCTCGCCGGTGCCGAGCACCGCCGCCTCCGGCGGCCCGCCGAGCCCGCGCGCCACCTCGACCGCGGGCCCGGCCGCGCCGGTCCGCAGGGCGCCGAGCGCGGTGCCGAAGCCGTCCAGCAGGTGCCGGGTCGCGGCGGCGGCGACGTCGTCCGGCACCCGGTCGAGGGCCAGCGCCCAGCCGGCCAGCTCCCGTGCGATCATCGCGACGCCGCCTCCGCCTCGCCCGCCGCGGTCTCGGCGGGCTCGGCGGCGTCGCCGAACGCTCCCCCGGCCCGCAGTTCTTCCAGTGTGGTGTCGTCGTATCCGGCGATTTGGCGGGTGACCAGGTCGAAGTCTTCGTTGCGGAGGGGGGCGCGGCGGTACTGGGATGGTTGGGTTCCGACGCGGACGGGTGAGGCGAGTTGCTCGACGGTGCCGAAGCGGGGGTGTTCGGTGGTGATGCGGAGTCCGCGTGCTCGGGTGTGGTCTTCGTGCATGGCCTGTTCGACGTTGTTGATGGGGCCGCAGGGGATGGACGCCGCGTACAACTCGGTGAGCCAGGCGTCGACGGTGCGTTGCGCGAAGATGTCCTCCAGCAGCGGCAGCAGGGTGTCTTTGTTGGCGGCGCGGTCGGCGAAGGTGCCGTATCCGGAGTCGGGGCGGGCCCACTCGGGGTGGCCGACGACGGTGGCGAGCCTGGTCCAGAACTTCTCCTTGGCGCAGCCGACGATGAACCAGCCGTCGGCGGCCTGGAACGCCTGGAACGGCACCAGGGAGGGGTGGGCGGAGTGGCGGGTGCGGGCGGGGGAGAACCCGGCGTTGAGGTGCCACACCGCGGGGTAGGTCAGCAGCCCGATCGCGGTGTCGTAGAGGCTGACGTCGCAGTCCATCCCGGTGCCGTCGCGGCGCGCGGCGTGCAGCCCGGCCAGCAGCGAGATCGCCGCGACGAACCCGCCGGAGTAGTCGACCAGCGACAGCCCCGACTTGGTGGGCGGACCGCCGGGCTCCCCGGTCAGGTCCATCCAGCCCGCCAGCCCCTGCAGCACGTAGTCGTAGCCCGGCTCCGCGCTGCGCGGCCCGGTCATCCCGAACCCGGTCAGCGAGCAGCACACGATCGCCGGGTTCAGATGCTTCAGAGCGTCGTAGGTGATACCGATCTTGGCCGGCACATCACCCCGCAGATTGGAGTACACCACGTCCGACACCCTCACCAGGTCCTCGAACACCCGCCGCCCCGCGTCCGTCGACAGGTCCAGGGACAGACTGCGCTTGTTCCGGTTGAACGTCTCGAAGAACAACGAGTCCTCACCCTCCCCATAAGGCGGGACGTACCGGCCCACATCACCCCCCGACCGCGGCTCCTCGATCTTGATCACCTCCGCACCCAGATCCGCCAGATGCACACTCCCGAACGGACCGGCCCCGTACTGCTCCACAGCGATGATGCGGACATCCTCCAACGGCTTCACGAAGCACTCCCGGTGAGGTCGGGCAGCAGCGCCAGGAGCTCGTCCTGGGCCGCGCGGGTCTCGGCGGCGGTGAGGCCGTGGGTGGGCGGGCTGAGCTTCACCGAGTCGGCGAGCCCCGCGTAGCCCGCGATGCGCGCGGCGACGTCGTCGCGCCCGCCGGCCACCGTGAGCGCGTCGATCATTTCGGTGGAGACGGTCTCGGCGAGGTGCTCGGCGCCGGTGCCGTTGCGGAACGCGGCGACGACGGCCTGCTGCTGCTCGGCCAGCCCGTGGAAGGCGAAGAAGTCGGCGTAGGTGCGGACGCTGGCGTAGAAGCCGACGAGCCCGGACACGCGGCGCAGCGCGGTGGCGCGGTCGCCCGCGACCGAGCAGCAGGCGGACACGACGACGTCGACGTCCTCGCGCCTCCTGCCCTCGGCGCCGGCGATCCCGGCCTCCAGCTCGGGCAGGACCCGCTCGGCGAGGTACCGGGGCGAGCACAGCTCGTGGCCGATCCAGCCGTCGCCGATCGCCCCGGCGAGGCGCGTCATGGCCGGGCCCATCGCGGCGATGTAGACCGGGATGTCCGTCCGGTGGACGCCGAAGGGGCGCTGGTAGCCGCGGATCCGCATCGGCTCCTCCTCGCCCGGGAGGTCGATCGGCTCGCCGGTCGTGCAGGACGCCCAGAACCGCCGGACGTCGCGGACGGTCTCGCGCATGTGCCGGACGGGCTTGCCGAACGGGACGTTGTGCCAGTCCTCGTTGAGCCGCTGGACGCCCGTGCCGAGGCCGAGGACGAACCGCCCGCCGGACAGCTCGTCCAGGTCCAGGGCCTCCAGCGCCGTGGTCATGGGGCTGCGGGTGAACGCGAGCGCGATCCCGGTGCCGACGCGGGCGCGCTCGGTCGCGGCGGCGAGCGCGGCGGCGGCGACGGTGGCGCTGCGGTGCAGCTCGGGGACCCAGACGGCCTCGGCGCCCGCCGCCTCCGCGCGGCGCGCCGCGTCCGCCACCTCGGCGAGCGTCTCGCCCCAGGGGGCGAAGGTGATCCTCATGCGCGCTCCGCCTCGGCTTCGAGGCTCAGCGGCGTCTTCGCCTCCGGGAACAGGTCGTTCAGCGGCTCGGCGCCCTTCCGGTAGACGTAGAAGGTGCGCCGGAAGGTGCAGACCTCGTCGCCGTCCTGGTTGAGGGTGCGGGTGCGGATGGTGACGATGCCGGCGTGCGGGCGGCTCGACGACTCGCGCTTGTCCAGCACGAGCGACTCGCTGAACAGCGTGTCGCCGGCGAAGACGGGGTTGGGCAGCCTGATGTCCTCCCAGCCGAGGTTGGCGAACGCGTTCTGGGTGGTGTCGATGACGCTCTGCCCGACCGCGATCGCGACGGTCAGCGTGGACACGACCAGCGGCCGGCCGAACTCCGACTTCGCGGCGTACTCGCCGTTGAAGTGCATCTGGTTCGTGTTCATCGTCAGGAGCGTGAACCAGGTGTTGTCGCTCTCGGTGACCGTGCGCCCGAGGGGGTGCCGGTAGACGTCGCCCACCTGGAAGTCCTCGTAGAACCGTCCGTTCCACCCGTCCTTGAGCGTCATGGCCGCCCTCTCGCATCGCACTGGTCGGTTAAAGTCAGACGTATAGATCGTAGGGTACGGCAGGCTTCCTTGTCCAAGCCCTGCGCCCATCCGGATCTCCCCGCCATCAGGGTCGTACCTGCACTTTCCTCCCATTCGATCACGGCCGCTACGCTCGCCGGAAGGTGCTCTTCACCGAAACATCAGAGGTATCTGGTGCGGCCACCTGCCGGATGGCGTGCCGCAAGCGCGTGCGACGCCGCGTCCCGGACGATCACGACCGGCGCCCGCGCCCGGCGGACGCGGCCGCCCGGCGCGCGCGGACGGCGCCGGCGCCGCCGGGGCGCGCCGGACTCGGCCGCGGCGTCGCCCGCCTGATCGCGACCGGCTCCGCTTCTATATAAGTCAGATTTTTAGCCGAGACGCGCCATATTGGCATGCTCGGCGGTCGCTGGATCGGCGCTTGACGCGCAGGCGGAGGCTCCGGATACGCTGCGGACGCTGAAACATCAGATATATCGCTGGGGCGGCGTTCTGGCCGCCCGGAGGGGCGGGCGGACGTGCCGACGCTGGAGACCATGAGCCTTGAGGTGACCGGCCGGGTGGCGCGCGTCACCTTCACCCGCCCGGAGGCGCTGAACAGCCTGACCCTGCGCGCGCTCGACGACCTGGAGGCCGCGATCGACGCGGCGGAGGCCGACCCCGGCGTCCGCGTCCTGGTCCTCGGCGGGACGGGCCGGGCCTTCTGCGTGGGGCTCGACCTCGCGCTCCTGGACGAGGCGTTCGCCGACGCGGCCGTGTGGGAGCGGATCGCCCGCCGGCTCGCGGCGCTCACCCTGCGGCTGGAGCGGCTGCCGATGCCGGTGATCGCCGCGGCCAACGGGCTGGCCCGGGCCGGCGGGTTCGAGCTGCTGCTGGCCTGCGACCTGGTGCTGATCGCGGACTCGGCGCGGATCGCCGACGCGCACGCCGAGTTCGGCGTCGTCCCGGCGGGCGGGTCGACGGCGCGGCTGCCGCGGATCGTCGGCCGGCAGCGGGCCAGGGAGATCTTCCTCACCGGCCGGTGGATCCCCGCCGCCGAGGCGGTCGAGCTCGGCATCGCGCTCAGGGCCGTCCCCGCCGGGGAGCTGGCCGCCGCCGCGGACGAGCTGGCCGCCGCGCTCGCCCGGAACTCGCGCGCCTGCATGGCCGCGATGAAGCGGCAGCTCGCCGCGGCCGACGGACTGCCCGTCGCGGACGCGGTCGGCCCGGAGATCGCGGAGTTCGTCGCGCACGTCACGCCGCCGGACTCCGACGGGCAGGAGGGCTTCCGCGCCTACCGGGAGAACCGCCCGCCCTCCTGGGCCTGACGGCCGTCAGGCCTCGCGGTAGGCGCCCCGGATGAACCGCAGGTGGTCGCGCATCGCCGCGCTGGCGGCCGCGCCGTCGCCCGTCTCCAGCAGCCCGGTGATCTCCGCGTGCTGGTCGTCGACCCGCGACCAGAACTCGGCGGGCGAGTCGGTGTTCAGGAACCGCGTCCGCAGGACGTGGAAGACCGGCTGGGTCATCATCGTGAGGAGGCCGTTGCCGGTCGCCTCCATGATGATCCCGTGGAAGTGGCGGTGCTCCTGGAACTTCATGTTCCGGCCCCGGGAGCGCTTCTCGCGGTCCATCACCGCGCGCAGCCCGTCGAGGTGCCGCTGCTCGCGCCGCTCCGCCGCGACGGCGGTGGCGGGCACCTCCAGCATCTCGCGGGCCTCCAGGATGGCCGCCAGCGGAAGCGCGTCCGAGCCCGACATCAGCCCGATCCCGGCCTCCAGGAAGTCGCTGATCTGGCCCGGCTCGATGTGCGAGACGAACGTGCCGCCGGTGGTGCCGCGGACCGTCCTGACCAGCCCCTGGGAGGCGAGGACGCGCAGCGCCTCGCGGACCGTGCTGCGGCTGACCCCGAAGTTGCCGCCGATCTCGCCCTCCGGCGGCAGGCGGTCGCCCGGGGCGAGCGAGCCGTCCAGGATCAGGTCGCGCAGCTGGTCGGCGACCTGCTGGTAGGCCGGGCGCAGCCGGCTGACCGGCAGTGCCGTCGCGGCCCCGGCGCCGGAGCGGCCGGAGGTGTTGCCTTTGGTGCTGGACACGTCGTCGTCCCCCTGGTCGGGCCTCAGTGCTGCTGGATGTCGAGTCGGGAACTCCGCGCCACCGGGACTCACAGCCTGTCGAGCATACATCAGACAACATGCGCTCCCGGGTGGCGCCGGTCCGGCGGCGCTCTCGCGCGCGCCGGGCCTCCCGACCATCCCGCAGGCTGCGCGAGATGGGGCGAAACATACGTCGGACACTCCCTGGTACCGGCGCTCGCCAGGTCCGTGACGGCGGTGGACTCGTCGCCCAACGCCCGCTCCGGTACGCTTGAACACCGATACCGCAATACATCAGACTTAAAGCCATCAAGCGTTCGGCGGCAGTGCTGGGGGTCGGGTAAGTGTTCGACGGCATCGACATCGTGGTCCTTCCGGTGGCCGACACCGGACCCCTGCGCGAGCTGTACGCGGACGCGATGGGCTTCGAGGTCGTCGAGCGGGGGCCCGTCCGCGACCCCTCGCTCTGGTCGCGCCTGTGGGGCCTGCCGCTGCCGCCCGCCGAGTCGGTGCTGCTGGGCAAGCCGGGCAGCGAGGGCGGATGGATCCGGCTCGTCGGCGTGCCCGGCCTGCCCGCCCCGGACGCCGCCGGCGCCCCCGACCGTCCCGGCGCCTACGCGCTGGACTTCTACCTGCGCGATCCCGCCGCCACCGAGGACGCCGCCGGGAAGCGCGGTTGGACGTTCGTCGCCGACCCCGTCGACTACCTCCTCCCCGGCACCCGCCACCCGGTCAGGGAGCGCATGCTCGACCAGACCCGCTCGGGGCTGCGGCACGCGTTCGTCCAGTACCGGGAGGGCCGGACGCGGTGCGTCCTCGGCGAGCGGCCGGAGGCCGACGTCAGCGAGGTCGCCGCCGCCGTGTTCGCCACCGGCGACCTCCCCGGCGCGCGGGCGTTCGTCACGGACGTCCTCGGCGGCCGCGTCTACTTCTCCGGCCGCTTCGCCGGACCGGCCGTCGAGCGGCTGCTCGGACTGGCCCCGGGCGAGGGTTTCGACGCCGTCATCGCGCGCGGCCCGGCGTCCCGGAACGCCCGCCTGGAGTTCATCGGGCACCTCGCGCCGCGCGGTCCGCGGCCGCCGCACGCGTACCCGCGGGCCGTCGCGGGCTGCGCGGTGGACGATCTCGACGCCCTCGCCGCCCGCCTCGCGACCGGCGCGCACGGCGCGTCCACGGGCGTCGTCGAGACGGCGGAGGGCCGCCGGCTCGGCCTGGCCTCCCGCTACGGCGCCCGCTTCCTCTTCTGGCAGCGCTGACTCCTCTGGCGGAGCCGGCGCCGGGGGCCGGCCGGTCACGGCAGCCCGCGGCCGCTAGCGCCCATGGGACGCGAAGGTGGTCATGGCGCCGAGCAGCGCGTCGTCCCGGCCGGGCGCGGCGACCCATTGCAGGCCGATCGGGAGGCCGCGGCCGTCCGCGCCGAGCGGCTGCGTCCCGCACGGGAGGGCGGCCAGGTTCGCCAGGGCGTTGTAGCGCAGGTGCGCCTCCGCCATGGGCACCTCCGTCCCGCCGACCGGGACCGTTCCGTCCCCGACGGCGTCCGCGCGGGGCGCGACGCACGGCATGGTCGGCATCGCGAGGAGGTCGACGCCGGACAGCGCGGCCAGCGCCTCACCGCGCAGGACGCGCCGCACCCGCTGGGCGCGCACGTACGCTCCGGCGGGGAGCCCGGCGGCGAGGTCGAGCATCGCGCGCACGTCCGCGCCGAACAGCTCATCGCCGGACGCGCGCCGCTCCCGGTGGTAGTCGAGGCACTCCGCGAGGATGATCGCCATGCCCGCGGTCACGGCCGCCCAGCCGTGCGGGATCGCGACCTCCACGACCTCGCCGCCCAGGTCGCGGACGGCGGCGAAGGCGCGCTCGACCGCCGCGCCGACGTCGGGGTCGATGGGCTCGTCCAGCGTCCCCGCGGGCACGCCGACCCGGAGGCCCGCGAACCCGGACGGACGGGCGCCGCCGCCGTCCGGGGCGATGACGCCGAGGGCCGCCGCGAAGCCCGCGAGGTCTCCGGGCGTCGCGGCGATCAGCCCGACCCGGTCCAGGGACCACGCGAGCGGCAGCACGCCGTCGCCGGGCAGCCGTCCGGGCGAGGGGACGAGACCGGCGGTCCCGCAGTACGCGGACGGGATCCGCACCGACCCGCCGGTGTCGCTGCCGAGGGCGAGCGGCACGTGCCCGGCGGCGACCGCCGCCGCCGACCCGCCGGACGAGCCGCCCGGGATCCGCGCGGGGTCGTGCGGGTTGCGGGTCGGCGGCGTGGTGCCGCCGAACGCGTACTCGTGCGTGGTGGTCTTGCCGACGACGACCGCGCCGGCCCGCCGGAGCAGCGCCACGCAGCCCGCGTCGGCCGCCGGGACCCGCTCCCGGCCGGGGCCGGAGAGGTGCCGGGAACCGCCGCCGGTCGGGAGCCCGGCCACGTCGATGAGGTCCTTCACCCCGACCGGGACGCCGCGCAGCGGCCGCCCGTCCGGCTCCCGCCGCGCCTGGGCGCGGGCCCCTTCGGCGTCCACCAGCGCCCAGGCCCGGATCTCGCCGTCGGTGGCGGCGATCCGCTGCAGCGCCTCCTCGACGCGGTCACCCGGTCCGGGCCCGCCGCCGGCGGGGACGGGCAGCCCGGTGGCGGCGGGCGGATCGCCCTGGAAGAGCGCGCCCGGCAGGCCCGCGTCGTCCAGCGGGATGCGGTAGAGCCGCTCCAGGCCGGCGTGCAGGGGGCCGTCCGACAGCGGCGCCCCCGCCGGCGCGCCCATCAGGCCCCCAGGTAGGCGGACCGGACGACGTCGTCGTGGGTCAGCTCCTCGATGCTGCCCTCGACCACGACCGCGCCCTGCCGCAGCAGGTAGCCGCGGTCGGCCAGCTCGAAGGCCAGCGGCGCGTTCTGCTCGATGAGCAGGATCGACAGCCCGCCCTCGCGCAGCGCCGCGAGCGCGTCGAACACCTCGCCGGTGATCTTCGGGGAGAGGCCCATGGACGGCTCGTCCAGGATCAGGACGTCCGGCTCGGCCATCAGCGCGCGGCCCACCGCGACCATCTGCTGCTCGCCGCCGGACATCGTCGAGGTCTGCTGCCCGGCGCGCTTGCGCAGCACCGGGAACAGGTCCATGACCTTCTCCAGGCGCTCCTCGACGACCGCCTTCGGCACCTTCCCGCGGTAGCAGCCGAGTTCCAGGTTCGTCCGGACGGTCTGCTCCACGAACAGGTGCCGGCCCTCCAGGACGCTGCCGATGCCGCGGGCTACGGCCTCGTGCGGGCGCCTGGGCAGCGGCTCGCCGTCCACCAGCAGCGCCCCCTCGGCCGGGCGGTACAGCCCGCCCGCGACGCGCGCCAGCGTCGTCTTCCCGGCGCCGTTCGGCCCGATCACGCAGACCGCCTCGCCCCGGCCGACGTGCAGGTCCACGCCCCGCAGCGCGCTGATCGCCCCGTACCGGTAGACGACGCCGCGCGCTTCGAGCAGCGGCCGGTCCCGCTCCTGCGGCCGAGCCTGCGCCATCAGTCCTCCTCGCCCGTGGAAACGGTGGCGCCGACGTCCGGCGCCCGGTGGTGCCCGCCGCCCAGGTATGCCTCCAGGACGGCCGGGTCCGCGGTGACCTCCGCGGGCGTGCCGCGCGCGATCACCTTGCCGAAGTCGAGCACCGTGCAGGCCCCGCAGACGGCGTGCACGAGGTCCATGTGGTGCTCGACGAGGATCACCGTGACCCCGGCGTCGCGCATCTCGCGCAGCATGTCCGCGAGGTCGTGGCGCTCCTGCGGGCTGAGGCCGGCGGCGGGCTCGTCCAGCAGGACGACCGCCGGGTCGGCCACCAGCACGCGGGCGAGCTCCACCCGCCGCTGCAGCCCGTACGACAGCGCCGCGGCCGGCTCGTCCGCGAGCCCGTCCAGCGACAGCCGGGCGAGGACGTCCTCGACCCGCTCCCCGGCCCGCGCCGGGCCGGCCGTGGTCCGCGCCGCGATCGCCATGTTCTGCCGGACCGACATGCTGGAGAACAGCCGGACGGTCTGGAACGTCCGGACGAGGCGCGCGCGCCGCACCAGCCGGTGGCTCGGCCAGCGGGTGACGTCCTCGCCGCCGACCAGCACCGCGCCGCTCGACGGGCGCTGCAGGCCGCTCAGGATGTTCAGCAGCGTCGTCTTGCCCGCGCCGTTCGGGCCGATGATCCCGTGGATCTCGCCCTTGGCGACGGCGAAGCTCACGTCCGAGACCGCCGTCAGCCCGCCGAAGCGGCGGGTGACCCCGCGCGCCTCCGCCGTTCCCGGCGTCCTCATTCCGGCACCTCCGTGATCACTGCCCCGGTTCGCGGCCGCCGCGACAGCCGGGCCGGGAGCGAGCGGGCGACCCTGCCGAGCCCCGCGAGCCCGTCCGGGAGCAGGGCCATGAACGCGATGACGATGACGCCGAGGACGGTCAGCGCCCACGAGCCGCCGCCGGGCACCTCCGAGATCAGCCAGGTCACGAGCGCCGCGCCGAGCACCGCGCCGTAGATGTTGCCGAGGCCGCCGAGGATCACCATGACGAACAGCTGCAGCGAGACCGCCGTCGAGAACAGCGACGGGTCGATGGCCGTCTGCAGCGGGGCGTTGACGCCGCCCGCGAGCGCGCCGATCCCGGCGGAGATCGCGAACACCTGCACCTTGCGCGCGGTGATGTTCACTCCGACCGACCGCGCGGCGACCTCGTCGTCCCGGATCGCCGCCAGCTCCCGTCCCAGCCGGGCCGACAGCAGCAGGCGCGACCCGAGCAGCACCAGGACCAGCGTGGCCGCGACCAGCAGGTACTGGTCGCGCGGGTCGAGCAGCCGGTGCCCGAGGATCTCCGGGAACGGGATGGGCGCGTACCCGTTGGCGCCGCCGAGCGGGCCCGGCAGCATCAGGAGCGCGTGGACGGCGGTGCCGACCGCGAGCGTCGCCATCGCCAGGTAGTGGCCGCGCAGCCGCAGCGCGATGTAGCCGACCAGCACGCCGACGACCAGCGCCAGCACGACGCCGAGGACCAGCGCGGGCAGGAACGCCATCTTCCGGTCGAGCATCAGGTAGGCGGTGCCGTACGCGCCGATGGCCATGAACCCCGCCTGGCCGAGCGCGAGCTGGCCCGCGCCGCCGATGGTCAGGGTCAGGCCGACCGAGGCGATGGCCGCGACGCCGATGTTCACGCCGAGGGCGAGGTCGGTCGCGCCCGGGTTCGTGAACGCGAAGCCGATGAGGATCACGGCCGCCACGACGGTCGGGCCCAGGTGCCGCCCGGCCCGGACGGCGAAGGCCCGGCCCGGCCCCGCCTTGCCGGGCCCCGCTTCGTCGGGCACTGCCTTGCCGGGCGCTGCCTTCTCGGGCACTGCCTTGTCGGGCACTGCCTTGCCGGGCCCTGCTTCGTCCGGCGTCGCTTTGTCCGGGGCTGCTTTGTCGGGCGCTGCTTCGTCAGGCAAGGCGCTGCCTCCTCAGGCCGAACAGGCCGTTCGGCATCACTAGCAGGATGATGATCAGAGCGAGCAGCACGATCGGGTCGACGTAGCTGTTCGGGATCATCGCGGCCAGCTCGCTCTCGAACACGCCGAGCAGCACCGCGCCCGCGAGGACGCCCCGGGTGCTGGCGAGGCCGCCGAGCACCGCGCCGGTGAAGCCCTTCAGCGTCAGCGCCGTGCCGAGCGAGCCGCCGGCGAGGGTGATCGGCGCGACCAGCACGCCCGCGAGCGCGGCGAGCCCGAACGCCAGCGCGAACGCGATGGCGCGCATCCGCGAGACGTTGATGCCGACCGCGGTGGCGGCGAGCGGGTCGGTCGCCGCGGCGACCATGCCGCGGCCGGTGCGGGACCGGCCGAGCAGCAGCGCCAGCCCGATCCCGACGGCGAGGACGACCGCCCAGATCAGCAGGTCCTGGTAGCCGATCCGCAGCTCGCCGAGCTCGACCGCGCCGCCGTGCACGGGCGGGAACGGCTTGCCGTCCGGGCCCCAGACGAGCTGGCCGCCGTTGGCGAACACCAGCGTGATCCCGACGGTCGCCGCGATCGCGGCGATGGGGCCGTTGCCCTGCGTCGGCAGGATCACGATCGCGTCGTAGGCGAGGCCGAGGACGATCCCCGCGGCCAGCACGATCAGCGCGACGAGCAGGATCGTGGACAGCCCCCGGTCGACCAGGGTGAGGCCGATCAGGCCACCGATGATCACCTTGTCGCCCTGGGCGAAGTCGATGACCCCCGTCATCTTGAAGACGAGGTGGAAGCCCAGGGCCACCAGCGCGTAGATGGCGCCGAGCGTGAGACCGGAGACGAGAAGGTCGATGATGCGCACGGGCGGGTTCCTTCTAGGGGGACGGCGGCCGGGCCGGTGCGGGACCGGCCGCCGTCATCTGCTGCGGGAGGGGATCAACCCTGGTCCGGGGCCGCGTACTCGCCGTTCTTGAAGGTGACCGGCTTGAATGCGTCGGCGTTGGGGCCGCCGCGGTACTTGTCGGTGTAGGCGAGCGTGCCGACGATGCTCCGGTAGTTCAGCGACTCGATGGCCTTGGAGATGTCGTCGCCCTTGTAGGAGGCGGCCTTCTCGATGCCCGCGGCGGCGAGCTTCACCGCGACGTAGGCGTAGGCGCCGAGCACGGTGGCCTCGTCGCCGAACTTGGCGCGGTAGGCGTCGAGGAACTTCTTGGTCTCGGGCTCGGGGGCGCCGTAGTTGACCGCCGTCAGCGAGACGACCTTGTCGGCCGCGGGGCCCGCGGTCTCCGGGATGAAGTCGGCGGAGTAGGTGAGGTCGCCGATGATGTGTCCCGTGTAGCCCGTCGCGCCGACGCTCTTCAGCACGAGGGCGTCGCTGGAGCCGCCCGCGCCGTACAGGAAGATCGCGTCGGGCTTCTTGCCGGCCGCCTTGCCCGCCTGGGCGGTGAAGTCGAACTTGCCCGGGTCGAAGCCCTCGGAGTTGACGATCGAGATCCCGGCGGCCTTGGCGGCGTTGGAGACGTCGGTGTCGCCCGCCTGCCCGTACGGGTTGTTCGCCCAGATGATCGCCGCGTTCTTGACGCCCTTGGACTTGGCGTACGCGACCATGGCCTCGGAGTTCGCCTTGCCCGGCAGCGGCGTCTGGAAGACGTGCTCGGTGCCGTTGGCGACGTCGGGCTGCGCGACCAGCAGGATCTGCGTGACGCCGTACTGGTCGGCGAGCGGCGCCACGGCCTTGGCGTTCGCGGAGATGCCGGGGCCGATCACGATCGGCACCTTGGTGTCGGTGGCGAGCTTCTTGAACCCGGCGGTGGTCAGGTTCACCGAGCCCTGGTCGTCCACCTCCGCCAGCTTGAGCTTGCGGCCCTTCACGCCGCCGGCCGCGTTGATCTCCTCGACGGCCAGTCGCATGCCCTTGGCCTCCTGCTGCCCGACCGCCCCGAGAGCGCCGGTCGTCGAGTTGAGGACGCCGATCGTGTAGGTGTCTCCGCTCGAAGCATCTGACGTATCCGAATCCGACGACCCGCAGGCCGTTGCGGACAGCGCCAAAGCGGTGAGGGCCGCGATGACCGCGTGGCCACGCATGGCTGCTCTCATGGTGTCTCCTCAATGATCGCCTTGGTCGGGCGAACCGGACACCTCCTGCCGGGGCAGGTGGTGAATACGTCAGAGTTTGCAGGACGAAGTCCAGCCAAGACAAGCCCCTGGCGGGCTTCGTTCCTGCTGAAGCGGGGTCGACCGAGTGCCTCGCGGTGGCCTAGGGTTCAATACGTCAGTCTTTTACACCCGAGTAACGGGGAGGCAATGTGGGTGCGGCACCCTCGGCGGCTGAGCTGGCGGAACTGCGCGCGAGCGTCCTGCGGACCTGCCGCGCGTTCGGGCACGAGTACTACGTCCGCGCGTCCGACGCGGGGGACAACGCGCGCGACCTGTGGCGCGCCCTCGGCGGCATCGGCGCCCTCGGGGCCGGCATCTCCGCGGAGCACGGCGGAGCGGGCGCGGGCGTCGAGGCGCTCGCCGCGGTCGCCGAGTCGGTCGCGCGGGCCGGCGTCCCGCTGATGCTCGTCGCGCTCTCCCCCGCCGTCTGCGCGACCATCATCGACGGGTTCGGCTCGCCGGCCCAGAAGGCCGAGTGGCTGCCGGGCCTCGCGGACGGCTCGCGGATCCTCGGCTTCGCCATCACCGAACCCGACGCGGGCTCCAACACCCACAACATCCGCATGCGCGCCCGCCGCGACGGCGGCGCGTGGGTGCTGTCCGGCCAGAAGTACTACGTCTCCCACGTGGACAACGCCGACGCGCTGCTCACCGTCGCCCGCGTCGACGACGGGCTGAAGGTCTTCATCGTCCCCACCGGCGCGCCCGGCCTGGCCAAGAGCCCCATCAAGGTCGAGATCCTGTCCCCCGAACGCCAGTACAGCGTCTTCTACGACGACGTCCGCGTGGACTCGTCCGCACTGGTGGGCCCCGACGCCGGCATGGCCGTCCTGCACGCGGGCCTCAACCCAGAACGCATCGTCAGCGCCGCCCTCCTGAACGGCATCGCCCGCTACGCGATCGACATCGCCGCCGCCTACGCGCGCGAGCGGACGGTCTGGGACGTCCCGATCGGCGCGCACCAGGCGGTCTCGCACCCCCTGGCGCGGGCCGAGACGGCGCTCACCGCGTCCCGGCTGCTGACCGAGTCCGCCGCACGCGCCTTCGACCGGGGCGAGCCCGGCGGCGTGGAGGCGGCGATGGCGAAGCTCACCGCCTCCGAGGCGGCCACCGCCGCCCTGGACGCCGCCATGCAGACGCTCGGCGGGAACGGCATGTCCCGCGAGTACGGCCTCGCCACGCTGCACGGCCTGGTCCGGCTCTTCCGGATCGCGCCGGTCAGCTCCGAGATGCTGCTGAACCACGTCGCGCACAAGCGCCTGGCGCTGCCCCGGTCGTACTGATGCGCGTCCGGCGGGAGGGGGCGCTGGTCAGGGCGACGCTGTCCCGTCCACCGGTGAACGCCCTGGACTCGGCCGCCTACCGGTGGCTCACCGAGACCTGCGCGGCCATGCGCCCGGACGAGTGCCTGCTGATCGACGCCACCGGGGACGTCTTCAGCGCCGGGCACGACCGCGGCGAACCGGCCGGCGGCGAGAGCCTCGCCGCCGGCGTCGCCGCGCTGGCCGCCGTCCTGCGCTGCCCGGCGCCCGTGGTGGTCGCGGCCCAGGGCCCGGCGATCGGCGCCGGGGCCCTGCTCCTCGCCGCCGCCGACGTCCCGGTCATCGCGTCCGGCGCCTGGCTGCGGCTCCCCGAACTCGACGTGGGCGTCACGGTCGGCCAGGCCGTCCTGCGCCGCCTCCTCCCGCCCGCCGTGGCGAGCCGCGCCCTGCTGACCTCCGAGCGGATCCCGGCCGAACGCATCGGCGCCGCCCTCGTCTGCCCGCCGGAAGAACTGGCCGGGGCCGCGGCGGACGCGGCGCACGCCGTGCTGCGCAAGTCCCCCGCCCTCGTCTCCCTGGCCCGCCGCACCTGGGGGGAACGGGAGGAGGCCGCCGCCGCCTACGAGGCCGAGCTGGCCGCCTTCCTGGCCGGGACGGGCGGTCAGGCGCGCCGCGGCGCGACCAGGCCGGATTCGTAGGCGTACACCACGAGCTGGGCGCGGTCCCTGGCGTGCAGCTTGGTCATCGCCCGGCTGACGTGCGTCTTCGCGGTGGTCGGGCTGATCACCATGTGGGCGGCGATCTCGTCGTTGGACAGCCCCCGGGCCACCAGCGCGGTGACCTCGCGCTCGCGGTTGGTCAGCACGCCGAGCGCGCCCGCGGCGGGCTCGGGGCGGCGGGCGACGTACTCGCCGATCAGGCGGCGGGTGATCGCGGGCGACAGCAGCGCGTCGCCGCGGGCCGCGACCCGGACGCCCTGCAGCAGGTCGGCGGGCTCGGTGTCCTTGACCATGAAGCCGCAGGCGCCGGCGCGCAGCGCGTTGAAGACGTACTCGTCGAGGCCGTAGTTGGTGAGGATCACGACGTGGACGCCGGCCAGCCGCTCGTCGGCGGCGATCAGCCGGGTCGCCTCGATGCCGTCCATCACCGGCATCTGGACGTCGACGAGGGCGACGTCGGGCCGGTGCTCGCGGACGAGCGCGACGCCCTGCTCGCCGTTCGCGGCCTCGGCCACCACCTCGATGTCGTCCTCGATCTCCAGCAGGGCGCGGAAGCCGCCGCGGATGAGGGCCTGGTCGTCCACGAGCACGACGCGGATCACGACGCCTCCCCCAGCGGGAGTTCGGCGCGGACGGTGAAGCCGCCCCCGGGGCGGGGCTCGGCCCGCAGCCGGCCGCCGAGCGCGGCGACGCGCTCGCGCATGCCGAGCAGGCCGGTGCCGGGCACGGGCGGCGCGTCCGGGTCGGCCTTGCCGTCGTCGTCGACCTGGACGACCAGCTCCCCGTCCGCGTAGTCGACGCTGACCGCCGCGGCCGCCCCGCCGGCGTGCCTGGAGACGTTGGTGAGCGCCTCCTGGACGATGCGGTACGCGGCCCGGTCCACCTCGTCCGGCAGGTCCCGGCGCGCACCGGAGATCGTCACCGTGGCCGGCAGCCCGGTGGAGCGGGCCCGCTCCACCAGGTCGCCGAGCCGGTCGAGGCCGCTGCCCGCGGCGTCGCCCGCGGAACCGGCGGAGCGGTCGGAGTCGCGCAGCACCTCCAGGGTGGCGCGCAGCTCGCGGATGGCGTCGCCGCTCGCCTCCTGGATGGCGAGCAGCGCCGGGGGCACGTCCTCGCCGCGCTTGCGCGCCACGTGCACGGCCACCCCGGCCTGGACCTTGATGATCGAGATGCTGTGCGTGAGCGAGTCGTGCAGCTCCCGCGCGATGCGCAGCCGCTCCTCGCCCGCGCGGCGCAGGGCCGCCTCCTCGCGGGTGCGCTCGGCCTCCTCGGCCCGCCGCTCGGCCTCCTCCAGGTACGCCTGGCGGTGCCGGGTCACCGTCGCCGCCCCCGAGGCCGCCACGAACCAGCCGAGCAGCAGCGAGGTGTTCTCCAGGTCCTCCAGCGCTCCGCCGGGGCCGGGCAGGTTCACCGCCAGATCGGCGCCGAGGAAGGCCGCGGCGGCCAGGGCCGGGGCCAGCCGGTGGCCGGCCTGGACCGCGACGAACACCGCCACCAGCACGGGGAAGACGGCCGACGGGCCCGGCTCGACGTGCAGCGTCACCGCGAGCATGCAGGCCGTGCTGACGAGCAGCGTCGCCAGGGGCGCCCGCTCCCGGAGGGTCAGCGCGAGGCAGGCGGCGAGGACGAGGACGAGGTCCGCCGCGCCCGCGCCCGGCGCGGCGAGCACGAAGACCGCCGGTAGCACGGCCACGACCACGGCGCGCAGGACGTCCTGGGCGAGCGGCCGCCACCTGCCGATAAGGGTCATCTGGGTAGATTAAGGCGTTCTTCTGGTCGAAGACCTCCGCCGGACGTCGCAATGCGCCACTACTCCCCGCGGAGTAGCCGGGCCGATCCTGCTCCCCCGGTGCCATGCGCAGGAGTCTTCCCCGGCACGATGACCCCCGGCCTGCCCGGATAACACCATGTCCGGCATGCACATGATCCGAGACAAGAGCGGCTCCCGTCGCGGGAGCCCGGCGAACCGCCCGCCGTCACCGACCGCGCCGAGACCCGGGCTCACCCTCGCCGTGGTGGCCGTCGTGCAGTTCATGGTGTCGCTGGACCTGTCGGTCGTGAACGTCGGGCTCCCCCGGATCGCCGCCGGCCTCGGGTTCGGCGCGGTGGGCGTGACCTGGGTGATCCACGCCTACGCGCTCACCTTCGGCGGGCTGCTCCTGCTGGGCGGCAAGGCCGCCGACCGCTACGGCCGCAAGCGGGTCCTGCTGGCCGGGCTCGGCCTGTTCGGCCTGGCCTCGCTCATCGGCGGCCTCGCCCAGGAGCCCGGCCACCTGGTCGCCGCCCGCGCCGCGCAGGGCGTCGGGGCCGCCGCGCTGGCGCCGGCCGCGCTGGCGCTGCTCGCCACGACGTTCCCGGCGGGCCGGGCCCGCGTCCGGGCCTTCGGCGTGTGGAGCGCGGTGAACGCCGCCGGGGGCGCGTTCGGCGTCCTGATCGGCGGGCTGCTCACCGAGTACGCCGGCTGGCGCTGGGTGATGTTCGTGAACGTGCCGATGGCCGCCATCGCGCTGGCCCTGGCCTGGCGGGGCGTCGCCGCGGGCGCCCCGGCGCGCGGCAGCCGGCCGGACGTCCTCGGCGCCGTCCTGGCCACGGCGGGCATGACGCTGCTGGTGTTCGGCGTCGTCCGCACCGACCGGTACGCGTGGACGTCGGCGGTCACCCTGGGGACGCTGGCGGCCGCGGTCGCGCTGCTGGCCGCGTTCCTCCTCGTCGAGCGGACCACGGCCCGCGAACCGCTCGTCCGGCTCGGCCTGTTCGCCAACCGCTCGGTCGCGGGCGCCAACGCCTTCAACCTCCTGGTCGGCTCGGCCCTGGCGGCGGCCTTCTACTTCGTGTCCCTCTACCTGCAGCGCGTGCTCGGGTCCGGTCCGGCGCTGGCCGGAGCGCAGTTCCTGCCGTTCGCCCTCGGCGTGGTCGCCGGCTCCGTCCTCGCCGTCAAGCTCGGCTACCGGTTCGCGCCGCGGACGCTCCTCGTCGTCGGCGGGCTGGTGACCGCGGCGGGGTTCGCCTGGTTCGGCATGATCAGCCCGGACGGGCACTACGCCGTCGACGTCCTCGGCCCCGCGGTCGTCGCCAGCGTCGGCATCGGGCTGGGCCTCGCCCCGGTGGTGTCCACCGCCACGACCGGCGTCGCGGCCCACGAGGCCGGCACGGCCTCGGCCCTGCTCAACAGCTCCCGTCAGATCGGCGCCTCGCTCGGGCTGGCCGGCCTCGGCACCGCCGCGCACAGCCGCACCGGCGACTCCCTCACGCCCGGCGCGCTCAACGACGGGTACGCGTTCGGCCTGTCCCTCGCCGCCGTCCTCCTGGTGGCCGCCGTCCTCATCGCGCTCGCCGTCCTGCCCCGGACGGGCTCGCCCTCACGGGCCGAGCCGGCCGGCGGCGACGCCCTCCGCGAGGGTGGGAAGGAGGTCCCGGCATGACCATCACCCCGATCGACCTCCTCGCGTCCTCCATCCACCTCGACCAGGACGGCGAGATCCGCGCCGCGCCGCAGGCGTCCGGCTCCGAGCGGGAGGGGTGGCGGCTGACGGCCTTCCACGCCAGGACCGGCGCCGACGTCCACGCCGACCACTGGGAGGTGCACCCCGAGGCCGAGGAGATCGTGTCCTGCCTCATCGGGAAGATCCGCCTCTTCCTCCGCCCCGAGCGGCCGGGCCGCCCGGAGGAGGAGGTCCGGCTGGTGACGGGCGCCGCCGCCATCGTCCCGCGCGGGCGGTGGCACCGCATCGAGCTGGACGTCCCCAGCAACATCATGGCCGTCACCCTGCCCCGCGGCAGCCGTCTGGAGCGGCGGACATGACCGCCGCCGAACCCGCGCCCGGACGGGACGCGGCGCGGCTGCGGCCCTACCTGCGGACGTTCGCCGGCGTCGTGATCCTGCAGACGATCGGCGCCCTCGCGGGCCTGGCGCCGCTGCTGGCGGTCGCCGAGCTGGGCCGCGAGCTGCTGTCGCCCGGCCCGATCGACCACGGCCGTGTCCGGGCCATCGTGATCGCCGGCGCGGCGGGGCTGTTCGTCCGGCTGCTGTGCACGGCCGCGTCGTCCGGAATCGGGCACCTCCTCGACGGACGGGTGCAGCTGTCGTTCCGCCGCCAGTTGGCCGCGCGGCTGGGGCTCGTCCCCATCGGCTGGTTCTCCCGGCGGCGGACGGGCGAGCTGGCGAAGGTCGTCGGCGAGGACGTGAGCGCCGTGCACCCGTTCATCGCGCACACCCCCGGCGAGCTGGTGTCGGCGTTCGTGGTGCCGCTGGCGTCGCTGGCCTACCTGTTCGCCGTCAACTGGCGGCTCACGCTGATCACGCTGATCCCGGTGCTGCTGGCGGTGGCGCTGGTCCCGCTGATGATGTCCCCCGCCCGGCTGCGCCTGCAGAAGGACTTCGACGCGGCCATGGGGCGGATCGCCAGTTCGGTCGTCGAGTTCGTCGAGGGCATCGCGGTGGTCAAGGCGTTCGGCGGGTCCGAGCGCGCCCACCGCAGGTTCCGCGCGGCCACCGACGACTTCGCCGAAGTCTTCCTCCGGGTGGTGCGCTCCCTCCTCGGGATCGCCGCGGCCATGCAGGTCGCGCTGTCGCCGCCGGTCGTGCTCCTGGCCGTGCTGACCGGCGGCGCGGTCCTGATCGGCGACGGTTCCATGGCCGCGGCGGACCTGCTGCCCTTCCTGCTGCTGGGCCTCGGTCTGACCGCCCCGGTGGCGGCACTCGGGCACGGCTTCGACGACCTGCAGGCCGCCCGGCGCGCGGTCGGCCGCATCCGGGACGTCCTCGCTGTGCGGCCGCTGCCCGAACCCGCGCACCCGGCCGCGCCCCAGGGGCACCGGGTGGAGCTGCGCGACGTCCGCTTCGGGTACGAACCCGGCCGCGAGGTGCTGCGCGGCATCGACCTGGTCCTCGAACCGGGGACGGTCACCGCGGTCGTGGGGCCGTCCGGGAGCGGGAAGTCGACGCTGGTCCAACTGCTGCCGAGGTTCTTCGACCCGACGCACGGTTCGGTCGTCCTGGGCGGTGTCGATCTGCGCGAGATCGGCAGCCGGGAGCTGTACCGGACGGTCTCGTTCGTCTTCCAGGACGTCCGCCTGCTGCGCGCGTCGGTAGCCGACAACATCGCCCTGGCCGTGCCGCACGCCGGCATCGACGACGTCGTCCGCGCCGCGCGGCTGGCGAACGTCCACGACCGCATCCTGGAGCTGCCGCGCGGATACGACACCGTGCTCGGCGACGAGGCCGGTCTGTCGGGCGGTGAGCGCCAGCGGATCTCGCTCGCCCGCGCGCTGCTGGCCGACACGCCCGTCCTGGTGCTCGACGAGGCGACCGCGTTCGCCGACCCGCACACCGAGCAGGCCGTGCGCCGGGCGCTGGCGGAACTGAAGGGCGACCGGACGGTCCTGGTCATCGCCCACCGCCTGGAGACGATCGCCGACGCCGACACCGTCGTGATGCTGGACAACGGCTCGGTCGTCGAGCGCGGACGGCCCGCCGAACTCCTGGCGGGCGGCGGCAGGTTCGCCGCGTTCCGGCGGTCGCACCGGCCGGCGGGCACCGCCGAGACCGCAGCCCACGGCGCACCCCGAGGAGACCGGACCCGATGATTCGAATGCTGCTGCGCGTGCTCGGCCCCGAGTACGCCGGCCCGGTGCGCCGCACCGTGGCCCTGATGACGGTGACCGCGGTGGCCGAGGGCCTGTCCTACGCGCTGCTGGTGCCGGTGCTGCGGGCACTGCTGGGGAGCGCCCCCGAAGACGCCCGGCCGTGGCTGATCGCGTTCGGGGCCTCGGTCGCCGGCTACGCGGTGCTGCGCTTCGCCGCCGACCGGTCCGGGTTCCGGGTCGGGACGACGCTGCTGCGCGGCGTGTACCGCCGGCTCGGCGACCACCTGGCCCGGCTGCCCGTCGGCTGGTACGGCGCGGGCCGCGTCGGGGAGGTGTCGGTGCTGGCGAGCCGGGGCGTCCTGCAGGCGATGAGCGTGATCGCGCACCTGCTGGCGCCGTTCGTCTTCGCCGCCGTGACGCCGCTGACGATCGTCGCCGTGATGCTCGCCTTCAACTGGCAGATGGGGCTGGCCGCGCTGGCCGCCGTCCCCGTCGTGGCGGCGATCCAGATCTGGGCGGGGCGCTCCATGGCCGCCGCCGACGCCGAGCGCCACGACCGCGACCGGGAGGCCGCCGACCGGGTCATCGAGTACCTCCAGGCGCAGCCGGTGCTGCGCGCCGGCGGCCGGACCGCCGAGCGCTTCGGGCTGCTCGACGACTCGCTGCGCGGCGTCCAGCGCGCCTCCCGCCGCACCGTGCTGTCGGCGCTGCCCGGCTTCCTGGGCCTGACCGTCACCGTCCAGGCGGTGTTCACCGCGCTGCTGGCCCTCGGCGCCTACCTCGCGCTCGGCGGGGACGCCGGCGCGGCGGAGGTCCTGACGATCCTGGTGCTGGCCGCGCGCTGCGCCGACCCGCTGCTGTCGCTGGCCGACATCGGCGGCCAGATCCGCGGCGCCCGCGCCGAACTGACCCGGCTGGACGCGGTGCTGCGCACCGAGCCGCTGCCGGAGCCCGCCGAGCCGGTCCGGCCGGGCGGCCACGACCTGGAGTTCGCGTCCGCCGGGTTCCGGCACGGCGACCGGACGGTGATCGACGGCCTGTCGCTGTCCGTACCCGCGGGGCGGCGGCTCGCCATCGTCGGCCCGTCGGGCGCCGGCAAGAGCACCCTGCTGCAACTGCTCGCCCGGTTCTACGACGTGGACACCGGCGTGGTGCGCATGGGAGGCGTGGACGTCCGCGACATCAGCACCGACGTCCTGATGGCGCAGATCGCCATCGTCTTCCAGGACGTCTACCTCTTCGACGCCACGATCGAGGAGAACGTGCGCCTCGGCCGTCCCGGCGCCACCGAGGCCGAGGTGCGCGCAGCGGCGGCCGCCGCGCGGCTGGACGAGGTCGTCGAGCGGCTGCCGGCGGGATGGGCGACGAACGTCGGCGAGGGCGGCGCACTGCTGTCCGGCGGAGAGCGCCAGCGCGTCTCCATCGCGCGGGCCCTGCTGAAGGACGCGCCCGTCGTGCTGCTGGACGAGGTGACCTCCGCCCTGGACCCCGTCAACGAGGCGGCCGTCCACGACGGCATCGAGCACCTCATGGCAGGCCGCACCGTGGTGATGGTCGCGCACCGGCTGCGGACCGTCCAGCGCGCCGACCGCATCGCCTTCCTGGACGGCGGCCGCATCGTCGAAGAGGGCGGCCACGACGAGCTGCTGCGCCGCGGCGGCCGGTACGCGGCCTACTGGAACGTCTCCCTGGCGCCGGCGGCGAGCGACTGAGGAGGCGGGCGGGGCTCAGGCTTCGACGATCCGACCGGCGATCATGGTGTGCCGGACGGCGCCCGAATCGGGCGAGCGCAGTGCCCCGCCGAGGTCCGTGTGCAGCAGGACCAGGTCGGCGGCGGCTCCCGGCCGGACCCGCCGCGGCGGGCCGCCCGGATCGTCCGGCGCCGACAGGTAGGAGCGGAGGGCGGCGGACGCGGGGATCGACTCGTCCGGCCCCACGGCCGCCCCCGACCTCGTGCGGCGCCGGACGGCGGCGTCCATCACCAGCCACGGGTCGAGGGGCCCGTAGGGGGCGTCGCTCGACAGCGCGACCGGGACGCCGGCGTCCGCCAGGCTGCGGCACCGGTAGAGGTCGCCGCGGTCGGCGGCCGGGACGTCGCGCAGGTAGTCGTCGCCCCGGTCGGCGATGAACCCCGGCTGCGTCACGACCCGGAGCCGGAGCGAGACCAGCCGGCCGATGACGTCCGGCGGGACGAGGGCGGCGTGCTCGATCCTGTCGCCGTCCCGCACGCCGGCGTCGGCGAACGCGGCGAGCAGCAGCAGCAGGGACTCGCGGGTCACGCAGTGCACGGCCACGGCCCGGCCGCCCGCGTGCGCCGCCCGTATGCGCGCCGCGAGCGCGTCCAGGCCCGGCAGGCCCGAATCGGCCAGGACGATCTTGTACGGGCCTGCGGTCACGCGCGGGTTCCGGCCGGGCGGGGACTCCAGCGGCCTGCCGAGCAGGTGGACGCGCTGGGGAAGCCCTCCGTCCTCGATCGACGCGATCGCCGCGGGGGCGAGGTCGGGCGTGGCGTCGGTGACGCCGGTGATTCCGGCCGCCGCCAGTTCCCGCCCGACGCCGCCCAGGTCGGCGGTGCGCGCGGCCGGTATCCGCTCGCGCAGCCAGGAGTCGGCTCGCCAGAGCCGTCCCGTCGGGTCCCCGTGCGCGTCGCGCTCGATTCCCGGGTGGCCGCCGGACGCGAGCCCGGCCTCCCGGACGGCGGCGGAGTTCAGGATCCACAGCGCGCCGCTCCGGTGCTGGACCCGCACCGGCGCGTCGGCTCGCAGCGCGTCGAGGGCGGCGGCGTCCAGGTCGCCGGCGACACTCTCGGCGTAGCCGACGCCCCGGACCCATCCGTTCTCGTCGGGAAGGGCGGCGCGCAACGCCGCCGCGAGGCCGGGCCGCCCGCCGACCGCGGGCGGCCCGCACAGCGTCGAGCGCCGCCACGCCCAGAGGGCGTGCAGGTGCAGGTGGTGATCCCACAGGCCCGGGAGCAGGGCCGCCCCGCGGCAGTCGACGATCCGCTCGCCGCTCGCGCGGGCGAGGCCGCGGCCGACCTCGGCGACGCCCGCACCGGCGACGCGGACGTCCGTCCGGCCGCGCCCGGCCACCTCGGCGTTCCGGAACAGGACTCCGGTCTCGGCGTCCGTCATGGGCCGGGGATTCCCAGCTCCCGCAGGACGGCCTGAGTGTCGGCTCCCGACGCGGGCGCGGGGCCGGCCGGCCTCCGCGCCACGGGCGGCGCGACGGGGACGACGCCCGAGTCCGTTTCGAAGGCCCAGCCGCCGCGGTGGGGAAAGGCCCTCGTGCTGGGCGCCGGCGGTCCGGGCGCGAGCGTCGCGGCCACCACGTCGGTCATCGAGACGTCCCAGAGGACGCCGCCGCCGTCCGGCGGGCCGGTCGCGGCGAGGACGGCGGCGGCGAGGCCGGTCAGCGGGTCGGCGATGGCGTCCCCGCAGAAGAGCGGGGAGAGGTCCGCCTCGCGGCAGACGAGCCCGCCCCCGGCGGCCACGTCGTCGCCGAACCCGACGCGGTCGGACGCCCGGCCGTGCGCGGTGATCGAGACCCACCGCGTCCCGGCGGCGACGGCGGCCCCGGCGTCCAGGCCGAAACCGGCGAGCGCGCGGGGGCGGGACGCCTCGATGACGATGTCGGCCGCCCGCACCAGCGCCGCCATCGCCCGCCGCCCGCCCCGCGTGGCCGGGTCCAGGACGACGGAGCGGTGGCCGGCGTGCAGGAGGTCGTAGAAGCCGCGGTCGCCCCGGCGGGCGCCGTCCGGGCGGGCCGGGGTCTCCACCTTCACGACCCGGGCGCCGGCCAGGCCGAGGAGGTGGGCGCACAGCGGCCCGGCCCACAGGGCGCTGAAGTCGACGACCAGCGCGTCCGCGACCGGACGGGGCGCCAGCGGCTCCGGCGGTGCCGCCCGCGCCGGGGACGGCCGGACGGGCGCGGCGGCGACGCCGAGCAGCGCGGCGCGTTCGGCCAGCTCGGCGCCGGTGTGGCCGCGCAGCCACGACTCGACCGCCGGCCACGGGTCGTCCCGCACGTCGCCGCACGCCAGCGCGCCCAGCAGGGCCGGATCGTCGGGCCGGGCGCAGGAGACGGCGGCCCATCCGTCGGCCGCGGGCAGGAGCCGGCAGGAGCCGCCGGCGGACGTCGTGCCCCGCCGGCCGTGGCCGGTGAACGCGGCGCGCTCGGCCAGCAGCCGCGCCCCGTCGAGGAGGGGCGCGCCCGTGGTCGCGGCGAACCGCGCGGCCAGTTCCCGGGCCGCCGCAGCGGCCCGGCCGGGCGGCAGCAGGGGCGGGCCGTCCGGGCGGCCGGACAGGGCGGCCGCCCCGCTCTCGGCCCAGACCGCGGCCGCGTCGACTCCCGCATGCATGATCCGACCCTACTGAGGGGCGAAAGGGTGGGAACCTGGTCCCTGTGAGCTCGGACGGCGGCAAGGCGGTTCTTCCATCGGCCACGGGCAGGCCCCGCGCGACGTCGCGGGCCGCCCTGGAGCGGCTGGCCTTCGAGCTGTTCGCCCGGCAGGGCTTCGAGGAGACCACCGTCGACGACATCGCGCGGGCGGCGGGCATCGCGCGGCGGACCTTCTTCCGCTACTTCTCCTCCAAGAACGACCTGGTCTGGGGCGACTTCGAGGGGCACCTGCTGAAGCTGCGCAAGCTGCTGGACGAGACCGATCCGCGCACCCCGATGATGGACGCGGTCCGCGCCGCCGTGGCCGAGTTCAACCGGTTCGACCCCGTGGACGTCCCCTGGCACCGGCAGCGGATGGAGCTCATCCTGGGCGTGCCGACGCTGCAGGCCGACGCCACCCTGCGGTACGCGGCGTGGCGCGCGGCCGTCAGCGACTTCGTGGCCGCGCGCACCGGCCTGCCGGCTTCGGCGCCGCCCGCCCGGCTCGCCGGGTACGTCACCCTCGCCGCGGCGGTCTCCGCCTACGAGCAGTGGCTGTCGTCGGAGACGCCGCCGCCGCTGTCGGACCTGCTGGACGAGGCGATCCGGCACGTGGGGGCCGGGCTGGCGGCCATGCTGGACGACGCCGCCCCCCGGAGCGGCCCCGAGCGGCGGTGAGCGGCGCCGGTTCGCTCAGCCGGACTCCCGGCGCATCTCGCGGGCGATCACCTCGCCGATGAGGACCGCCGTCGCGGCGGGCCCGCGCAGCGGCGCGGTCGGCAGGATCGACGTGTCGGCGACGCGGAGCCCCGCCAGGCCGTGCACCCTGCCGCGGGCGTCGACGGCGGAGCCCATCGGGACGGTGCCGCAGGTGTGCTGGGCCGTGCCGAGCCGGGCCCGTACCCACCCGTCGAGCAGCCGGTCGTCGTGCAGCGTGACCGGGTCGGGCCCCACCAGTCCCCCGGACACCGCGCCGAAGGACTCGGCGGCCACCACACCGGCCGCCGCCCGCACCGCCTCGCGCATCCGGCGGCGGTCGGCGCCGGTGCCGAGGTAGCCGTAGTCGACGCGGGGCGGGACGCCCGGGTCGGCCGAGACGGTGCGCAGCCCGCCGGCGGTCCGGGGCGTCTGGACGGACACGAGGAACGGCAGGGGCTCGCCGGGCGCCGAGGCCGTCCCGCCGAGCAGCCCGGCCATCGGCACGAGCGACTGGAGGATCTCCAGGTCGCCCGCCTCGTTCCCGTCCGAGGAGCGCAGGTGGAGGGCGCCGCCGAGCCAGCAGCCGGACGGTTCGTCCACCGGGCGCCGGGGCGTCCACTCCACGACCGCCTGCGGATGGTCGCTGAGCGCGGCGCCCACGGCGGGCAGGTCGTGGACGGCGGCGATGCCGGCGCGGGCGAGGTCGTCCGCCGGGCCGACGCCCGACAGGTGCAGCAGGTGCGCCGACCCGAAGGCGCCCGCGCACAGCACGATCTCCGGGGCCTCCACCAGCGTGCGCCCGGTCACGACGCCCGCCGCCCGGCCGCCGCGCACGACGACCGACCGCACCGGGCGGCCGCCCGCCACGGTGAGGTTCGGCCGGCCGGCCGCCGCGCCGAGCAGGTAGGCGATCCCGGTGTTGATCCGGCGGCCGTCCACGGTGTTGGTCGGCAGCGGGCCGAATCCGGGCGGCTCCTGCGCGTTCTTGTCGGGCTCGTCGGGATGGCCCAGCTCCCGGGCCGCGGCCTGGAACGCGGCGGCGGCGGGGTGCGCGAGCCCGGTGCGGCGGACGGGGATCGGCCCGCGGCCGCCGTGCAGCGGGGTGGCGCCGTGGTCGAGGTCGGTCTCCAGGGCCCGCAGCAGCGGCAGCACCCGCTCGTAGGACCAGAGGGGGTCGCCCGCGTCCGCGGACCAGCGGTCGAAGTCCTCGCGCCGCGCCCTGACGAAGTAGCCGCCGTTGACGGTGGTCGAGCCGCCGAGGTACCGCCCTCTGGGCGCCTCGTAGGGCAGGCCCGGCCCGAGGCGCGCCGGCTGGACGCGGACGCCCGCGGACCCGGGCCGCGCGCCGGGGACGAGGAGCGCGTCCAGCAGTTCCGGCGGGAAGGCGGACCGGTCGGCGGGCACGGGTCCGGCCTCCAGCACCAGGACCTCGCACCCCGGGTCCTCGCTGAGCCGGGCCGCCAGGACGGCGCCGCAGCCCCCCGCTCCGACGACGATCACGTCGGGTCGGCGCACGCCGGTCACGAAGTCGTCCATCTCGGGCATCTTCCCTTTTGGCACTCGATGCATTTACTATCGCGGACAAGCGGCGCGGCCGCACCCCGCACCCACATACCGTGACCCGCATGCCGGGACCGGAGCCGCCCGACGGCGAGGAGGACCCATGGACAACGCCCCCGACCTTGAGGCCGAGAACCAGACCGGCGACGCGGCCGAGGAGCTCGCCGCCGCCGAGTCGCTGATCGAGGAGGTCTCGATCGACGGCATGTGCGGCGTCTACTAGACCCCGCCACGCCGGTGACCGACCTCGACCTCGACCGCGCCTGGGACCTGCACCCGCAGGTCTCGGTGCGGCCCGAACCGTTCGGCGCGCTCCTCTACCACTTCGGCACGCGCAAGCTGTCCTTCCTGAAGGACCGCCGCCTGCTGGAGGTCGTGCAGACGCTGAAGGACGCGCCCACCGCCCGCGCCGCCTGCACGTCGGCCGGGGTCCCCGCCGCCGACCTGGCCCGCTACACCGCGGCGCTGGCCGCCCTGGCCAGGTCGCGGATGGTCGTCGAAAGGACCCCATGACCACCGCCGCATCCGCGCCCGCCGAGTCCGCGCCCGGGACACGGCTGGTCGACCTGTTCGAGCACGGTCTCGACGCGCCGATCTGCCTGACCTGGGAGCTCACCTACGCCTGCAACCTCGCCTGCGCGCACTGCCTGTCCAGCTCCGGGCGGCGCGACCCGCGCGAGCTGAGCACCGCCGAGGCCAAGGCCGTCATCGACGAGCTGGAGGCCATGCAGGTCTTCTACGTCAACATCGGCGGCGGCGAGCCGACCGTCCGGTCCGACTTCTGGGAGCTGCTGGACTACGCCACCGCCCACCACGTGGGCGTGAAGTTCTCCACCAACGGCGTCCGCATCACCCCGGAGGCGGCGCGGCGGCTGGCCGCCAACGACTACGTCGACGTTCAGATCTCGCTGGACGGCGCGACCGCCGACGTCAACGACGCGGTCCGCGGCCCCGGCTCCTACGACACCGCCGTGCGCGCCATGCGCAACCTGCGCGACGCCGGCATGAGGAACTTCAAGCTGTCGGTCGTGTGCACCCGGCACAACATCCCGCAGATGGACGAGTTCAAGGCGATCGCCGACGAGTACGGCGCGCAGCTGCGGCTGACCCGGCTGCGCCCGTCCGGGCGGGGCGCCGACGTGTGGGACGAGCTGCACCCCCTCCCCGCGCAGCAGCGCGAGCTGTACGACTGGCTCGTCGCGCACGGCGAGGACGTCCTGACCGGCGACTCCTTCTTCCACCTGTCCGCCTACGGGCAGGCCCTCCCGGGGCTGAACCTGTGCGGCGCCGGACGGGTCGTCTGCCTGATCGACCCGGTCGGCGACGTGTACGCCTGCCCGTTCGCCATCCACGAGGAGTTCCTCGCGGGCAACGTCCGGCGGCCCGGCGGGTTCACCGGCGTGTGGCGCGAGTCCGAGCTGTTCCAGGACCTGCGCGCGCCGCAGAACGGCGGCGCCTGCACCTCCTGCGCGTTCTACGACACCTGCAAGGGCGGCTGCATGGCCGCCAAGTTCTTCACCGGCCTGCCGCTGGACGGCCCCGACCCCGAATGCGTCCAGGGCCACGGCGAGAAGCTCCTCGCGCAGCGGCCCGAGGACCGGGCGGGCATCCCCCGGCCGTCCGCCGACCACTCGCGCCGCACCGGCCGGCGCGGAAGCGGGCCGGTGCCGCTGACGCTCACCCGCCGCCGCCCGGACCCCGTCCGCCCGCCGGTGAGCGACTGCGCCGAAGACCCCCTCGCGGGCCTGCGGCTCACCTGACCACGTCCGATCCCTACCTGGCGGGGGCCACGGCCGCCCGCCGCCTCCTGGCGAGGAGACACACCGATGCCGTTGAAGAACCCCTGGTTCGAGACCGTCGCCGAGGCGCAGCGCAGGGCCGAGAAGCGGCTGCCCTCCATGGTGTACGGCGCGCTGGTCGCCGGCTCCGAGCGCGGCCGGACGGTCCACGGCAACACCGGCGCGTTCGCCGAGCTGGGCTTCGCGCCCCGCGTCGCCGGCCACCACGCCGACCGGGACCTGTCCACCACGGTGATGGGCGTCGAGACCTCGATGCCCGTGCTGATCTCCCCCACGGGCGTCCAGGCCGTCGACCCGGACGGCGAGGTCGCGGTGGCCCGCGCCGCCGCCAACCGGGGCGTCATCATGGGGCTCAGCTCGTTCGCGAGCAAGCCCGTCGAGGAGGTCGCCGCCGCCAACCCGAACCTGTTCTTCCAGGTGTACTGGAGCGGCGACCGCGACACCATGGTCCAGCGGATGGACCGCGCCAGGCGGGCCGGGGCGAAGGCGCTCATCGCCACGCTCGACTGGTCGTTCTCCAACGGCCGCGACTGGGGAAGCCCCACCATCCCCGAGCGGATCGACGTCAAGACCGCGCTGAAGATGGCGCCCGGCGTCCTGACCCGCCCCGGCTGGCTGTGGCGGTTCGCCAAGACCAGGCACCTCCCCGACCTCACCGCCCCCAACCTCCAGCCGCCGGGCGGCGCGGCCCCCACCTTCTTCGGCGCCTACGGCGAATGGATGCAGACCCCGCCGCCCACCTGGGAGGACGTGGCCTGGCTCCGCAAGGAGTGGGACGGCCCGTTCCTGCTCAAGGGCGTCACCCGCGTCGACGACGCCCGGAAGGCCGTGGACGCCGGCGTCACCGCCCTGTCGGTCTCCAACCACGGCGGCAACAACCTCGACACCACGCCCGCCACGATCCGCGTCCTGCCCTCCATCGCCGAAGCGGTCGGCGACCAGGTCGAGGTGCTGCTGGACGGCGGCGTCCGGCGCGGCGGCGACGTCGCCAAGGCCCTCGCCCTCGGCGCCCGCGCCGTCCTCATCGGCCGCGCCTACCTGTGGGGCCTGGCCGCCAACGGGCAGGCCGGGGTCGAGAACGTGCTGGACATCATGCGCGGCGGCCTCGACTCCGCCGTCCTCGGCCTGGGCCGCGCCGGCGTCGGCGAACTGTGCCCGGACGACCTGGTCGTCCCGCCCGGCTTCGCCCTGACGCTCGGCGGGGACCCCGCGCCCGGCGCGCCGGCGGGCTGAGATGTCCGCAGGAGCGGGCCGCGGGCTGGCGGACGCCTGCTGGCCCGGCGTCCCGGCGGGACCGCTGGTGCTCGTGCCGGTCGGCTCGACCGAGCAGCACGGGCCGCACCTCCCGCTGTCCACCGACACCCTGATCGCCCAGGCCGTCGCCGAACGCGCGGCCGGCGCCCTCGGGCCGCACCCGGACCGGCCGGTGCTCGTCGCACCGCCGATCCCGTACGGCGCCAGCGGCGAGCACGCCGGGTTCCCCGGGACGGTCTCCATCGGACACGAGGCGCTGCGCGCCGTGCTGGTGGAGACCGTGCGCTCGCTGGCGCTGTGGGCCGGGCGGATCGTCTTCGTCAACGGGCACGGCGGCAACGTCGCCACCCTCGGCGCCGCCGTGGCCGTGATGCGCTCCGAGGGCCACGACGCCGCCTGGACCGGCTGCGACGTCCCGGGCGGCGACCCGCACGCCGGATTCACCGAGACCTCGATCATGCTGCATCTGGCGCCGCACCTCGTCCGGCCGTTCGACGGGGTCGCCGGCGACACGCGCCCGCTGGGGGAGCTGATGCCCGACCTGCTCGCCCGGGGCGTCCGCGCGGTCTCCCCGTCCGGCGTCCTCGGCGACCCCGCCGGGGCGTCCGCCGAGGAGGGGCGCGAGATCCTGGCGTCGGCCGCGGCGTCGGCCGCCCGGCGGATCGGGGACGGGCGGGCGGACGCACGCGGCCGCCTCCTCGGCCCCGGCGCCGCCCCGTCCCCGGAGCCGCGCCGGTGAGCGCCCCGCGGGGCCCGTCCGCGCTCCCGGCGGGCTTCCCCATCGTGCTGGACCCGCGGACGTCCCTCCGGTCGCGCGGACGGATCGCCACCGGCGGCGTGCCCTGGAAGGTCGTCCGCTTCGGCGACGCCGCCCTGCCGCACCTCGCGGCGCTGCGCCGCGCGGGCCCGCGCGGGCTGGCCGACGACTCGCCCGTCGGGCGGGCGCTGGCCCGCCGCCTCCTCGACCACGGCCTGGCCCGGCCGCTCCCGGCGCCGCGTCCGGGCCCGCACGACGTCACGGTCGTCGTCCCCGCCTACGGACGAGCCGACGAACTCGACGCCTCGCTCGCCGCGGTCAAGGGCCTGCCCGTGATCGTCGTGGACGACGGCTCGCCCGACCCCGGGCCGCTGCGCCGCGCCGCCGCCGCGCACGGCGCGCGGCTGGTCCGGCACGACCGCAACCGCGGGCCCGCCGCCGCGCGCAACACCGGGCTGCGGCTCGTGGAGACGGCCTTCGCCGCGTTCGTGGACTCCGACTGCCGCCCCGCCCCCGGCTGGCTCGACGTCCTCATGCCGCACTTCGACGACCCCCGCGTCGCGGCCGCCGCCCCCAGGGTCGTGCCCCGGCCCGGCGACACCCGGCTCCTGGCCCGGTACGAGGACGCCCGGTCGGCGCTGGACATGGGGCGCGAGCCCGCGCTGGTCCGGCCGGGAGGGAGGCCCGGCTTCGTCCCCACGGCGACGCTGCTGGTCCGCGTGGCGGCCCTGGACGGCTCCCCCTTCGACGAGCGGCTGCGGCTGGGCGAGGACGTCGACCTGGTCTGGCGGCTGGCCGACGAAGGGTGGAACGTGCGCTACGAGCCCGCCGCCCAGGTCTTCCACACGCCGCGGCTGCGCCCGGCGGACTGGGCCCGGCGGCGCCACCAGTACGGCACCTCCGCCGCCGGCCTGGCCCGGCGCCACCCCGGCAGGCTGGCCCCCGCCCGCCCCTCGGTCTGGAACCTCGCCGCCCTCGGCCTGCTCGCCCGCGGCCGCCCGGCGCCCGCCGCCGCCTGTACCGGCCTCGCCGCGGCGCTGCTCGCCCGCCGGCTGTCCCGGCTGCCCGCCGACTGGAGCCTGGCCGCGGCCATCGTCGCGAAGGGCGCCGTCGCCGACGCCGCCGCGCTCGGGCACGCGCTCCGCCGCGAATGGTGGCCCGCCGGGCTGCTCGCGCTCGCCGCCTCCCCGCGCAGCCGCGCGGCCCGCGCCGCGACCCTCGCCATGATCGCGCCGATCGCGCTGGAATGGGCGCGCGAACGCCCCGCGGTCGACCCCGTCCGCTACACCGTCCTGCGGCTCGCCGAGGACGCCGCCTACGGGTCCGGAGTGACGGCGGCCTCGCTGCGCGCCCGCTCCGCCGCCCCCCTGCGCCCCGACATCCGCCTTCCCGGCGCGCTGACGACCCGGCGTCACGGTCCGCGACCGGCCGGTCACTAGAATGGCGGTCCTGCCGATCACCTGCGGGGAGGACCGGGGCCAGGGTGCGCACCTCGAACGATCCGGACGGCCCGAACGTCGCCGTGAGGCGGGACGGGCGCACCGTCCCGCTCACGTGGCCGGTCGTGATCCTGTGGCTCGTGGGGATCACGGCGGTCCTCGCGGTCACCGGCGTCGTCCTCAGCAGGGAGACGGGCCTGGCGCCGTTCCTCGTCTTCCTGCCCACCCTGATCTCCGGACGGGGAACGGTCCGGCAGACCGCGGTCGCGTCGGTGTGGTCGACCCTGGTCATCGCCGGATCCCTGATCCGCAGCCCGCTGGACACGGCGGCGGCGAACGCGAGCGTGCTCCTCTTCGCCGTCGCGCTGAACGGGCTGAGCACGGCGCAGGCGGCGCAGCGCGTCCGCAACGAGGGGGAGATCATCCGGCTGCGTTCGGCGGCGGCCGCCCTGCAGCGCCAGATCCTGCGCCCGTTCCCCCTCACCACCGCCGAACTCGTCGTCTACGGCCTGTACGAGCCCCTCGAAGAGGACAGCCTCGTCGGCGGCGACGTCTACGAGGTCGTCGCGACCCCGTACGGCAGCCGGGTCTTCATCGCCGACGTCCAGGGCAAGGGCCTGCCCGCCATCAGCACGGCCTTCGCCGTGCTGAACTCCTTCCGCGAGGCGGCCCTGACGGAGCCCACCCTCACCGCCGTCGTGGACGCCCTGGAGAACTCCGTGCTCCGGCACAACTCGTTCGCCGCGCAGGCGGGCGAGGCCGAGCGCTTCGTCACCGCGCTCGTCCTGGGCATCGGCCCCGAGACGAAGGTGCAGGCCGTCAACTGCGGGCACGTCCCGCCCTACCTGCTGCACGGCGAGGATCCCGGCCAGGTGCCCCTCGGCGAGGCGTCACTCCCGCTGGGGCTGGCCTCCCTCTATCCGCGGCCGCGCGCCGCCATATGGTTCGACTTCCCCCAGGGGACCACGCTCCTCCTGTGCACCGACGGCGTCACCGAGGCGCGGGACCCGTCCGGCGTCTTCTTCCCCTTGGACGAGCGTGCGGCCGCCTGGAACGACGTCCCTCCCAGTGACATCGCACCGACCGTCCACCGCGAACTGCAGCAGCACACACACGGCAGGCTGGCGGACGACACGGCGCTGCTGGTCCTCCGCAGAAGATCCACGGAGCCGCTCCCCGCGGAGGACGAGGGTCCTTGACCCGCTCCCCTACCGGGACGCGGCGCGGGCCCGGAGGGCCGCCGCGCGGCCTGCCCTGCGGCCGAAGAACGAGCCCTCGCCGAGCTGGGTGCCCGAGCAGTATCCGGCGCCGTCCTGCGCGATGTTGGACGCGCAGGCCCCCGCCGCGTAGAGCCCGCCGATGACCGACCCGTCGGCCCGCCGCGCCTCGCCCTCGACCGTGGTGGCCATGCCGCCGAGCGTGAAGCCGGCGTACAGGGCGGTGCCGAGGCTCAGGTCGTAGACGCCCCAGGGGCCCTTCGTCTGCGGCGCCAGCCAGTCGGGATGCTTGTGGAAGTCGGGGTCCTCGCCGCGCGCGGCGTGCTCGTTGTAGCGCGCCATCGTCGCCGCGAGCGAGCCGCGCGGCAGTTCGAGGCCCGCCTCCATCTCCTCGACCGTCTCGTAGCCGTCCTTCAGCGGCACGAGCGGCATCCGCTGCTCCTCCATGTGCTCGCTGTCGGCGATCAGGTACGCCGTCGCGTCCGGCTGCCGGAGGACGAAGTACGACGTGCGCGCGTGGTAGCCGTCCTCGGCCGCGAACCGCTCTCCGCGCTTGTTGACGATCAGCCCCTTCACCAGCGAGGACGGCGGGTAGAACGGCGCGGTGATGAAGGGCTCCTGCATGTGCTCCAGCGCGGCGCCGGCCGACTGGCCGAGCCGGATCCCGAGCCCGTCGTCGTAGCTGCCGCCCAGCGTGAACAGCTTCCCGCCGAGGGCCGGCGTGTAGGCCGCGACCATGTCCGGGTTCATCACGAACCCGCCGGCCGCGATCACCACGGCGGCGGCGCGGACGGCGCCGGTCCGGTCGTAGTTCCGCCAGGCGACGCCGGCGACCGCGCCGTCCTCGGCGGCCACCAGGTTGGTCGCGCCCGTCTCGTAGCGGACCTCGACCCCGGCCTCCTCGATCCGGTCCCGCAGCAGGTCCATCACGATCTTGGTGCCCTCGGTGTCGCCGGGCACCGGGACCTTGTGCCCCCTCGGCGCGGGCGGTATCTCGTCGCGGAACGGCCACACCTTCTCGTTCCCGGTGAACATCAGGCCCTCGGTGCCGGGCTGGATCACCGCCTTCCCGGGGAAGTAGGACCGCTCGAACTCGAACCCCAGGGCCTCCAGCCACTCGAAATGGGCGACCGATCCCTCGCAGTAGGCCCGGATCTTCTCCTCGTCGGGGTCCTTGGTGCTCGCCGTCAGGTAGCGCGCCATCGCCTCGACCGTGTCCTCGTGGCCGGTGGCCCGCTGGACGGCCGTGCCCCCGCCGAGGTAGAAGTGGCCGCCCGACATGCTCGACGTGCCGCCGTGGACGGCGGCGCGCTCCAGCAGCAGCACCCGCGCTCCCGCGCGCGCCGCCTCCAGCGCCGCGCAACCGCCGGCGATGCCGAAACCCACCACCACGACGTCGAACCGCTCGGCGTCTTCGGCGAGCTCCGCGGCCGGTATCACCTGGGGGACGGCCAGTCCCGGGGAGGATTGTGCGTTCATCGGTCCTTGCCTCGTGTCGTGAGCCCGGCTGCGTCTCATGAGCCGGGCTGCGTCTGGTCGCCGGCCTGCGGCTCAGCCCTTGTGCGGAATCTGGTTGACGGTGCCGCCGTCGATGACGAACTCCGATCCGGTGGCGTAGGAGGACTCGTCGCTGGCGAGGAAGACCACGAAGGAGGCGACGTCCTCGGGCTGCCCGGGGCGGCCGAGCGGGATCGGGACCATGTCGTCGGGGATGCCCTCGGTGATCGGGGTGCGGATCAGGCCGGGGTGCAGCGAGTTGACCCGGATCCCGTGCGGGGCCAGCTCGATGGCGACCGACTTGGTCAGGCCCCGCAGGCCCCACTTCGAGGCCACGTAGCCGTGCGCCCAGGACGTGCCGCGCAGGCCCTCGATGGACGAGTTGTTGATGATCGAGCCGCCGCCGGCCGCGATCAGCGCGTCGGTGGCCGCGCGGATGCCGAGGAACGGGCCGGTGAGGTTGACGTCGATGATCCGCTGCCACTTCTCCAGCTTGAACCGGTTGATGGCCGCGCCGTTGGCGATCCCCGCGTTGTTGAAGAGCACGTTGAGGGCGCCGAACTCGGCGACGGTCGCCTCGACGGCGGCCGTCCAGTCCTCGGGGCGCGTCACGTCGAGGTGCACGTAGCGGCACGCGGCGCCCAGCTCGTCCGCGACGGCCCTCCCCTCGTCGTCGAGGATGTCGCCGATCACGATCCGGGCGCCCTCGGCGGCCAGCGCCCGGGCGCTGGCCGCTCCGATGCCGCGCGCGCCCCCGCTGATCAGGGCGATTTTCCCGTCCACACGTCCCATCGCTGGTGTCCTCTCCGTTCGCGGGGTCTCAGCCGCCCAGTGCCGTCGCGAAGACGCCACGGGCGGTGTCGAAGGGCAGGTCGAGCGGCGTCCGCAGGCCCGGCGGGGCCGCCACGACGCCGGGGATCGAGTTGACGATGCGCCCGGCGCCGGAGGCGATCGCCGCGTAGTTGTGGTCGCCCCTGGCGCTGGTCGGGCAGACGTCGACGCGGTAGGACGGCTCGCCGACGATCTCGACCCGGTAGGAGCCGCCGTCCTGCGCGGGCTGCGGCCAGTCGGGGCGCAGGTCGCCGCGCAGCCGGGTCGTGTGGTCGATGACGAGGACCTCCCGGCCGCCGGCGACGCCGGTGATCTGGAACCGCATGGCCGCCACCCCGCCCGCGGGGATGTGCCCGGCGGCCACGTCGAACGCCTCCGGCGCCGGCTCCTGCTCGAACCACTCGGTGATCTCGTCGAGCTCGAAGCCGAACCCGCGGGCCAGCATCCGGAGGCTGACGCCCCAGGACGCCGCCAGCATCCCCGGCTTGAACATCTTCGGCAGGTCCCCCACCGGGCGGCCGAAGCCCATGAAGTCGAACATGACGGGGCCGCCGTCGTAGGTCGCGTAGTCGGCGATCTCCGAGCAGCGCACCTGCTCCACCCGCTGGCAGGTGCTCGCGATCGCGAAGGGCAGCAGGTCGTTGATCCATCCGGGGTCCACTCCGGTGGCGAAGAGGCTCGTCCCGCCCGCGCGGCAGGCGTCCTCGATGGGGGCGATCATGCGGTCCGGCAGGACGCCCCAGGGGTGGACCAGGGGCACCGGGGAGGAGGCCACGACGTCGCTGCCCGACGTGAGGATCCTCCGGATGTCGTCGAGCGCCTCGAACAGCCGGGTCTCCCCGAGCGCGCAGTAGACCGTGCAGTCCGGCCGCGCGGCCAGCGCCGCGTCCAGGTCGCCGGTGGCCGCCACGCCCGTGACCACGTCGAGGCCGGCGAGTTCACCGGCGTCCCGCCCGATCTTCTCCGGGCTCGACACGACCAGCCCGGCCAGCTCGAAGCGAGGGTCCTCGATCAGCTGCGACAGCGCGATGCGGCCGACGTTCCCGGTCGCGACATGCAGCACGCGGATGGCCATGGTGCTCCTCAACGGGTGGGACGGCCCCGGTCGGGGCCGGTTCGGGCGGCGGCCTGCTGGACAGATGTCCAGTCACTATTCCAACACATGTAGAACAGGTTCTACCATGGCGGTGGCCGACCGCCCACCGAGGAGACCGCACATGCCTGACTCGCCCGCGAGCCGCTACGCCGGCCTGTCCCGGGAGCGGCTCGCCGCCCTCGTTCCCGAACTGCTCCTGATCGGGCAGCTCATCGACCGTTCCGGGATGGCGTGGTGCATCTCCGCGTTCGGGCGGGAGGCGATGGCGCGGATCGCGATCGACGAGTGGGCCGCGTCCAGCCCGATCTACACCAGGCGGATGCAACGCGCTCTCGGCTACGCCCCCGACGTCCCCGGAAAGGGCGACGTCCCGACCATCTTCAAGGGCCTCCAGCTCGACATCGGCGCCCCGCCGCAGTTCATGGACTTCCGCTACACCGTCCACGACCGATGGCACGGCGAGTTCCACCTCGACCACTGCGGCGCACTGATGGACGTCGAGCCCATGGGCGAGGACTACGTCCGCTCCATGTGCCACGACATCGAGGACCCGACCTTCGACGCGACCGCGGTCGCGACCAACCCCAAGGCGCAGGTGCGCCCGATCCACCGGCCCCCGCGCCGGCCCGCCGACCGGCACCCCCACTGCGCCTGGACCGTGATCATCGACGAGTCGCACCCGGACGCCAAGGGCACCCCCCTGCTCGCCGACAACGAGCGCTCCCGCGCCGCCGGCCTCGACCTGGACCCGATCGACCCGGCCGACGACGGCCTCGCCGACTACTCCGGCCCGCTGCTGTCCGACCTGGACTTCGCCGCCTTCTCCCGCTCCGCCCTCGCCCGGATCGCCGACGAGGTGTGCCTGCAGATGCACCTGCTCAACCGGGCCTTCACCCTCGCCGTGGCGCAGCGCGCCGCCGACGACGGCGAGCTCCTCCGCATCTGCCGCAAGCAGCTCGTTGGCATCGCCGGCATCGCCGCCGAACGCCTGGCCCGCGCCCTGGACCTCCCCGCCGACGCCGAGGGGGCGACCCGCCTGCTGTCCCTGCACCCGCTCCTCAACCCCGCGGCCTACGTCGACGCCGACATCGAACGCGCCGGGATCGTCGTCCGCCCCTCACCCGCCCACGAGGACGACGCCTGGATCTCGCTCTGCGGCCCCGACTGGACGGCCCCGCTCCAGGCCATCGTCCGCGCCCTGGACGACCACCTCGACGTCGAGGTCACCGGGCTCGGCGCCGGCGAGGACTGGCGGCTGACCGTCGTCCGCCGCGACCACCCGGCCCCCGAGCCGGGCGAGGTGGCCGTGGTGCGGTTCAGCACCGGCTCCGGCTTCGCCTTCGAACCGCGCCGCTCCCTGCCGATCACCCCCGTCTAGCGCCCGGCGGGCAACTCAGCTGTTCGACGACGAGCCGGGCCGCACCGCCATGGCCGGGCTCGCGAGGCTGGACGGCCTGCTGCTGGCCCTCGCCCTGGAATCCTGCCGGGCGCCGGGCGCCGGCCGGCGGGTGCGGTCGGCCGAGCTGATCCTGACCCTGCTGCACGGAGCGGGCCATCTCGCCGAGACGGCGCCCGGCTTCGGGGACCCGCTCGACGTGGCCCGCGCCTGCCGCCATCTCGCCGGCCTCGAAGCGGACGACGCCTGGAACCCTCCCCACCTGGCGTACGTCGCCGCGCCGCGCCGCCCGAACCGGGGGAGGACTGCCGACAGGTCCGCGCCGACGGCCGCCGTCCGCGCCGGGGAGAAGGTCACCCTGTGGTGGGCGTCGGCCAACCGCGACCCCGGCGTCTTCGATGACCCCGACGTCTTCGACGTCCGGCGCTCCCCCAACCCGCACCTCGCCCTCGGCCGCGGCCCGCACTTCTGCCTGGGGGCCGGTCTGGCGCGGATGGAGATGCGGGTCGTCTTCGAGGCGCTGCTGGACCGGGTCGGGGACTTCGCCATCACCGGGCCCGTGCAGCGGGTCAGGTCCCACAAGCACACCGGGATCCGGCACCTGCCGATGCGGCTGGAGGGGCGCCGGCCGGGCGCGTGAACCGGGGAATCTTGGCTCCTCTCAGGACCGCGCCTTCCGTTCCCATGGCGAATCCTCTTTAGCCTGATATGTATGGGCGCAGCGACCGAGTGGTACGGACGCCGATACATCGACCTGCACGGAATGCCGTCGTGGGCCGATCTGGCGAGTCCTGATCCCGCGGCGTCGAAGGCGTTCTACCGCGGCCTCTTCGGCTGGGACTCCTACACGCTGAACGCCGGCGGATTCGGCGACTACGAGGTCTTCACCGACGAGGCGCCGGGCTCCGGGGTCGCCGGTCTCCAGAGCCTCGCGGACGACACCCAGCCCCCGTCGTGGACGTGCTACTTCCGGGTCGAGGACGTGGACGCGTGCGTGCGGACCGTCCTCGCCGCGGGCGGGCTCCCGCACGTCGACCCCATCGACGTCGCGCACATCGCGCGGATCGCCGTCTTCGCCGACGACCAGGGCGCCGAGTTCGCCGTCTGGCAGCCGGGGCCGTCCGGGGAGACGACGCTGATGGGCGACCGCTCCGCCGCGCGCTGGGTCGAGCTGGCCTGCCGGGACGTCGGCGGAGCCGAGCGCTTCTACGGGGCCGTCTTCGGCTGGTCGGCCGAGAGCCTCGACGACCCGCGCTTCAGCTACACCCGGTGGAGGGCGGGCGGTGAGCTGGTGGCCGGCGCCATCCCCATGGACGGCCAGTGGCCCGCGGACTACCCGAATCACTGGACGCCCTATTTCGAGACCCCCGACTGCGACGCCGCGACCGCCGAGGCCACCGAGCGGGGCGCCCGGCTCCGCCTCCCCCCGACCGAGATCGCCGAGGGCCGGATCTCCGTGCTGACCGACCCGACCGGGGCCCGCTTCGGCGTCATCGCCCCGGATCCGCCGCGGAGCCCGCGCGGCGCGGACGCCGACCGCCCGCCGGGAGCGAAGTAGAACACGTTCTCGTCCGGCGGCCCTCGCCGGCCGGGCGGTTCACCAGCCCGGCGGCAGCGAGGTGAAGTCGGGGTCGCGGCCCTCCGCGAACGCGGTCAGCGCCTCGGCGTTGGCGGGGCCGCCCATGAGCCGGGCGAAGCCGTCGTTCTCCCGCTCCCGCGCCCGCCGGATCTCCTCCCGCAGCGGCGCGGTCATGTCGCGCTTGACCTCGCGCAGGCTGGAGATCGGACGGCTCGCCAGCGTCGCCGCGACCCGCGTCGCCTCGTCCATCAGCGCGGCGGGCTCGCACACCCGCCAGACCAGCCCCATCTCCTTGGCCTCGGCCGCGGAGATCCACTCCGCCGACAGCAGGATCCAGGCGGCGTTCTGCCGCCCGACCAGGCGGGGCAGCAGGTAGCTCGACGCGGCCTCCGGAGCGACGCCCAGGCTGGTGAACGGCGTCTTGAGCCGCGCGTCCGCCGACATCAGGACCAGGTCCGCGAACCCGATGACGGTCAGCCCGATGCCCAGGCCCAGCCCGTTGACCGCCAGGACCAGCGGCTTGTCGAACGCGTCGAGCGCGTCGACGAGGCCGAGGAAGCCGTGCCGGCCCGGCTCGAAGTCGGGGTTCGCGATGCGCTCGCCCATCTCCACCAGGTCGGTCCCCGCGCTGAACGCGCGGCCGGCGCCCGTCAGCAGCACCACGGCCACCGCGGGGTCCTCGGCCGCTTCGTGCAGCGCGTCGGTGAGCGCGTCGTAGAGGGCCTCGTTGAACGCGTTGAGCGCGGCGGGCCGGTCGAGCGTGACCGTCCGGACGCGGTCGGCGTCCTCGACCCGCAGGATCGGAGCCTCCATGGTCACCGTCCCTCCGTTCCCAGCACGAGGTCCGCGCAGCGCTCGCCGATCATGATGGAGGGCGCGTTGGTGTTACCCCCGGTCACCGACGGCATCACCGACGCGTCGGCGACCCGCAGGCCGTCGACGCCGAGGACCCGCAGCTGCGGGTCGACGACGGCGCGCTCGTCCGTCCCGATCCGGCACGTGCCGACCGGGTGGTAGACCGAGTGCACGATGTCGGGCAGGAGCCGGCGCAGTTCGGCCGAGTCGGAGTAGTCCGGCCCGGGCCGGATCTCGCCCTCGTTGTCGCCGGTCCCCGCCATCACCTGGCGGACGATCGAGACGCCTTCGAGCAGCACGTCGGCGTCCTTGCCCGCGGTGAGGTACGCGGGGTCGATCAGCGGCGGGAGCGCCGGGTCGGGGCCCGCGATCCGGACCGTCCCGCGGCTCTCCGGGTAGATCAGCGTCGGGAAGACGCTGAGGCCGGGCTTGGTCGTGGGCGGGCGCACCGCCTTGTCGCCGTCCTGGTTGGGGAACGGGTACACCCAGTAGAGCGCGTGCAGTTGCAGGTCGGGGATCGCACCGGACAGCGAGCTGCGGACGAAGCCGGTGGCCTCGAACTGCGAGCCGCTGGCCCAGCCCGAGCGGCGCAACCGCGCCTGCGCGAGCCCGCGCATGAAGTACGCGGGCGTGGGCCGCCGCAGCGCGGAGTCCATCCGGAAGGAGATGGGGACGAACAGGTGGTCGTGGAGGTTGTCGCCCACCGGCAGGTCGCTGACCACCTCGATGCCGTGCTGCCGCAGGTGCGCGGCCGGCCCGATCCCGGACAGCTGCAGCAGCTTGGGCGAGCCGAATACGCCAGCGGAGACGATCACCTCCCGGTCGGCGGAGATCACCTGCCGGTCGCCGTCGGCGCCGACCACCTCGACCCCGGTGGCGCGGCCGCCGCTCACCACGATCCGGGACGCCGCCGCACCGGTCAGGACCAGGAGGTTGTCCGGCGGGTCGGTGCGCAGGTAGGCGCGGGACGCGGAGTAGCGCACGCCGCGGTCCGCGCTGAGCTGGAAGACGCCGACGCCCTCCTGCTCGGGGCCGTTGTAGTCGTCCAGGAACGGGACGGCGAGCCGGTCGGCCGCGGCGTCGATGAAGCTGCGCGAGGCGTCGGTGAGGTCCTTCTGGCGGCGCACCTTGATCGGGCCGCCGGCGCCCCGCAGTTCGTCCGCGCCGCCCTCCCAGTCCTCAAGCCGCTTGAAGGCCGGCAGCACGTCGTCGTACGACCAGCCGGTGGCGCCGTCCGCGGCCCAGTCGTCGAAGTTCTGCCGGTTGCCGCGCACGAACAGCATGCCGTTGACGGAGCTGGAGCCGCCGAGCACCTTGCCGCGGGTCTGCGGGATCACCCGGTCCAGGGCGGCGGTCTGCGGCACCGACTTGTAGCCCCAGTCGACGAGCTTCTTCAGCTGCGGCGTGGAGAGCATCACCGCGACCGCGCCCGGGATCTCCAGCAGGTTCTTCACCCCGCGGGCGGTGTCCCGGCCCCCGGCCTCCAGCACCGCCACACTCGCCCCGCTCTCGGCGAGGCGGCGCGCCAGCGCGCACCCGGCGCTGCCCGCGCCCACGACGACGTAATCGGCTCGGACCACGGATACCTCCAGGCGCACGACCGGCCGGACACGTGTCCAGTCACTGATCCAGCATAGTAGAACACGTTCTACCATGGCTGTGCGCGCAACGGAATCCCGCGCCGGAGCGTCAGTCCGGGGCGTCCGCGGAGTCCGGCAGGGAGCGCACGGCGACCCGGCGGATGAGGTGGACGTCGGTGAGCGGACCGGTGGACGCGGCGAACCCGAACCTGACGGTGCTCGGGACGGGCTCGGGGGCCGGGAAGCGCAGCACCCGCCGGAAGCCGCGCCCGTCCCGGAAGTCGATGTCGACCGTCGCCACCGGGTCGGGTTCCGGCGACACCGAGACCCGGACGGTCCGTCCGACCGGTTCCAGCAGCCGCTCGGCCCGCGCCGGCGTGACGCCGGCGGGAAGGGTCCGCAAGTCGCCGTGGAGCCGCCCCGGCAGCGTCGACGACCAGGGGCCGGCTCCCGTTCTGCCGCTCGCCGTGGCGGCGAGGAGGCAGTACCCTTCGACGCCGTCGCCCGGACCGCGGGCCGTCACGATGTTGGGGCCGGGAAGCGCCGGCCGAGGCGCGGTACCGGCCGGGGAACGCCGCTCGCAGCCGTTCCCGCGCCTCTCCCCGTCGCCGAAGTACTCGCCCAGCACGTCGAGCCCGATGCCGAGGTACCCGCCGGCGACGCCGGGGACGAAATGGGCGTCCGTTCCGCCGTCCGGCAGTTTCTGGGCGTACCCGAGGCTCCCGCCGAACGCCCCCGGCGTGGTGAGCCGGACGGCGCCGTCGGTGAGGAAGAAGGAGATGCCGTCCGCGGGCGACCGCGTCGTGCCGCCGTACTGCCACTGCTCGAACGTGACCTCCAGGCCGTCCTCCGCCGCGACCGGCGAGTCGAACAGCACGGCGCCGGTCTCCTCGAAGTGGGCGTCGGTGAGCTGGAGGTAGCCGCGCGGCGCCGCACCCACCGGCGGGACGGCGCCGGCCGGGTCCGGATGGCATCCGCCGAGCGGGTGGTTCGCGGCGTCCGCGACCTCTCCACCCCGCCGCGCACCGGTCAGGCAGGCGGCCCCGTAGCCCACGAAGCGCGCGTCCGCGGCGGCTCCGGTGAACGACTCGCCGACCAGCACCGGCCCCGGCCCCCGGTACGCCGCCGCGGCGTGCCCGGTCGAGGCGATGGCCGCGGCCGCGCCGACCGCCGCGATGCCGCGAGTCATCCCACGTCTCATGTCATCGACTCTTCTCCGCGAGTTCGAAGCGATTCCTCTTACCGCATTCATAGGAACACGCACTCGCGACGGGTTACCGCACCCGTGACGGCATTCGAATCAGATCATTGCCAAGGGGCGTGTCACCTTTTCGAGCGGCCACATCGTCGTCATGTTCCGGCAAGCCCGCGAAATGTCCCGGCCCTCACCGGATCAGAGCCGGGGTCCGCGAGGACGCGGGCGGGCCCCGGATGACGGCGTCCGCGTCGGCGCCCGGCTCATTCAGCGCGGCTCCTGCGCACCGCCGCGGATGCGCCGGGACTCCGAAGACCCGGCCCCCGGCCGGCACTCCGGGCCGGCGGGCGCGTGGCCGGCCGGCCCCTGGGGCTTCTCCCGGCGCCGCCCGGCGTCCCCTTCCGGCGCCTCGGCGTCGGTCGACGCCACCTCAGTCCGCCCACAGAATGATGTATAGGACATTTCGCAGTCCCCTCCCCCTTCGCGACCGTCCGCCCGACGTCGGGCGGACCCGGCCCCCGCGGCCCGGCACACCGTCAGGATGACGCAGATTCCTTGCGCTGTGGCAAATAACACCGGACTGGTCCGGCGCACGCGCGAAAGCAGAGGTGAGACCCGGCCGGTGAGTGAATGCGGCCCCAGCGGAACGATCCCCGTCTGCCCGGCCCTGGAGGCGGCGACCGCCATCGCCCGTCAACCGCCGCCGGCCGCGCCGCCCGCACTATTCTCGGCCGGATGAGCGAAGATCTTCTGGCCGCCTATGACGCGCATCTGCGCGGGACGGGCGTGCCGGCGCTCGGCGCGCGGGTCGAGCGGGACGGTCCGCTGCTGCGGATCGTCGGGGAGCACCGCGGCTTCGTCACCGCCCCGCGCGACCTGTCCGGCCACGACGTCGACGCCCTCATCGCCGCGCAGACCGCCTTCTTCGGAGCCCGCGGCGAGGCCGTGGAGTGGAAGGCGCGCGGCCACGACCTCCCCGCCGACCTGCCCGACCGGCTGCGGGCCGCGGGGTTCGCCGCCGAGCCCGCCCAGACCGTCGTGATCGGCCGCGTCGCCGGCCTGGCGACCGCGCCGCCCGCCCCCCGCGGCGTGGTGCTCCGCCGGGTCGGCGGCGAGGCGATCCCCGCCATCGTGGCGATGGAGTCGCAGGTGTGGGGGCGCGACTGCGGCTTCGTCGGCGACCACCTGGCCGGCGGCCTGGCCGCCGCCCCCGGCCGTCTGGCGATCTTCACGGCGGAGGCCGCCGGCCGGGTCGTCGCGGCGGCCTGGGCGGCGCTCCGCGAGGACGGGGTGTTCGCGTCCCTGGTGGGCGGGTCGACGCTGGAGGAGTGGCGGGGCCGCGGCGTCTACCGGGCGCTCGTGGCCGTCCGGGCGCGCCTGGCCGCCGAGCGCGGCTACCGGTACCTGCACGTCGACGCCTCCGACGACAGCCGGCCCATCCTGGAGCGCCTCGGCTTCGCCCCCGTCACCACGACGACCCCCTACGTCTGGTCTCCGCCCGCGGAAGCGGCCGGCTAGGCGGCCTGCGCTGGTTCGGGACGCCTGTACACCTCGCCGTCCTTCATGACGAAGTCGACTCGTCCGGTGACCTGGATGTCGGCGAAGGGGTCGCCGGGCATGGCGATGATGTCGGCGATCCTTCCCTCGGCGAGGACGCCGAGATCGCCGAGCCCGAGGAGGTCGGCGGCGACGCTGGTGGCGGCCCGCAGGGCGCGGGCGGGCGCGATGCCGTTGGACGTCATCATCGGGAACTCCCGCCAGTTGTCGCCGTGCGGGAACATCCCGGCGTCGGTGCCGAAGGCGATCCTGATCTCGCTCGCGGCGAGGTTCTCCGCGCTGTCGAGCAGCGCCTGCTGGTACTTCTGGAACTTGCGGGGCTTGAAGGCGGGCGCGCCCCTCCAGTGCCCCTCGTTGAAGGCGTTCCGGGCGTCGTTGACGACCGTGTACTGGGTCGGGACGACGAAGACGCCCGCGTCCTCGATCATCTTCAGCGTGTCCGCCGACGCGAGGTTGGCGTGCTCGATGCTGCGGACGCCCGCCCGCACGGCCCGCCTGGCCCCCTCGTCGCCGTAGCAGTGCGGCGTGGCCGGGACGCCGAGGTCGGCCGCGGCCGAGACCAGGGCGGTCATCTCCTCCTGGGAGTAGGTGGTCTGGCCGGGATCGTCGCCGGGGCTGGAGAAGCCGCCGGTCGCGCCGAACTTGATCCAGTCGGCGCCCGCGCGGACCTCCTGGCGCACGCGGGTGCGGATCTCGTCGCATCCGTCCGCCGCGGCCAACTCCAGCGGCGGCGGGGATCCCTGGAACTGGTCGGCGAGCACCGTGCTGAAGTCGCCGTGCCCGCCCCGGGCCGAGATCAGGTGCGGGGCCACCAGCATGCGCGGCCCGGCGATCCGGCCCGCCGCGACCGCGTCGCGCAGATCGACGATGCCGTATCCGACGTCGGCGCACATCAGGTCCCGGACCGTGGTGAACCCGTTCATCAGCAGGGTCCGCAGAACCGGGAGCGACCGCAGCGCCATCGCCGCGGGCGAACCGGTGACCACGGACATGATGTCGGGCGTGATCGTGACATGGGTGTGGCAGTCCATGAAGCCCGGGGACAGGGTGTGCCCGTCCAGGTCGATCACCTCGGCGCCCGGCGGCGCGGGGACGTCCGTCGCGATCTGCCGGATCCAGCCGTCCTGGACGAGCACGTCCCGCGGCCCCGCGGGCCCATCGGCGAGACCGTCCCACACCTTCGCGCCCGTGATCAAAGTCGCCGGCATGTGCGCCACCTCCCAGTGCGCCGAAATGCCCCGTTCGACGGACTTTATAGCCACCGTCCCCGCCCGCCCCGCCTTTTCGGCCGGGGTGGGCGAGGCGACCGCCAAGCCATTTCCAAAACTTGGCAAAACGTCACGGTGGTCTGCTGCGCGAAAATGCCTTCTCTTCGGCCGCGCAGGCCGCACGGCGACCTTTCTCCGGGAGCCCTCAAGCGAGGATCTGAACGTAGCCGCCGGTTCCGTGGACGCGGATGCGCTGCCCGTCCCGGATCAGCCGGGTGGCGTGCTCCACTCCCACGACGGCCGGCAGGCCGTACTCCCGCGCGATCACCGCTCCGTGCGTCATGAGCCCGCCCACCTCGGTCACCAGTCCGGCGGCGGTGACGAACAGGGGCGTCCAGCCGGGGTCGGTGAAGGCCGTGACCAGGATGTCGCCCGCCTCGAGATCGGCCTGCGCCATGTCCATGACGACTCGGGCCCGGCCCTCGACGGTGCCGGCCGAGACCGCGAGGCCGGCCAGCGCGCCGGGCGGGGCGTCGTCGCGCCGGTACCGGCCGGTGACGACCTCGCCGTCCGACGTGACGACCCGGGGCGGTGTGAGCGCCTCGTGCAGACGGAACTCCTCCCGCCTCTCCTGGACGAGCCCGGCGTCCACGCGGCCGGTCCGCACGACGTCCCGCAACTCCTGGAGCCGAAGGAAGAAGATGTCGTCCCGCGCACGCAGGACGCCGGACCGGACGAGGCGATCGGCTTCCCCCAGCAACGCCTGCTTGTACGCGAAGTAGCGGCTGACCATGCCGTACTTGGGGTACTCCCGGTATCCGGCGAAGGCGCGGACGCGGTCGATCATCCGCTTGGTCTCCGCGGCCTTCCGCTCCCCTCCTGGTAGGGCGCGCAGCCTCGCCAGCAGCTCCCGTTCCTTGCGCCGCGACTCCTCGCGCCCTTCCGCGAAGCGCCGTTCGCCGGCGCCGGGGCCGAAGTTCCCGATGTTGCCGAGGACGGCGGGGAGGAGCATGGCGGGACGCTCGCTCCACCGCGTCCTGGTGATGTCGATCTCGCCCGCGCAGCGCATGCCGTACTCGTCGAGGTAGCCCCGGAGGGCGTCGCGCGCCTCCCGCCCGCCGGGCAACCCGGCCAGTTCGTCCAGGAAGCCGGCGCCCTCCCGGCCTTCGTCCGCGACACGCCGCAGGAACGCCACGACGTCCGGATGCGGCCGGATCTCGTCCGCGACGTCGAGGAGCGCGAGCCCCATCTCCGAGGTGACGTTGCCGGGGACCGACTGCGTGAGCGCGTCGGCCGCGTTCTTCTCACCGAGCCACGCGTCCAGGCGGTCGTTGAGCCACCAGGCCGCCTCCATCCCCGCCATGACCACCTGGGAGCCCAGCGGATCGAACAGGACGCGCTTCAGCTCGGCGATGTCGGCGAGGACGAAGTCGAGCAGCGCCGGCCCGGACAGGTCCCCTATCGCGCGCTGAAGGGCGGCGACGGACGCCCGGCCGCGCCGGATCAGCCCGGCCGCGATGGCCGGGTCGGTCTCGATCGGAGCGGGCGGGTCACCGGCGGGCGCGGGGCCGGGGTCTTCGTCCGGAAGCGGGCGGAGGAAGCCGTCGCGGTCGACGACGGCCTGGAGCGCGTCGCGGATCAGCGGGTCCGACCTCCCCAGCGTCTCCAGGAGACTCGTGCGGCCCGCGGGCGTCGCCAGGACGGGCGCCACGTCGACGAACAGCCGGCCGCCCGCCTCGTGCATCGGCCGCGGGGTCGTGAGCTGCCACAGGGAGAGCCCCAGCGGCTTGATCGCGTCGGTCATCATCTGCTGGTGGCCGACGGAGACGTAGACGCGGTTCTCCTCGTCATCGGCCCTCGGAAGGGGGAACAGGGTGGTGATCGGCCGGCTCTGGACGATGTGGAACTCGTCGCCGGCCAGGCACCATTCGATGTCCTGCGGGCGGCCGAAGTGCGCTTCGATGCGCCGGCCGAGCCGCACCAGGCGCACGACCTGCGCGTCCGTCAGGGCCGGCCGCGCCCGCCGCGCCGGGTCGACCCGTACGTCCTCGGTGCCGCCCTCCGGCGACGCCCGGACGGAACGCCGCTTCTCGGCGACCGCCCTGGTGACGACCCGGTCGTCGCGCACCGTGTAGACGTCCGCGGGGACGAGACCGGAGACGAGCGCCTCGCCGAGCCCCCAGACCGCCTCCACGGTGGCGGTCTTCCGGTTCGAGGTCACGGGGTCCGCGGTGAACAGGACCCCGGACGCGTCCGGGAGCACCATCCGCTGCACGACCACGGCCATCCGCACCTTCCGGTGGTCGAAGCCGTTGCGGGCCCGGTACGCCACCGCCCGCTCGGTGAACAGCGAGGCCCAGCACCGCCGCACGTGCCGGAGGACCTCCGCCGGGCCGGCGACGTTCAGGTACGAGTCCTGCTGGCCGGCGAAGGACGCGGTCGGCAGGTCCTCGGCCGTCGCGCTCGAACGCACCGCGAAGGACGCGTGCTCCCCGAGCCGGGCGAGCGACGCGCCGATGTCCGCCGCAAGGCCGGCGGGCACCGCGGCGCCTTCGACGACGCGGCGCATCCCGGCGCTCAGGGTGCGGATCGCGTCGCGGTCGTCCGGTTCCACGCGCGAGAGCGGATCGAGCCGGGCGCCGAACGACGGCGCCTCGGCCACGGCCCGCTGGAAGGCGTCCGTCGTGACGCAGAAGCCGTCCGGCACGCGGACGCCGTCGACGCGCGACAACTCCCCCAGGTGCGATCCCTTTCCGCCGACGCGCGCGGCATTCGTCGAGTCGATCTGCTCGAAACCCAGCACAAAGCCCAATTCCACTACTCCAACTTTCGCCGGCCAGTTCGCGACAGCGGCAGTATGGGGCAATTTTTTGCGCCTCATGAGACGCGCTGATCTGTTATACGGTGGAAGTGGCGGGAAGGGCGGCGCGCCGCGTGCGCGACCCGGCGGGCGACGGTGATCCCGCGAATTCCCCCAGCCCGGGGCCCCGACGGCCGGGCGGCGGATCGTAGACGCCCGCGGGACGCGCGGACTAGGCTAACGTACTAGTTCGTCCATAATCTGGAGGCGTACCGCGACATGCGCAGGTCCATCGCCACGGTGTCGCTCAGCGGCTCCCTGGCCGACAAGCTGACCGCCATCGGCGGCGCCGGGTTCGACGGTGTCGAGATCTTCGAGAACGACCTGGTCTCCAGCCGGATGAGCCCGGAGGACGTGCGCCACCGGGCCGCCGGTCTCGGGCTCGCCGTCGAGCTCTACCAGCCGCTCCGCGACTTCGAGGCGGTTCCGCCGGCGCTCCTGGAGCGCAACCTGCGCAGGGCCGAGCACAAGTTCGCGGTGATGCGCCGGCTCGGCGCCACCCGGCTGCTGGTCTGCTCGACCGTCTCCCCCGACTCCGTGGACGACGACGAACTCGCCGCGGAGCAGCTCCGGACCCTCGCGGAACGCGCCGCCCAGCACGGGATCCAGATCGCCTACGAGGCGCTGGCCTGGGGCCGGCACGTCAGCGACTACCTGCACTCCTGGCGGATCGTGCGGATGGCCGACCACCCGAATCTGGGGCTGTGCCTCGACAGCTTCCACATCCTGTCGCGCGATGCCGACCCGTACGCGATCGAGACCATTCCCGGGGAGAAGATCTTCTTTCTCCAGTTGGCCGACGCGCCGACGCTGCCGATGGACGTCCTGTACTGGAGCAGGCACTACCGCTGCTTCCCCGGGCAGGGCGACCTCGATCTGCCCGGGTTCACGGCGCACGTCCTGCGCGCCGGGTACGACGGGCCGCTCTCGCTCGAGATCTTCAACGACATCTTCCGCCAGGCCGCCGGCATGCGCACCGCCCTGGACGCCATGCGCTCGCTGGCGTTCCTGGAAGAGACGGTCGGCGAACGCCTCGGCGGCTCCGCCGCGTCGCTCGCACCGCCCCCGCCGCCGGTCGTCCCGACGGGATTCGCCTTCGTGGAGCTGGCCGTGCCGAGCACCGCCGCGCCCGGCGAGCAGCTGTCGTCCCTCGGCTTCGTCCGCACGGGGGTCCACGCGGGCAAGCCGGTCGAGCTGTGGGAGCAGGGCGGGGCGCGCATCCTGCTGAACACCGGCAGCCCCGAGAGCGAGGACGGGCCGGCGCTCGGCGCGATCGGGCTGGAGTCGCCGGACCCCGCCGCGTCCGTGAAGCGCGCCGAAGCGCTGCTGTCCCCGGTCCTGCCGCGCACGCGCGGCCCGCGCGACGCCCCGCTGGACGCCGTCGCCGCGCCCGACGGCACCGAGCTGTTCTTCTGCCGGACGAGGCACGCGGACCATTCGAGCTGGACCGACGACTTCACCGAGGGGCGCCGCGACCCCGCGGGCGACGCCGCGGAGATCACCCGTATCGACCACGTGGCGCTCACCCAGCCCTGGCACCACTTCGACGAGGCGTCGCTGTTCTACCGGAGCGTCCTCGGGCTCCGCCCGCACGAGAGCCTGGAGCTGCCCGACCCCTACGGGCTGCTGCGCAGCCGGGCGGTCTCCACCGGCGACGGCGCCGTCCGGATGGCCCTCAACGTCGCCTACGCGGGCGGCCCGTCGCGGGCGCCGGACGCGGCCCGCCAGCACATCGCGCTGGCCAGCCGCGACATCGTCGCCACGGTCCGGCGGGCCCGCGCCGCGGGCGCCGCGCCGCTGCCCATACCGGACAACTACTACGACGACCTCGAAGCACGCCATGATCTGGGCGCGGAAAGGCACCGGACGCTCCGCGAACTCGGCCTGCTTTACGACCGGGACGAGCACGGGGAATTCCTGCACTTCTACACCGCCACGTCCGGCAGGGTGTTCTTCGAGGTCGTCCAGCGGATCGGCGGCTACCGTGGATACGGCGCGGTCAACGCGCCGATCCGGCTCGCCGCCCAGCACGCCGTCCCGGGCGGGGCTCGCCCGCTCTAGGATGAACTTTTTCTCGACTGCGATTTTTCGTGGAGACAAATGTCGTCGCAATCCGCCACACCCGCCTCTGGAGAACGCCAGCGGGACGCCGAACGCACGCGGGCGGAGATCCTCGCCATCGCGCAGCGGGAGTTCGCGCGGCACGGCTACGCGGGAGCGCGGGTGGACGAGATCGCCGCGCTCACCCGGACGACCAAGCGGATGATCTACTACTACTTCGGCGGCAAGGAGCAGCTGTACGTGGAGGTGCTGGAGAAGGCGTACACGGAGGTCAGAGAGGTCGAGGCCACCATCGACGTCCAGCATCTGGCGCCGGTCGAGGCGATCCGCACGCTCGCCGAGCTGACCTTCGACCACCACGAGGCGCACGCGGACTTCATCAAGCTCGTCAGCATCGAGAACATCCACGAGGCCGAGCACCTGCGCAAATCCGAGGTGCTGGTGAACCTGGGCGCGCCGGTCGCCGGGCTGATCTCCCAGATCCTGGACGCCGGGCGGGCGAGCGGCGATTTCGTCACCGCGGCGGACGCCGTCGACGTGCACATGATGATCAGCTCGTTCTGCTTCTTCCGGATCGCGAACCAGTACACGTTCGGCACCTTGTTCGGAAGGGACCTGACGGCGCCCGAGCACCGTTCCCGCCACCGCGAGATGATCGGCGAGATGGTGGTCGCCTACCTGACCGGCGCGGGCCGCGCAACGCCGCGCGCCGATCCGCTCTGACAGAAATGGTCAGCGTTCCGCCCCGGCGCCCGCGTGCCGCGTCCGGCCCGGACGCCGGTAGACGAGCGGCTCCGCCGAGGCGGACTCGGTCTGCGACGAGACGGCGCGGCTTGCGGCCCCGGCCGGTTCCCGGACGAGACGGTGGTCGGGTGAGAGCGCGCAGGCCGGGCCGGTGCGCGCGGCGCGCCGTTCCCGGTGTGCTCGGCGCCGTCGCCTTCATGAGCACCACCCGCGACACCCTCGACGACGCGGCCCAGACCTCGCTGCGCCAGTACGTCCGCGGGGGCGGCGGCTTCGTCGGCGTCCACAGCGCGTTCGGCACCGAGTACAACTGGCCCTGGTACGAAGGGCTCCTCGGCGGCGCCAACTACTACGACCACGGGCTTCGCCGGAGCCGGGGAGTTCCAGCACCTCCTCCTGAACGGCATCGAGTCGGCCATGGGCAGGAAGCCCTTCTGCCGGTAGCGGCGCGTCCGGCCGCGAGCGCGCTCGCCGGTGGACGGGTCCTCCCCCCGCCCCCCGGCGAGCGCCGGCTACAGGCCCAGGTAGATGCGCCGGACCTGGACGTCGTCGCGGAGGTCGCGCGAGGCGCCGGTCATGGCGACCTCGCCGTTCTCCATGACCACGCAGTCGCTGGTCGCCTCGAACGTCAGCTTGGCGTTCTGCTCCACGAGCAGCAGGCTCAGCCCCTCCTCGCGCAGCCGGACGAGGACCGCGAGGATGTCCTCGACCAGCTTCGGCGACAGCCCCATGGACGGCTCGTCCAGGAGGATCAGCCGCGGCCGCGCCATCAGCGCCCGGCCGATCGCCAGCATCTGCTGCTGGCCGCCCGACAGCGCGCCGGCGAGCCGCGACCGCATCTCCCCCAGCACCGGGAACAGCTCGTGGACCTCCGCCAGAGCCTCCTTGGTCTCGGCGCCGCGCCACGCGCGGGCGTAGGCGCCGAGCAGCAGGTTCTTCTCCACGGTGAGCCCCGGGAACACGTGCCGTCCCTCGGGCACGTAGCCGATGCCGTGCCGGACCACGTCGCGGGCCTTGACCCTCGTCAGGTCGGTGTCGCCGAAGGTGACGGTCCCGCCGCTGCGGGGCACCAGGCCCATCAGCGCCTTCAGCGTGGACGTCTTGCCCGCCCCGTTCGCGCCGATGATGCCGACCGACTGGCCCGGCGCCACGGTGAAACCGATCGATCTGACGGCGCAGACCCCCCCGTAGTGGACGGAGAGGTCCGCCACCGTCAGCGTCGCCGGGTCGGGCCCGGCCGACGTCCTGGGGGCGGTGGCACCGGTCTCGGTCGTGTCGGCGTTCACGGGCTCACCTCGGTGGGACTCGGGAGGGGCATGCCGGCCATGGCGGAATCGCCGAGATAGGCCTCGATCACCGCGTGGTCGCCCGCGACCTCGGCGGGCGTGCCCTCGGCGATCACCGTGCCGCCGGCGAGGACGGTCACGCGCTCGCACAGCGACATGACCAGGCCCATGTTGTGCTCGATGAGCACGATGGTGACCCCGCTGCCGCGGATGGAGCGCACGATCTCCGAGAGCTGGCGGACCTCCTCGCCGTTCAGGCCCGCCGCAGGCTCGTCCAGCAGGAGCAGCCGCGGCGAGCCCGCCATCGCGCGGGCGATCTCGATGCGGCGCTGGATGCCGTACGGCAGCGCGCCCGGCGCCGCGCCGGCGAACTCGGCCAGCCCGAAGCGTTCGAGCAGGTCCTCGACCTGCCGGTGGAGCCGGTGCTCGTGCCGCCAGATCCCGACCGGCCACAGCAGGTAGCGCCAGATCGCGTAGGTGCGCGTCCGGTCCAGGGCGACCAGCAGGTTGTCGCGGACGGTCAGCTCCCCGAACAGCCGGAGGTTCTGGAACGTGCGGGCCACGCCGAGCATGGACAGCCGGTACGGGCGGGCCCCGGACACGACCCGCCCGTCCAGCAGCACCTTGCCGCCGGACGCCCGGTAGAAGCCGCTGATGACGTTGAACAGGGTCGTCTTGCCGGACCCGTTCGGGCCGACGATGCCGCGGATCTCGCCGCGCTCCACCGTGAGGGAGACGTCCTTGAGCGCCTTCAGCCCCCGGAAGTGCTTGGCGATCTCGCGGACCTCCAGCATCGGCGTCCCGGCCGTCGGTTCCGCGCCGGGCTCGGCGGGTTCGGCGGGCTCGGCGGGTTCGTAGGGCCGGAAGGGGCGCAGCGCGGCCCGGTCGGCGGACCTGCCGAGCCTGCGGTCCAGCACGGCCTTGATACGCGCCGGGACGCCCGCGAGACCGGTGGGCGCGAACACCACCATGAGCACCACGACGGTGCCGAAGCCGAGCTGGGCGTAGGTCGGGTAGCCGACGAGCTGCTCGCGGATCAGCGTCAGCCCGACCGCCCCGACGACGCAGCCGACCAGGCTCTGCCGCCCGCCGATCACGACCATCGCCAGCAGCAGGAACATGTTCGCGATGCTGAAGGTGTCGGGCGCGACGTAGCGGATCAGCCCCGCGTACAGCACGCCCGCGAGGCCGCCGAACACGCTGGACAGCATGAACGCGGTCATCCGCAGCAGCGGGATCTCGGCGCCGACCGAGCCCGCCGCGAGCGGGTCGTCCCGCATCGCCATCATCCGGCGGCCGAGGCCCGTCCGGACGACGAACACGCCGAAGCCGAGCGCCAGCGCGAACACCACCACCTCTAGGTAGTAGTACAGGTACTCGCTGGACAGGTCGATGCCGAACATCGGCGGGACGGGGATGGCCGAGATGCCCTCCGCGCCGCCGGCGATCTCCGCGTTCGTCGCCCAGTTGATGAAGCCGAGCGCGAGCCCGAGCGTGACGATGCCGAGGTAGTGCGACTGCATGCGCAGCGCCGGGATCCCGACCAGCAGGCCGATCACCGCCGAGGCGGCCATCGCCAGCGCCGCGGCCGCCCAGAAGCCGAGCCCGCTGTGCGTGGTGAGGATCGCGGTCGCGTAGGCGCTCACCCCGAAGAAGGCGATCTGCGCCAGGTTGATCTGGCCCGCGATGCCCATGGCGAGGCCCATGCCGATCGCCAGCAGCGCGAAGACCAGCGAGATGTTGACGACGTGGATCGCGTAGCCGCCGAGCTGGTACGGCAGCAGCCAGGCCGCGGCGGCGAGGGCGGCGATCGCCCCGAGCCGCGGCGCGCGGGGGTGCCGGAGGAGCGCGTTCATGCCCGGCTCACCGTCATCTCTCCGAACAGGCCGGTCGGGCGGATCATGATGGCCGCGGTGAACACCAGGAAGACGACCAGTTCCGAGTACCCCTGGAAGTGCCCCGCGGCGAAGGAGTCCAGGACCCCGATGGCGAACCCGCCGGCGATGGCGCCGGGGATGTTGCCGCAGCCGCCGAGCATCGCGGCCGCGAACCCCTTGATCCCGATCGTCCCGCCCATCGTCGGGTTCACGTACAGCAGCGGGCCGACGAGCCCGCCGGCGAGGGCCGCGAGCCCGGCGCCGATCGCGAACGCGATGGCGTTGCTGCGGCCGACGTGGATGCCGACGGCGGTGGCCGCCTCGTGGTCCATCGCGACCGCCTGCATGGCCGCGCCCATCTTGGTGCGCTGCAGGAAGCCGACGAGCAGGACCACCGCGACGGCGGCGACGAGCAGGACGACCAGGTCGTAGGTGCGGACGCGGAGGCCCGCGAACTCCAGCGGCGCCCCGCCGACCGGGGAGGAGACGGCGCGGCCGGTCGCCCCCCAGATCAGGACGGCGACCGCCTGCAGGACCATCCCGAAGCCGATCGTGCCGATCAGCATCAGGGTGAAGTCCTTGTTCTCCAGCGGGCGCAGCACCCGCTCGATGAACAGGCCGATCAGCCCGGTCACCGCGATGGCGAGGGCCATGGCGACGGCGAACGGCAGCCTGGCCGACATGTAGAACGTGGACGCGGCGTAGGCGCCGATCATGAGCACGTCGGTGTGCGCGAAGTTGACCAGCCCCATGGTGCGGTAGACGAGGGAGAACCCCATCGCGATGAGGGCGTAGATCGCGCCGAGGCTCAGTCCGCCTATCAGTGTCTGTAGGAAGACCTGCATGGTTCTCTTTCTGAGGCGGGCCGGCTGGGGCGCCGGCACGGGGACGAGGGGCAGGGCGGCCGGACCGGGGGCCGGCCGCCGTCGTTCGTCCGTGTCGTCGGGGCGGTCAGCCGCCGGCCTGGACGAGCTTGCCGTCCTTGATGATCCCGATCTTGGTGGCCTTGATGCCGACTCCGGTGTCGTCGTAGGCGAAGTCGCCCAGCAGGCCCTTGTGCCTGACGGCCCGGATCGCGTCCGCGAGCTTCTTCCCGGTGGCGACGTTGCTGTTCTTCAAGGCGGTGAGCAGGATCTGGGCGCCGTCGTAGGCCTTGGCGCCGTGCATCTCGGCCTCCTCCCCGTAGGCGGCCTTGTAGGCGGCCGCGAACTTCTCGGCCGCCGCCGAGCCGTCGTTGCTCAGGTAGGGCGAGCTGACGATCGTGCCCTCGACGTTCTCCGCGCCGGCCGTCTCGATGTAGACGGGGGTGCCCTGCGGCGCGGCGCCGGCGAACGGCACGTCGATGCCGAGGTCGCGGGCCTGCTTGACGATCAGCCCGGACTCGACCTCCTCGGCGCCGAGGAAGACGACCTCCGGCGCCTTCTGCCGGATCTTGGTGAGCTGCGCGCTGAAGTCCTTCTGGTCGGCGGTGACGACCTGGTCGGCGACCGGCTCGATGCCGCGGTCGGCCAGCGTCTTGAGGAACGCGTCGTGCTCCCCCTTGCCGTAGGCGCCGTTGTTGCTGATCATCGCGATCTTCTTCATCTTCTTGTCGTCCACGACGTACTTGGCGAGCGTCTCGTCGTAGGTGGTGCTCGTCGGTCCGTTCAGGAAGAGGAAGGGGCTCTTCAGCGCGATCATGCCCGGCGACTGCCCGGACGCGATGTTGGGGATCTCCTCCGTCCGCAGCGTCGGCGCCATGGCGATCGTGACGGCGCTCTCCGCGGTGCCCAGCATCGCGAGGTAGTCCTGGCTGGCGATCTTGCGGGCGATGTTGGTGCCGACGGTGGGGTCGCCCTGGTCGTCGAACACGTCGAGCCGGACCTGGCGGCCGTTGATCCCGCCGGCCTTGTTCCACTCGTCGACGGCCAGCTTGGCGCCCTTGTGCTCCCACTTCCCGAGCGAACTGAGCTGCCCGCTCTGCGCGTCGACGAGGGCGATCTTGATCGGGCCGGTGCCGGCGGAGTCCGCGTCGTCGGACTCTCCGGGCGCCGCGCAGGCCGCGGCGAGGCCCAGGGCGAGCACTCCGGCGGCCAGAGCGCGGAAGCGGAGTCGTGAACGTTCGAGCATGGATGTCACCTCGATGGGTGGGACGTCGGGGGGTGGGCGGCGCCGCGGGGGCGCCGGTCGGTGCGGCTAGCCGCCGTTCGGGTTCCGATCGGCGGACTGGGCGACCTCGCGGCGGTGGCCGCCGTCGCCGGGGAGGACACCCTGGTAGATGTCGGTGATGTTCCAGTGCCCGGGTGTCGGCACCGGCTCGTTGACCATGGGGACGTCCAGGACCGCGGGCCGCCGGCGGGTGATCGCCGACCGCAGCGCGGAGGCCAGGTCGCCGGGCGTGGAGATCTCGTATCCGTCGGCGCCGCACGCCCGGGCGAGCGCCGCGAAGTCCGGGCTGTAGGGCTCGCCGCCGGGGTCGCGGAACTCGCAGCCGTAGCTCGCGCCGAAGTTCGCCGCCTGCAGGTCCGCGATCGTGCCGTGGGCGCGGTTGTTCATCACCACGAAGACCACCGGGAGGCCCTGCTCGACGGCCATCGGCACGGCCGGAAGCTGCGCGCTCATCCCGCCGTCGCCGACCAGCGCGACCACGACGCGGTCCGGCCGCGCGATCTGGACGCCGACGGCCGCGGCGGGCCCGAAGCCCATCGTGGAGGCCCCGCCCGGGGTGATGAAGCGGCCCTGCGCGGGGAGCTCGTAGCACTGGGCGACGCCGTTCTTGTTCCAGCCGACGTCGGTGACCAGCACGGCGTCGTCCGGCAGCGCGTCCCGCAGGTCGGCGAGGATGCGCTCGGGCCGGAGCGGGAAGTCGTCGGAGCGGCCCCGCTCCCGGCTCCCGGCGAACAGCGCGGACCGGGCGTGGCCGATCCGCTCGCGCAGCGCCGACCGGGAGACCGGGTCCGGCCGGAGCTCGCGCACCGCCTCGTCGATCGCCTGGACGGCGAGCGTCGCGTCGGCGACGGCGCCGATCTCCACCGGGTAGTTGCGCCCGATCTCGGCGGCGTCGATGTCGACCTGGATCAGCCGGCCGGTTCCGGGGCCGCCGCCGAGGTTCCAGGTGTAGGCCGGTTCCCAGGAGCTGGCGTCGGTCTCGGCGAACCGGGTGGCCAGGGCGAGGACGACGTCGGCTTCGCGCGCGTAGTCGTTGGTGGTCTCCAGTCCCCAGAAGCCCGGCATGCCGAGGAGGAGGGGGTGGTCGTCCGGGACGGCGCCCTTCCCCATCAGCGAGTGCGCGATCGGGATGTCCAGGTGCCCGGCGAGCGAGAGCAGCGCGTCCCGCCCGGCCGCGCCGCGCAGCCCGCCGCCGAGGTAGATCAGGGGGCGCTCGGCCCCGGCCAGCCGGGCGGCGATCCGCCGCGCCACCGGCGCGGGCAGGCCGGGGGCGGCCGGGCGCTCCGGCAGCGGGCGCGCGGCGGCGGCCACCTCCCGCGAGAACAGGTCCATCGGCACGTTGAGCAGCACCGCGCCCGGACGCCCGGACGTGGCGGTCCAGAAGGCCCGTTCGGTGAACCGCGCCAGGTCCTCGGCGCGGTGCACGTGCCAGGCGCGCTTGACGAACGGCCGGTAGATCGCGGTCTGGTCCGCGTCCGCGTGGAGGTTGACCTCCTGGTGCGGGTGCCTGCCCCGGTAGTAGGACGGCACGTCGCCGGAGATCGCGATCAGCGGTACCGAGTCCATGGCGGCGGTGGCGACCCCCGTGACGGCGTTCATCATCCCGGGCCCGACGTGCAGCAGCAGGACGCCGGGCCGCCCGGACGCGCGGGCGTAGCCGTCGGCGGCGTGCGCGGCGGCCTGCTCGTGGCGGGCGATGACGAAGGTGACGGGACTGCGGCCGAGCGCGTCCAGCAGGGCGATGTTGGTGTGCCCGCAGGTGCCGAAGACGTACTCCACCCCGTAGTCCTCCAGCAGGCGGACCAGCGACTCGGCTGCGGACACGGTTGCGGCCGGGGCCTCGACGGTCATGCGCTCATCTCCTCGGTTCGGGGCAGGCCGATCCACGTCTTGCCGGCGACGGCGGACGCCCGCGCGAACGCCTGCGGGGCCTGCGCCAGGTCGAATCGCTCGCGGAGCACCCGGCCCGGACGCAGGTCGTGCACGCCGAGCGTCGCGATCGTGCGGGCGAAGCCCGCGGGGTGGTCGTAGATGAGGCAGCCGCGGACGGTCATCCGCCGCTGCACCAGCGTGAACGTCGGGACGCGGGCGGGCCGGGTGCTCTGCCCGACGACGATCAGCGCGCCGCCGGACGCGGTCCGCCGCACCGCCTCCTCGAACGCCTCGGGGACGCCCGAGGTCTCGACGACCACGGGGAAGGACGCCTCCGGCCCGGCGTCCGCGGCGTCCCGCGCGCCCAGCCGCAGCGCCAGGTCGCGCCGCCCGCCGTGCGGGTCGGCCACGAAGGGCCGCCCCCCGGCGTGCAGGACGGCGAGCACCACCAGCAGCCCCTGCGAGCCGGCGCCGAGGACGAGGCAGTCGTCCCCGGGTCCGAGCCCGCTCATCCGGACGGCGTTGAGGGCGACGGTGAGCGGCTCGACGCAGATCACGTCCGCCTCGTCCCAGCTCTCGGGGACGGGCCAGGCGAACGGGGCCGGGACGGCGACCCGCTCGGCGAGCAGGCCGGGCTCGGTGATGCCCGCGGCGCGGCGGTCCGGGCATCCGGCGGTGGCGCCGGACCGGCACGGCCCGCAGGACAGGCAGGGGTAGTTGGGTTCGATGACGACCCGCTGGCCGGGGCGCCGGTCCGTGACGTCGCGGCCCGCGGCGAGGACGACGCCGAACGCCTCGTGGCCGAGGATCCAGGGGAACGCGGGGACCGGCCGGCGGCCGCCGACCACCGCGAGGTCGGAGCCGCACAGCCCGACGCCCCGGACCGCGACGATGACGTCGCCGGGGCCGCAGGACGGCTCGGGCCGGTCCTCCAGGACCTTCACCGTCCCGGCCGAGACGAGCGCGACGGCCTTCACGGGCGTCCGCCCCACAGGGAGGTGCCGCGCAGCACCATCGTCTTCACGACGGTGTAGTCCTCGATCATGCAGCGCGGCGACTCCCGCCCGAAGCCGGAGTCCTTGACGCCGCCGAAGGGGACGTGGTCGAGCCGGAGGTTCGAGGAGCCGTTGACGACGAGCCCGCCGACCTCCAGGTCCCGCCATGCGGTGACGATGCGGTCGAGGTCGCGGGTGAACAGGCCGGCCTGGAGGCCGTACCGGCTCCGGTTGCAGCGCTCGACCACCTCGTCGAGGTCGTCGAAGGGCAGGACGGCGACCAGCGCCCCGAAGACCTCGTGGACGATGACCGAGGCGTCGTCCGGCGGGTCGGCGACGATGGTCGGCAGGGCGGTGGCGCCGTCGCGCCTCCCGCCGAGGACGACGCGGGCCCCGGACGCGGCGGCCTCGGCGCTCCACCGCACGACCCGTTCCGCCGCGTCCTCGTCGACCATCGAGCCGACGTCGGTGGCGGGGTCCAGGGGGTCGCCGACCGTCAGGCCCGCGACCGCCTCGGTGAAGTGGTCGAGGAACTCCGCGAACCGCGGCCGCTGGACGTACACCCGCTGGACGGAGACGCAGCTCTGCCCGGAGTTGGTGTATCCGGTGCGCGCGCAGACCCGGGCGGCCTCGGCGATGTCGGCGTCCTCGCACACGATGGTGGCGGCGTTCCCGCCGAGTTCGAGGACGAGCCGCTTGGCCCCCGCGGCCCGGGCCACGGCGTTCCCGGTCGCGGCGCCGCCGGTGAAGCTGATGACGCTCACCTCGTCGGCGGCGCACAGCTCGGCGCCGACCCGGCCGTCCCCGTGCAGGAGCTGCACCGCCTCGGGCGGCATCCCGGCCTCGATCAGCAGCGCCACGACGGCGGCGGTGGCGGCGGGAGCCTGCGGCGGGGCCTTGACGATGGTGGTGTTGCCGGCGGCGAACGAGGCGCCGAGCTTGTGCGCGAGGAGGTTGGCCGGCGCGTTGAACGGTGTGATCGCCAGGGCGACGCCGGCGGGGGCGCGGTAGGTGAAGGCGGTGTTCCCGACGCCTCTGGCCCAGCCGGCGACGGGCAGGGTGTCCCCGCCGATCTGCCGCGCCTCCGCCGCGCACACGGCCAGGGTGTCGGCGACGCGGTCGATCTCCCCGCGTCCGTCCTTGACGGGTTTGCCCAGCTCCAGTGCCAGCAGCCGGGCCAGCTCGTCGCGCCTGCCCGCGGCGGCGGCCGAGGCCCGCTCCAGGATCTCCGCGCGGTGGGCCGGGGCCAGCCGCGCCACCGACCGGGCGGCGGCCCGCGCGCAGCGGCGGACGTCGCGGACGTGGCCGGGCCCGGTGACCGGCGCCGTACTGACCGGGCGCCGCAAATATGGTCCGATGCGTTCGCTCTGCGGACCTGCGGTGCGCCAGGCGCCGTCCACGAAGGCTCCCGCCCGCACCACGGTGGCCTGGGCTCCGGACGCGAGCATCGCTTCCAACATCAATTCCTCCCGGACCATTCAGCGGACTTCAAGTGCCACTGAACGGACTTCGAGTCAACGTACGGCCCGTGCCCCGCCGCTGACAAGGGCCGCCACCGCGGAATTTTCCGGTCGACCACGGCCACCGAATCCCCTCGCCCGAGCCCGGACCTGCGCCCGGGCGCCGGCGGAGGCTCGCTAATGTTCGAACCAGTGAGTTAGTTATAGGTGACCCAGGTCACCAGGGGAAGAGCGCGGCGAAAATTCCCAGTGTCCGATAATGATCCGACTGACGGTCCAACTAGACCGCTGTATGGACTACGTGTAACGTACGGTCCGTTCTCCCCCGGCCACGCCGGGGCGGGTCCGCGCACCGCGACCGCACGAGATCGGGGAAAGCGAGTACTGGTGAGCAAACCGAACACGCCGGGCGGCGGCACCGCGTCCGACGCCGAGTCCGCGGGCCAGGGCGTGCGCAGTGTGCAGCGCGCCGTGGAGATCATGTCGCTGCTGAGCGAAGAGCGCCCCGTGGTGACGGTCCGCGACATCATCGAGGCGACCGGGCTCGCGAAGACGACCGTGATCAGGCTCGTCCAGACCCTGGAGCAGAACGGCCTCCTCTGGGCCGCGCCCAACGGCTACCTGGCCGGCCCGGGGCTGTGGCGCTGGGCGCACCTCGCGCGCAGCAGCTGGGAACTGCCCCCGGAGACCAGGCAGTTCATGCGCGAACTGGGGGCCCGGCAGCGCGAGACCGTCAACCTCTACATGATCCGCGACATCTACCGGGTGTGCGTGGCCCAGCAGGAGAGCCCGCAGCCGCTGCGCCACGTCGTCCACGTCGGCGACGAACTCCCGCTGTGGGCCGGCGCGTCCGCCAAGGTCCTGCTCCTCGACGCGCCGGAGAGCCTGCTGAAGCGGATCGCCCTCAGCTCCCCCTACGGCGAGGGACACGTCAAACGCCTGCGGGAATGGATCGAGGAGGCGGCGCACCGCGGCTGGGCGGTCAGCCACGGCGAGCGCGAGGAGGGCCTGTCCGCCGTGGCCGTCCCGATCGCCGGACGGTCCGGGAGGGTCGCGGCCGCGCTCTCCCTCAGCGGCCCCACCGTCCGCTTCACGGACGAGAAGGTCGAGCGGTTCGCCGGCGACCTGCGCGGCGTCGGCGAGGAGCTGTCCGAACGCGGCTTCGACCACCCGCTCAGCCCGAGGCACTGACCGCAGCACGGCCCCAGAAGGAGCAACCGCATGCAGAAGCGACCGCTCAGCGGCGTCCGGGTCCTCGACCTGACCAACGTGCTCGCCGGACCGTACTGCAGCTACCAGCTGATGCTGCTGGGAGCCGAGATCGTGAAGATCGAGGTGCCCGGCCAGGGCGACCTGGCCCGGCGCCTCGGCCCCGACCCCGAGCTCAACCGCCGGGGCCTCGGCGCCTCCTTCCTCGCCCAGAACGCGGGCAAGAAGTCCATCGAGATCGACCTCAAGGACGCCGCCGGCCGGGACTGCTTCGAGGACATGGTCCGCGGCGCGGACGTCCTGCTGGAGAACTTCCGGGCCGGTGTCCTGGCCCGCCTCGGCTTCGGCTGGCCGCGCCTGCGCGAACTCAACCCCCGCCTCGTCTACTGCGCCATCTCCGGGTTCGGCCAGACCGGCCCGATGAGCCAGGCCCCCGCCTACGACCAGGTCGTCCAGGGCCTCTCCGGGATGATGAGCGTCACCGGCACCCCGGACACGGCGCCGCTGCGCGTCGGCTTCCCCGTCTGCGACACGCTCGGCGGCCTCACCGCCGCACTGCACATCGCCGCCGCGCTCGCCGGACGCGCCACGACCGGCGAGGGCACGTTCCTGGACGTGTCCATGCTGGAGTCCGCGATCTCCGCCATGGGCTGGGCCGTCTCGAACTACCTCGTCAGCGGCGTGGCCCCCGAGCCGATGGGGACGCAGAACGCGACGGCGGCCCCGTCCGGCACCTTCCAGGCCCTCGACGGCCCGCTGAACATCGCCGCCAACCGGCAGCGGCAGTTCGAGACCCTCTGCCGGCTCGTCGACCGCGACGACCTCCTCCGCGACCCGCGGTTCACCGACCGGGAACGCCGCAAGCAGCACCGCGACGAACTCACCGCGGAGCTCGACGCCGCGCTCCGCCGCCGCCCGGCCCGCGAATGGGAGGAGGTCCTCGGCGCCGCCGGGGTGCCCGCCGCCCGCGTCGCGACCGTCCCCCAGGCGGTGGAACTCGACCAGCTCCGGCACCGCGGCTTCTTCACCGACCTGCCGTTCCCCGACGGGTCCGAGCGGATGCTCCGCGTCACCGGCGGCGGCGTCCTGCACGACGGCGAGCCGCTCCGTCCCGGCGCGCCGCCCCCGCTCCTCGGCCAGCAGAACGACGAACGCGACGCCCTCATGGCGCGCTGGAGCTCCCGGGCCGAGGACGCGGCCGGGCACTGAACGCGCCACCAAGGAGGCAAATGTGAGCGACATCGACCCCACGGGCGCCGTCGCGGAATGGTGGGCCACCGGCATCTCCCGGATGGAACCGGGCGTCATCGAACTGCGCGGCCGCCCCGTCCAGGACCTGATCGGGACCACCGGCCTCGCCCCGATGATCTGGCTGCTGCTCCGCGGCGACCTGCCCGGCCCCCGCGAGGCCGCGCTGCTCGAAGCGGCCCTGGTCGCCGCGGTCGACCACGGCCCGCAGGCGCCCTCGATCGCCGTCGCGCGGATGGCGGCCACCTGCGGCATCGGCCTCAACGGCGCGGTCGCCAGCGCCGTGAACACCCTCGGCGACAGCCACGGCGGCGCCGGCGAGCAATGCGTCCTCCTCATGGACGAGATCATCGAACGGGAGCGCGCCGGCGCCGCCCTGGAGACCGCCGCGGCACAGGTCATCGCCGGATGGCCGCGCTACCTCCCCGGCTTCGGGCACCGCTTCCATCCCGTGGACCCCCGCCGCGACCCGCTGCTCTCCCTGGTCGAGGACGCCGTCCGGGACGGGATCGTCGCGGGCGACCACCTCCGCGCCGGGCTCGCCGTCGAGGCCCACCTCGCCGAGGGACGGGCGAGACCGGTGCCGATGAACATCGACGGGGCCACCGCCGTCGTCTACGCCGAACTCGGCTTCCCGGCGCCGCTGGCCCGCGGCCTGTTCGTCCTGAGCCGCAGCATCGGCATCCTCGCCCACGCGTGGGAGGAGACCCAGCAGGGCCGGCGCAACAAGGGCCCCATGCCGCGCACGATCCTGCCCGCCCACCTCCGCCCCTGACCGGCGACCGGCACGTCTCGGCTCCCGAACCGGCTGGCGATCGGCGTCCTCGTCCGGCGCCACGAACACCGCGGCGGCGAAGCCGATGGCGTCTCCACCGAGGTCGGCCACGCGGGCGAGCCTGTCTTCGTCCTTCGTCAGAAGCCTGCCCTCAAGCCAGGCTTCCAGGCCGTCGCGGCGGGGGGACCGGAAGGACTCCGGGTCGATCTCCTGATAGAACTCGGCGAAATCGCACCATGCCACCGCAGCCGCCCCGATTCCGCGAACCTCGGGGATCATCACATCGTCCACGGTTAGGGTGTGGCCCCAAGGAAAAGGGGGTCGCACCATGGCTGACGACCGAGCGGACGGCGCGCCGGCGGGCATCGACACCTCGGCGGCGCATCCGGCACGGGTCTACGACGTGTGGCTGGGCGGCAAGGACAACTACGCCGCCGACCGCGAGGCGGCCGAGCAGGCCGTGGCCGCCAACCCCGACATCCTGCTCGCGGTCCGGGCCAACCGGGCCTTTCTCGGGCGGGCGGTGCATCACCTGGCGGCCGAGGTGGGCATCGACCAGTTCCTCGACATCGGCACCGGCATTCCGGCGAGCGACAACACCCACGAGGTGGCGCAGCGGGCCGCGCCGGCGTCCCGCGTCGTCTATGTCGACAACGATCCCGTCGTGCTCGCGCACGCCCGCGCGCTCCTGTCCAGCACGCCGGAAGGCGCCACCGGCTACCTGGACGCCGACCTGCGCGACGTGGAGGGCATCCTCGGCCAGGCCGCGGCGACCCTGGACCTGAAGCGGCCGGTCGCGCTGATGCTGGTGGCGGTCCTGCAGTACATCGCCGACGCCGACGACCCGTACGGGATCGCCGCCCGCCTGCTGGCGGCCCTGCCGCCGGGCAGCCACCTCGTGCTCTCGCACCCCGCCAGCGACATCGGGGCGGAGCAGGTGGCCGAGTCGATGCGGCGCTACAACGAGCGGGCGCCCCGGCAGGAACAGGCCACGCCCCGCACCCGCGCCGAGGTGTCGCGCTTCTTCGACGGGCTGGAGATGCTGGAGCCCGGAGTGGTGCAACTGCCCGCATGGCGGCCCGGCCCCGGGGTCGCCCCCGCCCGGCAGCTGCCCATGTGGTGCGGCGTGGCCCGAAAGCCCTGACCGGAGCTCCAGCGCCTGGCACCCGGTCGACGCCACCGTGGTGCGGAGCGAGGAGCGGCGCGGCCGGCACCGGGTCACCGTCGCCTGGATCGAGCCGGACGGGACGCGGCGGACCGGCGAGTTCACGGCCCGGCGTGGAACGGGCGCCGGGGACCGCCTCACGGTCTGGGCCGGTCCCGGCACCGTGTCGAACGTCCCGCCGCAGACCCGTTCACGGACGGTCGCCCGGACCGTTGCGGCGGGGGCGGGCGCCGCGCCGGCCGTGGCCCTGCCGCTGCTGGGCCTCTACCGGCTGGTGCGGCGCGGCTGCGACCGGCGCCGCCACCGGCTGTGGGACGCCGAGTGGGCGCGCTTCGACAACCCCCGCATCGGTCCCTGAGCCGGTCCGGGAGTTCGTGCGCGGCCGGCCGCTCCCGCCGACGCCGGCCGGCCTATACCCTGGTGGGTATCGAGGGAGGGCTACGTGAAATTCGAGGCGGACTCGCTGGCCGACGTCGTCGTGCGCCTGCGGCGCGCGCAGGGGCAGCTCGGCGGCGTCATCCAGATGATCGAGAACGAGCGGGACTGCAAGGACGTGATCGCCCAGCTGGCGGCGGTCTCACGGGCGCTGGACCGCGCCGGATTCAAGATCATCGCGACCGGGCTGGAGAAGTGCGTCCAGGAGGGCACGGATCCCGAGCAGGCCGAACTGGACCGCGCCCAGCTGGAGAAGCTCTTCATGAGCCTCGCCTGAGACGGACGCCTCCCGGACGCCGTCAGTCCCGGCGTTCGAGGTAGCCGGCGATCGATTCGGCGAGCACGGCGCGGGCCTCGTCGATGTCGGTCCAGGTGCTCAGGCGCTGTTCCAGATAGAGGCCGTGGACGGCGGCGGGCAGCAGGTGGCGCACGCGCTCCAGCCGGTAGGCGTCGACGACGAGCCCGCGGAACGCCCGCGCGTACGCGCGCCGCCAGCGGCGGTCCCAGCGGGTGAGCTGCTCGGCCGTCCGCGGGTACGTCTCGGTGAACTCGGCCGTGTTGCGGGGCAGCAGGTTCCGCAGTGTCGCCACCGCCCGGCCGGTGGGCGAGTCGAGCCCCGACCAGAGGGCGTCGACGATCCGGCCCATCCGCTCGGCGACGGACCCGTCGTCCGTCTCCTTCCACGGCAGCATGTCGCCCCGGCTCCCCAGGTCCGCGAGGACCGCCGCCCAGAGCCCGTCGACGTCGCCGAACTGGTGCTGCACCGTGCCCCAGGTGACACCGGCCCTCTTCGCGACGAGGTTGGCGCTGACCTCGCCGCCGTGCTCGGTGTCGGCGAGCATGCCGATCGCCGTCCTGATCACCCGGGCGCGTGTCTCCAGGCCGCGCCGGTTGAGCCGGGCGCCCCGCGCGTTCAGCGGAGTGCCGGTGGCGCTGGGGCCCGCGGGGCCGTCCGGCTGCGCGCCCTGGTCGGACGAGGGCTCGGTCACGGGGCGATTGTAGATCGGGCGGCCCGGCGAGGAGGGCGACGTCGCCACATTCGGCATAGATACATCTATGTAATGTTTGGCGGGGTCAGTACGTCCGGTATACGGTCGGGCGTATGACGAGCCGCCGTTTCCCCGAAGCGTCCGCGGTGAGCGTCGGCGGCTTCGTCCGCGACGACACGCCGACCCACGAGATCGACCGCCGGGAAGCGGTGCTGGAGTCGCTGGCGGGAACCGTCCGCGAACTGATCGACGCCACGATCCGCACGACGGTCGACGACGACGAGGTCCACCGCGTCCGCGAGGACGTCGCCGCACTCGTCGCCCGGCTGCGCGCCGACCAGCTGCCCGGCCCCGCGGGCGTCAGGTACAACGGCGAGGTCCGGGTCTGGAACTGGGGCAATGCCGTGGTGGGCGCGGCGAACGCGGTCGCCCCGCCCCTCCGCGTCGTCCAGACCCCGGCGGGATGCCACGCCGACCTGGTCCTCGGCGCGGCCTACGAGGGCCCTCCGGGATTGGTGCACGGCGGCGTCTCCGCGATGCTCCTCGACCACATCATGGGGGTGACGGCGTCCGCGATGCGCCGGACGACCTTCACCGGAACGCTCACCACGCGGTACCGGCGCGGCACGCCCCTCGGCCCGCTCCGCCTCGAAGCGAGCATCGTCCGCGAAGAGGGGCGCAAGGTGTTCGTGGCCGGATCGATCTCCGACGCCGACGGGGTGACCGTCGAGGCGGACGGGGTGTTCATCCAGCCGGCGGGGATGGGCGACGCCCCCCGCGAATAGTCGAGCACATAGAGGCCACTATGCCTTGACGGCCGTGGTCGCGCCCGAAGGGAGTCCCCGCCATGCCCCTCTCACCGAGGTCCGGGGCCGACGCCTCATGAGGTCGCTCGCGGACAGCGTCGCCGTCGTCACCGGGTCGTCCCGCGGCATCGGTCTCGAGGTCGCCCGCGCGCTGGCGAACGCCGGAGCGTCCGTCGTGCTCAACGGACGCGATCAGGCGGTCCTCGACGAGGCCGTCGCCGCACTGGGCGCGTCGGCGCGGGTCGTCGGCGTGCCCGGCTCCGCCGCCGACCCCGCCGTCGCCGGCTCGCTGCTCGACGCGGCGCGGGAGCTCGGGACGCCCGACGTCCTCGTCAACTGCGCGGGCGCCGCCGAGCCCGCCGCGTCCTCCATCCTGGACATCGCGGTGGACGACTGGCGCTCCCTCATCGACGTCCACCTCCACGCGACCTTCCTGACGTGCCGGGCCTTCGCCCCGCTCATGGCCGAGGCGGGACGGGGCTGGATCGTCAACACCAGCTCGCACGCGTTCACCGGGACCTTCGGGGGAACCGGCTATCCGGCGGGCAAGGGCGGCGTGAACAGCCTGACCTACGCGCTCGCGGCCGAGCTCCGGGAGCACGGCGTCCGGGTGAACGCGGTCTGCCCCGGCGCGGCGACGCGCCTGTCCAGCGGGCCGGACTACGAGGCCGGCATCGAACGGCTGCACCGGCGGGGCATCCTCGGCGACCTCATGTACGCCGGAGCGCAGGCGCCGCCGCCCGCCGAGTACGTCGCGCAGCTCTACCTCTTCCTGGCGAGCACCGAGTCGGCCGCCGTCACGGGCCGGGTGTTCGTCGGCGCGGGCGGCTACATCGGCGAGTTCCCGCGTCCGGTCGAGCAGTACCTCACCTGGCGGGACCACGGCGCCTCCCCGCCGTGGACCCCCGACGAGATCGCCGCGCTGATCGAGACGGACCGGTAGCCGGCCCGCCGCCGTCCGGCTCGCAGACCTCCAGGGACGTGCTCGGTCACGCCTTGCGGAGCCGGCCGATGACGCCGTCGAGGTCGCGGCGGAACAGGTCCTCGCGGAGGACGTGACCGCCGGGCACCTCGTGCCATTCGTGCGGGATCCCGGCGTCGCCGAGGCGGGCGCGGAACTCGCGCTGCCCGGCGAGCACCTGGGTCTCGTTGACATAGTCGGCCCAGTTCACCGGGTCGGGGCTGGTCCCGGCGACCAGGAAGACCCGCTTGCCGCGGTAGCTGGGAACGCGCTCCACGGGGTTGTCGGCGGTGACCCTGGCCTCGTCCCACAGCGGCGCCCCGTACACGGTGCCTCCCGCGAGGTCGGCGACCGCGGAGCTGACGTTCGCCCAGTGCACGACGAGTCCCGCGTCGCGGCGCAGGCTCGCGGGGCCGGAGTGGGCGCTGACGGAGGCGAAGTGGCCGTAGTACTTCGCCGCGTACTTCAGCGCGCCGAAGCCGCCCATGGAGAACCCGGAGACCGCGCGTCCGTCGTACTCGGCGTAGGTGCGGAAGTTCGCGTCGACCCAGGGCAGGAGCTGGGCGATGTGGAACGTCTCCCAGTTCCGGGGGCCCGCGTTCGAGGAGACGGGGTTGCTGTACCAGCCGGCGTGGCCCCCGTCGGGCATGACGATGATGACGGGCTTGCCGGCGCTGATGGAGCGGATGCCCCACCGGTCGAAGGTGATGAAGTCCTGGTCGAGGCCGCCGCCGTGGAACAGGTACAGGACGGGGTAGCGCCGCCCGCTCGCGTAGTCGCCGGGGAGGAGGACGTTGACCCCGGGGTCCCATCCGATCGCGTCGGTGGCGAAACGGTAGTACTTCATGCGCGGATCGCTCTCGTTGCGGTCGACGATCCGCAGGCCGAACCCGTCACCGGCCGCGCGGGCCGCGGTGGCGGATCCGATGACGCCCGCGCCGCCGAGCGCGGCCGCGGCGGTCACGCCGCCGGCGGTCTTCAGCACCTGCCGGCGGGAGATTTTCGACTGGCTCACCCGAACCTCCTGATGGGGGACTTCCTTGCATCGGCCCGGAAGAAGTGCGACGGGAGGGGACGCCCGAAGCCGCGGCTCGAAGACGCGGGGGACGATGCGGCATGCGGCGGATGGTAAGAGCCCGGCGGACGGAACGCGGCGGAGGTATTCGGGCACAGTCGAAATCCCCTCGTGACCGCCGCTGATTAGCCTTGGGCGATGGGCGGCGTCCTGCGCGTTCACTTCAGCGACCGCGATTTCCGGCACGTGCGGCTCGCGAGGTCCGCCGATCCCGTCTGGGAGGCGTTCCTCGGTCTCCACGTCCTCACCACGTCCCTCGCCCGGCTGCCCCGGCGGCTGCACCCGTGGCGGCGCCGGGCCGTGCAGCGGCTGCGGGACGACGACCTGCGCGCGGCGTCCCGGCTCCTCCGGGACCTGGCGCCCGCCGACGCCGCCTACTTCCCCGACTTCCTGACCCCCGCCGAGTCGGCGGAGGGGATGGCGGCCGCCCTGCAGACGCTGCGCGCCACGCCCGGCGCCCGGCTGGCCCGCGAACTGCGCGAGGCGGCCCGGTACCGGACGCTCCCCGGCTGGACCCGGCGGCTCGCCTCGGGCGACCGCGCCCTGCTCGACCAGGTCGCGGACGCCGTCCTGCACTTCCACACCCGGCTGATCGCGCCGGACTGGAGCGAGGTCGAGGCCACCGTCGCCGCCGACTGGGAGAGGCGGATGGAGACGCTGGAGGGCGGACCCGTGGCGATGCTGGGTACCCTCGCCCCGTTCACGTGGCGGGACCCCGTCCTCACCGCGCCGTACCCGGTGAACGCCGACCTGCGGCTGGTCGGACGCGGCGTCCGGCTGGTCCCGTCCTTCTTCTGCCACACCGCGCCGATCGCGATCGCCGACCCGAGCCTGCCGCCGGTCGTCGTCTACCCGGTCCGCGGCGAGCCGCGGGAGCCCGGGACCCGCCACGCGGACGCGCTCGCCACCCTGCTGGGCACCGGCCGGGCCCGGGTGCTCAGCGCCCTGACCGTCAAGTTCACGACGGGGTCGGTCGCCGTCCGCCTCGGCATGCCCGCGTCCACGGTGAGCGGTCACCTGAAGGTGCTCCGGGACGCGGGCCTGGTGCACAGCGAGCGGGACGGCGCCCACGTCGTGCACCGCCTGACCGGCCGGGGCCGGCACCTCCTGAGACCCCCGTGAGCGCCATGCCCGTCGGACTCAGCGGGACGCGAACACCGCGGCCCCTCGTCCTCCTCCGTGTCCCCGGCCCACTCCGCCACCGCGGCCTCGACGTCCGGCACCGCCCGCACGTGATCGGCCAACGCCTCCCCGACCGGGCCGCCCCGCCACTGCGCCAGCGCGTACGTCGGGCTCCCCGGCCCGGCGCGTCGAGCACCTCGGCGGCGCGCGACCGTTCTCGGCGTGCCGATGGCGGCGTCGGTGACCTGGGGGCGGCGGGTCAGCGGCGGGGGATCAAGCTCTCGGCCGGCGTCCGATCGGGCGGCGAAACCCTGCCGCCAGTACGGAGCCGAGTGTCCGAGCGGTGCGCGTCAGGCCCCGGACGCCCATTCCTTCAGTGCGGCCCGGCTCTTGAACTTGGCGACGTTCTTGTCCAGCGGCTTGGAGGTGTACTGGTGGAACAGCCACTCGTCATCGATGAGCGGGTGGCCCGCCTTGCGGTAGTCGGCGATCCAGAGTCCGTCGGCGTTGTAGTCGCCGGTGTCCTTCCTGGTCCACAGGTCGCGGTTGCAGTAGAGGATCACGCGGTGGCCGGGACGGAGTTTCTTCACCTTGCGCAGGAACTTGTCCTTCTGGGCGCTGGTGGCGCGCCGTCCGCGCGGATCGGTCTCCCAGTCCAGGGCCAGGAAGTCGCCGTCCTCGGCGCCGCAGTGCTCGACGAAGTACCGGGCCTGGGCCGAGATCCGGGCGAGCCGCAGACCCCGGCCGCCGTGCAGGAAGTGGTAGAAGCCCACCACGCAGCCGGCGTCGCGGGCTCGCGCGGCCTGCTTGGCACGCTCGGGATTGGTGTAGGAGCGGCCCTCGGTCGCCTTGACGATCACGAAGTCCAGCCCGTCCGCGTCGTAGGAGGGGTTGTAGGAGGACACATCGACGCCGTGCAGCATGACATCCCTTTCGGGTCTCGCGCCGACCCCTCGCCTCACGGATACCCCCGCCGCCGACCCCGCCTACACACCGGCAGGCAACAAACCCGTTTGTTCCGGCCGGGCCGCAGGAGCGCCCGACCTGCCGGTAGTCGCTCGCCCGCGCGCACCCCCGCCACCCGGGCCGCAGGGGGAGACCGGATACAACTGACCTGGATCCTCCGCCCGATCTTGGGCGGCGAGCGGGGCGGGGCGCCCTCGTCCCGGACGGGTACCGGCTCCGCCTCGGCCCTGGGACCCCCAGAGCTTTGTCCGTTCTGGGGCACGGCCTGCGCCGCAGGCGCACGCGAAAGGAAGGAACGCTGTGGCAGATCGCAGCCTGCAGGGGAAATCGGCCATCGTCACCGGCGGCGCCTCCGGCATCGGAGTGGCCGTCACGAAGCTGTTCGTCGCGCGCGGCGCCCGAGTCGTCGCCGTCGACCTGCAGCAGGACGCCGGAGAGGAGCTCGTCCGGGAACTGGGCGATGCCGTGGCCTTTCTGCACGGTGACGTCTCCGACCCCGCCGTCGCCCGCGCGGCCGTCGCGGCCGCCGTCGAACGGTTCGGGAGACTCGACGTCCTGGTGAACAACGCCAGCGCGTCGCGGCAGAAGCCGTTCGAGGACCAGACGGACGACGACTGGAACCTCGCCATGGACACCGGCCTGTACGCCACCCGCAACTTCATGCTCGCCGCCCTGCCGGAGCTGAGGAAGACCGGCAACGCCGCGGTCGTCAACTTCGGTTCCGGGGCCGGGCTGGACGGCCAGCCCAACCAGGCCTCCTACGCGGCGGCGAAGGAGGCCATCCGGGGGCTGAGCCGTGTGGTGGCCAACGAGTGGGCGCCGCTGAACATCCGCGTCAACGTGGTCTGCCCGATGGCCCTCACCGCGGGGGTGGCCCAGTGGGCCGAGGCCCGCCCCGAGCAGTACGCGCAGTCCGCGGCCAAGGTGCCCCTGGGCCGCTTCGGCGACCCCGGCGAGGACGTCGCCCCCATCGTCGCGTTCCTCGCGAGCGACGACGCCCAGTACATGACCGGGCAGACCGTCATGGCCGACGGCGGCGCGATCAAACTGCGCTGAGTCCGCGTCCGCGCGGGCGCCGCACCTCCCCCGCCGCGTCAGCGGCCGGGGGCGGCGCGGTCAGGCGGGGCGCAGGCCGGTCAGGGCCAGGGAGAGCAGTCGCTCGGCCTGCTCGTCGCCGTCGGGTTCGCGTTCGGCGCTGAACGCGATGCCGTTGGCGAGCTTGAGCAGCTGGATCGCGGTGACGTCGGGACGGACCGCGCCGGCCTGCTGAGCACGGGTGAGCAGGAGGTCGGCGGCGTCGCGCACGATGTCCCGGGCTACTCCCCACTTGCTCTCGTGCGGGCCCGGCCATGGGGCGGGCCGCCAGTTCTCCGACGCCCGAGACCAATGGAGGTAAGCGCGCCGACCTTTCCGGACGTGCTGGTGACCGGGGCGACCGGTGTGCAGGGCGGCGCCGATCCCGACGCGCGTGCGGGCTACGACTTCGCCCAGCACCAGGGCGGCCGGCAGGCCGACATCGCCGCATTGCGCGAACTCCACCCCGGTCTGATGGACTTCGACGCCTGGCTGGACCGAGAAGGCGCCGCACTCTTCCAGAAAGGCTCTCCGCCTGCGGCTTGAACCGGCCACTGGAGGACGGGGACAGCGCCCCCGCAACGTGGTTCCCTACCACTACCCCGGCACTCGGGCGGGGACGATCCACAGCCCTGGGGAGTCACGTGAACACGACCAGATCCCGCATGCCGGAGAACTCGGCGGACGCCGTTCAACGGACCGCCAGGATCGCCGGCGCCTGGTTCATCCTCACCTTCGTCTTCTCGATCCCGGCGGTGCTGCTGTACGACCCGGTCCTCAATGACGCGAACTACATCCTGGGAGCGGGCGAGGACGCGCAGGTGCGGATCGGAGCCCTCCTGGAGATCCTCACCGCCATCGCGAACATCGCCACCGCGGTCGTGCTGTTCCCGATCCTGAAACGGCAGAGCGAGAGCATCGCCCTCGGCTACTTCGGCACGCGGATCCTCGAATCGACCGTCATCGTGATGGGGATCGTCAGCGTGCTCGCCGTCGTGACATTGCGGCAGGACATTGCGGGCGGGGACGGCGCCGACGCCGTTCTGATCGGCCAATCGCTGGTGGCGTTGAAGGACCAGACATTCCTGCTCGGCCCCGCCTTCTGCGCGGGATTCGGCAACGGGCTGCTGCTGGGCCACCTGATGTACCGGTCGGGCCTCGTGCCGCGCCCCATGGCGCTGATCGGCCTCATCGGAGGGCCTCTCGCCTGCGCCACCGCGACCGCGGTCCTGTTCGGCGCCTACGACCAGCAGTCCCCGGTGAACTTCCTGTTCACCGCGCCGGAAATCGTCTGGGAAGCGTCCCTCGGCATTTGGCTCGTCACCAAAGGCTTCCGCTCCGTCCCACTCATCACAGAAACAGCCCCCGAGACCTCACGAGGGCCCGACGCGGCGTGAGCGATGCCTTACCTCGGCGGTGCCGAGCAGGCGGTGAGGACGTCGAGCAGGATGGCCCGCATGAGGGCGACCTTGTAGGCGTTCCGGGGCAGGGGACGGCAACGTGCGGTCGCCAGGTCCGCGGCGGCCGCCAAGGTCTCCTCGGTGGCGGGCTTGCCGATCAGGGCTTCGGCCACTTCGGGAAGGAGAAGGGGTGTGCGGGCCACTCCGCCCACCGCTATCGCCGCGCTGGTGACGGTGCCGCCGTCGAGGGTGAGGCGCGCGGCGGCTTCGGCCAGGGGCCATTCCGCCATCTCACGGGCCGTGGCGCGGCGGTACGCGGCGCGCTCGCCCGGTGTCGGCACGGGCATGAGGACGGCCTGGAGGATCTCATCGCGCTCCAGCCGATGGTCGCGTGTCGGGTCGCCGCCGTCGCCGTACAGTTCGGCGATGCCCAGCGCGGGACGTCCGTGCACTTCGACCGTGGCGGCGTAGGTGAGGAGGGCCACGGCGAGCGAGGACGGGTGGGGGGCGACGCACGGGCCCTGGTCGATGACGGCCGAGTAGAGGTGGGCGCCCTCGCGGGCGGGGCAGGTGTCGCCGCCCGTCTGGTGGCACGTGAGGGCGGGGCTGCGCAGGTACCAGCACCGGTTGCGCTGGAGGAGGTTGCCGCCGACGGTCGCCACGTTGCGGATCTGCGGGGTGGCGACGGCGGCGGCCGTGGCGGCGAGCGCCGGATAGGCGGCGGTCACGCGGTCGTCGGCGAGCAGGCCCGCGATCGTCGTGAGGGCGCCGATGCGGGCGGAGCCGTCCGGTCGCCATTCGGCGCCGCCCAGGCCGGGGACGCCGAGCAGGTCGACCGGCGGGCGGTCCGCCCGGGTCATGACGTCGGTGCCGCCGGCGCGCAACTCGCCGCCGGTGGCGCGGACGGCCTCGGCGGCGGCCTCGATGGTGGTCACGTGCCGATCCCCTCCAGGAGCCGGTCGGGCCGGACGGGCAGGTCGTGCGGGCGCCAGCCCGTGGCGTGCCGGACGGCGTTGCCGATCGACGCGGCGACGGCCACGGTGCAGATCTCGCCTAGCCCGACGCCCCGTCCGGGGACGTGGTCCCAGCCCTCGGTATGGAAGTACACGTCGATCTCTGGAGTGTCGGCGATGCCGGGGATGCGGTAGTCCTCCAGGTTCGCGGTCAGGACGGTGCCGGTCGCCGGGTCCTCCTGGCGCTGCTCGAACAGGGCGTAGCCGATGCCCTGGACGACCCCGCCCTCGCACTGGTTGCGGGCCAGCCGGGGGACGTAGACGCGGCCGGCGGCCACCCCGCACCAGACGCGGGTCGGCCGGACGCGGCCGAGCAGCGTGTCCACCTCGACCTCCGTCACGACGACGGCTCCCGAGAAGCCCCGGCCGATGGCGAAGTGGTCCAGGGGGAAGGGCGTGACGTATCCGCGGCGGTCCCGGGGCCGCCTGCCGACGACCCGGAGCCCCTCGGCCTCCTCCAGCGAGCGGGCGCCGAGGGCCTTGCGGAGCCGGCGCGCCGCGTCCTCGGCCGCCGGGGCGACGGAGGGGGTGGTGCAGCTGCTGGCCGACGTCGGCCCGTACGCGTGCTCGTTGCGGCCGAGCTCGACGCGCACCTGGCCGCGCCGCAGGCCGAGCGCGGACCGCACGACCTCGGCGATCACCGTCCGGCTGCCGGTCCCGATGTCCTGGACGGCGATGCGGGCGACCACTGCGCCCTGCTCGACCGTCAGCGCGACCTTGGTGCCGGGGTCGAGGAAGTACATGTAGTTGGCGGCCGCGACGCCCACGCCCCGGCGGAGACGTCCGTCGCCGGGATCCGCGCGGTCGCGCCACATGGGCAGGTCCGAGGCCCTGTCGTAGAGCGCGTGGCGCTTGGCGTTGCCGTCCCAGCGGCGGCGCAGCGCGATGGGGTCCTCGCCGCGGCGCAGCGCCATCTCGTCCACGCCCTGCTCCAGCGCCCACAGCATCGGCGGGAGGCCGGGGCCGCGGAACGGGATGCCGGGCGCGCGGTTGGTGACGTGGTCGTAGTCGCGGATCCGGCGGGGCGCGTTGCCGTAGAAGAACCGCGAGTGCCAGGCGGCGTTGGACCCGATGGAGACGCCGGAGTCGCCGTGGGCGTCCATGGTGAACGCGGACAGCCCGCCGCCCGCGTCGGCGAGGAGGGCCAGCTCGATGCGCACCCCGGGGCGGGTGCCGCCGTCGACGAGCTCCTCCGCCCTGGTGAGGACGACCCGGACCGGCGCGCCGTGCAGGCGGGACAGCTCCACGGCCGCGACCACGTCCGAGGTGACGTTGACCTTGGAGCCGAAGCCGCCGCCCACGTGCTCGGCCACGATGTGGACCCGCTCCGGGCGGAGCTTCCAGCGCTTGGCCGCCTGTTCGGCGACGCGGGTCACGGCCTGGGTGGACACGTGGAGATGCAGATCGCCGCCGTCCCAGCGGGCCACGCAGCCGTGCGGCTCCATGCAGGTGTGGGCCTGCACGCCGGTCGTGAAGGTGGCCTCCACCAGGGTTCGGCCGCCGTCGTCCCGGGCCTTCCCGATGCGCTTCACGGCCGTGCCGCCGCGCCAGCTCATGGAGGCGGGTCCGCGCACGTTGCCGTTCCACTTGGCGGACGCGAGCGGGCCTTCGTTCGCGCGCGGCGCGCCCTTGCGCGACTCCCCGGTCGGGTAGACGACGGTCTCGTCCTCCGCCGAGAGCACGGCGGGCAGCACCGCGTAGTCCACCTCGACCCGCGCCGCCGCCGCCAGCGCCTCGGCCCTGGTGGGCGCGGCGACCGCGGCCACGGGCTGGCCCGCGTACCGGACGACGCGGTCCGGCGGCAGCAGCTCGGTCAGCGGGCCGTCGTACCGGATCTCCCCCACCTTCGCGTGCGGGTGCGGCGACCGCACGATCACACCTTCGAGCTGCCCCTCCAGGACGACGTCCGCCGTGTACCGCGCCGCGCCCGTGATCTTGCTGAGGGCCTCCACGCGCACCGGCGCCGCCGCGCCCTCGCCGCCGTCGTCGTGCTCGCCCGCGCACGCCGCCGCGACCGCCGCGTAGACGCCGGCGTACGCTCCGCAGCGGCACAGGTGACCGGCCAGCGCCGCGGCGATCTGCTCCCGGGACGGCTCGGCCGTGCCGTGCTCGGCCCGCCACCGGTCCATGAACGCCGCCGCCTCCACCACGAAGCCCGGCGTGCAGTAGCCGCACTGCAGCGCGTCGTGCGCGGCGAAGGCCCGCTGCACCGGATGGTCGCCGCCGAGGCCCTCCACGGTCGTGACCTCGCGGTCCGCCGCCGCGCCGGCCGGCATGAGGCAGCTCGCCGCCGTGCGCCCGTCCACCAGGACGGTGCAGGCGCCGCACACGCCCGTGCCGCACGCGACCTTGGTCCCGGTCAGCCCCGCCCGCTCCCGCAGCACCTGCGCCACGGTCTCCTCGGGCTCGGCGCCGACGTCGACGAGCTTGCCGTTAAGGCTGAATTCCATTCGCGCTCCATGCGAGGGCCGGATCAGCGCCATCGTGGCACAACGACCTCGGCAAATCACCACTTACACAAGATCTCACCATCTATGATCGTTAATGACGACCCACCACCACGGCAGACGGGAACCACCGGTGACGCAAGAGCCAGGCGTGCCGCAGGGGATCGATCCCACCACCCCCAACGTGGCCCGCATGTACGACTACGTGCTCGGCGGCAAGGACAACTACGCCGCCGACCGCGAGCTCGCCGGCCACCTCATCGCCTCCATCCCGGACGGCGTCGAGGCCCTGCGCGCGAACCGCCGCTTCCTCGGCCGCGCCGTGGCCCACGTCGCCGAGCAGGGCATCGACCAGTTCATCGACCTCGGCGCGGGACTGCCGAACCAGGGCAACGTCCACGAGATCGCCCAGCGCGTCCACCCGCACGCCCACGTCGTCTACGTCGACATCGACCCGATCGTCATCGTGCACGCCCGCGCCCTGCTGGCCGCCGACGACCGCACCGCCGCGCTCCAGGCGGACATGCGCGCCCCCGAGACCGTCTTCACCTCCGACGCGGTGACCCGCCTCATCGACTTCGACCGCCCGGTCGGCGTCATCTTCAACGCCATGCTGCACTTCGTCACCGAGGCCGAGGACCCCGCGGGCATCGTCGCCGCCTTCACCGACCGCATGGCGCCCGGCAGCCACCTCGTCCTGTCCCACAGCACCCTCGACGACCGCCCCGCCGACCTCGTCGAGATCATCGAGTCCGCCTACGAGAACGCCTCGGCGCCCATGGTCTTCCGCGACCACGACCGGATCCTGCGCCTGTTCAACGGCCTCGCCCTCGTCGAACCTGGCCTGGTCAAGGTCAACCGGTGGCACGCCGACGCCGCCGAGGCCGCGGCGAGCGGCGGCGCCTGGGTCTACGGCGGCGTCGCCGTCAAGTGACCGCACGACCGTCCATCGCGATGGACGTGTCGCGGGGCCGTGCGGGCAACGGTCCGCACAGCCCCGCTTCCACGAGCGCGGCCGGGGTTACTCGAACGCGGGCATCAGGTGGTCGTGGATCAGGCGGAGCTGCCCGTTGACGTCGGGGACGCCCGTCAGGTCGCGGCCGGTGAAGGACTTCACCAGGCCGGGGTCGGTGATGGCGCAGATCATGTGGTTGACACCGGTCGGCGCGATCTCGGAGGCGATCTTGGCGCGGACCTCGTCCGGGGTGCCGGCCAGCGACAGCTTCTCGGTGATCTCCGGGCTGGTCATCTCGATGCCCTTGGCCAGGTCGCCCGCGCCGATGGCCTCGATGATCGGGGCCATGTCCGCCGGGTCGACGCCGTTGCGCACCAGCTGCTCGGGCGGCATCGCCGAGGCGTACAGGCCGACCATGCTGCGGGCCGCCTCCTTGGCCGCCGCCGAGTCCGGGCCGACCGCGAACACGACCCAGGCGCCGATGTCGAGCGTCCGCCAGTCCTTGCCCGCGCGCTCGGCGCCCGCCTTGACGTGCTCGACCGCGTACTCGTAGGCGGCGCGGGAGTAGCTGAGCGCGTGGTGGACGCCGTCGGACAGCTCCCCGGCCGCCTCGAACGACTTCGGCCCGCGCATCGCGCCGATCTTGACCGGCAGCCGCTCCTGGACGGGACGGGCGAAGGTGAACAGGCCGTCGTAGGAGAAGAACTCGCCGTCGCGGGTGATGGAGCCCTCGTCCAGCAGGGTCCGGACGACCGCGACGGCCTCCTTGACGCGGCTGAGCGGCTTGGTCTTCGTCCAGTCGATCTTGTACTGGGCGAGCACGCCGAAGTTGCCGCTGCCCAGCACGACCTCGGCGCGGCCGCCGGTCAGCTCGTCCAGCGTCGCGGCGGCCTGGGCGATCAGCGACGGCTCGCGCAGCGTCACCGCCGACACCGACGGGCCGAGCCGGATCCGCGAGGTGTTCGCCGCGGCCGCGGCGAACAGCAGCCACAGGTCCTTGTGCCACGGCTCGTCGGCCGCGTACACCGCGTGGAACCCGAGCTCGTCGGCGAGCTCGATCGAGGCCATCGACTCCGAAAGCGGATAGTCGGGGAGCATGGCGTAGCTGAACTTCACAGGGAAACGTCTCCTTGCCGTGCGCACCCTCGCGCACGTTCTCTCGGGGATGCGCACGACCCTAGGTGCTGTACCGTGGCCAAGGAGTGACTTTCCGCTACATTTCCCGATTTAAGTCAAGTCGTCCACCTGAGCCCCGCGTATGCGGTCACCCTCCGTCGCCCTGATGGGCTCGGATCCGCTCCAGCAGGGCCAGGGTTCGCTGGTGCCCGTGGTCGTCGCCGGCGTCGCGGTAGGCCGCGGCCGCCTTCCCCGTCGCCGAGGCGGCGTCCTCCGGTCGTCCCGCCGCGTGCAGCGCCAAGCCCAGCCCGTGCCACGCCGTGGCCTCGCCGTGCCGGTCGCCGGCTTGGCGAAAGAGCCCGGTGGCGCCGGTGTGCGCCGCGATCGCCTCGTCCAGCCGCCGCACCTTCTGCAGGGCGCCGCCGAGGTTGTTCACGGCCAGGCCCTCCCGCCGCCGGTCGCCGGTCCGGCCGAAGATCTCGGCGGCCTCGGTGAGGACGGTGACCGCCTCCTCGAACCGCTGGACATCGCGCAGGGCGATCCCGAGGTTGTTGAGCGCCAGGCCCTCACGGCTCCGGTCTCCGATCTCGCGGTAGATGCCGGCGGCGCCGGTGTGCGCGGCGATCGCCTCCTCGGACCGCCCCGTGCAGCGCAGGGCGCTGCCGCGGTTGTTCAGCGCCACGGCCTCGCCGAGCCGGTCGCCGGTCCGGCCGGAGATCTCGGCGGCCTCGGTGTGGGCGGCGATCGCCTCCTCGAACCGGCGCAGATCGCGCAGGGCGATCCCGTGCGCGTTCAGTCCGGCGGCCAGGGCGGGCTGGTCCGCGGCCCCGCGGGCCGCCTCCAGGGCGAGGGCGGACACGTCCAGCCGGTCGGTGAAGCGGCGCCGCAGGCTCAGGTACTCGCTCAGGGCCAGCGCGATGTCACGGGTGACGCGTGGGTGGCCGGTGTCGACGGCGGTGCGGGCGGCGGCGATCAGGTTGGGCAGTTCGGTGTCCAGCCAGACCAGCGCGTCGTCCCGGCCGGGGAACCTCCGCCTGCGGTCGGCCACGCCGGTGCGGAGCCGGCGGTCGGCGGCGACGGCGGTGGCCCGGTAGTGCTCCAGCAGCCGGGCGAGCGCGCCGTCGTCCCCGTCCGCGGCGGGGAGGGCGGAGACGTGCGCGCGGACGAGGGCGTGCGGCCGCCACCGCCCGTACGGCTCCCCCGCCTCCACCAGGCGCGCCTGAGCCAGCGCCTCCACGGCGGCGAGGGCCCGGGATTCCGGCAGCGCGGTGAGAGCGGCGAGGGCGGAAGTAGAGATCGCGGGGCCGGGATCGAGGGTCATCAGCCGCAGCACCCGCTGCTGGACATCGCCGAGGCGGCCGTAGGCGTACCGGACGACCGTCTCGACCGGGCCGGACCCGCCGGCCTCCGCAAGCCGCGTCCGGGCGTCCGCGAGAGGAAGACCGGGATGGACGGCCAGCAGCGCGGCGATCACCTCGATCGCGTCCGGGGATCCGCCGCACATCGCCACCAGCCGGGCGGCGTCGCCGGGCGGGGCGGTCAGGCGGGGGTCCGGGGCTCCGGTGCGCGCCTCCAGCAGCCGCTCCAGCAGCCGCAGGCCCTCCGCCGGTTCCAGCACGTCGGCGTCGCGCAGCCGGACGTCGAGATCGGGCAGGCTGTGCCGGGACGGAACGGGCACCGGCCGCGTCCCGGCCGGCGCCTCATCGGCGGGCGGCTCCAGCAGGAGGCCCTCGGGCAGATAGCCGGACCGGACGTCCAGCGGCCAGCCGTGCGCGAAGACGGCCAGATTCGCCAGGGCGAGGGCGGTGAGGGGAAGCAGCGACCTGGGCTCGGGGTCGTCGCCGACGCCGTCGCGGTACTCGGCCAGCCGGGCGGCCAGGGCCTCCTCGAAGGCGCGCCGGTCGTCCTCCAGCAGCACGCGCAGCAGGCGCTCGTCGCCGGTGAGCGGGCCGGCTTCGTCCAGCCGGAGCGCGGCCCGCGCGCGGGCCCGCGGATCGGGTTTGACGACCAGCGGCGGGACGTCGCCGTCGACGAGGTAGCCGGCCAGCGCGTCCATCATGGCCAGCGCCGCCGCGGAATCGGCGAGCGCGGCGTCGATCACGGGCGCGATGTCGAGTTTGAGGACGATGCCGCGCCGCCACGGCACCTCGAACGCGCTGCTGATCAGGCACAGCGCGAACGACCTGACCCACTCGGCGACAGGCGGCGTCTGCGGCCGGGCCATCGAGTAGGACGTGTCGGGGCTGGTGAGCCTCGCGGGGCCGTCGGACAGGGTGACGACGGGGAAGTCGACGTCGAAGTCGCCGTTCGGCCAGAGCCTGCGGTCCAGAACGGCCGCCGCGCATTCCGCCGCGGTCCGCAGGGCCTTGCGCGCCTCCGCGCTCGCCAGCGCCGGGTCGCCCAGGGAACAGGCGGCGACGTGGTCCAGCAGTTCATCGCAGACCCCGGCGAACGCCTCGGGGGAGACGTCGTCACCCCACCGCATCGCGTGCCAGCGGCTGAAGATCCGGCGCCCGATGTCGGTGAGCGCCCGGTCGACACGCGTCCGCTCGACCTGATGGGACGTGATCTCGTACATGGGAGCGATCATCGCCCACGGCACGCGTACCCGGAGCCCTTTTCCCACCAGGACCCACGGCGCCGCGGGCGCGCCCGTCCCGCCGCGTCAGGCTCGGGCGGCCCGCTTGGGCAGCCTCCAGCCGGGGCGGGGGAAGTGGCACGTGTAGCCGTTCGGGTACTTCTGCAGGTAGTCCTGGTGCTCCGGCTCGGCCTCCCAGAAGTCGCCCGCGGCGGTCACCTCGGTGACGACCTTGCCCGGCCACAGGCCGGAGGCGTCGACGTCGGCGATGGTGTCCTCGGCGACCGTCCGCTGCTCGTCCGAGGTGTAGAAGATCGCGGAGCGGTAGCTCATGCCGATGTCGTTGCCCTGCCGGTTCACGGTCGTCGGGTCGTGGATCTGGAAGAAGAACTCCAGCAGCGCCCGGAAGTCGGTCTGGTCGGGGTCGTAGACGACCTCGATGGTCTCGGCGTGGGAGCCGTGGTCGCGGTAGGTGGCGTTCGGCACGTCGCCGCCGCTGTAGCCGACCCGCGTGGAGACCACGCCGGGCTGCCGGCGGAACAGCTCTTCCATCCCCCAGAAACAGCCACCTGCGAGCAGTGCCCTCTCGGTTGCCATGTTCTCTCCCTCGTGTGCTTCGTCGGTCGCTACAGCAGGCATCGCACCAGCGTTATTCCGTCGGCCTCGACCTCATGGCGCCCCCGGCTCCCCCCGCACGACGGGGTGGTCGTCCGCCCAGCCCAGGCCGGCCGTGTACGTCCAGCGCGCTCCCTTTCCGGGGCAGTCCCCCACCCAGCCGTGAAAGAAGATGCGGTCGCCGAGCACGTCGGCGCCGCCGGGGCCCCGCACAGCACCGCCGAAGGTTCCGGTCGTCATCAGCGGCCGGTACGCCTTACGGAAAGGCCCCGTGAGCGAGGGGGAAGCAGCGTAGCCCGTGAAGTATCCGTCGCCGCAATATGAGCCGCCCGAGTAAAGCAGCACGTATCCGGTAGGACGTTTGATCAGTACCGGTGCCTCGATCACGCCGTTCTCGTCAGCGCGGTCGTTGCGGATCAATTCCCTGCGGGGGCCGGTGACGGTGATCCCGTCGGCGTGCACCTCCTGCAGCCAGATGATCGACGGGGTGCCGTTGTTCAGCGCGTTCCCGTCGTTCTTGTAGAGCAGATACCTCTTTCCGCCGGTGTCGACGAAGCTCGCCGGGTCGATGTCGCCGCCCTCGCTCGCGTCGCAGACGAGGGGACCGTCGCCGACGGGCCGGAACGGGCCGAGCGGCCCGGCCGAGAGGGCCGCGCCGATGCACATGCGCGTGGGAGTGGTCGCAGCGCTCGGGGCGGTGAAGTACATGAGGTACCGGCCGTCCGCGCGCCGGGAGACGTCCGGTGCCCAGAAACCGCCGTCTTCCGTCGCCCAGGACGGCCGGGCGGCCAAGGCGTCCCCGCGCATGGTCCACGGTCCGGAGGCGGACGGCGCGCCGGCGACCGGAACCGTGCCCGCCGGACTGCTCGTGGAGTAGGCATAGACGGTGGACCCGGCCTGGATCACGTCCGGGTCCGGGAAGTCGGCGGCGATGACCGCCCTCGGACGCACCGTGTCCGCCGCCAGAACCGGGCCGACGTGCGCCATGGCCGCCATGGCCGCCATGAGGACGGTGACCAGCAGCACGGTACGGCCGGACGATCGCATCACGCTCTCCTACTGGATTCAGGGACGGTCGAGTCTCGAGGGCTGGCCCGCCATGCCGTACGCGCGCCGGGCGGGAGCCTCGGGCGGTGTGCGCCGCGGGTGCGGGCGTACCTCATTCCCGGTAGCTGAGGCGGCGCGTTCCGACCCAGGTCTGATTGGTGATGCGGTAGTGATGTCCGGCTTCGCTGCCGGGGTGGTCTGTGCCGACGTCGACGGTGTCGGCCCGGGACCAGACGCCGTTGACCTTCTGGTCGACGAAGTAGGTGAACTCGTTGAAGTCCAGCTCCGAGGACACGAACGTGTTGGTGATGGCGAGCCGACGGCGGCCCGCGGTCAGCGCGGACGGGAGGACGACGCTCTGGTCCTTCCAGATCCGGGGTCCCCCGTGCAGGGGTTGCCACACCGCGGCCAGGGCCCCGTCCACGGTGACGGTGGCGGTCTGCCCCGCGATGATGGCGTCAAGACGGCGGGTCAGCCGTATCTCGGTATGGGCCGGATCGACCGTCACGACGAACCGGCTCGACCCACCTCTGCTGAACGCACGGCCGTCGTCGGTCAGGCGCCGGACAGGCGGGCCCCCGTCGTGGAGCACCAGGAGGCCGATGGCGGTGGCCAGGGCCGTGGCGGCGGCCAGCCCGATCGGCAGTCCGATGCGGCGCCGGGCCCGTTTCCGGTCTCGGACGGGCTTGCCCATGACCGGCCGACCGTCTCGGCTCGCCGTAGCGCAGCCGGCCTCGGGCTCATCGGAAGAGTCCCGGGGGGCGGGTCCGTCCTGTTCCGCTCCGGAGGGTTGCGCCATGGAGACCTGCGCAGCGGAGACCTGCGCAGCGGAGACCTGGGAGATCTTCACCCGTTCCCATGCCCGCTGCCAGTCGGGGAGTTGCTCCTCGGGCACGTGACACGCCCGCAGGAAGGCCACCATCACCGCCTTCTTGGGGAACCTGCGGCCGGCGAGCATGTCCGAACACGTCGCCCGCGGCAGCCGCGTCCCGCCCGCCCTGTTCGCCCGCAGCTCCAACTCCCGCAGCGACACATCGGCCCGCGCGTACTGCTCGGCCAGCAGCCTCGCGAGTTCCTCGGTGCACGCCACCGAGTCCAGCTCGGACCGGCCTACGCCCCGGGATGCTTCTGGATCATCGCTGATCGTCACGCCAGACCTCTGCGCTCGTGTTATCCGCTGTCCCGATGCTGATTATCCCCTAATCCTGTCCGACAGTGTCCGAGCGGTGACTATCCGTGTCCAGTCGTGGCCGTCCTCCGTCCGCTCCCGGCCGCGGCCCGGACGAGGGCGGACGAGCCCGTCCAGCGCCCTGTTGGACACCTTCACGACCGGGCTTTCCTCTTCCCAGGGCGCCGGCCGGTCTCCGCCGCCGGGGCGACGAACCCCGGCCGTGAGCGGGCCCGCCCGACGCGTCGGCCCGTTCGGGCCGCCGGACACAAGGGTCTCGCTGCCCGAAGCAGCGGGACGGATGGGAGAACGTCATGCACCTCAACGCGAAAGTGGTCGGCCGCGGGCTGGCCACCACCGCCGCCGCCGGCCTGCTGGTCATGGGGGCCACCGCCGGCGCCACCGCCTCGGCGGCCGCCAAGCCCGAGCCCACCGCCACCCAGGGCGCGGCGAAGGTCCTCAAGGACCGCCAGACCCTGCCCGGCATGAAGTCCCTGAAGGGCCAGACCGCCGCCGGGCGCGTCGCTCTCAAGGGCTATGCCTACGACGGCGTCTGGAGCAACGACATGGCCTGGGGCGCCAACGTCCGCATCGACTCGGGCCAGTACGGCGCCTACACCACGTGCAGCGACGGCAGCACGCGGTACGGCCCGAAGCAGGGCCCGGGGTACTGGAAGTTCGGCGGCAACTGCGAGGGCGCCGGTCACCTGACCGACTTCGGCGTCTACGGCAGCGGCTGACGGCAGAGCCCGCGTCCGGGATCCGCGCCCTTGACCGCCCGCGCGGTCAAGGGCGCGCCCGCTCCCCCGGGCGCGTCCTCCTCGCCGTACCGCGCGCCGTGCTCCGCCACGGGATGCGCCATGCCGGACGGCTCGGTGATGAGTTGTCGCACCCGCGGCCGTCATACCTACGACGGGATACGACGGGACGAGAGGATGACGCGATGAGTGCGGACACGCGGTTGGAGGAGCTGGGCGTGAGCGGTCTGGGCGAGGTCGGCGAGCCGGCGTTCTCGGGTCTGGCGGAGCGGCACCGGCGGGAGCTGCACGTGCACTGCTACCGGATGCTCGGGTCGTTCGAGGACGCCGAGGACACCGTGCAGGAGACGTTCCTGCGCGCCTGGCGGCGGCGGGAGACCTTCGAGGGGCGCTCGACGTTCCGGGCCTGGCTGTACCGGATCGCCACCAACGCCTGCCTCGACCTGCTCGCCAAGCGCCGTCCGGAGCCCGCGACCGGCGGCGAGGTGCCGTGGTTGCAGCCCTACCCGGACCGGCTGCTCGACGAGCTGCCCGCGGGCGACGCCGACGAGCCGGAGGCCGTCGCCGTCGCGCGGGAGACGATCGAGCTCGCGTACCTGGTCGCGGTCCAGCACCTCGCGCCGCGCCCGCGGGCGGTGCTGATCCTGCGGGACGTCCTCGGCTGGCCGGCGAAGGACGTCGCGGGGCTCCTCGGGGACTCCGTCAACTCCGTGAACAGCGCGCTGCAGCGGGCCCGCGCCGGCATGCGGGAGCACCTGCCCGCCGAGCGGCAGGACTGGGCCGGCGGCGAGGAGGACGCCGGGACGCGCGAGGTCGTGCGCCGCTTCACCGACGCCAGCGTGGCCACGGACGTCGGGGCGCTCGCCGCACTGCTGCGGGACGACGTCCGGTGCTCGATGCCGCCCACGCCGGGCCTGCGGGTCGGCCGCGACGCGGTGGTGAACGACTGGGTCGAGGACGGCTTCGAGGGCATGGAGGGCCTGCGCGCCGTCCAGACCGCGGTGAACCGGCAGCCCGCCGTCGCCTTCTACCTCTGGCGGCAGCGGGAGGGCGCGTACCTGCCGCTGACCGTCGACGTGCTGCGCGTCACCGGCGGGGCGATCACCGAGATCGTCACGTTCCACGACGACCAGTTCCTGCGCCTCGGGCTGCCGGAGCGCCTCCCGGCCGACACCCCTACGCCCGAATGACCGAGGACGACATGGACGGCATGAACGAAACCGGGATCGTCGCAGGCCCTCAATCGGGCCGCCCCCGTCGACTCCGCGGGCTCGCCGGCGCCGGCTTCATCGCCGCGCTCGCGGCGATGGCGGCCACCACCCTCGCCGCCGCGCTCGCCCAGGCCGCCGGCGTCGACTTCGAGGCCCCCGAGGGCGGCGAGTCGATCCCGTTGTCCGGGATCGCCGTGGTGACCGGCTTCTTCTCGGTCGTGGGCATCGGCATCGCCGTCGCCCTTCTTCGCTGGAGCGCTCGCCCCGCCGAGCGATTCGTGGGGACGGCGGTGCCACTGACAGTGGTCTCGCTGGTCCCGCCCTTCCTCTCCGGGGCGAGCACCGCCACCGTCACCGCCCTCCTCGGGCTCCACCTCGTCGCCGCGACGGTGATGATCCCCGCCCTGGCGCGGAGCCTCCGCACCCGGACCGATTGACGCGCCCGCAAAAGCACAACGCGCGGCGCAAGAGCGCCACCGGGTTGAACTCGCAGTGCCCGACTACAGAAAGTCCCTGATATTTCGGTTGACGGCGGCGAACGGCCTCTGTGAGGCTGAGACCAATGTTGCGAGCGTAGAAGTACCTCGATCCCTGAAAGGGGACGGTCCCGGAGCCGAAGGCCCGGTCGAGACCGTCCCCTTGTCGATGCCGTTTGCCGGAACGGCGACTCGGTTCACCGAGCGACGCCGACCCGAATGAGCGACGGGATTCGGGCGACACCGAATCCTTCTGTGATCGATACGGACGTCCATGACGTCCCAGAAGGACTTCTCATGCAACTCCACGAGTACGCGCGCTGTGACGCGATCGGGCTCCGCGAACTGATCAAGGCGGGAGAGGTCACCGCCGACGAGGTGGAGGCCGTGGCGCGCGAGGCGCTGGCCGCGGCGGACGCCGAGGTGAACGGCCTGGCGCTGCCGCTGTTCAGCCCGGCGCTCGACCATGCCGCGGACGGGCCCTTCGCCGGGGTCCCGTTCCTCATCAAGGACCACGGGCCGGTGGCGAAGGGGATTCCGTTCTCCCTCGGAAGCCGGGCCCTGCAAGGCGCGACCGCCCGGCACGACAGCGGTCTGATGGCCCGGTTCCGGGCCGCCGGACTGGTCACCCTGGGCACTCACCACCGTGCCGGAGATGACGCTCAGCTTCTCCACCGAATCGGTCAGATACGGGCCGACGCGAAATCCATGGGATCTGGAGCGGGGCGTGGGCGACGGTCCGAGTCGGCCGGACGTTGGAGCAGATGGGGCACGCCGTCACGGAGGCGCGGCCGGTCATCGACTGGGAAGCCGTCATGCAATGCACGACGGCGACGGCGGTGGCGTGCGCTTCGGCTCTGCTCCTGAGCCCCAGCCGCCCCGACCCGGCCAGGCTGGAAGCGGTTTCCAGGCAGCTCCTGCGAGTCGCGAAGGAGCACAGCGCGCTGGACATGATGGCCGCGTTCGGCGCGCAGAACCGCGTGACCCGGTCGGTGGGCGCGTTCTTCAGGGGTCAGCCGGCGATCAGCCTGCCGCTGGGCGGAGGCGACGGCGGGCCGCCGGTCGGCGTGCAGATCATCGCGCCCTACGGGCGGGAAGACCTGCTGTTCAGGATCGCGGACCGGCTGGAGCAGGCGATGCCCTGGGACCACCGGACCCCCCGGATCTCCGTCAGGAGGCGCTGACATGTGCGGATAGCCGCCGAGTCAGGCGGCCGAAGCCGCCCTGGCCGCCGAGTCAGGCGGCCGGGGCGCGCCACCGCGCGTCCGTGACGGGCCGGTTCTGGCCCGGCCAGACCGAGCAGGAGCACACGCCCCGCGCTTGGCCATGCCCCGTTGTCTTCAGCTCTCCGGCAGCAGTTCGCCGACCAGGCTTTCGATGCGCCTGCGGATTTCGTCGCGGATCGGGCGGACGGCGTCGAGGCCCTGTCCGGCGGGGTCGTCGAGGGTCCAGTCCAGATAGCGTTTGCCGGGGAAGACCGGGCAGGTGTCGCCGCAGCCCATGGTGATGACCACGTCCGAGGCTTGGACGGCGTCGACGGTGAGGACCTTGGGCGTCTCGGCGGAGATGTCGATGCCCTCCTCCGCCAACGCCTCGACCACCGCCGCGTTGACCCGGTCGGCGGGCGCGGACCCGGCGGAGCGGACGTCGATCCGGTCTCCGGCCAGGTGGGTGAGGTAGGCGGCGGCCATCTGGGAGCGTCCGGCGTTGTGCACGCAGACGAACAGGACGCTGGGCTTGGCGGAGCGGGCCTGATCAGTCATCGGCGTTCCTTCGCTGTCCGGGGCCGGGCCGGTCGGCGGCGGTGGGCGGGTCGGGCTGGAACCGGCGGCGCAGCCACAGCGACACGTACACCAGACCGACCAGGACCGGAACCTCGATCAGCGGCCCGACCACGCCCGACAGGGCCTGCCCGGAGGCGACGCCGAAGGTGCCGATGGCGACGGCGATGGCCAGCTCGAAGTTGTTCCCGGCGGCGGTGAAGGCGAGCGTCGCGGTGCGCGGGTAGGGCAGCCCGACGGCGCGTCCGAGAGCGAAGGACCCGCCCCACATGAGCGCGAAGTAGGCCAGCAGCGGCAGGGCGATGCGGGCGACGTCGGCGGGCCGGCCGGTGATGGTGTCGCCCTGGAGGGCGAACAGGATGACGATGGTGAACAGCAGCCCGTACAGCGCGACGGGGCCGATCCGGGGCAGGAACCGCTCCTCGTACCACGCGCGGCCGCGGGCGCGTTCACCCAAGCGGCGGGTGAGGTAGCCGGCGGCCAGCGGGACGCCCAGGAACACCAGCACGTTGACCACGATCTTGCCGACGGAGAAGTCCGCCTCGTCGGTCGCCAGGCCCAGCCACCCGGGCAGGACCCGCAGGTAGAACCAGCCGAGCACGCCGAACGCGACGACCTGGAAGACCGAGTTGAGGGCGACCAGGACGGCGGCGGCCTCCCGGTCGCCGCAGACCAGGTCGTTCCAGATGACGACCATGGCGATGCAGCGGGCCAGCCCGACGATGATCAGACCGGTGCGGTACTCGGGCAGGTCCGGCAGCAGGAGCCAGGCCAGCGCGAACATCAGCGCGGGCCCGACCACCCAGTTCAGCAGCAGCGAGGCGAGCATGAGACGGCGGTCGCCGGTGACGGTGTCCAGCCGGTCGTAGCGGACCTTGGCCAGCACCGGGTACATCATCACCAGCAGGCCGAGGGCGATCGGCAGCGAGATCCCGCCGGCCTCGACCTCGGCCAGCGCGTCGTCCAGTCCGGGGACGGCGCGTCCGAGCCCGAGTCCCAGCGCCATCGCCGCGACGATCCACACCGGCAGGAACCGGTCGAGGGTCGACAGCCCGGCGACCACCCCCGCTTCCCCCGGACGCGTGGCGGCGCCCGCCTCCTGCGTGCCGGTCACGTGCAGGGCCTCTTCCGCCGGAGGGACCGGGCCTCGCGGGCGGCGGCCGCCAACGCGCCCAGTTCGGAGGCCAGGTGCTCCAGCGCCTCCGGACGCAGCCGGTAGTAGGTGAACCGCCCGCAGGGCTCGGTGTCCACGAGCCCGGCTTCACGCAGTACCCGCAGGTGGTTGGAGATGTTGGTCTGCCTGGCGCCGGTCTCCTCCACGAGGTGGCAGTTGCACAACGCCTCCACCGCCAGCAGCGACACGATCCGCGCACGCAGCGGGTCGGCCAGCAGCCTCAACACATCAGTCTCAACTGACATCACCCGTGGATGATACATGGCGTCCGGGCAGGACGCGCCCGACCCTCCCGGATTGACACATGCCGATATGGGCATATGATTGGGAGCATGGCACGAGCAGCGACGACGTCGGACGTCTTCAACGCGATCGCCGAGCCGCAGCGCCGGGAGATCCTGGTGCTGCTGCGGGCGGGCGAGCGCCCGGTGACCGAGTTGGCCCGGGAGCTGGGAATGACCCAGCCGGGAGCGTCCAAGCACCTGCGGGTGCTCCGCGAGGTCGGGCTGGTGCGCGACCGCAGGGCGGGCAAGCAGCGCCTGTACGGCCTCGACGCCCGCGGGCTGCGGCCCGTCCACGAGTGGGCCGGCGGGTTCGAGCGGTTCTGGAACGAGAGCTTCGACCGGCTGGACGCGTACGTGCAGGACCTGAAGCAGGCAAGGCAGGAGGAATAGCCGATGAGCACGACAGGACGAGGAGCGCCGGCGCAGTCCGCGGCGGCCGACCGCGAGATCGTCATCTCCCGGGTCATCGACGCCCCGCGGGAGCTGGTCTTCGAGGCGTTCACCGAGGTGCGGCACCTGTCGCAGTGGTGGGGCCCGGAGGGGTTCAGCACCACGACACAGGCGTTCGAGTTCCGCGTCGGCGGCGAGTGGGACTTCGTGATGCACGGACCGGACGGGACGGACTACTCCGAGTGGATCTCCTGGACCGAGATCGCCCCGTCGGAGCGGATCGCCCTGCTCCACGGCGAGTCCCGCGACGACCCGAACGCCTTCGAGTCGGTCCTGACGTTCGAGCCCGACGGTGCGGCGACGCGGATCGAGATGCGCACGGTGTTCCCCACCAGGGAGCTGCGCGACGAGGCGGTCGAGAAGTACCACGCGGTCGAGGCCGGCCGGCAGACCCTGGGCAACCTGGCCGCCTACGTCACCGAGATCGTCCGGAAGGGGGGCTGAGAACTGATGGCCGGAAAGGTGTTCTTCAGCGTGTCGATGTCGCTGGACGGGTTCATCGCGCCCGAGACCAGCGAGGAGCTGATGGGGCGGCAATGGATGGAACTGCAGCGGTGGGTGTTCCCGCAGCGGTTCTTCCGGGAGAACCTGAAGCTCGGGGAGGGCGGTGAGGAGGGGCGCGACAACGACATCGTGCGGGAGACGTTCGAGCGCACCGGCGCGAGCGTGATGGGCAAGCGCATGTTCGACGCCGGCGAGCGGATGTGGCCGGAGGAGGCGCCGTTCCACACGCCGGTCTTCGTCGTGACGCACGAGAAGCGCGACCCCTGGGAGCGGCCGGGCGGGACAACCTTCCACTTCGTCAACGACGGCATCGAGGCGGCGCTCGACCAGGCCCGCGAGGCCGCCGGCGACCGGGACGTCCGCATCGCCGGCGGCGGCGCGACGATCCTGGAGTACGTGAACGCCGGCCTGATCGACGAGTTCACGATCGCGCTGTCGCCCGTGCTGTTCGGCTCCGGAGTCCGCCTGTTCGAGGGCGTGGACGCGGGCCGCGTGGCCCTGGAGCAGGTCCGCGCGGAGCCCTCCCCGAGGGTGGCGCACCTGACCTACACCGTCCGGGCGCGGTAGGCGGACGGCGGAAGACCGGCAGGGCCGCGGCGAACCGGCGCGGCCCTGCCGCCGCCTCGGGTAAAAGTCTTTCATTGACACGGCCTGGCCCCCGCCAGTGCGCTTGACAGAGGAAGCGGGCCCTTTGAATTCTTGGCTTCGGCTGGTGATTTCTTAGGGTGACTACCGGGAGCGGGTATGGCTTTCTTGGGTCGGCGGACGGTCTTGCGGAGCCGTAGAGCAACCGGGCTTCTGTTGCTCACGGGATTGCCGGTCGCATTCGGTGCGAATCCCGCTATGGGGGCCGCCGACTCGCGTGTCACGGTCTGCGCGGTGCCGCAGAGCAACCCGCGTGTCGAGAAGACCGTGGAGGTGCCGGAGCGGGTCGTCGGCGGGCTGCTCGCCCGTTCGCCGTCCTACCCCGGGCCCTGTGCCCAGTACGGGCAGAGCGCGTCCCTCGGGAACGGGAGGCTCACCGCGTTCTCGCAGACGAAGGGGAAGACCCCGCTGGTCATCGGGCTCCTCGCCAAGGACAGTACCTACGACGGTCTTCCGTACGAACCGCCCACGAGCGGGATCTGGTGCTACGACAAGGACGGCGACGGCGCCGTCGACCAGCACCGTGAATGCACGGGCGGGCATGAGAGGTCCCTCCGGTTGAACCCGGAGTTCAGGGAGAGGGTCGACTCGCCGTTCACCTACGTCCTGGCCAACTGGAATCCGATGGGGCACATGCCTCCCCACGTATGGGACGTGGCGCACTTCGACGTCCATTTCTACATGAATCCCGAAGCGGAGCGTCTGGCGATCCGCCCCGGGCCGTGCCCGCAGCTCACCAACTGCGACGACTACCGCAAGGGCAAGGTCCTCCCGGCCGCGAAGTACCTGCACCCCGACTACAAGGACACGGACGCCGTCGAGCCGGGAATGGGCAACCACCTGGTCGACACAACCGCCCCCGAATTCCATGGGGCGAAATTCACGTCCTCGTTCATCTACGGTACCTGGAACGGCAGGGTCACCTTCTACGAGCCGATGGTGAACCTCACTCAGTACAACGGGCTGCGCAGCGGCGCCATCGACGACCGCTGCGTTCCGATGAAGCTGCCGCGGGCGTATGAGCGCTCGGGCTGGTACCCCACGCGGTACTGCATGCGACACCGCGACAACCGCGCCGAGACGGTGACATCGATCGAGGGCTTCGTCTACAGGACGGCGAGCTGAGCGACCAGGCGAAGCGGCCCCGTTGGCCGGTGCACGTCTGAGGTCTCGAACTCACGGAGCATGTCGCGGGGTGGGGCGGACGCTGGTCTCGCGGAGGAAGCGGACCGCCGGGGGCGGGTCGAGTTGCACGCCTTCCGGCCGCGACATCGCTCCGGACGCCTGCGCCCGGTTCAGCGCCGCGCGGGCCGCCTGGACGTCGCCGTCGATCTCGTAGATCACGGTGAAGGTCTCGCCGTCGAGGGACTCCAATCGCCGGGCGGCGACGAAGCCCTCCAGCCGCAGGACTTCGGGGATGTGCTTGTTGTCGTACCAGTCGTGGTAGGCGGAGAGCTCCGCGGGGGAAGCGGGACGCGATTCGACGATCAGCACGCCTCGGGGCATGGCGGTTCCTCACGGTCAGCGGGTCGGAGGGCTCTTGTAGACGCGGCCGTTCTTCATGACGAAGCGGACGTCCTGGGTGACGGTGATGTCGTGGAAGGGGTCGCCGGGGACGGCGATGACGTCGGCGAGGCAGCCTTCGCGGAGCCGGCCCAGCTCGTCGTCCAGCCCGACCAGCTCCGCGCCGGTGACGGTCGCCGCCCGCAGCGCCTGCGCCGGGGTCATCCCGCGCGAGACGAGCGCGGCCAGTTCCTTGGCGTTGTCGCCGTGCGGGACGGCCGGGGCATCGGTGCCGCAGGCGATCTTCACGCCCGCGGCGAGGGCCTTGGGGAGCATCGTCTTCGCGCGGGGGAACACCTCGGCCGCCTTCTTGCGGAGTTCCGGTGCGGCGCGTTCGATGTCCATGGCGTCGGTGAGGTACGTCGTCGACACCAGGAAGGTGCCGTGCTCCGCCATCATGCGGAGGGTCTCCTCACCGGCCAGGAACCCGTGCTCGATGCAGTCGATGCCGGCCCGGACGCACGCCCGCACCGCCTGGTCTCCGATCGCGTGCGCGGCCACGCGGACGCCCGCGCGGTGCGCCTCGTCCGCGATGGCCGCCAGCTCCTCGTCGGAGTACTGCTGGGACCCGGGGCCGGTGCTGTGCGACATGACGCCGCCCGACGCCGACACCTTGATCACCTTGGCGCCGTGGCGGAGCTGGTAGCGGACGCAGGCGCGCACCTCCCCCACGCCGTTGGCGATGCCCTCGCCGATGCTCAGGGGCATGATCCCGGGGGCCAGGCGCTGGAACACGGTCGGGTCGAGGTGGCCGCCGTACGGGGTGACCGCGTGGCCCGCCGGGACGATGCGGGGGCCGTCCACCCAGCCCTGGTCGACGGCGCGCCGCACCGCGACGTCCAGGAGGTAGCCGCCCGTCTTGACCATCAGGCCGAGGTTGCGGACGGTCGTGAAGCCGGCCAGCAGCGTGGTGCGCGCGTTGAGGGTCGCCCGGATCGTGCGGTACGCGGGGTCGTCCTGGACGCCGTGCATCGGCAGCGGCAGGCCCGTCGGGGTCTCCGGGCCGCCGATCAGGAGGTTGAGCTCCATGTCCATCAGCCCGGGGAGCAGCGTCATGTCGCCCAGGTCGATCTCGGTCGCGCCGGCGGGGGCCGCGCCGGGACCGACCTGGACGATGCGGTCCCCCGCCACCACGAGCACCGCCGGCGACCGGACCACGCCCGCGTCGACGTCCGCCCAGCGGGCGGCCCGCAGCACGATCGGCGCCGCCGGAGGCTCCCCCGGGGGCGGGAGGGGCCGTCCCCCCGCGGACGACGCGGCCGGGTCGGTCACGGCACGGGCTCGACGATGCAGTCGAAGGTCGACGAGCCGCTGTCGGGGACGCGCGGCTGGCGCCACACCTCCACGGGGAACGACACCTGGATCATCGAGTACAGCAGGTGCAGGAGGTTCAGCGCGTCGTCGGGCAGCGCGTCGAACGCGAGCCCTTCGAGGTAGGCCATCGCCTCCTCGGCGCGGGGCACGACCGCGTCGTAGAACGCCTGCATCTCCTCCGTCGTACTGGCCATCCGGGCGTCGTACCGCTCGCGCTCGGTGGGAAGGCACCATCTCCCGGCGAACGGCTCCAGGTCCGCGAACCGGCTCGGCAGCAGCGGGCTCATTCGCGCGCCCCCTCGTAGTCGTCGACCCAGTCGCCGACGACCTTGTGGAGGTGCCGGCAGAGGATCTCCTGGTCGTTCAGCAGGAAGCGGTCGATGTACCGGGTCTCGAGCATCATCTGGGTGGCTTCGAGGGTGTTGGAGTCCTGGAGCGCGAACTCCTTGAACGTCACCGCGGCCATCTCCTGGGCGATGCGCTCGCGGACGTTGGCGGCCGGCAGGAAGTAGACGTTCCCCTCGAACACGTGCGTGTTGTAGGACGTCGGCCAGTAGTGGTAGGTGAGGTACCAGCCCTGGCTCCAGATGAGGATCACGAAGTTGGGGAACAGCTGGAAGGAGTCCAGGCCCCACGGGTCGCACTTGCCCGGGTTGACGCCGTGCGGCATCTCGCCGAGGTCGTAGTCGTCCCAGGGGCCGAACAGCCCGCTGCGGGTCAGGATCTCCATCGGCTTGACCAGTTCGCTGTCCATCTCCCAGAAGCGGACGCCGGACGTGCTCACCATCCGGTGCGGGTCCTCGATCTGGTAGTGCGGCGCCTCGAAACCGGCCTGCTGGGCGGCCGTGGAGTACTTCTCCGGCGACTGCTTCGCGTGCAGGACGGGCGCGTGGTAGAACTCCGCGAACGCGTCCATGTACAGCTTCCAGTTGGCGTGGATCGTGGTGCTGTACCCGAAGCGCGACGTCTGCCGCTCGAACGGGTAGCCCTCCAGCGCCGTCACCATCGGGCCGAGGAACTCGCGCAGCGTCTGCTCCGGTTCCGGGGCGAAGTTCACGAAGACGAACCCGGCCCAGACGTCGCAGTGCACCGGCGCCAGTCCGTACCGGCTCTTGTCGACGTCGAAGAACTCGCCCTCCTGCTGGATGAACGTCAGCGAGCCGTCGAGGTCGTAGCGCCAGCCGTGGTACTTGCAGGTGAACTGCCGGCAGAAGCCCGCGGTGTCCTGCTTGGGGTCGTCGGTCCAGACGAGCTTGTTGCCGCGGTGGCGGCAGATGTTGTGGAAGGCGCGGACCTGCCCCTCCCGGTCGCGCAGGACGATGATCGACGCGCCCGCGGCGTCGACGCTCTTGGTGAAGTGGCTGCCCTTGCGCGGGAGCTGCTCCACCCGGCCGACGTTGAGCCAGGCGCGCCTGAAGATCGCCTTCTTCTCGCGCTCGTAGAACTCGGGGGTGATCGAGTCCTCGTAGGACACCGGCCCCGTGCCGAGCTCGGGATGGTGCTGGGTCCAGCTTCCTTCAGGCGGTTTGGGGAATCGCGGCATGGCCCTCCTCCTTCGGTGGTGCGGTCACTGGGTGGGCGTTCCGGCGGCGCCGCGGGCGGCGGCGTCCAGGTCGGGCCCGTCCGCGGGCTCCAGCCCGACGCTGTTCAGGATCATGGCGAGGCAGACGTAGCCGCCCGCGACGAAGAGCAGTTCGAGGAGCCCGCGCTCGTCGAAGCGGGCCGACAGGCGCCGCCACACGGCGTCGTCGACCGTGTGGCCGTCCACGAGCTGGTCGGCGGCGAGCAGGAGGTCCCGGTCGGGCTCCGTCCAGACCACGGCGGCGGCGCCCGCGGGGACGGCGGCGAGCTGCTCGGGCATCAGGCCCGCGGCCTCCCCCATGCCGACGTGCTGGGCCCACAGGTACCGGCAGCGCGTCCGCCACCCGACGCGCAGGATCAGCAGTTCGCGGTCGCGGGGGTCGAGGGTCCCTTCGTCGAGGAGCGTGCCGCTGAACGCCAGCCAGGTCGCGCCCACCCGGGGATGCCGCGCGAGCAGCCCGAGGATCGGCGGCGGCGGGGGCGCGTCGGCGGCGCCGGTGAGGTAGCGGTCGGCGCGGGCGATGGCGCCGCGGAACAGGTCGCGCTGCTCGTCGGCCCACTCGGCGACCGGCAGGGGCTCCATCCTGCGCCGCGCGGACGGCGTCACAGGACGGCCCCGCCGTTGACCCCGAGGACCTGCCCGGTGATGAAGCCGGCCTCCTCGGAGGCGAGGAAGGCGGCCGCCGCGGCGATGTCGTCGGGGGTGCCGAGGTGGCCGAGCGGGATGGCCGCGGCCATCCTGTCGTTGGAGGGCAGGTGGCCCTCGGCCTGGGACCGGTGCTGCATCGGCGTCTCGATCCCCGACGGCGGGATGCTGTTGGCGGTGACGCCGTGCGGGGCGTAGGCGCGGGCCAGGGACTTGGTCAGCACGATGACGCCGCCCTTCGCCGCCGCGTAGTGCGCCATTTCCGGCGAGCCCCGCTGGGCGCTGGACGAGGCGATGGTGATGATGCGGCCCCAGTTCGCCGCGACCATGTCGGGCACGGCCGCCTGGCAGCAGTTGAAGGTGCCGGTGAGGTTGACGTCGATGAGGCGGTTCCACCGCTCGGGCGTGATCTGCTCGAAGTGGTCGAAGGCGACGAGCCCGGCGCTGGTCACGAGGATCTCCGTCGGCCCGAGCGCCGACCGGATCGCGGCGAACGCCGCGTCCAGGGCGGGACGGTCGGTGACGTCGGCGGCGAGGCCGAGCGCCTCCGCGCCGTCCGCCCGCAGGGCCTTGGCGACCCGGTCCGCGCCGTCGCCGTCGAGGTCGAGCACGGCGACGCGGTGCCCCCGGCCGGCCAGGTGGCGGCAGGCCGCCTCGCCGATGCCCGACGCTCCGCCCGTGACCACGGCCACCCGAGGCCGGGGTCTCCCGATACGCGACATCGCTGCGTCCTTCCTCGTTCGTGGACGGGTCCGGCGACGGAGGCCACCGGCACCGCCCGGCAGGTTCGAGGCCGCCCTTCCCGCCGAGCCGATCTCGCCCGCGCACGCCGGGCCGTCTCCCGGCCCGCCGCGTTAGTCAAGCGACTAACATCCTTGGTCATATGACTAACACGGGACGCGCGCCGGGGCAAGGGTCGGCGGCCGCCGCCGGTGCCGCCATACTGGGAACGAGAGTCGCGGACGAAGGGGAGGGGACGCGCATGCCGGCACGGCGGAGCCCCGTCGACGAATCGGCCACGCGCACCGTCCTGCTCGACGCCACCGCGGAGCTCATGCTCGAAGAGGGCTACGCCGCCGTCACCACCCGCCGCCTCGCGGCGAAGGCCGGGCTCAACAACGCGCTGGTCTTCTACTACTTCGGCACGATGGACAACCTGTTCGTCGAGCTCTTCCGCCGCGGCGCCGAGCGGAGCCTGGAGCGGCTCCGGCGGGCGCTGCGGTCGCCGCAGCCGCTGTGGGCGCTCTGGGAGCTGACCCACGACTTCTCCGGCAACGCGCTCACCATGGAGTTCATCGCGCTGGCCAACCACCGCAAGGCCATCCGCGCCGAGATCGCCGCGTATTCGCGGAAGTTCCGGACGCTCCAGCTCGAGACGCTCTCGGGCGTGCTGGAGGGCTACGGCGTCGACTCGCGGCGGTGGCCGCCCGCCTCCCTCATCCTGCTGATGGCCGGGATCTCCCGGTTCCTGCACATCGAGGAGGGGTTCGACCTCGACATCGGCCACGCCGAGACCGTCGCGGTCGTCGAGCGCGAGATCCGCGCCCTCGAAGGCGACCGGCGGCCCGACGACCCCGGCGACGGCGCCGCCGCCGGGCCGGGCCCCGGTACCGGCCGCCGGGCGGTGTGATCGCGCGCGCCGGCTGAGGCGCGGTCAACCCGGTCGCGGCCTCGGCTCGGCAAGCCGCCGCAGCGCCGACAGGAACAGTTCGTCCATGCGCGGGCTCAAGTCGGCCAGGGCCGGGGCGGCGGCGTGGCCGACGGAGCCGAAGACGCGTTCGAGCGCATCGGCGGACGCGGTGGTGCCGAGGGAGAGGCAGAGGCAGGCGACCCCGTCGGCGTGGAGCTCGTCGAGGGCCTTGCGGACGTCGGCCTCCGCGTACCGGCCCTCGTAGCCGTCGTCATAGGGGAAACCGTCCGACAGGACGACCAGCAGCCGGTGCGGTGTGCCGGCCTCGGCCCTGAGGATCTCGGCCGCGCCGCGGATGCCCGCCCCGAGCCGCGTGTAACCGGACGGCTGGAGCCGGTTCAGGCGCGCCCGCCTGAGGGCGTCGAAGCGCTGGCCGAACGTCTTCACGGCGGGCAGGTGGACGGCGTGCCTGCCCTGCGACCGGAAGGCGTGGACGGCGACCCGGTCGCCGAGGTCCTCAAGGGTGGCGGCCAGTGTCGCGGCCGCCCGGCGCTGGTGGTCGTGCACGGTGAGGCCGTCCGGATCGGCGTCCCCGGCGGACCCGGAGGCGTCGAGCAGGACGAGGACGCCGAGGTCGCGGGCGAGCTTGCGGCGCTCCAGGTAGACGTGCCCGGGTGGCGAGTGGCCGGAGCGCACGTCCGCGAACAGGTCGATGAGCGCCTCGACGTCCAGGTCGTCGCCGTCGGGACGGCGGCGCAGCGTCTTGGGGCCGAGTCCCACGCGGGACAGCCGCCGCCGCAGCACGTCGTCGCGCGGGACGGCGGCGTCGGCGGTGTCGGCGGCGACGGTCAGCGGGAAGCCGATGACGCGGCACCAGTCCGGCCGGTACCGGTCGTTGTCCACGTCCCACTCCGGATGGAGGGCGCCGCCGGCGCCCATCGCCGCGCCGGGCCTGCCGTCATCGGTGAACCGGATGCGCGTGGGGACGGGCCGGGCATGCCGTCCGGGCCCGCGGCCACGCCGGACGGAGCGGACCTGCGCCTCCGCGCCGGCGGCGCCGTCCCCGGACGTCCGGGACCCGCCGAGCAGCTTCCGGAAGTAGTCCGACAGGGCCTGCGAGGCGAGCAGCGGGGTCTCGAACAGCTTGAGGATCCTGCTCTCCCCGGTCTGCTCCTGGTCGTCGTCGGTTTCGGGCAGGTCGATGGGATCGAATTCGAACCGCAGCTGCTCGTCGGTGGCGCGCGTGCCCGGCCCCGCGGAGCCGGACAGCAGCCGGGAGGGTCTGATGGCGCCGAACCATTCCGGTGGCCCGGCCACCTTCGTCCGGCCTCCGGCCAGTTCGAGTGATTCGGCGGCGGACGCGGTGCCCGGTTCCCCGCCGGGCCTGAGCTCGGCCGCGAGCGGACTGTGCACCGCGAGTCCGGCGAGCGCCCGGCGGCCTTCGAGGGCCAGGTAGCGGCGCGCGACCGAGGGACGCCCCCGCAGCGCCCGCACCCATCGCCGGTCCAGGCTCCCCGCGCCGAGAAGCGCGCTCTGGACCAGCACCTCGCGGCGCTGCCGGTCGGCGGAACCGGCCGCCGAGACGAAGACGACCCGGCCGTCGGTGTGGGCGGCCTCGCCGGCCCCGGCCCGCGCGACCTCCACCGGCCTGCCGGCGACGAAGGCGGCGAGGAGCCGGAACCGGCCGGGGCCGTCCGGATCGGAGGCGGTCACGTCCGCGGCAGGACGGCGTCGGCGAGTTCGCCCAGCGCGCGGACGACGTCCGGATCGTCCGAGAGGACCTGGACGACGGCGGCCTGGACGGCGCCGCGCAGGCTCAGTCCATGGGCGACGAGCGTGCCGGCCAGGGTCAGCATCCGGGTGGACGACACCTCGCCCAGCGGTGAGCCGTCCAGCTTCCGGATGGCGTTGCCGAGCCTGACCAGGGCGCCCGCGGTCTCGAGGTCGATCCCGGCCTCGTGGGAGACGATCTCCGTCTCGATCCCGGGGGGCGGGAAGCCGAGCTCGATGGCGACGAACCGCTGGCGGGTCGACTCCTTGATGTTCTTCAGGACGCTCTGGTAGCCGGGATTGTAGGAGATCACCAGCTGGAATCCGGGCGCCGCCGGCAGCGTCGTGCCGAGCCGGTCGAGGGCGAGCTCGCGGCGGTGGTCGGTGAGCGGATGGATGACCACGACCGTGTCCTGCCGCGCCTCGACCACCTCGTCCAGGTAGCAGAGGGCGCCCTCGCGCACGGCCCGGGTCAAGGGGCCGTCCACCCAGACCGTCTCGCCGCCCTTCAGCAGGAACCGGCCCACCAGATCCGCCGACGTCATGTCCTCGTGGCCCGCGACGGTGATCAGCTCGCGGCCGAGCTCGTGGGCCATGGCCTGCACGAAGCGGGTCTTCCCGCATCCCGTGGGCCCCTTCAGCAGCACCGGCAGGCCGCCGCGGGCGGCGGCGCGGAAGACCTCCGCCTCGGCGCCGACCGCCTTGTAGAACGGCGCCTCCGGCGCGGACCGGACCGCGGTGGCGCGGTCGTCGGCGAGCAACTCACTTCCCCCGCTCGAAGGGCACGGTCTTCGGCAGGTCCTTGCCCGGCGGATGAATGTACTCGCCGTTGGTGTCGACGTAGCCGGAGCGTTTGGTGGGGATCGGCAGCGACGGGTCGGGGCAGGGCCGGTCCGATCCCTCGCCGCAGACGGGCCCGCTGAAGTAGGAGCGCTTCTGGACGTCGGCGGGCCAGGAGTCGGCGTGCAGGGCGATCCACTGCGCGGGGACGTTGTAGAGGAGGAAGAAGGACGCGCTGACCGCGGCGAAGACCGCCAGGAAGCGGGTGAACTGCTGCCTCGCGCCGCCGCGGACGCTGTCCAGGCCGCGCTCGACGACGGTCCGGCCGCGGTCGTCGGTGAAGTAGCGCAGGCAGCACAGGGCCGCCTGGACGCCTCCCCACATGAGCCCTTCGTAGACGGGCCACTGGTAGTAGTGGCCTGCGTTGACCGACAGCGCTTGGATGGCGCCGGGGTAGGCGTACATCCCGGCCGGCAGGATGACGCAGGCCTCCATGATGAAGTCGAAGACGACGGCCATCAGGTAGGTGGCCACGATCAGCCGGAAGTTGCTGATGCCCGGCCGGCGCGCCTTGATCCTGCGCATGGCCCAGCAGCCGCCGATCGTGAGCAGGAGCACGCCGAACGCGTAACCCGGCACGTTCGTCAGGAGGGGTTCCGGCACCTGGTGGCCCGGCTCCTCGGGCGACACCCAGCCGGGAATGTGCGAGGTCCACGAGCCGCGGTTGTACAGCCACGCGTTGTAGGTGCACCACGTGTTGACGTAGTTCAGCAGCGGATCCTGGAAGAACATCAGGCCCATGGACGCCGCGAGCATGCCGTCCAGGGTGATGCGCCGCTCGCGCACCCACGGCTTGATGATGAAGAACCACAGGCAGAACGGCACCAGCACCCACATGAGGACCGCGTTGGCGGTCAGCAGGACCTTCATGTACGTCGGCGGATCACTCGGCCCGGTGGGCACCCGCTCGAAGTACGGCCCGGTGACCCACCGGATCCACACGTAGAGCTGGAGGACGAGGACCGCGCCGCCGACGACCGCCCAGACGCGGACGGGCCTGGCGTCGGGCCGGCTCTCGGAGCCGAGTGAAGCCGTCGCCCCGAGGGGCTCGGTGACCACGGGGGCGTTCGTTTTGTCCGGCTGTCCGCTCACGACACTGTCTCCTTGGGGATGGTCGGCTGGACGAGGGCAGGGGTGAACATCGGGGGCGTCGGTTCCGGGCGTCCGGGGCCCTTACCGGATCGGCTCGTCTCCGAAGACCGTCGTGCGGAGCAGCTCGCGCGGCGAGTCGGACGGGTACGGTGCGGCGCGGTGGACGACTCCGGTGTTGTCCCAGATGACGGTGTCCCCGACGGACCACCGGTGGCGGTAGACGCGGTCGGGCGCGGTCGTCCGGCCGAGCAGGTCGCGCAGCAGCGCCCGCCCTTCGTCCGCGTCCATCCCGACGATGTGGTCGGCGTGGACGCCGACGACCAGGGATCTGCGGCCGGTGCGGCGCGTCCACACCAGCGGGTGGGTGGACGTCGGGCGCTTCCGCCACCGCCGGAGCAGTTCGGGGCCCGGGTCGGGGGTGACGCTGCGCTGGGACGCCTCCAGCGAGTGCACGACGCGCAGGGCGCCGAACCGCTCCCTCTCCTCGCCGCCGAGCATCTCGTAGGCGGCGTAGGTGCTGGCGAACTCCGTCTCGCCGCCGCTGGCGGCCACCTGCTTGGCGCTGAGGACGGTGGCCCTCTGCGGCGGCTCCCCGTGCAGCGGCGTGCAGCCGTCCATGTGCCACTCGAAGGTGGCCTTCAGGTAGTCGGCCGACGAGTTCTTCGACTTGTCGAGGGTCACGCGGTAGATCCCGGGGACGTCGTGGTGCCCGGGCTCGTAGTCGATGTCGCCGAGCCGCCGGGCGAAGGCGACCTGGTCCTCCGGGCCGAGGTGGAGGCCGCGCAGGACCAGGACGCCGTACCGCTCCAGCGCGTCCAGGATGGCCCCGGCCGCGGCGTCGTCCCGCGCGAGCCGCTCGGCGCTGAGACCGCCGATCTCCGCGCCGACGGTGGCCGTCAGGGGTGCGCAGGTGATCCTCGTCGTCACGGCGCGGGCTCCAGGTAGCGGTCGAAGTAGGCGGTGCCCGAGTCGATGACCTTGGGCTGGTGCCAGACTTCGACCGGCAGCGACACCATGATCAGCGAGTAGACGAGGTAGAGCAGGTTCAGCTCCCGCTCGGGCAGATCGCGCAGCGGGAACTCGTCCAGGTGCGCCATGGCGTCGCGGACGCGGGGGTACATCGCGTCGTAGAACAGCTGCATCTCCGCGATGGTGCTGTCCAGCCGCTCGGCGTACCGGGCCGCTTCGGTGGGGATGCACCATTTGGCCGCGAACGGCTCGCAGTCGGCGAAGTCCTCGGGGAGCATCGCGGCGCTCACGCGGGGACCTCCTTCCCGTCGCGCAGGTAGGACCGCACCCAGTCGTCGACGACCTTGTGCAGATGGCGGACCGTGACCTCCTGGTCGCACAGGGGGTAGGCGTCGATCACGCGCGATTCCAGGCCCATCTGGGTCCCGTCGAGGGTGCCCGCGTCCTGGAGTCCGGCCTCCTTGGAGACCACGGCGGTGACCTCGTGCCGGATCCGCTCGCTCGCGTTCCGCGCCGGCGGGAAGTAGAACGACATCTCCCACGTGTGCGTGCCGTGGGACGTCGGCCAGTACTGGTAGGTGAGGTACCAGCCCCGCTCGTAGACCAGGATCACGAAGTTGGGGAAGATCTGGAAGTTCGAGATCGACCACGGGTCGAGCCCGCCCGGGTTGAGCCCGGCGGGCAGGGCGGCCGGGTCCAGCTCGGGGATGTCCGGACGCTCCCACGGGCCCATGAGCCCGGCTTCGGTGACGTGCTCGATCGGGTACATCTGCTCGACCGGCGTCATGTGCCGGGGCACGCCCTTCCAGCCGCCGGTGCTCATCAGCCGGTGCGGCCCGTCCATCTGGAAGTGCGGGACCTTGAACCCCGTCTGGAGGTTCCGCAGCGCCGGCACCTGCTGCTGCGAGTGCAGGATCGGCGCGTGGTAGTACTCCTGGAACGCGTCCAGGAAGATCTTCCAGTTGCTGAGGAGGTCGGCCTTGAACGCGTACCGCTCGGTGACGAGGTGGAACGGATAGCCCTCCAGCCCCCGCACCATCGGCCCGAGGAACTCCAGCAGCGACTGGGCGGGCTCGTCGGACAGGTTGACGAAGACGAACCCCTCCCAGACCTCGCAGTGCACCGACACGAGCGGGAAGTCGGCCTTGTCGAAGTCGAAGTACTCCTCCTCCTGGAGGACGAACTTCAGCGAGCCGTCCAGGCCGTACCGCCAGCCGTGGTACTTGCACATGAACTCGCGGCACGAGCCGCGCGTCTCGTCCCTGGGCGTCTCCCCCCACAGCAGCTTGTTGCCGCGGTGGCGGCACACGTTGTGGAACGCGCGGACCCGGTCGTCCAGGCCCCGCGTGATGATGAGCGACGTCTTGGCGACGGGGAGGTCCTTGGTGTAGAAGCTCCCCTTCCGGGGCAGCTGCTCGATCCGGCCGACGTTCAGCCACGCCCGCCGGAAGATCGCCTCGCGTTCGAGCTCGTAGAACTCCGGCGAGATCGAGTCCTCGTACGACACCAGCCCGGTGCCCAGTTCCGCCTGCCGCACGGTCCAGCTCTCCGCCGGCGCTTGGCCCGAACGCGCCATGGCGCACCCTCCCGGTTGATATCCCGTCCGATGAGTCCTGGCCGAGATGTTCATCGACTGACTAACATGACTTGGATAACACGCGGCGGCGGTCACGGCAAGGCCTCGCGGCCCCCGGAGGGCGCGGCGCACGCCGGTCTCGCGGCCGGGTTCCTTCGGCAAGGGAGCGTCCATGAAGGAGTGGAAGGACCTGTTCATCGGCGGTGCATGGGTCGCCCCGAGCACCGGCCGGCGCCTCGACGTGATCTCTCCGCACGACGAGGAGCCGGTCGGCGGCGCGCCCGCGGCGGGCGCCGCGGACATCGACCGCGCCGTCGCCGCGGCACGGCGGGCGTTCGACGAAGGGCCGTGGCCGCGGCTGGACCCGGCCGAGCGGATCGGGGCGGTCCGCCGGCTCGCCGGGCTCTACGGCGAGCACCGCGACGAGATGGCCGGGCTCATCAGCGCCGAACTGGGCGCCCCGATCTCCTTCGCCCGGCGGGCGCAGGTCGCCCTGCCCTGGTCGATGATCAACGCGCTCGCCGGCGTCGCCGGCGACTACCCGTGGCAGGAGAACCGGCCCGGCGTGTACGGGCCGGACATCATCCTGCGGAGGGAGCCCGTGGGCGTCGTCGCCGCGGTGATCCCCTGGAACATGCCGCAGTTCCTGACGGTGGCCAAACTCGTCCCGGCGCTGCTCGCCGGCTGCGCGGTCGTGCTCAAACCGGCCCCGGAGGCGCCGCTGGACGCCCTGCTCCTCGCCGAGCTGATCGAGCGGGCCGGGCTGCCGCCCGGCGTCGTGAGCGTCGTCCCCGCCGGCCGCGGCGAGAGCGCGCACCTCGTCGCCCACCCCGGCGTCGACAAGGTCTCCTTCACCGGCTCGACCGCGGCCGGCCGGCAGGTGGCGGCGGCGTGCGCCGCCAACCTCACCAGGGTCGGCCTCGAACTCGGCGGGAAGTCGGCGGCCATCGCGCTGGACGACGCCGACCCGGCGGCCGTCGCGACGGCCGTCCGCCACTCCGGCATGGGCATGGCCGGGCAGATCTGCAACGCCCTCACCCGCGTGCTCGTCCCGGCGCACCGCCTCGGCGAGCACGCCGACGCGCTCGCCGGGACGCTCTCGGCCATCAGGGTCGGAGACCCGGCCGACCCTGAGACCGAGATGGGACCGCTCGTCACCGAGCGCCAGCGGCTCCGGGTCCGGCGGTACATCGACATCGGCGTCCGCGAGGGCGCCCGGCTCGTCACCGGCGGCGCCGGCGCGCCCGAGGGCCTCGATCGCGGCTGGTACGTGCGGCCCACCGTGTTCAGTGGCGTCGACCCCGCGATGACGATCGCCCGCGAGGAGATCTTCGGGCCCGTGGTCGCGGTCGTCCCCTACCGCGACGAGGAGGAGGCCGTCCGGATCGCGAACGACACCGAGTACGGCCTCGCGGGCGCGGTGTTCACCGCCGACACCGGGCGCGGGCTCGACGTGGCCGCCCGCGTCCGCACCGGAACCTTCGGCGTCAACCAGGGTTACACGATGGACCCGGCGGCGCCCTTCGGCGGCGTCAAGGCCAGCGGCCACGGCCGCGAACTCGGCCGCGAGGGACTCGACGCCTACGTCGAGACCAAGTCGATCTCAGTCGCGGTCACCTGACGCTCCATCACGGCGCCGAGCAGGCGCGATGACCTCACCGGGAGACGCTCGCCCCTGGCCCGTCACGAGTACCGGTCGCCGCTCTCCAACGAGTCCAGGAGTGCGTCGATTCGGGTTCGCGGGAACCCGGAGCCTTCGGCCGCCACGCAGAACAGGCGCTGGGCCGCCTCCACGACGGCGCCGGGCTCCATGAGAGCCAGAGCGTCGGCGACTCCGTCCCGGCCGTCCTGGATCCATGCGGCGATCAGCAGGTGCATCTCCCGCTGGCGGTCCTCCAGAGCGGTCTTGGACAGGCCCCCCAGGTAGTCCTCGGCCCTGCGGACACCGGTTCCGAGCCTTCCGGCGGCGACGATGTACTCGACGAGCACGAACGCGACCCGGCTCCACGCCGGCGGGCCGTAGTGGTCGATGCGGTCGAACAGGTCGCGGGCATGGTCGGGTACTTCATGTTCGATGAGGAACTCGATGGCGCTGCTGCTCGCGGTGCTCAACTCGACGATGAAGTGGACCCGTTCGTCGTCGTACTGGGCGGGTTCGGGGTGCCCTGTGCCCAGGCGGAGGGCCAGCGCGCGGAGCGCGGCGGGGATCGCGGCGGCGGGCGGCCTGGCGAGCGGGTCCTTTGCGAGGAGCGTGAGCAGGTAGTCGTCGAGCGCCTCGGGGACGGCGGGCCGTAGGCTGCTGGGCCGCGGAGGGGCTTTGTGGACGACCTGGCCCATCACCGCGCGCAGGTCCTCCGCGGGAAACAGCAGGCGGCCGGTGAGCAGGTGGAACAGGGTGGCGCCCAGGGCGTAGACGTCCGCGGCGCCGGTGACGGGCTCGCCGAGCAGCTGCTCGGGCGGCATGTAGGCCACGGTGCCGAAGCCGATGCCGGTCGCCGACAGGCCGGCGGTGGCGCCCGACAGCCGGGCGATCCCGAAGTCGCAGATCTTCAGGGTCCCGTCGCCGTCGAGCATCAGGTTGGACGGTTTGACGTCGCGGTGGATCACCCCGGCCTCGTGTGCGGCCGCGAGGCCCTCGGCGGCCTTCGCGCCGTGATCCAGCACCGTCCCGATCGGCAGCCCGCCCGGATGGTCGTCCAGCAGTGTCGCCAGGTCCGGGCCCGCGAGCAGTTCCAGCACCAGGAACGGCCGGCCGTCGCTCGCACCGGTGTCGTGGACGGTGGCGATCCGAGGGTGGTTGAGGCGGGCGGCGGCCCTGCCCTCGCGGCGGAACCGTGCCAGCGCCTGGTCCATCTGTTCACCGGTCCAGTCGACCAGCAGCACCTTCAGCGCGACCCGACGATCGAGCCGCAGGTCCAGAGCCCGCCACACCTCGCCCATCCCGCCGCGGCCCAGCCGCTGCTCAAGCCGATACCGGCCCGCCAACTCCTGCCCCGTCCTCATCCGCACCTCGCTGCGCGTCCGCCGGCGTGTTCAGTCCTTCCGGAGACACTGCCAGATCATCGGCCGCGTGCTGAAGAGGCTGCGGTGGTGCACTCGCGCCGCCGTGGGAGGGGATCCGCGTTGGGCGGTGAAGCCTTGATGGAACCGGAGCTGCGGGCCCGTCGGCTGCGGGCGGGTCAGGAGGTCAGCAGCCGGGCACGCAGCGCCGCGACGGTGGCGTCGCTCAGCTTCAAGCCGTTGCGGACGTAGTCGTCGAAGCTCCCGTACGCCTGGTCGACCTCGTGGAACGCCTCGTCCAGCCAAGCGGACTCCACGGCGTCGGGACGGCCGAGGTAGGTGTTGCTGGCCATGTAATCCTGGTACACCGTCGCCTTCGGGACGCCCAGGATCGTCAGCAGCACCGCCGCGCCCCAGCCGGTCCGGTCCTTACCCGCGGTGCAGTGGAACACCGTCGCGCCGGGGTTGGCGGCGATGGAGGTGAGCAGGTCGCGGTAGGCGCGGCTCGCGCCGCTGAAGTCCACCATGAACGGGTAGGCGATGGACTGGCCGAGGTTGGACGACCCCGTCACCAGCCCCATCAGGAACCCGTACAGCAGGCTGCCCAGCGCCGGGTTGGCGAAGGAGATGCCGTGCGTGAGGTCCTCGACGTCGGCGACCTTGTAGGCGATCCCGGCGGGCAGCAGGTCGGGGTCGTCCGAGCGCTCCTGGTAATTGCGCAGGTCCACGTCCAGGGTGATTCCGAGGCCGAGCAGCGTCTGCTGGTCGGCGGCCGACAGGTGGGCCAGGGAGTTGGAGCGGTAGACGACGCCGGTGCGGACGTGGTGGCCGTCGGCGGTCGCGTAGCCGCCGAGGTCGCGGAAGTTGGCGGCCGTGGCCAGCCGGGGCGCGGCGGCCGGGGACGCCGCGGCCGGCGCCCGGTCCGGGGCGTCGGCGAGGGCGGGCGGTGCGGTCAGCGCGCCGGCCAGCAGGGACGCGCCGAGCAGGACTGCGGACGTACGGGGGGTGCGCATGAGGATCCTTGTCGGACGGCCCCGGCGGGGGAACGGACGTGACGCCCGTCATGATGCTGTCCGGGCGGACGGGGATGAACTGGCAGGCCCTCAAATCTTCCCGGCGATCATTGTGCGGGGCGACAACGGCCGCGTCCCGGCCGTCCCGCGCCATCGCGGTGGCCAGGGTCGGACGGGGCGGATGAAGATCGAGTCGCGGGCGGTGGCCGCGGCTACCGTTGCCTGGTCGGACAATTGCCCTACGGATCGGGAGCACATGGTGGCCGCCGAAGAGCGTGAATCGACGATCGGGATTCGTGATGACATACCGGCGTCGGCCCGGGTGTACGGATGGGCGCTCGGCAGCAAGGACAATTACCAGGTCGACCGCGACTTCGCGTTGAAGACCGCGCCCGCCTTCCCCGAGTCGATCGACATCAGCCGGCAGAACCGGCTGTTCCTGTACCGGGCGGTGCGGTACATGGCGGCCGAGGCCGGAATCCGCCAGTTCCTCGACATGGGATGCGGGCTGCCCACCGATGACAACGTCCACCAAGTCGCCCAGCAGTTCGCGCCCGACGCCCGCGTCGTCTACGTCGACATCGACCCGATCGTGCTGGCCTACGGCCGCGCACTGCTCGCCGGGGACGGCTCCACCGTCGTCATCAACGCCGACTTCCGCGACCTGGACGCCGTCCTGAACCATTCCGAGGTGGCGCGGCTCATCGATTTCGACGAGCCGCTGGCGGTCCTCTTCCTGTCGGTCGGGCACCACCTGACCGACGCCGACGACCCGCGCGGCATCCTGCGCACCCTGCTGGACCGGGCGGCGTCCGGCAGCCACCTGGCGTTCTCGCAGGTCGTCTGCACCGATCCCGCGCGCGCCGCCGAACTGGACAGCCGGATGAACGCGGCCGGCATCCCCTGGCGGAACCGCAGCCGCGAGGAGGTGGACGCCCTCCTGCTGGACGGCCTGGAGCCGGTCGAGCCGGGTCTGGTGAACCTGCTGCACTGGCGGCCCGACCCCGGCCAGCCGCCCCTGGCGCCCGTCCCCGACGAATTGGCCCAGTTCGTCGGGGCCTCCAAGATGGGGCGGGACATGTGCGAATACGGCGGCGTCCTGCGCAAACCCTGACCGCTGGGTCAGCCGTTCGGCCGCACCGTCCACTGCGCCGCCGCCGGGGCGGCGCCGGGTTGCCGGTCATGCCGTTCGAGGTGCGTCAGCAGGAGCGTCATCGGCAGGCCGAGACCGTCCACCGCGCCATCGAGCAGGTCGGCCCGGATGCTCTCCAGCGTCACTGCCGGATCGTCCGCGCACATCACGGCGGCCCGTTCCGCATGTGGACGAGCGTGGCCCAGTTCGTCGCGTGCCTGCGTCAGGCCCTGGGTGTGCAGCAGCAGCCGATCACCGTGGCGGAGCGGCACGGTCGTCGTCTCGCACCACTGGCCGCCGAGGTCGAGCAGGGTAAGCGGCGGATAGCAGGGCAGGGCTTCGAGGGGAAGTACCCCGCCCTCTCTTATCAGCAGGGGCGGCGGGCTCCCGCAGCACACTATTTCGGCGGTGTCCTCGCGGAGGGTGAGCAGCAGAGCGGTGACGAACTCGTCGTCGTCGACGATCGGGGCGAGGACCGAGTGCATCCGCTCGGCCAACCCCGGCAGGGTCGACTCGTTGGCGGCCAGTTGCCGGAAGTTGCCGAGTGCGGCGGCCGCCGTCTCCTGCGCCGAATCGCCGGAGCCCAGCACGTCCCCGATCAGGATCCGGGTGCCGAAAGGCGTGGGCAGGACGGTGTGGAAATCGCCGTTGGTCTGGGGCGCCGCCGGAAGCCGGCAACTCTGCGTGCGCACTGTTCCGCCGTGCTGCGCAAAGGTCTTGGTCGCCGTCGGCGTCCGGTAGTCCTTCCGAAGGAGGTCCGAGAGGATCTCGGGGGTGCCCTCCGGTGTGGCGCTGTCCACGCACAGCCGCTCTATCGTGCCGAGGTAGCTTTCGGTCTCCTCGGGCTTGTCCAGATACAGGGCCCCGGTGAGGTTCTCCAGATAGACGACGTCCGGCACCTCGGGCTCGGGGAAGCGCAGGATGGCGAACGCGCCGCCCTCCGCGACATGGCCCCCGAAACGGAACGGCATGATCTGGATCGTGATGTTCGGCCGGGCGCACATGGCGACGAGGTGCTCGAGTTGGCCCCGCATCGTCTCGGGTCCTCCGAGTGGCCGGCGCAGCGCCGTCTCATCGATGACGGCCCACAGCCGGGGCGCGTCGGGCCCGGAGAGCCGTTTCTGGCGGCGCAGGCGCAATTCGACCCGGTGCTCTATCTCGGTCGAGGACGCGTCCGGGTTTCCGAGGCGGATGACCGCGCGGGCATAATCGGGGGTCTGCAACAGGCCGGGGATGAATTGGATCTCATACGTCCGGATGAGCGACGTCGATTCTTCGAGCCCCACATAGGTCTGGAACCAGGTGGGCAGGACGTCGTGGTACCGGTGCCACCATCCCGGCGTGTTGGCCTCGCGCGCCTTGTCCAGGATGGTGTCCCGCTCGACCTCGTCGCCGACTCCGTAAAGGGTGAGCAGATCGGCCACGTCCCGTTCCTTGAAGCTCACCCGGCCGAGTTCCAATCGGCTGATCTTCGACTCCGAGCTCCGGATGCGGTCACCGGCCTCCTGGCGGCTCAGCCCGGACGCCTCCCGCAGGCGGCGCAACTGTGCGCCGAGGATGATGCGAAGCACCGTCGGGCTCGAACCTGGGCGCTCAGCGGTCACCTCCCACCTCCGAAGGCATGTGCAGCGGCATCGCGTGCTCCTCGCGCGTTGGATCGCGTCCCGCTCAAGGGACGAGGTCGTCGGGACCGGCGGGCGGGCGCGTGCGCGTGGTGGCGGCGCGCCAGAGCACCTCTGGCAGGAACAGGGACTGGGGCCGGGCGGTGAGCGCCAGCACGTCGATGAATCGGTCGCATACCCGCGGGTCGACATTGGCGAGGGACTGGACCCGGTCCACATAGCGGTTGAGGACCCTGGTCCGGACCCCGGCCACGGCGCCTTCGGTCGTGCTGTACCGGAGGTCCTCCCCCGTGGCCACGAGCCACGGGCCGGTGGCGTTCTTGATCACCTTGCGGTGGAAGCGCCGCGCGAGCCTGTCGAGGTCCCCGTCCGCCCGCAGGCAGGCGTCCAGCGTGAGCGCGGACTTCGCCGCGACGGTCATTCCCTGGCCGTAGAGCGGGTTGAAGGCGCACAGCGCGTCCCCGGCGACCAGGAATCGCCTCGGCCATGCCGGCATCCGCTCGTAGTGACGGCGGAGATTGGCGGTGCGCCGGTAGCTGACGACGGGGGTGAGCGGCTCGGCGTCGCGGATCGCCTCGTAGAGCAACGGGCTGCGCAGGCTCTTGGCGAACTCCAGGAAGCCGTCGTCGTCGGTGGGCGGATAGTCCTCCCCGACGCCGAAAAGGCTGACGATCCACCGTCCGCCCTCCTGCGGGAACAGCGCGCCGGTGCGCGTGCCCTGCGGGGGGTCGGCCTGAAGGTAGAGCGCCTTCCATCCGGGGTCGAAACCCGAGGGAATGGCGTAGGTGCGGCTGGCGTATCCCAGCTTGGGGTTGATCAGGGTCTGCCGGACGGCCGGGTAGCCGAGCCGCTCCAGCCACGCGGGGGTCTTCGAGGAGCGTCCGGCGGCGTCGACGACCAGGTCCGCGGTGAGCGGCTCGCCCGGTCCGGTCGTCCCGCGCTCCCGCACCTCGACTCCGGTGACGGCCCCGGCGTCGGCCAGCAGCCCGGTCACCTCGCGGCCGGCGAGCACCCGAAGGTCCTGGACCTTGGCCAGCCGCGCGCGCACGGTCCAGTCGAGGAGATCCCGGCTGAACGTCAGCAGGCGGGTCGATTCGAACCGGCGCCGCCATCCGGCGGAGGTCAGCCACAGCATGTCGGCGGGCACCCGGACCTCGGGCACGCCCGCGGCGCGCAGCTCGTCCTCCAGCCCGGGGAACAGCTGCTCGGCGATCTCCAGCCCCCGGCTCCAGAGCACGTGGAGATGGCGGGCCTGCCCCAGGCCGGGACGGGACGCGACGGTGTCCGCGAAACGGTCGCGCTCGATCACGGTGACCCGGGAGAAGTGGTCGGCGAGGATCCTGGCCGCCAGCAGCCCCGTCAGGCTGCCGCCGACGACGACCGCATGCTCACGGGGCTGCGTCATGGTCTTCTCCTCGCGGGTGCGGGACAGGCGTATCTGCGGGGACGTCAGCGGCGGCGATCAGAGGCTTCGGTGAGCGGGAGGGAGTCTGGGCGCTCGCCCATCGCGAAGGCGACGGCTTGGTCGAGATCGAGGCCCGTCCCCTGCTCGTGGAAATGCCCGTACGCCTCGTCGCCCAGAGCTCGCCGAGCAAGCGCCTCCCCTTCGTTGTGGGGAGCGTTGAAATACGCGGAACCGAACAGCGGGAGCCCTACCGTCCGCCAGATCCGCTTGGCCGCCCCCTGCAGCGCGGCGGCGTCCCGGGGACGGCCTCGCGCCGCGTGGAACAGGGCGAGCAGTTCCACGCCCAGCACCGCGCACACCAGATCGTTGAAGGTGCGGCTGATGTTCACGCACTTCTGGGCGAGGGCGGTCGCGTCGTCGGCCCGGCCCTCGGTCCAGGCCGCGAAGGCCAGGACGTAGAGCGCGTAGGCCCTGACCCATTGCTCGCCGTGCTCCTCACAGATCGCGCGAACCTCTTCGCACAACTCGACGGCGAAGGGGAGGTCCCCCTGGAACGCGACCGTCATGGCGTACTCGGCGCGCGCCATGATCACGCTGGTGTCCAGCTCGCCGAGGGAGTCGTAGGCGGCGAGCGCGTCCTTGAACAGAGTGGCCGCTTGCGCGTGGTCGTCGGTCACCAGCGCGACGCAGCCCAGCCGATGGACGGCGTTGGCCGACGCGATCGGGTCGCCGGCCCGCAGGGCCTCGGCCCGGCCGGCCTCCAGCAGCGCGGTCGCGCCGTCGGTGTCGCCCTGCTTGATGGCGATGTAGCCGTTCACCCAGAGGGCCTTGGCCCGCACCCGGGTCGGGTCGGTGTCGAGGGCGAGTGCCCGGTCCAGCCAGTACCGGCCTTCGGCGAGGAAGCCGCAGCCCACCCAGTAGAAGCACAGCGCCCCGGCCATCCCCAGGCCGGTCTGCGCCTGGCCGGGGGTGGTGAGGCAGTGGTCCAGGGCGGCGCTCACGTTCGCGTGCTCACCGAGCAGACGCTTGAAGATCTCCTTCTGGCCGGCGCCGAACCACTCCCGCTCGCACCGCTGAACCAACCGCAGGTACCAGTCGCGGTGCCGCCCGCGGAACCTCTGCCGCTCGCCCAGCTCGTCGAGCCATGTCGAGCCGTACTCGCGCAACGTGTCCAGCAGCCGGTACCGGACGCCCGCGCCGTCCCCGGCCCGCGAGAGGACCGACTTGTCGACCAGACCCGCCAGCGTCGCCGCGACGCGGTCCGCGGGCAGCACGCCGTCGCCGCACACGTGCTCGGCCGCGCGCTGGTCGAAGTCCCCGGCGAAGACCGACAGCCGGGCCCACAGCAGCCGCTCCTCGCGCGTGCACAGCTCATGGCTCCAGCCGACCGTCGTCCGCAGCGCGTCGTGCCGCGACACGTCCTCGGACAGGTCGGCGGTTCCGTCCACGAGCATCTCGAACCGGTCGTCCAGCCGGTCGGACAGCTGCTCCAGGGAGAGCCGCCGCAGCTGGCCGGCGGCGAGTTCCAGGGCCAGCGGAAGCCCCTCCAGGCGATGGCACAGCCGGGCGACGGCGCGCCAGTTGTCGTCGCCGACGGCGAAGCCGCCCGTGGCCGACGCGGCGCGCTCCTCGAACAGGGCGACCGCCGGGGGCCGTGCCGCGCCCGCCGGCGCCGCCTCCGGATCCGCCGTCTCCAGCGGCGCGAGTCTCAGCACCCGCTCGCCGCCGACGCCGAGGGCCTGGCGGCTCGTGGCCAGCAGGCGCAGTCCGGGCGCGGCGCTCAGCAGGACCTCGGCCACACCCGCGCAGGCGTCCCTGAGGTGCTCGCACGTGTCCAGCACCAGCAGCAGCCGCTTCCCGGCCAGGTGATCGGCCAGGACGTCGAGCTGCGGACGCGCCGTCTGGTCGACGACCCGCAGAGCGCGGGCGATCGCGTGGCCCACGAGCGAGCCGTCCCGCAGACCGGACAGGGGCACCAGCCACGCGCCGTCGTGGAACCCGTCCTCCAGGCCGCGCGCGGCCTCCAGCGCGACCCGCGTCTTGCCGACGCCGCCGACACCGGTCACCGTCACCATGCGTCCGGCGCCGAACAGCCGCCCGAGCTCCGCCAGTTCGGCACGCCGTCCGACGAGAGCGGCGCTTTGCGGGACGAGATTGCCTCTCCGCAGCACATCAGCCGCAGCCACGTTCGCCTCATTCCCCACGCGCCGTCAGGATGACGCACCACCTTACCCATACGGCCTGCGCCAATTGGGCCTCTTCGGAAATCGGCAGCCGATGAAAATCGGAACAGCTCAGATGTTTGAGGCCGTGCGAGATGGAGTTCGAGCGGCGGCGGGCGGCTGGTACGGCGTCCGGGACCGTGATCGGTGTATAAGAGGGCGCTCCGTAATGGAGGGCGCCGCCCGGTGATGGTCATGTCGTCCGCAGGCGGCGCGGCCGGTTCCGGCCTGCACGGCACTCCTCGGGGCCCGGCGTGTGAGGATGCCCCGTCAGCGCAGTGCCGGCAGCGCGCCGCTGGTGTGCTGCACGCTGCCCTGCCCGTACGGCCTCCGAACCGCGATGTGCGAAGCGCCCCGTGGTTACACGGCCCGATTCTCGAAACGACACCGGGGGATTCTGCCGTGACGCCCTGTGTTCGGAGCGGAGTGAGATGACCGCGCCCCCGCGAAATAGCCGCGCGGAAGGCGCTCCGCTAAGTCCGCAATTGCGCAACCCGGCGAGGTCGGCCGATCACACGCGTCCTTCCGCGGAGGGACGGCCGGCGGGGCGGAACGATATCGATCCGATAAGGCGCGTGGCTGCACTCCGGCAGGTTCGGACGACGGGCGGGGGCGTGCATGGCAGGCGTCCGCTACTTCTCGGGAAGCGCGCGCGGCGAGAAGCGACCGACCACGATCTCCTCAGGCCGGATAAAGCTGGAACAGTTCACGAATGTGCTGCTTTGTCGCAGGTATTCCGCGCGCTCGGCGATGACCACCGCATTCGCGACGGCAACACGCCGGGAGATGGCCGCAAGAGCCCTGCCTGCGGCCTGCAAGAATGCGCGAGTGCCCGAAACGCGAGACCACGGACCGCTGCCGCCGCTGCTCGTCCTCCTCACGGTCATGACCGGATTCGTGGATTCCGTCAGCTACCTTGAACTCGGCAATGTCTTCGTCGCCAATATGACGGGCAATATCATCTTTCTTGGCCTGGGGTTGGGCGGCAGCAAGGGAGTCGAGATCCTGGCGACCACGGTGTCGACCGGCTGCTTCTGCGTCGGAGCCGCAGTCGGCGGGCATCTGGCCTTCAACCGGATCGCGCATCGAGGCCGATTGCTCGGTGCGGCCACCGCCACGCAGGCATGGGCCCTCGTCGCCGCCGCGCTGATCGTGACGAGCCTCGGCCACGCCCACGAGCTCGGGCGCTACGCGGCGATCACCGTTCTCGCCGTGTCAATGGGATGGCAGTACGCGATCGTGCGCCGGCTAGAGGTACCCGACTTCCGGACCATTGTCGTCACCACCACGCTCACCGCCCTCGTCGCCGATCGCACCGAGGCGAAAGAGCGCATCGCACGAAGGCTGTCCTCCCTCGCCGCGCTGCTACTGGGCGCCGCGATCGGCGCTCTGCTCATCCGTAAGGTCGCGGTGGCCGCTCCCCTGTGGTGTGCGGCCGTGGTGCTGATCGTGGTCGCGGCCATAGCCTTTATCACCTCGGCGCGGGACGACGCCGAGAAGTGGGGCTGACAAAGCCCTGCCGAAGTGCGCTGTTCGCGACTCCAGGCTGCCGGATCGTGTGATCGCCGTGGGACGGCGCCCTGGCGCGCCCACGGCGATCACGGCTGCGGATCCGTCAAACTTCTTCGAGCTTGACGCGCACGCCCTCCATCCTGGCCCGCAGTTCCTCCTCGGTGAACACGTTGCGGTCCATGAGGGTGTGCGCCACCGTGAGCGCCGACCTCGTCTGGACCGGGAACCGCACGTAGAGCGACTCCCCCATCCGGTCCTCGAGCTGCCGGCGCTCCAGGTTGTCCAGCGCACCGTTCTTGGACAGCGCCTCGCAGGTGGCCTGCATCCGGTTCTCCCAGACCTCCGGCTCATGCTCGATGCAGCGCAGCGAGGTGTCCGTCCGCTCCCCGATGTCGTCCAGCGTCCGCATCAGAACGTCGTAGGTGCGGGACGAGTCGCTCATCCCTTGATCCCCACCTTCTGCGCGGCCAGCGAACCGCTGTCCTCGGTACGGCCGGCCTTCGGCAGCGCCACGCCGATCATCGTGTCGCGCGTCACGATCTGGGCCAGCTGCTCCTCGCTCCATCCGTCGGTCCCCTCAGGCCGCATGGGCATGACCATGAACCGCGACTTCTGGTTCGAGTCGTGCACCCGCACCTCGACGTCCGGCGGCAGGTGGAGGCCGAACTCGCCGAGGACCTCGCGGGGCCGGCGGACCATCCGGCGCCGGTAGCTCGGGGTGCGGTACCAGTCCGGCGACATGCCGAGGACCGGACGCGGGTAGCAGGAGCACAGCGTGCACACGATCACGTTGTGCACGCGCGGCGTGTTCTCCAGCACGTAGAAGAACGTGTAGTCGCTCGGGGTGCCGGTGCCCGTGGGGTGCAGCCAGTCGATCCCGACCTCCTTGCACGCCCCGGTGCCGTTCTGGAGCAGGCGCTCCTTGAACGCCGGGTCCGCCCACGCCTTGGCGACCAGCTTCGACCCGCCGTGCGGGCCGACCCCGTCCGCCCACTCGGCGAAGGTGCGGTGGTCCTCGGCGGAGAAGATGCCCTTTTCGATGCACAGCTCTCGAACCGCCAGTTCGAGCACCTCGAACTCGCTGACCTTGTCCGCCACCGGGAATGTGTTGTGCCCGTCGTGGTGGCTATCGCTCATGCTTCCTCCTTGCCGTCGACGGCCTCGAGCCAGCGCTCCGAGAACTCGGACGTGAGCGTGTCGACGGCGTAGCCGGAGTAGTCCGGCCACAGTTCCGTCTGCTTGAACTGGACGACGTAGAACGGTTCGTGCCGGCCGTTCTCCATTCGGTCCCACGCCTCGTCCTCGGGGATCACCCACTCGGGACGGTGCTCGGCCACGACACCGGTGCGGCCTCGGGTGTACTTCTGCGTGCGGGTGTGGAAGAGGGTGGTCTGGTTGCGGATCCGAACCCGATCACCGATCTTGAACTTGGGAGTGGCCATCACTTGCTCTCCAGACGTTCACGGACCTCATCGATCTTCTTGCCGAGTTCGTCGGTCGTGAGCAGACCCTTGTTGACGAGCGTCTTGGCGGCCACCGTGATCCAGCGGCCGTAGTACGGCAGCCCGTAGTACTGCGTCTTGCCGAGGTCGTTCTCGGCCCGCCGCCGCATCTCCGAGTTCCAGGCCCCGCGCCACCCCAGGCATTCGCAGGTGAGGTAGATGTTCATCTCCCATTCCGTCTCGCCCTTCGGCATGTACGGCTGGGGCCAGTCCGTTTCGCCGCCGACGTCGTGAACGACCGACGTCAGCGTGTGGTAATCCACGTTCGAGATGGTGTACGGCGAGTCCAGGACCTCTCGGTTCTCCGGATTCAGATGCCGGACCTTGTCCAGGAGCGTGTCATACTGCATCCTCGACATGCGATCTCCCTTCTAAAGCGAGTTCGTCACCGGCTTCATTCTCCGGGGACGATGGTCTTCAACCGCGGGGAAGTCAAATGTCACTGCAAACGAAATTTGACTTGCCCGGAAGAGGCGACAGGGTACGGGCCGGCCAGTTCAACCGGACTCACTGGTCCCTGAAGCAGGCGATATGGAAGGAGCGGGGAGCGGCGGTCCCGTCCGGGGTGTAAGTGCGCACCCTCAACTGATTCTGCCCCTCGCCCAGGCCGACGGTGATCAGACCCGGCTCCACCGCCTCGCCCTCGGCGCTGCCGATCGTCGCGGCGAAGTTGGTCTTGGCGTCCCCGCCGGACAGCGGCACCCCCCAGTCGATGACGTATTCGTTGACGCCGTCGAAGGCGCAGCCCTCCACCAGGTAACCGCGGACGACTCCGCCATCGGCACCGATAACGCAGGCCAGTCTTTTCTCGAAGCCCGACATCAACTCACTCCCTTTTCGCGTTGATTCGACTTCCCTCTTGAAGTGATCTCCTCATGCCCTTCCCGAGTCGTCGATAACCACCAGAGAGATTTTGCCGTACGCTGCCGCGCTGGAGCCGGTCGCCTCAGCCATCGACATACGTCTCAATGGCCGTGCTTGGCCGGCTTGAATGAATACAGGTCCAGTGTCGCCGGAGGATTCGCCACTCCCGGGCCGCCCGCGTTGGCCCAGGTCGTGATGTCGTCGACCGCGTCCACGTCGAGGATGCGCCCGAGCCACGCCGCCCGGCCGCCGGCCGCCCGGCCCTTCGCGGACGGGTTGACGACGATGACGTTCGCCTGAGTGCACGGCCCGAGGCAGTCGGTGTACCGAAGCCGGACATCGCGCGCCAATTGGAGGCGGAGGCGTCGCTCCAGCCGGTCGTGGTCGACTCCCGGATTTCTCCGATCAGTACCGCAGCAGCAGCCCCGGCACACGGTGATGGTGCATCTCGGCGGCGGCGCACCCGGCTCCGCCACCACCTCGGCGGTCATCCCGCCGCCAAGCGGCTTCGCAGTGGCACGCGGGGCCCGCTTTTCTCCGGGACCGGAAGACCGCGCACCATGTTCCTGTCGTTGACACGCTCGTCGGGGCACCACCCGACTCGTGCCTGACCCCAGATCGGCAAACAACTCTCCCCGAGACAAGACTTGTGGACAACTTCCGGTCACCCGTGAGCTGGAGGCAGGAAGGACCGCGAAGTTCGATGTCGGGCTGCTACCCGCCACCGAGCGCTGCATGACGTCTTTTGACACAAGAGTCCGTCACCTGACTCCAGAAGACGGTAAAGGTCCCCATTGAGCCTTGTTGAACTCGTGAGTTTCGCTTTAACCCCGAGAAGAGCCGAGGGTGCGGACGGGAGGCCGTGTTCACCGTCCGGGCATCGCGGCCAGGCCGGTGGCGCGCGGCCGTGCGGGGGCTCTCGCGGTCAGCTCCACCGCCACGACTCCGCATGGAAGAATCCCAGCAGGTCGGCACTTTTCACGCGATGGCGCGCCAACGACTGGAGTGCTTCCCGGACGCCGGGCATGACGTGGGGGCCGGCCACCTGGCCGCACAGTTCCACGAGGACGGCCGTGGTGCGCTCCCCGAACCACCGGCTCGCCAGCAAGGCCGCCACCTCGTCCGCCTGCTGCGGCTGGAGAATCCCCCTGCCGGCCAGATGGCCGAGGAACGATCTGAGGTCGATCATGGCTTCGCTGAGCGGCCGGTAATCCGGCGCCGGCCCGTGCAGGACCGCGACCTCGTCGTCCGGGATCATCTGGTCGGCGAAGCGCCGGTACACGACCCCGAACCCCCGCATCCCGTGACTGGAGAGTTCCGCCGCGCGTATCGCGCCCATGGACGCCAGGCCCCAGACCCGCCAGCCGGCGTCCAGCGCGGCGAGGATCTCGCGGTGGCCCACCGCGAGTACGTCACCGAAGCGACCGTCCACAATGACGAGATCACCGGGCTCCGCGTTCGTTCCCTCGATGAGCGCGGCGACGTCACCGCGCCGCACCGGGGGCAGGACGACCATTCCCGGCCCCTCGAACCGATCGCGATCCAACCCGTAAGCAGTCGGTCCGAGGAACGTATAGCTGGTGGAACTCATGATCGGCGTGTGCTCTCGTCCAGGACCATGTCGGCCATCTCCGCGAGTCGCACCCCGACCCGCCGTGTGGCCTGCGTGAAGTGCTCCGCGAAGGGCACGGTCACTCGGACCACCGAGAACGGACGCGCCAATGGCGGGTATCGATAGACCCCCACTTGATCGAATCCATGCTCCCGGCAGCGCCCAAGCAACTCCGCAAGGAGTTCCGCAATCGATGTCGCCTGGGCGGTGGGAATGTCTGCGAAATCTATCGTACGATCATCACGGGCAAAGCCGGCCACCAGTTCGGCGCGGTAGGCGCGCTGTTTTTCCGCGGTGAAGGAGTCGATGAACTCGGCCGTCGCCTCCAGGTCGTCACGTGCGCCCTGGATATATGTCAGCCGGGACTGGGCGGCCTCACAGAGCGCACGGGCCGCGGCTATCGACGCCACCGGATGGAAGCCGTAACCCCCGTTGCACGCGAGCGGTGAGGCCAGGTCGTCGTCCGCGATCAGGCAGGAGAAGCAGGGGCCGAAGGGGTTGGGAACGAGGCGAAGCCATACCTTGAGGCCGGCCTTCTGAATTCGGTCCCTCATCATCGCCGGCACAGCGGGCAGCCGGGCGGAGCTCACTAGAAGTGAATGCGACCGAATCGTTTCGAATGACAAGGTGTCGCGCTCGATGACTTCGCACAGCCCGTGCAGGACCGCCTCGTCGGGACTGTTGCCGGACGCCAGCCCGGTGGTCGTGGACCCCCAGACGCCGGCCGCCAGCTGAGGCGGGCAGGGATGGAAGACCAGTTCCGCCGGGACGAGAAGCTCGCCACTCGAAATCGCTTCGGTCGTCCGAACCCAGGCGAATTCCCGGTCGGGGTCGAGTTCCTCGCCCAGGGCCGGGCACAGGCTTCCGACGCTGGGGGCGCCCTGGTCCACCGCCTGACGCGCGGTGAGCCGCAGGATGTCGCCCCGCCGGTCCGCTTCCGCCGCCGACCGTTCCGCCACCGCGAGTTCGACGGCCTCCATCAGAGCGCCGGCCCGCGCCTCGTCCGATGTCCCGCCCTTGCCCGCGGTGACGATGACGGCCGCCGCGTCCGGCCTGGTCGCCGAGTAGACCGGAATGCCCACCCGGTCGAGCCAGGTCGTGTCGGCACAGCGCGTCACGCCGAGCCGGCGGGCCACGTGCCACGCACGTCTCGCGGTCTCTGCCGCTGGGACTGCGCGAAGACTGCTGCTGAGAGCCGGCACCATGCATCCCGTCATGAACAGATCCGGAAACCCCTGTCCTACTGCACCGAGTGATCATAATTCGGGCGGGCAGAATTGACATGAGCGTCGTTACCGAAATCCGAAACGCGACGGCAATGCCGCGTACGCCATCGGATCACGCGCTCAAGGAGATCACACACTCCGCCCTTACTACAAGGTAATAGTGATGGCACTCCAGCATGTTTGCGAGGCTGTTCCGCCGCAAGTGGGCGTGTTAGCCTTTTGAGGCACCAATCGGTCGCGTCTCTCCAGAGCGGACCGGCACAGGTACTGCGGACGCGGCTCACTGCGATGAACAGGAGTGCGCCATGAACAGCGCTGCGGAAGCCCGGCTCGACCGCCCGGCGGACGGCGGCCGCGAAAGCGGCACGGGCATCCCACTGAGCGAGGCCGCCGCCTCGTATCTGAACGCCAGGCTCGCCGAGGGGCTCGTCGCCCCCGCGGCCGCCCACGACCACTCCACCGTGAGCGAACCGGGCGTCGCGCAGCTCCCATAGCGCTCGCCCCAACACCGATCCCCGCACCGTGGGCCGCGCCGACCGACCACTTCGGCGCTCGACCGCATCGGCGATGCCGTGCAGGGCCGGATCGAGGAAGACCTGCGACCGAACCGGCGCCATCCAGGACTACCTTGATTCGGCCCCGCACGGCCGCGACTTCGCCACAAGGCCGAGAGTTGATAAATGCAACTCTCATTCCCGGCGACTCAATGCAGTCGATGTCACGGAAGCCCGAGTGCCGCATTCAAAGATCTTCACTGGGGTCGTGACCGCCCAAGCGAAGCCGTGTTAGAGTCCGAATAAGCATGAAGTTCGCCGGCATCCGGAAGATCATTTCCAGTGCGGATGGCAGGATCGAGAAGGAGAGAATGCATGGCCAATCTGGTGCCCCCCGCGACCTCTACCCGACCCGCTCCCATTCGGCTACCGCTGCGAGAGATCGTCCCGTGGGCGCTGTTCGCGATCATCCTCGGCCTCACCCTCCTCTACTTCGTAGGAGCGGAGCAGGGCGCCACCGCGCTGTTCAACGGATCGGCCATTCACGAGTTCATGCACGACGGTCGCCACCTCGTCGGATCCCCCTGCCACTGATGGCCCGCCCAGGAGGGCGCAGTGATCAGAGCACTTCTCATCCGAGGCATGCTGGCCGGGCTCATCGCGGGCATGGTGGCCACCGTGTTCGCCTGGTTCGTCGGCGAACCGGCGATCCGCGACGCCATCAGCTACGAGGACGGCCATGACCAGGCCGGCGCCGCGCACTCGCACGTCGCCGGAGCAAGCCCGCATGTACACGAGGCCGCCGAATCGGCCGTGTCCCGCGGTGTGCAGGAGACCCTCGGGCTGTCCGTCGCGCTCGCGCTCTTCGGCATCGCGATCGGCGGCATCTTCGCCCTGGTCTTCGCCGGACTCCACGGACGCGCGGGCAGGCTGACGGCTCGTCCCATCTCGGCACTGCTCGCGGGTGCGGGATTCGTCCTCGTGGGGCTGGTGCCGTTCATGAAGTATCCGGCGAACCCGCCCGCAGTCGGTCACGAGGACACCATCGGAAGCCGGACGGTCTCCTACCTGGCCCTGATCACCGTCAGCATCATCGCGGTGGTCATCGCGACCCAGACGGCACGCCGCCTGACCGCCCGTCTCGGGTCGTGGAACGCCACCCTCGCCGGCGGCGGCGTGTTCCTGCTGCTGGTGGCCATCGCCTCTGTCGCGCTACCCGGTTTCCACGAGGTGCCGGCCGACTACCCCGCCACCGTGCTCTGGCGGTTCCGGCTGGCCTCTCTCGCCACGACCGCCATCATCTGGACCGTCCTCGGGCTGGTATTCGGCGCGCTCGCGGCCCGGGTCATCGGCACGAGCGGCGCACATTCCGCGATGGCCACGAGCGAGGCGAGGTAGCCGAACTCGGTGTCGATCAGCAAGAGGACCTCCTGGCGCGGTGGAGTCTCACCGACTCCACCGACACCGGGAGGTCTTCCGCTGGCGAGCAGGTCCCTCGCCTGCCGTTCCCAGGAGTTCAGGTCGAGCGGACAGCCGTGGGGCGACACCACCGGCCGGCCGCTTCCATGGTCTTCGTAGTGGACGTCGACGTCGGGATGGTGCCGTTCTATCGCTCGGGACATCCTCGTCCGCGAGACCCCTACAGCTGGGAGCGTGTACTCCCGGAGCACTCACTCGATCTACGGACTCGGGTGGTGGGCGTGGAGCAGGTCGGCTATGGCTTCGGCCACCTGGTCGGCTCCTGCGAAGAAGGTGAAGGCGGGGGCCGGATTGGCCTCGAAGCAGAACCAGTCGCCCTCCGGCGTCATGCGCAGGTCGATGCCGGCGACGACCAGTCCGAGGGCCCGGGCGAGGGCCACGCAGCGTTCGGGGAGGTCGCCGGGCAACTCGGCCGCGCTCTGCGTCAGGGCCGCGCCGCGGACTCGGTAGTCGACGGCGTCGGAGGCGAGCCGGACCGCGAAGGTCCGGTCGCCGACGACGTGGACGCGTACGTCCTCGCCCGGGATGTGGCGCTGGAAGAACGTGGGGCAGGCGGCCAGGCGCGCCATCCTGTCGGCGTCGTGGACGTCGGCGAGCGCGACGCGGGCGCGGATGCCGCTGCCGGGCTTCACCACGACCGCCCCGTGCTCGCCGGCGAACTCGGCGAGGGCCTCGGCGTCGTCGGTGACCAGGCTGGGCGGCACCGCGAAACCGGCCGCCTCGATCAGCAGGCCCTGGCATGCCTTGGCGGCGTTGGTCGCCGACGCCGACGGGCGGTTGACCACCAGGGCGGGCGCGTGGTCGGCCCAGGCGCACAGGGCGGGAGCGGCGCGGCGGGCGTGCCGGGTCAGGGCCGTACGCGCCGGGGACCTGGTGACGGCGGGCAGCCGTGCCGCGTCGTAGGGGCGCAGGTACGCCGCCGTCACGCGGGCGAGGTCCCACGAGGCGCCCGCGGTGCGCACGGTGCCGGACGCCACGGCCATCGGCCGGCGCTGATCCAGGACGAGCGGGTCGGCGCCGCGTGCGCGCAGGGCCCCCAGGACCCGGGCGAAGGGGCGTTCTTCCGGGTGCCCCCAGAGCAGGATCATCGCGCCCCTTCCGCGATCAGGGCGGCGAGGGCGGCGGTGACCTCGCCGTCCGCGGCCTGCCACCAGGGCTCCACGCCGTGGACGCACCAGCCGCGGTCGGGTCCGCGGGCCAGGCGCACGCACAGGACCGTGGCGTCCAGGGCCTTGGCGAGGGCGCGAACCAGTTCCGCGGCGGCCGGGTCGGCGCGGGGCAGGATCCGGTCGCCGACCAGGGTGAGGCGGGTGTCGGCCCTGGCGCGGGCCGCGACGGGCAGGCCCGCCGCCGCCGCGGCCCAGCGAACGTCGCCCGGGTCCAGGCCGCGTCCGCACAGCGAACCGGGCACCGGGCGGTTGACGACGAGCCCCGGGGCCTGGAGCCAGAGCGCGAGCAGCGCCGTGAGCTCGGCCGCGACGAAGCTCCGTTCGGGTCCGGCGATGTGCGGCAGGTCCCACGGGGTGACCGCGGGCAGGCACGCCAGCACGGCGGTGACGTCGCGGGCGGCCAGCGTTCCCCGGCGGGTGCCGAGGGTGGCGGCGGGCAGGTCGGCCGGGTCGCAGCGGGTGCCGGGGCCGGCGAGGGCGCGGGGGGTCACGAGCCGCGCCCGGCCCAGCCCCCGCAGCAGGGGCCGGGCCGGGCGGTGGCCGCTCCCGGAGACGACGACGATCAACCGCTCTCGGTCCCGTCGTCGTAGAGGTGGCCGCCGACGTCGGGACGGTCGTCCGCGGAGATCCACGGGGTGGCGCCGGACCCGTCGGCGGGGGCGCCGGATCCGGCGTCCTCGGTCAGCGGGAACTCGCGGTCCTTCTCCTTGAAGGCGACCTTGTCCGGGTCGATCTTCTCGATGTCGGGCTTCTCGGTCTCCTTGGGGGCCAGCACGAGGACCTCCTTGGTGATCACCTGTGTCGCGCAGAGCACGATGACCGTGTGCCGGCCGACCGGGAGGTTCAGCGCGACGCCCGGCGAGACGGTGGAGCCCTTGGGCACGGAGGTCGTGCCCCACACGGTGCCGTCCCCCAGCCGGACGGTGACCGGCACCGCGCGCGGCGCCGCGACGTTCAGCACGGCCCGGATGGACGCCGCGTACCCCTGGACCCAGGTGGCCGGCAGGGCCGCGCCGTCGCCCTGCGTCGCGTCGACCATGCCCGCGATGACCACCGAGTAGGACGGCGACATGGCGCCGAAGGGCGTGGCCTGCGCCATCTGCATCCGCAGCTGGTAGGTGCCCGGGGCGTCGGGGTGGAGCTGCGCCCCGGCGCTGGCGGTCTGCCCCGGCCGCACGGGGTTCGTGCTCAGGGACATGTCGGTCGGGCGCAGCGGGTCGCCCGACGCGCCGTGCAAATTGATCATCCGGTGGTTCATCTCCCAGTACCAGGGGGCGGTACCGGTGTTCTGGAGGGTGAACCACACGTACGGGCTGTCCCCGGCGACGATCGTGCCGGGCGGCATGGACAGCGCGACCGTGGCCGACAGCTGGGTGCCGGTGACCTGCGCGACGGTGATCGTCCGGTCCGGGGTCGGCTGGCCCCAGGTCTCGGTGACGCCGCCGGGGACGCCGCCGACCATGGTCGCCTTGCCCATCCGGAACGAGCCGGTGAGCGTGGCGGGGCTGGTCCCCGCGGCCGCCGGGAAGGTGATCGTCACCTCCTGGCCTGGCTGCACCACCGAGGGCACGGGGATGGCCGTCAGGCGCTCGGTGCTGGAGTTCGCCTTGATGTAGACGAGCTGGACGAACCCGCCCGCGGGCAGCAGGGCGTGCCCGGCCTCGGGCCGCCACGCGCTGTTGCCGGTGTTGCGGTACCGCACCGTCAGGGTCTCCACCTGGGAGGTGTACATGGTCTGCGGCACGGTGACCGAGGTCGCGGTGGCGTCGAAGAGCGGGGTGTCGATGTCGACCGGGCGGACCTTCCACTGCTGGTTGGGCAGCCCCTGGTACTCGGTGGCCACCGTCCTCGGGCCGTTCTCCGCCCATTCGGGCCCGCCGTCGACGGTCAGGCACCGGGTGGTGCCCTTGAGGTAGACGACCACGTGGCCGTCGCCGGTGGAGACCGGCTGCCAGAGCTGGGTGGCGGCGGGCGCGCCCGGCTGCGGCGGCGGGGCCTGGAACACCGCGGACAGGTCGGGCCTCTCCAGGGGGCCCGCGGTCATCAGCAGCCCGCTGTTCCAGGCGGCGATCGTGAAGTGCGCGTGGTCGTGCCACCGGAACGCCCACTGCTGGTTGGCGCCGCCGTGCAGCGGCCAGGTGATGATCGGGGCGTAGGGGTCGACGACGTGGGCGCCGCCGCTGACGTCGGCGTACTGGCCGTTGTGCCGGGCGGCCAGGGTGTAGCGGCGGTACCCGTCCTTCGGCTCGTAGGTGGCGGGGTTGGCCGGGTCGAAGATCCTGATCTCCGGGATGCCCGTCTCGGGGAGGGTCAGCAGCGGGTCGCCGAGGTCGCCCGCGGTGGTGGTGGTCAGGGCGGGGCGGCCCTCGGCGTCGGTGACGACGCGGATCTGACGGGCGTCGCCCTGCGGCATCCCGGCCGGGTGGCCGTTGACGCGGGGCTGCATCCAGAAGTCGAACCGGCCGCTGCGGATCAGCTCCATGGTGTTCTGGGCGCTCAGCGACCAGGACCGGCCGCCGTTGGAGCCGCCGATGCGCTTGATCGCGCTGCCCGGCACGGTCCGCGGCACCTGGCTGACCGCCTCGACGTCCACGCGGACGGCGTACTGCTCCCAGCTCGCGTCGACCAGGCCCAGCCGCAGCCAGCCCTCCTCGACGCGGGGCGCCCGGACCGGCGGGCTGCCCTCGGCGGCGCCGGCGCCGCCGGGCGGCAGCACCGTCACCTCGTCGGCGGCCCACGTGTAGGGGTCGGCGCGGTGCAGCCACGTCCAGGTGCCGTGCACGTCGGCGGGCAGCGGCAGCCGGCGGTGCTCGGCGTCGGCCAGGACCGGGCCGTGCCGGAACGTCGGCGTCATCTTCGCCAGCGGCTCGGCCACCCAGGAGCGGCGCATGCCGACGGCCTTGGCGGGCAGCAGCCCGGTCCGCACGTGGACCTGGCAGTTGGGCGCCACCAGCAGCGTCAGCGGCACCGGGACGCCGGGCCGCACGATCAGCGGGTCGCCGGTGACGTACCGTTCGGCCAGCGGGTCGCCGGACTCGCGGGCGGCCTCCAGCACGGCCGGGTCGATGACCCGCAGGGTGCCGGGGTCGCCGCCGGCCAGGTAGCCGACCAGGCCGTCCTCGAACCGGTCCAGGGCGCCCAGCGCCACCTCGACCGGGACGCCGCCGAGGGCGGGGTCGGCGGCCGGGTCGTCGACCTCGACCAGCAGCTCGGCGCGCAGCACCGCGACGGGGTGACCGAGCAGCATGGCGAGGTGCTCCTCGCCGGCCTCGCCGGTGAAGTCGATCGTCCACCAGGTCGTGTCGATGACCTTGAGCAGCGACGACAGCGCCGTCGGGTCGTAGGGGCCGCCGCGCCGGTCGGCGTCGACGACGCCGGAGGCGAGCCCGGCCAGCGCCGGGTGCCCGATCGCGTCGGCCGGGTCGGCGCCCAGCCGGCCGGGGCGGCCGGGCCGGGCGGGGTCGTCCTCCCAGACGGTCGCGCCGGTGCCGTCGGCGCGCAGCCGGCCCAGGCCGCCTCCGGCGGGGTCGAAGAACTCCGCCGAGCCGTCCACGAAGTCGGGCATGAGGAACCCGGCGACGGGGCTGATGGCGTCGTCGGCCTCGACGGTGGCGCCGCCGGCGCCGGTGCGGCCGTCGGCGGCGACGTAGCGCAGGGTCACCCGGGCCGGTGCGGTGAAGCGGGGCGCCAGGACGAGGGTGCCCGGGTCGTCGGCGGCGGCCGCGGACGGCGGCACGAGCGCCGCCGGCCCGGTGGAGCGGGCGCCCGAGGCCGTCTCGACGACCTGGCCGTAGGTGTCCACCAGCCGCAGCCGGGTCAGCTTCGTGCGGCCCGCGCGCAGCGGCGGGGCGGGGGTGAGCAGCGGCGGGCGGGTGTCGCCGCCGACCAGGTCGCCCTGCCGCTCGCCGCGCAGCATGCTCATCAGGCCGTCCAGGCGGCCGCCGAGCAGGTCGAGCAGCTCGACGTCGGCGGGCGCGGCGGCGGGGCCGGCGAGTCCGGTGGCGGCGGCCCTGCGCTGGGCGCGCAGGGTCGCGCCGGCCAGCACGGACGCGGGGCCGGCGGCCAGCGGCGCGCGGCCCCGGAACGTCCTGGCGGGTTCGGCCACCGCGGGCGGCGGCGCCCCTTCCAGGTCGGTGTCGCCGAGCCGCCAGCCGGTCGCGGCGAGCGGCTCGTAGCGCAGCTCCCAGTCGGCGTGCAGCGGGTTCCACGGACGCGCGGGCGGGGTGACCGCGACCGGTGAGGGCAGCGCGCCGCCGCCCGCCGCCGGGGGCACCGAGGGGTCCCAGGTCGCCCACCAGTCGGTGCGGGCCAGGGCGGGGGGCCGCTCGGCGCCGACCGGCGGCGGGGCCGAGCCGGGGTCCAGCGCGGCCAGCTCGACCAGCAGGTCCTGGCACAGCGCAGGGACGCCGGTACGCAGGACGCTCCCGTCCAGCCGCCCGGCGGGCGCGCCGCCGCCGCCGTCTGCGGCGGCGCCGAGGCTGGCGACCGTCTGCCCGCCGAGCCGGACGGTGAGGCGGGCGTCGCCCTCGAACCGGCCGTCGCCGCCGTGCTTGAAGCTGCGGCCGCCGCCCTGCACGACCAGCACCGGGTCGGCGGCCTCGAACAGCCGGGGCCGGGCCCGCTCGACGCCGACGAACTGCCCGGCCACGGTGGCGCCCGCGGCCGCCGACGCGGCGGGTTCGGCGGCCGGCCGGGGGTCGGCGGCCTGCCAGATGGTCTCCTGGTGCGGGACGTCCGGGGCGGCGCCGAACCGCATCGCGTGCAGCGCGGCGGTCAGCCGGGACTCCCCGTCGGGGCCGGCGCCGCCGCCGGTGGCGCCGGCGGCCTCGCCGTCGGCCTGGGCGAGGAACGCGCGGACGGCGGTCAGCCGGTCGGTCTCGCCGCCGTCCCCGGCCGACAGCGCGGCCAGGGCGTCCACCAGCGACTCGGCGAGCGCCAGCCGGATCGCCTCCGGGTCGGGCCGGTAGTCGGTCTCCGCGGACAGGACGCCGCCCAGGTCGCCGTTCCAGCCGGTGCCGGGCCAGCCGATCGACACGGCGGCGCCGTGCATGATGAGGCCGGTGGGCGTGGGCGCCAGGCCGTTGTACTGGTCCCCCGGCAGCCGCCAGCGCTGGTCGGCGAGGTGGTCGGTGAACGCCTTCCAGCCCGCGGGGCCGGCGCGGCGGAGGGGGTCGAGCTCGGGGTGGGCGTACCAGCCGCAGACCAGGTAGGCGACGGGCCCCTCGGCGTCGGTGAGGGGGTCGTGGAAACCGAGCCTGCCCTCGACGTTGTCGTAGTACGCCGCCCAGCCGAAGTCGCCGTGGCCGAGCGCGGTGAGGGGCTTGGCGGGCACCGCGCCGGGCGCGGGCGCGGTCCACTGCTCCAGCGGGGTCACCGTGGGCGGGGTGCCGGGCGCGGCTCCGGCGGCGTCCAGGATCCAGGCGCGGACGGCGCGGGGCCTGGGGCCCGCCTTGGCCGACAGCCTGGCCACCAGCCACCGCTCGGGCAGGGCGGGGAAGGACACCGGCCCCGGTTCGCCGCCGGTGGGCGGCGCCTGCTCGGCGTGGGTGAGCGCGTCGGGGACCGCCCAGTGCAGGTAGGCGCCGGTGGCGCGGGGCGCCGCCCGGTCGGTGAACGGGCCCGCCTGGAGCATCTGGACCGCGTCGCCGCCGGGGACGGGCTCGCGCATGGCGGTGTCGGCCCACTGCGCCGCGCCGTCGCCGGCGCGCAGGGCCAGCACGTCCAGTGCGACCGGGACCAGCAGCCATGAGGCGGCGTCGGGCGCGGCTGCCGTGGTGAGCACCGGCTGTGATTCGTACACGTTCTCCCCCGGGGTGTGGCGTCCTGCGTTGCCGCTCATTCGAAGACCTGCCGGTACGGACGGCTCAGCAGCGCGGCGGCGAGCGGTCCCGAGCCGGCCCTGCCGCCCCGGCCCGGCTGCCCGGCGACATCGGCGGCCAGCCTGACGATGTCGACGGTCTGGGGCGCGCGCATCCGGACCGGGACGTTCGCCCCGGACGTGTTCGGCGCCGGCGGGACGACCAGCCCCCCGCTCTGCGGATCGACGTGGAAGCCGTGGCCCAGTTCGCGGTGCGGTTCCTCGATCCAGACCGCGGACGGCACCCGCGGCCACAGCACCAGCAGCAGCGTCGGCGCCAGCGCCTCGAACCGCAGCGGCACGATCGGGTGGAGCCCGGCGGGCTTGGCGTCGCGCGGCGGCACCGGATCGGCGAACGCCAGGACCTGCGCCGTCGGCCACTGCGCCACCAGGGTGGAGCGCAGCAGCATCCCCGCGACCGGCCCCGAGGCGGCGGCGGTCCGCATCCTGCTCCGGTACAGCTCGGTGTGCCGGGCGGCGAGCGCGCTCGCCCGGCTGCCCGTCCCGCCGACGCTCAGCACGCCCTCGGTCAGCGCCTCCAGCCACTCGCCGTCCACGATGAAGAAGCGGACCGACTCCTCGGGCAGCAGGGCCGGGTCGGGGACGATGTGGTCGAACGGGATGCCCATCAGCCGGTGGTACCGGTCGATGGCCTCGGTGACGGCCGGCGGCGGCTCGCTGGCGCTCAGCGCCTCGGCCGCCGCCATGCCCCGCCGGAGCGCCGCGCGCCCTGCCTCGCTCATGACCGTCCCTCCGCCGCGGTTCCGGCGTCCTGCGGGATCGCGCCGTCGGGCGGGCCGCCGTCCGCGCCGGGCGGCTCCGCCGGGGCGGGCGCGCCGGCGCGCAGGGCGTGCAGGCGGCGGACGCGGTCGGGGACGCCCCACGGGTCGGCGGTCGCACCCGACAGGCGCGCCACCGTCTCGGCCGCGACGTCGCCCGGGGTGGATCCGGCCGCGAACGCGGGCGGGCCGAGGCCCGACATCAGGTCGCGGCGGCGCCACTCGCTCAGCTCGCGGACCAGGGACCGGTCGGCGGCGGCCAGCAGCCGGCCGAGCGTGCGGGCGGTCGGCAGGCTGACGTCCGTCTCGCCCTCGGCGGCCGCGGCCGGCGCGTCGGCGACGCCCGCGATCGGGCCCCGGTACAGGGCGACGCCCGGCGTCCCGTCCCGGCGGGTGTGGTCGAGGCGGGCGGGGCGCCCGGCGGACAGGCCGAACGCGGCCGCGTTCTGGGCGACGCCCGCCGCGACCTTCTGGAAGGTGCCCGAGCCGCCGGACTTGAAGGTCCAGTCGTGCAGCACCGGCAGGGTGACGGTCGCCGGGACGCTGCCCCGGTCCAGGACGGCGCCGTGGTCGGCCAGCGAGACCAGGCACATGTTGTAGGCGCGCCCGGCGACCGGGAGGCGGCCGGTCATCACCACCGCGACCCATCCGTCGTCGTCGCGGGCGGTGTCCGGGCCGCCGGGGGCGACGTGGCGGGCGTGGCACAGCAGCGGCACCTCGGCCCGCAGGGGCAGCGCGGCCCGGGCCACGTCCGCGCTCATCGACACCGCGGTGCAGCGGGTGCCGTCCGGCGCGGCCGCGTTGCGGTCGACGACGGCCTCGTTCACGTCCAGGAGCAGCAGCGCCAGCCACGGGGTGCCGGTGGACGGCGCCACCGTCTTCTCCCAGGGCAGGGTGCGGCGGCGCAGCACCACGTGCCCCAGCGTGGCGGTGTAGGCCCCTGCCGAGTCGGGCGGCGGGTACACCGACAGGATCTCACTCGGGTCGAGCCGGTACCTCCCCCCGGCCACCTTGACCCACCGGTCCTCGGTGAACACCTCCAGCGGCTGCGCGCCCGCGTGGTCGGCGGTGGCGCTGTGCTCGACGGTGGTGGTCACCCGGACCCGGTAGGTGTCGTCGCGCAGTCCGGGGGCGACTCCGTCGTAGAAGTCGATCCGTCCCGGTTCCAGTTCGGTCATTTCCGTCCCCCGTCGTTGTCGGCGGCCCAGCGCACCACGGCGGGCCGCGTCCCGGCCGCGGCGAGCGCTCGGCCGGCCCCTTCGTCGGCCGCCTCGGCCGCCTCGGCCGCCTCGTCCTCGTCTTCGCGCTGCGCGACCGCGTGCACCGCGACCGCGGACCAGCCGCCGGGCAGTTCCAGATCCACCCGCACCGGCAGGTCCGCGCCGTCGTCGCGGGGCGGCACCTGGACGAGCAGGCCCATCCCCGAGGCGGTGCGCAGCGCCTCGCCGCGGACGGTGCGGCCGTCGACGGCGACGGCCCCGGCCAGGTCGGCGGCGTCCCCGGCGGCGCCGTCGGCGCGCTCCACCAGGACCTGCACGACCGTGGTGGCCGGCGGCAGCAGCGTCCGGCAGCCGCCCCGGTTCCGCAGCAGGTCCCCGGCGCTGAGCAGGACGACCTGGTCGGGCGCGGCGGGCATCGGCACCGGGCCGTCCGGCAGCAGCGTCGCCCGCCCGGCCAGCGCCACACCCGGCAGCACCTGGACGACGGGCGTCCCGACGTGCCAGCCCGGGGCCCCGGCGGGCAGGCCCGCCACGTCGCCGACCATGACGTGCGAGGTGCCCTCCGGCGGGGTGAACGCCTCGGCCGCGGCGTCCACGACGCGGTCCGCCAGCACGTGCCCGGACCCGGACACGCACACCATCCGCGCCCGGCCGCCCTCGACGGCCAGCCCCGCGCGCTCCCCGGCGGAGACGCGCCACAGGTACCCCGCCCCGGGGGCGAGCGTGACGGCGTCGCCGGTCGCGGCGAGCGCGGCCGAGGGGGCCGGTGCGGGCCTGGTCACCCGGCGACCGCCGCGGTGCACCACTCCGATCAGCCTCGGCCCCGGAGCGTCCGGCGCGCGGCGGGTCCGGGGCGGCGCCGGTTCGGCGGCGAGGGCCGCGGCCGCCCGGCCGCCTCCGGCGGGCGCCCCGAACGGCAGCGGGGTGCTGACGGCGGTGATCTCCGGCCGGACCGTCACCGGGGCGCCGGTGGCGGTGGTGATGAAGTCCAGGTCGACGCCGCCGAGCGCGGGCAGGCCGTCCACGTCCTGCGGCTGGTCGCCGGGGGCGGGGGCGGGCTGCCACAGCGCCGCCTGGAAGCCGCCCTGCCGCGGCGTCACCACCATCGAGTTCGGCGCGGCGCCGTCCGATCCGGTGACCGCGACCTGGTGGGTGACGCGGAAGTACGGCAGGACCTTGTTCCCGCACGGCGTCGGGTGCAGCGGGGCGGGCCCGCCGACGGTGACGCCGGTGAGCGGGACCGCGGTCTCGCCCGCCTTGGCGCGCGTCGCCGGGATGCGGCTCTCGGTGCGCAGCCGCGCCGCCGCCTGGATCGGCCACGGCGCGGCCTGCGACCCGTCGGGCGGGTTCGCGCCGGTCGCGGCCGGGCCGGTGTCGGCCGCGGCGCCCGCCGAGACCGCCACCACCGCCGGGCCGGTGGGCCCGGCCAGGTAGCGGCGGCTGAACGCCAGCCAGGTCAGGTACGCCGGCGGGGGCGGCGCCGGGTCGCCGATGTGCACCGTCACGGAGGCGACCGCCACGTCGACCCGGGCGCGGCCGTGCAGCGGCGGCCCCTCGATCTGGAGCGACACGCCCAGGCTGACGCTGACCCGGATCGTCACGCAGGCGATGAAGCACACCCGCAGCCGGAACGTCGCGCCGACCTCCACGCCCATGTCGACGCGGTAGTAGAACGGGTCCCAGCCGAGGAGGACGTCCAGCCACGCGGTGAACCACAGCCGGACGATGTCGGTGTTGTAGGCGGCCTCGATCCGGCCGCCGAACATCATGAACCCGGGCACGACGGCGAAGTACGCCTCGCCCTTGACCGAGACCTGCTTGGAGACCGCCCAGCGGATGCCGACGCGCGGCACCACCGGGAAGCCCTCGGGGTCGAACCACGGCGAGTAGCCGCCGATGGTCAGCACGAACCGGCGTTCGCGGAACCAGATGACGAACGCGAAGCCGCCGGTCAGCTGGCAGTCGCGCGACAGCAGCCAGGAGTTGTCGGTGAGCTGGGCGCGGATGGACAGCAGGCTCTCGGTGGAGTCGAACCGGGCGTTGATCGCGAGCTCGACGTTGGCGATGGCCGGCCCGGCCATCGGCAGCACCATGCGCGAGACGCCGAGCAGGCCGACCTGGAAGCCGCGGTCGAGGGCGGCGTAGGCGACCGCGCTGGTGTGCACCAGCTCGAAGCTGGAGAACCGCACGCCCGCCGCGACCCAGTGGCTGCCCCGGCGGGCCGGGGCGACCTTGCGCAGCGCGGCGAGCTGCGAGTCGGGGTCGCGGGGCTGCCCGACGCCGCCCTCCTGGACCGCCTGCACCAGCGGGAAGGACGCGGCGGCGATCGGGTCGGTGGGGACCACCAGCGCCCGGTTGTAGCCGACGCCGCCCGCCAGGCCCTCGACGAACAGGTAGGGCGGGCCGCCCAGCGCGAACGGCAGCGCGACGAACACGAACAGCGAGGTGACGCCGTCGGCGGCCCTGGAGTAGCCGCCGATCGCGGTGAACCCGCGGCCCGCCACGTCGACCGACAGTTCCCCGGTGTACTCGGCGACGCCGTCGGCCACCGTCCGGGTGAGCCCGCCGGCGACCCGCACCGAGGGCAGGTCCAGCGAGACCGCCAGGCCGTCCAGGCCGATCTCCCACTCGCCGGGCTCGGCCAGGTCGTCCAGCGGGACCAGCAGCCGCAGCCCGTCCGGTTTGATCGACATGCCGGCCAGGGCGAGGCTGCCGTCGAAGAACAGCGCGACGGCGTCGGGATGGCCGGCGTGCTCGGGGCCGGTGAGCTTGCGGTGGGCCAGGCCGAGCTGGTCCAGGTGCAGCGGGCCGAACGACTTCTGCACCGGGAGCCAGCGCGGCTCGGCGGCGTCGGTGCCGTTCAGCACGACCTGCGGCCCGGTCGGGCCGGAGGCGACCACCACGTCGATCGGCGGGTTGGCCGGGGTGCCGTCGCCGGTCCCGGGCGCCAGGATCCCGCCCGACACCGGGTCGTTCGCGGGGCCCGGGGCCGTCAGCAGCGGCAGGCCCAGCCCGCCGAGCACGGCCGCCGCCCCCAGCGAGCCCGCGGTGGTGGAGCGGCGCGGGGTCCCGCCGACCGGCAGCCCGACCTCGGCGCGGACGAAGCCGGACGCGTGGCCGAGGCGGACGCCGCCCGCGTCGATGACGGCGGCGCCGTCGCGGCGCCGCACGGTCGCGCCGACCCCGCCGAACCGCAGCGCGGGGGCCAGGCCCGGCGCCGTCCCGGCGGTGTCCAGCAGCATCAGCGTCACGCCGTTCTCCGCCGCCGGCCAGGCGATGCCCGTTCCGGCGGGCAGGCCCGCGTGCAGCTCGACCCGGTACTCCCCGGCGGTGATCTCGGTCCGGCCGGTGAGGCGCAGCCCCAGCAGGGCGCCGGAGCGGGCCAGGCCGAGCCCCAGGCCGCCCGGCAGCGGGACGGCGACGCCGTCCAGCACGCCGAGCAGGTCCCGCAGCGCGGCCGCCGGGCCGGGCAGCGGCAGCAGCCGGTCCTGGTCGTCCACGACCTTGGCCGCGCGCAGCAGGTCCCGGGTGTTCTTGCCGGTGGGACCGTCCCACAGGGGGCGCGACAGCCAGGTGTCTGCCGCCCGCATCATCAGCCGGGCCGCCAGCGGGACGACCCACGCCTGGGCGAGCCGGGCCGCGTCGGCGGCGGTGATCGCCGCCGGGACGGGGGCGAGCGCGACGACGACCCGGTCGTCGCCGAGCGGGCGCAGGGTGACGCGCAGCCCTCCGTCCGAGCCCGCCGACAGGTCCAGCCGGGGCGTCAGCACGATCCCGGCGCCGGTGTCCAGGCGGGTCGCGAGCCGGGCGGCGGCGGTGCAGGCCGTGCCGGAGCGGCCGACCGTCACGTCGGCGGTGACCCCGGCGCCGACCTGCCCGCCGGCCGGCGTCTGGAGGTTCAGTCCGGTCAGCCCGAGCAGCAGGGCGGGCTGGGCCGAGCCGGGGACGGCGACGGCGTCGAGGACGAGGTTCCCGCCCAGGACGGGGGTGGACAGCCGCAGCGCGCCTGGCGCGGGCGAGGAGACGACGTCGCCGAGCAGCCGTCCCAGCAGGGTGGCGGTGGCGCTCACCCCGGCGGCGGTGACGCCGTCCGGGGAACCCGGCGCCGCCCGGACCAGCCGGGCGAGCCGGTCGCCCCGGGCGGCGAAGCCGTGCCCGGGGCCCGCGGCGGGGTCGTAGACGCCCAGCGCCGCGGCGACGGCGAGGGCGTCCGACAGCAGCGGGGAGGGCGCGGGCGACGCCGCCGCGGCGGTCAGGCCGTCCAGCACCTCGGGCAGCAGGCGCGCGGCCTGCGCCGCGACGAGCTCGGCGACCCCCTCGACGGCGGGCAGCAGGTGGACGGTGGTCTCCGCCCCGGAGAGGGTGAAGGCCAGCACCGGGCCGTCGGGGCCGTGCCCGGCGGTGACGCGGACGCTCCCCCAGCTGCCCGGCAGCGGCAGGTCCACCTCCAGGGCGCCGTCGACGGCGGCGTGCCGGCCGGCGACGGTGACCGCCGCCGACAGCGCCAGGGTGGTCCCGCCGATCGCGACGGGCGAGCCGGTGGCCAGGGAGACCCTGGTCCCGCCGGCCGGAGCCGCGTCGGCCCGCACGGTCAGGCCGCCGGGCAGCATCAGCGGCCGGGCCGCGTCGCGGGCCAGGCCGGCGGCGTCGGCGAGGTCGGCCAGGACCCCGTTCAGCGCCGCCGGGTCGGGCGTTCCCGACGCGCCGCCGCCCAGCAGGTTGTCCAGCAGCCAGCCCGCCGGGTCGTGCAGCAGCCGCGACAGCGCGGCGGCCGGGCCGAACCCGCCGATGACCCGTTCGAGCAGGCCGGTCAGGCAGACGTCGGCGATCAGGCGCGGCACCAGCGAGGCCAGCGCGGCGCGCAGCTCGGCGGGCCCGGCGTCCAGCGGCAGCGGCTCGTCCAGCCACGGCGCGCGCAGGCGGGGCGCGCCCGTCGGCCCCCGGTCCAGCCCGAGGCCGGCCAGGGACAGGGCGCAGTCCGCGGTCGCCGCGCCGCCGAGCTCGACCTCGCCGTCGCCGCGGAACCGGCCGCCGGCCGCGGTGGCCAGCCCGGCGCCGGTGGTGCGGACCGCGACCCGCCACGGGTCGGGGGTGACGACCAGCTCGACCGGCAGGTCCGGGGAGCGCCAGCGCCACGGCCCTGCCCCGGCCGCCGCGCCGGCGTCGCGGACCAGGCCGTACAGGCCGGCGCCGCGGTCCAGCAGCGGGACCAGCCGGGGCCCCAGGTAGGCGCCGGGGTCGGCGGCCAGCGCGGCGAACGCGTCGGCGATCAGCACCTTGCCCGTCCCGCCGGCGCCGGTCAGGCCGAGGTCGGCGAGCAGGTTCAGGAACGCGGCCAGCTCGCCGCCGGCCGGGTCCTCCCGGCCGAGCGCGTCGATGAGGCGGGCCAGCAGCGGCGCGGTGCGCGGGTCGTCCAGGCCCGCGGCGTGCGACCAGCGGCCGCCGAGGGCGGCGTCGCGGAGCACGACGTCCAGCACCGGCGCGCCCGAGTCGCCGGGCACCGTGACGGTGGCCTCCAGCGTCCCGATCCGCGCCCCCGTCTCGGGGACGGCGCCGGTCTCGGTGTCCAGCAGCGGCCCGCCTGCGCGGGCCAGCCGGACCCGGGCGACCAGGCCGGCCCGCGGCGCCGGCGGCTCTTGCGCGCCGACCACGACCTGGACCCGGCCGAGGTCCAGCCGCACGTCGGTCTCGACGGAGACCGCGCCGGCCGGCCCGGTGGGCTTGGGCAGCCCGATCCGCACCCCGTGGGCCAGGTGGGTGACCTCACCGCCGGTCGCTGACGCGGCCAGGGCGACCTCACCGGCGAGTATCGTCGCCAAGGTGTCGCCGGGCAGCCCGCCGGTGATGGCCAGCAGGTGCGTGGCGCCGACGTCGGGCGGTGTCGCCGGGACGGCGGCGAACCGGGCGGCGGGCAACAGCCCGGGCCCCTCCACCGCGACGGTCGCGGCGGGCAGCTCCCTCCCGTACGGGTTCAGGTCTTCCTGCGTGGGGGCCAGGAACGCGAGCATGTCGTCCGCGGCCGGGGCGCCCAGGCCGTACGGCACGGCTCCGCGGACGAGCCGGGCGGCGTTGCGGACGTCGGGACCGGTCAGCGCCGTGACGTCCACCGGCCTGACGGGGGTGCCGAGCGTGACCAGCCCGAGCACCGGGGTGGCGGGCTGGGCGGCCAGGTCGGCGACGAGCCTGCGGGCCGCGACGCCCGCGACCGAGTGGGCGACCAGCACCGTGCGTCCGCCGGGCCGCGCGACCGCGATCCGGTCCAGGACGCGGCGGAGCTGCGCGGCCTGGTGGACGGCGTCGTGCTCGTCCTTCTCCCCCAGCCGCACGATGTACACCGGCGCCGCGCCGATGGTGCTCAGGTCGGCGTGCAGCGGGTCGGGGACGCCGCGCAGGTCGACGGTCGCGACCGCGGCGGACGCGGGCAGCGGACCGCCGGGCCCGGTGGCCGCGGCGACCAGGTCGGACCAGCAGTCGTCCCCGGCGAACGAGGGGGCGACCAGCACGATCGACCACGGCACGGTCCCCAGACCCGCGGTCAGCGAGCGCACCGTGCCGAGCACGCCGCCGATCGCGTCGCGGGACCGGGGCAGCATGTGGTGCGCCGCGCGGACGGGCCACGCCTGCCCGGCCGCGTCCGCCGGGACGACACCGTCGCCCACGCTGAACAGCTCGCGCAGCAGCCGCAGCGACGCGTCCGCCTCGGCACCGGAGGCGAGCGCGGCGGTGCCCTCGCCGACGAACGCCCCGAGGTCGGCGGCGAGGTCGGTCACATAGTCCATGTCGCTCTTGTCGAGCGCCTCGCTCTCCAGGCGCGCGGTCACCGCCTCGGCCCATTCCGGGGGCGGTCCGCCGGGCAGCGTCCAGGTGAGCAGTTCGGCGGCGGGCCGGTCGTGCGGCTGGAGCGGCACGGTCCAGGGGTCGGCGGCTGTGCCGTGGCCCGCCGGGGCGGGGCCCGCCGCGCCGACGTCCTCGAACAGGCCCACCCGGTCGGTGAGGAACGCCTGCAGCGGCCACCGGGCCTCGGACAGGTAGGGCAGGCCCGCGGCGGTGACGCCCGCCTGCGCGGAGACCAGGGCGGCGGCCCAGGAGCGCAGCGCCTCCAGCGGCCGCTCCAGCAGGGAGCCGGCGTCGCCGGGGTCGGGCGGCTCGATCGCCGGGGCGCCCTCGGGCAGCCGCGCCGAGCGGCCCATGCCCAGGATCGACGGCAGCAGCCCGGCGCCGGGGCCGCCCCAGGAGGCGGCCGCGCGGGCGACGACGGCGCGCAGCACGTCCATCGCCTGGGCGGGGCTGACGGCCAGGCCGAATGTGCCGCTGGAGGCGTCGGCGCCGGCCGGCAGCCGCAGCGTGCCCAGGTCGAGCTGCTCGCCCGCGACGGTCAGCCGCACGTCCTCCAGGGTCGCCTGCGCGGTGAGGGGCGTGCCGGGCGTCCACGCGGCGAAGGCGCGCAGGTCGCCGGTGGCCAGGCCGAGGTCGCCGTCCAGCTCCTCGCCGGGCGGGGTGACGGCCAGGTCGGCGCGGACGCCGCCCAGCCAGCGGACGCCGCCGCCCTCGGGCGCCAGGTCGGCGGCCAGCAGCGCGGCCTGCGCCGACACCGCCCATGCGGTGGCGGCCTGCGCGGCGGACGCGACGCGCAGCCGCAGCCCGAGGTGCGGGCGGGGCGCGCCGGCGGTCCCCTCGTCCCACAGGGCGAGGGCGAAGCCGCCGGTCGCGGCGGTGCCGCCGGGCCACCAGCCGAGCGGCAGGACCCACGGATCGGCGGCGGAGCCCGCGCCGGTCACCGGCGCCAGGTCGCCGGGGCGGCCCGAGCCGAGCAGCCCGCCGATCGCGGCGAGCAGGCGGCGCCAGCCGTCGGCGGTCTGCCGCAACTCCCGGTAGTAGGCGGCCAGCGCGCGGGTCGGCGCGGTGGCCAGTCCGCCGATGTCGGTGCCGGGGGTCGTGGCCAGGCCCAGCAGCGTCCGGACCGCGCCGGCGAACGGCCCGGCGGCGCCGAGGCCGTCCTCCAGCGCGTCCTCCAGCGCGGCGGCCGCGGCGCTGCCGAGCGAGGACGCGTCGGTCAGGTCCAGGCGGGGGAACACGTGGTCGGGGGTGACGACGTCGCGCAACTCCAGCACCGGGCCGAGCCCGGAGGCGTCGTAGCGCAGCCCGGCCCGCAGCGAGCCCACCCCGAACCCGTGGGTCGCGGGGCCGGCGGGGACGAGCGGACCGGACGCCGCCGCCCGGCGCACGGTCACCTCGGCGCGCTCGGCGAGCACGGCGGAGCCGGTGCCGTGCAGCGGCAGCGCCAGCAGGACGCCCTCGCCGGAGACGACCGCGTCGGCCGCCGCGACGGCGAACTCGGCGGACAGCGCCACGACCAGCACCGGGGTGCCGCTGTCGGGCGCGGGACGCAGCCACACCCGGGCCGACACCGCCGGGCCGGGGCCCGGCGCGGTCAGCCGCAGCACCGCGGGCTGCTCCTCGGTGGGAGCGCCCGCGGCGGGCGCGGACATCGGCAGGTCGCCCAGCAGCCCGGCGATGTGCCGCAGCCAGGCCACCAGCGCCGACCGGCCGTCGGCCAGGGTCGAGCCGGCCAGCCCGGCCAGCCAGCCGCGCATCGCGGCCGGGTCGTGGACCAGGTCGGCCAGCGGCAGCGCCGGCAGCCCGTCGGACAGGCCGAGCAGCCCGGTCAGATGGCCGGCCAGGGCGCGCACCTGCGCCGGCTGGTCGGCCGCCGACAGCAGCGCGTCGACCAGGGCGGCGGCGAGCTGCGCCAGGCCCGCGGGAACGGCGATCGGGTCCAGGTCCAGCGGCGGCAGCGTCGAGGCCGGCCCCGGACGGAACCGGACCCGGAACCGCGCCGCGGCGCCGCCGGGACCGGTCCCGGCCATCGACAGCGACGCGGTCAGCCGGGCGCCGTCGCCGGGCAGCCGCACGGCGGCGGCCAGCTCGACCGGGTGGGCGGCCTCGCCGGTCACGACCGCGAGCGCGCCGCCGCGGACGGCCACCAGCGGCACGGTCGCGGTGACGCGGGGCGCGGCGGGGCCGGGCTGGGCGACGGCCCGCAGGTCCAGCAGGATCTGCGTGGCGGCGCCTGCGCCGGTGCGGGTCACGCCGAGGTAGAGGCCGCCGATGCCGGTGGGCTCCACCAGCGGGTGCAGCCGGGTCTCCTCCTCCAGCGCCGCGTGCGGCAGCAGCAGGTCGAGGGCCTCCAGCGCGGCGTCGCGCTGGTCGGGGTCGGCCAGCACCCGCGCGACGTGCTCGGCGGGCGAGGCGAAGAACGCGGTGTTGAGGGACAGGTCGTCGGAGGGGCCGTCGAACAGGCCGATGGCCCGGCCGAGGGCGCCCGCCTCGGCCGTCAAGGTGTCGGGGATCACGGCGCGGGCCACCCCGTGAAGCTTCCGGGAGTGGCGTTCAGGCCGGGATCCCTGGCCGGTTTGTCGCTGGTCGCCGGGATCACGGGTTTGTCGTGAAGGGCGACGATGTTGTGGTCCCGGGAGTCCTTGTTCTTCTTGTACACGCGCCGGGCGAGCACGAAGTTGACCGCCATCCGCATCAGGAAGTGGTCGTCGGCCTCGGTGCCGACCAGCGTGTACGGCTTGCGGGCGTAGGTGTTGCGGAACGCCGTGTCGAGGTCGTCGGCCACCAGCCCGGGGACGTTGATGTGCGCGTCGATCACGGTGGCCGCGAAGAACTGCGAGGAGACGAGCCGGCGGAACGGGTACTGCTTGCCGCCGGGGGCGCCGGTGGTCGGATACATGCCGTTCACCTGGTTCCACAGGCGCTGGAACCGGAACACGGCGGTCTGGAGCTGCGCGGTGCACAGCTCCCGCGAGGTCTGCGCGGCCAGGCGGGAGATGCCGCCCCACAGCGGGTCGAAGATCACCTGCTTGGCCGTGTTCTCCACGCCGCCGAACAGCGCCCAGCGGTGCGCGGCGCCCGACCTGATCGGCTGGGGCGTCTCGGCCGGGCCGCCGGGGGCGCTGTACTTGAGCCACACCAGCTTGACCCGGCTCGGGACGCCGTCGTCGGCGGGCCCGGTGCCCGCGTCGCCCCAGTCGCCGGCCGGCCTCGATGCGTACGCGCTGCGCCAGGTCTCGGGGGTGTCGGACCGGGACCGCGGGCGCAGGTAGGGGTTGGCCTCGTCGATCTTGTCGGGTGTCGGCTCGGTGGTGTCGGCGAGGCCCCACACCCGCAGCTGCATCCCGCGGATGCCGAAGAACAGGTCGAAGTGGTCCGGCGCCATCCGCATGAACTGGTACAGCACGACGGTCAGCTCGTCGTCGGCGGCGATCGTCCACTGCTGGATGCCGATCGACACGATGCCCCCGTCGGCCAGCCGCAGGCCGTCCAGCTTCCCCTCGTTGGGGGCGATCTTCTTGACCAGGTCCCAGCACTGCAGCAGCGTGGAGTCGGGGGCCGGGCCGAGGAACGTGGGATCGTCCCCGACGAAGTCGACCAGGTCCATGCCGCCCAGCGCCGCCGGGCCGTAGTACTTCCCGGTGTTGTCGCGGACGCCGGCCGCCATGAGCCTGCCGTAGACCACGGTGAGGTAGACGGCCTTGCCGTTCGGGCTCTTGCGCTGGAGCTGGGCGGGCGCCAGGAACAGGTCCACCGGGGGCACCGACGGGCCGCGCTCGGTCGGCGAGTACCAGGCGGCCGTCCCGTTGGCGGCCAGGCCGAGCGCTCCGGCGAGCAGGGCGCGCGCGCCGGCCACCGCGGGCTTGTCGGCGGCCGGAACACCGTCGCCCTTGCGGCGCAGCACGTCCCAGAGCCGGCGGAACAGCGCGTTGCCGCCCATCGTCCAGCCGGTGACCGCGGCCTGGTGCTCGGAGAAGCCGGACAGGACGGCCAGCGTGACGGGCAGTTCGAGCTCGGGCCGGTCGCGGCGGAGCTGCCGCATCAGCTCGATCTGGTAGAAGATCCCCTCGAACGGGTTGACCAGCACCCCCGCACGGACCTCGGCGCCGAGCGCGGCGACCTCATCGGGCTTGGCGACCGGCTTGGTCAGCGCGCCCAGCCGCGTCGCCACCTGCGCCTTCAGCTCCAGCGGGCGGTGGCCGGCCTCGGTCGTCACCGGCAGCGGCTCGACGGGCAGCCGCACCGTCAGCTGGAGCCCCGCCTCCTCCTCGGGCCTGCTCAGCCGGGCCCATTCGCGCATCTGCGCGCGCCCGACCTTCCAGGTCGGGGCCGCGGGCGGGACGATCTCCACCTCGATCGGCAGGATCACCCGGCGGCCGACCTTCCACTCGGTCGGACGGAGCGGGGGGATGTTCATGCCGAGATAGACCGCCAGGGCCTTCTCCAGCTCGTTCTGGGTGAGCTTGAGGTCGGTGGCGCCCCCGGGCGCGTCCTTGGGGTCCAGCGCGCCCTTGTTGACGATCGGCTCGATCGCCGCCGCGAGCCCGCGCAGGTTGGCGCCCAGGCCGAGGAAGGCCGACAGCCGGCGGGGCCCGGCGGCCTCCGCCGCCGGATCTCCCGTGGTCGCCGCCAGCGTGCCGTCGACCACCGCGGGCCACGCGGCCTGGGCGAGCTTCGCGCCGTTGGGCTGGGTGAAGCCCCACAGCGTCACGTTGGACTCCACCGCGCTGGGCGGAGGCGGCGGCGCGGGCGGGGCCGGCGGCTTGGCCGCCACGGCCTTCTTCACGCTGCTCAGGGCCGGTTTCGCGGCGGCCGCGGCAGTCACGCCGCCTCCCGGGCGAAGGTGCGCACGGAACGATTCCGGGCAGGCTGACGCAGAGCATGTCCGATCATTGTTTCCCCCACATGGCTGACCGAAGGCCCCCGTGATCCCATCGGCGGGCCGAGCGGATTGATCAAAACACAGCTTTCCGCTTTGTACAACCAGCCCTTACATGTCCCCGATTCAGGGACATCCCGGGACCGCCATCGGAGCGGCCGGGACCCGCATTGACACGTCATTCTTCGGCCAGGTACGGCCAATCCTGTCCCGTCCCCGGCAATTGGCCCGGGACACTCGGGACACCGGCCCCAGAACGTCCGGGACACCTGGTCCGGGACGCCTACCGGCCCCGTCTGCGTCCCTCCGCAGGTCGGCAAGACGGGTTTTACCTTCCGCCCTTGCCAGACCATTCCTACCTCGGAGAATGTCCTAGGAACAATAATTCTCCGGCGGTCGTTCATTCAAAGCGAGAGGGGGTACGTGGAACGCACCCGGCCGCACGCAGACCGGCACGATCCGGAACCACAACCCATACGCCTGCGTAGAGGTCGCCGCCCGAGTCACTGAAAACGGCGCCTTCGGCCGCGACGTCCTCACCATCGACCCGCCATAGATTTACACAACGCATTTCAGGCGCAGAGCACTAGTGATAGAGGGGCCAATTTCTAACGGCGACCGACCCACCATGGACGCGGTAGGCGAGATGCGGGAACCCTGTGCACCTACCCGCGCCTCGATAGCGGCGAATCAAACAACCATCGACGGTGCTACGCGACACCCCGGTGCGAGTTGTTCATTGAGAATCGCGGTGCTCTGGCTCCCAATCCGGAGATGGAGCCGCCGTTCCGGGCAGCGCAGATTTGATAGACCAACGCCGATGGAAGCCAATTGTCGGCGTACATATCCGCGTGCAGAGCCACGTGCGATTAAGCGTGCAAAGGTGGTCTCGTCGCCAAGCATCGCCGCCACGGGATGAACCTGCGAGTCATCGCCGCCCCGGACGGCAGCCTGCTGTGGTGTCGGGCCCGCTGCGCGGATCGGTCCACGACCTGGCGGCCGCCCGGATCTGGGGCGTCATCCGGGCACTGGCTGCTGGCCGTTGGTCCCGAGTCCACACGAGCCGGCGCCGGGGTCCGCGCGCCGCTCCTCACCTCTGCAAGGTCGCGGCGCGGTCCGGGACGTAGGTCTGCTCGTCTCGCGGAGGGCGCTCGTAACCCTTGGGAGGGGGCCGGTGCGGTAGCTGGAGCGGCGGGCGTTCCATTTCCCGGTAGGGAATGCTCGACAGCAGGTGCGAGATCATGTTGATGCGGGCGCGGCGCTTGTCATCGCTGTCGACCACATACCAGGGCGCCTCGGGAATGTCGGTGTGGACGAACATCTCGTCCTTGGCGCGCGAGTACTCCTCCCAACGCGAAATCGACTCCAAATCCATGGCGGACAGTTTCCATCGCCGCATCGGATCGTCGAGCCGGCTGCGGAAGCGGCGTTCCTGCTCGGCGTCGCTGACCGAGAACCAGTACTTGTTCAGCAAGATGCCGTCCTCGACCAGCATCCGCTCGAAGATGGGGCACTGGTGCAGGAAGCGCCTGTACTCCTGACCGGTGCAGAACCCCATGACCCGCTCGACCCCCGCGCGGTTGTACCACGACCGGTCGAACAGGACGATCTCACCGGCCGCGGGCAGGTGTTCGACGTACCGCTGGAAGTACCACTGGGTCCGCTCCCGGTCGGTCGGCGCCGGAAGCGCCACGATCCGCGCGACGCGAGGGTTGAGGTACTCGGTGACGCGCTTGATGGTGCTGCCCTTGCCGGCGGCGTCCCGTCCCTCGAACACGACGGCGACGCGGGCGCCCTCCGCGCGCACCCACTCCTGCAGCACCATCAACTGCTCTTGCAGGCGGAGCAGTTCGCGCTCGTAGATCTGCCGGGGCAAACGCCGTGGACCACCCATACCGCCTCCAAAGACCGGACACGCGTACTCCAGTCTGACCGATGCCCATCGGTGCTCCCGCGGCAGTCGAGCCGGGAGGAGACCCTCCAACGGCATCTTGGGCGCGTGGGTGGACGGCGGGAGGTTCAGCACCACGTCCGGCAGGTTCAGACTCGGGCCGAACATCGGGCCGAGCAGAGCCGACAGGATGAGTACCGTCCAGGACACCGGCCGTGACGCAGCTCGGCGAACGTCCCGGACTCTGCAGTCCGGCCCCGCGCGGGTGAGGGTGACGCGGTCGCACAGCGTCTCGACCTCTTGCCCATGGTTTCACTATCCGGCTCGTGCATCACCGGCGTCCCCGTCGGGGGCCGCGCCCGGTTTCCGGCATCCGTACACCGCGCGCAGCCGCCAGCCGCGCGGCGCAGCCTCCTCGAACCCGAAGGCCAGCGCCGCGTCCGCGCCCGCCGAGCCGTCCACGCCGACGACCACATGGCTCATGGCGTCCTCCTCGTGTCGACTCCATGCCATCGCCGGGCATATCGCCTTCACAGGGCCGAACGGCCCGCGTCACCGGGGACCTCCGCCATCGCATCCGGCCGGGGACTCGACCACTGCGGCTCCGCACCGGCAGGACGCGGAGGGGGACGAAGGTCCCGAGCCTGCGGGGACGGTCGGCTCTGACCTGCGGGCGTCCCTCGGACGACAGTGGAAGTGAGCCAAGGAGGCCGCCAATGTGGGTCATGCCCGAGCACCGCTCCGTCGTCGTGGGAGTGGACGGTTCGCCCAACTCCCTGGCCGCGCTGCGCCGCGCCGCCCGGGAGGCCCTCGACCGCCATGCGCGGCTCGACGTCGTCCGCGTCCTGGACGCTGACGGCGGCACGGCGTCCCGCCCCTTCAGGACCGCGCGCGAGTGGCTGCGGCTACGTCGCCTGGTCGCGCACGCGATCCCGCGCCCCCAGCACCTCAACACCCGGCTCCGCGTCCTGCGCGGTGCTCCCGGCGAATCACTCGCCCGTGCCGCCGAGCACGCCGAGCTGCTGGTCATCGGCGCCCGGGCGCACTCCGAGCACGGCAACCCGCTCGGCGGGGACACCGTCCCGATCGTGCGCGAGCGCGCCCGCTGCCAGATCGTGATCTGCGCCGACCACACCGCCGCGTCCGAGGCTTCCTGAACCCGGCAACCCCCTTAGGGGGACACCATGAAGCGCCGGACCGTCCACGGAGGCGTCGTGGATGTCGTCCGCACCCTCGGGTACGACCACGACGACACGCGCCACGCCCCGTATCCGAGAGCGTGAGGGCCATGGACAACGCCGCAGTCAGCGAGACCCACATCGGTGTCGTCTTCTTCGCCGGAGACCGCGCCTACAAGATCAAGAAGCCGGTGAGCCTGGGGTTCCTCGACTTCAGCACCCGGGAACTGCGCGAGCACGCCTGCCACGAGGAGGTCCGCCTCAACCGGCGGTTCGCCCCCGACGTCTACCTCGGCGTCGCCGACGTGCACGGCCCGGACGGCGACGTCTGCGATCACCTGGTCGTCATGCGCCGGATGCCCGCCGACCGGCGCCTTGCCGCCCTGGTCAAGGCGGGCGCGCCGGTCAAGGAAGCGCTGCGCGACACCGCGCGGATCCTGGCCGCCTGGCACGCCAGAGCCCCACGGGGCCCCGAGATCAGCGCCCACGGCACCCGCGATGCCGTCCAGGCCCGCTGGCACGACAGCTTCGACCAGGTGCGCCCGTTTCACGGCGAGGTGCTCGACGCCGCGGCCGCGGCCGAGATCGAGGCCCTCGCCGACGAGTTCCTCGACGGCCGCCAGGCGCTGTTCGACGCGCGCATCGCCGACGGCCGGGTCCTCGACGGCCACGGCGACCTGCTGGCCGGCGACATCTTCTGCCTGGACGACGGCCCCCGCGTCCTGGACTGCCTGGAGTTCGACCGGGCACTGCGCAGCCTGGACGGATTCGACGACGCCTCGTTCCTGGCCATGGACCTCGAACGCCTCGGCGCCCCCGAACTGGGCGAATACCTCCTCAACGAGTACGCCGCGTTCGCCGGCGACCCGGCGCCGTCCTCGTTGCGGCACCACTACATCGCCTACCGGGCGTTCGTCCGCGCCAAGGTCGCCTGCCTGCGCCACGCCCAAGGCGACCCGGACGCCGCCGCCGAAGCACGCGCCTACGCAGACGTCGCCCTGCGCCGTCTGCGCACCGGACGGGTCGGGCTGATCCTGGTGGGCGGCCTGCCCGGCACCGGCAAGTCCTCGCTGGCCGGCGCCCTGGCCGACCGGCTCGGCTGCTCGGTGCTCGGCAGCGACCGGGTCCGCAAGGAACTCGCCGGGCTCGCCCCCCTCGACTCCGCCGCCGCCCCCTACGGCACCGGCCTGTACGGCCCCGAATGGAACCACCGCACCTACCAGGAGCTCGCCGATCGCGCCGCCATACTGCTCCGGCTCGGCGAGACGGTCATCCTGGACGCCTCGTGGACCTCCAAGGAGCAGCGGGACCTCCCGGCCCTGGTCGCCGAGCGCGAACACGCGGCCCTGTCGTCCCTGCGCTGCGAGGTCCCCCAGGCCGTCGCCGCCGAGCGGATCCGCCTCCGTACACGGGGCGCCTCCGACGCCGACGCCGCCATCGCCGACGCCATGCACGCACACGCCGCACCCTGGCCCGAATCGGCCCCGGTCGACACGGGCAGCACACTCGACCACGCCGTCGAGCAGGCACTGCGCATCGTCCAGCCGCACGGCTGACCGCCGCGGGGACCGGCCCCCGCTCCTCTTCCCGGCCGAGCGAGGGCTGGACACCCGGATACCGCCGCGCCTGACGTTGGCCGCTCGGCGCGTAGGGGACTCTCAGCGCGCGATGTCGCAAATGCTCGGCCTTGTGCCGGCGCGTTGACACAACCGCTGACGCGCAGAAGGACGCCCGCCGCAGGGCGGGCGTCCTTGGCGATTGCCGTTGGCTACTTGAGGATGGGGAAGCGCTTGGCCAGGGCGGTGTTCGTCCACCAGCGGCCGAGGCCCAGGGTGTCGCCGGCGCTGACCAGGGCCAGCCCGACGATCAGGATCGCGTAGACGAGGTGGTCGTCCATGAAGACGTTGTTCTCCGGGGGAAGGACGGCCGTCCACATCAGTACCAGCAGCGCGGTGCCGGCGACGGCGGCGATCCGCATGCCGATGCCGAGGATGAGGGCGGCGCCGATCCCCGCGAGGCCGATCATGAACAGCCAGTCGGCCATCGCCTCTCACCTTCCATCGCGTCGCCGGTTGCTTCATCTCTGATTCAACGCCGCCTGCGGCCGGTGCTTTAGATCCGTTCGGCGCACGATCAACGGGACCAAGGTCCCTGCGTTCGGCGGTATTGGGGGCCTGAAGGCGCGGGCGCCGGCCTCTGCAGGTGTCACCGTCGGCGTCGTAGCTGGCGGGCCCGTGTCACCGTGGTGTGGATCTAGCCGGATGGAACAAGAGGCTGCCCGGATGCGTGGCGCTGCTCAGACCTCCTTGAGCGGGACCTGCCAGGTGAGGATCGTGCCGCCCTCTGGACGAGGTCGGGTGGTGAACGAGCCGCCCAGTCCCTCGGCCCGTTCGCCCATGTTGCGCAGACCGCTGCGGCGGCCGTCCTCAGGGATGCCGACGCCGTCGTCCTCGACCCGCAGGAGCAGTTCGTCGCCGACGTCGATGGCCACGGTGACCTGGGACGCGCGGGCGTGGCGGGCCACGTTGGACAGGGCCTCGCGGACCACGGCCTGCAGGTGTTCGCCGGTGTCGTCGTCGACCGCGGTGTCCAGCAGCCCGTCCAGCCGCACCGACGGGGCGAATCCCAGGTGCTCGGCGGCGGCGTCCACCAGGGCGTGCACCCGGCTGCGCAGCGATTCGGCGTCCACCGACGCCTGCAACGCGAAGATCGTCGACCGGATCTGGCGCATGGTGTCGTCCAGGTCGTCCACCGCCCGCTGGATCCGGACCGCGACCTCCCGCTTCTGGGTGATCTTGATCGCGGCCATCAGCGTCATCGCCGTGGCGAACAGCCGCTGGATGACGGTGTCGTGCAGGTCCTTGGCGATCCGGTCGCGGTCCTCCAGCAGCGCCAGCCGCTCGGTGTCGCGGCGCCGGCGGGCCAGCTCCAACGCGACCGCCGCCTGCCCCGCGAACGCCTCCAGCAGCCGCTGCGACGCCTCCGAGAAGACCGGCCCGCCCGGCGCATTGATCACCGACAGCACGCCCTGCGCCGAGGAGCCGAGCCCCAGCGGCACCACCAGCAGCGGCCCGACCGGCACCCGGGGCGGCACCTCGGCCTGGCGGGCGGCCTCGCTCCCGTCCGCCAGCCGCTGCGCGACCCCCTCGTGGAACACCTTCCCGGCCACCGGATGGTCGCGGGGCACGCCCAGCCCGGCAAGCAGTTCGGCGCCGTCCCCGTGCGCGGCCGCCACCACGAACTCCGCGCCGCCCTCGTCCAGCAGCGCCACCGTCGCCAGCCCGGCGTCAGTGATCTCCCGCGCGCGCTGCGCGACCAGCTCGGTCACCTCGTGCGGATCGGTGCCCGACAGCAGCGCCGTGGAGATCTCCGTGGACGCCTCCAGCCACCGCTCCCGGCGCCGCGTCTCCTCGTACAGCCGGGCGTTCTCGATCGCCACGCCCGCCGCCGTCGCCAGCGCGGTCACGACGACCTCGTCATCGTCCTCGAACTCTCCGCCGCCGGCCTTCTCGGTCAGGTAGAGGTTGCCGAACACCTCGTTCCGGACCCGGATCGGCACCCCCAGGAACGTCCGCATCGGCGGATGGTCCGCCGGGAAGCCGGACGAGGCCGGATGCCCGCCCAGCTCCGCGATCCGGATCCCGCGCGGTTCGCGGATCAGCAGGCCCAGGACGCCGTGCCCGTGCGGCCAGTGCCCGATCGCCTCGATCTCGTCGTCGCCGACCCCCACGGTGATGAACTGGACGAGCCGCTCGCCCTCCTCCGCGATCACGCCCAGAGCGCCGTACCGGGCGTCGACCAGAGTGGTCGCCGCCTCGATGATCCGCCGCAGCACCGATTCCAGATCCAGCTCGCTGCCGATCGAGACCACGGCCTCCAGCAGCGCGTGCACCCGGTCACGGGTCGCCCGCGCCGCCTCCAACCGCGCCTGGAGCTCCGACAGCAGGTCGTCGAGTTGCAACTGCGGGAGAACGAGCCTCGCCCGATCCTCACCGGCCCGGGGGTCGTCTGCCATGCAAGCAGTATTCCCGGCAACACCCGTAATGTCATACCTCGGACGATGCCCCCGCCCACCGGTCACCTCTCCTCGACCACCTCCGCGGCCGGGCGGCGGACCGTCCCCAGCTCCGCCCCTTCGGGGACGCCCGGGCGCAACAGCGTTTGCGGGTGAGCGCCGCTGCAAAAGCGGGCCTCGATGAACGTCCGCAGCTCGGGCACTTCCAGCGCCTGCCCTGCACACAGCCAATCGGCGGGCGCGTCAACGCCGGAGACCAGCAGCGACGCCGACCCGGCCAGGGCCGTCCCTCTATCCTGCGCGCTCTGCGCGGAAAACCGGGTGACCTGCATGGACGAAGGTCTGCAATAGCCCAGACCTGCACGCATCCCCGCCGCCCGCCCCGACGTGGCGGTACTGGACGTCCGGCTCCCCGACGGCGACGGCGTCACCGTCTGCTCGGCCTCCACACCCGCCAGGCGCAGCGCGGCGCCCACCCAGTCGGCGATCTCGGCGGTTCCTCCGCGCTCGGAGGCGTACGCCACCAGCACTCGGATCATGACCACTCCTTGATGTTCGGGTCGCGCCCATACACGACCGCGACCGGGCCCCGGCACCTCGCGCGCCGAGCAGGGATCTGGGGGACGATCTGCGTGCGCGGGAACACGCAGGACCGTGGAGGCCGCCAGATGCACCCCGCGCAAGGACGCCTCGGCAGCCGCCCGGCGCAGCGCCCGTCCGGCGGCCGGAGGGGGCGTCCAACCCCACCGGAACGGCCCGTCCGTCCATCGAGCTCACCTCCCTGGTTCCGACCCTTGACGGTTGGGGACGCCTTTTTCAGAGGCATGGGTCCACCGATGAGCAGGACCTTCGGCCCTGGGTGCGCTCGGACGGGAAGCGCAGGCTTGCAGTAGAAGGAGGCGCGGCCGTGAACATTCCCAGGCACGGACACCGGACGTGCAGGCCCCGACGAAAGCGAACCAGGAGGGGAACATGACCGAGCAACCGCCGCTGGAACAGCGCCCCGCCGCCGAGCTGATGACCCGGGACCTGCTCACCGTCGCCGCGAGCGAGTCCGTGCTGATGGCCTGGGAGCTGATGTGCAAGGCCGAAGTGCACCATCTGCCCGTGACCGATGACGAGGGCGGCTTCCTGGGCGTCGTCGACGCGCAGACCCTGACCTCGATGTGGAACGCCGCCGTCCCGCAGCATGCCCGCCGGCCCGTGACGACCCTCCTGCCGTCCCGGCCGCCCGTGACGGTCCGGCCGTCGGCCACCGTCCGCGAGGCGGCACGCGCCATGGTCGAATCCGGCGAGGACTTCGTACCGGTGACCAACGACCATGGCGCCCTGGTCGGCCTGATCACCGCACGGGACCTGATCGGCGCACTCGCCGGTGCGGAGCGCGACATCGCTCCGGCCGGCGGAGGCATGCCGTCCCTCTACCGGATCGAACCAGTGCTTCCGAGCACCCCGCCGGCCCACCCGGGCGCCGGCGGCATCGAGCCCGACTGAGCGGACACCGCCGCAGCCGGGGGCGCAGACCGCGCTGTCAGCCGGCGGGCCGGTGCTGCGGGACGATCGCCACCGCGCACGGGGCATGGTGCAGAGGTTCGGCGCATCGCAAACACCGCGCAGGGGGGATCTGGACCTCAGCGTGAGGAGACACCATGGACCGGTGGATCCCGCCCCGCCCTACGACCGCTCCTCTTCCACGGTCGTCTCACGCAGCCAAGAGGTGCTCAGTCACCGCGTGCGAGGCGAGGACCCCGGCGCCCCGCGAGGCGGCCTCCTGAACGCCCATTCGAGGAATGTCCGCTCGTCGTCCAGGCCCTCGACACCGATCACGATCTTCCCCGGCGCGTCCGTCGGATACGGGGCCCGAACGCGACACCACCCCTCTTCAGCGGCCGAAGGTCCCGCAGTGCGAGGGACGGCGGTCACCGGCCCGCACTCCCGGATCCGCGTACTGGCCGGTTCGGGGGCACCTGTGCGGACGGCGAAGGCCGCAGCCCTCCCTCGGGACGGACTGCGGCCTCGCGGTCGGGAGGAGTCAGCGAGTCAGGACGACCTTCAGCGCACCGGTCTCGGCGGCATCGGCGAAGACGTCATAGGCCCGGAGGAATTCCCCCATCGGGAAGTGGTGGGTGATGAAGCGGCCGGCGTCGAGCTGACCGCCGGCGACCAGGCGGAGCAGAGTCGGCGTGGAGAAGGTGTCGACCAGGCCCGTGGTGATGGTGATGTCGCGGATCCACTGCTCTTCCAGGTGCAGGGCGGCGGGAGTGCCGTGCACGCCGACGTTGGAGATGTGGCCGCCCGGCCGGGCGAGCGCGACCGCCGCCTCGAAGGTTTCGGGGACGCCGACGGCCTCGATGGTCGCGTCCGCCCCGAGTCCGCCGGTGAGGTCGCGGACGGCCGCGAGCGGGTCCTGCCGGGAGTTGTTGACGACGGTGTCGGCACCGAACCTCTTCGCCGCCTCCAGGCGGCCGTCCGCGAGGTCGATCGCGATGATCCGGCTGGGGCTGAACAGCCGCGCGCCCATGATCGCCGACAGCCCGATCGGGCCGGCGCCCACCACCGCGACCGTGTCGCCCGGACGGACGGCGCCGTTGAGCACGCCGACCTCGTAGCCGGTCGGCAGGATGTCGGCCAGCATCAGCACGTCCTCCGCCGCCACCCCGTCGGGCACCGGGTACACGGACGTGTCGGCGAACGGCACCCGCACGTACTCGGCCTGCGTCCCGTCGATCTTGTGGCCGAGGATCCACCCGCCACCGCCCAGGCACTGCCCGTAGCGGGCCTCGCGGCAGAACCGGCACGTCCCGCACGCGGTGATGCACGAGACCAGCACCTTGTCGCCGGGCTCGACCGTCCGCACGGCCGGGCCGACGGCCTCCACCGTTCCGACCGCCTCGTGCCCGAGGATCCGCCCGTCGGTCACGGCCGGGACGTCGCCCTTGAGGATGTGCAGATCCGTCCCGCAGATCGTCACCGCGTCGACCCGCACCACCGCGTCGCCGTCCTCGACGACCTGTGGCTTGGGCACCTCTTCCCACGCCTTGTTTCCCGGACCGTGGTACACCACCGCTCGCATGACGCGCCCCCTTCCATCGCTTCGGCTGTGGTCCCTGCCCGGCCGCCCCGGTGCCGACCGGCTCGGACGCCGGCTCCGCGCCGCCCCTGTCGAGCCGGAACTGCGGATACCGGTCGGTCATCAGGAAGACGTCGCCGGCCACCCGCAGCACTCAGCGGTTCATGCCCATGACGAAGTCGAAGATGCCGCACGGGTAACGCGCGGCGAACAGCAGCGCGACGGCGGCGATGAGCACCGGTAGCCCGACCAGACCGGGGACGTCCCAGCCCGGTCGTCTCCGGCGACGAGTGAGGCCCTGCGCGAGAAGTACCGGACTGTCCGGTTCAACTGGACACGTCCTGCTCGGGTCACCCGGCTCGCGGGTGGAGCCGGAGGGGGAGGCGGGTGATGCCGTTGAGGAAGTTGGACTCCAGGTGGGCGGCGTCGCCGACGGGTTCGATGGCGGCGACCTTGCGGGTGAGCTCGTCCAGGAGGATCGACAGGCCGGCGCGGGCGGGCGGGTTGCCGATACAGCGGTGGGGGCCGGCGCCGAAGGCGATGTGGGGGTTCGGACGGCGATCGGCGATGAAGGTGTGGGGACTGGGGAACACGTCCTCGTCGTGGTTGGCCGAACCGATCCAGGCGGCGACGAGGGCGCCCTCGGGGACGGTCTCGCCGCCGAGGAGGACCGGTTCGGTGGTGCGGCGCAGGAGGTGGTTGATGGGGCTGGACCAGCGGAGGGCCTCCTCCAGGGCGGTGCTCCTGACCTGCGGGTCGGTGGCCAGGCGGCGCCACAGGTCCGGGTCGTGCGCTGCGGCGAGGGCGAGGTGGGAGGCGACCTGCGGGACGGTGGGGATCGCGCCCATGATGAACGCGTAGCAGTTGACCAGGACCTCCTCGTCGGTCGCGGCGCGGCCGTCGAGTTCCAGCGCGGCGAGCAGGGAGACGACGTCGCCGGTCGGGCGGTCGCGGCGCTGCTGGATGAGGTCGGCGAACAGGGCGAACAGGGAGATGTGGGCGTCCATGAGGGTCGCCTGGGGGTCGTCGCCGCGGTAGGCGGGGTCCTCGGGGGCCATGGACGCCATGGTCCAGCGGGCGACGTCGGCCCAGCATTCGGGCGGGACGCCGAGGACCTCGCCGGTCGCGGCCATGGGCACGGCCATGGCGAGCGCGGCGAAGTCCGTGGCGCCCTCCCCCGCCGACTCGCCGATGGCGGCGTCGACCATGGCGGCGATACGGGCGCGGACGCGGGGTTCGCGGTCGCGCATCACGCGGGTCGACAGGGCCTGGACGGTGGCGGTGCGCAGGACGCCGTGGCGGGGCGGGTCGGTGAGGTGGATGGCCTTGCCCTTGGCGGTGTCGCCGGCCAGGGCGCTGAGCATGGTGCTGTACTCGGAGCTGAACCTGCGGGTGTCCTTGAGGACGGCGACCACGTCGTGGTAGCGGGTGACGGACCAGAACTCGGTGCCGTCCGGGGCGTGCTGCCGCCAGGTCGGGGCCTGGGCGCGCAGGGTCCGCCACGCGGCGTGGGGGTCGCCGAGCCGGTAGAAGCTGGCGGGGTAGAGGTCGACGTCGGCGAGCGGGACGGCGGACGCCGCGGGGACGGTCATCTGCATGGCACGGAGCTTCTCTGGGCCGGGCCCCTGGTCCGGGGCGGGACGGTGGACCGGGTCACTGCGACCACGAGGTCGGCTCGCGGTCCCATCGGTGGAGCCGGAGCTCGTTCATGATCCCTTCGCGCAGGGGCCTGCCGTCGCTGACGCCGAGGTTGGCGCGGACGTGGTGGAGGCGGCGCATGCCGGGGATGACGGTGCTGACGGCGGGGTGGCGCAGGATGAAGCGGAGCGCGAGTTCGGGCAGGGTCATGCCCTCGGGGACGACGGTCTTGAGGCGTTCGGCGCGTTCGACGCTGGCGTGCAGGTTCTCCGGGACGAAGTAGGAGTTGCGCCAGTCGCCGCAGGGCCAGCGGGTGTCGTGGGCGAGGGCGCCGGTGAGGGTTCCCTCGTCGAAGGGGACGCGGGCGATCACGGCGATGTCGCGGTCCTGGCACGCGCCGAACAGCTCGTCCTCGGGGGCCTGGTCGAAGATGTTGTAGATGACCTGGACGGCGTCGATGAGGCCGGTGTCGAGGGTCTTGAGCACGTTCCAGGGTTCCCAGCGGTTGACGCTGATGCCGACGCCGGTGATCAGGCCCTCCTCCTTGAGCCGGCGGACGGAGTCCTGCCAGCGGCGGTCCTGCGCCCAGGAGTCCTCCCAGACGTGGAACTGGAGGAGGTCGATGGTGTCGACGCCGAGGCCGTCGAGGCTCTTGCGGGTGTAGTCGTAGATGTGGTCGGGAGGGAACACGTCCTCCAGCCGCGACGCGCGGGTGGAGGGGAACGCGCGGTCCTTCGGCGGGATCTTCGTGGCGGTGTAGAGGCGGTCGCCGGGACGGTCCGCCAGCAGGCGGGCGAGCATCTCCTCGCTGTGGCCGCGGCCGTAGATCCAGGCGGTGTCGAAGAAGTTGCAGCCGAGGCGGGCGGCCTCGTCGAGGGCCGGGGCGCCGGTGTCGTCGTCGGCGCCCGTCCAGCCGCCTTCGCCGCCGGCGATGCCCCACATTCCGTAGCCGACCTCGCTGACGGACCAGCCGAGTCGTCCGAAACGCCGATATTTCATGTCCGTCCCATCGTGGTGTTGGCCGGGTTCGGGAAGACCAGGCGGGGTCAGCCGACCGCCTCGTCCACCGAGTGGTAGTAGGTCGCGTACCGGTCGAACAGGGCGGGCGCGATGGGGGTCCACGGCAGGCCCGCCTCGGTGATCAGGCGTTCGGCGCGGGTGCGGGACACCGCGGTGGCCTCGCCCCAGAACAGGGCGGTGAGCGACGCGCTGATGCGGTCGCCGTCGCCGTCCGGGCGCGGGAGCAGCGCGAGGACGCCGGCGAGGTCGCGGTCGTCGGGCCGATTCTCCGCCGCCCGGCTCACCGCCTCCCAGAACTCCGGGTAGGCGACCTCGGCGAGGCCGAACCGCGCGGTGAAGGCGGCCAGGAGGTCGTCCAGGCACTGGGCGGCGGGCTGGACGACGTGGAAGCATCCGCCTCCGCCGCCGGCCGCCGCCTCGACCACGAACGCGCCGACGTAGTCGACGGGGGTGCAGTCCATCGCGACGGGGCTGCGGAACCAGGACCCGGTGTGCAGGCACGCCTTGATGATGAGGTCGGACAGGCCGCGGCGGCTCGGCACTCCGGTGCCGGAATGCGGCAGGACCTCGCCCAGCCGGTAGACGGTGGTGGGGACGCCGCGGTCGGCGGCCTGTTCCAGGAGCCGCTCGCCCACCCATTTGGACAGGCCGTACCCGTCGCCGGGGCGGGGGCCGGCCGGGTCGACGGGGGTTTCGAGCGCGGCGGCGCCCTCGTCGTCGACTCCGGCGGGCAGGACCCCGATCGTGGACATGAAGTGGACGTGCTTGAGGCGCGTGGTGGTGGCGAGCCGCAGCACCTCCACGGTCCCGGACACGTTGGCGTCGCGATGGGCGCGGTAGTCCCGGGCGAGGTTGATCATGGCGGCGTTGTGCAGGATGGTGTCGACGCGCGCGGCCAGCCTCGCGAAGCCCGCGTCGCCGAGGCCGAAGCGGGGACGGCGGAGATCGCCGGCGAGGACGCGGACGCGGCCGGCGAACGCGTCGTCCCAGAGCCGGTAGTAGCGGAGGTTGGCGATGATCCGGTCGCGGGCGGAGCGTCCGTCGTCGCCGCGGACCAGGCAGTGCACGGTCGCCGAGGTGCGGGTGAGCAGGTCGCGCAGAAGCTGCGCGCCGACGAACCCGGTGGCGCCGGTCAGCAGCACGTCGTCCATCGCGGCGGGCGGGGCGGCGGGCGGGGCGGCGCCGCTCGCGGTGATGTCGGCGGGCAGGACCGTGTCGGCCATGACGAGCCCGGGGTCGGCCGCGTCGTGCTCGGCGGGGCCGTCCCCCTGGACGAGCGCGACGTGCTGGTCGAACGCCGGGTAGGCGAACACGTCCCGGACCGGGACGTCGACGCCGAACCGGTCCGCGAACGCGGCGGTCAGCCGGTGCGCGATGAGGGAGTCCCCGCCGAGGTCGAAGAAGTCGCCGGCGGCGCCGGCCGCGCCGAACGGCAGCAGGTCGCGCCAGATCGCGGCGACGGCGGCCGGGACGTCGTCGTCCGCGGCGGGCGCGGCCGACGCGGCGGCCCCGGCGACCGGCGGGTCCCCGTCGGCGGCGCCGGCCTGCGCGGCGGCGATGCGGGCGAGTTGCCTGCGGTCCGCCTTCCCGTTGGGCGTCAGCGGCAGGTCGGGCAGGACGATGATCCGCCGCGGCACCATCGCCGCGGGGAGCGCCGCGCGGGCGTGCTCGCCGAGGTCTCCGGCGCCGGTCTCGCCGGACCTGCGGACCACGAACGCCACCAGCAGCCGGGCGCCGGACGCCTGGTGGACGATGGCCTTGGCGTCGCGGACGTCGGGATGGCGCAGCAGCGCGGCCTCCACCTCCGGCAGCTCGATCCGCACCCCGGCGATCTTCACCTGGTGGTCGAGGCGGCCCGCGAACATCAGCAGGCCGTCGGCCCGGCGGTGGCCGCGGTCCCCGGTCCGGTAGAGCCGGTCGCCGGGGATCTGGGGGAACGGGTTCCGGACGAACGCGGCGGCGGTCTTGGCGGGGTCGTCGACGTAGCCGAGGCCGACGCAGTCGCCGCCGATGCAGATCTCGCCCGTCCCTCCCGGCTCGACCGGCCGCATCTCCTCGTCGACGATGACGGCGTAGGTGTTGTCGATGGGCAGGCCGATGGGGATGTCGTCGCCGTCCGCGGCCGTCACCTCGTGGAACACCGATCCGATCGACGCCTCCGTCGGCCCGAACGTGTTGACGACCGCGACGCGCGGCAGCAGGGCCCGGAAGGCGTGCACCGTCCCGGGCGTCATCTCCTCGCCGCCGATCAGCAGCCGCCGCAGCGACGCGAGGCGGGGCACCAGGTCGGGCCGGGCGCGCAGCATCTCCACCAGCGTGTTGAAGATCGACGGGACGAAGTCGGTCATCGTGACGCCGTGCCGGTGGATGACCTCGATCGTCGCGGTGAGGTCCAGTACCCCGGACCGGTCCGGGATCACGACGACGTTCCCCGCCGTCAGCGGCCACAGGAGCTGCCACAGGGAGGAGTCGAACAGGTGGTGGCTGTTCTGGAGCACCACCTTCCCCGACCCGTCGTCGAACCGGCGGCTCATGTACAGGAACCGGTTCAGCAGTCCCCGGTGGACGTTGAGGGCGCACTTGGGGATCCCGGTGGAACCGGAGGTGTAGAACCCGTACGCCAGGTCCTCCAGGCCCGCCGGGGGCGAGGACGGCGGGGCCTCCCGCTCCTCCGCCGCGGTCGCGTCCACCGTCATCTCGGGACGTCCGCCCGGCAGCGGGACACCGCCCGGCGACCGCAGCACGAGCTTGGCGTCCAGGGCGTCCAGCATCCGCTCGGTGCGCTCGCCTGGCCCGGTGTGGTCGATCGGGACGAAGGGCGCCGCGACCTTCATCGCGGCGATCATGCCCAGCGGGAGCTCCAGCCCGCCGTCCACCGCCAGGCAGGAGAAGTCGCCCCGCCCGATCCCCGCGTCCGCCAGCCGCGCGGCCAGCGCGTTGGCACGGCGGTCGAGGACCCCGTAGGTGAGGACCCGGTCGCCGAACACCAGCGCCGGGGCGTCCGGTCGTTCGGCCGCGCGCGCCTCGAACAGGCCGAGGATCGTCATGTCGTCCGGATAGGGCACCGGCCCGCCGAGGACGTCGCCGGGCGGGGTTCCGCGCAGCCGTTCAGCCAAGACACTCACTCTCGCAATCGTCGGACTCAGCCGCGGAGGGCCGCCGGACCGGTCGTCGGCCGGGCGCGCAGGCGGCGTGCGCCCGCCTCCCGCCACAGGGGGGACGGTGACCCGAACCGGGTCGCCTCCGTCCGGGCGAGCTCGTAGAACCTGTGCACGGGGGCCTCCCGTGTCATCCCGCGGGCGCCGTGGATCTGGACGGCCTGCCGGACGACGCGCAGCGCGGTCTCGGCCGCCTGCGCGAGCGTTCCCACCGCCGCCGTCGCCGGCTCCCCCGCCGTGCCTTCGGCACCGCCGGAGTCGGCCAGCCACGCCGCGCGGTCCAGCGACAGCCGGACCGCGTGCAGGGCTATCTCGGCCTGCGCGAGCGTGAAGGCGATCGATTGGAACTCCATGAGCGTGCGGCCGAACTGCCGCCGCTCGCGCGCATACGCGGCGGCATGCTCGCAGGCCCCGCCGGCGAGGCCGAGCAGGTACGCGGCCTGCCGGACGCGAGCGCGGGCGAGCACGCCGTCGTCCAGCCCGCCGAGGACCTCCTCGGCTCCGATGACGAGGCCGTGCAGGTCCAGGCTCTGGCACCCGCCGGGCAAGGGGGTGGCGCGCTTGCGCCACGCGTCGGGGGACAGCAGGACCAGGGACGTCCCGCCGCCGGTGTCGGCCGCGAGGCAGCAGCGCGCCGACTCGTCGCCGTCCCGGGGCAGGACGACGCGGCCCGTCATCTCCCACGCCGCGCCGTGCCGCCGCACCGCCCGCGCGGCATGGTCCATGCCGCCGAGCACGAACGGCCCGGCCGCGCCCGCCGGACGGCCCTCCGCGCGAAGGACGTCGCCGACCAGGGCGGCCGGGCCGTACACGTCCTGCAGGGCGAGCCGGCCGAGTTCGGCGCCGACGACGATCCCGGCGGTCACGCCGAGGTCGAGACCGTCCGCCTCGACCGGGGCCTCGAACGAGAACGCGTCCATCGCCCGCAGCGCGCCGATCAGCGCGCCGTCCGTGACGGCGCCGGTGCGCGCCAGGGGGCCGAGGCGGTCGCGCGCCATCCGGCGGAGCCTGCCCACCAGGGGGTCGGGGATCAGTCGCATCGCCGGTTCCTCAGCTTTCCGCGGCCGGCTCGAACGCCGAGCCGGCGACCAGTTCGAGCATGATCTGGGACGTCCCCGCGGACAGGGTGAGGCCGGGCGCCTCCCGGTAGGCCGCCTCCAGCAGGTCCGCCCGTCCGGGCGGCAGCGCGTCCCGACCGGCGCCGTAGCCGAGGCCGTGGACCGCCGCCGCCCAGACCGCGACCTCCTGTGCGGTCTCGCTGGTGTGGTACTTGGCCATCGCGGCGGCGATCGGGTCGGCCTCCCCGCGGTCCAGGCGGCTGATGACCTCCCACGCCATGAGCCGCCCGGCGTCGACGGCCGCGCCCAGGCGCCCGACCTCCTCCAGCAGCTCCCCGCCGGTGTCCGCGGCGCCGAGACCGCCGATGGCCGCCTCGTACCAGCGGGCCGCCTTCAGCGAGTAGTCCAGGCCGGTCCGCTCGTTGGCCAGGCACCGGGTCAGCAGCGCCCAGCCCTCCCCTTCCGCCCCCAGCAGCGCGCCGGCGCCGGCCCGCGCCCCGTCCAGGACCACCCGGTCGAACCGGTCGTCGGCGATCCCGTCGATGTGGGAGCGGGTGACGCCTTCGGCGGACAGGTCGATGAGGAACAGGCTGATCCCGTCGTACTTGGAGGCGCCCGCGCCGGTTCGGGCCGCGCACAGTGCCAGGTCGCTCATCGCGCTTTTGAGGCCGTAGGTCTTGGTGCCCGACAGCAGGTGGCCGTCGCCGTCGGAGACGGCGGCGGTGCGCAGCGCGGCCAGGTCGGAGCCGACCTCGGGCTCGGTGTACAGGACGGTCGCGAACCGCTCCCCCGCGGCGAGCGCCGGGAGATGGGCGGCCTTCTGCTCCGCCGAGCCCGCCTGGAGCAGGAAGAGGCCGACGATCTGGATGCTGAGGACGTGCATCATGTCGGGGACGCCGCCGTGGACCAGTTCCTCGATCACCGCCGCCGCCTCGGTGTGCGCGGCGCCGCGACCGCCGAACTCCCGCGGCCAGCTCACCGCCAGCAGCCCCCGGCGCCCCAGCATCCGGTACAGGGGGCGAACGTCGGGTTCGCGCTCGCCGCTCTCCCGCAGCCGCTCCAGCTCTCCGCGCACCTCGGGCTCGGCCAGTGCGGCGCGGACCTCGGCCCGCAGTTCCGCCTCGCGGCCGGCCTCACCGAAGTCCATCGGCCGGCCTCCCCTTCGCACTCTCCAGGCCATGACCGAGATGATCGGCATGACCGTTGTGGTCGACAGGCCGCGCGGCCTGCTCGTCTCCGGTGATGCGGGCGACGTCCTCGTCGGACAGCCCCTCGATCAGGTCGAGCAGGCCGGTGTCGTCGAGCGCCGCCGCGCGGCGCCGCTCGACCAGGACGGCCAGGCCCTCGATGGTCGGGTCGCGGAAGAAGTCCGCGGTGGAGATCTCGATGGTGAAGCGCCGCCGGATCCCCGAGATGACCTGCGCGGCCTGGAGGCTGCTGCCGCCGATCCCGAAGAAGTTCCCGGTCACGTCCACGGCCTCGGCCCGCAGGATCGGCATGAACAGCTCCTCCGCAAGGATCCGCTCCACCTCCGTGCGGGGCGGCGTCATCGCCTCCGGGTCGGGCCTCCGCGAGACGCCCTGCTCCCGGAGCGCCGCGGTGTCGATCTTGCCGCTGGAGGTCAGCGGGAACTCCGGCACCACCACCACGTGCTGCGGGACCATCGTCGCGGGCATCTTCGCCGCCACCAGGTTCCGCAACTCCTGCGCGCCGACCCGGGACGCCGGATCCAGGTCCGCGTCCGCGCCCGTGCCGGCCGCGGCGCCGGCGGCGACGTAGGCGACCAGGTGGTCCTGGCCGTGCGGATCCGTCCACGCCTCCACCTGCACCTGCCGCACCAGCGGGTGCGCGGCCAGGACGGCCTCGATCTCGCCGGGCTCGATCCGTACTCCGCGGACCTTGACCTGCCGGTCCAGCCGTCCCAGGAACACGAGCGCGCCGTCGCGGCGCCGCCTCACCAGGTCCCCGGTCCGGTACAGCCGCCCGCCGGGCGCGGTCCCGAAGGGGTCCGGGACGAACTTCTCCCGGGTCAGGACCGGGTCGCCGAGGTAGCCGCGGGCCAGGCCCGTGCCGCCGATGACCAGCTCGCCCGGCACCCCGCAGGGCACCGGCCGCAGGCTCCCGTCCAGGACGTGCGCGACGTGCCCGGCGATCGGCAGGCCGATCGGCGGCGACGCGTCCCATGTGCCCTCGCACCGGTGCACCACCATGGTGACCGTGCACTCGGTCGGCCCGTATCCGTTGTAGAACCGGCACACCTTGTTCCACCGGTTGACCAGGTCGCCGGGGAACGCCTCTCCGCCGACGAACGCGATCCGCAGCGTCTCCAGCCGGGACGGGTCCAGCAGCGCCATCACCGCCGGCGGCATGTCCATCACGCTGATCCGCGCCGTCTCCAGCAGCGCCTGGAGCCGGTCGACGTCGAGCCGGTCGGCGTCGGAGGCGATGTGCAGCCGGGCCCCGTGCAGCAGCGCCCCGAACATCTCGAAGATCGACACGTCGAAGGTGTGCGCCGCGTACCCCAGCACCCGGTCGTCCCCGGTCATCCCGAACAGCTCGCCGACCGTGTCGGCGAAGCCGATCACGCTGTGGTGCTCGATCAGCACGCCCTTGGGCGTCCCGGTGCTCCCGGAGGTGTAGAGGATGTACGCCAGGTCGTCCGGCCCCGCCGCCGCGTCCGGGGGATGCGCGGGCCGGGCGGCGAGCTCGTCGCCGATCTCGTCCAGCAGGACCACCGGGGCATCCGGCGGCAGGTTCCCCGCGGTCGAGGAGTGCGCCACGACCACGCTCGGCGCGGCGTCCGCCAGCAGCCCGGCGACGCGGTCCGGCGGCGATCCCGGATCGAGCGGGACGAAGCACGCCCCGGCCTTCAGGACGGCGAGCACCGCCGTCACGTTCCCGGCGCCCCGGGGCAGGCTCAGCACCACGGGCGTCCCGGCGCCGGCGCCGCGCTCCCGCAGCGCCCACGCCAGCCGGTTCGCGGCGGCGTCCAGCTCCCCGTACCGGACGGTGTCGCCGCCCGACACCACCGCGACCGCATCCGGCGTGCGGGCCGCGCGTTCGGCGAACCGGCCGTGCACCGTCGCGGACGAGGACGGCCGCGCCGGACCGCTGCCCAGGAGCAGCAGCTCCGCGCGTTCCTCCGGCGACAGCATGTCCAGGTCGCACGCGGCCCGGTCGGGCTCGTCGAGCAGGGCCGGCAGCAGCCGCCGGTAGTGTCCGATCAGCGCATCGACGGTGGCGGGCTCGTACAGGTCGGTGCAGTACTCCACCGCCAGCGCCGAGTCGTCACCCGACTCCCGGATCTGCCAGGTCATGTCGAACTTGGACGTGCCCGGCGCGGGCTCCTCCAGGTCGATCGACAGGCCCGGCACCGTCACCTCCCAGGGCTCCTGCGGCATCAGGAACGCGATCTGCACCAGCGGCGACCGTGCCGGGTCCCGGACCGGCGCGACCGTCTGGACCACCCGCTCGAACGGCATGTCGATGTGGGCGAGCGAGTCCCGCAGCACCGCGTCGGCACGCCGCACCAGCTCGCGGAAGCTCGGCGCACCGCCGGTGTCCACGCGCAGCGCGAGCATGTTGACGAAGAACCCGACCAGGCCCTGGAGTTCGAGGCGGTCGCGGATGCTCGTCGAGCAGCCGACGACCAGGTCGTCCTGCCCGGTGTAGCGGCGCACCACTTCGGCGAACACCGCCAGGTACACCGGGTAGGGCGTGACGCCCATCTCCCGCGCGAACGCGTGCACCCGTGCGATCGTGTCGCCGGGGATCGGGCCGGACGCCTCGGTGCCGCGGTAGGTGAACTCGGCGGGACGGGGAAGATCCGGGGGCAGCTCCAGCACCGGCGCGTCCCGCAGCCGCTCGCGCCAGAACCGCTCCAGCTCCTCCAGCCGCCGCCCGCGCACGGTCTCCTGCTGCCAGATCGCGAAGTCGGCGTACTGGAGCGGCAGCTCGGGAAGCGCGGCGGGCCGCCCTTCCACCATCGCCAGGTACGCCTCCAGCAGCTCCCCGGTGAACACCTCCGCGGACGTCCCGTCGAACACGACGTGGTGGACGACGAACGCGAACAGGTAGGCGCCGGGTTCGGTCTGGTAGAGCCCGATCCTCCACAGCGGCCCGTCGCCGAGGTCGAACGGCGTCCGCACCGCCGCCTCGGCCAGCTCGCGGGCCCGGTCGTGGCGCTCGCCCGGACCGGCGCCCGGCACCGGCGTGACCGGCAGCTCCACCGGCACGTCCGGGTCGATGATCTGGCGGGGGCCGTCCGGCGTGTCGCGCAGCGAGGTCCGCAGCGACTCGTGCCGCGCGACGACCGCCCCGAGCGCCCGCTCCAGCGCGGGCACGTCCAGGTCGCCCTCCAGCCAGAACGCGATGACCAGGTTGTAGGCGCGGACACCGGGCGACAGCCGGTCCAGGAACCACAGCGTGTTCTGCGCGTACGACAGGGGAGGCGCCTGGTCGCGCGGGCGCGGCGCCGGCCGGTCCGGCGCTCCCCCGTCCCGGCTCCTGAGCAGTTCGAGGAATTTCGCGCGCCTTTCCAATGGAAGGCGGCGGAGCCGCCGTGCCAGCTCGCTCATCCCTGCGGGTCCCTTCACCAATTCCAGCCCGGGACGAATTTCAACCCGTCCCGAGTCGGCTTTAATTTCTGGCGCCTTCGAACGCCTTTCTGCCTACCGTTGTCCGCAGAATATCCATGGGGCGAAAGAAAGGAATGTCAGGGCAATCCCGGACCGACCCTGACTCTGTTCCGGCGCAGCTTCTCGTAGTAGGGGCGGTGAAACTCCAGATAGCCGGTCAGCAGCGGGCTGGCCGCGATTTCGTCGAGCGCGCCGGGGCGCGGCGGCGGCGCGGCGAATCCCGTGGTGCGGGCCGTCTTCTCGTGCCAGCGCAGCGTGGTCCCCCACTCCGGCAGGGTCTTGGCGCGCCACGACAGCGCCTCGGCGATGAACCGGATCCCCACCGCCGCGCAGTAGGCGCGGACGGTCGCCTCCGGATCGGCGACCAGGTCATCGGAGTCGACCACGACCGGGGGCCGGCCGCCCGCCGCGGCGACCGCGTCATGGATCTCGCTCAGCCGCGCGATCCCGACGTCGTCGCGCCGCAGGTCCCGGTTCAGCGCGTAGTGCGAGGCGATGACCTCGCCGGGGCTCCTGATCAGGAACGTGTGGGCCGCGTCCCGCAGGAACGCCTCGTCCGCGAGCAGGCCCGGGTAGCGGAAGTCGGTGGTGTCCTTGAAGAACACCGGCCGCGCGTCGGCCGCCGAGCGGATCGCGGTGATCAGCGCGGACTCCGAGCGCACCTCCACGACGCCCGCCCCGCCCACCGCCCCGACCCGGGACACCCCGAAGTCGGCGAGCTGGGAGAAGGGCTCGTGCAGCACCGCGCGGTCGCCGCGCTCGTCCATCATCCGCAGGAACGCGGTCGATCTCGACCGCGGCGCGCTCCACAACGCCAGGATGCGCGGTCCGCCGGACAGGTCGGTCGGTCCGCCGGACAGGTCGGTCGTCGCCATCGGCGTGCCCCTCCGGTCGTCCGGTCTAATCGGTGAGTTCGGTGAGCGCGTCGTCGTAGAGCCCCTCGACCAGCGCCGCCTGCGCGGCGATCGTGGTGCTCTCGAACAGCTCCGGCATCGGGATGACCAGCCCGAACCTGTGCTGGAGCCGCCCGCCCACCCGCATCAGGGTCAGCGAGTAGCCGCCCAGCTCGAAGAAGCTCACGTTGGCGGGCGGATCGGGGATCCCCAGGAACTCCGACCACACCTCCGCGATCACCTTCTCCTCATGGCCGTCCGGCGGCCGCGCCGGCTCTCGCGCCTCCGCCGCGCTTCCGCCATGCCCCTCGGCCGTGCCCGCGCCCTCGTCTTCGGCCGCGTCTGCGCCCGCGTCCGTGCCGGTGTCGTCAATCACCCGTCCCGCCCTCCTGGAAAGCCTCGTGCAAGAAGCGCGCGATCTCCTCGACGGCCGGTGGCCGCAGCAGGCTGTAGTGATCGCCCGCGATCCGCGTCCCCCGCACGGGCGGCGCCACGTCCCGCCACCACGCCGACAGGTCCGCGGCCGTCTCGCTCGCCCACACCAGCCGCAGCCGCGGCCCGTGCCGCGCCGGATGGTGCCGCCGCAGCGCCACCGAGGCGTTGGCGTGCACGCGCAGGCGCGCCCGCAGATCGTCCAGGGACATCCCGGCGGTCCCGTTCACGGCGGCCAGGCGCTCATGCAGCACCCGCGTCGCGTCCGGCGCCGGCAGATCCCACACCTCGTCGGCGAGGTCCAGCCGGTCCGGCACGCCGGCCGAGCGCAGCAGGTCGGCCACGAACGGCCGCAGCGCGCCCGTGCCGAACCGCCCGTCCGGCACGAGCCGGTCGGCCAGCGACGGCATCGCGTCGATCACCGCGACCGGGCACGGCCGCCCGTCCGCCGCCAGCGACCGCGCCATCTCGTAGGCGACGATCCCGCCGAACGACCAGCCCGCGACCAGCGCCGGACGGACCGAGGCCCGCTCCAGCCGGTCCAGGTAGTGCCGCGCCAGCGCCACCAGTTCCGGCGGGTCGGCGCCGCGCAGCATCTCGTCGGCGCCCAGCCCGTACACCGGGTACCCCGGGGGCAGCCTGCGGGTCAGCTCCCCGTAGCAGAACAGCTCACCGCCGACGGGATGCACGAGCGCCATCGCGGGGCCCTCGCCGCCGCGCAGCAGTTCCACCCCGGCGTCCGCCGCACGGCGGCCGTCCGCGGCCTGTTCCCGCCGGGCCCGCAGGGCCTCGAAAAGCACCCGTTTGTTCTCCGGCAGCGCCTGCAAACGCTTCTCGTTCATCGCAACAGAGACAACAGCGCGCGCCACCGCCGCCAACAGATCGTACTTTCCCCTACAGATCCGCCACAGCGCCCTGGCAGCGGGCCCTCCGGAGGGCGTCAGGGTAAGACCCGACGCCAAAAAGGGCGATCGCCTCCGTGAGACTCGGCCCATGACTACCGAAGCCGGTCTGCTGAACGGCGAGGCGGACGGGGCCGCGGAGACGGCGGGACATCCCTGGGCGCCGCGGTTCCGACCACTCGACCTCAGCGGGCATCGCGACAACATCGGGATCACGCATCCCGCCGATACCGAGAGCGGCGCGTTCAACATCTGGCGGAACTCGCTGCCCGCCGGGGAACTGCCCGCCGGACGGTCCGTGGCCGTGGCGGGCGTTCCGTTCGACTTTCCGCCCGTCGCCGCGGGACGCCCCGACAACGTCCGCTGCGCGGGCCAGTTCGTCGCCGTCCCGCCGGGCCGCTACGACTGGCTGTACCTGCTGGCCGCCGCCGAGCGGCGGGTCGAGGACGAGATCGCCCTGCACTTCACCTGCGGGGCCGTGGAGTTCGCGCCGCTGCGCGTCTCGGACTTCTGGCACGCGCCGGCGGTCTTCGGCGAGTACGAGGCGTTCGCCACCGCCACCATGCATTACCCGTACCACGTCCAGAAGGACGTGTCGGCGAAGATCTGGTGCCAGCGGGTACCCGTCATCGGCCGGGGCGAGCTGACCGCCGCGCGGCTTCCCGTCAACACCGCCGTGCACATCTTCGCCGCCACGCTGGACCGGCGGGACGCCGGTGAGCGCCCGTGACCGCTCCGCCCTGGTACCGCGACACGCTCAGCTGCCTCCAGAGCACCCTCGCCGCCCTGCTGCTTCGCCAGGGCGAGGACCCGCTCGCCTGCCTGGGGCTGAGCTGGGAGTTCCTCCACGTCCCGGGCGACTTCCGGCCGGAGGAGTTCTACTGGCCCTGCCGATATCCCGGCGACGTCGTCCGCAGCGTCATGCCCCACCATCCCGCCCGCTCCGCCTGGCACACCGCGACCGGTCCCGACCCCTTCACCGGCCTGGAGGAGGAACTGGCCGCCGGGCGGCCGCCCCTCATCGCCGTCGACAACTTCCACCTCCCCTTCCGGCCCGCCTACAACGACGTCCATTCCGAGCACCTGCTGGTCGTGCACCGCATCGACCGCGCCGCCGGGACCGTCACCGTCTCCGACGCCCAGCCCCCCGAGTTCAGCGGCCCGCTGAGCATCGGCGCGCTGCGCCGCGCCTGGCGCGTCGGGCCGTACAGCAACGAGCAGAACGTCTTCTTCAGCAAGGAGGACGGCCGCGAGCGGCACCGCTGGATCAGCGTGCGGCTCGACACGCCCTTCCCCGAGCTCACCCCCGCCCGGCTCACCGGCGTCCTCACCGCCAACCTGCGCGGCTTCACCGACCCGCCGCACGACCGGTCCGGCCTGGCCGGGCTGCGGACCCTCACCGACGAGATCGTCGATCGCGCCCGGCACGGCGACGGCCGCGGCCTCGTCGAGGCGTACACCTTCGGCTGGGGGCCCCAGGCCCAGACGGCCCTGCACGGCGAACTGCTGCGCGACCGCGGAACCCGCTGGGGCCTGGCCGCGCTGACGGAGGCGGGTCGCCGCACCGAGCACGCCGCGCACCTGTGGAGCGCGGTGCGCGTCCACAGCGCCCACGGCCGCTCCGACCCGCGCGCCGCCGCCGCCGATCTCGCCCGCCACGCCCGCCGTCTCAACGACGCCTACGCGCGAGCCCTCGAAGCGATAGACGAGGCCGTGCCGGCTCTGGCGGGGGCCGGCGTCGCGACCGCGTCCCGCTGACCCCCGCATGCGGACGGCCCGGGCGAGCCCCGGGCCGTCCGCATGCGTGCGGCGCACCGCCGCGGGTGCCCGCCACGGGTCCGTGTCAGGGGCTCGCGTCAGGGGCGCGCGGCCTCGGCCAGCGCGACGAGGTCGCCGACCGTCCTGGCGCGGTGCACGGCCCGCAGGTCCAGGCGGACGCCCAGGTCGGTCTCCAGGCACGTCACCGCCCGCAGTGTCCCCATGCTGTCCCACCCTTGTTGCGCGCCGAGAAGCGACTCCACGTCCAACGCCCCCGGCGGCATGTTCAGGACGTCGCAGAGGACGCCGATGACCTCCTCCGCGCGCCCGCTCTGATTCGTCTCGGCCCGGCCTGTTCCGGCACGGTTCGTCATGCGTGGTCGCCTCCTCGGACACGGATCCAGTGGGGAACGGCGTCGCCGGCGGTCTCGTCCAGGACGAGGCGGAAGCGGCGTCCGCCGTCGTGCTCGTCCACCAGGCCGAACCCCGCCCTGGTCCACAGGTCCGCCGCGACGCCGTTGCGCGGGGAGCGCACGTAGAGGCCGTCCAGGAAGGCGGCGCCCGCCGCGCGCGCGGCGCGGGCGAGCCACGCCACCAGGGCCAGCTCGACACCGCGGCCCAGCACCCGGCAGCTCATCGCCAGGTTCCGCACCTCCCAGCCGCCGGGGCCGCGGTCCACCCAGGCCGCGCCGACCAGCTCCTCGTCCCCGAAGCGGTCCGACACCCGGCACCCGACGACCAGGTGATCGTCCGTCGCCGCCATCGCCGCCGTCCGCGCCGCGTCGAACCGCACCCCGGTCAGGTTGAACTGGTTGGTGCGCGCCGCGAGCTGGGCGACGCGGCCGGTGTCGAACCGCGACACCGGCCCGATCGACGCCACGGTCTCCAGCGCCTCCAGGTACTCCAGCGACGAGGAGAACTCGCCGGCGAACCGGCTCCGCACGGCCCGCGCCCGGTAGAGGTCCGGGCGCCGCCGGTCGGTCTCGGTGAGTTCCAGGACGTCGAACCAGCCGCCGGCGAGCAGCCGCCGCACCAGATAGGCCGGGTCGCCGTCCGCGGCGACCACCGCGATCTCCGGATGCTCCTCGGCGACGTGCCCCCGCTCGAACGGCGAGTCGTCCATGAACACGAACGAGCCCGGCGGCAGGCCCAGCTCCTCGGCCGCCGCGCGCAGGTTCGCGGCCTTGGCCGACCAGTTCACCGCCAGCACCGAGAACGCCTCCGGGCGCAGCAGCACCTCGGGATGCGCGGCCAGCGCCGCCTCGGCCGCCTCCGCGTCGTTCTTGCTCGCCAGGACCAGGACGACGCCCTGGTCGCGCAGCCGCCGCACCGCCCGCTGGAGCTCCTTGTAGCAGTTCCCGGGGTACAGCCCGCCGACCTCCACGCCCTCCGCGCCGTCCTCCCCCAGCGTCCCGCCCCACAGCGTGCCGTCGAGATCGAGCGCGAGGACCTTGCGGGACGTCCCCAGCTTCGCCTGCGCGAGCCGCCGGACCTCCCGGGCCAGGACGAGCAGGGCCTCGTCGGTGTAGGGGATGTCGGCGAACCGGCGGAGCCGGTCGTCCACGGCGGGCGCCGCGCTCTCGGCCAGCAGCCCGGCCAGATCGACGGTCTCGATGCCCCGGTGGGTCTCGGCGAGCTCCAGCAGCGAGGCGTTCATCAGGTGCCAGTGGCGGCTCAGCGCGGTCCGGGCCCGCCACCCGATGAGGGAGTCCCGCAACTCGCCCGGCAGCGGGACGGTGTGCAGCACCACCGTCGCCGTGGTCCTGGACGCCGCCGAGACCGCCGACTCGCGCAGCGCCTCGCCGCGGGCCCGTACCGCGGCGGCCAGGCCGTCCGCGTCGGCGGCGTCCCAGTCGGCCGGGACGAAGAACGCCGCGTCGAGCAGGCAGCACAGCAGATCCCGGTCGGCCTCGGCGAACGCCGAGCCCGGCACGCCCAGCTCCCGTTCGAGGCCGCGGTACGGGCCGGCCTCCAGCTCCGGGGACAGGTCCGCGGCGCAGAGCGCCGCCCGCAGGATCGGCTCCAGCGACCCGACCGTCGCCGTCCCGAGGATCCCGACGCGGATCGGCCGCGCCCCGCCGCCGGCCGCGTCCGGGTCCCCGCCCGCGTCCGGCCGCAGGCCCGCCAAGGCGAGACCGGCCCGCAGGAAGTCGGCGGCGCCGCCGTCCGCGGCCAGGCTCAGCAGGTCGGCGCGCCGCGGCGCCTCCCCCCGCCGGGCAGCGCTAGCGATGCCGTCGTGACGCCCGCTTCGGTCTCCCACCAGACTCCTCACACAGTGACCAGCGTGCAGAACCAGTGCATCCCGGCGGAGACGCCGGCGAGGGCCACCAGATCCCCGTCCGCCAGCTCGCCCCGCTCCAGATGCTCCTTCAGGCAGACGAGGTGATCGGCGGCGCCCAGGTGGCCGAGCTCGGCGGCCAGCGCCGCGTTGGTGCGTTCCGGTGGGATCCCCACCGCGGCGGCCACCTCCCGCATCGACTGCTGGTTGTCGTTGATGTAGATCAGCCGGGCGATCCGGGCCGGGTCCGTGCCCGCCCGCCGGCAGGCCCGGCCGATCACCTCGGCGACCCGCCCGTACAACCGGTCGACGAAGCCCATCAGCTTGATCGGATCCCGGTCGAAGTGCTCCTGCACGCGTTCGGTCACCGTGACGTCGGTGTTGGAGCGGCCCGGCGGCGGGAACGGCGCGCGGCTGCCCCCGTACTCCGCGCGGTAGAAGTCGCAGAACTCCGGTTCGGTGATCTGCTCGGTGCACAGCCACCGCAGCCGCCCGTGGCCCCGCCGCAGCACCGCCGCCACCGCGCCGTCGCTGCCCAGGCAGGTGCTGGTGCGCATCCGGTTGCGGTGCGCGCCCGACACCTGGTTGACGGCCGCCAGCAGCACCGTCCCGGCGTGCGGCTGGATCGCCAGGGCGCCCGCGACGTTGCCGAAGCCGGTCACGCCCGACGCGCACGCCTGCGACAGCATCAGCGTCGGCGTGCCGCGCGCGCCGAGCGCCCTGGCCAGCGCCGCCGACGCGTCCCAGTGCGGATACCCGGGGACGTCGGAGTCGGCGAGCACGATCAGGTCGAGGTCGTCCACACCGCAGCCGGCGTCCTCCAGCGCCCGGACGGCGGCGGCCTCCGCCAGGTCGGTCGGGGTGGTCCCGGCAGGCGCCTCGCGGAAACCGCGATACCCCCATCGCAGAACCCGTTCGGGGTCGTCCACGTACCCGGCGGCCTCGTCCGCGACGTCGCGGACGAGACCCAGTTCCGCCGCGATGCCCGCCACCCCGAAGTCCACCGGCGGCGTCAACGTCCGTCCACCCCTTCCCGGACGGGGCATTTCACGGGCAGCTCCGAGAGCGCCACGCCGCCGCCCGACGCGGCGACGGTCAGCACCCTGGTGAAGGAGTCGGCCAGCAGCGCCATCGTCCCGGGGCGGAAGCGCGCCGGGTCGCCCGCGAGGTAGCCGTGCAGGCCGCGGCCCGGGAGGTCGACGAGCTCGGCGAACACGTCCATCTCACCGGCCGAGGGAGGGACCTCGATCAGCTCCATCGTGACGGCGCCCGTCCCGTCCCGGGGCGGGACGGGCGGGTTCCGCAGCGCGAACATGACCGGGCCCAGCCGCGACTGCCCGCCGTCCCGCCGCCACGCCGCCTTCCGCACGATCGTCTCGTACGGCACGTCCTGGTGGTCGTAGGCGTCCAGGCAGGCCCGCCGGACCCGGCGCAGCAACTCCCGCAGCGTCGGGTCGCCGGACGCGTCCACCCGGATCGGCAGCGTGTTGACGAAGAAGCCGACCGTTCCCTCCAGCTCGGCCCGCGAACGGCCCGCCACGGGCGTGGCCAGCACGAAGTCGCGCTGCCCGCTCCAGCGGGCCAGCACCGCGGCGAACGCGCTCAGTACCAGCATGAACAGCGTCACGCCCTCGGCCCGCGCCGTCTCGGCCAGCGCCGCCGTCCGGGCCGGGCCGAGCCGCACCGGATGCGTCGCCTCCCCGTCCGCGCCGGGCGGGCCGGAGCCGGCGGGTTCGGAGGGATCCGCCTGGTCGGCGGGGAGGCGCACCGGGGAGGCGCCCTCCAGGTTGCGCCGCCAGAACTCCAGGTGCTCCTCGGCCCGGCCCGACGCCAGCCGGTCCCGGTACCAGGCGGAGAAGTCCGCGTACTGCAAGGCCGGTTCGGGCAGGTCCGGGTCGTCACCGGCGACCAGCCGCCGGTACATCTCCACCAGTTCCGCGGTCACGACGTCCATCGACCAGCCGTCGCTGACGATGTGGTGGAACACCAGGCCGAGCAGGTGATCGCCCGGGGCGATCCGGGCCACCCCGGCGCGCAGCAGCGGCCCCTCCGCCAGGTCGAACGGCCGTGCGCTGAACTCCCGGAACCGGTCCAGTGCCCAGGCGGTCGCCGAGTCGGGCGAGTCCGGGGCGCCGGGGGCGTCCGGTGGGTCCAGGGAGTCCAGCGGGACGGGGCCCGGCTCTCGGATCACCTGGCTCAACTCGCCGGACTCCTCGAACCGGAAGACCGTGCGCAGCGCCTCGTGCCGCGCGACCAGCAGCTCCAGGCACCGGCCGAGCACGGCGAGGTCGACCGGGCCGCGGATGCGCACCGCCCCGCCGATGTGGTACGGCGACGGCCCCTTGCGCATCTGGTGGATCAACCACATCCATTCCTGACCGGGAGAGGCGCGCTGAACGTACAGATCTCGGGACATCCAGGTGGTTCCTCGCACTCTGCTCCGAATGAAGGCGGCCAGACCAACATTGATCGAGCGGCGCGGAACGCACAGTCGGGGACTCTCCTGACACCGCCGGACGCCCGTCGGGTCGGCATTCCCCCGACTCGTCGGGGCGGCGGTCCCGAGCCGATCATCGAAAGGATCCCGATCGTCGACCGGAGACACCGTGAGGCGAGGCCAGCATGTCCGACCGCACCTCCACCGCACCCCCCGCCCACCCCGACGACACGCTCTCCTGCTGGCTGGCGCGTGAGATCGCCGGGCCCGGAGGCGTCGGCGCCCACCACTACCTGGAGTGGGAGTTCGCCCCCTTCGACGTCGAGCGCTTCCGGAGCGCGTGGCGGCGGCTGATCGAGCGGCACGGGGCACTGCGCACCGCCGTCCGCCCCGACGGCCGGACCGAGGTGCGCGAGACGCCGCCCGGGGACGTCGGCGTCCTGGATCTGCGGGCGCTGGAGCCGAGCGCCGCGGAGAACGAGGCGCTGGCCCAGCGCGAGCGGCGGTCCCGGCACACCCCCGAGGGCGCCGAGGCCCTGGTGACGCTGCTGCCGGGCGACCGCGCCCGGCTGCACCTCGCCATCGACCGCCTCGCGGCCGACCCGTGGACGCTGGCGCACGTCCTGCTGCCGGACCTGGCCGCCCTCCACGGCGCATCCGGCGGCCCGGCCCCGCCCGTCCCGCGCCCGCCCGAGGCCACGGACGCGGACCGCGAGGCGTCCCGCCGGTACTGGCTGGCACGGGCCGCGGAGTTGCCGCCGCCGCCCGACCTCCCGGCCGCCGGCACCCGGGGCCCGGACGAGCCGGCACGGCTGCGCCGCCTGTCCCACCGCACTCCCGGCGCCTGGCCCCGGCTCGCCGGCGCGGCGGGCGGACGGGACGTCCCGGCGCGGCACGTCCCCGTCGCCGCCTTCGCCGAGGTGCTCCGCACCTGGAGCAGGACCGGACGGTTCACCCTCGCCCACTCGCACCACGACGGCGGCGGCGCCGTGCCCGCGCTCCTCGCGATCGACGCGCCGGACGGGACGTTCGAGGAGCGCGCCCGCACGATGGCGGCGCGGGCGTCCGCCGACTTCGAGCACCGGCACTTCAGCGGGGTCCGGGTCCTGCGCGAACTCAACCGCGGGCGCGGCGGCGGGCTCGTCTTCCCGGTGGCCTTCACCGACCTGCTCGACCGCCCGCTCCCCCGGGGCCTCGGCCGCCCGGTCGCGGCACTGTCGCCGGACAGCCGCGTCCGGCTCGGCGTCCAGGTGTGGCGGGACGGCGACGGCGCGATCGAGTCGGCCTGGGAGTGGCGCGAGGACCTCTACCCGCCCGGCATGGTCGAGGCGATGTTCGGCGCCTACCGGCGGCTGCTCGACCGGCTCGCCGGGGACGGCCCGGAGTGGACGATGGAGCACATCCCGCTCGTGCCCGCCGAGCAGTCCGCCCGCCGCGCCGCGATCAACGCCACCGAACGCCCCGTGCCCGGGGGGCTGCTGCACACCCCGGTCGGCGCGCACGCCCGGCTGCGTCCCGGCGACCCGGCCGTCATCACCTCCGGGCGGGTCCTGACCTACCGGGAACTGGACCGCCGCACGAACCAGGTCGGCCGCCGCCTGCGCGAGCTCGGCGCCCGGCCGGGCCGGCTCGTCGCGGTCGTCATGGACAAGGGCTGGGAGCAGATCGTCGCGCTCCACGGAGTCCTGGCGTCCGGCGCCGCCTACGTGCCGATCGACCCGGCCGTGCCCGCCGAGCGGCTCGCCCTGCTGCTCGGCGACGGAGACGTCGGGACCGTGCTGACCCAGAGCCGGATCGACGCCGCGCTGACCTGGCCGGACGGGGTCCGGCGGCTGCGCGTCGACCGCGATTTCGACGGGCTGGACGACACGCCGCAGAAGCCCGCGCAACGGCAGACCGACCTCGCCTACGTCGTCTACACCTCCGGCTCCACCGGCGTCCCCAAGGGCGTCATGGTCGACCACCGGGGGGCGCTCAACACGATCCACGACCTCAACCGGCGGCTGGGCCTGGGCCCCGGCGACCGGTGCCTGGCCCTGTCGGGGATCCACTTCGACCTGTCGGTCTACGACACCTTCGGGATCACCGCGGCGGGCGGCGCCGTCGTGGTGCCCGACCCGGCGCCCCGTCCCGACCCCGGCCACTGGTCCGCTCTCATGGACCGCGGGGGGGTCACCTTCCTGCTGGCCGTCCCCGCGCTGGTGGAGATGCTGGTCACGCATCTGGAACTCGGCGGCGACCCGGCGCGGATCGCACGGCTGCGCAACGTGGTCATGGCCGGGGACCGGCTGCCGCTCACGCTGCCCGACCGGATCCGCGCGCTCAACCCCGCCGCGCGGGTGTTCAACTCGGGCGGCCCGGCCGAGAACTGCGTCCTGTCGGTGATCTATCCGATCGGGGACGTGGACCCGGCGTGGACCGGCATCCCCCTCGGCCGCCCCATGGCCAACCAGCGCTACCACATCCTGGACGAGCGGGACCGGCCCCGTCCCGACTGGGTGCCCGGGGAGATCCACATCGCGAGCGAGACGGGGCTGGCCCTCGGCTACTGGCGCGACGAGACGCGGACCCGCGAGCGGTTCCGCACCGTCCCCGGGCTGGGCGAGCGCGTCTACGCCTCCGGTGACATCGGCCGGCACACGCCGGGCGGCGACCTCGACATCCTCGGCCGGGAGGACTTCCAGGTGAAGATCCAGGGGGTCCGGATCGAGCTCGGCGAGATCGAGTCGGTCCTCGTCGAGCACCCCGGCGTGCGGGCCGCAGCCGTCGTGGCCGACCGCACCGTCCCCGACCTGCCCGTCCTGCGCGCGCACATCGTCGCACCCGGGGGCCGCGCGGCCCCGCCGCCGGACGAGCTGCGCGCCCATCTCGCGCGCAAGCTGCCCTCGTCGATGGTCCCCGCCTCCATCACGGCGCTGGACCGGCTCCCGCTCACCGCCAACGGCAAGGTCGACCGGCTGGCCCTGGCCCGGGGGCGCGGGGGCGGCGCGCGCGACGCGGAGTCCGTGGACCCGGCCACCGCTGTGGAACGCACCGTGTGCGCGATCTGCGCCGAACTGCTGGGCATCGCCCGCGTCGGGATGAACGACGACTTCCTCCGGCTCGGCGGAGACTCGGCCCTCATGGTCCGGCTCGTCGCGAGGTTCCGCGAGGTCTTCGCCGTCGAGCTGGCCGTTCCGGCGCTGTACACGGCGCCGGGGCTCAAGGACATCTGCGCGGCCGTGGCCGCCGCCGTGCCGGCGGGCCTCCCGTGAGCGGCGCCCCGGACGCGGCGCGCCGCCGTGCGCGGCGAGCCAGCGCGAACACCGGCCGGAGCGGCTGAATCCGGAGAATCATGCCATTTCTCCAACCGACGAGTGGTGGAACCTCACAATGAGGATGGCGAAAACGCATGATCAACTAGCCGTGCGATGGCCTCTCACCGGAAAACCAAGGAGGTTTTCGAGGATTATCCGATTCGGCGTGTCTCATAATCCCTTTTGTTCTAGTAAGTCGCATTTATATCGAAACGGCAAGGGTCCAGACAGATCCGCCCAGACGACGAAAGGTATGCGCGCACTTGCTGACCGTTGAGAACGCCGAGCGAAACGCAGACACTTCCGCCCGCAGGGCCTCCGGAGGCGCCCCTCCCCCCACCGGGCGGCCCGGCGGAACGTCCGGCCGCGGACGCGAGCTGGCCGCCTTGGCCCGGATCCTCGACACCCCCGATCCCAGCGTCCGCCTCGTCGAGATCAGCGGCGACCCGTGGATCGGCAAGTCCCGCCTCCTGGAGGAACTCGGCGACCTCGCCCGCGAACGGGGCTGGACGGTCGCGCCGGGAGCGGCCGGCCCGCTGCCCGCGACCCTCCCGTTCGGGGTGTTCACCGACGCCCTCCACGACCTGCTCGCGCCGGGCGGCGAGGCGCTCCTGGACGGCTTCCCCCCGCATCACGTGTCCTGGCTGGCGGGCATCTTCCCCACGCTGACCCGGCACGCCCCCGACCTGGCGCTCCCCGAGAACCCCTCGGAGATGCACCATGTCTTCCACGCCATCCGCGCCCTGCTGGACAACCTCGGCGCCGCCAACCGGCTGCTGCTGATCGCCGACGACCTGCACTGGGCCGACGAGGCGTCGATCGCGCTGGTGGCCTACCTCCTGCGCCATCCGCCGGCCGAACGGGTGCTCCTGGTCGCCGCCCGCCGCCCCCGGCAGACCGGCGAGAGCCTCCACGCGGTCCTGGACGGGGCCGTGACGACCGGCCAGTCGACCCGCATCGACCTGCCCCCGCTCTCCGACGACGCCATCACCGCGCTGCTGCCCGACCTGGAGCCCCACCGGCTGCACGCGCTGCGCGAGGCCGCCGGCGGGAGTCCGGGCCTGTTCCTGGCCCTCGCCGCGCTCGAAGAGGGGCCGCCGGAACCGGCGGCGGGCGGCCCCCGGCCCGCCACCGAGATCTGGCTGTCCCCCCTGCGCGAGTTCCGGGGCCTGTCGCCGCTGGGCTGGACCATCGCGCACTCCGCCGCCCTGGTGCGGGAGCCGTTCGACATCGAACTGCTCGAAACGGTCGCCCAGGTCGGCGAGGCGGAGGTCCGCGCCAGCGTCGACGAGCTGGTCAGGCACGACATCCTCCGCCTCGACGAGACCGAGCGCACCTTCCGGTTCCGCAACCGGCTGCTGCGCAGGACCGCCTACGAGGCCGCCGGCGCCGCCTGGCGGCTCGGCGCCCACACCCGCGCCGCGGCGGTCCTGCGCGACCGGGAGGCGCCCCTGCCCCAGATCGCCCTCCACCTCGGCCACAGCGTCGTCACCGGTGAGGACGCCGAGAGCGGGGGGATTCTCACGGAGGCCGCCCGCGCCGTCCTCTGGGAGGATCCGGAACAGGCCGCGGCCTGGACACGGGCCGCGCTCGAGATGCGCCCGCGGGGCGACGACGGCCGCCCGGACTCCGCCGAGCAGCGCCTTCTGCTCGCCACCGCGCTGGCCCTCACCGGGCGGCTCCAGGAGAGCCTCGCCATCTTCGAGCACACGGCCTCGCGGGCCTCCGGCGGGCCCGGCGAGCCGCGGATCTGGCACGCGCAGGTGCTCCGGCTGCTCGGCCGCCATGCCGAGGCCGTCGCGCTGCTGGAGCAGGCCATCACCGCCCTGCCCCCCGGAGCGGTCCGCGACCGGGCCCGGTGGACCGGGACGCTGCTCGCCACCTCGTTCGAGACCGGCCGCACCCCCCGCGCGCCCGACGGCGTCGACCACGCCCGGCTCGCGGACGACCCCGTCCTGCACTCTCTGCTCCTGGCGCTGCGAGCCCTCGGACACGGAGACCAGAGGGACGGCACGGACCTGGCGGACGACCGCGTCCGGCACGTCCGGGCGGCGGCCGAACTGGTCGACGGCCTTCCCGACACAGCCCTTCTCCCCCTGCTCGACGCCCTCTACTGGCTCGGCCGCGCCGAGACCGAGGCCGGCTTGGACGAGGAGGCGCTCGCGCACCTGGAGCGGGCGCTGAGGCTGGCCACGGCGCACCGGCACCGCTACATCGAGCCGCAGCTGGCCACGCTGCTGGCGCACGTGCGGCTGCGCCTGTGCGACATCGAGGGGGCGTGCCTCCGCGCCGACCACGCCCGGGGCGTCGCGCGGCACATCGGAAGCGAGTCCCAGCTCGCGCAGGCCCTCGGGCTGTGCCGGCGGATCGACCGCCTCGCCGCGCTCGGGCACTCCCCGGACGATCCGTCCGCGCCCCCTCCCCAGGAGACCGGCACCGGTCCCGCGGCGGACGAGGCCGGGATCGTGCCGCTTCCGGAGATCATGACCGAGCTGAACCGGCTGAGCGGACGCGAACGGGAGATCGCGGTGCTGGTCAGCGACGGCCGCACCAACCAGCAGATCGCGCGGGTCCTCGGCCTCAGCCCGAAGACCGTCGAGACCTACCTCGCGCGCATCTTCAAGAAGCTCACGCTGTGCTCCCGCGCCCAGCTCGCCGCGATCGTGGGCAGGTCGGGCACCGTGGCGCCCGTTCCGGAGCAGGCGACCTAGCGGGCCGGGCCCGGCGGGGGACGCAGCACCGCGCGGCCGATGAGATCGCGCATCACCTCGCTGGGCCCGGCCGCGATCGTGGCCGCGCGGGCGTCCCGATGCGCCCGCGCCGCCGGGGACGACTCCAGGTAGCCCGCCGACCCCCGCAACTGGAGGCTCGTCTCGACGAGTCGGCACGCCAGTTCGGTCGTGTACAGCTTGGCCATCGAGCTCTCGGTCCCGGGGAGCTCCCCTTCCTGGTGCAGCCAGGCCGAGTGGTGGACGAGCTGCCGCGCCGCCGCGAGTTCCGTCGCCAGGTCGGCGACGCGGTGGGCCGGCGCCTGGAGCCGCGCCGGCGGGCGCCCGGAGACCTGGCGCTCCACCAGGAAGCGCCGCAGGTCCTCAAGGCACTCCTCCATCCCGCCCAGCGCCAGCGCCGCCGCGACCAGCCGTTCGAGCACCAGGCCGCGCATCAGCCGGTAGAAGCCGCTGTCGACGCGTCCGATCAGGCGGCTCGCGGGCACCCGCACACGGTCGTAGGTCACCGTGGCGGCGCCGGCGGCGCGCCAGCCCAGCGTTCTGACCGGCTCGACCCCGACTCCGGGCAGATCCGCGTCGATCACCAGCAGGGACAGGCCGGTCGTCCCGTGCGGGCCCGATCCCCGGTCGGGTGCGGTGCGGACGGCCGCGACGTGGAAGTCCGCGACGGTGCCGTTGCTGACCATCGACTTCACGCCGTTCACCACGTAATGGCCGCCGTCCGGCTCCGCCGTCACCGCGAGACCGGAGAGGTCCGCTCCGGCCCCCGGCTCGGTGATCGCCAGCGCGGCGACCCGCTCACCGCGGACGGCCGGGGCGAGGCACTCGGCGTCCAGCACCGGATCGCCGTCCATGGCCAGATAGTGCGTGGCCATATGGGTGTGGACGGAGATCGCGGCGCGGACGCCGCCGGCGCCGACGCGGCCGAGCTCCTCCAGGAAGACCACCGAGGTCAGCAGGTCGTGCTCGCCACCGCCCGCCCGCCGGGGGAGCGCGACGCCGAGCAGGCCGCGTGCCCCGAGCTCCCGCCACGCCTCGCGCGGCACCCCGTCCCCGGCCTCCCACGCGTCGACGTTCGGGGCGACCGCCTCGGCCAGCGCCGCGCGGACCCGCGTGCGGAATTCCTCGTGGGCCTCGGTGAAGTAGGGAGAACGCACAGTCGGGCCCTTCCCGCCGGCCCGCTCACGGGCGCAGCTCACGATCGAGCAGCTCGATGACGGCGGCGGCCGAACCGTCGAGGAAGAAGTGCCCGCCGGGCACCTGGTGGCCGGTGAAGCCGCCGGGCGCCAGCGCCTTCCAGGCCGCGACCGTGTCCCGGGGCGCGACCTCGTCGTCCGACCCCCACAGGGCCGTCACCGGCACCGGGACCGGCTCGGGTTCCCGGCCCGCCGCGTCCTCGCGCCAGGTCTCCGCCAGCCGGATGTCGGCGCGGAGCACGGGCTCCAGCATCGCCATCAGGTCGCGGCTCGCCAGGATCTGCGGGGGCATCCCGCCCAGGCGCGCCAGCCCCTCGGCGAATCCCGGGCCGGGCAGGTCGTGGATCGCGGCCGACATGCGCGGCGCACCGGGCGGGCGGCACGCCGAGACCACGACCCGGTCGGGCCGGCGGTCCAGGCCCGACACCGCCGCCTCGTAGGCGAGCATCGCGCCCATGCTGTGCCCGAACAGCACATACGGGGACCGGACGCGCTCCATCAGCATCCCGGTGAACTCCGCGACCAGCGACGGCCAGTCCGACAGCGGACGCTCGGCCAGGCGGTTCTCGCGGCCGGGCAGCCGGACGCCGACGAGCTCCACGTCATCGGCCAGCAGCGCGGGCCACCCGTTGAAGGCCGCCGCGCCCGCGCCGGCGTAGGGCACGCACACCAGCCGGACCCTGGCGTCCGGCCGCGGGACGGGCCGGTGGAACCACCGGTCGCGCGCGCTCATCCGAGCCCGTTCCCGGTCGCCGCGGGCGGCGCGGACGCGTCGACGGCGGCGGCCAGCGCCCCGAACGTGCTCTCCGTGAAGATCGCGTCCGGGGCGAGGGCGTCCTCGCCGAGCCGCTCCTCCAGCCGCGCCAGCAGACGGACGGCGGTCAGCGAGTCGCCGCCGAGCTCGAAGAAGTCCGCGTCCGGCCGGACGGCGTCGGCGCCGAACAGCCCCGACCAGATGTCCGCGAGCACCTCGGTGCGCTCGGTGGACGCGATGGGCCCGCCCTGCCGGACGTCCGGAACGCCGGTGCCGGTGCCGGTGCCGGTGCCGTCCAGGGCGGCCACGACGGTGAACGACCGGGGCGCAGCGGACTCGGGGAACCGCTCCGCCAGCAGATCGCGGAGCTCCGACTCCAGCCGCCGCAGCGCCGGGCCGCGGCCCGGCGGCGCGGACGCGGACCGAGGTCCGGGAACCGCGGTGCGGCCGGGCCGGTGCGCGAAGACGTTGACGCAGGGCGTCCCGGCCAGCCGCGGATCCTTCTCGTCGGTGACCGCGAACCCGTGCGCCCGCAGCGTCGCCAGCACCGACGCCAGCCGTCCGCCGACGTCGTGGACCTCCACCACGATCCGGTCGATCCGGGCCCACAGCCCCGCGTCGATGCCGCCGAGGACCTCCTCCTCGGCCTTCTCCACGTCGATCTTGAGCAGGTCGATGCGGGACAGGCCCTGCTCGGCGGCGATCAGCGACAGCGTCGTGACCGGGACGCGCCGTCGCTCGGCGGCCAGCCGGCCGGCCGCCAGCCGGTCGAGCTGGGCGCCGCCCTCGGCGCCGTCGCCCGCCAGCAGGTAGCCGCGCAGCACCGCCAGATCCTCGTCGGCGTCGGCGAACCCGCCCGACATCACGCTGTTGTTCGGATAGAAGGTGAAGTCGGCCTCGGCCTCGCCGCGGCCGACGCCGACGTTCAGGACCGTGACGTCCACGCCGTGCAGCTCCGCGTTGATCGCCATCGCCTCCGCCAGCTCGGCGACCGGCTCGACGGCGACGACGCGCACGCCGGGGCTGTGCCGCGCCGCGCACAGCGTGAACATGCCGATGTTGGCCCCGACGTCCACGACCACCGCCCCCGGCGGGAGGGCGATGCCGTTCCGGAAGTAGGCGTTGTCCTCGAAGATCTCCCGGTAGAGGAAGTCGCTCTCGGTCCGGTTCAGCCCGGCGACCCGCAGGTCCCCGGCCGGTTCGTGCCAGCCGAGCGGCCCGAGCCGGCCCGCGGCCTCGACCTCGGCCGAGGCGCTCAGCATCGCGGCGTGGACGGGATCGGGGACGAGCCGGGCGACCAGCGCCCGGCCGGCCTCCCCCGCCGTCACCTCGGCCGCGGCCACCGCCGGATGCTCGCACAGCGCGGCGGCCAGGGCCTCGGGCGGCGCGCCGCCGTTCGGATCGGTCATGCGCCCCTCCGCTCGGATGCGGTGACGTCGTGCAGGAACTTCCCGGCGAGCGCGACCAGCTCCGGGCCCGCGTCGAACGCGGTGAGGTGGTCGCCGTGCGGCCGGACGGCCAGCGTCGCGCGCGGCAGCCGCGCCGCGACGTACTCCGAACCGGCCGGGTGCGCGGTCGTGTCGTCTCCGCTGGTCACCACCAGCACCGGCTGGCCGGCCGACAGGAACGGGCGCGAGTCGGCGGACATGATCGCTCCGTTGAGGAGGCCGTACCGGTGCAGCAGCTCGGGGGTGGCGTACGGGTAGATGAGGTGGTGCGCGATATCGGCGCGCATGGCGTCCAGCGCCGCCGGACGCCGCATCAGGCGGTGCAGGCCCGCGGCCTTCCGCACGCTCCGCGCCGCCATCGTCAGCAGCGACTTCACGTCCCGCTGGTGGTCGGTCTTGGGCACCGCGCCGCCGAGCTCGTAGTCGCCGTGCCACAGGCTCAGCGATGTCACCCGGTCGCCGCCCGACGCGGCGGCCAGCGCCACCACGGCGCCGCCGCACAGCCCCATGGCGTGGGCGCGGCGGATGCCGAACCCGTCGAGGACCGCCGCGAGATCGCCCGCCTGGGCGGCCAGGTCGTGACCGCCGAGGGCGGCCGGTCCCCGCCCGCCGGGCTCCGCGAACAGTCCGCGGCTCTCCCAGGTCACCACCCGGAAGTCACCCGACAGCGCCCGCATCCAACGGGCCGCCAGACCGACCGGCATGCCGCACGCCGTCACCAGGGCGACGGCCGGGGCGTCCCGCGGGCCCGCCTCCCAGCACCGCAGCGGGCTCCCGTCGGACGCCGGGATCATCACCGGCCCGCGGGAGAGCTCCGCCCGCGCCGCCGGCACCGGGGCGGGCTCGGGGCCGGCTGCCGCCAGGCGGCGGCTGAGCGCCAGCTCCACCGACCACAGCCCGTCCGGCCCGTCCACCACGTCGATCTCCGGGAGCCCCAGCCGGCCGGTCAACGCGGCCAGCCGCGTCCGGAGCGCGCCGGCGCGGGCGCCTCCGGAGGGGAACACCCGGAGGCGCTCCGGCACGGCGCGGACGAGGGAGTCCACGTCGATCAGCGCCCCCGCCAGCCCGCCCCGCGCCGTCCCGCTCGCGCCGGGGATCTCGTCCCGCTCCACGGTCAGGCTTCCGGGCGGGGCCGGCGCGCGAACGGCACGCCGCGGGTCGTCCGCTCGGCCAGCCGGTTGTGCCCGTACTCGTCGGTCCCGCTCACCAGCACCGCGCCGTAGCGGTCCAGGCTCACCGCCCCCCCGTACTCCTCGATGACCGAGGTGCCCGGGTAGATCTCGACGGACGTAGGCACATAGCGCGCCGCGAACCCCATCCGCATCTGCCTGCTCGTGCCCGCGTGCGGATGCGAGGCGTGCATGAGCGTCGACCAGAACATGATGAACTGCCCGCGCCGCATCTCCATCGACACCGCCTGGGACTCGTCCGGCTCCCAGTCAGCGTCGATCTGGAGCTCCCGGTAGTCGTAGCCGAAGAACCCGCGGCGCACCCCCTTCTTGTCCAGCGAGTTGTTGACCTCCGGGGCGTAGTGCATCCGCTTGGTCTCGTCGTAGTGCATGGTGCGATGCGAGCCGGGGATGAACTGGAGGCATCCCATGTCGGCGGTGGCGTCGCTGAACGCGCACCAGACGGTGATCGTGCCGCCGAAGTCCGAGCCGCCGGGCCACTGGATCTGCGGGGTGCCCGAGGCGTTGGCGAAGGTGTCGGCCTGGTGCCAATCGGTGCCCTCGTCCCCGGGGTACTTGGGGAAGAACTCCGTCCGCCAGCACAGCACGTCCGGGCCCAGCACGGACGCGACCCGCTCGGTGATCTCCGGACGGGTGATGTGCCCGGCCAGGAACGGGTGGTCCAGGTGCCGGTCGTAGTTGGCGATGTTGGTCGCCCCCGACACCGCGGCCTCGTCGGTGTAGACGGCCGCGCCCCGGTCCAGCAGTTCGAGCCGGGTCCGCCCCCAGGCCCGCTCGATCTCCTCCGGCGGGTACAGCGTGAACGGGCCCGCGTAGCCGTCGCGGTGGAAGGCGGCGAGCTGCTCCTGGCTGAGCGAGAAGCCGGTCGACTGCACGGTCATGGTGTCTCCTCATGTCGCGGGTGTCGCGGTGTCGCGGGTATCGCGTCGTGGCTGGGCAGGGCAGGGGTCAGGCGGGGGGTGACGACTCGGACAGCACGGCCTCGACGTGCGGGGTGAGCGCGCGCACCGTCGCGCCGTCCAGCAGGACGGTGATCTCCAGATCGGAGTTGAACGCCTCGTTCACCCGCTCGAACATCCGCAGCAGCGACAGCGAGGTACCGCCCTGCGCGAAGAAGTCCAGGTCGCGCGCCACGTCCTGCACGCCCAGGATCGACCGCCAGATCTCCACGATCCGGTCCTCGGCGCTGGACGGGCCGCCGTCGCCGGGACGCGCGGCGGTCGACGGCGAGGGCGCCGGCGGCTCCGGGGCGGTCAGCCGGGCCTTGTCCACCTTGCCGTTGAGGGTGAGGGGCAGCGCCTCCAGCACGAAGTAGCGGGAGGGCCGCATGTGCGGGGGCAGCGCCTCGGCCGCCAGCCCGGCCAGCTCGGCCGACAGCGCCGTCTCGTTCGCCGGCGACTGGACGTGGGCGATCAGCCGGACGTCGTCGTCACCGTAGTCGTGCGGCACCACCACGGCCTGCGCCACCCGCGGGTGGCGGGTCAGCACCGCCTCGATCTCGCGCGGCTCGACCCGGTACCCCCGGATCTTGAGCTGGTCGTCCACCCGGCCCAGATGGCCGTACCCACCGCCGCGCAGCGCCACCACTCGGTCGCCGGTGCGCAGCCGCCGGCGCCGCACGCCGCCGGAGTCGACGCGCTCGGCGAATCGCTCGGCGTCCGGCTCCGGGCGGCCCAGGTAGCCGCGCGCGACCCCCGGCCCCTCGATGTGCAGCTCGCCCGCCTCACCCGGGGCGACCCGCCGGCCCGCCGCGTCCAGGACGTGGAACTCCAGGTCGGGCAGCGGCTCCCCGATCGGGCTCGGCCCGGAGTGGTCCAGGTCCGCGCGGTCCACCGGCCGGTAGGAGGCGTGCACGGTCGCCTCGGTGATCCCGTACATGTTGACCAGCCGCGGCCGCCGGTCGCCGTGCCGCTCGATCCACAGCCGCAGCGTCGCCGGATCGAGCGCCTCGCCGCCGAACACCACCAGCCGCAGCGCGGCCAGCTCCCGCCCGGCCCGCGCGTCCACCGCCATCAGCCGCCGGAACGCCGACGGCGTCTGGTTGAGGACGGTCACCTCCTGCTCCGCCAGGAGGCCGTGGAACGCCTCCGGCGACACCGCCGTCTCGCGGGGGACGATCACCAGGCGCCCGCCGAACAGCAGCGCCCCCCAGATCTCCCATACCGAGAAGTCGAACGCCGCCGAGTGGAACACCGACCACACGTCGTCCTCGCCGAACCCGAACCGGGCGCGCGTCACCTCGAACAGGCGCATCACGTTGCGGTGCTCCACCTGGACGCCCTTGGGGTCGCCGGTAGTGCCGGAGGTGTAGATGACGTACGCCACGTCACCGCCGTCCGCTGCGGGGAGGTCAGCGGACCGGGGTCCGGCGCCGGGGAGGCTGCCGGGATCGACGCGCTCCATCTCGACGACGTGCACGCCCGGGTCGCCCTCCAGGCCCGACAGGGCGCCGGCCGTCGCCGCCGTCGACACCACCGCCGGCGAGCCGCTGTCGCGGATCGTCCACGCCACCCGCGCCGCCGGATACTCCGGATCGATCGGCAGGTAGGCGGCGCCCGCCTTCAAGATGCCCAGCATCCCCACGATCAGCTCCGCGCTCCGCGGGACGACCAGGCCCACCACCGCGCCCCGTCCCACCCCGGCGCGGACCAGCTCGTCCGCCAGCGCCCCGGCCCGCTCGTCCAGCTGCCGGTAGGTGAGATCCCCGCCCGGCGCCGTGACCGCGATCCGGTCCGGGAACCGCCCGGCCACCTCCTGAAACGATTCCGTGAGCGTGCGCCCTGCTCGGCTCATCTGCCCTCCCTGTGGTCAGATCGATCCATCCGCGTGATCCAGGTCTTCGAGTCTTCCGAGGTGCGCGGGGTCGCCGGGCTCCGCCCGGCGCGGCCCGTCGCCGATCCACGACAGCAGCGGCCCGCTCATGGCCGTGGTGATCAGGGCCATGAGGACGAGGATGACGAAGAGCCGCTGGTGGATGATCCCGGCCGTCAGGCCCACGTTGAGGGCGATGAGCTCGGTCAGCCCCCGCGTGTTCAGCAGCGCCGCGACGGTCGCGGCCTGCCTCGGCGGGAACCGGGCCAGCCGGGACGCGAGGTAGGCGGGGCCGGCCTTGCCCGCGACGGCGATCAGCAGGATCAGCGCGAACAGCGCCAGGTCGCCCGCGCCCAGCGCGCCGATGTCCAGCGACAGCCCCGTCACCACGAAGAACAGCGGCAGCAGCACCCGTGCCGTGCCGTCCATGGACCGCAGCACGTCGGCGTCCGGCGACCCGCCCGGACGCGGCATGACCAGCCCCGCCAGGAACCCGCCGAACACGGTGTGCAGGCCCAGCGACGCGGTCGCCCAGGCGCAACCCATCATCAGCACCACCGCGATCGGGAGCTGGTCCAGGAAGCGCGAGCCCGTCCGCTCGACCCACCAGCGCAGCACGGGCCGCACCACCAGGAACCCCCCGGCGATCAGGAGCGCGGCCAGCACCACCGTCGTCCACAGCGGACGGTCCGCCGCGCGCGTCGCGTCCGCCACCGCCGCCGCCAGCACCACCCAGACCAGCAGATCCATGACCCCGGCCGCCGTCACCGCCAACTGCCCGGGGGCGGTGCCCGCGATGCCGCGCTCGCGGACGATCGCGGCCAGCACCGGCAGCGCCGTCACCGAGACCGACACCGCCACGAACAGCACGAACGAGCGGCTGTCCACGTTCGGCTCGCCGACGTCGCGGAACATCGACGGGACCGCCAGCACCGCGCCCGCGCCCAGCGCCATCGGGACCAGCAGGCACCCGAGCACCACCGCCGGCACGGCCCGGCCCTGCCCGCGCAGCAGCCGGAAGTCCATCTCGTAGCCGACCACGAACATGAAGATCACGACGGCGACCTGGGCCAGGACCGCGAGGTAGGACAGGATCGTCTTCGGGAACAGCTGGTCGGCCAGGTCGAAGGGCAGCCGGCCCAGGAACACCGGGCCGAGCAGGATCCCGGTCAGGAGCTGCCCGATGACCGCGGGCTGGCCGAACCGCCGGGCGATCGCGTTCAGCGCCGAGGACACCAGCATGATCACGGCGACCACGCCGACGACGTGCGCGGCGATCTCGTCAAGGCTCATCAGGGGACTCCACTCACCGAGCGGGGGCGAACGGGCGGTGCCACTGCCGGGCGGCCGTTCAGGCGCCCATGGCCCGCCTGAGGCTCAGCGGCCTCATGTCGGTCCAGTGCGTCTCGATGTAGGCGAGGCACTCGTCCTTGCCCGCGGGCCCGTGCAGAGCGCGCCAGCCCGCCGGAACCGCCCTGCCGTCCGGCCAGATCGAGTACTGCTCCTCGTCGTTGACGACGACGAGATGAAGCTCGGGTGCCACGTCGGTCATGCGCTCGTCTCTCCCTCTGGACACATCACGATCGGTCTTCCGTCTCCCCGCGTCCCGGCCGTCCGGGCCTTCGCCGCCGGTGCCCCGGCTCGGGGTGTCCGCGTTCCCCGCTCTTCCGGGCGTGCCGCAGGACGCCGGACGCGGCGTGGCCGAGCCACACCCCGGCCAGCGCCTGGAGGAGGGCGACGAGCAGGGCGACCGCCAGCGGGACCACCGCGATCCCCGGCAGCCCTGCCAGCGCCGACACCGTCCGGCCCGTCGCGCCGAGCGCGTCACCGCGCAGGAACCGCAGGACGAGCACCGCCGCCCATGCCACCGGCCCCAGCAGGACCGACCACCCGGCGGTCCGGACGAGACCGGCCCGGTACCGTCCCGCCAGGGAGCCCACGACGACGCCCGCCACCAGCGGCAGGTACCACTGCTCGAACCAGGCTCCGGCGGCCACCGCGACGGCTCCCACCGCACCGGCCGCGGACGCCGCGCCCACTCGCGGCGCGCGCCTCGGCTCGGGACGCACCGCGCTCCGCGACACGGGCTCGGAAACCGGTTCGACGCTCATCTCACGCTCCCGGCCGCATGGTCCATGTGGCGCCGCCCGGCGCACCGGCCTGCGCGTCGCCCACCGGGCCCATCGGCAGGTAGCGCTGGGCCCGCCACGCGGGGATCAGGTTCCGGTACCACGGCGACAGCGGATCCTCGCTCTGCCCGCCGGGGTAGATCGCCATCGCGACCGTGCCGGACGCCCCGCCCCAGCGGGTGATCATGCGCCGGCTCGGGCCGAAGTCGGAGGACATGCCGCCGCCCGCGGCGTTCACCGTCCACGGGTCGCCCCCGTCCGGGTAGGGGCCGTAGCCGAGCCCGGCCGCCCCCGTAATGGAGGGGATCTCCCTGCCGTGCAGCCTGCCCCACGTCCAGGCCGACGGGGCGGGCCCCAGCTTTCCGGCCAGCTCGGCGACCGCCCTGGTGAACGACTCCCGCATCACCTGCGGCGCGTCGCGCCGCGCGCCGCCCGGCGGGGTGAAGGCCGCGTTGCCCGGATCGTCCAGGGTCCATTTCTGGAGCGCCTCGCGCAGCGGGATCTGGAGGTGTTCGAGGTTCAGCCCGAACTCGTCGTCGTGCACCGGGACCTTCTTGGCGTCCCACCACGGCTCGAAGACGGCGGGGAGGTAGGTGTCGAAGAACGTCCACCAGATCGAGGCGGCGGCCGAGCCCGCGTCCATCGAGCGGTCCCACCCGGCCAGCAGCCGGCTCGCGGCCCGCTCCCGGTCGTTCAGCGAGGCGCCGTCCAGCGCCTTCAGCAGCGCGGGGACCAGTTGCCCGGCGAGCCCGTCGGTCACATCGTTCTGGAGGACGGCGGAGTCGGCCGCGGTCGTGGCCGGGTGCCGGCGCAGGGAGTCCAGGATGACCGCCTGCCGGTGCCCGGGGTCGAAGTTCGCCGAGGTCCCGATGTAGTACGGGTAGTCGTCGCCCACCGGCCGCTGGTTGGTCGAGGCGATCACATGGCCCTTCGGGTCGACGACCTGCGGCACCGCGTCGATCGGGACGGTCCCGGTGATCTCCTCGGAGCCGGTGCCCGACATCGGGAACCACGGCCGGGTCCCCTCGGGGAACTGCGGGTAGTAGCCGGGGCTGAGCGCCGCGATCGTGCCCTGGTCATCGGCGTAGACGAAGTTCATCGCCGGGGCCCGCCAGCTCTTCAGCGCGGCGCGGAACCCGGCGTGGTCGCGCGCCCGGTTGACCCCGAGGATCGCGGTCAGGTCGTCGGACCGGTAGTTGCCCATCCAGGTGACCGACACGGTCTGCCCCTTCAGGGTCATGACCGGGCCGTGCACGGTCCGGTCGACGTCCAGCCGGACGGACCCCGACCCGCGCACGGGGATGGTGTGGCGGTCCGTCTCCATCCGCCGCCAGGCGCCCCTCCAGTAGTAGGAGCCGGGACGGGCGGGCGAGGTCTGCTCCTTGTAGAAGAACGTCGCCTGGTTCGAGGCGTTGGTGAGCGACCAGGAGATGTGCTCGTTGCGTCCCAGGACGACGGCGGGCAGGCCCGGCAGGGTCCCGCCCGACACCCGGTACCCGGGCGAGCGCAGGGACACCTCGAACCAGGACGAGGGCAGGGTCAGCGCGGTGTGCGGGTCGCCCGCCAGCATGCTGCGGCCGCCGCCCGCCGCCGGACCGTTGACGGCCCACGCGTTGCTGTTGAACCGCTGCTGGCTCCCCCCGAACGGGATTCCGCGCAGGTCCTTCAGGATCGCCGCCGCCGCGGGCGCGGACGAGGCCGCGGGGGCGGCGGGCACGGGTGCGGGGGCGGGGGCCGCCGGCGCCCCCTCGGGCCGCGCGGCGTTGAAGTTCGGCGAGGGCATCGGCTCGGGCGGCAGGGCGCGGTACGGGCCGGGCGCGAACGGCTGCGAGCGCGTGACGGCCCGTTCCGGGAACCACCGCATCGTCAGGTCCTCGCCCAGCGACCCGCGCAGCAACTCGTAGGTGAGCGGCGAGGTGCTGAAGTCCATCTGCTGGTTGAAGATCTTCTGCACCACCAGGCTGTCCACCGGCGTCCAGCGCGCCGGGCGCACCCCGGTCAGCCCGTAGATCACCGGCCACTGCCCGGTCCGCTCCAGCCGCTCCAGCCAGGCGTTCACGCCCCGGGCGTAGGAGAGCAGCGCCCGGCCCGCCGCGCCGTCGCGGCGGGTCGCCGCCCACTCGGCCTCCGCGCTGCGCAGCAGGCCGAGCCGCAGTTCGAGCCTGTCGGTGTCGAGCGCGGCGGCGCCGTTCAGCTCCGCCAGGCGCCCCCGGCCGGCGCGGCGCTCCAGGTCCATCTGGACGAGCCGGAAGCGCGCCGTGACGTACCCCTGGACGAGGAACAGGTCGGCGTCGGTCGCCGCGTCGATCGAGGCCAGCCCTTCGGCGGTGAACGACACCTTCGCCGGGCGGCTCAGCCCGGGGAGCCGCAGGGTCTCGTCCCGGGTGGCGGGGTCCGCGGCGGCGGACGCCCACACGCCCCCGCCGGGGACGAGGGCCCGGCCCAGCGCCGGGACCGGGCCGTAGCCCGCCCCGAGCACCAGGACGACCGCCAGCGCGGTGACGACGGCGCCCGACAGGTTCGCGATCCGGCGGGCCCAAGCGGCCATGGTGCTCCTTGTCCGATGCCGTCGTGCGCGGGTGGACGATCTGTTCCGCAGCCTGGCACCGGTCGTCCGGGATCGTGAGTCAGGAGAGTCCCGCACACCGCTCAAGACGGCCCGCCCTCGGACGAGCCCGCAGAGTCAGGGCCTTGCCGGTCTCCGGCGAGCAGGGCCTCGACCTCCTGGTCGGACAGGCCGGACATCCACTCCAGTACCGCGTCGACCTCCGCACCGCCCGCCTGGGCGAGCTGGCGCGACTGCACCAGCCCGGCCAGGCGCTCGATGGTCAGCGGCGCGCCGCCGAGCAGCTCCCCGACCGGGATCTCCACGCCGAACGCCGCGCGGACCCGCACCATGGCCCGGGTCGCCAGCAGCGAGTGCCCGCCGAGCAGGAAGAAGTCGTCGGCGACCGACGGGTCGGCGATCCCGAGCACCTCGCTCCAGATCGCCGCCAGCCGCCGTTCGACCGCGTCGCGCGGCGCCGTCCGCGACACCGCGGCGGGACGGTGCGTCCCGGCGCCCGGCCCCGGATCGGGCAGCGCGGCGCGGTCCAGCTTGCCGTGCGGGCCCACCGGCAGCGCGTCCAGCGGGCTGATCACGTCCGGCACCATCCCCGCGGGGAGCCGCTCCCGCAGGAAGTCCCGCAGCGCGCCGGGGTCCGGCGGGACCGGGCCGGCCGCCACCGCCCACGCCACCAGCCGCAGCCCGCCCTGGGGGGCGGGGCGCGCCTCCACGACGGAGATCTCGACCGAGGGGTGCCGGTTCAGCGCCGTCTCGATCTCGGCCGGCTCCACCCGCTGCCCGCGGATCTTGAGCTGCCGGTCGGCGCGCCCCAGGTACTCCAGGCTCCCGCCGGGGAGGTACCGGGCGCGGTCCCCCGTCCGGTAGAGGCGCGCGCCGGGCGTGAACGGGTCGGGGACGAACCGCTCGGCGGTCAGGGCCGGGCGGCCGAGGTAGCCGCGCGCCGCGGCGAGCCCGCCGATGTGCAGTTCCCCGGCGGCCAGCGGCGGCGCGATCCGGCCCGCCGCGTCCAGCACGTACAGCCTGGCGCCCGCGATCGGCCGGCCGATCGGTATCCGCGTCCCGCGGATCTGCGCCTCCCCGACCGGCTGGGCCGTGACGTCGATCGCCGCCTCGGTCGGCCCGTAGAGGTTGTGCAGCTCGACGCCGGGCAGCAGTTCCCCGAACCTCGCGGCAAGAGCCGGCGGTAGTTCCTCACCGCTGCACACCACCCGCCGCAGTACCCGCGCACACCTCTCGACCTCGGGTTCCTCCAGGAACGCGTGCAGCATCGACGGCACGAAATGGCAGGTGGAGATCCCGTGGCGGACGATCAGGTCGGCGAGGTAGTAGGGGTCGCGGTGCCCCTCCGGCCGGGCCAGCACCACCGTGCCGCCCGCCACCAGCGGCCACAGCAGCTCCCAGCCCGCCACGTCGAAGCTCACCGGCGTCTTGTGCAGGACGGCCTCGCCCGGTTCCAGCCCGTACTGCCGCTGCATCCAGGCCAGCCGGTTGGCCAGCGCGGCGTGCGAGGTCATCACCGCCTTCGGGACGCCCGTCGAGCCCGAGGTGTGCAGGACGTTGGCGAGATGCCCCGGCAGGACGCCCGGGTCGGGGGTCGGCGCATCGGCGCCGCCGGCCGCGGACGGCACCGCCAGGACCACCGGGGCCGGGGATTCACCGGACAGACCCGACAGCACCGTCCGCGCCGTCTCCGCGGAGCCGATCAGCACGCGTGCTCCCGCCCCGGTCAGCTGCCGGGCGAGCCTGGGGGGCGGGTGCGACGGGTCCAGCGGCAGGTAGGCGCCGCCCGCCGCCAGCACCCCGCAGACCGCCACGACCAGCTCGGGCGAGCGCGGCAGGCACACCGCGACGGGCTGGTCCGGGACGACCCCGAGAGCGGTGAGGCGGCCCGCGAGCGTCCGTGCGCGCGCGTCGAGCGCGCGGTAGTCGAGCGCGCCGCCGTCCCAGGCCACGGCGGTCGTGCCGGGGCGGGCGGCGGCGGCCCGCGCGATGAGCCCGTGGACCAGGCCGTCCGCCAGAACGGGGGGACCGCCGTCCGCGACGGTGTGCGCCAGCCGGTCCGCCTCGCCGCCCGAGAGCAGCGGCAGGTCGCGGACCGGGGCGGCGGGACGGTCCAGCGCGGCGCCGAGCAGGGTCGGCAGGCCGTCGAGGAGGCTCCGGACGGTCGCCTCGTCGAACAGGTCCGCCGCGTACACGGCGTGGCCGGTCAGCGAGCCGTCGGGCGCGGCGCCCAGGTGCAGCGACAGCTCGAACTGCGCGCCGGGCGCGGGCAGCTCGAACGGCTCGGCCCGCACGCCCGCGGCCTCCCACGGGCCGATCGGGAGGTTCTGGAGCGCCAGCAGGACCCGCACGAGGGGCGCGCGGCTGCCGTCGGGACGCCCGCCGACCGCCCGGACGATCTCGTCGAACGGCCGGCCGGGGCGGCCGTAGGCCGCCAGGCAGCGGGCGCGCACCCGGTCGAGCGCCGAGGCGAAGCCGACGGCGGCCGCGCCGGGCGGCGGGCGCAGGTCGACGCGGATCGGGACGGTGTCGGCGAGCAGCCCGACGACCGCCGCGGCGCCGGGGCGGTCGCGTCCCGACACGGCGGTGCCGACGACCATGTCGTCCTGGCCGCTCCACCGGCCGAGCAGGATTCCGACCGCGGTCATCAGCCCCATGAAGGGGGTGGCGGCACGCTCGGCCGAGGCCGCGCGCAGCCGCTCCACGAGGTCCGCCGGGATCCGGATCGGCACCGACCCGCCGCGCCAGGTCGGCAGCGCCGGGACCGGGCGGTCCGGCGGGAGGTCGACGGGCCGGGCGTCGCCGAGCTGCTCGCGCCAGAACGCGGCGTCGGCGTCGTCGAAGGCCGCGCCCGGGGCGGGCCCCGGGTCCGGGGACCAGGGCGCGGGGTCCGGGGCGCCGCCCTCGGCGGCGCGCCGGTAGGTGTCGCCGAGCCGGCTGAGGAGCAGCCCGAGCGACCAGCCGTCCACGATGATGTGATGCGCGGCGAGCCCCAGCAGCCACTCGTCCGGGGCCGTGCCGAACAGCCGCAGCCGGACGAGGGGACCGGACCCGAGGTCGAAGGGTTCGGCCGCCAGCTCCCGCAGCGCCTCCCGGGCACGGGCCTCCCGCTCGGCAGGCGGTCCCGGCGGCTCGACCACCGGCAGCGGGTAGGGCGCCGGCGGGCGCACCGACAGCCGCGGCAGCCCGTCGTCCCCGGCGGCGAACACCGACCGCAGCGCCGGGGTGTCGGCGATCAGCCGGGTCACGCACTCCTCCAGCAGCGCGACGTCGAGCCGGCCGGTCAGCCTCAGCCCGCCCGCGATGTGGTACGCCCCCGCCGCGCCCATCTGGTCGAGCAGCCACATCCGTTCCTGCGCGGGCGCCGCCCCGGCGGGCAGGCCCCTGGCGGACGGACCCTGTTCGGGCGGGGCCGGTTCGGGCGGGGCCGGTTCGGGCCGGAGGCCGGCCAGCTCCAGCGGCGTCAGGCCGTCCAGCAGCCGGGCGATCGGCACGCTGACGCCGCGGGCCTCTTCCAGGTCGGCGATGAGCCGCGTCGCGCGGAGGGAGTCCAAGCCCTGCGACACGAGCGGCACGTCCGCGATCAGCGCCGCCGGTTCCGTCTCCAGCGCCGCGGCGATCAGCGCGGCCACCTCGCCGGCCATGGGCGCGGGCGCGGCCCCGGACGGCGCCGGAGCCACGGAGGCGAGGTCCCCGGCCAGCCAGCGCGTCCGGCACTCGGTCCGCCGGACCTTCCCGCTGCTGGTCCGGGGAATGGAGCCGAGCTTGACCAGGACGATCTCGTGCGGGGCCAGGCCGTGCTCAGCGGCCACCGCCTCGCGCACCGCGTCCGCCACCGCGGGCGTGTCCGCGGGCTTGAACTTCCGGCGGACCTCGTGGACGAGGACGACCCGCTCCCCGCCGCCGTCGTCCACCGCGAACGCGGCGCCCCGGCCCGGCTGCAGCAGCGGGTGGGCCGCCTCGGCCGTCTGCTCCAGGTCCGCGGGGTCGTGGTTCCGGCCGCGGACGATCATCAGGTCCTTGATCCGGCCCGTGACGTACAGCTCCCCGCCGTGCCGGAACCCCAGGTCGCCGGTGCGCAGGAAGGCCCGCCCCGGATGGCCCTCGGCCTCGGCTCCGAACGCGCGGCGCGTCTCCTCGGGGCGCCGCCAGTAGCCGAGTCCCACGGTCGGTCCCGCGACCCAGAGCTCGCCGACCTCGTCCGGCGGCAGCGGCCGTCCCGAATCGGGATCGACGACGAGCATCAGGTCCTCGTCGTGCGCCCATCCGCAGCCGGTCAGCTCCCGCGCCCGCTCCCCCGGGCCGGCCGCGACGGCCCGGCCCGCGTCCAGCTCGGGCCGCCGCACCTGGACCGAGCCCGGTTCGGCCTCGGGGCTCGCCCCGCCGGAGACGAAGAGCGTGGCCTCGGCCAGCCCGTAGCAGGGGTAGAACGCCGACCGGCGGAACCCGGCGCCGCGGAAGTACCCGGCGAAGGCGTCCAGCGTCGCCGTCCGCACCGGCTCGGCGCCGACCAGGGCGTGCCGCAGCGCCGACAGGTCGAGGGCGTCCCGCTCCTCCGGCCTGGTGCGCCGGACCGCCTCCACGTAGGCGAAGTCGGGGGCGGCGGTGATCGTCGCGCGGGTGCGGCCGAGTTCGCGGAGCCACCGCGACGGCCGGTACATGAACGTGAGCGGCGACAGCAGCGTGCAGGGGAACCCGCTGTGCAGTGGCTGGAGGATGCCGCCGATCAGCCCCATGTCGTGGTACGGCGGCAGCCAGCTCACGCCGCGGCTGCCCGCGTCCAGGTCCAGGGCGCGGGCGATGACCGCCGAGTTGTGCACGAGGTTCCCGTGGCTGACCATGACGCCCTTGGGGGTGCCGGTCGAGCCCGAGGTGTACTGGAGGAACGCCAGGTCCCCCGGCCGGGGCTCGCGTTCCCGCCAGTCCGCGGCGGCCGAGCGGTCCAGGTCGTCGGTCGTCACCAGCGGCGGGGCGATCCCCGGCCCGGTGTCCGCGAGGTCGGTGAGCGTCGCCGTGTCGAGCAGCGCCAGCTCCGCGCCGGAGTCGTCGGCGACGGCCCGCACTCGCTGGAGGCCGCGCGCGCCGACCGGCGGGTAGACGGGGACCGCGACGGCGCCGGCGTAGAGGCAGCCGAAGAAGGCCGTGACGTAGTCCGGGCCCGGCTGGTGCAGGAGCAGCACCCGGCCGCCCTCGGTCCCGCGTTCTTGGACGAGCGCGGCCACCGCCCGCGCGCGGCGGTCGAGCTCGGCGTGGTCCAGCGTCAGGTACTCGCCCTCGTTCAGCGCGAACTCCAGCGCGGGGCGCTCCGGCGTCTCCGCGGCCCTCCGTCGCAGCGTCTCGACGAAGCTGGAGGCGTTCTGCCGTCCGTTCATCGGCCGTCCTCCCCCGGTCCGATCCGCCGCCGTTCGATCCGGGGGATCGGGGCGGACTCCGCCCGGTCCCGGTCCGGCTCGTCCGGGCGCCCGTCCAGGTCCTCGGCCACCGCGGCGATCGTCGGCGCGCGCAGCAGGCCGCCGACCGGGACGTCGCGGCCGAGCAGGACGCGGAGCCGGCCCACGAGCTGGACGGCCAGCAGCGAGTGGCCGCCGAGCGCGAAGAAGTCGTCGTGGACGCCGATCCGGTCGAGGTTCAGGACCTCGCGCCAGACGCGCGCCACGGCGCGTTCGGTGTCGGTGCGCGGGGCGACGTAGCCGGTGGCCAGGGCCGGGCGCAGCCCGTCCGGCGGCGGAAGCGCCGACCGGTCGAGCTTGCCGGTGCGCCCGAGCGGCCAGTCGGCGAGCACCATCAGCGAGGCGGGCACCATGTAGTCGGGCAGCGTGCGGCCCAGGTGGTGGCGCAGCGCCGACACGACCTCCCGCGACCGCGCGGCCCGCCGAGGATCGTTGGCGAACGCCTCCCAGCCGTCACCGGCGGGACGCGGGAAGGCGGCCGGCGCGGGCAGCGGGCGGCCGGGCGAACGGAACTCCAGGTCCAGGACGCCCGGCTCGGCCGTCAGGCGCGGCAGCATCCGGTACCCGGCGTCCCGGCCCGTCTCGGCCAGGGCGGCCGGGTCCGCCGCCGGGCCCGGCTCGGCCTCGCCGATCGCACGCCGCAGGGCCCCGATCGTGTCCGCGGCGCCGGAGCGCATCAGCCGGACCGCGAGAAGGCTCTCCCGCAGCCTGATGTCGGGCACCCCGAGCCAGCCCGGCGACGCCCGCCCTCCGTCGGACGGCGCCGCGGCGGGGCCCGGCCACGGCGTCCACGCGTCTCCGGGCGGCGCGGGGGCGGCGTCCGTCCCCGGCCCGGGGGGCTCGCCCGTCCCCGGCCCGGCGGTCCCGTCCGGTCCCGGTGCCGTGATGACGACGTCGTACCGGAAGCGGGTCAGCTCGTTGCGGTAGGGCGAGGACTTCGCCAGGACCGTGACCGCGTCCGTCCCCGCGACCGCCCCGAACAGCGCGGGGTGCACGACCAGTTCCTCCTCGCGGGCGACCTGCTGCGCGGTCAGCCGCCGCAGGGTGTCCAGGGGGGTGTCGGGCGGCAGCCGGTCCAGCAGGATCGAGCAGTGCAGCTCCTCCAGGAGCAGCAGGTTGCGGACGTCCCCCACGAACAGGTGCCCGCCGGGGCGCAGCACCGAGAGGGCGCCCCGCAGCACCCGCACGAGGTAGCCGACGTCCGGGAAGTACTGCGCGACCGAGTTGACGACGACCGTGTCGAAGCTCCCGGCGGGCCAGCCGGAGAAGTCGTCGGCGGGCCGCCGCTCCAGCTCCACCTCGGCCCCGTCCAGCCCCTCCACCCGCGCCTTCAGCCGGGTGACCGCCTCGGCGGAGATGTCGGTGCCGCGGTAGGACGCGCAGCGCCGGGCCAGCGGGAACAGCAGCAGGCCGGTGCCGCACCCGATCTCCAGCACCCGTGACGGCCCCAGCGCGGCGATCCTGTCGACGGTCTCCTCGACCCACTCCCGCATCTGGTGCTCGGGGATGGGCTCGCCCGTGCCGGAGTCGACCCAGCCCGCGGTGTCGAACGTGGGATCCGCCGGGGCCGCGTCACGGTAGGTCTCGTCGAAGACGGTCCGCCAGCGGTCCACGGCCGGTCCGTCCTCCGCCCGGCCGGACGGCGCCCCGGCGCCCTCCCTGACGCTGACGTAGGCGGCGAGCTGGACGTCGCCCGCCCCGTCCCGGTACGGCATCGCGGCGGCCCGCTGCACGGCGGGATGCGCGGCCAGCGCCGCCTCCACCTCGCCCGGCTCGATGCGCTGCCCGCGGATCTTGACCTGGTGGTCGAGCCGGCCGAGGAAGTCCAGCGTGCCGTCGGGCAGCCACCGGGCCCGGTCCCCCGTGCGGTAGAGCCGCCGCCCGGGGACGAACGGATCGGGGACGAACCGTTCGGCGGTGAGCCCCGGCCCGCCCAGGTAGCCGCGGCACACCGGCGTCCCGCCGATGTGCAGCTCCCCCGGCACGCCCGGCGGCACGGGGCGCATCCGCCCGTCCAGCACGTACAGGCGGGCGCCGGCGATCGGCGCGCCGATCGGCAGCCGTGCGGCCGCACCGGCCCGGACGCCGTCCGGCACCGTCCACGCGGTGACGTCGATCGCCGCTTCGGTCGGCCCGTACAGGTTGTGGAGCCGGGCCCCGGGCAGGACCTCGCGGGCCAGGTCCGCGAGATCGGGCGGCAGCTCCTCGCCGCTGCACACCACCCGCCGCAGCACCCCCTCGCAACCGGGGGCGGACGGATCGTTCAGGAAGACGCGCAGCATCGACGGCACGAAGTGGCAGGTCGTCACGCCGTGCTCGCGGATCAGCCCTGCGATGGCGCCGGGATCGCGGCGGCCGTCGCCGTCCGCCACCACGATCCGCGCGCCCACCGCCAGCGGCCACAGCCACTCCCACCCCGCGACGTCGAACCCGAGGGGCGTCTTGTGCAGGACCGCCTCGTCCGGCTCCAGCCGGTAGGCGTCCTGCATCCACGAGATCCGGTTGGCGACGGCCGCGTGCTCGTTGACGGCGGCCTTGGGGCGCCCGGTCGACCCCGAGGTGTACAGGACGTACGCGGCGTTGCCCGGCAGGACCGGCACGTCCGGCCGGTCGTCGGGGGCATCGCGGACCGACGGGTCGTCCAGGCTCAGGGTGGTCACCGACGGCAGGTCGGGGGCCGTGTCCGGGGACGCGGTGAGCACGAGCCCCACCGAGGCGTCCGCCGCCAGCCGGGCCAGCCGCTCCGGCGGATGGCCGGCGTCCAGCGGGAGGTAGGCGGCCCCCGCCTTGAGCGTCGCGAGCATGGCGACGATGGCGCCCGCCGAACGCGGCACGCAGATCCCCACGACGTCCTCGGGGCCCACGCCCAGCGCGCGCAGCCGGCTGGCCAGGCGGTTCGCCGCGCGCTCCAGGTCCCGGTAGCTCAGCTCGGCGCCGCCGTGGACGACGGCGGGCGCGCCCGGCCGGCGGTCCGCCGACCGTTCGAACAACCGGTGCAGGCAGCCTTCGCCGGCGGCGCCGGACCGGGCCCCGCTCCAGTCGTCCACCACGGTGGCCCGGTCGGCGCGGGACAGGATCCGCAACTCGCCGACCGGGGCGTCCGGCCGGTCCGCGCCGTCCGTGAGGAGGGCGGGCAGGGCGTCGGCCATCCGCTGGACGGCGGACTCGTCGAACAGCTCCCGCGAGTACTCGATCCAGCCCGCCAGCGCGCCGTCCCGGGTCGGCGCGAGTTCCAGCTGGAGCTCGAACTTGGCCGTGCCGGTCTGCAGCGGCAGCACGGTCACTTCCAGGCCGGGCAGCTCCAGGCGGGGGCGGGGGCTGTTGTGCAGCACCAGCATGTGCCGGACGAGCGGCACCCGCGCGCCGGGATCACGTTCGGGCTGGAGGGCCTCCACGATCTGCTCGAACGGCACGTCCTGCCAGGCGTAGCCGTCCATGCAGGCGTCCCTGGCCCGTCCCACCAGCGTCCGGAACGACGGGTCGCCGCCCAGGTCCAGGCGCAGCGGCAGGGTGTTGACGAAGAAGCCGATGAGCGGCTCGATCTCGACGCGGTTGCGGCCGGCGACCGCGCAGCCCACCAGGACGTCGTCGGCCGACCCGCTCCACCGCGACAGCAGCGCGGCGAACGCCGCCGTCAGAACCATGTAGGGCGTCGCCCGCTCCCGGTCGGCGAGCCGCTTGACCGCCCCGACCAGCTCGGGCGGCAAGGTCAGGTGCGCCCAGCCGCCGGCGAAGGACTCGGCCTCCCGGCGGGGCCGGTCGGTCACCAGGTCGAGCGGGGCGGCCCCCGCGAGCCGCTCGGTCCAGTTGCCGAGGAGTCCGGCGTGCGCGGCCTCCCCCAGCCGCTCCCGCTGCCACACCGCGTAGTCCGAATGCTGCACCGCCAACTCGGGCAGCGGTGAGCGCCGCCCCTGGAGGTACGCCGTGTAGAGCGCGCCGAGCTCGGTTATCAGCACGCCCAGCGACCAGCCGTCGGCGGCGATGTGGTGCATCGACAGCTGCAGCATGTGCTCGTCCGGCGCCAGCCGCAGCAGCGCCGCCCGCAGCATCTGGTCGCGCGACAGGTCGAACGGGCGCCGCGACTCCTCGTCCAGCCGCTCCCGCACCGCGCCGTCGCGGCCCGCCCCGGACAGGTGCGACAGGTCCGTCACGGCCATCTCGACGGGCGCCGCGTCACCGACCCGCGCCCACGGCTCGTCCTCGCCGTGGAAGGTGGTGCGCAGCACCTCGTGCCTGCGGACCACCTCGTCCAGGGCCCGCCGCAGCACGCCGGTGTCCAGCGTCCCGCGCAGCCGCGCGATCCCCGTGATGGTGTAGAGGGGCGAGCCGGGCCGCACCCGGTCGAAGAACCAGATCCGCTGCTGCGCCGAGGACAGCTCCGCGTGGGAGGCGTCCGCCGAGCCCGGCAGCGGGACCGCCGACGCGGCCCGGGGGGCCTGCTCGTCCAGAAGCCGGTCCAGCAACCGGCGCCGGTCGGCCGACATCCGCATGTTCATTCGCTCAACCGCCTGCCGACCTGGTCGTCGTCCATGGCGCTCACCTGGAGCATCAGCTCGGCCGTACGGTCGGCGTCCACGCCCGCGCCGGCCGCCGTGGCGCGGAGCTGGACCGCCAGGGCCCGCAAGGTGCCCGCCGCCATGAAGGCCCGGAGGGGGAAGTCCACCCGGAACAGGTCCCGGATCCGCGAGACCACCTGGGTCACCAGCAGCGAATGGCCGCCCAGCTCGAAGAAGTCGTCGGTCGCCCCGACCCGGTCGATCTCCAGCACCTCCGACCACATGCCGGCCAGCACCCGTTCGAGCGGGTCGTCCGGCTCGCGGTAGGCGTCGGCGAGATCGGGACGGACGGCGGCGGGCTCCGGCAGCGCGGACCGGTCGAGCTTCCCGCTGGGAAGCAGCGGGAACCGGTCCATCAGCACGAACGCCGACGGCACCATGTGGTCGGGAAGCCGGTCCAGCAGGAACCGGCGCAGCTCTCCGGTGCTCGGCGGCAGCGGCCCGGTGGTGGTCAGGTAGGCGACCAGGCGCTGGTCCCGTCCCGTCGCCCGCATCAGCACCACGCACCGGTCGACCTGGTCGTGGGCGGCCAGCGACGCCTCGATCTCCCCCGGCTCGATCCGCAGCCCGCGCAGCTTCACCTGGTGGTCGAGGCGGCCGTGGAACTCCAGGTCTCCGCTCGAGCGCCACCGCGCCGCGTCGCCGGTGCGGTAGAGGCGCCCGCCGGGGACCGCCCCGAACGGGTCGGGGACGAACCGCTGCGCGGTCAGCTCCGGCCGCCGCCAGTACCCCCGGCGCACGGCCGCGCCGCCGACGTGCAGCTCGCCGCGCACCCCGACCGGTACCGGCTCGCCGTGGCCGTCCAGCACGTACACGCGCTGATTGGGCAGCGGCCGGCCCCACGGGATGCTTCCCGGTATCGGCTCGGGGCGCCGGATCAGGTGGTAGAGCGTGCAGTACGAGGTCTCGGTCATCCCGGCCAGGTTGAACAGCCGCACCCCCGCGACGAGCTCCTCCAGCCGGTCGGCCAGCGTCGGGGACGGCCGGTCTCCGCCGAGCACGGCCAGCCGCAGCGCGGCGCCCGGCAGGCCGCCGTGCCCGGCGGCGTGGCCGACCAGGAGCTCCAGCAGCGCGGGCGCCGAACTCCACGCCGTCACCCGGGCGTCGATCATCAGGCGCCGCAGCAGCTCGGGGTCGTTGACCTCGATGTCGTCCGGGACGACCACGCACGCGCCCGTCAGCAGCGGCCCGAATATCTCGTACACGGACATGTCGTAGTTGAGCGAGGAGATCGCCAGCATCCGGTCCGACTCGTCCAGGCCCAGCGACTCGTTCAGCCCGGACAGCGTGTTGGCGACGCCGCCGTGCTCGTTGGCCGATCCCTTCGGAACGCCGGTCGAGCCCGAGGTGTAGATCACGTAGGCGAGGGTGCGTTCGGTGGCGAGGTCCGGCGGCGGCCCGTCCGGCTGTCCGCCGGGGTCGTCGCCGGGGTCGTCGCCGGGGTCGTCGACCACCACGAGCCGGGGCCGCCCGGCCTCGTCCCCGTCCTCGTCCTCGCCGGACGGGGTGAACAGACCGCGGCCGGCGATGGCCCGGTCGGTGACGACCACCGGCACCTCGGAGTCGCGGACCATCATCTCGACGCGGCCGCGGGGGTACTCCGGGTCGAGCGGCAGGTAGCCGGCGCCCGCCTTGAGGATCGCCAGCAGCGCGACCACCATGTCCGCCGACTTGGGCAGGCAGACGCCGACGAGCCGCTCGGGTCCGGCGCCCAGCCGCCGCAGCCGGTGCGCCAGCCGGTTCGCCCGCTCGATCAGCTCGCGGTAGCTGAAGGTCGTCGCCCCGCAGGCGACCGCGTCGCGGCCGGGGGTCCGCTCGGCCTGCCGGTCGATCAGGCGGTGCAGGCACCCCGACGTGTCCGCGGCGGACGCGTCGCCGTCGCCCGACAGCTCGTCCAGGATGCGGTCGCGTTCGGCCCCGGACATCAGCGGCAGCCGGTCCGCCGGCAGATCCGGGTCCTCCACGGCCGCCGCCAGCACCCGCAGCCACGCCTCGCCGACGCGTTCGGCGGTGGCGTCCTCGAACAGGTCGGTGCTGAACTCGACCCGGCCGCGCAGGCCCCCGTCCCGGTCCGGGACCAGGTCCAGGACCAGGTCGAACTTGCTGGACCGGCCGCCCAGCGCCAGGTCCAGCTCCGCCACCTCCAGCCCGGCGAGCTCGAGTTCGCCGACCGGGACGTCGCGGAGGGCGAGCATCACCCGCACCAGCGGCACCAGGCCCTGGGACCGCTCGGGACGCAGCGCCTGGACGAGCTTCTCGAACGGCACGTCCTGATTCCCGTACGCGGCGGTGCAGGACTCCCGGACCCGGTCCAGGAGCTCCGCGAACGTCGGGGCGCCCGAGGTGTCCACCCGCATCGCCAGCGTGTTGACGAAGAACCCCACCAGCGGCTCCAGCTCGGGATGTCCGCGTCCCGCGAGCGGAGAGCCGACCACCACGTCCCGCTGCCCGCTCCACCGGGACAGCACCACGGTGAAAGCGGTCATCAGGACCATGTAGGGGGTCGCGGCGGACGCGTCGGCGAGCGCCGTCACCTCCTTCCAGAGCCGCCCCGGCACGGTGAGCGGAACCGACGCGCCCAGCCACGTCCGCTCGCCGATGAGCGGGAAGTCCACGGGGAGCTCGAGCACCGGAGCGCCCGCAAGGCGCCCGCGCCAGTACTCGAGCTGCGCGTCCAGGGGCCCGTCCGCCAGCCAGGCCCGCTGCCACACCGCGTAGTCGGCGTACTGCACCTCCAGCTCCGGCAGCGGTGAGGGCTCGCCGCGCCGGAACGCGTCGTAGAGGACCCCCACCTCGTGCATGAGGACGCCCAGCGACCAGCCGTCGGCGGCGATGTGGTGCAGGCTCAGCACCAGGACGTGGTGGTCGGCGGCCAGCCTCAGCAGCCGGGCGCGCAGCAGGAGGTCGGAGCCGAGGTCGAAGGGGGCGGCGGCCTCGCCGCGGCACGCGTCGGCGACTGCGGCCTCCCGGGCGGCCTCCGGCTCCGCGCTCAGATCCGTGACGGGCAGCGGAACCGGGCGGGCCTCGCCGATGAGCTGCTCGGGCCGTCCGCCCTCGGACGGAAAGGTGGTGCGCAGCGCCTCGTGCCTGCGGACGATCTCGTCGAGCGCCCGCCGGAGCGCCCGCTCGTCCAGGGGTCCGCGCAGGCGCAGCCCCCCCGGCATGACGTAGGCGGTCGAACCCGGATCGGCCTTGTCGAGGAACCACAGCCGCTCCTGCGCGTAGGAGAGCGGGAAGCGCGGGTTCTCGCCCGTGCGCGGCTGCCGCACGGGCCGGCTCGCGGCGGTCCGCCGCCGGGCCAGCTCCATCGTCAGCAGGGCGCGGCGCTCCGCCGAGAGCGCGCCGGCGCGGCCGGCCGAATCGTCCTGGGGCGTGCCGGCGTCAACCATGCGTCACTCCTTGCAGTCGGCCGCCGACCGCGGCGTTGGCGTCGTCGACCAGGGCGGCGAGCACCCGGTCGGCCGATTCCCGGAAGAAGAAATGCCCGCCCGGGAAAGCGCGGGCGGTGTGACCGGCCCGGGTCTGCCGCGCCCACCCCTCCCGCGCCTCCGCCGCGTCGACCGACGCGTCCCCCTCCCCGAGATAGGTGTGGACGGGGCAGTCCAGCGGGGGTTCGTCACCGTGCGCGCGGCCCGCCATCAGCGCCAGGTCGGCACGGATCACCGGGAGGGTCTCGGCGAGGTACCCGCCGTCGGCGAGCAGTTCGTCCGAGGTGCCGCCCCAGGCGCGCAGCAGCGCGGTCAGCTCCTCGTCCGACGCGGCGGCTCCGGCCGGGACGAGCGGACGGTCCGGCGGCTCGCTCGCCGCCGCGACCAGCGCCGCCGACCGCCAGCCCCGTTCGGCGCGCAGGGCGCGGGCCAGGTCCAGCGCGAGGATCGCCCCCATGCTGTGGCCGAACAGGACCACCGGACGGCCGAGCAGCGGGACGATGTCGCGGGCCAGCTCTCCGACCAGCGCTCCGGCGCTGGAGGCCGGCGGCTCGTCCGACCGGGAACCGTGCCCGGGGTACTCCGCAGCCGCCACGCCGAGCGCCGGAGGCAGGCGGTCCCGCCAGCTCCGGAACTGCCGCGCCGCCCCGCCTCCCGGCGGAAGGCAGAGCAGCCACATCCGCACCTCATCGCCCCCGGACCACAGCCGCAACGCGTTCATGAGCCCAGAGTCACCGCGAGTACCGGTGCCGAACAGTCGGGACATTCCCCTACCCGGCGCCCTCTCGGGCCGCGGTCGGGACGTCGTCCTCCGCGTCCGGCCGCGTCACGCCGCGCAGCGACCGGACGGGCCGCAGCGCGAGCGGAAGGGCGGAGACCAGCATCATGGGCGGAACCGCCCACAGCGTCGCGTGCGCCCCGATCCGTTCCACCAGGAGACCGCCGATCAGCGCGCCCACCGGGACGGCGCCGAACGTGATGAGCCGGTAGGCGGCGTTCACCCTGGCGTGCAGGTCCGGCGGGCTGACCAGGTGCCGCAGCGTGGCGCTCACCACGCTGCCGACCCCGGCGCTCGCCGACCCGATGAACAGCCCCGCCGCGCACAGCGCCACCACCGCGGCCCGCGAACCGCCCGCGGCCGGCAGGATCCAGAAGGCGTTCACCCCGGCCGTGACCACCATGAAGATCGTTGACCCGGGCCCGAGCAGGCGGATGAGCAGCGGGGCCGACACCGTGCCGGTGACGCCGCCGATCCCGCCGCACACCAGCACCAGACCGTAGGCGCCGCCCCCGTACCCTCGGTCGCGCACGAGAAGAACCACCAGGGCGACGTTCACGAACTGGGCGCACGCGTTGAACAGGGCCGCGTGGACCGCGATGTTCCGCAGCGGCGCGTACCCGAACACCACCCGGAGCCCGGCCGTCACCTCGGCGCGCAGGTTCCGCCCCTCCTCGCCCCGCTCGGGACGGGTCTCGTCCCGGTAGCGCATCCGCGACAGCGTGCCCGCGCTGAACAGGTAGGAGAGGCCGTCCGCGATCAGCGCGTTCGGCGCGCCCACCAGGGCCGACAGCCAGCCGGCGATCCCCGGCCCCGACGTGCTCCCGACCGCGAGGTTGGCGTTGAGCCTGCTGTTCGCCGAGGCCAGCCGGTCCGTGGGGACCAGTCTCGGCAGCAGCGCCAGCTTCGCGATGTCCGAGGTCACCGTGGCGGCGCCGCCCAGGACGGCGATCACGTAGAGCTGCGCGAGCCCGAGCGCCCCGGCGGCGGCGGCCACCGGCACCGACGTCACCAGGACCGCGCACACCAGGTTCATCGCGATCAGCACCGGCCGCAGGGACCGGTTGTCCAGCCACAGCCCCGCGGGCAGCGGCACCAGCAGGAACGGCAGGGTGTACAGCGCCTGGAGCACACCGACCTGGTCCCCGGAGGCGTGCAGGACGGCCACCGCGGTGAACGGCAGCGCGAAGAGCGTGATCTGCGAGCCGATCTGCGACACCGCGTCGCTCGCCCACAGCCGGAGGAAGTCGCGCTCGTCCTCGGACCGCGTGCCCTCGGACCGCGCCGGTCGGCCCAGCATGAGGCGCCCTCCCCTATCGTCCCCGCGCACACCTGGCGCGGGCGCGGGTCGGGCTCATGCTCGGCCGCCCGCGCGGGCGCGGCCAGTCGGGAGAACTCCCGATGACGCGCGACCATGGCAGGGTTGGACCATGACTCTGCGGATCCAGTCCTTCGACATCGACTGCCGGGACCCCCGCGCGGTGGCCGGCTTCTGGCAGGAGGCGCTCGGCTGGCGGCGCACCCACGAAACGGACGAGGAGATCGTCCTGGAGCCCCCGGCGGGCAGCCCCGAAGACGGCGTCGCCGCCGACCTGGTGTTCCTGCGGGTGCCCGACCCGACCCCCGGCAAGAACCGCCTCCACCTGGACCTGCGTCCCGACGACCAGGAACAGGAGGTCAAGCGCCTCATCACGCTCGGTGCCCGCCGGGTGGACGTCGGACAGTCGTCCGAGGTGACCTGGGTCGTCCTAGCCGACCCCGAGGACAACGAGTTCTGCGTACTGCGCGCACTCCCCACCACCCCCTGACACGCCCGTCCCGGGCGGCCACGTCCCGATCCGGGCGTCCCTTCCTCGACGCCGGACGTGGTCTGAAGTTCAGTCAGCCCTTTCGCGGCAGGACGACACAGGACGCGGAGCGAACGCTCTTGATCACGCAGCCGGCGTCGCAACGGACCTGCCGCCCGCGGGCGCGGCGGGACGTCACTTGACCGCCGGGGCTCTTCGGCGCCGTCTCACCCCGGGCACCCGCCACCCCGCCCGCAGCACATGCGCCGCGGTCATTTCGGCGGCGGTGCGCGCGAGCTCGGGGAGCACGCTGGTGTAGGTGTCGGCGGTCAGGACGATGCTGGAGTGCCCGTCTCGATCATGAGCGACAGCGGCGTCCCTCTTGAGACGATCGCCGATCTCGTGGGCCACGCCGGGACGGCGGTGACCGAGAAGGTGTACGGGCATCAGCTTCGGCCGGTCATCACCCGAGGCGCCGAGACCATGAACGCGGTCTTCGGCCAGGGCCGTCCCGCGGAGTCCGAGTAAGTCTGGGAGTGGTGGCCCCCCGTTTGGCTCCCCGAGGACCTTCAACGTCGAAAAGGTCCCGGAGTGTGATCTCCGAGACCTTCGCTGACCTGCATGAGCGGGGTGGGCCTTGTCCGGTACTACTCCAACCGGACAGGCATCCTATTGATCTTGAACACTCCGCCCCAATCCTAAGGAAGAGCCTGCAAGATCCGGTCGGGGCTGGCTTCAGCGTTCAGAATCAACCCAACCCGGACGCTAGACCGACTCGGGTTCGTGTTTGCGACCGGCTCACCGAAGGAGACATCATCCAGTTGATCAGGCGCTACAGGGACGGGGGCGAGCCAGCCGCGAGGTTGGCGGCGGAGTACGGCATCAGTCGCGGCAGCGTCAAGCGCATCTTGCGCGAACGGAGCGCTCGCCGCTGTGATCGACGTTGAAGCCGGACCCGGTAGCCCTGTCCCGAGGTGGTCAAGCCAGACCACACGTGATTCGAGCGACAGTAATGTCCTGATTGCGTATAATGACCGCTATGAGTACCAAGCGTGTCAGTCCGGCCATTCTTCATCCGCTCAAAGAAGCACTAACTCTTGCCTATTGGTACAAGAGCGATCTTCGCGCATTCCTTACCTCGTGCCTTGGTCGTGGTGAGCTCGTCGCGCAATTGGATTGGACAAACTATAAGCGCCCGATCGTTGCGCAGCTGGTGGACAGCTTGGCCGCGAACCAACATCGCTATTTCGATGAGCTGCTAACTCTTATCCTGGCAACAGCAGACATCACTGATCCTCGGCATCTCAAGAGGCTGGACGACGGAGAAAGTAAGTACCGAAATGCCGTGGAGGCACTCGACACCCTGAGGAGCCAGGTCGAGCCATACCGCCGCCTGCGCAGCGAGGAGCAGGAAGCGGAACGGAGACGTGAGGCTACCCGCATCGAGGCCGAGATGCAGCGAGCGATGAGCGAGAAACTTGAAGAACTTAAGAAGCTCTTCCATGAGATCGTCGCTATGCCACCGCAGCCACGCGGCTATGCGCTGGAAAAGTTTCTCAACGGCCTATTTGCGCTCTACGATATTGATGCGAAGGCCCCCTTCCGTATCGTCGGCGAACAGATCGACGGGGCATTCACCTTCGAAGGAGAGTTCCTCTTGGAGGCGAAATGGAAGGACGAGAGAACGCCGGTAGCCGACCTAGATTCGTTCGGAGGCAAGGTTAGCCGAAAACTCGACAATACCTTGGGCCTGTTTATTTCTATGAACGGCTTTCAGGATAGCGCTATTGAGGTTCACTCGCGCGGTCGACCAACGATGATCCTGATGGATGGGGCCGACTTGAACGCCGTCATGGATGGACGCATCGAATTGCCTGAGTTGTTACGCCGCAAGCGGCAACACGCAGCGCGTACTGGGGAGGTATTCATCGGGGCATACCGACTGCTCGACTAATGCGGGCTGTCAACTGACGAGGAAGCTAATACCGGGTTGGTCAGGAACCGGCTTGCCTGTCGACCTCGTAGGTTTGGCCACCAGTCCCAACACTCTTCTTGCCGCGCCGGTAGGCTCGTTTTGAGACAAGCGGAGCAGATTTGTGGACCTCTTGAAGCCGGGCAATCAGTTGGCTGAGCGCCTGCCGGGCTTCATCATATTCAAACTTGTGCAGGTCAATCTCGCAGAATACGCGGGCATCCTGCTGGACGGCTAGGTAAGCGTTGGCGGACGTGTGAGCCTCATCGGTCCGGCGGGACAAGTTCAGCAGTGTCAACACGGCGCTGAGGCTGGCCGCAGTCAACGCCGCCAGTGCCGCCCAGATGCGGCCAACCGCCGTCATAAGAGCTACCGCACCCGCTACCGCCGCGAGACCGGTGGCGGGCACGCCAATAATGTAGTTTAGCCCGCGCCAGATCTTGGCCTGTTCAAACTGGTTTTGCGCGCTGTATTTAGCCGACTCCTCGACTCGTCGGCCTTCAGCCAGGAGGCGCTTGTTGTCGGCTTCATCCATACGCTGGGAACCCACCGTTAAATACCTTGTCCCAGTACTCGAAGGCCTTCTCGATCTTATCTTCGCCTTCATAGTGGCGGGCCCAGGCGGACCGGTTCCGGGCTGTGGTGAGCTTGGACAAGGCGTCCTGGCGGTAGGTCTCGGTGCTCGCAGCGGCGACATAGCCCGAAATACCCTTGGGGTCTACCATCTGCGCAAGCTCACAGTCAACGAGATTCTTGAGCATGGCGTGGACATCATAGGCATAGTGGACAGAAGTATCTTCTGATATCCACTTGGTGACGCGAAGCTCAAGGTAGAAGGACGAGATGGGAATGTTGTTGTAGTACTTAATCGCCTTCATGAGCCGGATGAGCGGCTTGACCTTCTTACTCAGGTCGTCGTTGACTTCGGTGACGTAGGAGTTGTGGACCTTGGGGCTGGACCTCATCCAGCCGCCGCTGCCGTTGGGGATCTTGTAGATGTTAAAGCCGTCAGAGCTTTGCCCCGTGTAGTAGGCCGGGACTACCTCAAGCTTTTCGGAGGCATCGGTGCCGAAGGCGCAGACTACGGCGGGGCTCCGGACGAAGATGTTCGTACTGGAGAAGCGCTGTTGCAGGACTTCCTTGACGACGACCAGCATGCGGTCGGAGCTATCGCGTTGGTTTTGAGACGGGATGCCGGCAAAGAAGTCCACGTCGCTGCGGCTTCTCACGTCGGTGCCGTTACTGGAAGAGCCGGTCCCAAAGAAGTTGGTCACGGCCAGCGCGCTGTTGAGTTTGGCCTTCACGGTGTTGCGGTGAGTCGACAGCGCGTCTTTTTGGGCGGTGGTCGGGATGAGCCAGGATGTGAGGGTAGTGAACCCACCATTGATCGTCGTTGCCACTTTCGACCCTTTAAGTAAATGGTGGGAGCCCGACAGGTTGGCATGCAGCTTAGCGCCTCCGTGGCCGACCAGCCTACGTAAGCCAAGCCAGCGAGCCGAGGGAAATAAAGGCCAAACCGAGGTATTCCGGTACGAGGCGTATAGAACCGGACTACAGCCCGAACTGCTCTTCCTGCACACTCTCAACGAAGCTCCGCCACTCGGCCGGCACGAACGTCAGCACCGGTCCGTCCGGGTCCTTGGAGTCCCGTACGGCTACGACGCCCGGCAGGTTGTCGGCGACCTCAACGCAGCCGCCTTCGCCGCCGTTGCTGTGAGTGCTCTTGTGCCACCGGGCGCGGGACAGGTCTACGAGGTGCCTCTGGTGTGTCATCCCGCACCTCCTTCTCTCCATGTGCTACAGGCTTGCGCCCATCTCGTCGGCGATGCGGCGGATGAGCTCCACGGAAGCGCTCTTGCCGAGCGCTTCCGCCCGAAGATGGTCAAAGACCACTGTATAACGGCGGATTTCGTCCTCGCGCTCCAGGAACAGGGCGCCGGTGAGGTGCTCCACGTACACCACGGTTGGGTCCTTGGGGTCGGGGAACCCGAGGATGCGGAAGCCGGTGATGGGATTGACGTGCGCGGCCGTGGCGAACGGCAGGATCTGGATGGTGATGTTGGCGCGCTCGGCGAGCTGGGCCAAGTGTTCAAGCTGGGTGCGCATGACCTGGGGACTTCCGACGCGGACCCGCAGGGCGGTCTCCGAGATGGCGAACCATAGCTCCGGCGGGTTGTCGCGCCCGAGGATGGTCTGTCGCTCCATGCGCACAGCCACTTGGCGATCAATCTCCTCGGGCGTGCCCGGTACCGGGGCGACCTGGAGGACGGCGCGAGCGTAGTCCTCGGTCTGGAGCAGGCCGGGGATGTAGAGCGGTTGGAAGTCGCGGAAGGTGACGGCTTCGGCTTCAAAGCCCACGTAGGCGGAGAACCACTCGGGCAGGTTCATGCCGTAGGTGTGCCACCAGCCCTTCTTGCGGGCGTCGCGGGCCAGCTGCACGAGGGCATCCGCGGCCGGCCCGGTGACGCCGTAAACCTCCAGGAGCTCGTGGACGTCGCCGGGCTTGGCCGAAATCTTGCCGGTCTCGATGCGGCTGATGCGAGTACCGGAGTAGCCCAGGCGATCGCCGACCTGTTCACAGGTCAAGCCCACCTCTTCGCGCAGGCGGCGCAGCTCGATGCCGAGACGCTTGCGTTTGACGGTGGGGTTCGGAGTACCGGCCATTGCCTCGCCTTTCTGGGTGGGCATTCCTGCCCAATTCGGTCATTCTCCAAAAGATCTTGGAATGATACGTGGACGTATCTTGCATGGATCATCGGTCGGGGTCATTCTGGGGACCGTACCGCGACGCATCATACGCCTACGCATCGCACGGCGGTGGTTTGTTCGGTGACACAACGCAACGCCGTACCAGGTCAAACCAGAAGGCGGCTGATCTCCCCGCATGCGCAAGCCAGCCAACACGTGGCGGTCCGACGGTTTCGCAACCGTTGGACTGGCCGAGCGCGCGGCCAGTGATGGGCAGAGGGGAGCTTCGTCAGTCGCACCCCAGACGCAGGACCGGCGCCGTGGTGAGGCTTCGCCGCCCACCCCCAGGGGCGCGCGCCTCCACGAGCCGGGAGCTCCGGCGCCGGTCCTGCCTCCAACCACCACACCGAGGTTCGAGCATGGTCATGTCAGTCTTCTCGCCACCTAGCGCACAGCAGTCCTTTGAGACGGCGCTGGTTAAGGACTCGTCGTCCGTACCGCTGGCCCGGCGGTTTCTCCGGGAGTGGTACCGCCATTGGGGGCTGCCGGAGGGAGTCATAGAGACCGGGGAACTGGTGGCCAGTGAACTCGTCACGAACGGCCTTCGGATGAAAGGTGCCGGGGTGCGGGTGCGCTTCCGCTCATCGCTGCCGGTGGCCTACATCGAGGTCTGGGACGCCAACCCCAACCCGCCCGTGCCGCAGGTTCCCAGTCTCGACGCGCTCGGCGGACGGGGCCTCATGCTGGTGGCGGCATGCGCCTCGCGGTGGGGTTACTACCCATCGGACGGCGGCAAGGTGGTGTGGGCCGAACTGGCGGTGCGTCCGGCGGAAGGGGCCGTGGGTGCTCACGCCTCACGGTGAGCCGTCGCAAGGGCGTCCACCTCCCGAAGTCGCCCTTATGCCGATCCTTGGCCCGGCCGGGCAGTTGCGGCTTGAAGCCCTCGCCGCCAATTCGAGCATGCTGGGCTGCTTATCCCGCGCCCAACTCCAGGAGCATGACCGCATGATGCGGCTGATTGCTTGCCGGGAGATCGCCCGGCTTCAGGATGCGAGGCCTGGGGTCAGCCTGGCCGTCAACGTCTTGCCGGAGTGCTTGCATCACAAGGGGTTTGCCGCGAGCCATCCGATGTGCTCTACCGGCTTTATGAGGCCTACCGCGACCAAGCGCAAGTTCACGTCGTCAAGCAGGGCGGAGACGAAACAGCTCCAGACATCACTAGGGCCGAACTCCCGAAGGGGTCCGGCCCTAGTGATCTTGATTCCTTGATCGTCCGACTTGGCCGCGATCTTGGTCGCGGTGCAAGTAAGACGGTCATGGTGGGCGATACTGGGTTCGAACCAGTGGCCTCTTCGGTGTGAACGAAGCGCTCTCCCACTGAGCTAATCGCCCGGGTGTTCTGACGTCGGAAACTCTAGCGTATGTCGGGGGGTGGTCGCGCGTCCGTTGCGGTCAGGCGGCCGACGGGTGGCGGTGTCGCCAGACGAGGTAGACGGCCGTGCAGACCAGGGCCCAGACGGCCAGGGTGACGAAGGGCTGGGCGTGCTGGTGGTCGCGGAAGTAGATGGCGGTGTGCTGGGCCTCCACGGAGGCGCCGGGCGGGAGCCAGCGGCCGACGAGGCCGAGGGGGGACGGGAGGAGCGGCCAGGAGACGGCGCCGCCGGAGGACGGGTTGCCGATCACGACCATGAGGCCCCAGGTGGGGATCATGGCCCAGCGGCCGATGAGGGCGTTGAACATCGTGAAGACGATGCCGGTGGTGAACATGGTGAGCGAGGAGATGGCCCAGGACTCCGCGAAGGGGAGGTCGAGGACGCCCAGCAGGGGGTCGACGACGGAGCAGATGGTGAAGCCGCCGAGGACGGCGTAGGCGGCGGTGAAGACGATCCGCTCGACGGGGTTCAGTCCTTTCGCGTGCACGTTGAGGTGGATTGCGCCGACGAAGCCGATGATGACGGCGGCCAGCGAGATGTAGAAGATCGCGAGGCCCTGCGGGTCGGTGGGCTGCAGGGGCCTGATGTCGCGGACGGTGACGGGGACTCCGGCCGACCGGCCGGCGGCCGGGGCCGCGGCGGCGAGGAGGCGGGCCACGGAGGCGCCGGACGCGGGGCTGGTGTCGAAGGTCGCCCGGCCTCCGCCGAGGGTGATGATCGCGAAGACGCGCTGCTCGTCGATGGCGTCGTCGGCCTTGGCGTAGGTCGGGTAGTGGCGGACGCGGAGGGAGGAGTCCAGGTGCTCGTCCAGGGCCTGGACGAAGGCGGCGGAGTCGCCCTGGCCGGTCATGGCGACGGGGAGGTAGCGCGGGGCCGGGTTGGCCATGGCGAAGCAGTAGGAGCCGGCGAACAGGCCCGCGGCGGTGGAGAGGATCAGCAGCAGGACGACGGCCGGGAGGTACGGGGAGGCGCGGATATCGGCCACCCGTTCACTTATGCGGTTCACATGGTAACGCTATGTGAGCGGGTGGATCAGGTCCAGAAGGTGGGGTCTTCGATGTCCCAGGGCAGCGTGAGGCCGTAGAAGACCAGGTAGGCGGCCACGGCGGCGGCCAGGACGACGGCGGCCAGGGTGCCGAGGACGGCGTTGCGGCGGCGTTTGCGGGGGTCGAAGGCCTTCTCCTTGGCGCGGTCCGCGGCGCTCTTGGCGCGGTGGAGGGCGCGCTGGGCCCAGGCGAACTCCGTGGCGAGGATCGCGAGGCCGACGACGATGCCGACGAGGCCGGGGCCCGGGGTGACCATCATGATCAGTCCGCCGATGAGGACGGTCGCGCCGACGGCGAAGACGGCGGCGCGCCAGGCGGTGTTCAGCAGCGGGTTGCGCCGTACCCGGTCGCGGAAGCGGTGGAACGGTCCGGGTTCCTCCGGGGACGGGGCGACCTTTTCCTCATTCATTGCCACGGATTTACCTTAAGCCAGGCGACGATGGTGCGGGGACCCCGAGGAGTGCGCGGTACGTCCCGCATTGTGGGCGCCGGGGCGTCCACAAGATCCGCTTTTGCGCAGGTCAGACGCAGGTTTTGCCATCGTGAGATGGATCACAAAGGCCGGGGACGCCGGAATGTTCGGCCGAGATCAGGCAGTTAGGCGTCATAGATCGCGGGGATGTCCGTGAGTGGGAGAACCACCCCACCGGAGCACCCCGCGAGCCAGCGGGACCGACGTAAGAGGGAATGGCCATGAACAGCAGTACCACCGTCTCAGCACAGCTGGGCCTTCGTCTCGTCGTCCCCGACCGCACGACCGTCCCCCTGCTCGCCGGGCTCGAGTACGCGGCCGACGATCCGTACGCGATCCGGATGGCCTTCTACGTGGGCGACGACGAACCGGTGGAGTGGATCTTCGCTCGGGAGCTCCTCACGGTCGGCATCGTGCGCAGGGTCGGGGACGGGGACGTCGAGGTCTGGCCCGCCGACGACGACGGCTCGCTCAACATCGCGCTGTCGTCCCCGTTCGGGGACGCGCTGTTCGAGGTGCCGCTGTCGCCGCTGGCCGACTTCCTGCACCGGACCTACCAGGCGGTCCCCGCCGGGGAGGAGACCGAGTTCATCGACATCGACGCGGAGCTGGAGAACCTGCTCTGGCCGTCCTAGCCGGAGAGACGGGCTATGTGGCGCATCTTGTTCGTCGCGTCCAGCGCGGCCACCTTGTAGGACTCGGCGAGCGTCGGGTAGTTGAACACGGCGTTGACCAGGTAGTCGACGGTGCCGCCGCAGCCCATGACCGTCTGGCCGATGTGGACGAGCTCCGTGGCCCCGGTGCCGAACACGTGGACGCCGAGGAGCCGCCGGTCGTCCGGCGAGACGAGCAGTTTCAGCATTCCGTAGGAGTCCCCGATGATCTGGCCGCGGGCCAGCTCGCGGTAGCGGGAGACGCCCACCTCGAACGGAACCTTGGCCTCGGTCAGGGCGTCCTCGGTGCGGCCCACGAAGCTGATCTCGGGAATCGTGTAGATGCCGATGGGCTGCGTCTCGTGGATCTCCGAGACGGGCTCGCCGCACGCGTGGTGGGCGGCGAGGCGGCCCTGCTCCATGGAGGTGGCGGCGAGTGACGGGAAGCCGATCACGTCCCCGACCGCGTAGATGTGCGGGACCTCGGTGCGGTAGTCGTCGTCGACCTTGATCCGGCCGCGGGAGTCGGCGGCGAGGCCGGCGGCGTCCAGGCAGAGGTCGCCGGTCATGCCGTGCCGCCCGGCCGAGTACATGACGGTGTCGGCGGGGATGCGCTTGCCGCTCTCCAGGACGGTGATCGCCCCGTCCGGCATCCGCTCGACGGACGCGACCGACTCCCGGAACCGGAACGTCACGGCGAGGTCGCGCAGGTGGTACTTCAGCGCCTCGACGATCTCCAGGTCGCAGAAGTCGAGCATGCGCTCGCGGCGTTCGACGACGGTGACCTTGGTGCCGAGCGCGGCGAACATCGAGGCGTACTCGATGCCGATGACCCCGGCGCCGACGACGACCATGGTCTCCGGGATGCGGTCCATGTTGATGATGCCGTCGGAGTCGATGATCGTCCGGTCGTCGAAGTCGACGGTGCCGGGACGGGCCGGGCGCGTGCCGGTCGCGATCACGATCCGGTCGGCGGTGACCTTCTGCTCGCGGTCGCCGGCGCCGGCGATGCCGATCGTGTTGGGCTCCAGGAACCGTCCCATGCCCGCCATCACGGTGACGTGGTTGCGGGCGAGCTGGCTGCGGATGACGTCGGTCTCCCGGCCGATGACGTGCTGGGTGCGTATCCCGAGGTCGGCGACGGTGATGTCGTCCTTGACCCGGTAGCTCTGCCCGTACAGCTCGCGCTGGTTGAGGCCGGTCAGGTACAGCACCGCCTCGCGCATCGTCTTGGACGGGATCGTCCCGGTGTTGATGCAGACACCGCCGATCATGTCGCGGCGGTCGACGATGCCGACCTTGCGGCCGAGCTTGGCGGCGGCGATGGCCGCGCGCTGCCCGCCGGGCCCGGATCCGAGCACGAGGAGATCGAAGTCGTTCACGCCCCCCAGTCTGACGGCACGCCCGCGTGCCGATAAAGGCTTTCGCCGGACGGATCATGATCCGTCCGGTTCAGGACGCCGGCAGGCCCTCGATCAGGGCGTCCAGGCCCGCCTTGACGCGGTCGAGCGGCATGCCGCGGGTGCGGCGCTGGTAGAGGAAGAGGTTGGCGGCCAGCGGGGCGAGGAGCGCGTCGGCGAGGTAGGCGGTGTCGGCGCCGGGGCGGATCCGGCCGAGGAGCATGGCCAGGTGCAGGTGGTAGAGCGCGTACGAGCCGTCCCGGAAGCGGGCGCCCGGCGGGTCGGACTCGGCGGCGAGCAGCAGTTCGGCCTGCGCCTCGGTGCGGTCGGCGAGGGCGTGCAGGAACGCGCGGAGGCGCTCGCGCGGGGACGCGCCGGGGCCGAGGGGCGGCGGGCCGTGGATGAACGCGTCCTGGAAGTCGCGCTCGCGGTCGTCGATCACCGCGTAGACGAGCCGGGCGCGGTCGCCGAACCGCCGGTAGACGGTGCCGACGCCGACGCCGGCGGCGCGGGCCACCTCGTCCATGGAGACCGCCGCGGGCCCCCGGGCGGCGATCACCTCGGCGGCGGCGCGCAGGATGCGGCGGCGGTTGCGGGCGGCGTCCGCGCGTTCGGCGGGCGGGCGGCCCGCGACCGGCAGTTCCCGCATGCGCGCCTCCGTCCCGGGGATCACGTTCCGGCAGGCTACCGGAGCGGGCTGCACATCCGGGTTGTATCCGGAAGGTTCTCCGGTTAACGTCAAGCGGAGAATTTTCCGGTTAAGGGGGGTGCGTCGTGGCCTGGGTCTTCCTGCTGATCGCGTCGCTGATGGAGCTGGTGTGGGCGACGGCGCTCAAGGAGTCGGACGGCCTCGCGAAACCGTGGCCGACCGCCATCGGCCTCACGGTCGCGCTGCTCAGCGTCGTCGTCCTGTCGCTGTCGCTGCGGACCCTGCCGGTCGGCACCGCCTACGCGGTCTTCACCGGCCTCGGCGCGGTCGGCGTGGCGCTGGTCGGCATGGTCGCGTTCGGCGAGAGCGCGTCGCCGGCCCGGGTGGCGTTCCTCGCGCTCATCGTCATCGGCGTGGTCGGCCTGCAGTTCGCGGAGAATTCTTAGTCCCGGCGGAGATCGGGCAGAGTGAGGGCATGGCACGGGAGATGCTGGGCATCGACATCGGCGGTTCGGGGATCAAGGGGGCGCCGGTCGACCTGTCCGGCGGCGCGTTCGCGCGGGAGCGGTTCCGGATCGACACGCCGCGCCCCGCCAAGCCCAAGGCGGTCGCGAAGGTCATCGCCGAGATCGTGGACCATTTCGGCTGGGACGGGCCGGTCGGCGTCACCTACCCCGGCGTGGTGATCGACGGCGTGGCGATGTCGGCGGCGAACGTGTCCAGGCACTGGCTCGGGGTGGACGCCGCGGCCCTGTTCGCGGACGTGACCGGCCGGCCGGTCACGCTGCTCAACGACGCGGACGCGGCCGGGATCGCGGAGATGCGGCTCGGGGCCGGACGCGACCGGCCCGGCACCGTCGTCCTGCTCACGCTGGGGACGGGCATCGGCAGCGCGCTGTTCACCGACGGCGTCCTCGTCCCGAACACCGAGTTCGGGCACATCCAGATCGGCGGGAAGGACGCCGAGCTGCGCGCGTCCGCGAAGGCGCGCACCGAGCACGACCTCGGCTGGGCGAAGTGGGCGCGGCGGCTCAGCGAGTACATGGCGCACCTGGAGGCGCTGATCTCCCCGTCGCTGATCATCGTGGGCGGCGGGGTGAGCCGGAAGTCCGAGCACTTCCTGCCGCTGATCGAGGGCGTGCGGGCGGAGATCGTCCCGGCGCGGCTGGTGAACAACGCGGGCATCGTGGGCGCGGCCATGGCGGCGGCCGCCGCGCATCCGGCGGAGACCGCCCGGCCGGCGGCGCCCGAGGTCCGCGCGTCCGGGGCGACCGGCGGGCAGCAGCGCGAGCCCGGCACCGCCGAGGCCGCCCGCTGACCCAGGCCGCCCGCCGGCCGCCCCGCCCGTCAGCCTCCGCGGAGCCGGACGGTCGCGATCTCCCAGGGGCGCAGCGCCAGCGCGGCCGTCCCGTCGTGCACGTCGAGCGGGATGCCGGGGCGTCCGCGCAGGTCGACGCGGACGGCCTCGGTGAAGTCCCCGCGCAGGACGGCCGTGGCCGGCTCGGCGCACTGGGCGGCCATCCGGGCCTCGGTCCAGCCGTCGCGGGCGCGGAGCGAGGTCATGACCACGCCGTCCCCGGTGATCGCGAGGCCCTCCCTGGACGGCGGGAGCGGCGCGGACGCGTGCCCGTACCCGGCGGCGGCGAGCAGGTCGTGCCGGTACGCCTCGGCGGCCACGAGCACCTCGGCTCCGGGCCGTTCGCCGTCGTAGGGCATGACGGCCATGTCGGCCGTCCGCTCGCCGCGGCACTGCGCGCCCGGGGTCGGGAGCTGCGGTCCGGCGGGCTGGTCCCGGTAGGCGTTGCGGTCCCGGGACAGGTAGCCGACCGCGCGCAGCAGGGTGAGGGCCATCTCGCGTCCGCCGCCGGTGACCTCGTACTCGGTGACGTGCTCCAGCAGGACGGCGAGGCCGCCCGCCGCGACGAACCCGGACGCGGGAAAGGTCGGCACGGGGCGCTCCCCGAAGCCGCCCTCGGCGGCGAGCCCACGCTCGGTGATCGCGAACTGGCCCTCGGCGAAGGACGAGTCCGCCTGGCGCGGCAGGGAGAGGTGCAGCCGGACCCGGTGGTCGTCGCAGCGGTTGTCGAAGGCGACGCGCAGCCGCAGGAACGGCTCGCCGGCGCGCAGTTCGGCGCGGGTGGTGACGGTCACGTCCTCCTCGGCGGCGGAGCGCGCGCCGGACGGCGCGTCGCCCGAGGCCGGCCACCGGTAGGTCCGGACGATGTCGACCGCGGCGACGAGCGGCCCGTCCGCCACGGGTCGCACGTCCACACTCAGCGGGTCGCCGACGACGCGGTCGCGGGCGGGCGGCGCGTAGTTGTAGGAGTCGCCCAGGTCGCCGCCGTCCACGATGCGCCCGACCCCCTCCACGACCCGGCCGGACGGGGTGCGCAGGCCGAGCGTGCCGTCGGCGTGCACCTCGGCGCGCAGCAGCCCGTTGTCGAGACTGTTCCCCTCCAGCGCCACCGGGCCTTCCGCCGCCCGCGAGGCGGGCGCGGGCCGCACGGCGGCCAGCCCCAGCGGCGGCATGTCGACGAGCGCGGCGACCGTGCGGCGCGGGTCGGCCAGAATGCGGACGCGCCACTCGCCCTCCGCGTCCCGCAGCGCCTCCCGCACGTCGCCGATGTCGAACGGGACGCCGGCGCGGGCCGTCACGCGGAAGGTGAGCGTGCGCTCCTCCCGGGAGACCGACCAGTCGCGGATCTCCTGCCCGAACAGCACGCGCCCGTACACGCGCTCCAGCAGGACGGGCAGCTCGGACGCGGGATGGACGGCGTCGTCCAGCACGGTCGGCGCGATGTCGAGCGTCTGCACGGGCACCGGCCGCCCCTCCCCCGTGACCAGCCCCGGCTCCCCCTCGCACGGGACGTCGAGCGTGACCAGGCCCGTGCGCGGGACGGGGGACGGGTTGAACACCAGGTGCGAGCCGAGCGGCACGGACGCGGCCAGCTCGGCGGTGACGAGGTCGCAGACGGCGCGTCCCAGCTGCTCCGCCTCGGCCATGTGCGCCGCGACCTGCTCGGCGGTCTCGTCGCAGCCGCAGCCGGTCACCGAGTCGTGGCAGCTCGCCTCGATGAGCCGGCGCCACGCCAGGTCGAGGAACCGCTGCGCGTCGCCCGTGTACCAGAGCGCCGTCAGCGGCTCGGCGTACCGCTCGACGCGCCGCTCGGCGCGTCCCATCAGCTGCTTGAGCCGGACGCGGGCGGAGATCACCCCGGGCAGGATGTTGGCGCGGGCGTGCGACCGCAGCTCGCCGCGCACGCGCGGCAGCCCGTCGACGGACGGCGCCCGCTCCGCGAAGTAGCCGGCGAGGGTGTCCAGCCGCATGCCGGGCCCGGCGGCGGCGATCCGGTCGGCGAGGTCGGCGGCGGGCGCGGTGTGGTCGGCGCCGTACATGGCGAGCAGCGGGCCGCCGCGCGGGTACCAGCGGCCCATCGCCTCGGCGAACCCGGCGGCGCGGCCGGGCAGCGGCGACGCGCCGTCCTCGAACTCGCCGAACTCCTCGAACTCCTCGAACATCGACGCGGCGTTGCCGTAGCCGCCCTCGGGGAGGTACTGGGTGCGGACGGCCGTCCCGTCCGGCGCCTCCCAGGCGAACGCGGCGGCCCGCACCCGGTCCGGGACGCCGCGCCACACGCAGGCGTGCTCGATCCCCGCCAGCTTCAGGATCTGCGGCGTCTGCGCGCAGTGCCCGAACTGGTCGGGCAGGTAGCCGACCATCATCGCGGCGCCCAGCTCCTCCGCGCGCCGCGTCCCGAGCTCCAGGTTCCGGACGATGTTCTCCCCCGAGCACAGGAACTCGTCGTGGAGGATCTGCCAGGGCCCGACGGCGAGCCGTCCCTCCCGGACGAGCGCGGCCAGCCGGTCGCGCCGCTCGGGACGGATCTCCAGGTAGTCGTCGACGGCCGCCATCTGCCCGTCCAGCGTGAAGTGCCAGCGCGGGTCGGCCTCCATCCGGTCGATGACGCCGTCGAGCAGCGACACCAGCCGCAGCCGGAAGCGCTGGAACGGCAGGTACCACTCGCGGTCCCAGTGGGTGTGGGGGACGACGACGATCTCCGAGCCCGCTACCCGCACAGTGCGATCACCTCGTTCTCGTGGGTTTCCAGTCGGTGCGTTCCCAGGCGGTCCGCCGGTATCCGGACGCGGTCGCCGCGGACGGCCGCGCGGCTCCCGTCCGGCCGGACCAGCACGGTCCCGGCGGCGCCGAGCGCGATCAGCCCGTCCTCGACGCGGAGCAGGACGGGGGCGTCCCGCCCGGCGGACACGGCCGTCCGCCCGGCCAGCAGGCCGCCGAGCACGTCCCCGTCCTCGGCGAGGACCCAGGTGACGGGCTCGCCGAGGGACTTGTGCTGGGCCGGGTCGTGGAAGTCGCTGCCCCCGAGCGGGACGACGCCGCCGGGGCGCCACACGTCCGCCCAGGCGAGCGGCGCGCCCCAGCGCCGGTCCCACCAGGACGAATGCCAGATCTCGGCGAACGCCGGACGGGCGCCGGCGGGCAGCGGGCGGCGCCAGGCGCAGTCGCCGCTCAGCGGATGGTTGATCGACATGAGCCCGCCGCGCGCGGCGGCGAACGCGGCCCAGTCGGCGCTCGGCCGCCGGAAGTCGACCCAGCCGGTGTCACCGAGCACGTTCGCGTGCCCGAGGTCGGTGGTGACCTCCTGGCCGGGCAGCAGCAGGACGCCGGCGCGCGCCCCGGCGGCGGCCAGTCCGGGGTGGTGGCTGACGGTGTTGTGGTCGGTCACCGCGAGGTAGTCCAGGCCCTGGGACGCGGCGAGGCACGCCAGTTCGTGGACGGTGAGCGCCCCGTCGCTGTGGACGGTGTGGGAGTGCAGGTCACCGGCGAGCCAACGCATCCCTGCCGGGGCGGGCAGTTCCCGGCGTGGTGGACGTTCCGGCCGTGGAGGCAGGGTCTCGTCCGGTCGGGGCGGGGTCGACGTCGATGTGGTCACCGTGACCTCGTACGGGACACCGTCCGGCGGTATCCGGTGGAGCCCGAGCCAGACGTGCCATGTGCCCGGTTCAAGTTCCCCTGGCAGGTACCCGGGGGTCGCCCAGTCGGCGCTCACCGTGTACTGGCCGCGCGCCCCGCCCGACCAGCCGCGGAACCCGTCTGCTCCATGGCAGCCCAGGTCGATGACGCCTCCCTCGTAGGAGAGCTCGACCATGACCGACGCCGTACCCGGCGGGACGTCGAAGGGCAGTTCGCGGAGCCCCTGCTCCAAGCGGTCCTCCAGGCTCCACCGCCCCCGGTGCGCCGTCATCCGCGCCCTCCGTCCTCGGCCTCGGCCTGCGGGGCCGTCGGCCGGCCGTCCTCCGTCACCAGTTCCCCGTCGCGGTACAGCAGGACGCGTCCGGGACGCGGCAGGGCCCAGCCCCGGTCCCCCGGCTCGGGTTCCCGGCCCTCGCCCACCACGACGTGCAGCGGCTCCCCCGCGACGTCGAGCGTCACCAGCGAGCTCCCGCCGAGATGCTCGACCACGGAGACCCGGCCGCCGAACGCCCCGTCCAGCGGGCCGTCGCCGTAGTCCAGGTACTCCGGTCGTACCCCGCACACGACCGGCTCCCCGTCCGCGACGCGCAGTCCGCCGGGAACCGGCAGGACGGCGCCGGCCACCGCGACGGCGCCGTCCCGGACGCGTCCGGGCAGGAGGTTCATGGGCGTGGAGCCGATGAACGACGCGACGAACAGGTTGGCGGGGCGCCGGAACACCTCCACGGGCGTCCCGAGCTGCCTGATCCGCCCGTTCTCCATGACGGCGATCCGGTCGGCGAGCGCGAGCGCCTCCGCCTGGTCGTGCGTGACGAACACGGTGGTGACGGCGAGTTCCTTCTGCAGCCGCTTCAGGAACGTGCGGGCCTCCAGGCGGAGCCGGGCGTCGAGGTTGGACAGCGGCTCGTCCAGCAGGAAGATCCGCGGCTCGGCGACCAGCGCGCGGGCCAGCGCGACCCGCTGCTGCTGACCGCCCGACAGCTCCCCCGGACGCCGCCGCTCCAGGCCGTCCAGGCCCAGGTAGCTCCCGGCCTCCGCGGCGCGCCCGTGCCGGGACGCGCGGCTCCGCTTCTTGATCCGCAGCGGGTAGGCGATGTTGTCCAGGACGGTCATGTGCGGGAAGAGCGCGTAGTCCTGGAACACCATGCCGACGCCGCGGCGCCCCGGCGGCAGCCGCGTCACGTCGGTGTCGCCGAGGCGGACCGTCCCGCCCGTCGCCGTCTCCAGGCCCGCGACGGTGCGCAGCAGCGTCGTCTTCCCGCAGCCGGACGGGCCGAGCAGCGCGAAGAACTCGCCGTCCGCGACGTCGACGTCGAGCGCGTCCAGGGCCCGCACGCCGCCCGGATAGACCTTCGTCAGCTCCCGAATGGTGATGGCCGCCATCAGCGCTTGATCCCTCCGTGGAAGCGGAAGCCGTACCGGCGGCTCACGAACAGGTACATGACGACGACCGGCAGGGAGTACAGCAGCGAGAACGTGGAGATCAGGGGCAGGTCGGGCTGGCCGCCCTCGGTGTAGAACGTGTACATGATCACCGAGGCGGGGGCCTTGTCCGGGTCGCGGAGCAGCAGGAACGGCATCAGGAAGTCGCCCCAGACCTGCGCGACCGTCCACACCGCGACCGTGGCGAGGCCGGGCCGGATCACCGGGACGACCACGTGCCGCAGGATCTGCGGCGGCGACGCGCCGAACACGCGCGCGGCCTCCTCGTAGGACGTGGGCGTCGCGTCGGTGAAGTCCTTCAGCAGGAAGATCGCCGCCGGCAGCAGCCCGCCGGTCAGCACCAGGACCACCCCGAGCCGCGAGTCGATCAGGTGCAGGTTGAACGCCAGCAGGAAGACCGGCACCATCGCCGCCGTCCCGGTGATGATGGACGACAGCAGGAGCAGGACGTACAGCAGCGCGTCCCGTCCGGGCACCCGGACGCGGCTCAGCGCGTACGCCGCCAGCGCCGCCGACGTGACGACGAGCGCGGCCGTCCCCGCGGCGAGCAGAGCCGAGTTGCGCAGCGACGCCAGCGCGTACGGGTTGTCCAGCAGGATCTCGAAGTTGCGCAGCGTGAACTCCGGCAGGGACGCCGCGATGCCCGGATTCGCGTCGAACGGCGCGAACGCCAGCCAGAGCAGCGGCAGCGCGAAGAAGCCGAGGACGGCCGAGACGAACACGGCCAGGCCGAGCCTGCGCAGCACCTCGCGGACGGTCTCGTTCACGCGGCCGCCTCCTTCCGGGCCCGCAGGGCGCGCAGGTACACCAGGGCGATCACCAGGTTGATCAGGATCATGAGCAGCGAGACGGCGGCGCCGAAGCCGAGCCGGCCGTCGCCGAGCGCCGTCCGGTACACGTAGACCGACATGATCTCCGAGCGTCCGTCCGGGCCGCCCGCCGTGATCAGGAACGGCGTGAAGTCGTTGAACGTCCACAGGCTGATCAGCAGCAGGCTGGTCAGGACGTGGCCGCGGATGCGCGGGAACACCGCGTCCCGCAGCGTCTGCCGGGTCGAGGCGCCGGCGAGCCGGGCCGTCTCCAGGTGCGACGGTGGAACGTTCCCGAGCGCGGCTCCGTAGAGCATCATCGAGAACGCCGTGCCGCGCCAGACGTTGAACACGATGACGCAGGCCATCGGATGGTCGAGCAGCCAGGCCGTGCCGGGGGTGCCGAGCAGCGCGTTGAGGGTGCCGCCGTCGCGGTCGAGCAGCGCGATCCACAGGAACGCGATGACCGACGACGGCAGGATCCACGCGAGCAGGACCAGGCCCTCGACCAGGCGCCGCACCGGCCCGGAGCGGTCGCGCATCACCCACGCGATCGCGAACCCGAGGACGGTCTGCCCGATCACCGCCGACCCGGCGACGAACTGCAGCGTCAGCCACAGCGACCGGTGGAAGTCCCCGTCGCCGAGCACGTCCCGGTAGTTGTCCGCGCCGACGAACCGCGGCTCGCTCGCCGCGACGCCGGTGAGGCGGTAGTCGGTCGTGCCCAGGTAGAGCGTCCAGAGCGCGGGGAACACGAGGAACACCGCGACCAGCACCAGCGCCGGCGCGACGAACGCGGCCGCGCGGCCCCGCCCGAGCCCGGCCGCGTCCTCCCCGAAGGACGCGGCCGCGGCGTCAGCGCGGGGTGACGTTGGCGGCGCCACCGACGGCCCCTTCGAGCGCCTTGGTGTATTCAGCGGCGGCCCGCTGCGGCGTCCTGCCCGACACCACGGCGGCGGTGGCCTCCTGCAAGGCCGTCGACACCTGCGGATACACCGCGAGGCCGGGACGGTACGACGTGACGGGCAGGACCTTCTCCGACACGAACGCCAGGAACGGGTCGCCCGCGAGGATCTCCTCGTTCACGTCGGTCCGGGACGTGATCTCGGGCGTGCCCGCCGTCCGGGCCTTGATCATTTCCGGGGAGTTCATGAAGGCCAGCAGCTCGAACGCCTGCTGCGGGTACTCGGTGTTCGGGTTGAGGACGGTCACCGAGCCGCCCGACATGCTCACGAAGTCCTGCCCGCGGACGCCCCTGCCCGGCGACACGGCCGGGATCAGCGCGTACCCGACGTCCTGGTCGCGGGTCCTCATCTTCGCGACGCCCGTCTTCGGATTGATGACGTCCCGCCAGAAGTAGTCGCCCTCGGCCAGGATGCCGATCTTTCCGGCGGCGAACTCCTCGAACGACTTGTCGCGTCCCTTCGCCTCCTGCTGGAGCTTCGGGTCGCCCAGGCCCTCGCCGCCGTAGATCTGCGCGTACAGGCCGAGGACCTGCTGGACGGCGGGGCCGCCGCCCGTCCACTTGCCGTCCGCGTAGATCTCGGCGCCGGCACCGGCCAGCATCGGCAGGAAGCCCTGCATCGAGGTCGCCTCGCCCATCGCGGTGCCCGCGTTCAGCTGGATCGGCGTCACGCCGGGGAGCTTCTTCAGCGCGCGCGCCGCCGTGAGGACGTCCTGCCACGACCTGGGCTGCCACGCGGCCGGGAGACCCGCCTGCGCGAACAGCTTCTTGTTGAAGAACAGGAGGCGGCCGTCCGTCGCGGGCGGGACTCCGTAGCGCCTGTCCTCGAACATGGCCAGCTTCTGGACCGACCCCGGGATCTTCGCCCAGCCGTCCCACGCGTCCGCCGGCGCGCCCACCACGTCCCGCAGCGGCCTGATGTAGCCGGCCTGGGCGAACTCGCCCACCCAGATGCCGTCGACGTCCATGATGTCGGCGCCCGACCGGGACTTCAGGTCGAGCGCGAGCTTCGTCTTGTACGCCTCGTCGTCCACGCCCTGGCCCCGGAACGACACCTTCGCGGTGACGCCCTTCGCCTTCTGCGCCGCGACGAACCGCGGGATCACCGTCCTGGTGATCCACTCGGCCTCTTCGGTGTTCTTGCCGCCCTCGATGGCGTTGCGGGTGATCGTCAGGGAGAAGTTCTTGGCGTCCTTGCCCCGGTCGGGATCCGTCGGGGATCCGCCGCCGCCGCACCCGGCGAGCACCGCGCCCGCCATGACGAGCGCGGCCGCCGCGCCGATCCGCCTTCTGGAGAAGTCCACGGTGACCTCCTACAAGCGTCACCAACAACGTGAACGATGAAATCGATCACGTAAAGACTTCGGAGATCACTTCTTTGATCAAGGGTCCATGAGCTCGGCGGAGCGGGCCGCGAACGCCTCCACGGCCTTGGCCGTGATCGGGCCGGGCGCCGCCGGGAGGACCGTGCCGTCCACGGCGCGGATCGGCTGAACGTCCCGGGTCGTGGACGTCAGGAACGCCTCGTCGGCGCGGTACAGGTCGTCCAGCGCGAGGTCCTCCTCCTCGCCGCCGCACCACTCCAGCGTCAGCGCGCGCGTCACCCCCGCCAGGCAGCCCGACGACAGCGGCGGCGTCACCAGCCGGCCGCCGAGGACGACGAAGATGTTGCTGCCCGTCCCCTCGCACAGGTTCCCGGCGGTGTTGCCGAAGATCGCCTCGCCGCCGCCGCGCTCCTTCGCGTAGGCGAGCGCCAGCGCGTTCTCGGCGTACGACGTGGTCTTGAGGCCGGACAGCGCGCCCCGCTCGTTGCGCGGCCACGGCACGACCGTCACGTCCGCCGTCGCCGGGAACGGGTCCTGCGGCCCGACGATGATCGACACCGTCGGCCCCGCGTCGCCGCGCGCCGAGCCGAGCGGGCCGGGACCGCTCGTGTAGGTGATGCGGATGCGGGCCAGCGGCCACTTCGGCGCCGCCGCCAGCACCTCCAGGGCGCCCTGGGCGAGGGCGTCGTGGTCGGGCTCGGGCAGGCCCAGACCCGCCGCCGAACGGGCCAGCCGGCGCAGATGCCGGGTCAGCGCGAACGGCTCCCCGTTCGACGCCTTCACCGTCTCGAAGATCCCGTCCCCGACCAGCATGCCGTGGTCGAAGACCGACACCACCGCCCGCTCGGGATCGATCAGTTCGCCGTTCAGCCAGATCCTGGCCTGCGCCGTCACCGGAAGCCACCTCCCCTAAGCCGGGCCGCCCTCGGCCCGGTCACGCGCCTCGCGCCCTTGGCCGGTCCCACCCGATGCCGGCGCCGGCCGATGGCCCCACAGTACGGCCCGCGCCGGACGGGTTCGAGTCCTTCCCGCCAGCGCGCCCGCGATATGCGAAGCTCACGCCAGAACGTACCCGAACGTGTCCGCCAGACCCGCCAGACCCGGCTCCGTCACGACCAGCGCCCGCCGGGTCGTCCCCCGCTCGAACCAGCCCAGCTCGATCATCCGGCCCGTCAGCGCCGCACCCAGCGCCCCGTTCAGATGCGGGCGCCGCTCCGTCCAGTCCAGGCACTGCCAGGCGAACCTCCGCCGCGACCGCCGCAGCGCCGCGACGTCCAGCCCCAGCCCCGCCAGCCGCTCCTCGCCCTTCTCCGTCACCTCGAACGCGTCCCCGCCGCCGTCGGGCTCGATCAAGCCGCCGTCCACCAGCGCCGCGAACAGCGCCACCCCCGCCGCCCCCGCCAGATGGTCGTAGCACGTCCGCGCCCCGTGCAGCCGCCGCGCGTCCCGCGACTGCCGCAGGCTCCGCGCCTCCACCGGCGCGCCCATCCGCGACAGCGCCTCGATGACCTGCGCGACCTCGCTCCCCCGCAGCCGGTAGTACCGGTGCCGGCCCTGCTTCACCACCGTGACGAACCCGCCGTCCAGCAGCCGCCCCAGATGCGCGCTCGCCGTCTGCGCGCTCACCCCCGCCGTCCGCGCCAACTCCCCCGCCGCGAGCGGCCGCCCGTCCAGCAGCGCCGTCAGCATCGCCGCCCGCGCCCGATCGGCCAGCAGCGCCGCCACCGGCGCGAAATCCGCGCCAACGACAAGTTCCGAACCCATACGACGACCCTAAGCGCCCCACCCTTCGACACCCGACGAACCATCCGGCCGCGCCCGCCCCGAAACCCGGTTTGGGGAACGGCCCCCGACGCGCTAAGGTCTTACCCGTCGCCGCAAGGCGCACGCGGAAGTGGCTCAGGGGTAGAGCATCACCTTGCCAAGGTGAGGGTCGCGGGTTCAAATCCCGTCTTCCGCTCTGAGGGGCCTTTCAGGCTATGACCAGAGGTCTCGATCCTGGTGGAGTGGCCGAGAGGCGAGGCAACGGCCTGCAAAGCCGTGTACACGGGTTCAAATCCCGTCTCCACCTCAACGCCGCACCTCCCCCGGGAGGCCGCGGAAACGGGCGATTAGCTCAGTGGGAGAGCGCTACCTTGACACGGTAGAGGCCACTGGTTCAATCCCAGTATCGCCCACTTCGGAGTTGGGAGTGGTGTGGTCGGAGCTTGAGGCTCCTTCCCCGCCACTCCTTCGTCGTTTTGCCCGGGGGGCGACCCCCGGACCCCCGATGTGGGGGCTCCGCCCCCACGCCCCCTTCCGGTTTCGGTCGGCGTTCAACTGCGGGCCGTCGCGGGGTAGGGGCTCGGCCCCCGCGCCGCTTCCGGTTTCGGTCGGTGCTTGGCTGCGAGCTCTCTGGGGTTGGGCTTCGCGCCCGCGCCTCTTTCGGTCTCGGTCGGTGCTCGCCTGCGGGCTCGCGGGGTTAGTCGGAGGCCGGTAGGGGCTTGGCGGCCTTCTGGGTCATGGGGGTGCCGTCGCAGGTCAGTTCGCCTGTGCCGGAGGCGGTGCAGAGGAGCTCCAGGGTTCCTGCGGCGTTCACGTAGCGCTTGCCTATCTGGGTGGTGGGGTCGCCCTCGGGAGGCGGGGGCGGAGGGCCCTCGGCTGGGACCATCGGGGCGCCGCCGCAGGCTATTTCCGGGGGGTCGCCGGCCGCGGCGCGGACGACGATCACCCGGGTGCTGCAGGCGGTGCTGGCGAGCTGGTCACCGGGACGCAGGGTCATGGCCGGAGTCCTTTCCGGAGAGGCGGTCGGTGAGCTGGGCGAGGTCGAAGGACTGGCGGGCCATCCAGAAGCGCAGGAACCCCGTCAGCGAATAGCGCAGGAAGAGCGCCGACCCCACGACGGACGCGGCGACGCCCGCGAGGCCGAGGGTCAAGGCGTCCCGCTGGACGAGAGGGTCCCGCGTGCCGTGCGAGACGAAATAGGCCGCGGCGGCCAGGGCCGGGCCCAGGACCATCAGGGTCGCGCCGGCGCGGAGCCAGAGGGTCGTGCGCGCGGTCGCCGGGTCGGGGATCTTCAGTTCGGCCAGTTCGCGGACGAAGCGGTCCGCGCGCGGCTCGGTCGGTGTCATGGGGCGCTCCCGAGATAGAGGGCGGACAGTTCCGTGCGCAGCGCGTCGTCGGGGTCGCCGCGCCGCTCGACCCGGCCGCGCACGAGGACGGCCGCGTGGTCGGCGAAATCCAGGACGGCCGCCGCGAACTGCTCGACGACCAGCACGGCCACCCCCTGCCGGGCGATGTCGGCGACCTGCTCGTACAGGCCCCCGACGACCAGCGGGGCCAGGCCCATGGACAGCTCGTCCAGCAGCAGGACGGCCGGGTCGGTGGCGAGGCCCCGGGCGAGGGCGAGCATCTGCTGCTCACCGCCCGACAGGGTCCCCGCCCGCTGCGCCGCGCGGCGCGCGAGGACGGGGAAGCGGGTGAACGCCACCTCCTCGACCTCCGCGCGGGTGCGGCCCGTGAACGTCATCATCAGCAGGTTGTCGCGCACGGACAGGTTGGGGAAGACTCCCCGGCCCTCCGGGATCAGGCAGACCCCGGCACGGGCCACGTCGCCGGGATCGGCGCCGGTCACGTCCCGCCCGCCGAGGAGGAGGCGCCCGGACGCGGCCGGATGCAGGCCCGCGGCGACCTGGAGGGTCGTGGTCTTGCCGGCGCCGTTCGGGCCGAGCAGGGCCGTGACCTCCCCCGCGCGGACGGTCAGGTCCACGCCGTGCAGGACGGTGATCCCCCCGTGGGCGGCCCGCACCCCGCGCAGTTCGAGCAGCACCCGGCTCATGCGTCCCCCAGGTAGGCGGCCAGGACGGCCTCGTCGCGGCGGATCACGCCGGGCGGGCCGGACGCGATGACCCTCCCGAGGTCCAGCACGTGGACCTCGTCGCACACGCCCATGACCAGGCCCATGTCGTGCTCGACGAGGACGACGGCCGTCCCCTCGTCCGCGAGCGAGCGCAGCACGGCCGCGAACCGGGCGGTCTCCTCGGCGTCCTGCCCGGCCGCCGGCTCGTCGAGGAGGAGCAGCCGGGGGCGGGTCGCGAGGGCGCGGCCGACCTCGACCAGCCGGGCGGCGCCCGTCGGGAGCGCGTCGGCGGTGGTGTCGGCGATCTCCGTCAGGCCGAGGCGGTCCAGGATGGCCGCGACCGTGCCCGCCGCCCGCCGCCGCTCCGGGCCGAGCTCGGCGGCGACGAGCAGGTTGTCGCGGACGCTCAGCCGCCCGAACGGCTCCAGCCGCTGGAACGTCCGCGCCAGGCCCCGCCGGGCGCGGCGGGCCGGGCCCATCCGGGTGACGTCGCGGCCGCCGAGCACCACCCGCCCGGACGACGGGCGGCGCAGCCCCGACACGACGTCGAACAGGGTGCTCTTGCCCGCCCCGTTGGGGCCGATCAGGCCGGTGACGCGGCCGGGCCCGGCGGTCAGGCCGACCCCGTCCAGCGCCAGGTCCGCGCCGAACGCGACCGTCACGCCGTCAACCACGAGCGACTCCACGGGCCAGCACCTCCCCGTCCTCCGGACGCCACGCGCGGCGCACGCCCCACCACTCCACCGGGACGTCCGCCTCCCGGGCGGCCCGCGCCGACGCGAGGGCGCGGAACAGCAGGGCCACGATGAGGGCGCCGCCGAACAGCGTCCAGCCGTTGATGACGCCGGCGAGGCGCAGCACCCACGCCACGGCGAGCGTGCAGAGCAGTGCGGGGAGGACGGTCCTGTCCGCCGTCAGCGTCTCCCACCTGGTGCGGAACCTCGGGACGATCCCGTCCGGGTTGTGGCCGAGGCCCATCCCGGCCAGGCCCGGCAGGAGCGCGACGAGGTTCTGGACCCACGGCGCGAGGCCGAGCAGCGCGTTCGGCGCCACGAGCGCCGTCCCCGCGAACAGGCCGTTGCCCACGGCGCCGAGACCGCCGACCACGGCGACCAGGAACAGCGGCAGGCCCGCGACGAGGTTGAACTGCTCCGGTGTGATCGACCGCTGCTGCATCCCGTACAGCGCGCCGCCGAGCCCGGCGATGCCCGCCGCGAGCGCGAACACCGCCACCCTGGCGAACAGGAGGTTCCCGCCGAGCGTCGCGTAGGCGGCCTCGCTGTCGCGGAGCGCGATGAGCCGCCGCCCGAACCGGCCGCGGCGCAGCGCCGCCACCCCGAGCGAGGCGAGCGCGAGGCACGCCGCGGCGAACACCGTCAGCTCCGCCTCGCCGTCCAGCGCGCGGCCGAGCAGCGACGGGCCCGCCACCTCCACCGAGCCCTGCTCGAACAGCGCGATCCGGACGCCGAGCACCTCGAACGTCGGCAGCGTGAAGATCCACCGGTCGAGGACGACCGCGAACGCGGCCGTCCCGAGCGCCAGGTACACCCCGGACAGCCGCAGCGCGGGGACCGCGATCAGCGCTCCCGCCACCGCCGACACCGCGACCGCCGCCGCGAGTGCCCACGGCGAGCCGTCCGCGCCGAGGTGCGCCCAGACCACGGCGCCGATCCCCGCCACGCTGAGCTGGCACAGGGAGATCTGCCCCGCGTACCCGGCGAGCGGGACGTACGACAGCGCGACCACGCCCAGCGAGAAGACCGGCGCGACCGCGACGAGGTCGGGCACGTCCAGCACGGAGGCCAGCACGACCCCGAGCAGGACGGTGGCGGCGGCGAACACGGCCGTCCCCCGCATCGTCGGCAGCGGGACCCGGGCGAGCCGCCGGTCCCGGCCGCGCAGCCGCCGGTGCGGGAACACCAGCAGCGCCGCGAACAGCAGCAGCGCGGGCGCCGCCAGCCGCAGCCCCGGCAGGAACGCGTTCTGCGGCAGGTACCCGGTCAGGTAGCTCTCCAGGCAGCCCACGACCACGGCGCCCGCGAAGGTCAGCGGCAGGCTCCGCAGCCGCCCGAAGACGGCGGCGGTGTAGGCGCTGACGATCAGCAGGGAGAGCTGGGCGGCGTCCAGCGCGACGGTCGGCGCGATGAGGATGCCGCCGATCGCCGCGAGCTGCGTGCCGAGGACCCACGCGGCGCGGCCCGCGCGGGCCGGGTCACCCCCGTTGAGCCGGACCAGGGCCCGGTCGTCGACGGTCGCCCGCATCTCCGCGCCCGTCCGCGTCCGGTTCAGCAGGAACCACAGCACCGCCGCCGCGGCCACCGCGACGAGCATGGTCAGCGCCTGGTGCCAGGTGACCGTGGCGGGCCCGACGTGGAACGGTCTCCGGTCGGCGAAGAACGTCGGCAGCGGGCGGGCGACGTTCGGGTCCCAGACCCAGCGGGCGGCGGCGATGAGGCCGCTGAGCAGCGCGACCGTCATCACCAGCCGCTCCGCCTCGCCCAGGTCCTGGACGGGGCGGAGCAGGAACCGCTCCACGGCGGCGCCGAACGCGGGGGCGAGCACGAGCAGTACCACGGCCAGCGCCACCGGGACGGGCCACCCCCAGCCCTCGGTGAGCTGCCAGTAGGCGAACGCCGCCAGCATGCCCGCCGCGCCGTGCGCGAAGTTGAACACGCCGGTCGTGACGTAGGTGAGCACGAGCCCGCTGCCGACGACCGCGTAGACCGCGGCGGTGCTCAGGCCGACGATGCCGAAGGTGAGGAACTGCTCCATCTACTTGACGTCGCTCATGCTCTTGCCGACGTCGGCGAGCTTCAGCGGCCTGCCGTACTGGCCCTTGAACCGGTACGGGGGCACGTTGCAGCGGTAGGCGCCCTTGTCGGGCTTGAAGTCGGCCGGCTTCCAGCCCTGCGGGGTCGCCTTCTCGACGTTGAAGCACTGCAGCGGCTTGTCCGCGGAGGTCAGGTCGACGGGCGCGAGCAGGCCCCCGGCCGTCCACGCGCCCTCCTTGCGGGCGGCCTCGTAGACGCACTTGCGGGTCAGGGCGTCGCCGCAGGACGCGGCGGCCTTGCTGAAGAGCAGCCAGGCCCCGAAGCCGCGCACGGCCGGCAGCGTCACCTGCGCCTTCGGCGCGTACTTGGCGTACAGGTCCATGAGCTGCTCGGTGGCCGGGTTGGACGCGGCGTTCTCCAGCGGGTGCACGCCGCTGAGGTCGGCCAGGTTGTTCTGCGCGCCGAGCGAGTCGGCGGCGAGCTTCAGGAACGCGGGGCCGTAGGAGTTGTTGTTGGCGTCGATCCAGTCGAGCTTGTAGCTCATCCCGGTCAGGACCTGCTCCAGCTTGGCCAGGTCGGCGAAGCTGCCGTAGAACACGAGGCCCTTGACGCCCTTGCTCTTGATGGCCTGCGCGTACGGCGTCCAGTCGGTCGTCCCCTGCGGCGGGAACAGCCCGTCGTAGACGATCTTGCCTCCGGCGGCCTGCAGGCCCTCCTTGGCCTGGCCGCCGAGCACCTTGGTGACCGGGGATTCGCCGCCCATGAGGCCGACGGCGCCGGCCGAGGAGGGGTAGCCCTCCTTCAGCAGCCAGTGGTAGTAGCCGGCGTAGCGGTTGTGGGCCGAGCCGCCCGTCTGGGCGACCTGCAGGTCCGCGCCGTTCGCCTGGACCTGGCTCGTCTGGGCGGGGAAGTCGGGCAGCAGGCACGACAGCCGCTCCTTGACGCCCATGCCGTCCAGGCCGGCGGAGCCGCCGGCGAGCGCGAAGTCCTCCCGGCAGGCCTCCAGCATCCGCTGCCGGACCTCCATGAACTTGGCGTCCCGGACGGTGGGGACGATCTTGCGGCCGTTGATCCCGCCCGCGTCGTTGCACCAGGACGTGAAGACCTTGGCGAGGTCGGAGTACTCGGGGTTCTTGGTGTAGCCGACGTCGCTGAAGACGCCGACCTTGATCGCGTCCGCGGTGACGCCCTGGGCGGGCGAGCCGCTCGCCCCGCCCGGTCCGCACACGCCCTTGAGGTCGCCGAAGTCGCCCGACACGGCCGCCTTGGGCCCGGGTGTCGTCTCCTCGCCGCCGGAGCCGCTGCGGCCGCACCCGGCGGCGATCAGAGCGACCGCGACCAGGGCGGCGATGGTGGCTTGCGGTTTCACGGAGTCCTCCTCGATGGCGTCCCCGACGGCTTGCAGGTAGATGGAAACTAGCTTCTCGTTGTTCGAGAATCAAGAATTCACTCTGCGTAAATGCCCCTGGCCACTCCCGGAGGTTGACGGCGCGGCGGCAAGCATGGAAACCTGACATCACGAAAGTGAGAATCTAATTCTCAGGAACGGCCGGGAGGGAACCCGTGATGCGCCTGCCCCCGCTGCCCGAGGACGAGTGGGACGACGAGACGCGCGCCGCGCTGGCCGTCCTGCTGCCCGAGCGCCGGCTGAACCCCCGGGGAGCCGGCGACGCGCTGGCGACGCTCGCCCGTTACCCCGCCCTGACCAGGGCGTTCCTCACCTTCAGCCGGCACGTGATGCTGGACTCGACGCTGCCGCCCCGGCTGCGCGAGCTGGCGATCCTGCGGGTCGCGCGGCGGCGCGGCTGCGCGTACGAGTGGAGCCACCACGTGCGGCTCGCCGCGAAGGCGGGCCTCGCGCCGGACGAGATCGAGGACGCGGGCCGCGGGGAGGCCGCCGGCGCGCTGGAGAAGGCGGTGCTCGCCGCCGTCGACGAACTCGACGGCGACTCCGCGGTGTCGGAGGGCACCTGGGCCGCGCTCGGCGGGCACCTGGACGAGCGCCAGCGGATGGACCTGGTCTTCACGGTCGGCGCCTACTGCCTGATGGCCATGGCGTTCAACACCTTCGGCGTCGAGCCCGAGAACGAGAGGTAGAGACGTGCCCCACTTCGCGAAACCGGCGGCGGGCAGCTGGACCGAGCAGTACCCCGACCTCGGCACCGGCCCCGTCGACTACACCGACTCCGTCGACCCGGCCTACTACGAGGCCGAGCGGGAGGCGATCTTCAAGCGGACCTGGCTGAACGTCGGACGGGTCGAGCTCGTGCCGCGGACCGGCTCCTACTTCACCAAGGAGCTCGCGGTCGCCGACACGTCGCTGATCGTCGTCAGGGGCCGGGACAAGGAGATCCGCGCGTTCCACAACCTGTGCCGGCACCGCGGCAACAAGCTCGCCTGGAACGACTTCCCCGGCGAGGAGGTCAAGGGGACCTGCCGCCAGTTCACCTGCAAGTACCACGGCTGGCGCTACAACCTGAACGGCGAGCTGACGTTCGTCCAGCAGGAGGAGGAGTTCTTCGGCCTCGACAAGGCGGAGTACGGCCTCAAGCAGGTGCGGTGCGAGGTCTGGGAGGGGTTCGTCTTCGTCAATCTGGACCCGGACGCCCGGCCGCTGACCGAGTACCTCGGCGAGATGGCCGAGGGCCTGGAGGGCTACCCCTTCCACGAGATGACCGAGGTCTACACCTACAAGGCGGAGATCGGCGCCAACTGGAAGCTGTTCATCGACGCGTTCGCCGAGTTCTACCACGCGCCCGTCCTGCACCAGAAGCAGGCGGTGCAGGACGAGGCCGACAAGCTGCTCGGCTTCGGGTTCGAGGCGCTGCACTACCAGATGTTCAGCCCGCACTCGATGATCTCGTCGTGGGGCGGGATGGCCCCGCCCAAGGACCCGGGCATGGTCAAGCCGATCGAGCGGGTGCTGCGCAGCGGCCTGTTCGGGCCGTGGGACCGGCCGGACATCGAGGGCCTCGACCCGCTGCCGCCCGGCATCAACCCGTCCCGGCACAAGTCGTGGGGCACCGACTCGTTCGAGTTCTTCCCGAACTTCACCCTGCTGTTCTGGGCGCCCGGCTGGTACCTCACCTACCACTACTGGCCGACGGCGGTCGACCGGCACGTCTTCGAGACGAGCCTGTACTTCGTCCCGCCGAAGAGCGCCCGCGAGCGGCTCGCGCAGGAGCTGGCGGCGGTGACGTTCAAGGAGTACGCCCTCCAGGACGCCAACACCCTGGAGGCGACGCAGACCATGCTGAAGAGCCGGGCCGTCACCGAGTTCCCGCTCAACGACCAGGAGATCCTGCTGCGGCACCTCCACAAGGTCGTCGGCGACCACGTGAAGGAGTACCGCGATGACGCTGCCCGCTGAGTTCGCCGACCTGGAGCCGTACGCGGCCTGGGCGCTGCCGGCCGAACCCGAGCGGTACGCCAAGCGGCTGGCCAGCTCGATGGAGGAGATGCAGGCGTTCTACGACGCGGCCTTCCCCCGGCTGGAGGACGCCATCGCGCACTGCGACGCGCTGCCCTGGGACGACCTCCCGGACGACGCCCGGTCCCTGCTGCACCTGATGCAGTCGCTGGTCATGGTGTCGTTCCCCGTGGAGGTGTGGAAGCAGGCCCGCGTGCCCGACAGCGGCGCCGCGTACCTGAACCTGATCGTCGAGCCCCGGTGCTGACCCTCAAGGCGGCCGGGATGCTCGACGTGGACGCGGGCGAGATCGTCCGCCCGGGGGTCCTGCGCGTCGACGGCGAACGGATCGCCGGGGTCGGCGGCCCGGCCCGCGGCGAGACCATCGACCTCGGGGACGCGGTCCTGCTGCCCGGCCTCATGGACATGGAGGTCAACCTCCTGATGGGCGGGCGCGGCGAGACGGTCACGCGCTCCCCCGTCCAGGACGATCCGCCGCTGCGGATGCTGCGCGCCGTGGGCAACGCGCGCCGCACCCTCCGCGCGGGCTTCACCACCGTCCGGAACCTCGGGCTGTTCGTGAAGACGGGCGGCTACCTGCTGGACGTGGCGCTCGCCAAGGCGATCGACGCGGGCTGGATCGACGGGCCGCGGATCGTGCCGGCCGGGCACGCGATCACCCCGACGGGCGGGCACCTCGACCCGACGATGTTCGCCGCGTTCGCGCCGGGCGTGCTGCCGCTGTCGGTGGAGGAGGGCATCGCCGACGGCGTCGACGAGGTGCGCCGGTCCGTCCGGTACCAGATCAAGCACGGCGCGCAGCTGATCAAGGTCTGCTGCTCGGGCGGGGTCATGTCGCACACCGGCGCGCCCGGCGCGCAGCACTACTCCGACGAGGAGCTGCGCGCGATCGTCGACGAGGCGCACCGGCGCGGCCTGCGGGTCGCGGCGCACACGCACGGCGCGGAGGCGGTGCGCGCGGCGGTGGAGGCGGGCATCGACTGCATCGAGCACGGCTTCCTCATCGACGACGAGACGATCGCGCTCATGGTGGAGCGCGGGACGTTCCTCGTCCCGACGACCTACCTGGCCGACGGCATGGACGTGTCCAAGGCCGCGCCCGAGCTGCGGGCCAAGGCCGCGGAGATGTTCCCGCGCGCCCGCGCCTCGGTGCGCGCCGCGTACGAGGCGGGGGTGCGCATCGCGGTCGGCACCGACGCCCCGGCGATCCCGCACGGGAAGAACGCCTGCGAGCTGGTCGCGCTGGTGAGCCGCGGGATGAGCCCGCTGTCGGTGCTGCGCGCCGCGACGGTCACGGCCGCCGAGCTGCTCGGCGTCGCCGACCGGGGGCGGCTCGCCGAGGGGCTGCTCGCCGACGTCGTCGCCGTCCCGGGCGACCCGCTGCGGGACATCGCCGTCACGCAGGACGTGCGGTTCGTGATGAAGGGCGGGAGGGTCCACGTCCGATGACGGGAGAGCGCGGATCTCATCTGTGACCGGCCAGTGACGATCGTCCGGGAGGCGGCCTCGCGGTCGCGTGCAGTAAAGTTCTACCCATGGGGCAGAGGACTGATCAAGCCGTGAGCTCGACGAGCGAGGAGCCGGCCTGGAAGCAGCGCGCGGTCGAGCGTTCCACGAAGGCCGCGAAGCTGCGCGCCGAGCAGCGGGTCGAGCGGTTCCTGGACGCCGCGCAGGCGATCATCACCGAGAAGGGCACCACCGACTTCACCGTGCAGGAGGTCGTCGACCGGTCCCGCCAGTCGCTGCGCAGCTTCTACCAGCACTTCGACGGCAAGCACGAGCTGCTGCTCGCCCTGTTCGAGGACGCGCTCCGCCGGGCCACCGAGCAGATCCGCGCCGCCGCGTCCGGCCGGTCCGATCCGCTGGACCGGCTCCAGGTCGCCGTCCAGCTGCTGTTCGAGCTCTGCCGCCCCGACCCGGCGGCGCAGCGCCCGCTGTTCACCGACTTCGCGCCGGGGCTCCTGGCCTCGCACCCGGCCGAGGTGCGGGTCGCCCACGCCCCGCTGCTCGCGCTGCTGACCGAGCTGATGGCGGAGGCCGAGGAGGCCGGCCGGCTGCGCGCCGCGACGACGCCGCGCCGCGCGGCGGCGCTCACCATGCAGACCGTGATGTTCGTCGCCCAGTCCAGCGGCGTCGCGGACGACGACGAGGGCGGGCGCCCGATCACCGCCGGCGAGGTCTGGGACTTCTGCGCCTCGGGGTTCGCCGCTCAGGGCTGACGTCCGAGCAGGACGCCGGCCGCGGTGCACGCGTCCGCGCGGCCGGCCGCGACGCCGGCGGCGAGGCAGTCGAGTTCCGGATGCGCGCGCAGCGCCGTCTGGGCCGCCGCGAGGATCTGCGCGCGGGCGCGGGCCGCCCGCCGCTCAGGGGTGTCGGAGCGCCGGTGCGCCTCGATGGCCTCGACCAGGTCGGCGATGCCCCGGCCCGATGAGGCGGCGAGCAGGAGGACCGGTCCGCCGGTCTCCGCGCGGAGCTCGCGGGCGGTCCGCTCGGCGCCGTCCCGGTCGGCCTTGTTGACGACGAGCAGGTCGGCGACCTCCAGCAGGCCCGCCTTCGCCGCCTGGACGGCGTCGCCGGCGCCCGGCGCGAGCACGACGACGGCCGGGTCGGCGACGGCGGCCACCTCGATCTCGGACTGCCCGACCCCGACCGTCTCCAGCAGGACGAGGTCGTAGGAGAGGGCGGCGAGCACCCGGACGGCCGCCGGGACGGCCGCGGCGAGGCCGCCCAGATGGCCGCGGGCGGCGAGCGACCGGATCAGCACGCCGGGGTGCGCCGCGTACGCCGCCATCCGGATCCGGTCGCCGAGCAGCGCCCCGCCGCTGTACGGCGAGGACGGGTCGACCGCGAGGACCGCGACCCGCAGGCCGCGCTCCAGGTAGGCGCCGATGAGCGCCGCGACCGTCGTCGACTTGCCCGCGCCGGGCGGGCCCGTCACGCCGACGACGCGGATCGAGGCGGGCGGCAGCGCGGCCGTCACCTCCGCGCGCCGGTCCCCTTCCGCGAGGCTGAGCAGCCGTCCGGCGGCCCGGAGCGATCCGCCCCGGGCCGCGCCGAGCAGCGCGTCGACGCTCGTCACGGAGCGGGGACCTCGATGACGGCGGCCGACCCCATGCCGCCGCCGGCGCACATCGCGGCGACGCCGGTGCCGCCGCCGCGGCGGCGCAGCTCGTGGACCAGGGTGACCACCATCCGGGCGCCGGTCGCGGCGACCGGGTGGCCGAGCGAGCAGCCGCTGCCGTTCACGTTGACGCGGTCGGGGTCGATGCCGAGCTTCCCGACGGTGGCGACGCACATCGCGGCGAACGCCTCGTTGATCTCGAAGAGGTCGACGTCGCCGACGGCCAGCCCGGCGCGCGCGAGCGCCTTGGGGATCGCCTTCACCGGCGCCAGCCCGGTCTCGGCGGGGTCGACGCCGACCGACGCCCACGCGCGGACGGTCGCCAGCGCGGGCAGCCCGAGCCGGTCGGAGGCCACGACGAGGGCGGCCGCGCCGTCGTTCGCGCCGCCGGCGTTCCCGGCGGTGATGCTGAACCCCTCGATCTCGGGATGCAGCGGCTTCAGCGAGGCCAGCTTCTCCAGGGACGTGGTGCGGCGCGGGTGCTCGTCCACCGCGAAGAGCCCGTGGCCGGTCTCGATGGGGACGATCTCCGCGTCGAAGCGGCCCTCGTCGATCGCGCGGACGGCGTTGCGGTGCGAGCGCAGCGCCCACGCGTCCATCTCCTCGCGGGACACGCCCGCCAGGACGGCCGCGTTCCAGCCCACGGTGATCGACATGTCGAGGTTGGGGGCGTCGGGCCGGTCGGGATGCGTGGGCGAGTGCCACGGGTCGATCCATTCGTCGCCGTCCCGGAAGCGCGACTTCGGCGCGGTGGACGCCGAGTTCACGCCGCCGGCGATGACGAGTTCGTCCATGCCGGCGCGGATGCTCGCGGCGGCGCCCTGGACGGCCGCGAGCCCCGCCGCGCAGTGCCGGTTGTGCGCGAGCCCGGCGGCGGACGTCAGCCCGGCGGTGACGGCGGCGTGCCGGGCCACGACGCCGCCGCCGTAGAGCCCCTCGCCGAGGATGACGTCGTCCACCCGCTCCGGGTCGAGCCCGCGCGCGGCGGCGGTGACGACGTGGTGGGCGAGGTCGAAGGCGGTCGTGTCGCGCAGGGTGCCCTTGAACGCGGTCCCGATGGGGGTGCGCAGGGCGGAGACGATGACTGCTTCAGGCATGGGTGCCCTCCCGATTGCGAGAATGCTATTCTCGTATATCAAAGCTTCACTCGCAAGGAAGGGAAATGTCGATGCGCATCAGCGGGTGCTCAGCGATCGTGGTCGGCGGGGCCGGCGGCCTCGGGGAGGCCACCGTCCGGCGGCTCCACGCGGCGGGCGCGAAGGTCGTCGTCGCCGACCTCGCCGACGAGAAGGGCAAGGCGCTGGAGGACGAGCTGGGCGTCCGCTACGTGCGGACCGACGCCACCGACGAGGACGGCGTCCTCGCCGCGCTGGCCGAGGCGGAGGCCGCCGGGCCGCTGCGGATCTCGGTGGACGCGCACGGCGGCCCCGCGAGCGGCGGCCGGCTCGTCGGCAAGGACGGCTCCCCCCTCGACCTCGACGGGTTCCGGCGGACCATCGAGTTCTACCTGACCGCCGTCTTCAACGTGATGCGCCTGTCCGCCGCCGCCATCGCCCGCCAGGAACCGGTCGAGGGCGCCCGGGGCGTCGTCGTCAACACCGCGTCGATCGCCGCCTACGAGGGCCAGATCGGCCAGCTGCCCTACGCCGCCGCCAAGGGCGGAGTCGTGAGCATGACGCTCGTCGCGGCGCGCGACCTGTCGCCGGTCGGCGTCCGCGTCGTCACCATCGCCCCCGGGACGTTCCTCACCCCCGCCTACGGCAAGGCGGGCGACCGGCTGGAGGCGTACTGGGGGCCGCAGGTGCCGCACCCGAAGCGGATGGGCCGCTCCCCCGAGTACGCGGCGCTCGTCGAGCACATCTGCGAGAACGACTACCTGAACGGCGAGGTGATCCGGCTCGACGGCGCACTGCGGTTCCCCCCGAAGTGAGCCGGACGGTGCTCAGCCGCGTCCGTGGCGCTCCCTGAGGACGCGCCGCAGCACCTTGCCGGACGGCAGCCGGGGGATCTCGGGCACGAGCACGACCCGGCGCGGCCGCTTGTAGGAGGCGAGGCGCTCGCCGACCAGCGCGGCCAGCTCGTCCGGGTCGGCCGTCCCGCGCGGCTCGACGGCGGCGACGATCGCCTCCCCGTCGGCCGCGTCGGGGATCCCGAAGACGGCGCAGTCGGCGACGGACGGGTGGCCGTGCAGGACGGTCTCGATCTCGGCGGGCGCGACCTGGAAGCCGCGCACCTTGATCATCTCCTTGGTCCGGTCGGTGAGGTGGAGCCGGCCGCCGGCGTCGAGGTGGCCGACGTCGCCCGTCCGGTACCAGCCGTCGTCGAGCACCGCCGCGGTCGCCGCGGCGGGCAGGTAGCCGGCCATCAGCGAGTCCGACCGCGCCTGGATCTCGCCGGACTCCCCCGGCCCGACCGGCTTCCCGGTCTCCAGCGACACCACCCGCAGCGTCACGCCGGGCACGGCGCGACCCGCGCTGTCGAGCCGCGCGTCCCCCACCGGGTTGCAGGTGATGACGGGCAGCTCGCTGGCGCCGTAGGCCGGCACCCAGCCGACCCCGGTCCGCCGGGTCACGGCCTCGGCGACGCTCGGCGTCACCGGTGTCGCGCCCCACATGATGAAGCGCAGCGACGACAGGTCGTACGACTCCAGCCCCGGATGGGACGCGAGCGCCAGCGCGATCGGCGCGACCGCCATCTCCACGGTGATCCGGTCGGCCTCGATGTGGTGGAGGACGGTGTCCAGCGAGAAGCGGCGGTGCAGGCGCAGCCAGGCGCCCGCCTCCAGCGCCGTGACGATGTTGAGCAGGCCGAGGATGTGCGAGGGCGGCGTGGCGATCTGGATCCGGTCGCGGCCGGTGAGCTCCAGCGCGTCCCGCCAGTGCCGGACGGCCGCGCCCAGCGACGCGTGCGTGTGCCGGACGGCCTTCGGCATCCCGGTGGTGCCGGAGCTGAAGACCAGCACGGCGTCCGCGTCGGGGCCGGGCGCGGGAAACGGCCCTCCGCCGGGCTCGGCCGGCTCGTCCAGGTGCAGCATCGGCATCAGCCCGGCCAGCACCGGATGGTCGCCCACGGCGTGGGCGGGCCGGGCGACGGCGAGGGCGTGCTCGGTCTCGCCGCTCTTCCAGGCGGGGCTGAACAGGACGACCGCCGCGCCGAGCCGCCATATCGCGAGCACCGCGACCACGAACTCCGGCCTGTTGGACGACATGAGCGCGACCCGGTCGCCCGCCCGCACGCCGCGCCGCGCCAGGGTCGCGGCGAGCCCGTCGGCGAGCGCCTCCAGCTCGGAGCGGGTGAACTCCCGCTCCTCGAACGCCAGGGCGATCCGCTCGCTCATTTTTCGGCCCTCGCCGTCAGTTCGTCGTGTTCGCCGAGGTCGGGCGGCGGACCGTAGGCCGGATCGTACCCGGAGACGCGGATCGGGCCGCCGACCAGGCGGAAGCCGCCGGCCTGCACGACCGTCTCCGGGGCGGCGTCGAGGGCCTCCGGGAGCGTCCGCACCGCGGCGGCGGGGACGCCGAGCGGGCGCAGTCGCGCCTCCCAGCCGGCGGCGGTGTCGGCGGCCAGCACCTCCGCCACGGCGGCCAGCACCTCCTCGCGCCGGGAGACGCGTTCGGCCATCGTCGCGAAGCCCGCGACGCCGGCCTCGGCGGCGAACGCCCGCCAGAAGCCGTCGTGGGTGACGAACAGCGCGAGGTACCCGTCGGCCGTCGGGAAGAGCTGCGCGGGGACGTAGTGGGAGTGCGCGCCGAACGGCAGCCGCCGCGGCTCGGTCCCCTCGTTCAGGTAGGCGGACGCCCGGTAGTTGAGCTGGGAGAGCATGACGTCCCGCAGCGACACCTCGACCTGGCCGCCGCGGCCGGAGACGAGGTGGGCGACGAGGCCGAGCGCGGCGGTCAGGCCGGCGGAGTTGTCGGCCGAGGAGTAGCCGGGCAGGGTGGGCGGGCCCGCCGGGTCGCCGGTGAGGGCGGCGACGCCGGTGGCCGCCTGGACGATGTAGTCGAAGGCCGGGGCGTCGGGGGCGGCGAGGCCGAAGCCGGTGAGCGCGACGCAGACGATCCGCTCGTTCCACCGGCGCAGGACGTCGTAGGTGAGCCCGAACCGGCGGATCGCGGACGGCTTCAGGTTGACCAGCAGGGCGTCCGCGCCGGCGACCATCTCGTGCAGGCGGCGCTGCCCCTCCGCGCCGGACAGGTCCAGCCGGACGCTGCGCTTGCCGCGGTTGAGGCTGGCGAAGTACGCGTCGCCCACCTGCCGGGAGAGGTCGCCGCCCGGCGGTTCGATCTTGGTGACCTCGGCGCCGAGGTCGGCGAGCATCATCGTGGCGTACGGGCCGGCGAGGATGTGGCCGACCTCCAGGACGCGGATCCCCGCGAGCGGCCCGCCGGTCATCGCAGCTCCGCGGCGAGCGCGGCGATCATGTCGCGGGTCCGGTGCTTGGAGGCGATCAGCTCGTCCCGGTCCGCGCCGATCGGGAGCAGCCGGACGGACAGGTCCGTGACGCCCGCGTCGGCGAACCGCCGGAACCGGGCGGCGATGGCCGCCTCGTCGCCCGCCGCGCACAGGTCGCCGACGTCCCGGGCGTCGCCGCGGTCGAGCAGCCGCCGGTAGTTCGGGGAGATCTCCGCCTCGCCGAGGATGCGGTTGGCCCGCTCGCGCGCGGCGTCGGCCTCGGCGGGCCGGCACAGGCAGACGGGGACGCCCGCGACGACGCGCGGCGCGGCGCGTCCCGCCCGCTCGGCGGCCTTGGTGATGCGCGGGACGACGTGCTCGGCGACCGCCCGCTCGTCCGCCATCCAGAGCACGGTGCCGTCGGCCCGCTCGCCCGCGAGGGCCAGCATCACCGGGCCGAGCGCCGCGAGCAGGACCGGCAGGCGTCCGGTGGGGCCGAGGTCGAGCGGGTTGTGCACGGTGAACGTCTCGTTCTCGACGTCGACCGGGCCGGGGCCGCGCAGCGCGGCGTCCAGGACGTCCAGGCAGTCGCGGGTGAAGGCGGCCGGCCGCTCGTAGGGCAGCCCGAGCATGTCGCGGACGATCCAGTGGTGGGACGGCCCGACGCCGAGCGCGAGCCGTCCCCGCGCGGCGGCCTGGACGGACAGCGCCTGGCGGGCGAGCGCGATCGGGTGCTGCGCCTGGAGCGGCACGACGGCGGTGCCGAGCTCGATCCGGGTGGTCCGCGCGCCCATGAGCGCCGCGGCCGTCAGCGCGTCGAAGTCGTTCGGGATCTGCGGGATCCACGCGGTGTCGAGGCCCGCGCCCTCCGCCCACCCGACGTCCTCGACCATCCGGGCGGCCTTCCGCGCGGGGTCGCCGCGCTCCGGTCCGATCATCACGCCGATCCGCACGATTCCTCCTGCTCCTCTGCCGCGGTCAGGGCGCGCACCTCGGCGACGAGGGCGTCCAGGGGCGTGCCCGTCGGGAAGACGGCCGCGGCGCCCGCCGCCTTGAGCCGGGGGACGTCGGCCGCCGGGATGGTCCCGCCGACCACCACGGTGATGTCGGCGGCGTCGGCGGCCCGCAGCGCCTCGACGGTGCGGGCGGTGAGCGCGAGATGCGCGCCGGACAGGATGCTGAGGCCGACGACGGCGACGTCCTCCTGCAGGGCGATCGCCACGATGTCGTCGACGCGCTGGCGGATGCCGGTGAAGACGACCTCGAAGCCCGCGTCGCGCAGCGTCCGGGCGACGATCTTCGCGCCGCGGTCGTGGCCGTCCAGGCCGGGTTTGGCGATCAGGACGCGAGCGGGCATCAGAACACCACCGGTTGCCGGAACTCGCCCCAGACCGCCTTCAGCGCGGCGACCATCTCGCCGACCGTGCAGTAGGCGGCGGCGCAGTCGATGAGGAGGGGCATGAGGTTGGCGGAGCCCTCCGCGGCGCGGGACAGGTCGGCGAGGCGCGCCTGCACCGCCCCGGCGTCGCGCTCGGCCTTGACCTTGGCGAGCCGTTTCAGCTGCCGGTCGCGGCCCGCGCCGTCCAGCTCGTAGGTCTCGAGTCCGGGCGGCGGCTCGTCGGAGGTGAAGCGGTTGAGGCCGACGACCGGGCGGGCGCCCGCCTCCACGTCCCGGTGGAGCCGGTACGCCTCGTCGGCGATGAGGCCCTGGAGATAGCCGTCCTCGATCGCGCGGACCATGCCGCCGTGCCGGTCGAGGTCGTCCATGATCTCGGCGATGCGGGCCTCCGTCTCGTCGGTGAGGGCCTCGACGAAGTAGGAGCCGCCGAGCGGGTCGGCGACGCGGGCGACGCCGGTCTCGTGCGCGAGGATCTGCTGCGTGCGCAGCGCGAGCGTCGCCGACTCCTCGCTGGGCAGCGCGAACGGCTCGTCCCACGCGGCGGTGAACATCGACTGGACGCCGCCCAGCGCGGACGCCATCGCCTCGTACGCGACGCGGACGATGTTGTTGCGGGCCTGCGGCGCGTACAGCGACGCCCCGCCCGCGACGCAGCCGAACCGGAACATCGACGCCTTGTCCGCGGTCGCCCCGTACCGCTCCCGGACGATCGTGGCCCAGCGCCGGCGGCCCGCCCGGTACTTGGCGATCTCCTCGAAGAAGTCGCCGTGCGTGTAGAAGAAGAAGGAGATCTGGGGGGCGAACCGGTCGATGGTCATGCGCCCGCGTTCCAGCACGGTGTCGCAGTAGGCCACCCCGTCGGCCAGGGTGAAGGCCATCTCCTGGACGGCGTTGGCGCCCGCGTCGCGGAAGTGCGCGCCGGCCACCGAGATGGCGTTGAACTTCGGCACCTCGTCCGCGCAGAACTCGATGGTGTCGGCGATGAGGCGCAGCGACGGCTCGGGCGGCCAGATCCACGTGCCGCGCGACGCGTACTCCTTGAGGATGTCGTTCTGGATCGTCCCGGTGAGCTTCGCCCTCGGCACGCCCTTGCGCTCGGCGGCGGCCACGTAGAACGCGAGCAGCATCGCGGCCGTCCCGTTGATGGTGAAGCTGGTGCTGATCTCGTCGAGCGGGATGCCGTCGAACAGGATCTCGGCGTCGGCGAGGGTGTCGACCGCGACGCCGACCCGTCCGACCTCGTCGGTCACCTCCGGGTCGTCGGAGTCGTAGCCGCACTGGGTGGGCAGGTCGAGCGCCACCGACAGGCCGGTGCCGCCCTGCTCCAGCAGGTAGCGGTACCGGCGGTTGGACTCCTCCGGGGTGCCGAACCCGGAGTACTGGCGGAACGTCCAGAGCCGCCCCCGGTACCCGGACGGGTAGTTGCCGCGGGTGAAGGGGAAGCGGCCGGGATCGGGCGGATCGGCGCGCCGGTCCGCCGGCCCGTAGACCGGTTTGAGGGGGATGCCGGACGCGGTCCGGGCGGAGTTCTGGTCGGGGTCCGTCATCGCAACCGGTCCTTCATCGTCTTGCCCGTCTCGTTCACCGGAAGCTCGTCGCGGAACTCGACGTGCCGCGGCGCCTTGAAGCCGGCCATCCGCTCCCGGCTCCACGCGATCAGCTCCGCCGCCGTGACGGGGCCGTCCGCCACCACGAACGCCTTGCCGACCTGCCCGAGCCGCTCGTCCGGGACGCCGATCACCGCGACGCGCGCGACCGCCGGATGCTCCAGCAGGCGGTCCTCGATCTCGGCCGGGTAGGCGTTGAAGCCGCCGACGATGAACATGTCCCTCTTGCGGCCGGCGATCCGCAGCCGCCCGCCGGCGTCGAGGGAGCCGAGGTCGCCGGTGTGCAGCCAGCCGTCCCCGTCGACGGCCTCGGCCGTGCCGGCGGGGTCGTCGAGGTAGCCCTTCATGACGCCGAAGCCGCGGACGAGCACCTCGCCGTCGGCGGCGACGCGGACCTCCGTGCCCGCGCACGGTGTGCCGGCCGTCGTCGCGACGTGCTCCAAGGACTCGCCCTCCCGGCACGCGGTGACGGTGCCCGCCTCGGTCAGGCCGTAGCCCGTCATGATCCTCGTGAAGGGCAGCTCGGCGGCGACCCGGCGGATCAGCTCGACCGGGATGTCGGCGGACCCGGTGACGGCCAGCCGGAGCGTCGCCAGGTCCCGGCCCTTCGCCGCGGCGAGCAGGTCCCGGTAGAGCGTGGGCGGCCCGGGGAGCACCGTGACCCGCTCGCGTTCCACCAGGTCGAGCACCGCGCCGGCGTCGAAGACCGGGACGGGGAGGACGGCCGCGCCGCGGATCATCGAGGCGAGGCAGCCGGCCTTGTAGCCGAACATGTGGAAGAACGGGTTGGCCACGAGGTAGCGGTCGCCCTCCCGCAGGCCGGCGACGTCGCACCAGTCCGTCCAGAGCCGCAGGTTCTGGGCGTGCGTCATGAGCACGCCCTTCGGCCGCCCGCTCGTCCCCGAGGTGAACATGATGTCGGCGACGGCACCGCCGTCCACCTCGCGCTCCAGCGGGGAGCCGTCCCCGAGGAAGCCCGAGTTGATGTCGATGGCGGGCACTCCGGCGGGCGCGGTGTACTCCCGGCCGAGGAACCCCTTCTGGACGAGCACGACCTTCGCGTCCGTCCGGCGGAGGATGTCGCCCGCCTCGTCCTCCTTGTAGCGGGTGTTGATCGGGACGAGCACTCCCCCGGCCGTCAGCAGGCCGAACGCCGCGATGATCCACTCCGCGGAGTTGGGCGCCCAGATCGCCGCCCGGTCGCCCCGGCCGACGCCGGCGGCGGCGAACGCGCCCGCCGCGACGCGCACCCGGTCCGCCAGCTCGGCGAAGGTGAGCCGGAGCGGGCCGTCCACGACGGCTTCGGCGGCGCCGAAGCGGCCGGCCGCGCTCAGCACCATCCGCGGGATGCTCTCCCAGGTCATACCGACATCAGCCGGGCGAGGTTGCCGCCCATGATCTTGGCCTGGTCCGCCTCGTCCAGCCGGGCGAGCGCGTCGACGTAGGACACCGGGTCGGCCAGGCCCTCGGGATGCGGGTAGTCCGAGCCGAACAGGACCCGCTCGACGCCGATGAGGCCGGCGAGGTCGGCCATGTCCTCCTCCCAGAAGGGGCTGACGTGGACGTTGCGCTTGACCGCCTCGACGGGGTTCTCGCCGAACGCCTCCGGGGCCTTCTTGTAGACGTCGGCCAGGTCGGTGAGCAGCGGCTCCACCCAGGACGAGCCGTTCTCGATGACCGCGATCTTCAGGTCGGGGAACCGGGTGAGCAGGCCGTGCGCGGCCATCGACCCCACCGCGTCCGTGACCGGCCGCCACTGGCTCAGCATCCGGAAGGCGTTGGTCTCGAACGGCCGCATCTCCGAGCCGCTGCCCTCCCAGTCGCTGCTGTACCGGCTGTAGCCGCTGTCGGACGAGTGCATCCCGATCACGACGCCCTCGTCCACGACCCGCTTCCAGAACGGGTCGAACTCGGGCAGCGCGAACGAGCGCGGGCCGCGGTGCCCGGGAACCGGCGCGGGCCGCAGCAGGACGGTCTTCGCGCCGCGCTCCAGGCACCAGTCGAGCTCGGCGATCGCCTTCTCGACGACGGGCAGGCTGATGACGGGCGTGGTGAAGATGCGGTCCTTGTAGTTGAACGACCATTCCTCGTGCAGCCACTGGTTGAGGGAGTGGACGACGACGTGGATGAGGTCGGGGTCGTCCCGCATGCGCTCCTCGATGAGGCTGGCCAGCGTCGGGAACATGAGCGTGCGCTGGATGCCCAGCTCGTCCATCAGCTCCAGGCGGGGGCCCGGCTCGCGGAACGCGGGGATCGAGCGCATCGGCTCGCCGAAGATCTCCCGGCGGCTCTTGCCCTCGGGGTTGCCGAGCCGGAAGTAGTCCTCCATCGCGCCCGGCCGGGCGACGACCTCGAACGTCGGGTTGGGGATGTAGTCGCTGATCACTCCGTGGATCGCGATCTTCGTACGGCCGCGGACCTGCACGTACTGGATCGCGCTCGCGTACTCCTTCGGAAGGTGCCTGGTCAGCGCCTCCTCGGTCTCGTACAGGTGGTTGTCCGCGTCGAACAGCGGATAGGGCAGCGCGCGCGATGGCATGAGATCCTCCCTTGCTGGTTGCGAGAAGCTTATTCTCGCATATCACCTATGGCAATATCCCGGCGCAGCGCCACCTTGCGGACCTTGCCGCTGGCGGTGCGCGGGAAGTCGGCCACGACGTGCAGCTCCTCCGGCCACTTCTGCCTGGCCAGCCCGGCGCGTCCGAGGTGGGCCCGCATCTCCCCGAGGGTCGGGGCGGGGCTGCCCGGCCGCAGCCGCAGCACGGCCGCCGCGTGCTCGCCGAGCCGCTCGTCCGGGGCCGCGACCACCGCCGCCTCGGCGATCCCCGGCATGCCGAGGAGCACCTCCTCCACCTCCAGGGCGCCGATGTTCTCGCCGCCGCGGATGATGATGTCGGCCTTGCGGTCGGTGATCGTGAGATAGCCGTCCTCGTCGATCACCCCGATGTCGCCCGTGCGGTACCAGCCGTCCGCGTCGAAGGCGGCCCCGGTCAGCGCCGGGTCGGTGTAGCCGAGGCACAGGTCCGGCCCCCGGCTGAGGATCTCCCCGTCGGCGGCCAGCCGGATCTCCACGCCGGGCAGCGCGTCGCCGTCGGTGAACAGGCGCTTGTCCTCCGGCGCGGCGTAGTGCGAGCCGGTGATCGACGGGTGCTCGGTGCTGCCGTAGGAGCGGAACACGGTGATGCCGAGCCCCGCGAGCCGCGTGGTGACGGCCGCCGGAACGGCCGCCCCGCCCAGCCCCGCGTACCTGATGTGCTCGAGGTGGCCGGGGGTGAGATCGGGATGGTCGAGCAGGCTCGTCATGTAGTAGGCCGCGCCGCCGCCGACCGTGAGCCCGTCCCGCTTCATCAGCGCCAGCGCCAGCGCCGGGTCCCAGACGTCGGCGAGGTTCACCGGCGTGCCGTCCAGGACGGGGATGAGGAAGGCGTTCACCATCCCGATGAAGTGGCCGACCGGCGCGGACGTGAGCTGGCGGCCGCGGTCGGGCGGGTAGAGCCCGGCGAGCTGGCGCGTCTCGTACCCGAGGGTCTGGTGGCCGTGCACGACGCCCTTCGGGTCGCGCGTGGTCCCCGAGGTGAACGCGATGAGCGCCGGCGCGGCCGGGTCCGTGCCGCGGCCGGACAGGCCCGGCACGGGGTCGGGCAGCGGGTCGGCGGCGAGCAGGCCGTCGAAGTCGCGCCCGACCACGCCGACGACCGGGACGTCCGCGCACAGGTCGGCCTGGAACTCGGCGCGCCCGAACCGCTCGGCGGCGACGAAGACGCGCGGCCCGACCGACTCCAGGATGTAGCCGACCTCCTTGCGCCCGTAGAAGTGGACGATCGGCACGACCGCCGCGCCGAGGAGCGCCGACGCCCAGAACACGGCGGCGGCCTCCATCCAGTTCGGCAGCTGGAAGGCGACCACGTCGCCGGGCCCCACCCCGCGCGCGTGCAGCCCGGCCGCCAGCCGGCGGGCGACCAGTTCCACGTCGGCGAAGGTGCCGCTCCAGGGCCGGACGTCCGAGTGCACCCGGAAGGCGGCGCCGGGGGCGGCGGCCAGGCCCCGCACCAGCAGATCCCCGAGCGTCTCCCCGGTCCACCAGCCCTCGTCCGCGTACCGCTCGACCAGCTCAGGGGGGATCGTTCGCATCACGAGAGCCTCCACTTCTGAGAATGAGAATTGTAATCTCTCAAACTGAGAGGGTAAATTCCATCCCATGGTGCGAGATCACGGCTTCCATCCGGTCCGGGTCACTCGGATCGTCCGGGAGACCACCGACGCGCGGACGTACGTCCTGGACGCCCCGTTCGGGTACCGCGCGGGCCAGTTCCTGACGCTGCGCGCCTGCGGGACGCTGCGCAGCTACTCCATGTCGAGCTCGCCCGACACCGACGGCGAGCTGATGACGACGGTGAAGCGGGTCCCCGGCGGGCTGGTCTCCAACTGGCTGCACGACCACCTGGCCCCGGGCGACCTCATCGAGGTCACCCGGCCGGCGGGGGTCTTCTGCCTGCGCGAGACCACGGCGCCGCTGGTGGCGTTCTGCGGCGGCAGCGGCATCACGCCGGTCATGTCGCTCGCCAAGAGCGCGCTGGCCACCACCGACCGCAGGGTCCGGATCCTGGCGGCAGACCGCGACGCCGGATCGGTCATCTTCGCGGACGCGCTGGCCGAACTGGCGCGGCGGCACCCGTCCCGCTTCGAGATCCGCCACCACCTGGACGCCGACGACGGATTCGTCACGCCCGGCGCGGTGCGCGAGTTCGCCGGGGACGACACGGACGCCGACTTCTACATCTGCGGGCCCGAGCCCTACATGGAGCTGGTGGAACGCGCGCTTCTCGCCCACGGGGCCGCCCCCGAGCGGATCCTCGTCGAGCGCTTCACCCCGGCGGAGGAACCGCCCGCGGCGCCCGAGGCGCCCGCCGAGAGCGAGCTGGAGGGCACGGTCACCATCGTCTTCGCCGGCAAGAAGCACACGGTCCCGCAGCACTCCGGCGAGACGTTCCTGATGAGCGCGCGCCGCGCGGGGCTCAGCCCTCCCTACTCCTGCGAGGCGGGCAACTGCGCCACCTGCATCGCGCAGGTGACCGAGGGCAGGGCCGAGATGCGCGTCAACAACGCGCTGGAGGAGGACGAGGTCGCCGAAGGCTGGGTGCTCACCTGCCAGGGCGAGCCGGCGAGCCCCCGCGTGACCGTCGTCTACGAGGACTGAGCGGCGGGAACGCCGGGAACGGGAGAGTGCCGCATGGTGGACCTCGAAGTGGACGGGGGCGTGGCGGTCATCACGATCGACCGGCCGGAGTCCCGCAACGCGATCGCGCTCGCCACGATGGGGCAGCTCGGGAAGGCCCTCGACGCGGCGGCGGGCGCGCGGGCGCTGGTCGTGCGGGGCGCGGGCGACCGGGCGTTCGTCTCCGGCGGCGACCTGAAGCAGCTGGCGGCGCTCCGCACCCGCGAGGAGGCGTCCGCCATGGCCATGCGGATGCGGCGGATCTGCGACCGGATCGCGTCCTTTCCCGCCCCGGTCGTCGCCGCGCTGAACGGCCACGCGCTGGGCGGCGGCGCGGAGGTCGCGGTGGCCGCCGACATCCGCGTCGCGGCCGCCGACATCAAGATCGGTTTCACCCAGTCCAAGCTCGCGATCATGCCCGCCTGGGGCGGCGCGGAGCGGCTCGCCGCCCTGGTCGGCCGGAGCAGGGCGCTGCTGCTCGCCGGAACCGGCGCGGTGCTGGACGCGGCCGAGGCCGAGCGGGCCGGGCTCGTGGACGTGGTCGTGCCGCGCGACTCGTTCGAGGAGCGGTGGCGCGCGCTGGCCGCGGAGCTGGCGACGCCGTCCGCACGCGAGATCAAGCGGGTCGTGTCGGGCGCCCTGGGCCCCGGCGAGGCCGCCCTGGCGTTCGCCGACCTCTGGGTCGCCGACGCCCACTGGCAGGCCGCGACCCGCTCCCCCCGCCCCCCATCCCGTTGACCTGCGGCGTGTTGTTGTTATCCGCCGGCTCATAACAACAACACGCCGCAGGTCAACGGGGTTCGGGGGTGGCTGAGGCCAGGGCGGTGAGGGCGGCGTCCAGGGCGCCCAGGTCGGCGCCGGACTCCTTGGCGGACTGCCTGACGACCTCCACGTCCTTGGCCAGGAAGGCGCCCGCGGCCGCGGCGAAGGCCGCGACCGAGCCGCGCGCTGCGACGCCGGTCAGCGCGCGGCTCGCGGCGCTCCCGGACGTGAGGGCGCCGAGGAGGACGGACTCGTCCACGCCCAGCCGGCCGCCGAGCCGGACCGCGTCGGCGAGCAGCCCGATCTGGGCCGCGAACACGGCGTTGTTGACGAGTTTCACGCGCAGGCCCGCGCCGGCCGGGCCGACGTGCAGCACCGGATCGCCGTACGCGCCCAGGGCGGGCCGGACGCCTGCCACGGCGTCGTCCGGGCCTCCCACGAAGAGGGTGACCCGGCCGGCCTCGACATCGTGCGGGCCTCCGCTGACGGGGGCGTCGACCACGTGGACGCCGTGCCGGGAGGCGCGGGCGGCGACGGCCTCGATCGTCCGGGGGCTCGCGGTGGTGTGGACGACGAGGACCGACCCGCGCGGCATCCCGGCGAGGAGCGCGTCCCCCAGGCAGACGTCGCGGACCTGATCGTCGGTGAAGACGCACACCAGGACGGCGTCGGCCGAGGCGCCCGCGTCCGCCAGGCCGGCGACGGGCCGGGCGCCGTCGCCGGCGAGCGCGCCGCGGGCCCCGGGCGTCCGGCCGAGCACCCGGACCTCGTGGCCCGCGCCGACGAGGCGGCGGACCATCGGACGTCCCATACGCCCGGCGCCGACGAACCCGAGCCGCATCGCGCACCTCCTGCGGTATTGACCGTCTCCATATATGAAATTAGCATTCTCAATCTCAGAGAGCGAGGCTCAACATGACCGACGCCGCGCGGGCCCGGCACCGGGTCGTCCAGTGGGCGACCGGGAACATCGGCGCCCGCGCGCTGCGCGCCGTGATCGAGCATCCCCGGCTGGACCTGGCCGGCGTCTACGTCCACACGGACGCCAAGGCCGGGCTGGACGCGGGCGAGCTGTGCGGGCTCGGCCCGGCCGGGGTCGCCGCGACGCGCGACATCGGCGAGATCGAGGCGCTCGGCGCCGACTGCGTGCTCTACATGCCGCGCGCCTGCGACGTCGGCGAGGTCTGCCGGCTGCTGGAGTCGGGCGCGAACATCGTCACGACCCGCGGCGAGTTCCACCATCCCGGCAGCCTCGACCCCGCGCTCCGCGAGCGCGTCGAGCGGGCGTGCGAGCGCGGCGGCGCCTCGGTCCACAGCACCGGCAGCAGCCCGGGGTTCGTCTCCGAGGCGCTCCCGCTGGTGCTGACCTCGATCCAGCGGCGGCTCGACGGGCTGACGATCGACGAGTTCGCCGACCTCTCCCGGCGGGACTCGCCGGGCCTGCTCTTCGAGGTGATGGGCTTCGGGAGGCCGCCGGCGGAGTTCGACGAGCAGCGGCTCGAACGCGGCCGCACGAGCTTCGGCCCGTCCCTGCGGCTCGTGGCCGACGCGCTGGGGATGCCGCTCGACTCCGTCGAGGCCGGCGGGGAGGTGGCGACCGCCCGCCGCCGGACCGAGATCGCCGCCGGGGTCCTGGAGGCGGGCACCGTGGCCGCGCAGCGGCTGACGGTGTCCGGGATGCGCGGCGGCCGGCCGGTGCTGCGCTTCCGCGCCTCCTGGTACTGCACCGCCGACCTCGACCCGGCCTGGGACGTCCGCGCCACCGGCTGGCATGTCGCGGTCGACGGCGACGCCCCGCTCGACGTCGACCTCCGGTTCCCCGTGCCGCTGGAGCGGATGGCCGAGACGTCGCCCGCCTACACCGCCAACCGGGCCGTCAACGCGGTGCCGTACGTCTGCGCGGCGCCCCCGGGCATCCGCACCACCGCCGACCTCCCGCAGATCCTCGCGACGCTCGACTGAACCCGCAGTAGAGTCACGTTCTGATTTGCGGTAATATCATTCTCGAATTTGATTTATGACATGTTCACGCTCGTCACACCGCCGCGAAACCCTCGCGAGGAGGCCCATGAGCGCTCCGCCCACCGCCGCCGCCCGCTACGCCGGCACGCGCGTGCCCCGAGTCGAGGACGCCCGCCTGCTGACCGGCCACGGCACGTTCGTGGACGACGTCGTGCGTCCCGGCATGCTGCACGCGTGCTTCGTGCGCAGCCCGATGGCCCGCGCCCGGATCACCGGCGTGGACGCGTCCGAGGCGCTGGCCCTCGACGGCGTCCACGCGGTGTTCCTGGCCGAGGACCTCAATCCGGGCGTGCACGAGCAGTGGTACACGCTGGTCGGCCCCGACGTCCCCGACACCCCCCGGCCGCCGCTGGCCGAGGACGAGGTCCGCTTCGTCGGGGACCCGGTGGCGCTGGTGGTCGCCGCCGACCGCTACCTCGCCGAGGACGCCGCCGAACTGGTCTTCGTCGACTACGACCCGCTGCCGCCCGTCGCCGACTACGTCACCGCGCGCGGCGACGGCGAACTGGTGCACGCCGGCTATCCGGGCAATCTCGCGGGCGAGCTGGCCGGCCCGCCCTTCGACGACCTCGCCCCCGTGTTCGACGAGGCGGCGCTGGTGGTGCGGGAGACCATCTACCAGCAGGCCTACGTGCCGGCGCCCATGGAGACGCGGGGCATCGTGGCGGAATGGTCGGCGCCCACCGGCGACATGTCGATCTGGACGGGGACCCAGTCGCCGCACGAGGTGCGGCTCTTCTGCTCCCGGCTGCTCGGCCTGCCCGAGCACCGGGTGCGGGTCGTCATGCGCGACACCGGCGGCGGCTTCGGGCAGAAGGTCGTCCCGCAGCGCGAGGACATGTGCGTCATGCTCGCCGCGCGGAAGGTGCCCGGCGCGCTGAAGTGGATCGAGGACCGCCGGGAGAACCTGATGTCGGCGGGGCAGGCGCGGCACGCGCACGCCGACGCCCGGATCGCCCTCGACGCCGAGGGCACGATCCTCGCCGCCGCGATCGACTACACCGAGGACGTGGGCGCCTATCCGGTGCCGTGGCCGGTCGGGAACGCGGCGGCCGTCGGGATGTTCTTCCCCGGCCCCTACCGGGTGCCGCGGGCGACCTGGTCCACGGCCTGCGTGTTCTCCAACACCTCCGGGCGCAACGCCTACCGGGGGCCGTGGCAGTACGAGTCGCTGGCGCGCGAAGTCCTGCTGGACGACGCGGCACGCCGGCTGGGCATGGACCCGGCCGACCTGCGCCGCCGCAACCTGCTCCGCCGGGACGAGATGCCGTACTTCAACCCCAACGGCATGCCCTACAGCGACATCACGCCGCTGGAGACGTTCGAGCAGGCGCTGGGGATGCTCGGCTACGAGGCGTTCCGCAAGGAGCAGGAGCGGGCCCGCGCGGACGGACGCCACCTGGGCGTCGGCACCTGCACGTACGTCGAGCCCACGACCGCCATGGTGACGCTGCACAGCACCGAGGGCGCCACGATCAGGATCGAGCCGTCCGGCAAGGTCAACGTGTACATCTCGGGCGGGTCCGCGGGCAACAGCCTGGAGACCACCGCCGTCCAGCTCACCGCCGACGCGCTCGGCGTGGACATCGCCGACGTCGGCACCGTCCAGGGCGACACGGCGATCACCCCGTTCGGCGGCGGCACGGGCGGCAGCCGCTCGGGCTCCATGATCGCCGGAGCCGTCGCCGAGACCGCGGCGGTGCTCCGCGAGCGGATCACCGCGATCGCCGCGCACCGGCTGGAGGCCGCCGCCGAGGACATCGAGCTGGCCGGCGGGCGGGCCGCGGTCCGCGGCGTTCCCGAGTCCGGCCTGCCCCTGGCCGAGATCGCGGACCTCGCCTACTTCCGGCCCGGGGAGCTGCCGCCCGGAGTGCCGGCGGGCCTGGAGGCCAGCGGGCGGTACCGGCCGGACACCCCGATCATCTGGGTCAACGCGACCCACGTATGCACCTGCGAGGTGGAAATCGCCACGGGCAAGGTGACGCTGCTGCGGTACATCGTCAGCGAGGACTGCGGCCCGATGATCAATCCCAGTGTGGTGGAGGGGCAGATCGCGGGCGGCGCCGTCCAGGGCATCGGCGGCGCCCTCTTCGAGCACCTCGCCCACGACGAGGACGGCAACCCCGTCACCACCACCTTCATGGACTACCTGCTCCCCACCTCCACCGAGGTGCCGGACATCGAGTACGGCCACATCGAGACGCCCTCGCCGGGGCCCGGCGGCTACAAGGGCGTCGGCGAGGGCGGCGCGATCGGGGCGCCGCCCGCGGTCGTCAACGCCGTCGCCGACGCCCTCGCGCCGTTCGGCGCGCGGATCACCCGCCTGCCGCTCACACCGGAGCGGGTCGTCTCGCTGGTCCGGGGGGAGAGCGCATGAAGCCGGCGCCGTTCGCCTACCACGCTCCGGCCGACGTCGCCGGCGCCGTCGCCCTGCTCGCGGACCTCGGCGAGGAGGCCAAGGCCATCGCCGGCGGGCAGAGCCTCGTGCCGATGCTGGCGCTCCGGCTCGCGGCCTTCGACCATCTCGTCGACCTGGGCCGGGTGGCCGGGTTGCGCGGCATCGAGCGGCGCGGCGACGACCTCTGGATCGGCGCGGGCACCACGCAGGCGGCGATCGGGCGGTCCGCCGACGTGGCCGCGGACGTCCCCCTGCTGGCCCGCGCCACCCCGCTGATCGGGCACTTCCAGATCCGCAACCGCGGCACCATCGGCGGGTCGCTGGCGCACGCCGACGCCGCCGCCGAGTATCCGGCGGTGGCGCTGGCCCTCGGCGCGCGGATCGAGGCGCGGTCACCGCGCGGGGCCCGGACCATCCCCGCCGACCTGTTCTTCACCGACCTGTGGACCACCGACCTCGCCGCCGACGAGCTGCTGACCGGGGTCGTCCTCCCCGTGCGGCGCGGCCGGTGCGGGTTCGCGATCGAGGAGTTCGCCCGCCGGGCCGGCGACTTCGCCATCGCGGGCGCCGCGGTCGCCGTCGAACTGGACGGCGACGGGCGGATCGGCCGGTGCGGCATCGGCCTGTTCGGCCTCGGCCCGACCGCGCTGCGCGCCACCGCGGCGGAGGACGCGCTCACCGGCGCCGCGGCGGACGGCGTCGACGCCGAGGAGGTCGGCCGCACCGCCGTGTCGGCGCTGGAGTCCGTCCCCGCCGACCTGCACGCATCCGCCGACTACCGCAGACAGGTCGGGGCCGTCATCGTGGCGCGTGCCTGGCGACTGGCCCTCAAGGAGGCGAGCGATGCCTGACGTGGACGTCCAGATGCAGGTCAACGGCACGACACGGCGCGCGAGCGTGCCGCCCCGGCTGACCCTCGCCGACTTCCTGCGCGAGCGGTGCGGGCTCACGGGCACCCACCTCGGCTGCGAGCACGGCGTCTGCGGAGCGTGCTCGGTCCTCATGGACGGCGAGGCCGTCCGCGCCTGCCTGGTCTTCGCCGTCCAGGCCGACGGCACGGAGATCACCACCGTGGAGGGGATCGCCGCACCGGACGGGGAGCTGTCGCCGGTCCAGTCCGCGTTCCGCGACCACCACGGGCTGCAGTGCGGCTTCTGCACCCCCGGTTTCGTCGTCTCGGTCACCGCGCTGCTGCGCGACAACCCCGACCCGACCGACGAGCAGATCCGCGAGGGCCTGTCCGGGAACCTGTGCCGCTGCACCGGTTACCAGGGAATCCTCAAGGCCGTCCGGGCGGCGGCCGACGACGTGGCCGCCGCCCTGGACGGGGCCGGCTGAGAGTTCGGAACACCCCGCTCCACCCACCCGAATCGAGGTAACGATGGCTGGAAGGCTCGAAGGCAAGGTCGCGTTCATCACCGGCGCGGCGCGCGGTCAAGGCCGCAGCCACTGCGTCCGCATGGCCCAGGAGGGCGCGGACATCATCGCGCTCGACATCTGCAAGCAGATCGACACCGTGCCCATCGCCATGTCCACCCCGGAGGACCTCGACGAGACGGTGGCGCAGGTGAAGGCCCTGGGCCGGCGGATCGTCGCCGCCCAGGCCGACGTGCGCGACTACGACGCCATGAAGGCCGTCGTCGACGACGGCGTGACCGAGCTGGGCCGGCTGGACATCGTCGTGGCCAACGCCGGTCTCGCGGCCGACGGCGCGCCCATCCAGGAGATGGACGAGAAGCTGTGGCGCGACTCGATCGACGTCAACCTGACCGGGTCGTGGCTGACCACCAAGGCGTCCGTCCCGCACATCATCGAGGGCGGGCGCGGCGGCGCGATCGTGCTGACCAGCTCGGTGGGCGGGCTGAAGGCCCACCCGTTCGTCGGCAACTACGTCGCGGGGAAGCACGGCATGGTCGGGCTCATGCGCAGCCTCGCCGTGGAGCTGGCGGAGCACAGCATCCGGGTCAACTCCGTCCACCCCACCCAGGTGAACACCCCGATGATGATGAACGACCTGACCTACCGCATGTTCCGCCCCGACCTGGAGAACCCGACGCAGGACGACATCGCCGACATCTCCAAGATGATGAACATGCTGCCGGTGCCGTGGGTCGAGGCGGAGGACATCGCGAACGCGGTGCTCTTCCTCGTGTCGGACGAGGGCCGCTACATCACCGGCGTGACGCTCCCCGTCGACGCCGGCTCCATGCTCAAGTGACGTAAGGGGCACATGACGGGGTGCGCACGCGGCGTCCCGGCCGCGCGGGCAGCGCGCGGGCCGGCGGGCATCGGGGGCCCGCCGGCCCGCGGCCGGGCGCCGCTCAGCCCCGGGGCCGGTTGCGGGGCAGGCCCAGATGGTGCTCGGCGATGACGTCCCGGAGGACCTCGCTCGCCCCGCCGTAGATCGTGGTGACCACGGCCGCCCGGAAGTCGTACTCGAACCGGCCTCCGGCCGGAGCGCCGGGCGCGCCCGGCGCCAGCACCCCCTCGGCGCCCAGGATGTCGAGGGCGTCGCTGTAGTGCCGCTGGGCCGCCTCGGTGAAGAAGAGCTTCCGCATGGTGCCCTGGATCCCCGGCACCCCGCCCTTGGCGGCGTGCCACTCCACCCAGTGGCCGAGGAGCCGGGTCACCTCTTTGTCCACCGCGATCCTGCCGATCCGCTCGGCGACGAGCGGATCGTCCAGGACGGCGGTGCCGTCCGGGCGCCGGGCGCCGCGCGCCCACGCGGCGAGGTCGGCGGCCATCGTCGGCCTCTCGATCGTCCCGGGGCCGCCGACGCCCCGCTCGTAGGTCAGCGCCACCTTCATGACGCTCCAGCCGGCGTCGGCCTCGCCGACGAGGGCGGTGCCGGGGACGCGCACGCCGGTGTAGAAGGTCGCGTTGGTGACCTGGCCGCCGAGCGTGCGGATCGGCCGCCGCTCGTATCCGGCGGCGTCGGTCGGGACGAGGAACATCGACAGCCCCCGGTGCTTGGGCGCGTCCGGGTTCGTCCGGGCCAGGACGAAGACGTGGGTGCACACCTGCGCCGTGCTGGTGAACATCTTCTGGCCGTCGACGACCCACGCGTCCCCGTCCCGGACGGCGGTCGTCTTGGCCGCCGCCACGTCCGAGCCGGAGTCGGGCTCGCTGTACCCGAGCGCCACCAGCAGCTCGCCGCGCAGCGCGGCCGGGACGTACCGGCGCTTCTGCGCCTCGGTCCCGACGTGCATGATCGTGTGCATCACCATGTACGTCGTCGACCACCCGTCGACGTGCAGGTCCCGCCGGGCGATCTCCTCGAACACGGCGCGGGCGAAGCCCGGGTCGACGTCGCTCCCGCCGTACTCCGCCGGCCAGCCCGCGGCGAGGATCCCGTCGCGCGCGAGCAGCTCGTGCAGCGCCGTCGTCTGGTGGCAGCCGCCGTCGCGCTGCTCATCGGCCCATTCCGGCCGGACGTTGGCGTCGGCCCAGACGCGGGCCGCGTCCCGGTGCGCGGCCAGCCCGTCGGACTCCCAGAAATCCATCGTCATGCCCCTTTCGCGTCGTACAGGCGGTGCGGCAGCTCGGCGTACGCGGCCCGCAGGTCGCCGGCCACGAGGGGCCACGCCTTGGCGCGCCGGAAGTAGAGCTGGACGTCGTATTCGAGGGTGTAGCCGTAGCCGCCGTGGACGTGCAGGCTGTCGGACGCCGTCTTGAACGCGGTCTCGGCGGCGAACAGGAACGACATCGTGGCCAGCGGACCGGCCTTCGCCAGGCCGGCGTCGTGCGCCCACGCCGCCTCGTAGCCGAGCAGCCGGGCGCCCTCGATGGCGGTCGCGTTGTCGGCCAGGCGGTGCTGGACGGTCTGGAAGCCCGCGACGGGGACGCCGAACGCCCGGCGCTCCAGGGCGTAGTCGCGGCCGAGGCCGAGGGCCGCGGAGGCGAGCCCGGTCAGCGCCGCGCCGGTCAGCAGCTGCCAGTGGTGCACGGCCCGGCCGTGCAGGGCGCGGGCCCGCGGCCCGGTCGCCAGCACGACCGCCTCGGCCGGGTCGACGCGGCGGTCGGCGACGGGCATGGCGCCGAGGTTGGGGACGGCGGCGGCCGGCCGCCCGTCCGTCCGGGCCACGACGAGGTCGTCGCCCCGCAGCGCGACGACCAGGTCCGCCACCGCGCCCGCCGGGACGAGCCGGGCGACGTCCCCCTCGACGGGGCGCAGCGCGAGGGTCGCCAGCAGTTCGCCGGCGACGGCGGCCGAGACCGGCGCGTCCGGGACGGTGTCTCCCGCGGCGGACGCCAGCAGGGTGTTGGCGACCGCGGCCTCGACCAGCGGCACGGGGGCGAGCGTCCGCCCGAGGGCCTCGGCGGCGATGGCCAGCTCCACGAGGCCGGCGCCGCCTCCGCCCGCGTCCTCGGGGACGGCCATCGAGCCGAGGCCCATCTCCGTCGCCTTGCGCCAGAGCGCGGCGTCGAAGCCGAGCGGTTCGGCGTCCCGCACGACGGCGGGGGGCGACTCCTTCTGGAAGAACTCGCGCAGGGCGGCGCGCAGCGCTTCCTGCTCGGCGGTGAAGTCCAGATCCACGATGGTCAGCCTCTCAAATATGAGAGTCACATTCTCGCATCGCGGGGCCCGGCGGGTACACCGCGCCGGGCGAACTAGTATGAAAGTATGTGCACACTCACCTAGCGCATGACGTTCCACGAAGGCGAGGAGGCCCCGTGAGCGAGTCGGCCACCCGGGCGGCCAAGCCCGCCGATGACGCGCCGCGCCCGCGACGGCGTCTCACCGCCCAGGCCCGCAAGAGCTCGATCCTGGCCGCCGCGCGCCGCGCGTTCACCGAGACCGGCGACATGAACGGCACCACGATCAAGGTGATCGCCGAGCACAGCGGCATCAGCGAGGGCGTGATCTACCGCCACTTCGAGAGCAAGGACCAGCTGTTCTTCGAGGCCGTCGTCGAGCCGCTCAAGGAGGCGGTGGACCAGCTCGTCGCCGCCACCGCCGACATCGACCGGGACGAGCCGCTGACGCCCGAGCGCCAGGTCACCACGATGGCGGGCCTCTACAAGCAGCTCATCTCGACGCTGGCGGAGATCCTCCCGCTGCTCGGCCTGGTCCTGTTCGGCGACCCCGAGGTGGCCCGGCGGTTCTACCGGGAGAACTTCGCGGTCGCCATGGACCGCCTGGCCGAGGCATGGCGCGAGGTCGAGGACAGGTACGGCTTCCCGTTCGAGTCCCCGGACATCTCGGCCCGCGCGGTGATGGGCATCGCGCTCATCCTCGCCCTGGAGAGCCGGCACCGCGGCAAGTTCGACCGGGACCGCGCGGTCGCGCTGATCAGCGAGGGCACCGTGAAGGGCTTCTTCCCGGCCATGGAGCCCGCGGGCCGCCAGGGCTGACCCGCGCGCCCGCCCGCTACGCGGGCGCCGCGACGTCCAGCACGAACGCGGTGGCCATCCCGCCGCCCGCGCACATGGCGGGCTCCATCCGCAAGTGAGTGAGTATTCTCTTTTATTGCTCCGCATAGTAACTTCGGCCCATGGCGACGGCAACGGTGAACGGCCTCACGGTCGGCTACGAGGTGATCGGCGGGCAGGGGGGCGGGCAGGGCAGGACGTGGGCGCTCACGCCCGGCGGCCGGGACGGCAGGGACACGCCGGGCCTGCGCGAACTGGCGTCCGCGCTCGCCGAGCGCGGCCACCGGGTGCTCCTCTGGGACCGCCCGAACACCGGCGAGTCGGACGTGTGCTTCACCGGGTCCTCGGAGTCGGCGATGCAGGCCGGCGTCCTGGCCGGGCTGCTGGCGCGGCTGGACATGGCGCCCGCGGTGATCGCCGGCGGGTCCGGGGGCTCGCGGGTCTCGCTGCTGACCGCGGCGCGGCACCGCGAGGTCGCGTCCGGGCTCGCCGTGTGGTGGATCAGCGGCGGCGTCTTCGGGCTGCTGAGCATCGCGAACCACTACTGCGGCGGTTCGATCCGGGCCGCGTGGGAGGGCGGCATGGCGGCCGTCGCCGCGCTTCCCGAGTGGGCCGAGGTCCTCGACCGGAACCCGGCCAACCGGCGCCGCCTGCTGGAGGCGGACCCGGGCGGCTTCATCGCGGTGCTCGAGCGCTGGATGGCCGCGTACTGCCCCCGCGACGGCGAACTCGTCCCCGGCCTGCCCGACGAGGACGCGCGTGCCCTCGACGTCCCGGCGCTGGTGTTCCGCAGCGGCGCGAGCGACGTCCACCACCGGCGCGAGACCTCCGAGCACGTCGCCGAACTGCTGCCGGACGCCCGGCTCGTGGAACCGCCCTGGGGCGACGGGGAGTGGCACGAGAGGCAGGCGGCGCGCACGGCGGGCACGGCTCCCGGCCTGTTCGTCCGCTGGCCGCTGCTCGCGCCGGTCCTGCACGAGTGGGCGGCCGACGTCCTTCCGACGGCCTGAAGGGACGGCACATGGCCGGCATCAGCATCGCGCGCCGGATCCTGGACCTCGCCGGGGACCGGCCCGGCCGGGTCGTGCTCCGCCATCTCGGACCGGACGGCGCCGAGACGGCGTTCACCTGGCCGGACCTGGAGCGGCGCTCGGGCCGCCTCGCCGGTGCGCTGGCCGCGCGGGGACTCGGCGCCGGCGACCGGCTCGGGCTCGCGCTGCGCAACTCGCCCGAGTTCACGCTGAGCGCGCTCGCCGCGTGGCGGCTCGGGGCGGTGCCGGTGCCCGTCCGCTGGGACGTGCCCGGCTGGGAGCTGGGCCGGCTGCGCGAGGTCATCGAGCCGAAGGTCCATCTCGGCGCGGACGACCTGGGCTGGATCGACGCGGCCGCGGACCTCGACCCGCCCGAACTGCCGGACGTGGTCTCGCCGCACCTCAACGGCATCTGCAGCAGCGGTTCGACGGGCCTCCCGAAGGTCATCCTCAGCGAGCGGCCCGGCCTGTTCGACCCGGCGCTCGGCGCGCCGATCATGGCCCTGTGGGCGCCGGTCCCCCGGCCGCAGCGCGTCCTGGTCCTCGCCCCGATGTACCACGCCAACGGGTTCTCGGCGCTGTTCAGCCTGCTGGCCGGGGACGAGCTGGTCGTACTGGGGGGCTTCGACGCCGCGCGCGCCGCCGACGCGGTCGAGCGGCACCGGATCTCGACGTTCACCGCCACGCCGACGATGCTGCAGCGCATCGCCGACCTTCCCGGCATCGACGGCCGCGACCTGTCGAGCCTGCGGTTCGTCCTCCAGGGCGCGGCCCCGATGCCGCCGTCCCTCGTCCACCGGTGGGCCGGCCTGATCGGCGCGGAGCGCCTCGTGATGGCGTACGGAATGACCGAGGGCCTGGGCATCACCGCCCTGCGCGGCGACGAGTGGATGACGCACCGGGGCAGCGTCGGGCGGGGCCTGCGCGACACCGAGCTGCGCGTCCTCGGCACGTCCGGCGAACCCGTCCCGGCCGGCGAGATCGGCGAGGTCTACCTGCGGTCCCCGGCCTACCGCGGCTACCGCTACGTCGGCGGCGCGCCCCGCCTGAAGGGGACCGAGGACGGCTTCCAGACCGCCGGGGACATGGGGTACCTCGACGGCGAGGGCTACCTCTACCTCATCGACCGCCGGGTCGACATGATCGTCACGGGCGGCGCGAACGTCTTCCCGGCCGAGGTCGAGGCGGCGCTCATCGACCATCCCGCGATCGCCGACGTCGTCGTCATCGGGCTGCGCGACGCGGAGTGGGGCCGCCGGGTGCACGCCGTCATCGAGCCCGCCGACCCCGCCGCGCCACCCGCGCACCACGAGGTCGTCGCCTACGCCAAGGCCCGGCTGGCGCCCTACAAGGTCCCGAAGACGACCGAGATCGTGGACGCGGTCCCGCGCAGCGCGGCCACGAAGGTCAACCGCGGCGCGCTCGTCGAGGCGCGCGGCGGCTGACCCGCCCGCTCAGGCGGACGTCACCACCCGTCCGGGCAGCTCCCCGGTCAGCTCGTCGTGGTCGACCAGGACCCTGCCGTTGACGATCGTGCAGTCGTAGCCGCGGGCCCGCTGCACGAAGCGGTTCGCGCCGAGCGGGAAGTCGGCCGCCATCTCGGGCGTGTGCAGGTAGAGGCCGTCCAGGTCGAGGACGTTCAGGTCGGCGAAGGCGCCCGGCCTGAGGACGCCCCGATCGGCGATCCCGAACAGGTCGGCGCCCTCCAGGGTCAGCTTCCTGACCGCCCGGCCGATGTCGAGCAGCCCCTCGTCGCGCACCCAGTGCTTCAGGAGGTAGGTGGTGTTGCCCGCGTCCATCGTCAGGGCGACGTGCGCGCCGGCGTCGGCCACCCCCACCACGACGTCGGGGTTGGCGATCATCTGGGCCACCGCGCCGAGGTCCTGGTTGAGCACCGGGTAGTAGAGCAGCCCGAGGCCGCGGGTCTCGGCCAGGTAGTCGAGGAGCGCGGCGGCGGGGCCGGTGCCGCGCCGGGCGGCCTCGGCGGCCAGGCTGCGGCCGGGGCTCACGTCGTAGTCGGCCGGCCCCGGGGGCATGAGGTAGAGCTTGGCCGGGTCCTTGGGCGCCAGCGGGCCCGACCCCTCGACCGGCCGCTCGGCCTCCTCGGCCAGGCGGCGCCGGACGGACGCGTCCGACAGCGCCGCGAGCCGCTCGCCGAACGCCATGGCCGTGAAGCCGGCCCAGCCCGGCAGCGTGTCGTAGGGCATCCGGCCGGCCAGGCAGTAGACGATGGCGCTCCCCCGCACCGCGGTCATCGGGCGCAGGTCGGCGCCGCGGCCCCGGGCCTCGGCCACCCGGTCCAGCACCCAGGACCAGAGGCCCGGCCGGCGGTCGCTCTGCATGATGGAGAACGCCAGCGGACGGCCGGACGCGCGGCTCACCTCCTCCATCCACGCCATCTCGGCGGCGGAGTTGCGCCGCTCCGCGCCGTCCCGCTCGCCGATGCGGGGCACGACCTGGAAGGCGCCGCGGCCGCGTTCGGCCATGGCGCCGGCGATGGCGGCCAGCTCGGCGGGCAGCGCGTGGGTGCCCGGCACCGGACGGCCGTCCGGCACGGTGTGCATGAAGGTGCGCGACGTCGAGAAGCCGAGGGCGCCGGCGTCGACGGCCTCGCCGACGAGGGCCGCCATCGCGGCGATGTCGTCGCCGGTGGCGGGCGCCTCGCCGAGGGCGCGCTCCCCCATGACGTAGGTCCGCAGGGCGCAGTGGCCGACCAGGCCGCCCGCGTTCACGCCGAGCGCGCGCCGCCCGAGCGCCCGGAGGTAGTCGCCGTAGGACTCCCACCCCCAGTCGAGCCCGTCCATGATCGAGTCGGCCGGGATGTCCTCGACCGACTCCATCATCGCGGCCAGGTAGCCCTCCCGCCCGGGGCGGACGGGCGCGAAGGTCACGCCGCAGTTGCCCATCACGACGGTGGTGACGCCGTGGTGGCACGAGGGCGTGGCCGCCGGGTCCCAGAAGAGCTGGGCGTCGAGGTGGGTGTGGACGTCGATGAACCCGGGGGTCACGTACCGGCCGGCCGCGTCGATCTCGCGGCGGCCCCGGCCGACGGCCCCGCCGACCTCGGTGACGCGGTCGCCGTCGACGGCGACGTCGGCCCGCCTGGGCGCGGCGCCCGTGCCGTCCACCACGTCGCCGTTGCGGATCACGATGTCGTGCATGGCTGCGTCCCTCCGGCCGGGCAGCACGGTTCTGCCACCGCTGGTCTGCACCACGGGTCACGGCGACGCTAACAGAGTATGTGTTCACTTTGCTAGAGTGGCGGCGGGCACGGGCGCCGCCCGGCCCGATCGGCTCGATTCGGGAGTGCACGTGGGATCGATGGACGGGCGCGTAGTGATCGTCACCGGCGCGAGCCGCGGCATCGGGCAGCACATCGCCGAGCGGTTCGCGGCCGAGGGCGCCGCCGTCGCCCTGGTGGCGCGGACGGCGGCGGCGGGCGCCTCGGTGCTGCCCGGGTCGCTCGACGAGGTCATGGAGCGGATCCGGGCGAAGGGCGGCCGGGCGGCAGCCGTGCGCGCCGACCTCACCGCGCCCGGCGACGTCGAGTCGATCGTGGCGCGGGCCGAGGGGGCGCTCGGCCCGGTCGACACCCTGGTGAACAACGCGGGCGTGAACTTCTACGGCCCGGCCCTCGACGTCCCGGCGCGCCGCTACGCGCTGATGTTCCAGATGATGGTGCACGCCCCGTTCCGGCTGTGCCAGCTGGCCGTCCCGGGAATGATGGAGCGGCGCCGCGGCTGGATCCTCAACATCACCTCCAAGCAGGGCCGCCATCCGCTCGGGCCGCCGTACCCCGACTGGGCGAGCGACGGCTGCGTCCCCTACGGGATGTGCAAGGCGGCCCTCGACCGGCTCACGACCGGCCTCGCCGCGGAGGTGCACGGCTCGGGGGTGAGCGTCAACTCCCTCGGGACGTCCGGCCTCGTGATGACGCCCGGCGTGGCCGTGGTCTCGCCGCACACGCCCGACGACGTCCCCGTCGAGGAGGACGGCGTGATGGCCGAGGCCGCGCTCGCGCTGTGCGGTGCGCCGCCCGGCGCCGTGACCGGCCGGATCGCCTACAGCATGGAGTACCTCGGCCGCCCGTTCCCCGACGGGCCGTGGGCCCTGTCCTCTACCTACTGAAGTCCGCCGCCTACTCAAGAAGGAGATCGCCAGATGCAGGTCAGTGTGGATCCGGACCGGTGCCAGGGACACGCCCGCTGCTGGGAGATCTGCCCCGAGGTCTTCGAACTGGACGAGCAGGGGCACGGGGCGGCGCCGGTCGGCGAGGTGCCGCCCGAACTCCAGGACAAGGCCCGCGACGCGGCGCGCAACTGCCCCGAACGCGCCATCACCGTGAGCTGAGCGCGCCGCGACCGCCCCCTGAGCGGAGCGGCCGCGGCGGCTGGGCGGGGCGGGGTCTCAGACCTTGATGGTGGCGGGGTCGGCCGGGGTGAAGTCGTAGACCCGGGCGGCGTTGCCCATGGTGATCTTGTACTGGACGTCCTCGGGCAGGTCGCCGAGCCACTTGTTGGCCATCTGCACCGTGTCGGGCCACGTCGAGTCCGAGTGCGGGTAGTCGCACTCCAGCATCACGTTGTCCTCGCCGATGACGTCGAGCAGCCGCAGGCCGGCGTTGTCCTCGATGAACGTCCCGAAGACGTGGTCCTTGAACAGCCGGCGGATGTCGGTGTCCAGGTCGAACCGGGACTCGCCCTTCCGCTCGCCGCGGTCGTGCGCGGCGTTCATGCCGATGTCGAAGCGGGACGCCCAGAACCGCTGCTTGTCGATGACCTGCTCGGCGCGCTCCAGGAAGTACGGCATCCAGCCGATCGAGCCCTCCGACAGCGCGATCTTCAGGTTCGGGAACCGGGTGAAGTTGCCGCTGAACAGCCAGTCCAGCAGCGTGCCCGCCTGGTTGGCCGCCGCGGAGTAGGCCATGAACGCGAGCGTCGGCATGTCCTCGGACGTGCGGATGAGGTTCGACGACGACCCGACGTGCATCGAGATGACGAAGCCGGTCTCGTCGCAGGCGCGGAACACCGGGTCCCAGTGGTCGGTGTGGATCGACGGCAGCCCGAGCTTCGTCGGGTTCTCCGAGAAGGCGATCGACTTGGCGCCGCGCGCGGCGGTCCGCTCGATCTCGGCGGCGGCGGCCGCCGGGTCCCACAGCGGGATGATCATCATCGGGATGAAGCGGCCCGGGTGGGCCGCGGCGAACTCCTCCAGGATGAAGTCGTTCCACGCCCGCACGCAGAGGAGCCCGAGCTCCTTGTCCTTCGCCTCGTGGAAGACCTGCCCGCAGTAGCGGGGGAACGACGGGAACAGCATCGACGACAGGACGAAGCCCTGGTTCATGTCGGCGATGCGGGCGGCGGGGTCGTAGCAGCCCGCGCGCATCTCGTCGTAGGTGATCGGCTCGGGCGAGAACTCCTCCCGCTTCTTGCCGGCCACGGCGTTCAGGCCGATGGTGGCGATCTGGCGGTCCTCGTAGGCCCAGAACTCCGAGTCGCCCTCCCGGACGATCCGCGGCCCGGTGTCCCGCCACCGCCGCGGCAACCGGTCCCGCCACAGCCCGGACGGCTCGATGAGGTGGTCATCGACCGAGATGAACCAGTTGAACGACATGGAGAGCTCCCAACTGCCCCGCCGTATGAAAGCGAACGCTCACTACATAGTAGACAGCGCCCCGCCCGCACACCAGGGGGTCGCGACGCCTCGGGCACCATCCGGTCCTCTCCTCCGGCGCCGGACGGTCGGGCTAGACGATCACGGTCCGCACGCCCTCGGCGCGGGCCGTCAGGTCGAGCCCGTCGTTGACCTGGTCGAGCCCGATCCGCCGGGAGACCATCGAGCCCAGGTCGAGCCGGCCGGCCTCGGCGAGCCGGATGAAGCGCGGGAAGTCGCGCAGGATCTGGGCCCCGCCGACGACGGAACCGGCGAGGCGCTTGCCGGAGAAGACCGCCTGGACCGCCGGAAGCGTCAGGTTGGCGCCCGCCTCCGGCATGCCGACGAGCGTCACCGCGCCCTGGACCCGCGCCATGTCGAACGCCTGGACCATCAGCTCGGGCCTCCCGACGACCTCGAACGTGTAGTCGGCCCCCTGCCCGCCGGTCAGCTCCCGGACCTGCCCGACCGGGTCGCCCGCCGCCGGGTCGACGGTGTGCGTGGCGCCGGCGCGGACGCTCGACTCGCGGCGGCCGGGCACCGGGTCGACGGCGATGATGAGGGCGGCGCCCGCGATGCGCGCCCCTTGGACCACCGACTGGCCGACGCCCCCGCAGCCGATCACCGCGACGCTGGAGCCGGGGACGACGCCGGCGGTGTTGAGGACGGCGCCCACCCCGGTCGTGACGCCGCAGCCGAGGAGGGCGAGCTCCTCGTCCGCGAGGTCGGTCTCCACGGGGACGACGGACGCCTCATGCACGACCATGGCCTCGGCGAACGTCCCGCAGCCGCAGAGCGCGGCGGCCCACCGGCCGCCGTCCAGCTCGAACCGGGGCGCGGCCTTCACCACGGGGTTCAGCTCGCAGTGGTTGGACATCCCGCCGACGCACCGCCCGCAGTGCCCGCAGGCGGGCGAGACCGACGCGAGCACCCGGTCTCCGGCGCGGACCCTGCGCACCTCCGGGCCGGTCTCCTCGACGATGCCGCAGCCCTCGTGGCCGGGGACGATCGGCAGCGGGAGCGCGGACCGTCCCCCGATCACGTTGAGGTCGGTGTGGCAGATGCCGCTGGCGGTCACGCGCACGAGGACGTCCCGGGGCCCGACGTCCGGGACGGGAAGGTCCTCCACCACGACGGGCCGGCCGGCCTCGTGGGCGACGGCGACCTTCACCGGCCGACGGCGGGGTCGGGCAGGCCGAGCAGTCCGGCGGTGTTCCCGCGCAGCACCTTGCGGGTGGTGTCGGCGTCGCAGCCGGCGAGCCGGGGGACGTAGTCGCGGGGCTCGCGGAGCCCTTCGGGATGCGGGTAGTCCGAGCCGAAGAGGACGTGGCCCGCGCCGACGGCGCCGATGAGGTCGTCCACGTCGTCCTCGGGGAACGGGCAGACCCACAGGTGCGCCGAGAGGGCCTCGCCGGGGCGCGGCGGCAGCTCGCCGCCGATCATGGGGCCGCGGCGGCCCAGCGCCGCCGCCTTGTCGACCGTCTTGAGGAGCGGCCTGAGCCAGCCGGAGCCGTTCTCGATCGAGACGATCCGCACGTCGGGATGCCGGCCGAAGAGGTTGTGCAGCGCGAGCGCGATGAGGGTGTCGACGACCGGCCGCTCGGTGTTGCACAGCGCCCATTGCAGCGGGGACTGCAGGTGCGAGGGGTTGGCCGGGTTCTCGGACCAGTGCGTGCCGTAGAAGTGCTGGTAGCCGCTGTTGGCCACGTGGAACACGACGGGGACGCCGGCCTCGGCCACGGTCGCCCAGAACGGGTCGAAGACCGGGTCGGCGGGCGAGCGGCCGCCCTGGGGGCCCGGGCAGAGGTGGACGAGGCGCGCCCCGGCGTCCATGACGCGGCGCAGCTCGGCCATCGCCCGGTCGATGTCGAGCAGCGACAGCATCGGCACGCCGAAGATGCGGCCGTCGGCCCCGTAGCCCCAGTCCTCCTCCAGCCAGCGGTTGAACGCGCGCAGGCTCGCGTAGGTCAGCTCGACGTCGTCCCTCATGTCGTACTCGACCGCGACGCCGAGGGTGGGCAGCATGATCGTCGCTTCGAGGCCCTGGTCGTCCATCCGCGCGAGGCGGGCCGGCCGCTCGGTGAACTCGGGGTGGTCCCTGGCGCTGATCACCTCGCGGTGCGTGAAGCCGTCCGCGACCCCGCCGGCGAACAGCCCCTGGAGCGCGCCGGGCGCCGAGGCGTGGTCGCCGGGCATGACGCTCATGAACGTCCGGCCGCCGCGCAGGAAGACGCGCCCGAGGCCGTCGGCGCCCCGCACGACGCGGACGGTGTCGTCCTTGAACCGCGCCTCGATGTGGCGGGAGAAGCAGTCGTCGGGCTCGTAGTAGTGCCCATCCGCGTCGATCAGCCGATACTCCGGCACGGTGCACCTCCGGACGGCCGTCGACCGGCGTCGAGGTCCGTTAGTAAGTGAGTACCCAGTTACTACTGTTCCACCGCGGGCTTCGGGGTGTCAAGAACGGGCCCGCCGGGGGCCGGGTCCAGGGTCGCGAGCAGCAGGTGCGTGTCCTGCTGGAAGACCCTGATCTCCGCGACGAGCCCGTCCGCGACGGAGAACAGCTCGACGACGTCGACGGTGGCGGCGCGGCCCGTCCTCCTGGCCGTCCAGGTCTGCGTCGTGATCTGCACGGCCCCGTCGCCGCACTCGAGGATCCGCGGACGCACGATGGCGCGCTCCCAGTGGCGCGCGAACTCCGCGCCCATCGCGGCCATGCCGGCGCGGCCGTGGTGCCGGCCGCCGTGCGGCAGCGACGCCGGCTGCTCGATGCTGAACCGCGGATGGAGCAGCGCGAACGCCCCGTCGGCGTCGCCGGCCCGGAACCGCCGCGCCATCTCCCCGACCAGTTCGACGGCGCTCATGCCGGCTCGCCCTCCGGCCGCCGGGCGATCTTCGCCGCGAGCAGCCCGTCGATCTCCGCGCGGCCCAGCCCCAGCTCGGTGAGCACCTCCACCGTGTGGTCGCCGACCCCGGGGAGCATCAGCCGCGGGCCGCCGGTCACGGGACCGCACCGCAGCAGCGGGCCGATCTGCTCGAAACGCCCCCAGTCCGGCGTCTCGTAGGCCGCCACCCGGCCGAGCCCCCGGTTCACCGGGTCGTCGAGGACGGCGCGCCGGAAGCCGTCCCGGTCCAGCGGCTCGATCGGCTCGGCGGGCAGCCCCAGGCCGCGCAGCCGGTCCGCCCACACGGCGGCGGGCGCCGTCGCGAACGCCGCCTCGAGCACCGCCTCCGCCTCCCGCGCGGCGGCGTCGGCGGGACCGCCGCGCAGCGGCGCGTACGTCTCGGGCAGCGCCCCGGCCTCCGGAAGGGCCGACAGCCGCCGCCATCCCCCGGGGCCCGGGACGACGAGCGCGAACCAGCGGCCGTCGCCTCCCTCGTAGATGCGGTAGCCGGGTCCGTAGCCCGTCTGCCGCGCGTCGAGTCCGGGGCCGCGCACCAGTTCCCCGTCCCGCAGGAACACGCCGCTCTGCAGCAGCATCCCGGCGCCGAGCAGGCTCGTCGCCACGCGGCGCCCCCCGCCGTCCACCGCGCGGGCGTACAGGCCGGCCAGCACGCCGGCGGCGGCGACCCACCCGCCCGCCATGTCGATCGGGATCCAGGTCGCCGCCAGCGGGGCGTTCCCCGCGCCGCCCACGGCCCGCTCGAAACCGGTCACCGCCTGCATGAGCGCGTCGTTGCCCGGGAGGGCGGCCCGGGATCCGGACGTGCCGAAGGCGCTGGCGTGGCAGTAGACCGCGTCCGGGTTCAGCCGCGCGACGGTCTCCTCGTCGATGCCGAGCCGCTCGGAGACCCCGACGCGGAAGTTGTGCAGGACGACGTCGGCCCACGTCAGCAGGCGCTCGACAGCGGGACGCGCCTCGGGCGCGCCGATGTCGAGCGCGAGGCTGCGCTTGCCCCGCTGGCACGCCGCGACGGCGTAGGCCGCGGCGCGCATGGCCTCGCCGCCGGGCGGCTCGACCTTGACGACGTCCGCGCCGAGGTCGGCGAGGACCTCGGCGGCGAGCGGACCGGCCACGAAGGCGGAGAAGTCCGCGACGCGCAGGCCGCCGAGCAGGCCCGCCGCCGGGCCGCCGCGCCGGTCCGGACGGCCGCCGGCGGGGGCCGCCGCGCCGAGCGGGCGCACCGAGATCGGCGAGCCGACGAGGACGTCGCGGTGGCCGCCGTCCCGCCGCTCGACGGCCAGCCCGATCCCGGCCAGATGGGGGTCGGCCAGCGCTTCGCCGGGGCCGAGGACGGGCTCGCACGCGACGCCCGCCGCCCGGAGGCGGGCGATCCACTCGTCCCGCGGCCGGGTCGCGAAGAACGACGTCCAGCGCGCGGCCCGCTCGCCGAGCCGCCCGGTCATCTGGTCGGTGTAGTAGCCCTCGGCGCTCGGCTCGTCGCCGAGGACGCCGATCAGCGTGGCGTACATCCCCTTGCCGCCGAACCACACCTGGATCAGCTCGCCGTCGGCGCAGCGGTAGAGGAAGTTCGGGAACGTCGAGCCCTTCTCCCAGTAGCCCTCGATCTCGGGCGCGGCGCGCTCGGACCGGCCGATCATGCAGCCGAGCGTGGCGAGCATCCCGTCGTAGAGGGACGTCTCGGCCCAGCCGCCGGCGCCCGTCCGCGCGCGGTGGCGCAGCAGGGCGAGCACCGAGCCGAGGAGCAGCGACGCCGTCCCCATGCCGGACGCCCGGACGTCGACGAAGATCGGACCGGCCCGGTGGCCGGCGAGCTGGGTGCAGAATCCGGCGCTCGCCTCCACCAGCAGGCCGAAGTCCTCGGCGGCGCCCTTGGCGGTCCGGCTCGGCCCGCACCGGGCGTGCACGAGCGACGGGTTCGCCGCCCGGAGGTCGCGGTGGCCGAACCCGCGCCCCTCCACGAGCGCCTCGGGCCCGTAGGCCAGGACGACGTCCGCGTCCCGGAGCAGCGCGAGCACCTCGTCCCGGTCGTCGGTGGCGACGATCTCCTTGTCGCGGTGCCAGGCCCGGCTCCACGTCAGGCCGCGGTCGATGGGGACCGGCTCCGTGCCGACCACCCGGACGACGGCGGCGCCGAGGTCGGCGAGCAGCATGCCCGGGACCCCGCCGGCGGGTCCGAGGCCGAGGTCGCTGGCGCCGGCGGCGAGTTCGACGACCGTGAGCCCGGCGCACGGCCGTCCGGCGGAGGCGTTCACGGCGCCGCCTCCGGGAGGACGAGGCGCGGGAGCACCTCTGCGGCGGCGAGCGCGACGATGCCGAGGGTGTCCTCCTGCGCGGCCGGGGAGACGACGATGTGCCGGGCTCCGGCGTCGACGAACTCCTGGAGGCGGGCCGCGACCTCCTCCGGGGTCCCGGCCGGGGCGATGCGGTCGAGCATGGCGCGCGGCTTGCCGCCGTAGGCGCGGCCGAGGAACGAGGCGGCCTCGTCGCGGGCGCGGTCGCCGTCGCGGCGGACGGAGCAGTACACGTACGCGGCCCATTCGAAACCGGTCAGGTCGCGGCCGGCGGCCGCCGCCTCGTCCCGGATGGTGCGCGCCGAGCGGCGGTAGGCGTCCGGTGACACGAGGTAGGGCATCCAGCCGTCGCCGAGCCGGGCGGCCCGGCGCATCGCCGGCTCCCCGCGGCCGGACACGAGCAGCGGCGGGCCGCCCGCCCGCATCGCCGGCGCGGCGGCGCCCGGCGGGCGCACCGGCCGCAGCTCCGCGTCGTCGAAGGAGAAGAACGTCCCGCGGTGGCTGACCGGGCCGCCCGCCCAGAGCGCCCGGAGGACCTCCATGGCCTCGTCGGCCCGGGGACCGCGCTCGGCGACCGGCACGCCGACGGCGTCGAACTCGGCGCGGAACTCGCCCCCGACGCCCACGCCGACCGTGACCCGGCCGCCGGAGCGGGAGTCGAGGTCGGCCAGCTGCTTGGCCGCGACCACCGGATGGTAGAGCGGCAGGACGAGGACGGCGGCGCCGACGCGCACCCGCTCCGTCCAGGCGGCCAGCAGGGCGAGGCGGGTGATCGCCTCGCCGGTCGCGCTCGGCGGCAGGACGTGGCCGCCCTGCCAGACCGACGCGAGCGGAAGGCGTTCGGCGGCGGCCAGCCAGCGCCGGTCCGGCTCCGGGATCGCCGCCGCGCCGAGGATGATGCGATCGTCCGACAACCCGGGCTCCTTCGCGAGTGGTGCTCGGGCCGGCGCCGGACGGCGCCGACCGCCCGAAGATAGCAAAGGCTCACTTTCTTACGTAAGCACCGTATAGTGAGCGAACACTCTCTTCATGGCCGAGCCCAGCGCCCACCGGAGGCCACGCATGGACGCGACGACGGGGATACCTCCGGCCGTCACCGAGGAGACCGGGCCCTTCTGGGCGGCGGCCGGCGAGGGGCGCCTGGTCGTCGAGCGCTGCTCGTCCTGCGGCGCCGAGTCCTTCCCGCCGCGCGGCGTCTGCCGCGCCTGCCGGGCCCGGACGACGGAGCCCGCCGAGATCACCGGACGCGGCCGGGTGTACAGCTTCACCGTCAACCACCAGCGCTGGCTGCCGGGCCTGGAGGTGCCGTACGCGGTCGTCCTGGTGGAGTTCCCCGGGCGTCCCGGCGTGCGGGTGGCGGGCCGGATCCGCGGCTGCGCGCCGGAGGAGACGGCCATCGGCATGCCGGTCGCCATCGGCTTCGAGCCGGGCCCCGGCGGCTGCGCCATCCCCAGCTTCCTGGCCGTCGCCGAAGGCGCCGGGCCGTGAGGGCCGCCGACCTGCTCGAACGGCGGGCCGTGATCTCCGGGGTCGGCCAGTCCGCCATCGGCCGCCGGCTCGACCGGTCGGGCCTCCAGCTCACGCTCGACGCCGTCCTCGCGGCCATCGGGGACGCCGGGCTGACCGTCGACGACATCGACGGCCTCGCCATGTTCCCGGGCGGCGGCGCGGCCAACCTGCCCGGCTACGCGGCCGGCGACCTCTACGAGGTCCAGGACGCGCTGCGGATCACGACGACCTGGCGGCAGGGGCTGGTCGAGGGCATGGCGCTGCCGTTCTACGGCGCCGCCCAGGCCGTCGCGACCGGCCAGGCCCGGCACGCCGTCGTCTGGCGCACCGTGAAGGAGGGCAGCGCGGCGCGCGCCGCCGGAGGGCGGCCGGCCTACGGCTCGACCAAGCCCGCCGCCGAGGGGCCGCTGGCCTGGCTGCTGCCCGTCGGGATGCTGTCGCCGGTCGTCCAGCTGGCCCCGTACGCGACCCGCTACATGCACGAGTACGGCGTCACCCGCGAGCAGCTGGCCTGGATCCCGCTGACCCAGCGGGCGCACGCGGCGCTCAACCCGGACGCCGTGTACCGCTCGCCGCTCACGCTCGACGACTACCTCGGCGCGCGGATGATCTCGACGCCGATGTGCCTCTACGACTGCGACGTCCCGGTGGACGGCGCCACCGCCATCGTGGTCTCGGCGGCCGAGACCGCGCCGGACCTGCGGGCGCCGGTCCGCGTCGAGGCGATGGCCGGGGTCGTCGAGGGCCGGCCGGCGTGGGAGCAGTGGGAGGACATGGGCCGCGTGGGGCACGGCGCCGCCCGCGCCATGTGGGCGCGCACCGACCTCCGCCCCGGCGACGTGGACGTGGCGCAACTCTACGACGGCTTCACCATCGAGGCCGTGTGGTGGCTGGAGGCCATGGGCTTCTGCGCGACGGGCGAGGCGGGCGCGTTCGTCGACGGCGGCGAGCGCATCGCCCTGGACGGCGAGCTGCCGCTCAACACGTGGGGCGGCCAGCTGTCCGGCGGCCGCCTGCACGCCGCCTTCGGCCACACGGCCGAGGCGGTGCGGCAGCTGCGCGGCGAGGCCGGCGGCCGGCAGGTCGCCGGCGCGCGGGTCGCGGCGGTGACCAGCGTCGGCGGCATCGAGGCGGGCGCGGCACTGCTGACCGGCTGGTAGCGGACGAGAGGGAGCGCGAGATGGCGGAGCGGGCGGGACGGGTCGAGGGCAAGGCCGCGATCGTCACGGGAGCCGGGTCGACGCCCGGCCCGGGGATCGGCACGGGGAAGGCGACCGCGGTCGCGCTGGCCCGCGAGGGGGCGGGCGTCCTGCTGGTGGACCTGCGTCCCGAGCGCGCCGAGGAGACGCGCCGGATGATCGAGGACGAGGGCGGCCGGGCCGAGGTGTTCGCCGCCGACGTCACCCGCGCCGCCGACTGCGAGGCGATGGTCCGCGCGGCCGTCGACGCGTTCGGGACGGTCGACGTCCTGGTGAACAACATCGGCCTCGCCTCGCTCGGGACGGTCGTCGACACGAGCGAGGCGGACTGGGACCGGGCGTTCGCCGTCAACCTGCGGACGGCCTTCCTCGCGTCCAAGTACGCGGTGCCCGTGATGGCGGCGCAGGGCTCGGGCTCGGTCGTCAACATCGCGTCGATCTCGGCCCTGCGGGGCGACGGGACCGTGGCGTACTCGGCGGCCAAGGGCGGCCTGATCGCCATGACGATCGACATGGCGTACTCGCACGGCCGGCAGGGCGTCCGGGTCAACGCGATCGCGCCCGGCCACATCACCACGCCGATGGTGCTGTCGGTGTCCGCGCCGGGGCCGCGCGCGGAGTTCATGAACGCGATGCGCGCGGAGGCGGGCCTGCTCGGGACGCCGGGCGACGGCTGGGACGTCGGCTGGGCGGCGGCGTTCCTGGCGAGCGACGAGGCGCGGTGGATCACGGGCACCGTCCTGCCGGTCGAGTCCGGGGTGCTCGGCGTGACGCCGCTGATGATGGCGCCGCACCTGCGCGCCGTCCCCGAACCGGACGCGTGACGCGTGCCCGGATGCGTGACCGGACGCGTGCCCGGACGCGTGACCGGGCGCGCCCATTGCGCGGCGCAGGCGGCGACCCTAGAGTAAGTGAGTGAACGCTTCCTAACAGCCGGGCGGAAGGAGCCACGCGAATGGCCGACCAGGACGCGGCGGGAGTCGCCCTCTGCGAGCGGTACGCGGTCGCCGACGTCGACTCCCACATCATCGAACCGCCCGACCTCTGGACGTCGCGCGTCTCGCCGAAATGGGGCGACCTCGTCCCGCACGTGCGGTTCCACGAGCGGCGGCAGGAGGACTACTGGTACATCGGCGACCAGAAGCTGTACGGCGCCGGGGCCTTCGCCCAGGCCGGCTGGCCCGAGTTCCCGCCCTCGCACCCGAAGCGGCTCTCGGACGCGCTCCCGGCGGCGCTCGACCCGAAGGAGCGCCTCGCCTACCTGGACGAGGTGGGCGTCTACTACCAGCTGCTGTATCCGAACATCCTCGGGTTCCACAGCCACATGTTCCTCAACCGGATGCCGCGCGAACTGGCGACCGAGTGCGTCCGGGCCTACAACGACTGGCTCGTGGAGTTCTGCTCGGCCGACCCCCGGCGGCTGATCCCGATGATGATGCTGCCGTTCTGGGACATCGGCGAGTCGGTCGCCGAGATGAGGCGCGCCCACGAGATGGGCCACAAGGGCGTCCTGTTCGCCGCGCGCTACGACAAGGTCGGCCTCCCCCGGCTGATGGACGACCACTGGGAGCCCCTCCTCGGCCAGGCCCAGGAGATGGGCCTCAGCATGAACTTCCACGTCGGGTTCCTCGCGGCCCCGGAGGACCTCAAGGGCGCGGTCGACCAGTCCAAGAAGCTCGACTTCACCCGGGAGAGCTCGCTGGTGCTGCTGGGCAACGCCCAGAACATCGCCGAGGTCGTGCTGAGCGGCGTCTGCCACCGCTACCCGGACCTGAAGTTCGTCTCGGTCGAGAACGGCGCCGGCTGGCTGCCCTTCCTCGGCGAGACGATGGACTGGCAATGGCTGAACGTCGGCGCGCACAAGGACTACACCGACCGGATGCTCCCGAGCGAGTACATGCGCCGGCAGATCTTCGGGATGTACTGGTTCGAGCGCAAGTCGGTGCGGGCCGTGATCGACGAACTCGCCGGCAACCTCATGTTCGAGACCGACTTCCCGCACGCCACGAGCCTGTCCCCCGGCCCCGCCTCGGAGTCGCCGAGCCCGCGCGACGTCATCGAGGAGTCGCTCGCCGGCATCCCGGACGAGATCGTCGGCAACGTGCTCCAGCACACCGCGACCCGGCTCTACGGCCTGGAGCCCCCGGTGCGGGGCTGACGGTCGCCGCCGGCCGGGGCCCGTCCGCTCACAGGCGGGCCTCGGCGGGCAGCGCCGCCGCCCGCGCCCCGGCGTCCCCGAACGCGCGGATCATGGCGTCCTGCGTGAACGAGGCGAGCAGCCGCCCGTCCTCGGTCAGCACCTGGCCGCGGACGTGGGCCATGCCCGCACCCGCGTAGGCGCTCTCGTGGTGGTAGCGGATCCAGCCGCCCCACTCCACCGGGTCGTGGAAGCTCACCGCGATGGCGAGCGGCGCCGTGGAGAGCGTGCGGTGCGCCTGGGACGTGCCGACCCCGGGATGCGGGCGCATCGCCGCGGAGACGGACAGGTGGCCGGTGAAGTGCGCCAGCAGCGCGCGGCGCAGGTCGTCGCGCTCCGGCACGGTCTCGTAGCGGAGCCAGGCGTCCAGGGTCGGCGGCCCGACCTCGTCGGGGCTGTTGTGATCGCGGACGTCTTCGAGGCGCACCTCCCTGCCCCGCAGCGGCATGCGGACGGGGTGCGCGGCGCCCGGCCCGGCCGCGGGCGGGCCCGTCCACCGGTCGTGCCGGATGACGTCGGGCTGCGGGTGGTCCAGCAGCACGCTCGCGGCGGCGCGGGTCCGCCCGCCCTGCCGTACGGCGACCGTGGCACTGGCGAACAAGCGCCCCGCCCGCACCGGCGTGACGGCGAACTCCAGCGGCCGTTCCGGGTCGGCGGCGGAGACGAACATCGCGTGCGCCGAACGCACCGTCCGGCCGGGGAGGGCCTTGCCCGCCGCCACCAGGCACTGGGCGAGCAGCTGGCTGCCGTCGACGACCCGCCGCCCCCCGCCGTCGCCGTCCCCCAGGAAGCGGACCGCCCGCTCCCCGGCGCTCTCAGCGGGCTCTATGGGCTCTGCGGGCTCGACGTCGAAGATGGCGATCATCCGGTCGAGCGACGACTCCGTCACGGCGACTTCTTCGTGGGCGAGGCCGACGGCGACGCGCTCGGCACCGGCTTGCCGTCGAGGTCGGTGGCGGACTCGGCGCCCACGCTGAGGGTCGCCGGCGCCTTCGAGACCAGCCAGCGCCCGCGCTCCCGGGCGAGCTCGAAGCGGATCACGGTGCCGGTCAGGTTCGAGATCCCCTTGCTGTTGGTGACCTTGCCGTTCAGCTCGACGATCACCGAGGCGGCCGTCGCGCTCACGTCGGCCACGTAGACGCGGGTGACGCGGGACGTCCAGACCAGCTTCCCTCCGGTGATGATGGCCGAGATCGTGTCCCGGCTCTGCTTCGCCTCGGCGGCCAGCTTCCCCGTCATCACCGACGACTGCCGGGTCAGGTACTGGTCGACCTGCCGGTAGTCGTAGTTGTAGAGGGTGTTGGCGATCTCGCCGGCGCGGACGGCCACCTGCCTGCGCGGCGCGTCCTCGTCCGCGCTCGTCGCGCGCCCGGCGAAGAACCCCGAGGCGCCGACGGCCGCGGCGACCAGCACCGCGAGGGCGGGCGCCGCCCAGCGGCGGAGGCCCGGCACGGGACCCGGCCTGCGGCGGAGGCGCCCCTTCGCGGGCTCGTCCTCTCCGGCGGCGGGCTTCTCCGCCTCGGCCGCGGGCTCGGCCTCGGCCTCCTCCTCGGCCGCGGTCTCCTCCTCGGCTTCGCTCTCCTCCTCGGCTTCGGTCTCCGTCCCGGCCTTCTCGGGCTCGTTGGCCTTCTTCCGCTTCCCGGTCTTCTCCCGCTCTTCGGCCTTGCCCTCCTGCGGGCCGGACGCGGGGCCGGCGGCGGACTCGTCCCCGCCCTCCGCCGGCTCCGCGGCGATCCGCGCTCCCTGCAGCAGCCGCTCGAACAGCTCCCGCAGGTCGTCCTCGTACTCGGGCTCGACCCGCGTTCCAGGCTTCTTCGCCGGTTCGGACGTCATATCAGGCTCCAGGGGTGCGTCGGCGCAGGGTCTGCCAGACGACGGCGAGCGTCCGGCGGGTGGTGAAGATCAATATCGCGAGCGCGATCAGGGCCGGGGTGTAGATCAGCCACGGGCCGCCGCCCGAGTCGTGCTCCTTGCCGGAGGCGTTGCGGACGGCGACGTCGTCCGGCGTCGCCGCGGCCCAGGAGTCCGGGGACGCCCCCGCGCCGTTCGCCGCCGCGCCCTTCGCCGCCCTCTCCGGCGCGGGCACCCGGACGCCCGAGCACGCCGGTATCGAGCCGACGTCCGGCAGGGGCTTCAGGTTCTTGTACTCGGGGGCCGGCGCGGGCTTGTCGCCGGTGATGATGAAGTCGATGTGCAGGCTGGCCGGCTCCTCGTCCGGCGGGGCGACCATCTCGAGCACCTTGACCATCTCGGTCGCGTGCGACTCGGCGTACTCCAGCGACTCGATCGACCGGTCGTCGAGGACGACGGGCATCGCGGTGCCGAGGTTCCTGAGCGTGCAGCCGTTCTGCGCCCGGGTCCGCGACAGGATCCTCTCGAACGTGCCGAGCAGCCCGGGGGCGTCCTCGGTCAGCCGCTTCAGCTCCGTGTCGCTCCGCGCGAGCGAGTCCACGACCCGGGAGAGGTCGTCGAGCCCGCCGGCCAGCTCGCCGCGCTTCGCGGTGAGCAGCGTCGTGGTCGTCGTCATCTCGCCGATCAGGCCGTCGAGCAGCTCGCTGTTCGCGGCGAACGTCCCGGTGAGCTGGCCGGTGCCGTCCAGGATCTTGCGCAGCGAGTCCGACCGCCCGTCCCAGCCGGCCGCCAGCTCGCGGCTGAAGGTCCGCAGGTCCTGGGCGTTCAGGCCGGTGACCGCCTGGTTGGCGGCGGTGAACAGCTCGTCGTAGGACGCCGCGACGCTGGTGCGCGACAGCGGGATCACCGCGCCGCGGCGCAGCGGCGGGCCGCCGGCGGTGCCCGGCGGCAGTTCGAGGCTGACGTACGGCTCGCCGATCGCCGACTTGCGGCCCGCGACCGCGACGGCGTTGCCGGGGATCCGCTGGCCGCGGTCGATGTCCAGGTCGGCGATCACCTTGCGGCCCTCCAGCCGCACCGAGTGGATCTTGCCGACGCCGACGCCGAGGTAGCCGACGTCGAAGCCCGGCTGCAGGCCGGGCGACGACTCGAACTCGACGCCGAGCCTGTAGTAGCGCTCCGGCACGTTGACCGTGACCACGTTGCCCAGGGCCCAGGCCGTCAGCACCACGCCGAGTACGCAGAAGACGGCGAGGTTGACGATGATCCGCCGGGTCATCCCGACCGCCTCTCCATCAGCTTGTTCAGCGAGGTGAACAGCTGGGCCGCCTGCGGCGGACCGGGCGCGGCCCGGGTCTTCCCGCTCATGACCGGCCTGAGCACCGGATAGGTGAGCAGCTGGCCGTTGAAGACGCCCTTCGGAAGCTTCGTCACGAAGTTCTCCATCTTGGCGATGAGCCCGCCCAGGTTGGAGTCGTCGGCGGCGACCGTCTGGAGGAGCGGGCCCAGCTGCCGGACCAGCTGCCTGATCTCGCCGACGCGCCCCAGCAGCACCGTGTCGTCCATCGCGCCGACCAGCTTGGTGATCTTGTCGAGCGTGTCGATCATCTCGTCCTTGTTCCGCTCCAGGACGCGGGTCGCCTCGGCGAGGCCGCCCGGGAGCCTCCCGAGCTGCTTCTCGTTCGCGGCCAGCGTGCGCCCGAGGCTCGCGAAGTGCGTCAGGGCCGAGTCCAGCTGGGACCGCTGCGCGGCGAACAGCGCGACCAGGTCGTCGACCTGGCGCGTCATCGTGCCGAGCTGCTCGCCCTTGCCGCCGAACGCGGTCGCGCCGGCGTCCACGATCGTCCCGACGTCGCCGGTCGAGACCGCCTCCAGCAGCGGCGCCGCCTTGCCCACCACCTGCTCGAACGCCGGCACCACACGGGTCGCGGACAGCACGGTGCCGTCGGCCAGGAACGGCCCGCTGTTCAGGCCGGTGCGCGGCGGGAGGAGCCCCACGAAGTTCTCGCCGAGCAGCGAGGTGATCGACAGCTCCGCGGAGGTGCCCCGCGGCACCTTGAGCCCGTCCTTCAGCGACATGCTCACCCGGACCCGCGAGCTCGCCCCGGTGCCGATGAGCTCGATCCCGGTGACGGTGCCGATCCGCACGCCGTTGATCTGGACGGCGTGCCCGACGGCGAGGTTCTGCACGTCGGTGAAGTCGGCGGAGAGCCGCATGCCGCCCTGCGGAGACCCGGCGGTCTGGTAGGAGCAGCCCGAGACCGCGAGCGCGGCGGCCAGCGCGGCAACCACGATCATCTGCTTCATGACGGCATCCTCACTCGCAGTTGGACCAGGGCGGCGGCAGGCAGGGGACCTTCTCGCTGACCGACGGCTCGCGCATCGCGGCCGCCAGGTAGCCGCGGAGCACGTTGTCGAGCGCGACCCGGCTGGTGAACGAGTGGGTCTTGTAGTTGGTCATGTTCTGCGACCCGTAGACCAGCGGGCCGATCGCCCGCACGAACTCCGCGGTCCGCGCCGAGTTCCCCTTCACCACCAGGGAGATCTGCGCGATCGTGCCGAGGTCGGAGACCAGGGACTCCCGGTAGTCGGTGATCAGGACCTTGCCCTCGCGCACCAGGTCGGCGAGCGAGGTGATGAAGGCGGCGATCTCCCGCCGCTCCCCCACGAGCGCGTCGCTCACCGTCGCGAAGTCGTCGATCAGCTTGGTCACGGTGCGCTGCCGGCCGTTGACCTGCTTCGCCAGCTTGTGCAGGTTCGCGGCGACCTGGAGCAGCTGCCGGTCCTGCCCCGCCAGCGTGGTGGTGAGGTCGGCGGTCTGCTGCAGGGCCCGGTTGAACGCGGTGCCGTTGCCGGACATGGCCTGCGCCCCGTCGTGCAGCATCTTGTTGGCGTCGGCGAGGTTGAACGACTTCAGCAGGGTGGTGAAGGACTTCAGCGCCTGGTCGACCTCGACCGGGACCTCGGTGCGCTCGACGGGGACGACCGCGTCGTCGCGCAGCCTGGACGTGCCCGGCCGCCACGCGGGCGCGAACGTCAGGGTGCGCTCGCCGATCAGGCTGAGCGGGACGATCGCGGCGCGCGCGTCGGCGGGCAGCGGGACGTCCTCGTCGATCGAGGCGACCACCTTGACCCTGCCGTCCTGCTGCGGGGTGACCGATTCGACCGTCCCGACGCGCATGCCCATCACCTGGACCTGCGACTTGGGGTAGAAGGCGACGGCCTTGGTGAAGTACGCCGTCACCCGGTAGGAGCCCGAGCCCGCGCCCACCGGGAGGGCGGTGCAGCCCGCGGCGAGCGCGCAGGCCGCCAGGACGGCGGCGAGGGGACGCCGCCGGTGGACCGGCCGGTGGATCGAACGGCGGATCAATTGCCACCTCCGGCGACGTCGGGCGGGACCGGGGTGACCGCCGGATGCGGGTAGTTCGGCGGCAGGTAGCTCGGCTGCGGCCCGAGCATGCTGGGCTGGAGGGGGCCGATCCCGGCGATCGAGCCTTCGAGCCAGCGGCCGTTGGAGTTGGTGGTCTGGGTGAGCTGGGTGGCCGCCGGGCCGAGCCACGCGAGGGCGATGTTGAGGTTCCGCAGGCTCTCCGCGCCGCCGAGGTTCCGCAGCACGTAGTGCATGTCGTCGAGCATCGTGCGCAGGTCGGCGCGGTGCTTGGAGATCACCCGGCCGAGGGTGCCGACGGCCCTGGACCCCCGGCCGAGCGCGGTCGCCAGCTCGGCGCGGCGGTGGGCCAGCACGTCCAGCAGCTCCTCGGCCTGCTCCAGGAGGGTGCCGAGCTGCCGGTCCTTGCTCGCGAGCACCGAGGTGAGCCTGCCGCTGCCCGCGATGATCGCCTGCACCTCGGGGGCGCGCTCGTTGAGCGTGGTGGTCAGGGTGTCCAGGTCGGCCAGCATGGCGGCGAGCTCCTTCTGACCGGGCAGCCTGATCCCCGCGGCCTCCTTCAGGATCCGGTCGATCGACTTCGTGTCGAGCCGGGTCACCAGGCCCGTCGAGGAGTTGATCGCCTGGTTGAGCGTGTAGGGGATGCTCGTCCGGTCGAGGGGGACGCGGCGCCGCGACTCCGGCAGGCTGCCCAGGTAGGGCTTGGCGACCGGGCCGGACAGCTTCAGGTACTGCCCGCCGAGCAGGTTCGCCGCCCGCACGTCGGCGCGCGTCTGCGGCCCGAGGTCGATGCCGCCGTGCACCTTCCACTTGATGATCACGTGCCCGCGGCGGAAGTCGGGGCGGACGCTCTCGACCCGTCCGACGCGCACCCCGGCGAGCTGGACGTCGTCCCCGGCCTTGAGCCCGCCCGCGCCGGTGAACACCCCGGTCATCGTGTACCCGCGCTCGCCGAGCCCGAGGGCGCCGTAGGCGTAGGCGAGCAGGAGCGCGACCGCGATCCCCACCACCCCGATCAGGGTGACGCGGGTGGTGCGGTACCCCCGGTAGGTCCGGCCGGCCATCAGCGTTCACCTCCGGCGTTCGCGGCGTTCAGCAGGAACAGCGAGGCCACCTTGGCGAACTCCGCGCGCTGGGCGGCCGTCATCTTCGGCGCGCCGCCCCCGCCGCCCCCGCCCGGGACCTGCGCGGGCGGGAACGGCAGGACGGGGGTGAACGGGCACGGGTCCTGGAGCTCGTTGAGGCTGAGGCACACCATCGCCGAGCGGACGAAGTGGCCGCCGTCCATCACCGACAGCAGCGCCTGCAGCGAGGCGGGCAGCCCGTTGACGACGCCGCTGAGGACCTTCATGTTCGTGCGGGCGATCTCCAGCAGGTCCTTGGTGGAGGTGACGACCTGCCCGAGTTCCCGCGCGCCGCCGCCGACGGCCTGGTCGAGGCGGCCGCTGAACCGGCTCATCCGCACCAGCGCGGTGTCGAGCGTCGTGCCGCTGGACGCGAACGCCTCGGTGAGCGACGACAGGTTGTCGACCACCTCGGCGATCTGCCGGTCCCGGGTGGCGACGGCGCCGGTCACCGTCCGGTAGTCCTTGAGCATCTGGTCGATCGTGGCGCCGCGCGAGCCGAAGGTGTCCAGCAGCAGGCCCAGGTTCTTGATGATCTGGTTGATGTCGCCCTGGTTGCCGTCGAGCGCGACCGAGAACGACCGCAGGATCTGGTTGAGCTGGTCCGGGTCGAGGCTGCCGGTGAGCGGCCCGAGGCTGTTGATCACGGCGCCGAGGTCGACCGTCCCCTTGGTGTGCTTCACCGTGCCCCCGGGCGGCAGCAGCCGGCCGCTCGCACCGGGGTTCAGGTAGAGCTCGCGCGCCCCGATCAGGTCGCGCCACCGGACCTCCGCGACCGAGTCGACCGGCAGCCGGACGCCGTCGCGCACCGAGACCGTGACCCGCGCCCGGCCGCTCGTCACGGCGATGCCGTCGACCCGCCCGACCGTGGCGCCCCGCACCTTCACCAGGTCGCCCTCCTTCAGCCCGGAGACGTCGTCGAAGGTGGCGACCAGCCGGTAGGACGACGCGAAGTCGGTGCCCATGATCTTGACGGCGAGGTAGGCGGTCAGCGCGACCGTGAGGACCGCGAACAGCGCGAAGCGGACGGAGGCCCGCCGGCTCGGCCCGCCGGCGGTGCCGCCGCGGCGCGGCCGGCGCAGGAGGCTGCGAAGGCTCATCATGATCCTCCCCGGCCCGGACGGCCCGGCAGCGGCCCGGGGGCGGGCCTGCACAGCCCGAGGACGGACGTGCAGAGCAGGTCGTCGACGTACAGCTGCACCGATTCGGTGGACAGCACGGTGCCGTGCGGCCCCTTGACCTTCAGCAGCCCGGCCACCTGGTCGAAGAAGGCGCCCGAGGCGGTGATGAACTGCGGGGTCGTGTCGCGGTGGCGGTAGCCGACATCGACGGCCGGGACGACGCTGGAGATGATGGCGCCGGGCGCCCCGGGGTTCGCGCGCAGCAGCGAGGTGATCTCGGTGGACACCCGGCTGGTCCGCTTCAGCGTCGCGTTGAACGCCGCCGGGTCGCTGACCAGGATCGGGTCGATGACGTTGAGCGCGCGGGTCAGCCGGACGACCGCTTCGCCGCTGTCGTCGAGGGTGGCGCTCAGCGCCGCCGTGTTGCCGATCAGCGTCCGCAGGTCGCGGAGGTTCCGCGTCGACACCGACAGCAGCGTGGCGCCGTCGTCGATGGTCTCGGCCAGCTGCGGGCCGCGTCCGTCGAGGCCCTGCGAGAACGTCCGCAGGATGGTCGCGACGTCGTCCGGGTCGATCGCGCTGAGCAGCTCGTGCGCCGGCCCCGCCATGTCGCTCAGCTCCGGCGGGACGCGGGTGCTGGTGACGGTCGACCCGGCGGGCAGGTAGGGGCCGGACACCTCGCCCGTCCCGGGATCCAGCTCGATGAACTTCGGGCCGAAGACCGACAGCGGCTGGATCGCCAGCGTGCCGGACGCCGGCATCCGGACGCCCTTGTCGAGCCGGAGCCGCACCCGGACGGCGCCGCCCGGGTCGAGGGTGACCTTGTCGACCCCGCCGACGTTGATGCCGCGGATCTTCACGTCCGACTGGCCGTCCAGTCCGGGGCCGACCTTGCTGAACACGGCCTCGTAGTAGGTGGCCTCGGGATGGCTCTGCCGGACGCCGAGGTAGCCCGCCAGGGCTCCGGCGGCGATGGCTCCGGCGCCGAGGAGTCCGAACACGCGCCGCGACCGCGGGGACAGATCGCTGTTGTTCATCCGGTCAGGCTCACCGTCCCGCCCTGTCCCCAGAAGATGTAGGAGAGCAGCAGGTTCACCATGATGATCGCCACCATCGACTCGCGGATGGCGCGTCCGGTGGCGATGCCCACGCCCACCGGGCCGCCGGCGGCGGTGAAGCCCCGGTAGCAGTGGATGACCATGATGATGAAGGCGAACACCAGCACCTTGACGACGCTGTAGAACACGTCGATCGGCGGCAGGTAGAGGTGGAAGTAGTAGTCATAGATCCCCGGTGACACCCCGAAGAAGCCGACCGAGATCAGCTTGGTGGCGAAGAAGGCGGCGAACAGCGCGATCAGGTGCAGCGGGACCAGCGCGATCAGCGTCGCGACGACCCGGGTCGCCACCAGGTACGACAGCGAGTTGATCGCCATCGCCTCCAGCGCGTCGATCTCCTCGGAGATCCGCATCGCGCCGATCTCGGCGGTGAAGGCCGCGCCGAGCTGGAAGATCAGTGCGATCCCGGCGATGATCGGGGTGACCTCGCGGACGTTGGCGTAGCTGGCGACCAGGCCGACCAGCGACTGCGCGCCGACCCGCTCCAGGCCCGGCACCGCCTGCAGGCCGACGGTCGTGCCGGTGAAGAACGACATGAAGAAGACGACGAACATCATGCCGAGGCCGACGACGGTGGCGCCGACGCCGGCGACGATGTCGGAGACCTGGCGGAACACCGTCCTGAGGTGCCGGCCGCGCAGGATGTCCACCGCCGTGACGTGCAGCAGCCGGCCGACGAAGATCAGGAAGTCGCTGACGCCCGCGGCGGTGGGGCGCACCTGGATCGCCGCGGCGAGCCGGCGGGTGCGGGGGGAGATGGGCAGCATCGGTCGCACCTTCACGTCCGGGGCGGGAACAGCACGTAGGCGAGGGTGGAGATCACGTAGTTGGCCGCGAACACCAGCAGCGCCGCGATGACGACGGCCTGGTTGACCGCCCGGCCGACCCCGTTCGGCCCGTACGCGCAGTTCATCCCCTTCCAGCAGGCGACCGAGGCGGCGATGAAGCCGAAGATCCATGCCTTGAAGAGCGTGATCATCAGGTCGGACGTCTGGAGCAGCGTGGTCGCGCCGTCGAAGTACGAGCCCGGCGTGACGCCCTGCTGGACGACGTTGAAGTAGTAGCCGCCGACGACACCGGCGAGGATCACGACGGAGCAGAGCATCGCGCCCACCGTGCTGGCCGCCCACAGCCGCGGGGTGACCAGCCGGTGGATCGGGTTGATCGCCATGACCTCCATGGCGTCCAGCTCGTCGCGGATCCGCCGCGCCCCCATGTCGGAGGTCATCGCCGAGCCGCCGGCCCCGGAGATGAGCAGGGCCGCGGCCATCGGCGCCACCTGGGTCACCAGTGCCTGGACGACCGCGGCCCCGGTGCCGGACTGGGCGCCGATCTGCCGGACGATCTGCCCGACCTGGAGCGAGATCGTGCCGCCGAGGGGCAGCGCGATGAGCATGACGGGCAGCGCGGTCACCCGGGAGATGAAGTAGCACTGCTCGATGTACTCGCCCCACCACTGCCGGACGTCCCAGGTCTTGCGGAAGCCCTCGATGGTGGTGATGAACAGGACGCCGGTCTGGTAGACCGCGCCGTCCGCCCGCCGCCACAAGAACTCGCGGCCGGCCGCCGCGCCCCGGCCGGCCCGCGAGCCCGCGGCCCGCGCTCCCTCGCTCGTTCCCGCCATTCAGCGCTCCCGACCACGTCGGACAGTCAGTGTGTGCTACGTCACACCACGGAAGGTCGCGACAGCCTAATCAGTTGATCACGGTGTTGTACACAAGTAAGTGAGTGTTTGTTATCTTTCTGAGGCACGGGCGCGGGCACGGCGGCCCGGTCACCCGATCGTGATCGGCAGGGTCTCCCAGCCGCGGACGGTCGAGGTCGAGGCGAGCCTGGCGCGGTCCCAGTCGACGTCCCACCTGGGGAAGCGCTTGAGCAGCTCCTCCAGGGCGATCCGGCCCTCCAGCCGGGCCAGCGCGGCGCCCAGGCAGAAGTGCACCCCGTGGCCGAAGGTCATCTGCTGGCCGATCGAGCGGTGGATGTCGAACCGGTCGGGGTCGGTGTAGCGCCGCCGGTCGCGGTTCGCCGCGGCGACGATGAACACCATGGAGCTGCCCGCCGGGACCGTCCGGCCGTGGAACTCCACGTCCCGGGTGACGTACCGGGCGATGGCGTGGCCGGTCGGCTCGTAGCGCAGCAGCTCCTCGACGGCGTTCGGGATGAGCGACGGGTCGTCCACGAGCTCCCGGCGCTGGCCGGGGTGCTGGGCCAGCACGGACCCGGTCCAGCCGATGAGCCGTCCCGTCGTCTCGTTCCCGGCGCCGGCGACGACCGTGACGTACATGAGGACCTCGTCGCGGGTGAGCTTGCGCGTCACGCCGTTCTCGTCCTCGAACTCCGCGTTGAGCAGCTCGGTCATCAGGTCGTCGGACGGGTTCTTCGCGCGCCAGTCGATGTACTCGGCGAGCATCTCGTTGCTGAGGACCGCGCCGGCGGACAGGTCCATCTGCCCGCCCTCCTCGGTGCGCAGGAAGTCGTCGACCGTGTCCCGGATGGACGCCTGGTCGCCTTCCGGGATGCCGAGCAGCATGCCGATGACGCGCATCGGCATCTCGGCGCCGACGGCCGCGACGAGGTCGAACCCGTCCGCGCCCGCCAGCGGGTCGAGGACGCCCGCGCAGAACCGGCGGACCTGCGGTTCCAGTGCCGCGATCCGGCGGACGGTGAAGACGCGGGCGAGCAGCCGGCGGTGGATGTCGTGGATCCGGGGGTCCTCCATGATGAGGGTGCCCGGCGGGATCTCCATGCCCGACTTGATGATCTCCAGGATGTTGCCCCGGGACGAGGAGAACGTCTGCCAGTCCGGCAGGCCCCGCTCCATGTCGGCGTACCGGGTCACGGCGTAGAAGTCGTGCTTGTCGTTGTAGTAGAGCGGCGCCTCGTCCAGCAGGCGGTGGTAGATCGGGTAGGGCTGCTCGGAGCAGGCGGGGTCGTAGGGGTCCCAGTAGACGGCGCTGTCGGCGCTCACGGTGCTGTCGGTGCTCACGTACGTCCTCCGGCTCCCGCGGCATGGCGGTGGGGCAAGACCATGCTCCCGATGGGGCATTGATGTATCCGATTTTGAGAGTACCGTTCTCACATTAGAGACGAAGGAGGCCGCATGTGGCAAGTGTCTTGCGGGCAGTGGCCCCTCCCGGTGGCCGCGGCGGACCGCGATCCCATCGCACGCGTCCGGGCCGAGCTGCCCTCTCTCGCCGAGGAGATCCTCGAAGAGTCCGCGCGGACGGTCCCGCTGGTCGCGGCGCTGCTGCGCGGCGACGCCGCGGCCCGCCGGCCCGGCGCCGGCGGGCCGGCGCGGCCCTACCTCGAACGGCTCGCGAACCCGCGCATGTCGCGGAGCGAGGAGGCCGCCCTGTTCCGGTCGCTGGGCGAGGACGCCTGCGCCCAGGGCCTCCCGCTGGACTCGCTCCAGGCCGCCTTCCGCGTCGGCACGCAGATCGCCTGGCGGCGATTCGCCCGCGTCTGCCGCGAGACCGGCGCCTCGTCCGAGCAGCTCTGCCGGCTCACCGAGGCGCTCTTCGCCGCCGTCGACAAGATCAGCTCGGACTTCACGGCCGGCTACGCCGAGCGGGCCGACCGGGACTGCGGCGCGCTGCGGGCCAAGCGGGCGCGCCTGCTGGACGCGCTGCTCTCCGGCCCGACGGCGGAGACCGCCGCCGAGCTGTCCCGGGCCGCGCACTGGCGGCTGCCGCGCGCGGTCGCGTGCGTCGCGCTGGACGGGCCGGCGCGCGCCGCCGACCGGATGGCGCCCGCGCTCGACCCGGACGTCCTCGTCGACCTGCAGCGGCCCGACCCCTGCCTGCTGCTGCCCGACCCCGACGGGCCCGGCCGCCTGGACGTGCTCCGGCGGGCGCTGCGCGGGATCCGGCACGCGGTCGGCCCCGGCGTCCCGCCCCGGGACGCGCAGCTGTCGCGGCGCCTGGCCGACCGCGCCCTCACCCTGCTGCGCGGCGGCCGCCTCGGGGACGTGGAGCACGTCCGCTGCACCGACCACCTCCCGGCCCTGCTGATGGCCGGCGACGAGGACGTCGCGAGGCGGCTCGTCGCCCGCCGCCTCGCCGTCTTCGCCGGCATGCGGCCCGACCAGCGCAGGCGCCTGGAGGGCACGCTGCTCGAATGGCTGGCGACGGGCGGCACGTTCCCGGAGGTCGCCGCGCGCCTGTCGGTCCACCCGCAGACGGTCCGCTACCGCATGCGGCGGCTGGAGGAGCTGTTCGGCGACCGCCTCCAGGACCCCGGCTGGAGGTACGAGACGCTGCTCGCCCTCCAGGCCGACCGGCTGTTCGGCCGGGCCGCGCCCGCGGAGCCGCGCCGCGCGATCGGCTGAGCCGGTGCGGGCCGCCCCCGCCGCCGGCTACCCGGTGCGCACCGGGAGCGAGTCCCAGCCGCGGACCGTGGAGGTCGAGACCAGTCTGGCGGCGCCGGTGTCGACCTCCCACTCGGGGAACCGCTTGAGGACCTCCTCCAGGACGATGCGCCCCTCCAGCCGGGCCAGCGCCGCGCCCAGGCAGAAGTGGATGCCGCGGCCGAACGTGAGGGGCTGGCTGAACTCCCGGTGGATGTCGAACCGGTCGCCGTCCGGGTAGCGCCGGTCGTCGCGGTTGGCCGAGCCCGCGATGAAGAGCATGGCGGCGCCCTCGGGCACCACCCGGCCGTGCACCTCGACGTCCCTCGCCACGTACCGGGCGATGTTGTGCGCGGGCGGCTCGTAGCGGAGCAGCTCCTCGATGGCGGCGGGGACGAGGGAGGGGTCCTCGGCCAGGGCGCGCCGCTGGTCCGGATGGTCGGCCAGCACCTTCCCCGTCCAGCCGATCAGGCGGTTCGTCGTCTCGTTGCCGGCGCCGGCGACGACGTTCACGTAGGTGAGGATCTCCTCGCGGGCCAGCCGGCGGCGCGTCCCCGTCTCGTCCTCGAACTCGGCGTTGAGCAGGTCGGTCATGATGTCGTCGGACGGGTGCCCGGCGCGCCACTCGATGTACTCGGCGAACATCTCCATGTGGGCCATGAAGCCCGAGGGGTCCATGGGCTTGCCGGCCTCGGTGCGGAGGCTGTCGTCGACGCGGTCGCGGATGGCCTCCTGGTCCTGCTCCGGGATCCCGAGCAGCATCCCGATGGTCCGCATCGGCACCTGCGCGCCGAGATCGGCGATGAAGTCGAAGCCGCCGGCGCCGACCAGCGGGTCGAGGCTGCGGGCGCAGAAGTCGCGGATCTTCGGTTCGAGGGCCGTCACCTTCTTCGGCGTGAACACCCCGGACAGCAGCCTGCGGTGGACGGTGTGGATCGGCGGGTCCTCGAAGATGAGCGTGCCCGGCGGGATCTCGATCCCGGCCTTGATCAGTTCGAGGATGCCGCCGCGCCCCGAGATGAAGGTCGCCGGGTCGGTCAGCCCGCGGTCGACGTCCTCGAACCGGCTCACCGCGTAGAAGTCGTGCTCCTCGTTGCGGTAGAGCGGGGCCTCCTCGCGCAGCCGGCGGTACACCGGGTAGGGGTCGGCGTTGACGGCGACGTCGTACGGGTCGAAGTACACGCCGGGCGCGTCGGTGGCGGTCATGCCCGCCCCTTCCCCTGGACGGCGCCCGCCGCCGAGATGAGCGCGCCCGGGGCGGCGCCGGGGACGTCCCGGCCGCCGGAGCGGATCGCCGCCCCGTTGACCCACGTGTGCTCGACGCCCGTGCTGCGCACGACGAGCCGGTCGGCGCCGCCGGGCTGGTCGTGCACCCGCTCGATGGGCGTGGTGCCGACCGTGCGCGGGTCGAAGGCGACCAGGTCGGCGTGGAAGCCCTCGCGCACGAGTCCGCGGCCGGCGATGCGGAACGCCCGGTGCGGGTGGCCGGTCAGCCGCCAGACGGCGTGCTCCAGCGTGATCGCCTTGCGCTCGCGCACCCAGTGCCCGAGCAGGTGGGTGGAGAAGCAGGCGTCGCAGAGCTGGGTGGCGTGCGCGCCCGCGTCGGAGAGGCCGAGCAGCGTGCGGTCGTCGGCGAGCAGCTCGCCGACCTCGTCGTCCCCGTCGTTGTCCAGGACGATCCGGAACCGGGTGGCCATCCCGTCGCTCAGCGCCAGGTCGAGCATCAGGTCGAAGGGCGTCGTGCCCCGGTCGCGCGCCAGCCGGTCGAGCGGAATCCCGATCGCGTCGCGGTGGGCGCCGGTCTCCTCGACGCTGGTCTTCGGCCAGCGGCGGCTCCAGGCGTCCAGGGTCGCCTCGCGGGCGCGGTGGCGCCAGGCCGGGTCGCGGTAGAGGTCCGCGCGCTCGGCGCGGGGGCGGGCCAGGACGTCCTTCCAGGCGTCGATCTCGGCGAGCGGCCCGGGGTCGGCCATGCCGATCTGCATGACGATCGGCCGGCAGGCGATCTGCGGGTAGACCTCGCCGGGCAGCGCGGCGCCGCGCTCCACGGTGCGCAGCGCGGCGCCGGGCTTGTCGGCCCGCGCCACCAGCGCGGTCCAGGTGACCGGGATCCCGGTGCGCACCGCCAGCTCGGAGAACTGGCCGACGAACATGCCGGGGCCGATCGACACCTGCACGATGCCCCTGCCCAGTTCGCCGAGCACGGACGCGATCTCGTAGACCTCCGCGGTCTCGGCGAACCGGCTCGGCACCGGCCGCCCGTAGGCGCCCTGGTGGGCGGGCTGCCGCGAGGTCGAGAAGCCGATGGCGCCGGCCTGGACGGCCTCGCGCACGACGCGCCGCATCGTGTCGATCTCGGCGGCGGTGGCCGGCCGCTCCTCGCCGCCGACCACGAACAGGCGCAGCGGCGAGTGCCCGATGAACGCGCCGGCGTTGAGCCGCTTGGGCCGCCGGTCGATGGCGGCCAGGTACTCGGGGAACGACTCGAAGCACCAGTCGATGCCGGCTTCGAGGGCCTCCATCGACATCCCCTCGACGTTCTCCAGCGTCCGGACGAGGGTCTCGCGGTGGGCCGGGAGCGCCGGCGCGACGCCGAAGCCGCAGTTGCCCATGACGACGCTCGTCACGCCGTGCCAGCTGGAGGGGGTGAGGTCGCCGTCCCAGAGGATCTGCGCGTCGTAGTGGGTGTGGACGTCGATGAAGCCGGGGGCCAGGACCAGCCCGTCCAGATCGACGACCTCGGCGCCCTCGCCGGGCGCGAGCTCGCCGGGCGCGCGGACGGCGGAGATGCGGCCGCCGTCGACGGCGACGTCGGCGGGCCGGGCCGGGCCGCCGGTGCCGTCGATCAGCGAGGCCCGGCGCAGGAGCAGGTCCATCGGCACGTCCTCTCGGCAAGTGAGCCTTCACATACTTTCGCTTAGCGTAGCGGGCGTTCACTTACTTTGCTATCGTGTGGCCCCCCGGAGCCGATCGCGGGAGGCCCGATGGCTGGAGGCGCGGTGGACGGCCGGCTGATGCGCCGGCGCGCGTTCTTCATCGGCGGCGCGTGGGCGCCGCCGGCCGGCGGCGACCTGCTCGCCGTCGTCTCCCCCGCGACGGAGGAGGTCGTCGGCGAGGTCCCGGTCGCCACGGCGGCCGACATCGACCGCGCGGTCGACGCGGCGCGCGCGGCGTTCGACGACGGCCCCTGGCCGCGCATGCCGCCGGCGGAGCGGTCCGAGGTGCTGGCGCGCGCCGCCGGGATCCTGCGCGGACGCGAGGCCGACATCGCCGCGATCACCGTCGAGGAGACCGGCTGCGCGGTCAGCCAGGCGCCGCGGGCCCAGACCGGGATGGTCGCCGCCCTGTTCGACTACTACGCCCGGCTGATCACCGAGTTCGCGTTCGAGCGCGAGGTCGTCGCCGGAGACCGCGCCGGCCTCGTGACGAACGAGCCGGTCGGGGTCGTCGCGGCGATCGTCCCGTGGAACGCCCCGGTCACGCTGGCGGCCTGGAAGGCGGCCCCGGCGCTGGCGGCGGGATGCACCGTGGTCCTCAAGCCGCCGCCCGAGGCTCCGCTGAGCAACTTCGTCCTGGCGGAGGCCCTGGCGGAGGCGGGGGTCCCGCCGGGCGCGCTCAACGTCGTCCCCGGAGGCCGCGAGGCCGGCGAGCACCTCGTGACGCACGCCGGCGTCGACAAGGTCGCGTTCACCGGATCGACGGCGGCCGGCAAGCGGATCATGAGCCTGTGCGGCGAGCGGGTGACGCGGGTCTCCCTCGAACTCGGCGGCAAGTCGGCCGCCGTCGTCCTCGACGACGCCGACGCGGCCGGCCTCATGCCGGGGCTCGTGGCCGGCGCCATGCACCTGTCCGGGCAGGTCTGCGGCGCGCACACCCGCGTCCTGATCCCCCGGTCGCGCTACGCGGAGGCGGTCGAGGCCGCCGCCGCGGCGGCCGCGGCGGTGCCGGTGGGCGACCCGCACGACCCCGCCACCGTCGTCGGGCCGCTCGTCGCCGAACGCCAGCGCGAGCGGGTCCTCGGGTACGTCGGCCTCGCCGTCGCGGACGGCGCCCGGGTGGCGTCCGGAGGCGGACGCCCGCCGCACCTGCCGAAGGGCTGGTACGTCGAGCCGACCGTCCTCGCCGACGTGGACAACTCCATGCGGACGGCCCGCGAGGAGATCTTCGGCCCCGTCCTCTGCCTCATCCCCTACGACGGCGAGGACGACGCCGTCCGCATCGCCAACGACTCGCCGTACGGCCTGTCGGGCGGCGTGTGGACCGGCGATCCGGCCCGGGGCCTGCGGGTCGCCCGGCGCGTCCGGACGGGGAGCGTCGCGATCAACGGCGGCTACCCGCCGTTCCCGCTGGCGCCGTTCGGCGGCTTCAAGGAGTCCGGGCTCGGCCGCGAACTCGGCCCCGAGGGGCTGCGCGGCTACCTCGAACCGCGCAGCATCGGCCTCCCCCCGTCGCTCCGGTCGGCGCGGCCGTGACCGCGCCGTCCTCCCCTCCCGGCCCCCGGTCGGACGAGGCGTTCGTGCCGGCGGCGCTCGAAGGCGTCCACCCGTGCCCGGCGCGCTCCGACTACGTCGAGGTGTGCTTCACGACGCCGGGCGTGCCGTTCAAGTGGTGCTTCCCCGAGCCGCCGCGCTGCCCGGCGGAGCCCGGCGGCCCGCTCGCGCTGACGCTCGGACGCTACGGCGTGCAGGCCCACGAACTCCTGGACGGTGTGCTCGGGCCCGCGCTGCAGAGTTCCGCGGCGCTGCCGATGATCCTCGCCGGGGCGGAGGTCCGCATCGCGCGGAGGCTGCTGTCCTAGGCGGCTACGCCGAGAGGACCTCTTCGCGGACGGCCAGGAACCACGACGCTCGGAACAGGTCGCTTCGTACCGGGCCGGGGAGGTTCTCGCGGAACCACTCGATCCTCGCCCGCAGACCCGCGATGTCGTCGAAGTAGACCTCGTTCACGGCGTCGTACGCCCATTGGCCGGTGGCGCGCGGGACCGGGTGGTTCTGTACGTAGGCGAGCCCCTTGACCTGGTCCGCGATGTTCCGGCCGGAGTGGCCGCGCCAGCGCTCGGAGAACCCGGCGGGCGTCAGCCCTTCGGCGCGCACGGCGACGGCCATGTGCTTCAGCTTCTCGCCGCCGTCCCGCCACCGCCGGTCGAGCCAGGCGGCGCCGCGCATGACGGACTCCTCGGCGACCAGCACCGGGCCGGGGGCGCTGCCGGGGGCGTTGCCGGGGGCGCCGAGCCATTTCTCGAACCGCCGCAGGTGGCCGGCGTCGGTGAACCACTCCACGCCGATCCCGTCATGCCTGGGCTCGGGGCCGGTGAGGCCGGGCAGGGCCGTGGAGACCGCCACCCGGGACGGCCTGACGCCCGGCGGCGCGTCCAGCGCGCCGGCGGCCGCGTCCCGCAGGTCGGCGGCGCCCTCGTCCCCGGTCACGAGCGTGATCCGCTTGATCACGGCACCCCTCCCCCGGCGGTCCCGCGCCAGGCGGCCACGGCGTCCTCCTTGATCGGGCCGTAGCCCTTGATCGACATGGCCGAGGCGGCGGCCCGCACCAGCGCGTCGTACGGCGCGGCCGACGACGGCCGGACGGCCTCGCCGATCAGCCGCTCGTACTCCCCGATGACGGCCCGCTCGGTGCGCCGGTCGGGGTGCAGGCCGAAGACGTCCAGCGGCGTCCCCCGCAGCCGCCTCAGCCGGGCGAGCACGGGGAAGGCGAGCGCGTACGGCCAGGTCAGCGACAGTTTCCGGGTGAGGCCGAACCGGCGCAGGATCGGCGGGTGCAGATGGTAGGCCACCGAGTACGGGCCCTCGATCCCGAGATCGCGCGCGATCCGGCCGTAGTCGGCCTTCCGGTGCAGGCGGGCCACCTCGTACTCGTCCTTGTAGGTGAGGAGCTTGAACCAGGACTCGGCGACCGCGCGGGTGAGCTCCCACCCGTGCCCGGCGTCGTCCCGGGCCGCCGCGCGCTCGACGAGGCCGAGGAACCGCTCCGCCCGCCGGACGTCCTGGTAGTCGATCGCCTGCGCCGCGCGCCGGGCGAGCAGGTCGCGCAGCTCCCCCGGCAGGTCGCGGCGGCCGACCAGCTCCGCCGCCGCCGTGCGCGCGGCCGGTGACGGGTCGAGGACGCCGTCCGCGCGCTCGGCGGCGTCCAGGGCCGCCTCGACGGCGGCGGGGTCGTGCACCGCCCACCGGCCCCACCGGAACGCCTCCCGTCCGGCGGCGGAGGCGGGGCCGCGGCGCCCCATCGCCCGGTCGACGTCGGCCGGTGCGAGCGGCAGGCCGCCGAGCTGGAACGCCGCGCCGAGCAGGACGGTGTTCGCGAGGAGGTGGTCGGCGAACACGGCCTCGGCGATGCGCTTGGCGTCGACGAAGGTGACGCGGTCCTCGCCGGCCGCCTCGGTGACGGCCCGTTCGAGGCTCGGCAGATCGGGCGGGCCGAGGCCGCTCTGCAGCATGGCCGCGGTGGGCGTGACGGCCCGGTCGACCACGGCGGTCGTCCGGCCGGGGCGGATCTTGGCGAGGTGCTGCGCGGCGGCGGCCTGCAGGATGTCGCCGGACAGGTAGAGGTCGGCGCCGCCGCCGTGCACGGCCGCCGAGCCGAGGGCGCCCCTGGTCTCGGCGAGCTGCAGGTGCGAGGCCACGGAGCCGGCCTTCTGGGACAGGCCCGTCTGGTCGATCCCCCCGACCGCCAGCCCGGCGGCCTCGGCGGCGGACGCGATGATGCGGTTGGCGGTGACGACGCCGGTGCCGCCGATCCCGGTGAAGTAGATGCCGTACCGCCCGTCGATCGGCGGCGGCGCGGGATCCGGCGGCGACCCGGGCGGGGGCGACGGACGGTTCCGCGTGCGGACGGACGTCCGGCGCCGGCCGCGGCGCTTCGGGGTGATGGTCACGAACGACGGGCAGTCGCCGTCGAGGCAGCTGTAGTCCCGGTTGCACGACGACTCGTGGATCCGCCGCTTCTCGCCGAACTCGGTGGCGTGCGGCAGCACCGACAGGCAGTTGCTCTTGGCGCCGCAGTCGCCGCATCCCTCGCACACGGCCTCGTTGATGACGACCCGGCGCGGCGGCTCCGCCAGGAGCCCCCGCTTGCGCAGCCTGCGGGCCTCCGCCGCGCACCGCTGGTCGTAGACGATCACCGTGACGCCGGGCACGCGGCGCAGTTCCTCCTGCACCCGCGGGAGCCGGTCCCGGCCGTGCACCCGGACGCCCGGCGCCCACCGCGCCCCGCGTCCGTAGCGCGCGGGGTCCTCGGCGCAGACGACGATCCTGGCGACGCCCTCGGCCGCCAGCGCCCGGGTCAGCGCGGGGACGTCCATCAGCCCGGTGACGTCCTGGCCGCCGGTCATGGCCACGGCCGCGTTGTAGAGGATCTTGAAGGTGATGTCGGTCCCGGCGGCGACGCTCGCCCGGACGGCGAGCGTCCCGGAATGGCTGAGCGTGCCGTCGCCCAGGTTCTGGATGAGGTGCGGGTCGGCGACGAACGGCGCCAGGCCGATCCACGGGACGCCCTCGGCGCCCATCGGGGTCGGCGGGAGGGCCCGCATTCCCGCGTTGCGCGCCTCGAAGTACATGATCCCGTGGCAGCCGACGCCGCCGCCGGCGAGCGCGCCGTCCGGGACGAGCGTGGACCTGTTGTGCGGGCATCCGCTGCAGTAGCCCGGCGCCCGCGCCGGAAGGCCGAGCAGCGGCAGCGGGACGCGCGCCGCCCGGCGCGGGGTGAGCGCGGGCATGACGCGGCCGAGGATCGCGGCCACGGCCGCGGGGTCGAGTTCGCCGACCGACGACGCGAGGGTCTTCCCGGCGCGGCGCTTGCCGGAGACGGGCGTCCCGCTTCCGGCCTCGTGCAGGATGCCGCGCAGGCGGTTCTCGATGAACGGCCGCTTCTCCTCGATGACGACCAGTTCGTCCACCGAGTCGGCGAACTCCAGGACCGTCTCCTCCACCAGCGGATACGTCATGCCGAGCTTGAGGATCCGCACGCCCGCGCCGGCCAGGCCGGCGAGGGGCACGCCGAGGTCGGCGAATGCCTGGACGACGTCGAGGTAGGTCTTGCCCGCGCACACCACGCCGAGGCCCGCCCCCGGGTCCGCGCCCACCACCCGGTCGAGCCCGTTGTGGCGCGCGTACGCGCGGGCGGCCCGGAGCCGGTGCTCCACCACGAGCGCCTCCTGGTCGGGCACGGCGTGCGGGCCGATCCTCGCGAGCGGCCGATGCCGCCACGGCCGCCCGTCGACGACGACGCCGTCCGGCTCGCGCGGGGCGTGCCGGGCGGGATCGAGGTCGACCGCGCCGATGCCGTCGGCGACCGCGGTGACGATCTTCAGGGCGGCCCACGCCCCGCAGTACCGGGAGAGCCGGAAGGCGTGCACGCCGAGGTCGAGGACGTCCTGCTGGTCGGCGGGGAACAGCACGGGGACGCAGGCGTCCTCGAACGCGTGGTGGCTGTCGGAGGCGAGCGTGGACGACTTGGACGCCGGGTCGTCGCCGCAGAACATGACGACGCCGCCGTTGGGGCCGGCGCCCATCGCGTTCGCGTGCTTCAGCGCGTCCCCGCTGCGGTCGAGTCCCGGGGCCTTGCCGTACCAGGCGCCCGCGACGCCGTCGACGCCGTCGTACTCGACGGCCGCGCCCATCTGGCTGCCCCAGACGGCCACGGCGGCGAGTTCCTCGTTGAGCCCGGGGCGGTGGACGATCCGGTGCGCGGCGAGCGCGTCGCCGCCCAGGCCCTCCAAGGCCAGGTCGAAGGCGCCGAGCGGCGAGCCGGGGTAGCCGGAGACCATCGTGGCGGTGGTCAGGCCGTCCCGCTCGTCCAGCCGCTGCCGCAGGAGCAGCAGGCGCGCGAGCGTGTCGACCCCGGACAGGATCTCGCCCGCCCCGGGCTCAACGAGGAACTCGCGGGACGCGTCGGTCACGGGTAGACCCCGGGGTTGACGTGGGCGAACTTCCCGTCCTTGATGACGGCCCGCCGCAGGTCGGGCCGTTGCAGGACGGTCACGTCCGCGGCCGGGTCGCCGTCCACGACGACCAGGTCGGCGAGGAACCCCTCCCGGACCTGCCCGATGTCCAGCCCGGCGACGTGCCCCATGTTGCGGGTGGCCGTGTGGAGCGCCTCGACCGGCGCCATGTCCACCAGTTCGACGTACCGCTGCATTTCGGCGGCGTAGGTGCCGTGGCGCGTCCACTGGTGGCCGAAGTCGCCGCCGGACAGCAGCCGGATGCCGGCCGCCCTCAGCTTGTGCAGCCCGTCCACCTGGGAGCGGAACTCGTCGTGGTAGCCCGACGCCTCGATCCGCTCGGGCGTCATGCCCCACGGCTCGGCGTGCCCGCTCACCATCGCGTAGAGGTAGTGCAGACCGGGGCACACCCAGACGTCGTCGCGCCGGGCCTCCAGCGCGGCGAACGCCTCGTCGTCGAGGAAGCACGCGTGGTGGATGATCCGGACGCCGGTGCGCGCGGCCATCGCGACGCTCGCCGAGCCGCGCGCGTGGACGGTGACGAACGCACCGTGCCGGTCGGCCTCCGCGACGGCGGCGAGCAGCATCTCGTCGTTCATGTAGACGTCCTCGGACGGGTGCTCGGGCACGACGCCGTCCCCGGAGATGAAGAGCTTGAGCGACCGCACGCCCAGGTCGCACTGGCGGGCGACGATCTCCCTGAGCCGCCGGGCGTCCGCGGCGACCTCCATCAGCTCGCCCTCGGACCCGAGCCCGCCCACCCCGGCGATCATCGGTCCGCCGGGCACGATGCGCGGGCCCGGGATCAGGCCCCGGTCGATCCCGTCCTTGGCGAGCAGGTCGTCGAGCGGCTGGGTGGTGCCCGCGCCGATGATGAAGGTGTAGCCGCTCTCCAGGAACGTCCGGACCACGGCGGCGACGTCGAGCATGTGGGCGCCGGGCGGCGCCGCCGCGACGCCCGCGTGGTCGAACACGAAGTCCAGCGGCCAGCTGATGTGGGTGTGCGCGTCGCCGAGGCCGGGCAGCACGGTCGCGCCGCGCAGGTCGGCCACCCGGACCGACGCCGGGTCCACCTCCAGCCGGCCCGGCGCGACGCGGGCGATGCGGTCGCCCTCGATGAGGACGTCGCCGTCGAAGGGCCGCTCCGCCGGATCGCCGGAGCAGGTCAGCACGCGTGCGTTCGTCAGAAGCGTCCGCTCGGCCATGGGCCGGCCTCCTCTTCGGGTCGGCCCGGGGTCAGCCGCCGAGGCGGGGGCCGGGCGTGAACGTGATCGGCAGGGTGAGCGGCGAGCGGGTCAGGCCGCGGTGGTACTCGATCGCCGCGCCGTCCCGCAGCCGGAGGTCCCGCAGCCGCGGCAGCAGTTCCTCCAGCGCCACCCGCAGGTTGAGGCGGGCGAGGTTGGAGCCCGCGCAGCGGTGCGGCCCGGCGCCGAAGCTGAGGTGCCGGTTGCGCTCGCGGCCGAGGACGACGGAGTCGGGGTCGGCGAACTCGGCGGCGTCCCGGTTCGCCGAGGCCCAGTGGATCAGCACCTTGTCGCCGCGCTTGATCTCGCGGCCGCCGAGTTCGGCGTCGCGCACCGCGGTGCGGCCGACGGAGACGAACGGGGGGTCGATCCGCAGCAGCTCCGGCACGGCGCCCGGGATCAGCTCCGGCCGCGCGCGCAGCAGGTCGGGGATCTCCGGACGGCGGCAGAACCGCTCGACCATCAGCCCGAGCGCCCCGGCCGTGGTCTCCAGCCCGCCGAGGATCAGCAGCTGCACGGTGCCGATGACCTCGTCCTCGGTGATGGGGCGGCCGTCGATCTCGGCGTCCAGGACGGCGTCGACGACGTCGCCGCGCGGCGGCTCGGCGCGCCGGCGCGCCGTGAACTCCTTGATCCACGCGTACAGGCCGAGCCAGCACTCGCGCTGCTCGGGATCGTCGGGGACCGACGACTTCGACGCCAGGTAGGCGACCTTCTCCAGGTCCTCGGCGGGCGCGTTCAGCGCCAGCTCGAAGAACGCCAGGCTGGGCAGCGGGCGGGCGAAGCCGTCCATGAACTCGCACTCGCCGTCCGCGACGAAGCCGTCGATGAGCCGGTTCACGAGGTCGCGGGTCGCCCGCTCCCAGCGCGCGACGGCGGCGGGGGTGAAGTGCGGGTTGACCAGGCGCTTGTAGACGCGCTGCTCCGGCGGGTCGGCCTCGACCGGCAGGTTGCGGACGACGCCCTTGCGCCCGGTGATCGCCAGGCCGTGCGCGGAGCTGTAGACCTCCCAGTCCTGGGCGACCCGGAGGGCCTCCTCGTACGTCGAGACCACCCAGAAGCCGCCGTGCTCGTCGCTGCGGCCGACGGGGCACAGCTCGCGCATCCGGGCCATCGTCGCCGGCATGGTGGCGGCCAGGTCGGGCGACAGGTGGTCGAAGTGCCGCAGGCACCAGTCGTCGGGCAGGGCGCCGCTCTCCGGCGTGCTCGCGTCCATCGCTCCCCCCGCATACAAGGTGAGTGTTTACTTTTTAGTGTAGTGAGTGAACGCTCTTTTATATAGAGGCCCGCGTCGTTACAGTGACGGGCATGTCGACACTCCCCCGCGCCGGAGCGCCGGCGCCCTCCTTCCTCGCCGGACGGCCCGGCGAGCTGCTCATCGGCGGGCGGTGGGCCGCGGCGGCGTCCGGCCGGACCTTCCCGAGCGTCAACCCGTCGACCGGCGAGGTCATCGCCGAACTCGCGGCGGGCGGCGCCGAGGACGCCGACCGGGCGGTCCGCGCGGCGCGGGCGGCGCTGGAGGGGCCGTGGGGGCGGATGGCCCCGCGGGAGCGCCAGACCCTGCTCTGGCGGCTCGCGGACGCGGTGGAGGAGCACTACGACGAGCTGCACCTGCTGGAAGTGCTCGACATGGGCCTCCCGGTCGGGCGTCCCCGGTCCGGCCGGACGCCCCCGTGGGAGGCCGAGGTGCTGCGCTACTTCGCCGGCTGGGCCACGAAGATCCACGGCGAGACCATCCCGAACTCGGTCCCGGGACGGGTGCTGAGCTACACCCTCCGGGAGCCGGTCGGCGTCGTCGCCGCGATCGTCCCGTGGAACCGGCCGGTCAACAACGCGGTCTGGAAGATCGCGCCGGCGCTCGCCACCGGCTGCACGATGGTGCTCAAGCCCGCCGAGGAGGCGGGCCTCGCCGCGCTCCGCATCGGCGAGCTGGCGACCGGGATCGGCCTTCCGGACGGCGTCCTGAACATCGTGACCGGCTTCGGCGAGGCCGGCGCGGCGCTGGCCGAGCACGGCGGCGTCGACAAGGTGGCGTTCACCGGGTCGACCGAGGTGGGGCAGAAGATCGTCCGCGCCTCGGCGGGCAACCTGAAGCGGCTCTCGCTCGAACTCGGCGGCAAGTCCCCCGACATCGTGTTCGCCGACGCCGACCTCGCGCGCGCGATCCCCGGCGCGGCCATGGGCGTGTTCATGTTCTCCGGCCAGGTGTGCTGCGCCGGCACCCGCGTCTATGTGGAGCGCCCCGTCTACGACGAGTTCGTCGAGGGCGTCTCGGCGTTCGCGGACGGGCTGAAGGTCGGCGACAGCCTGGACCCGGAGACGAGGATCGGGCCCGTGGTGTCGGCCGAGCAGCTGGCGCGCGTCACCGGGTACCTCGACGTGGCCGGGGAGGAGGGCGCGCGCACCGCCGCCGGGGGCGGGCGCGTCGAGACCGGAGACCTCGCCAAGGGCTACTTCGTGGCGCCCACCGTCCTCACGGACGTGCGGGACGACATGCGGGTCGCCCGGGAGGAGATCTTCGGCCCGGTCGCGTGCGTGCTGCCGTTCGACACCGCCGAGGAGGTCGCCGTCCGGGCCAACGACACGTCCTACGGGCTCGCCGGCGGCGTCTGGACGCGGGACGTCGGCACGGCGCACCGGCTGGCGGGCGAGCTGCGGGCCGGGACGGTGTGGGTCAACTCGATGCTGCTCATGGACCCCGCGGTCCCGTTCGGCGGCTACCGGATGAGCGGGTACGGCCGCGAGATGGGCGAGCGGGCGCTCGACGAGTACCTGAACGTCAAGTCGGTGTGGATCGACACCGGCTGACGCCGGCCGCGGTCCCGGGCGTGGCGCCGTCACTCCGACCGGCGCTCCCGGGAGGCCCGGAGGGCCGCGGCGAACCCCCGGTGCAGGTGCTGGGGCGCCGGCTCGTTGCGCCCGAACACGACCGTGTCCAGCAGGCCGCTCCGGACGCCGGGCTCGGTCCGGCCCGCGACCCAGAAGTCCTCGCCGTCGACGACGGTCTCGCAGATCCACGGCGCCATCTCCACGACCTTCGCGCGCTCCTCCCCGCTCAGGCCGGGGCGCAGGTACGCGGTGTGCACGACCTCGGACGTCCGCGCGTCCACCGGGAGGATCTGCCACAGCTCGATGTGCCGGCCGTCCAGCGTCAGGCTGGTGTTGGGGAAGAGCGCGTACTGGTAGCTGAAGTGCCTGCCGACGTCGCGCCAGTCCTCTTCCGGCACGTCCCGCAGCTCGTCGATCGAGCGCAGCGCCGAGCAGTTGCGCAGGTGCGGCCCGAACGGGTCGAAGGTCAGCACGCCGCCGTGGGCGTAGGTCGCCAGCGTCCGCCGGTGCAGGACGTTGAAGTGGTAGTTCTCCCGGAACGTGTCCAGCGTGACCTTCCAGTTCGCGGCGACCGGGTGGACGTGCGGGTCGCCGTGCGGCTCCCAGTCCGCGAAGCCGAACATGGACAGCTCGTCCGCGAGCCCCGGGCCCAGGTAGCCGTCGACGTCCGGGACGGGCCCCGGCCGGAGCCGGCCGATGATCAGCCCGTGGCCCTCCGCGACCGGCAGCTCGACCAGGCCCTTGTCCTCCCGGCGCATCCCCTCGAAGGCCTCGCCGAACGGGATCCGGTCGAGCCGGCCGGCGAGGTCGTAGGTCCAGGCGTGGAAGGGGCAGCTGAGCCGCTTGGCCTTCCCCGCGCCGTCGGCGACCCGGACGCCGCGGTGCCGGCAGGCGTTCGCCATCGCGCGCACCCGCCCCCCGGCGTCCCGGGTCAGCAGGATCGGGACGCCGCACAGGTCGACGGTCCGGTAGGTCTCCGGCCCCGGCAGCGCTCCCGACAGGCAGAGGACCAGCGGCTGGTCGCGGAACAGGACCTCGACCTCCTCCGCGTGGCTCTCGTCCGAGTAGCCGCCGGTCGGCAGCTCCAGCACGGCGTCGGCGAGGTCGGTCGTGCGGTGCTCGATGTGGTCGAGCAACCGCCGGGCGAGGCTGCGGTCCAGGGCTTCCTTGTCCACGGCTGGCTCCGGAGATCCATGTGAGTGAATGCTTGCTCTACTCGTGATGAGAACCGTATTCTCATTGTCATGGAGAAGACAAGCTTTGTGGTAGATGCAGATTCTCACTGGTGCGAGCACCCCGATCTGTTCACCAGCATCGCGCCGGCCTCCATCCGCGACCGCGTCCCCCGCGTGGAGGAGGTCGACGGCCAGAAGATGTGGGTGTTCGACGGCCACCCCATGGGCCGCTTCAGCGCCGGGGGCGTCGTCGGCCGCGACGGCTCGAAGGCGCCTGCGGACCTGGCGCTGCACCACTGGGACCACGAGGAGATCCACCGCGGAGCCTGGGACCCGGAGGTCCGCCTGCGGGTCATGGACGAGTCGGGCATCGACGCGCAGGTCGTCTTCCCCAGCACGATCGGCCTCGGCGGCCAGGGTTTCAACGCGGCGAGCGACCGCGACCTGGGCCGCAGGACGATCGAGCTCTACAACGACCGGCAGGCCCAGATCCAGGAGGAGTCCGGCAACCGCCTGCTGCCGCTGCCGCTGATGCCCGCCTGGGACGTCGCCGCGTGCGTCGCCGAGGCCCGCCGCGTGGGGGCCCTCGGGGCGCGCGGCATCAACATGACGTCCGACCCGCAGGACCTCGGCGCGCCCGACCTCGCCGACCGCGCCTGGGACCCGTTCTGGGAGGCCTGCACCGAGCTGCGGCTGCCGGTGCACTTCCACATCGGCGCGAGCGTCACCTCGATGACGTTCTACGGCAAGTACTCGTGGCCGTCCCATCCGGCCGACACCAGGCTGGCGCTCGGCGGCACGCTGCTGTTCATCGGCAACGCCCGCGTCGTCGCCAACGTGATCGTCTCGGGCATGTTCGACCGCCACCCCGGCCTGAAGATGGTGTCGGTGGAGAGCGGCTGCGGATGGGTGCCCTTCATCCTCGAAGCGCTCGACTACGAGATGACCGAGAACGCGCCCGGCGACCTGGCCAGGCTCAAGAAGCTCCCGTCGGAGTACTTCCGCAGCAACCTGTACGCGACGTACTGGTTCGAGTCCAGCCGGAACAGGCTGCCCGCGCTCGTCGAGGCGATCGGCGAGGACTCCATCATGTTCGAGACCGACTTCCCGCACCCCACCTGCCTCTACCCGAACCCGCTCGCGGCGGTCGAGGGGAAGATGGCCGGGCTGTCGGCCGAGGCGCGCACCAAGATCCTCGGCGAGAACGCGCGCGCCCTCTACCGGCTCTGACCCGGCGCCCGCCCGCCGCCCTTCCGGCCGGAACGGCCCGGAGGACGGCGGGCGGTCTCCGTCAGCCGGTCTCCGTCAGCCGGTCTCCGTCAGCCGGTCTCCGTCAGCCGGTCTCCGTCAGCCGGTCTCCGTCAGCCGGTCTCCGTCAGCCGGTCTCCGTCAGCCGGTCTATGTCAGCCGGTCTATGTCACTGGCCCCGGTCAGGCGGGGTTGGACGAGCGCAGCAGCTCGACCCCCCGGAACACCTCGACCGCCCCCTCCGCGACGTCCGGGACGGCGACCGCGGCCAGCGCCTGGGCCTTGAACGCCCGCGCCGCCACGCTGAGCCGGTAGCGCACCGAACCGCTGCCGTCGCCCGGCTCCACGGCCCGCGGGCCGCCCCAGACCCGCACCTCGCCCAAGTCCTCGTCGACGGCGCCCCGCACCATCCGCCGCACCCGCGGATCGGAGTCGTACAGATCCGCGTGGACGGCGACGGCCTGCGACCGCGGGCCCCGGACCGGCGACGCGAGCACCGGCTCCAGGCTGGCGACGCGGGCCCCGAGGATCCGCAGCGGCCGGGGGTCGGCGTTGTCGGCCCGCAGGACCGTGACGTCCCAGCCCGCCATCCCCTGGTCGAACAGCCAGCCGCCGGTGAACCGCACCACCTCGGCCACGTTCGGCGAGACCACGACCAGCCGGTGCCTCAGCGTGCGTCGGACGGCACGGCGAGCTGCCGGGCGAGCGATTCGGTGTACTCCCTGCACGTCTCGGCCAGCGGAATCGAAGGGTCGAGCAGCCATGATGTCTCTATCCCGTAGAGGAAGGCCATGATCTCCACGGCCTTCAAGGCCGGATCCAGGTCGGTGCGGTACCGGCCGGCGCGCTGACCGCGCCGGATGCTCTCCGCGACGGCGTGGAGGGAGAACTGATAGCGGTCGAGGAAGCGCTCGTGCAGCGGAGCCTCCGGGACGAGGCTCTCCGCGAGCAGCACGACGAACATCCCGACCAGGTCGGGGGTCTCCCGGAGCCGCTCGGCGTAGTCGCGCAGCTCGTCGACGACGTCGCCGAACGCGTCGATGTTCTCGGCGTCGTAGGAGTCGCGGGCGTCCAGGACCGCGTGGAGCAGTTTCTCCTTCGACTCGAAGTGGTGCAGCAGGCCGGCCGAGGTGACGCCGGCCTCCCGGGCGATCTGCCCGAGCGTGGTGCCGCGCGACCCGTTGCGCATCAGCAGCCGCTGCGCGACGGCCAGGATCCGCTGCCGGCGGTCCTCGCCCTTCGCGAAGAGCGCGGCGTACGGCCGTTGATCGGGCACGTGACCCCCTTCGAAAACCTACTGAACGAATAGTAGGTCGCTCTCCATCCGTGTGACAAGGCTCACTCGGCGGCCGGTTCAGCCGGGTCCGGGCGCCGCCGGGAGAACGGCCTGCCGCTGCCTGATCAGCTCGCGCGGGCTGTTCCAGCCGAGCACCCCGACCACCCGTCCGCCGCGGCTGTAGGAGGCCACGAACTTGCGGCCGGCCACGTCCCCGGACACGACGGCCGGCACCGCGTCCGGCGGGAAGATCCCGTACGCCTGGATGCGGGCGTCGTACTGGTCGGTCCAGAAGTACGGCGCCGGCGCGAACGGCCGCCGCTCGCCGAGGATGCCGGCCGCCACGGCCCTCCCCTGCTCGGTGGCGTTCTGCCGGTGCTCCACCCGCATGCGCACGCCGAAGCGGGGATTGCGCCAGGACGCGACGTCGCCCGCGGCGTAGATCCCGGGCGCCGCCCGGCAGCGGGCGTCGCACTCCACGCCGTCGCCCAGCGGCAGGCCCGAGCCCGCCAGCCATCCGGTCGCGGGAGCCGCGCCGACGGCGACCACGACGGCGTCGGCGTCCAGCACCGAGCCGTCCGCCAGCTCGACGGCGGTCACGCGCCCGGCGGACTCGGCGAACCGGGAGACCCCGACGCCCGTCCGCAGCTCCGCCCCGTGATCGCGGTGCAGCCGCCCGACCAGGCTCCCGATCCGGTCGCCGAACTGGCGCAGCATCGGCACCGGCAGGGGGTCGACGAGGGTGACGTCCACGCCCATCCGGCGCGCCGCCGCGGCCACCTCGCAGCCCAGGAAGCCCGCGCCGACCACGACCAGCCTCGGCCCGCCGAGCAGGCTCTCGCGCAGCGCGAGGGCGTCGTCGAGGGTGCGCAGGACGTGCACCCCCGCGAGCCGGCGGCCGGGCAGCCGGCGCGGGGCGGCGCCCGTGGCGATCACCAGGGCGTCGAAGGGCCGCCGGTCGCCGCCGTCCAGCGGCACCGTGCGCCCGGCGACGTCGAGCCCGGTCGCGCGCCGTCCCAGCAGGATCTCCGCGCCGAGCTTGCCGATCGCCGCCTCGTCGCGCAGTTCCGCCCGCTCCGGCTCCCAGGCGCCGGTGAGGATCTGCTTGGACAGGGGCGGCCGGTCGTAGGGGGCGTGCCGCTCGGCCCCGACCAGCGTCAGCGCGCCGCCGTACCCCTTCTCGCGCAGCGCCTCGGCCGTGGCCAGGCCCGCCGCCGAAGCACCGACGATGACGACCCGCTCGGGCACGGGCTGCTCGGGCACGGGCTGCTCGGGCACGGGCGTCAGTCCCGCACCGTGATCGCCCGCGACGGGCACAGCGACATGGCCAGCCGCACCTCGGCGGCAAGTTCCGGGGGCGGATCCTGCTGGAGGAGCACGACCAGGCCGTCCTCTTCCCGCTGGTCGAACACCCCGGCGGCGGTCACGGCGCACTGCCCGGCCGCGACGCACACGTCCCGGTCGACGGTCACCTCCACGAACCGCGCCTCCTCATGAACCGCGCACCCTCACGACCGCGCCCCCGCAGGCTCAGTCGCCGGCCGCGGCGGCCACGGCGGCCTTCGCGCGGGCCTCGTACGCCTTGAGCTTCTCGGCGGGCGCGATGATCTGGTGGCTGCGGGACCGGATCGACACGTCGTGCCCCTCGGCCGCCTCGCGCAGCGCGCCCACCGTCGCCCGCTCGCGCGGGACGTGGGCGAACGGGTCGAAGGAGTACCAGCGCATCGCGTTCTCGAAGGTCATCTTGCGGGTGTCCTCGTCGGGCACCGACTCGCGCTCCAGGACCGCGTGCAGCTCCTCGGGCGCGTCCGGCCACATCGAATCGCTGTGCGGGTAGTCCGCCTCCCAGCAGATGTTGTCGATGCCGATGTCGTGCCGCAGCCGCACCCCGAGCGGGTCGCTGATGAAGCAGGTCAGGAAGTGCTCGCGGAACACCTCGCTGGGCAGCCTGCCGCCGAAGTCCTGCAGCGTCCAGGTGGCGTGCATCTCGAAGGTGCGGTCCACCCGCTCCAGGAAGTAGGGGATCCAGCCGGTGCCGCCCTCCGACAGCGCGATCCGGATGTCCGGGTAGTTCTTGATCACCCGGGACCACAGCAGGTCCGCCGCCGCCGAGACGATGTTCATCGGCTGCAGGGTGATCATCACGTCCGGCGGGCCGTCCGCCGCCGGGACCGCCAGCCGACCCGACGAGCCGATGTGCACGTTCAGGACGGTCCCGGTGTCGCAGAGCGCCCGCCAGAGCGGGTCCCAGTGCTCGTTGTGGAAGCTGGGGTAGCCCATCGCGGCCGGGTTCTCGGTGAAGGTCAGCGAGTGGCAGCCCTTGGCGGCGACCCGCCGCACCTCCGCGGCGCAGAGCTCCGCGTCCCAGATCGCGGGCAGCGCCATCGGGATGAACCGGCCGGGGTACGCCCCGCACCACTCCTCGATGTGCCAGTCGTTGTACGCCCGCACCAGCGCCATCGAGAAATCGGGGTCCTCGGTGGCGAACAGCCGCGCCGCGAACCCCGGGAAGGTCGGGAAGTTCATCGACGCCAGGATGCCGCCGGCGTTCATGTCCTTGACCCGCTCGTGCACGTCGTAGCAGCCGGGCCGGATCTCGTCCAGGCCTTGCGGCTCCAGGCCGTACTCCTCCTTCGGCCGGCCCGCCACCGCGTTGAGGGCGACGTTGGGCATGACCGCGCCGCGGAACGTCCACACGTCGGTGCCGTCGTCGCGGTGCACCAGCTGGGGCGCCTCGGCCCGGTACCGCTCCGGCAGATGGTTCACGAACATGTCCGGCGGCTCGACGATGTGATCGTCGACGCTGATCAGAATCAGGTCGTCCTTCCGCATGACCGTCTCCTCCAGTCCGGGGCCCGACATCAAGGAAACTATCTTCTCCATCTATGAGAATCAAGCATTCAAAGGAGGTGAACGAAGGCAGAGAGGATACGGGTGAGCGGCGTGGCTACTGGGGAGATATTATTCTCAGAGAAGGTGAACAATCATCTCGCGCCCGTCCACGAGACGGACGTGGTCGAGGGCCGGACGCGCACCCCGCATCCGGCGGTTAGGTATCGATGTGACGCAGAAGGATCTGGCCGTGACGGCGTCGAACGAGGAACCACTCTGGAAGCAGCGCGCGGTCGAGCGCTCCACGCGAGCGGTCAAGCTGCGCGCCGAGCAGAAGGTGGAGCGGTTCCTCGACGCGGCCCAAGTGATCATCATGGAGAAGGGCACCACGGACTTCACCGTGCAGGAGGTCGTCGACCGGTCCCGCCAGTCGCTGCGCAGCTTCTACCAGCACTTCGACGGCAAGCACGAGCTGCTGCTCGCCCTGTTCGAGGACGCGCTGCGCCGCTCCACCGAGCAGATCCGCACCGCCGCGTCCGGGCCCGCCGACCCGCTGCAGCGACTCAAGATCGCCGTGCAGCTGCTGTTCGAGCTGTCCCGCCCCGACCCGGCCACCAAGCACCCGCTGTTCAGCGAGTTCGCCTCGCAGCTGATGATGTCCCACCCCACCGAGGTGGCGATCGCGCACGCGCCGCTCCTCGCGCTGTTCACCGAGCTGATGGCGGAGATGGAGACGGCCGGCCGGCTGCGCGCGAGCGTCCGGCCGCGGCGCGCGGCCGCCCTGGTGATGCAGACCGCCATGTTCATCGCCCGGTCCCACTCGGCCTCGGGCGAGAACGTCCACCCGCTCACCGCCGAGGAGGTCTGGGAGTTCTGCGCCGGCGGGGTCTCCGGCCGGATCGTTCAGTCCTGAGGGGCCTCGAACTCGGCGAGCAGGACGCGGCGCAGCAGCTTGCCGGTGTCGGTCCTCGGCAGCTCGGGACGGAACACGACGGTGTCGGGGGTCTTCGAGGAGCGGAGCCGCTCCCGCACCCACCGCCTGAGCTCGCCGGGGTCCCCCGCGCCGACGCCGCCCGCGCCGACGACGACGGCGACGAGCCGCTGCCCCCACTCGGGGTCGGGGACGCCGAGCACCGCCGCCTCGGCGACGGCCGGGTGCGCCAGCAGGACGTCCTCGATCTCGGCGGGCGCGATGTTCTCGCCGCCCCGGATGATCGTGTCGTCGGCCCGGCCCTCGATGAACAGGTAGCCGCCCGCGTCCAGCCGGCCCCGGTCGCGGGTGGCGAACCAGCCGTCCGCTTCGAGGGCGGTCCGGCCGCCGTACTCGCCGGAGATCTGCTCCCCGCGCACGAACACCAGCCCGGTCTCGCCCGTGCCGAGGAGCCCGCCGGCCTCGCCGCGGATCTGGAACTCGACCCCCGGCAGCGCCTTGCCGACCGACCCGAGCCGGTCCCGCTCCGCCGGGTCGGCCGACGCCAGCGCGGCGCGGTGGTCCTCGGGCCCGAGGACGGCCACCGACGACGCCGTCTCCGTCAGCCCGTAGGCGTTGACGAACCCGGTGCCCGGGAAGATCCGCAGCGCGCGTTCGATGACGGGCCGCGGCGTCCGGGCGCCGCCGTAGGCCAGGCTGCGCAGCGTCGGCACGCCCGCGTCGCCGCCGGGCACCGCGGCAGCGATCCGGGCCAGCATCGTGGGCACCACCAGCGCGTGCGTGATCCGCTCCCGGCGCACCGCCGCCAGCCACTCCCCCGCGTCGAACGCGGCCAGGTAGACGATCCGCCGGCCCGTGTAGAGGTTGCTCAGCAGGTTCGCCAGGCCGGCGATGTGGTACGGCGGGACCGCGACGAGCGCCGCGTCGTCCTCGCCCGCCGCCCCGAACTCCACGGTGTTCAGGATGTAGGCCATCAGGTGCCGGTGCCGCAGCACCGCCGGCTTGGGCTCCGACGTCGTGCCGCTGGTGTAGAGGATCACCGCCACGGCGTCGCCGTCCGCCGGGGCGGCGGTTCCCGGCGGCGCGCCGGTGTGCGGCTCCGCCGGTTCGGCCAGCTCGTCCAGGTCGCCGGGCCGCAGGACCAGGGCGCCCGGGTGGCGGTCCAGCAGGGCGGCGAGCTGGCGGTCGCCCAGCCGGTAGTTCACCGGGACGAACGGGATCCCCGCCAGCGCGGCCCCGAACAGGGCGACCGGGTAGGCCGGGTGGTTGGCCCCCAGGTAGACGACGGCGGGGTGGCGCCGGAAGCGGTCCGCGGCGGCGCCCGCGAGGGCCAGGACCTCGGACGCCTTCAACGACCGGTCGCCCGCCGTCACCGCCGTCCTGTCCCCGGCCGAGACCGCCATCTCCAGGATCATGGTGATGTTCATCGGGGGTGCTCCATCAGCGAGGGTGCTCCATCAGCGCGAGGGCGGCGTCGGCGGCGTCCATGACCGCGCCGGGCCGCGCGCCGGCGGCCTCGGCGAGGGCGGCGACCAGCCGGGCGTCCTTCTGCAGCAGCGGCCCGGCGAGGGCGGCCAGATGCTCCAGGGTGCCGCCGGCGCGGGCGATGCTGCCGAGCGCGAAGCTGTTCCCGCTGCCGTGGGACAGCACGTCGGCGAGCCGCCCCGGCTCGACGCCCAGCGCGCCGCCGAGCGCCACCGCGCCCGCCGACGTGGCCAGGTTGGCGGTGAACAGCACGTTGTTGAGCAGCTTGGTGACCTGCCCGGACCCCAGCGGCCCCAGGTACACGACGGGGTCGGCGTAGGAGGCGAACACCGGCCGGCACGCCTCGACCGTGTCCGGGTCGCCGCCCGCCATCACCAGCAGGCGCCCCTCCTCCGCCGCCGGGCCGCCGCCGCTGACCGGCGCGTCGACCACGGCGACCCCGGCGCCCCCGGCCTCGGCGGCCAGCCGGCGGCACGTGTCGGGGTGGACGGTGCTGTGCACCGCGATCACGCCGCCCTCGCGCAGGCCCGCCAGGACGCCGTGCTCGCCGAGGACGACCTCCGACACGTCCGCGTCGTTGACCACGCAGAGGCAGACCAGGTCACTGGCCGCCGCCAGCTCGGCGGGCGTGCCGGCGACCTCGGCGGGAGTCGCGGCGAACGGCTCCACCGACGCGGGGCGCCGTGCCCACAGCGTGGTCGCGAAGCCCGCCTCGACGATCCGGCGCGCCATGGGTGCGCCCTGACTGCCCAGTCCGATGAACCCCACCCGCATCAGCAGGCCTCCCACTCGATCGATCCGGTCCGAACGGTCACTGGCCCTTGAGGCGGTCCTTCATCCCGTCGAGGACGTCCTCGCGCTGGAGGAGGACGGGGAAGCCGCCGACGCTGAACGCGTTGCCGTGCCCGGTCTGGTGGGTGTCGAACACCGACTGGATCGCGGCGTAGAAGCCCTGCACGTCCAGGGTCTGGTTGACGGCCCGCTTGGCCTGCCGCAGCGCGAAGGGGTGCATCTGCGCGATCTGCCCGGCCAGTTCCATCGCGGCGCCGTCCAGCTCCGCGGCCGGGACGACCCGGTTGACCATGCCGACCTGCTCCGCCTCCCGCGCGGTCATCGGCCGGCCGGTGAACAGGATCTCCTTGGCCTTGCGCGGCCCCAGCTCCCACGTGTGGCCGTGGTACTCCACTCCGCCTATGCCGAGGTGCAGCACCGGGTCGGAGAACTGCGCGTCGTCGGCCGCGACGATCAGGTCGCACGGCCAGCACAGCATGAGCCCGGCGGCGATGCACTTGCCCTGCACCGCCGCGATCGACGGCTTGGGGACGTTCCGCCACCGCAGCGAGTACCCCAGGTACCGGCGCGCTTCGAGCTTGTAGAGGTCCTCCAGCGTGAACTTCTCCGGGGCCGGGCCGGAGCCCTTGATGTCGTGGCCGGCCGAGAAGTGCCGGCCGTTGCCGCGCAGCACGATGACCCGCACCTCGTCGTCGGCCTCGGCCCGCGACCACGCGGCGTCCAGGTCGTCGAGCAACGACATGCTCTGCGCGTTGGCCGCCTCGGGGCGGTTCAGCGAGATGACCGCCACGCGGCCCTCGACCTCGTACAGGATCTGGTCCTTCTGCTCCACCGGTCTCTCCTCATCGGGGCAGGCCGAGGACGCGCTCGGCGATGATGTTGCGCTGGATCTCCGACGTCCCGCCGGCGATCGTCCCGGCGAAGCTCCGCACGTACCGGTCGAACCAGCTGGCGGTGAAGACCTCGAGGTTCATGTGGTTGTACGGAGCGGTCCGGCCGGGATGCGGCAGCGCGTCCTCGCCGTGCTCCTCGAAGGCGTGCAGGGCCGCGGTCTGCACCGCCTCGGAGCCGAGCAGCTTGAGCACCGACAGCTCCGCCGGGTCGCGGCCGCCGGTGAGCTGCCGGTAGCCGAGCAGGCGGAGGGCCTGCAGGTCCATCTGCAGCGTCGCGTACCACTCGGCGTCGCTGGGCGCGTCCCGGACCAGGTCCTCCATCCGCTCGGCGTAGCTCAGCCACAGCAGGTTCCGCTCGTGCCCGAGGGACCCGTGGGCCACGCGCCAGCCTCCGTTGAGCGGGCCGATCAGGTTCTCCCGCGGCACCCGCGCGCCGGTGAAGAAGACCTCGTTGAAGTCGACGTCGTCCTCCCCGACGATGGAGGCGAACGGCCGCCGCACCACTCCCTCGGTTCCGGTCGGGACGAGCAGGACGCTGATGCCCTTGTGCTTCGGGGCGTCGGGGTCGGTGCGCACGAAGGTCAGCAGGACGTCCGCGTGGTGCGCCCCGGACGTCCACACCTTCTGCCCGTCCAGCACGAAGTGGCCGCCTTCGAGCGTCGCGCGGGTGCGCAGTCCGGCGAGGTCGGATCCGGCTCCCGGCTCGCTCATGCCGAGCGCGGCCGTGATCTCCGCCCGCAGGATCGGGACGGCCCACCGCCGCTTCTGCTCCGCGGTCCCGAAGCTCAGGATCGAGGCCGCGATGATGCCGACGCCCTGCGGGTTGAAGCTGTGGTAGATCCGGCGCCGCGACAGCTCCTCCAGATGGACGAGCTGCTGCGGCAGGGTGGCGTTCCGCCCGCCGTACTCGGGCGGATTGCCGGGCAGCAGCCAGCCCGCGTCGAACAGCGTGCGCTGCCACCGCCGGGCCCACTCCGGCACGTCCGCGCTGGACCGCGGCCGGGGCACGGCCTCGGCCTCGCTCGGCAGGTGCGCGTCGAGGAAGGCGGCGAACTCGGCGCGGAACGTCTCCAGTCCGGGGTCGGAGGCCAGCCTCATGCGAGCAGCGCCCTTCTGTGCACCGATGCCGATCCCAGCAGCAGGTCGCAGGCCTTGGCCCGCTTGAGATGGACCTGGAGCTCGTTCTCCCAGGTGAAGCCCATCGCGCCGAACAGCTGCAGGCCGTGCTTGAACACCACGCGCTGGCACTCGCCGGCGGCGGCCTTGGCCATCGCGGCGGCGCGGCGGCGGCGCGGGTCGTCCTCGGCGATCGTCAGCGCCGAGAAGTAGGCCAGCACCCGGGCCCGCTCGATCGCCACGTGCATGTCCGCGGCCTTGTGCTTGACGGCCTGGAACGAGCCGATCGGCGCGTCGAACTGGACCCGCTGCCTCACGTGCTCGACGACCAGGTCCAGGACGCGGCGGCAGCTGCCGACCGTGGAGATCGCCAGGCCCATGAGCGCCAGGTCGGGGACGCCGGCGACGAGGCCGGGCGCGTCCACGCGGCCGACGTGCAGGGTGCCGGCGAACGTGTCGACCCGCTCGGCGGCGACGTCCGGGCCCTTCACCACGGAGACGCCGTCGCCGGTCAGCAGCGCGATCTCGTCGGCGCGGTCGGCGTCCAGGACGAACCGGCCCGTCCCGTCGCACACCGCCGTGCCCGATCCCTCGGGCAGCCGTCCGGCGAGCGGCGCGAACCAGGTCACCGTGGCCAGGAAGGGCGTCGGGTCGGCGGCGTACGCGAGCTCCTCCAGGACGATCGCCAGCTCGACGGGCGGCGCCTCCAGCCAGCCGAGTTCGCGGTACTCCTTCCAGAGCCGCTCCTCGGGCAGCGACCGCGCCCTCGTCACCGTCTCGCGGACCATCTGCTGGAGGAGCCGTTGGTCCTCGTCGAACTCGAACTCCACCAGCGACCTCCAGGGGGAAGCGTGCCGACCGCGCGGCCCATGCTGACGAGAATAACATTCTCGCCTGCTGTAAGTAAGAGTCTCAAACCTGCTGTTCGGCCGTCTTCGGCACGGGCCGCCAGAACGTCGCCAGCAGGCCGGCCGTCGCCGCCACGGCCACGCCGAGCGCGACGGCCCCGCCCGCCCAGCCGTCCAGCACGATGCCGGCGGCGTCGTCCACCGACCACTCCCCGGGGCCGAGCAGCGCCAGCGCCAGCGAGACCACGGCCAGGACGAGGACGTACTCGTAGCCCTCCTTGAAGACGAAGAAGCCGTTGGGCCGGTGCGCGAGGATCCCCGCGACCAGCATCACCGAGATGACCGCCGCGCAGGCCAGCGGCGTGAGGAGGCCGACGATCAGCAGCGCGCCCGCGCCGATCTCGGTGACCACGCTCATCCACGCCTGGAGCCTCCCCTGCCGCAGGCCGAGCCCCGAGAACCAGCGGGCGGTGCCGTCGATGCGGCCACCGCCCCGCCAGTGGTTGAGCCCGTGCGCGATCATGGTGATGCCCACGACCACCCGGACGAGCAGCAGTGCGGCGACTTCGGCGTCCATGTGTCCCTCACCTTTCCGGACGTCACGCGTCCGTTCTCAGCAGCATCACTCCGCTGGGGGTGAGCCCGCCGCCGCTGACCGCGGCGACCCGCGCTCCCGGCACCTGTCTCGGCCCACCCTCGCCGCGCAACTGTACGACGGCCTCGTGGACCAGCCCCATGCCGTGGGTGCGGCCGTGCGAGAGCTGGCCGCCGTGGGTGTTGAGCGGGAGGACGCCGTCCCTGGCGATGTTCTTGCCGCCGTCGAGGAAATCGCCCGCCTCGCCGATGCCGCAGAAGCCGAGCGCCTCGATCCAGGACAGGCAATTGAACGTGAACCCGTCGTACAGCTGCGCGACGTCGACGTCCGAGGGGCGCAGCGACGTGCGCGTCCAGAGGTGGGCGGCCTGCGCCAGGACCTGCGGTTCGTGCGTCAGCGTGCTCTGGTCCCATTCGAGCCGCTCGATGATCTGGGTGCCCACCGCCTCCACCAGGACGGGCGGCCGGGGCAGGTCCCGCGCGGCGTCCCTCGCCGACACGATCACCGCCACCGCGGCGTCGCACGGCACGTCGCAGTCGTAGAGCCCGAACGGCGTGGTGATGGTCCTGGCCTGGAGGTAGTCGTCCATCGTCAGCGGGTCGCGGTAGATGGCGGCCGGGTTGATCGCCGCGTTCGCCCGCTGGTTCAGCGCGATCCAGCCCAGCGTCTCGCGCGTGGTCCCGTAGCGGTCGAAGTGGCGCTGCGCGGTCTGGGCCAGGGTGTGCGCGGCCGACACCGCGCCGAACGGGAGCAGCGCGTCCATCATCCCGCCGCCGCCCGACGGCGGAGCGATCCTGCCCGCCTTCACCAGCTCGTTGTAGGTGGACTCCCAGATCGTCCGGAAGCACAGCACGTGCCGGGCCATGCCGGAGGCCACCGCCAGCATCGCCCCGATCACCGAGCCGCCCGGGCCGAACGTCTCGCCGCCGCCGTTGTACCAGGTCGGCCGGATGCCCAGCGCGTCCTCAAGGGCCGTGACCCCGCCCTCGCCGAACCCGCTGAGCTGCCCCGCGCCCGGCCAGGTCGACAGGCCGTCGACGTCGCTCATGGCGAGGCCGGCGTCCGCGACGGCCCGCTCGCAGGCGTCCACCGTCAGCGCCAGCGGCGGGCGCAGCTGCCGGCGCCCGATCTCCGACGTCCCGATGCCGGTGATCGCGACCTTGTCCTCGAACTTGTCCTCGGTGACCATCGGGCGGACGTGCCGCCACATGTCCTCGGGCTCGATCTCGTCACGCGGCGGCGGAGCCGGCTCGCCCTGCTCGGCGGCGGGACGGAACAGCGGCAGCCACACGTCCCCGTGCCGCTCGAACACGGCCTCCATGCGCATGCCCAGCCGGAGGTCGTCCGGGTCGCACTCGACGGCGTTGGTGGTGAGCCGGACGCGCGGGTCCTCCTCGATCGCCACCTGGGCGACGACGTAGGGCGCGGGCAGCCCCGGCAGGCTGAACCGGTGGTTCACGGTGAAGCCGATGAGCGTCGCGAGCCCCGACACGGCCCGCACGCCCAGCTCGCGCCCGCGGCAGTACCGGCACACCGGCCGCGGCGGATGGATCAGGGCCGCGCACGACCCGCACTCCTGGACGCGCAGCCGGCCGTCGGCGCCCGACGTCCAGAAGAACTCGTTCTCCAGCGTCACCTGCGGCAGCGAACGTCCGGGCGCTCCGGCCACGTCGTCTCCTCACTCGTTCGGTGTCGTCGCCGGCGCGGGCGGGCTCAGCCGCCGGCCCCGGACGGCGTGCTCCTGGCCGTGACCGGTTCGGCGAGCCGCTGCTCGTCGCAGACCTTCTGCAGCCCGGCCAGGGTCTCGTCCAGGCCGGGGCCGCGCCGCCCGCCGGGCGTGAACGTCGCGGGCAGGTTCCGCATGCCGTTGATGACGCCGATGGTGTCGTAGTGCACGGCGCCATCGGGATCGCAGGCGAAGTCCGGCATCCGGTCGAGCACCTGGACGAGCATCCGCTTGAACACCGTGCGCGCCAGGTTCGAGCCGATGCAGCGGTGGATGCCGAGACCGAAGCTGTTGTGCCGGTTGTTCCTGCGGGCCAGGTCGATGGTGTGCGGGTCGGGGAACGCCGCCGGGTCGCGGTTGGCCATCGCCCAGGACAGCCACAGCCGCTCCCCCTCCGCGAACCGGGTCCCGGCGATCTCGCAGTCGGCGGCGATCGTGCGCCCGTCACCCGGGGCCGGCGTGTAGAAGCGCAGGAACTCCTCGGTCGCCGAGTCGAGCAGGGCGTCCCGCTCGCGGCTCAGCCGGGCCCGCTCGTCCGGGTTCTCCGACAGCCACTCCAGCGCGTGCGCGGTCAGCGCCGTCGTCGTGTCGAAGCCGCCGCCGATGAGCAGGGCCAGCACGCCGAGGAGCTCCTCGTCCGGGGGCGTCCGCCCGTCGATCCGCGCGGTGGCGAGCGCGTCGACCAGGCCCGGCCGGGGGTTCGCCCGGATCTCCTCCAGCGTTCCCCGCAGGTCGTCGAGCATCGCGAACATCTGGGTGAGGACCCGCTCCATGTCGGGCGAGTCCGGCGGCGTGTAGATCGCGGCGTGCGACGGCTCGTTGTAGATGGCCCACTTCTTCAGCGGGATGCCCATCAGCGCCATCGTGACGACCGCCGGGACGACGTTGGCGAAGTCCTCGACGAAGTCGATCCGGCCGTCCTCGATCCGCTCGTCCAGCGCCGCCCGGACGACCTCGTCGACCAGCGGGATCCAGCGTTTGATCGCCGCGGGCGACAGGTACGGGTTGAGCGCCTGCCGGTAGTGGCGCTGGGCGGGCGGGTCCATCTCCAGGAAGCCGCCCCGCGTCCGCACCTCGGGCGTCGGGACGAGGATCCCCGCGTACCCGCGCCTCTCGTTGTCGATGTCGTTGTCGTTCGAGAGGTACTCGGCGGCCGTGGCCAGCTCGAAGACCTCGCGGTTGCCGGCCGCGACCCAGTGGCCGCCGTGGGTGTCCGACCAGGCGACGGGGCACTTCTCGTGCATCTCCCGCGTGATCGATTCGAACCGGTGGCGGTAGTCGGGCGCGTGCCGGTCGAAGTCGTACCGCTCCATCAGATCTTCGCCTGCCCCCGCATGCGCGTGACCGGCGCGGCGAGCTGCTGCTCGTCGCAGACCTTCTGCAGCCTGGCCAGGGTCTCGTCCAGGCCGGGGCCGAGCCGCTCCCCCGGGGTGAACGTCGCCGGGAGATGGCGCATGCCGTTGATCACGCCGACGGTGTCGTAGTGCACCGTGCCGGCGGGGTCGCACACGTAGTCGGGGATCCGGTCGAGCACCTGGACGATCATCCGCTTGAAGATCGTCCGGGCGACGTTCGAGCCGATGCAGCGGTGCACGCCGAGACCGAAGCTGTTGTGCCGGTTGTTCTTGCGGGCCAGGTCGATCGTGTAGGGGTCGGGGAACGCGGACGGGTCCTTGTTGGCCATCGCCCACGACAGCCACAGCCGCTCCCCCTCCGCGAACCGGACGCCGCCGATCTCGCAGTCCCGGGAGAACGTGCGCCCGTCGCCGACCGCCGGGTTGTAGAAGCGCAGGAACTCCTCGGTCGCCGAGTCGAGCAGGGCGTCCCGCTCGCGGCTCAGCCGCGCCCGCTCCTCCGGGTTCTCCGACAGCCACTCCAGCGCGTGCGCGCTGAGCGCCGTCGTCGTGTCGAAGCCGCCGCCGATGAGCAGGCCCAGCACGCCGCGGGCGTCCTCGTCGGACGGCTTCCGCCCGCCGATGTCGGCGTTGACGACCGCGTCGATCAGGCCCGGCCGCGGGTCGGCCTTGATCTCCTCCATCTGCTCGACGAGGTTCACCATCATCGCGATGTGCATCTCGATGACCCGCTGCATGTCCGGCGAGTCCGGCGGGGTGTAGATCGCGGCGTGCGACGGCTCGTTGTAGAGGACCCAGTTCTTCAGCGGGATGCCCATCATGGCCATCGTGAGGACGGCCGGCACGATGTTGACGAAGTCGTCGACGAAGTCGATCCGCCCTTCCTCGATCCGCTCGTCCAGCGTCGCCCGCACGATCTCGTCGACCACCGGGAGCCAGCGCCTGACCGCCGCCGGGGACAGGTACGGGTTGAGCGCCTGCCGGTAGTAGCGCTGCTCGGGCGGGTCCATCTCCAGGAAGCCGCCGCGCCCGGACCGCTTGGCGGCCGGGATCGAGATGCCCGCGTACCCCCGGCGCTCGCCGTGGACGTCGTGGTCGTTGGACAGGACGTCGGCGCGGGTGGCGAGCTCGAAGACCTCGCGGGCGCCGGCGGCGACCCAGTGCCCGCCGTGGGTGTCCGACCAGGCGACGGGGCACGTGCCGTGCATCTCCTGGGTGATCTCGTCGAAGCGTTCGCGATAGTCCGGCGCGTGCTTGTCGAACTGGTACCGGACCTTCTTGCGATCTCCGTCGTTGACGACGTCTTCCGTGCTCACGGCGGTGGTCCCTCCCGGAGGGGTTGGGCTGGAGTACGACACCCGGACAGCGGCTGCATCTCTAGAAAGTGGAGATCGCCCGTTCCGGGCAGGAGTTGACGGCCTCGACGACCTTCTCTTCGAGCTCCGGCGGGACGTCCGCCTTGACGACGGTCGAGTGGCCGTCGATCTCGCTGGGCTCGAAGACCTCCGGGGCGATGATGGAGCAGAGCGTGTGGCCCTGGCAGCGTTCCGAGTCGACCCGCACCTTCACGGCGTCCTCCCCTGTCGCGGTTGATCGGTGTTCTTCGTCGTCCTGGTGCCTCAGACCCGGTAGCCGTGCCATCTGAGGTAGCCGCCGGCGTCGACGCGCATCTGCATGCCGGTCACGAAGCCCGCCTCGTCCGACGCCAGGAAGACCACGGCCTTGCTGATCTCCTCGGGCTCGACGTAGGGGACCTTCATGGCCTGCTGGACGTAGAAGGCCGGCTCGGCGTCGGCGCGCGTCGGGTTCTCCAGGTCCGGGCGGAACGACCGGTACATCGGCTCGCTCTGCAGCATCGGGGTGTTGCAGTTGGTCGGATGCACGACGTTCGCGCGGATCCCGCGCGGCGCGAGGTTGGTCGCCAGCTCGTGGACGTACTCGGCCAGCGCGCGCTTGGTGTAGGCGTAGCCGGTGCCGCCGGGGTTGGCGCCGGGCTGCTGCCCCTGCGCCATGCCCTGGGGCATGAGCGCGGCGGCCGAGCCGGTCGCGATGATGGACGCGCCCTCGCTCAGGTGCGGAATCGCGACCTGGATGGCGTTGATCGTGCCGATCAGGTTGACGTTGACGACGTCGATCCACGCCTGCATCGGGGGCTCGCCCTTGAGCGGCGCGATCCCCGCCTGGGCCACCACGATGTCGATCTTGCCGAGTTCGGCGATGCCCTGCTCGAGCGCCTCGGCGAGCTGCGCGGCGACGCGCACGTCGGCCTGCACCGGCACGCAGCGCCGGCCCTGCTCCTCGATCAGCCGGGCGGTCTCCTTGAGGTCGTCCGGGCTCGACATCGGGTAGCCCACGGTCTCGTAGTCCTGGCACAGGTCGACGGCGATGATGTCGGCGCCCTCCTGCGCCAGCCGCACGGCGTGGCTGCGGCCCTGGCCGCGCCCCGCACCCGTGATGAAGGCGACCTTGCCTTGAACCCGTCCCATTCGCGCTGTCCTCTCGGCGGCCCGGCGACGAAAATCAGCCTTTCTTGAATGAGAACCATACTCTCGACATCACGTCCCGTGGAAGGCCCAACGGGATGTTGATTTACGCGTGAGGAGAATGTAGTTTCCACCTCACTACCTGGAGGAGGCGGGATGGGATCTCAGGACACGGCGGCGCAGGTCGCGGGCGCCGGAGAGGCGGGCGTGCGCGCCGCCGGCAGGCGCCTTCTCATCGACGGGCGGCTCGTGGACGCCGGACGCGGGTTCGCCTCGGTGAACCCGGCCACCGGCGAGTTCCTCGCGGACGCCCCCGACGCGACGGCCGCCGAGGCCGAGGCCGCGGTGGCGGCCGCCCGGCGGGCCTTCGACACCACGACGTGGTCGACCGACGTGCGGTTGCGGATCCGCTGCCTGGACCAGCTGCACCAGGCGCTGACCGACCACCGCGAGGAGCTGCGGGAGCTGACGATCGCGGAGGTCGGCGCGCCGCGCGCGCTGACCCACGGCCCCCACCTGGACGACGCGATCAAGACCGTCCGGTACTACGCGGACCTGCTGGCGGAGTATCCGCTGAGCGAGGAGCTGGGCGAGATCGAGGCGCGCGGGCAGCGGCACCGCCGCTGGGTGGAGAAGGAGGCCGCGGGCGTGGTGGCCGCGATCGTGGCCTACAACTTCCCCAACCACCTCGCGCTGGCCAAGCTGGCCCCCGCGCTCGCCGCCGGATGCACGATCGTGCTGAAGGCGGCCCCGGACACCCCGCTGATCACCCTCGCGCTCGGCGAGCTGATCGCCGAGCACACCGACATCCCGGCGGGCGTGGTCAACGTCCTGTCCTCGTCCGAGGTCGCGGTGGGCGAGGTGCTCACCACCCACCCCGACGTCGACATGATCACCTTTACCGGGTCCACCGCCACCGGGCGGCTGATCATGGAGGCCGCCGGCCGCACGGTGAAGAAGGTCTTCCTCGAACTCGGCGGCAAGTCGGCCATGGTCCTGCTCGACGACGCCGACTTCGGCACCGCCGCCATGTTCGCGGGCTTCATGGTCTGCTCGCACGCGGGGCAGGGCTGCGCGATCACCACCCGGCTGCTGGTGCCGGCCGACCGGCACGACTCCGTCGTCGAGCAGGTCGCGGGCACCATGGCGAACGTGCCGTTCGGCGATCCCGGCGACCCGAAGAACTTCATGGGCCCGCTCATCAGCGAGCGGCAGCGCGACAAGGTGGACGGGATGGTCCGCCGGGCCGTGGCGGACGGCGCCACGCTGGTGACCGGCGGCGAGAAGGTCGACCCGGGCTTCTTCTACACCCCCACCCTGCTCGCGAACGTCGACCCCGACAGCGAACTCGCGCAGGAGGAGATCTTCGGGCCGGTCCTCGCCGTGATCCCCTACCGGGACGAGGACGACGCCGTCCGCATCGCCAACAATACGATCTTCGGCCTGTCCGGCGCGGTGTTCAGCGCGAGCGACGAGCGGGCCGTCGGCGTGGCGCGCCGGATCCGCAGCGGCACGTTCAGCATCAACGGCGGCAACTACTTCGCGCCCGACGCGCCGTTCGGCGGCTTCAAGCAGTCGGGCATCGGCCGCGAGATGGGCCGCGCCGGGCTGGAGGAGTTCCTGCAGGCGAAGACCTTCGCGACGGTGGTCAAGTGAGGCCGCTCGAAGGCATCCGCGTCCTGGAGGTCGCGATGTACGGGTTCGTCCCGTCGGCGGGCGCCGTGCTCGCCGACTGGGGCGCCGACGTCGTCAAGGTCGAGCACGCCGTCACCGGCGACCCCCAGCGCGGGCTGCGCCGGACCGGGACCATGGTCGTCACGGACGACCCGAACCCCAACATCGAGCACGCGAACCGGGGCAAGCGCAGCATCGGCCTGCACATGGGCCGCCCCGAGGGCACGGAGGTCCTGCTCGACCTCGCCCGCCGCGCGGACGTGTTCCTGACCAGCTTCCTGCCCGGGGCCCGCCGCAAGTTCGGCATCGACGTGGACGACATCCGCAAGGTGAACCCGGACATCATCTACGCGCGGGGCAGCGCGCTCGGCCCGCGCGGGGCCGAGGCGGAGCGCGGCGGATACGACATGACGGCGTTCTGGGCGCGGGGGTCGACCGCGGCCAGCCTCACCCCCGCCGGCGTCGAGGGCATGGTCCCCCCGCCCGGTCCCGCGTACGGCGACACGATCTCCGGCACCAACCTCGCCGGCGGGATCGCGGCGGCGCTGCTCAAGCGCGAGCGCACCGGGGAGCCGTCCGTCGTGGACGTCTCCCTGCTCGGCAGCGGCGTGTGGAGCATGGGGCACGGGATCGCGCTGTCCCTGCGGCTCGGCGAGCCGATCGTGCCCGGCCCGCTGGGCGCGCACGGGTCGCCGCACAACCCGCTCACCGGCCTGTACCGCACCTCCGACGGCCGCTACCTGAGCCTGGTCATGCTCCAGCCCACGAAGTTCTGGGCGGACGTGTGCGAGCACATCGGCAGGCCGGAGCTGGCCGGCGACCCCCGCTTCGCGACCGCCGAGCTGATCGCGGCCAACACCGAGGCGGGCGTCGGGATCCTGCGGGAGGCGATCGGCACGCGCACCCTCGCCGAATGGACCGAGCGCTTCGCCACCCTGGCCGGGCCGTGGGCCCCGGTCCAGGACTCCCTCCAGGTCGGCGACGACGCGCAGGTGCGCGCCAACGAGTACATCGTCCGCGCCGGGGAGCTGGACCTGGCCGCCAGCCCCGTGCAGTTCGACGTCGCCGCCCCCGGCCTCGGACCGGCGCCCGAGTTCGCCGCCCAGACCGAGGAGATCCTCCTCGAACTCGGCCTGGACTGGGAACGGATCATCGCGCTGAAAGAGGCCGGCGCCGTCACCTGAGGAGTCGGGAGCCCCGTGAGCGAGAAGGCCGTGAGCGAGAAGGCCGTGAGCGAGAACGCCGTGAGTGGGAGGGCCGTGAGCGAGAGGGCCGCGAGTGGGAAGGCCGTGAACGAGAAGGCCGCGCGGGAGAAGGCCGCCGGACTCGACCTCACGGATGTCGATCACCGGGTCGGGAAGCCGGTCGGCGGAGGGCAGCTGTGGGATCCGTGCAGCGCCTCCGACGTCCGGCGCTGGGTGATGGCCATGGACTACCCCAACCCGCTGCACTGGGACGAGGAGTTCGCCCGCGAGTCCCGGTTCGGCGGCATCGTCGCCCCGCAGTCCATCGCGGTGGCCCTGGACTACGGGCACGGCGCGCAGCCCGCCTGCGTCGGCCGCATCCCCGGCAGCCACCTGATCTTCGGCGGCGAGGAGTGGTGGTTCTACGGCTGCCCCGTGCGGCCGGGCGACACGCTGTTCCAGGAGCGGCGCTTCCACGACTACAAGGTGGTCGAGACGAAGTTCGCCGGCCCCACGATGTTCTCGCGCGGCGACACCGTCCACCGGAACCAGCACGGCGCCCTGGTGGCGCGCGAGCGGTCGACCGCGATCCGCTACCTCGCCGACGAGGCGGGCAGGCGCGGCATGTACGACGACCGGATCGGCGAGGCGCGGCGCTGGACGGACGGCGAGCTGACCGAGATCGGGAAGGCGCGGCACGACTGGCTCCTGTCCAACCGCGCGGGCGTCTCGCCGCGTTTCGGGGAGGTCGAGGTCGGTGACACGCTGCCCCGGCGCGTGATCGGCCCGCACAGCATCGCGAGCTTCACCACCGAGTACCGCGCCTTCCTCTTCAACATCTGGGGCACCTTCCACTGGACCGCGCCGGACGGCGTCGAGGACCCCTGGATCAACCAGGACCCCGGCTGGACCGAAGGCTTCGCCTTCGACGAGGAAGGCGCCAGGATCGACCCGCGCGAGCGCGACGGCCTCTATGTGGGCCCCTCGCGCGGCCATATCGACAGCGACAAGGCGAGCCGGGTGGGAATGGCGCGCGCCTACGGCTACGGCGCGACGATGGGCGCCTGGTGCACCGACTACCTCGCCTACTGGGCCGGGACGGACGGCATGGTGCGCCATTCCAAGGCGGACTTCCGCGGCCCCGCCTTCGAGGGCGACGTGACCTGGTTCGACGCCGAGGTGGTCGGCAAGCAGGACGAGTCGGTGTGGGGGGTGCCGCTCGTCCAGGTGAGACTGCGCCTCACCGACCAGGACGGCGGCGTCCTGGTGACCTGCACGGCCGAGATCGAGCTGCCGTTCTAGCGGCCGCCAACCGACCGAGAGGTGGACGATGGACGACCCCAGGCCGGCATCCCTGCGGGAGCCTTCGATCGTGTCCGGCCCGCCGCTCAGCGCCGAACCGGGGCTGGGCGCGCTCACGCTCCCCGGGTTCCTGCGCGAGGTCACCGCGAAGTACGGCGAACGGGAGGCCGTCGTCCACCGCATGCCCGAGGGCGGCACGCGCTGGACCTACGCCGACCTCTGGGATCGCGCGGTCGAGGTGGCGTGCGCCCTGCGCGCGTGCGGGCTCGGCCTGGGCGAACGCGTCGGCGTCCTGATGACGAACCGCCCCGAGTGGATCGCGTCGGTGTTCGGCACCTCGCTCGCCGGGGGCGTCGCCGTCGCGCTCAGCACGTTCTCGACGCCTTCGGAGCTGGAGCACCTGCTGCGGGAGTCCGGCGTCTCGGTCCTGCTGTTCGAGCGGAACGTCCTGAAGAAGGACTTCGCGGCCATGCTGCGGGAGCTGGAGCCGGAGATCGGCAAGGCCGCGCCGGGCGCGCTGCGGTCGGCGGGCTTCCCGTTCCTGCGCCGTCTCGCGGCCGTCGGCGTGCCCGCGCCGGGCACGGCGGGCCCGGACGGGGCGATCGAGACCTGGGCGGGCTTCCTGGCACGGGGGCACGACGTGCCGCGGGAGCTGGTCGAGGCGACGGCGGCGGCGGCGCGGCCGAGTGACCCGGCCGCGCTCTTCTTCTCGTCGGGCTCCACCAGCCGGCCGAAGGGCATCCTGAACTCGCACCGCGGCGTCGCCGTCCAGTTGTGGCGCTTCGGACGCATGTACGGGTTCGGCCCGGAGGACGACGTCCGCAGCTGGACCGCGAACGGCTTCTTCTGGTCCGGCAACGTCGGCATGGTGCTCGGCGCCACGTTCTCCAGCGGCGGGGCCGTCGTGCTGCAGCAGAGCTTCGACGCGGCCGGGGCGCTGGAGCTCATGGAGGCGGAGCGGGTGAACTGCCCGATCGCCTGGCCGCACCAGTGGGCGCAGCTGGAGGCCGCGCCGAACTGGGCCGAGGCGGACCTGAGCAGCCTGCGTTTCGTGGACGCGGGCACCGCGCTCGCCCGCCACCCGACGGTGTCGTGCACCTGGTACGAGCCGGGCCACGCCTTCGGCACCACGGAGACGTTCACGATCGCGACCTGCTTCCCCGCGAACACGCCGGACGAGGTGCACGGCGGCAGCATGGGCGAGGCGCTGCCGGGAGTGACGGTGAAGATCGTGGAGCCGCTCGCGGGCGGCGTCGTCCCGCGCGGCGAGCGCGGCGAGATCTGCGTCAAGGGCCCCACGCTCATGCTGGGCTACCTCGGCGTGCCGCTGGACGAGACCCTCGACGCCGAGGGGTTCTTCCACACCGGCGACGGCGGCCACCTCGACGAGGCCGGCCGGCTCTTCTGGCAGGGCAGGCTCACCGACATCATCAAGACGGGCGGCGCGAACGTCTCGCCGCGCGAGGTGGACGAGGCGATCGCCGCGCACCCGGGCGTCAAGGTGACGCAGACCCTCGGCGTGCCCCACGAGACGCTGGGCGAGGTCGTCGTCGCGTGCGTCGTGCCGCACGCCGACGGGAGCCTCGGCGCCGAGGACGTCCGCGGGTTCCTGCGGGAGCGGCTGGCGAGCTACAAGGTGCCGCGGCACGTGCTGTTCCTCCGCGAGGACGAGGTCGCCCTGACGGGCAGCGCGAAGATCAAGACGAGCGATCTGCGCGATCTGGTCGCCGCGCGCCTGCGGGCGTAGCCGGGCCGCCCGGCGGCCGGGACCGGGCCCGGGCCAGCGCGGTCGGGCCGGCGGACGCCTCGGCGAGCGCGGCGGCGGCCGGGCCGCGGCCCAGCGCGGCCAGCCCCAGCAGCAGGTGCTCGCAGCCGACCGGGCGCCCGTCCTCGGCGGCGAGCCGCTGCGCGGTGGTCAGGACCTTGCGGGTGCGGGGCGTCCAGGCGAAGCGCTTGGCGGCGTGCGACGCCCCCACGGTCAGGGAGTCCTGGACGCGCCGCCGGAGCGGGCCGGCCGGGACGTCGAGGGACGACAGCAGCCGGACCGCGCTGTTGTTCTCGGCCAGCAGCCCGCACAGCACGTGCTCGGTGCCGATCACGTTGTTGCGGTGCCGGACGGCGGCCTCCTTCATGTGCGCCACCGCGGTGCAGATCTCCTCGGCGAACTCGCCGGGGCCGCCCGCGCCCTGGGGCGCGCGGTACCGCTGCTCGACGGCCTGGCGGCTGACGCCGAGCGCCGTGCCGATCTCGGCCCAGGAGAGGCCGTCGAGCCGGCACTGCTCGACCTGGTCGTCGATGAGGTCGTCGGCCAGCCCGCGGAGCCGCTCGGCCACCGCGGCCGCGGCCGTGAGCCGGCCGGTCCGGGCGGGCCGGTCCCCGGCGGCGGACGGTCCGCAGGTGCGTTCGACTTCGGCGACGAGCGCGTCGAGATCCGGGAGTGCCACACCACCAGAATCGGTCCGCGATTCCACTTTGTCAATGGCTCGTTGACAGTTCCGAAATGTCAACCGCGGCTTGACGGACCAATCTGCTCGAAATGTTCGCCTTGACGCTCGCACTGCTGCGTGGAAGCATCATTCTCAGCACAGAAAACACGATTACCACCCCCGGCCTCCTTTACGTCCGGCCGGAGCGGACCCGTGTTCCCCTGTGCGTTCTCGTCGGCACGGGCTCATCGGCACGGGAGACTCCGCCTTGATGAATGGGACGCGCCACAGCGGCGCCACATCGATCGAACTCGCCGAGGGCTGGAGCCTGGCGCGGCTCACCCCGCCGAGCAGGCTGTTCGGCGCGAACGGCCTGCGCACCGGCCCGGACGGCCGGATCTACGTGGCGCAGGTGGCGGGCAGCCGGATCAGCGCCCTCGACGTCGACACCGGCGACCTGGAGACCGTCAGCGCGCAGGGATCCGACATCGTCGCGCCCGACGACGTCGCCTTCGACGCCCGGGGCGACCTCTACGCCACCGAGTACTACGACGGGCGCGTGAGCGTGCGCGGCGCCGACGGCCGCACGCGGGTGCTGCGCGACGACGTGCCGGGCGCGAACGGCATCACCTTCCACGACGGCCGGCTGTTCGTCGACGAGTGCCGGATCGGCGGGCGCCTGCTGGAGATGGACCTGAACGGCGGCGCCCCCCGCGTCCTGCTGGAGGGCCTGCCGCTGCCCAACGCCATGGAGTTCGGGCCGGACGGCAAGCTGTACTACCCGCTCCTCGGCACCAACGACATCTGGCGGATCGACCCGGACGGCGGCGAGCCCGAGCGCGTCGCGGGCGACCTCGGCGTCCCGGACGCCGTCAAGTTCGACGCCGCGGGCCGCATCGTCTCGACCCAGGTCGGCACGGGCGAGGTCCTGCGGATCGACCCCCGCAGCGGCGAGCGCACCGTCCTCGCCACGATCGCCCCCGGCCTGGACAACCTGACGTTCGTCGGGGACCGCCTGTTCGTCTCCGGCTTCACCGGGCAGATCACCGAGATCCTCGGCGAGGGCCGGACCCGGACGGTGCTCCCGGGCGGCCTCACCTGGCCGCTGGACCTCACCGTGGGCGGCGACGGCACCCTGTACATCGCCGACGGCACGTACTTCTACGCCCTGCCGCCCGGCGGCGCGCTCCAGACGCTGGGGATGCTCTTCAGCCCCGGCTGGCCGGGCTACATCCGCGGCGTGACCGCCGCGGGCGACGGCGAGTTCGTCGTCACCACGTCCCTCGGGCAGATCTCCGCCTGGCGGCCCGCGAGCGGCGAGCACGAGGTGCTGGCGGGCGGGAACGTACCGTTCGACCAGCTCTACGGCGTGGCCGCGGCGCCGGACGGCGCCGTGGCGGCCGCCGAGCTCGGCGCCGGCCGCGTGGTGTCGGTGCGGGGCGGCAAGGTCGCGACCCTGGCCGCCGGGCTCGACCGGCCGATGGGCGTGGCGTTCGGCGCGGACGGCGCCTGCCTGGTCTCGGAGTCCGGCGCCGGACGCGTCGTCGCGGTCACCGGCTCCGGCGTCGACACCGTGGTGGACGGCCTGGAGGCGCCGCAGGGCATCCTGGTGCGCGACGGCACGCTCACGATCGTGGACGCCGGCGCCAAGACGCTGGTCGAGGTCGACCTCGGCACCAAGGCCCGCACCGTCATCGCCCGCGACCTGCCGGTGGGCGCCCCGCTCGGGGAGCCGCCGAAGCCCCTCAAGGGGCTGATGCCGTTCACCGGGCCCCAGGGCCTGTTCGCCGGCATCGCCGCCGGTCCGGACGGCACCCTCTACGTCACCGCCGACGCCGAGGGCAGCGTCCTCGCGCTCCGCAGGGCGAGGTGAGCGCGGCATGGGCCACGACTTCCTCGGCATGAGCGGACGCGTCGTCATCGTCTCCGGCGCGGCCGGCGGCGGCATCGGCACCACGGTCACGGAGATGGCCGCCCGCGCCGGGGCCACGGTGATCGCGGTGAGCCGCTCCCGGGAGAACCTGGACACGCACATCGGGCCGCTGGTGAAGCAGGGCCTGCCGGTCGTGCCGGTCGCGGCCGACGCGTCCACCGACGAGGGCATCGCGGCGGCGCTGGACTGCGCCGCGCGAGCGGACGGCGAGCTGTACGGGCTGGTCAACGTCGCGGGCGGCGCCGCGCCTTCGGAGTGGATGCCGTGGACGAGGGTGACCCGCGAGTCGTGGCGGGCGCTGCTCGCGCAGAACCTCGAAACGATGTTCTTCATGAGCCGGGCGGTCGCGGACGAGCTGCGCTCGCGGGGCCGGCCGGGGTCGATCGTCTCGATCTCCTCGATCAGCGGCATGAACACGGCGCCGTTCCACATCGGCTACGGCACGGCCAAGGCTGCGCTGGTGGCGGCGACCCGCACCATGGCCGTCGAACTGGCCCTGCACGGCATCCGGGTGAACGCCGTCGCCCCCGGCGTGACCGCGACCCCGGCCTCCCGCACCTACGTCGACGAGGACCCCGAACGGGACGCGCGCGCCATCGCCATGGGGCGGCGCGCCGCCCCGGAGGAACAGGCCGGTCCCATCCTCTTCCTGCTCTCCGATCTGTCGAGCTATATCACCGGGCAGACCATTCTGGTGGACGGCGGCCTCAACCTGAAATGGACGTGGCTGGATTCCGACAACACCTCACTATTCCTCAAGGACGAATCGTTCCGCGCGGAGATAACGCGCTTCTGAAACCCGCGGAGAAGGTCATGGGCGAAACCACGGAGAAGGTCCAGGAACTGTCGGAGCCGCAGACGATCGGCGTGGAGGCGTACATCTCCGAGGAGTACGCCAGGCGCGAGCGCGACCGGCTGTGGGCCAAGGTGTGGCAGCAGGTCGGCCGCGTCGAGGAGCTGCCCGAGGTCGGGTCCTTCCTCACCTACGAGATCCTCGACGACTCGTTCATCGTGGTGCGGACGGCGCCGGACCGGTTCCGCGCCTACCACAACGTCTGCTCGCACCGCGGCCGCCGGCTCGTCGACACCCCGCCCGGCGCGCACGACGCCCGCGGCCGGGGCCGGCAGTTCGTCTGCGGTTTCCACGGCTGGCGCTACGACATCGACGGCCGGTGCACCTTCGTGGCCGAGCGCGAGGACTGGCCGTGCGGGCTGACCGACGAGAGGATCGCCCTCAAGCAGGTCGAGGCCGACACCTGGGGCGGCTGGATCTGGATCAACCCGGATCCGGACTGCGAGCCCCTGCGCGACTACCTGGAGCCCGCCGCCACCCTCCTCGACCCGTTCCACCTGGAGAACATGCGGTACCGGTGGCGCCGCTGGCTCGTCTTCGACTGCAACTGGAAGACCGCGCTCGAAGCGTTCATGGAGACCTACCACGTCCCGTACACGCACCCGGAGTTCAGGCCCTTCGGCGCCTTCCTCGGCTGGGCGAGGGCGCAGGGCAAGCACAGCAACATCGGCTATGACGCGCCGAAGGGCATGGAGGAGAACCAGGCGAAGATCCGGGTCGGCGACGGGCCCGACGCCCGCGTGTCGACGGCCGAGCTGCAGAACTTCACCTGGGCCAACGCCAACACCAACACGACCGAGACCCTCGTCGAGGTCGCGAACCGGCTGGTCGACGAGCTGCCGGAGGGGACTCCCCCCGCCGACGTGCTCCGCTACTGGCTGGAGACGTCCCGGCGCGAGGACGCCGAGCGCGGCGTGGTCTGGCCGACCGTCGACCCCGAGATCGTCGCGAAGAGCGGCACCGCCTGGCAGATCTTCCCCAACTTCCAGATCGGGCACGGCCTGAACAACATGCTGTGCTACAGCGCCCGGCCCTACGGCTACGACCCCGACAGGTGCGTCTTCGAGGCGGCCGTCTACGAGCTGTTCCCGGCCGGCGAGGAGCCGGAGACGCAATGGGTGTTCACGCCCGAGGACGACCCGGGCTGGCGCACCGTCCTGCCGCAGGACTTCTCCAACATGGCCGCCGTCCAGCAGGGCATGAAGGCGCGCGGCTTCTCCGGCCCCAAGCCCAACCCCTACCGCGAGCGCAGCGTCGTGAACCTGCACCGCAACCTGGCCCGGTACATGGGCACCGGCGCACCGCGCGACCTCACCTGAACCACCGCCCCGCCCGAACCGCCGCCCCGCCCGAACCGCCGCCCCGCCTCAACCAACGGCCCGCCCCGAACCACCGTCCCGCATGACCCCTGAGGACTCTCGACCATGCAGCATTGCGAACCGACGCGGACACCCGAGATCGACCACGCGGCCCTCAGGGCGAAGTACCTCGCCGAGCGCGACAAACGGCTCCGCTCCGAGGGGCAGCGGCAGTACATCGCGGCCGAGGGCGCGTTCGGGGAGTTCCACGAGGGGGACCCGTACACGCCGCCCGTCCCCCGGCCCCCGATCTCGGAGGACATCGACGTCGCGGTCCTCGGCGGCGGCTTCGCGGGACTCATCGCCGGGGCCCGCCTCACCGAGGCCGGTGTGGCCGACTTCCGGATCATCGAGCACGCCGGCGACTTCGGCGGCGCCTGGTACTGGAACCGGTACCCGGGCATCCAGTGCGACACCGACTCCTACTGCTACCTGCCGATGCTCGAAGAGACCGGCTACATGCCGAAGCGGAAGTACGCCTTCGGCGACGAGGTCTTCGAGCACTGCCGGCGCATCGGCAAGCACTTCGGCCTCTACGACAGGGCGGTCTTCGGCACCCTCGTCCGCTCCCTGGAGTGGGACGAGGAGATCGGCCGCTGGCGGGTCGGCACCGACCGGGGCGACGACATCCGCGCCCGCTTCGTCGTGATGTGCCAGGGCCCGTTCAACAAGCCGAAACTGCCCGGCATCCCCGGCATCGCCGACTTCCAGGGCCGCACCTTCCACACGGCGCGCTGGGACTACGCGTACACCGGCGGCGACATGACCGGCGGCCTGGACGGACTGGACGGCAAGCGCGTCGCCGTCATCGGCACGGGCGCGAGCGGCATCCAGGTGATCCCGCACATCGCCCGCTCCGCCGGGCACCTCTACGTCTTCCAGCGCACGCCGTCCACCATCGACGAGCGCGGCGACGTGCCGACCGACCCCGAGTGGGCGAGCACGCTGAAGCCGGGGTGGCAGAAGGAGCGGCAGCGCAACTTCCACACCGCGGCGTTCGAGGCGTTCGGGCCCGGCGACCCGGACCTGGTCTGCGACGGCTGGACGGAGATCAGCCGGAACCTGGCCGCGCACCTGGACGCCACCGGCGGCTGGGCCGCGCTGGCCGACCTGCCCACGTTCCTGGAACTCAGGGAGATCAAGGACTACGAGGTCATGCAGCGGCTGCGCGACCGCGTCGACGCCCTGGTCGACGACGAGGACACGGCCGAGGCGCTCAAGCCCTACTACCGGTTCCTGTGCAAGCGGCCGTGCTTCAACGACCAGTACCTGCCGACCTTCAACCGCCCGAACGTCACCCTCGTGGACGTCTCGGGCACCAAGGGCGTCGAGCGCATCACCGAGCGGGGCGTCATCGCCCACGGCGCCGAGCACCCGGTCGACTGCATCGTCTTCGCCAGCGGCTTCGAGATCACCACCGACCTCGACCGCCGGCTCGGCATCGCGCCGTTCAGCGGGCGCGGCGGCCTGTCGCTCTACGACCACTGGGCCGACGGGTACCGCACCCTGCACGGCATCACGAGCCACGGCTTCCCGAACCTGTTCTTCACCGGGTTCGTCCAGGGCGGCGTGACCGCGAGCACGACGGCGATGTTCGAGCAGCAGGCCGTCCACATCTCCCACATCGTCAAGGAGGCGCTGGCACGCGGCGCCTCCACCGTGGAGGCCACGGCCGAGGCCCAGGACGAGTGGTGCGAGACCGTCAGAGCGACCGCGATGGAGAGCAACGCGACGTTCAACCGGGAATGCACGCCCGGCTACTACAACAGCGAGGGCGAGCAGAAGCAGCGGTCGCACCTGGGCGAGCCCTACTGGCTCGGCTTCTACGCCATGGAGGAACTGCTGCGGAACTGGCGCGACTCGGGCGCGATGGACGGCCTCGTCCTCGGCGGCGCCCCGGAGAGCGGCGTCCCGGAGAGCGGCGTCCCGGAGAGCGGCACTCATGGGTGACCTCAGGTTCGACGGCCGCGTGGCCGTGATCACGGGGGCCGGACGCGGGCTGGGGCGCGCCTACGCCCTGCTGCTCGCCTCGAAGGGGGCCAAGGTCGTCGTCGACGATCCGGGGGTCGGCCTGCGCGGCGAGGGCGCCGACGGCGGCCCCGCCGAGGCGGTCGTCAAGGAGATCGCGGCGGCCGGGGGCGAGGCCGTCGCCTGCACCGAGTCCGTGGCGACGGCCGCCGGCGGGCGGGCCGTCATCGAGTCGGCGCTCGACCGCTACGGGCGGATCGACGTCCTGATCCACAACGCCGGGATCCATCGTCCGGCGCCGCTGGCCGAGATGCCGTACGAGGACTTCGAGGCCGTCCTGGACGTCCATCTGCGGGGCGCGTTCCACGTCGTCCGGCCCGCCTTCCCGCACATGTGCGAGGCGGGCTACGGCCGGGTCGTGCTGACCTCGTCGATCGGCGGGCTCTACGGCAACCACGGGGTCGCCGATTACGCCGCCGCCAAGGCGGGCGTGATCGGGCTGTCCAACGTGGTGGCCCTGGAAGGGGCGGCGGCGGGCGTGAAATGCAACGTCGTCGTTCCCGCCGCCGTGACGAGGATGGCCGAGGGGATCGACACCTCGGCCTACCCGCCCATGGACCCCGGCCTCGCGGCCCCGGCCGTGGGCTGGCTCGCGCACGAGTCCTGCTCGATCACCGGCGAGATGCTGGTGACCATCGCGGGCCGGGTCGCGCGCGCCTTCATCGCCGAGACGCCGGGCGTGCACCGGCCGTCCTGGACGATCGAGCAGGTCGGCGAGCGGATGGCGGAGATCCGCGACACCGCCGCCCCCTGGGTCCTGCCGATCGTGCCCTCCGGCCACAACGACCACATCCGCGACAGCTTCGCAATGGCGGCCGCGCAGCCAACCCACGAGGACTGAGACACACCATGGCGGTAAAGGTCTACGAACGCATCCTGGACCTCTTCGAGGCCGAGGGCGTCGACACCCTCTTCGGCATCCCCGATCCGAACTTCGTGCACCTGTTCCATCTCGCCGAGGAGCGCGGCTGGACCGTCGTCGCCCCGCACCACGAGGCGTCCGCCGGCTTCATGGCGGAGGCCGTGTCGCGGATGACGGGGCGGGCCGCGGTGTGCGCCGGGACCCTCGGCCCCGGCATCGCCAACATGGCCCCCGCCATCATGTGCGCCAAGGTGGAGAACTCGCCGGTCGTCTTCCTGGCCGGGCAGCGCGCGCGGATCACCGAGCAGCGGGTCCGGCGCGGCCGCATCCAGTTCGTCCAGCAGGCCGGGTTGTTCGAGCCGTCGGTGAAGTACTCGGCGAGCATCGAGTACGCCGACCAGACCGACGAGATCATCCGCGAGGGCCTGCGCAGGGCCCTGACGGGACGGCCGGGGCCGGTCTACATCGAGTACCCCTCCCAGGTGATCCAGGAGGAACTGGACGTCCCGCCGGCGCTGCCGCCCGCCGCCTACCGGCTGACCGGCCAGCAGGCCGGCCCGGACCGGGTCGCCGAGGCCGCGGAGCGGATCCGCGCGGCCGAGCGGCCCGTGCTGCTCGTCGGGCACGGCGTCCACACCGCCCGCGCGGGCGAGCAGGTGAAGGCGCTCGCGGACCTCATGGCCTGCCCGGTCGTCCAGACGTCCGGCGGCACGTCCTACATCGAGGGCCTGGAGGACCGCACCTTCCCGTACGGCTTCTCCCCGGCGGCGATCGAGGCGGTGGTGACGTCCGACCTGTGCCTGGCCCTCGGCACCGAACTCGGCGAACCCGTCCACTACGGGCGGGGACGCCACTGGGTGGAGAACGAGGCGAACCGCACGTGGATCCTCGTCGAGCAGGACCCCGAGGCGATCGGCGTCAACCGGCCGATCGACGTCCCGCTGGTGGGCGACCTGCGCGCGGTCGTCCCCCAACTCGCCGACGCGCTCAAGGACGCGCCGCGCGCCGCGTCCCCCGACCTCGAGGGCTGGATCGCGCAGGACGCGGCACGGCTCACCGGCCTGGCGGCGGCGGCCCCGTCCGGCGGGTCGCCCGTCCACCCCGCGCGCCTGATCGTCGAGGCGACCGAGGTGTTCCCCGCCGACGGCATCATGGTGCGCGACGGCGGCGCCACGACCATCTTCGGCTGGACGTATTCGCAGGCCAAACCGCACGATGTGCTGTGGAACCAGAACTTCGGCCACCTGGGGACGGGCCTCCCCTACGCCGTCGGCGCCTCGGTCGCGGACGGCCGGCGGCGGCCGGTCATGCTGATCACCGGGGACTCCTCGTTCCAGTTCCACATCGCGGAGCTGGAGACGGCCGCGCGGCTGAACCTGCCTCTCGTCTGCGTCGTCGCCGTCGACTACGCGTGGGGGCTGGAGGTGGGCGTGTACAAGCGGACCTTCGGGCCGGGGTCGCGGGAGACCGGCACGCACTGGAGTACGGCGACACGCCTGGATAAGGTCGCCGAAGGCTTCGGCTGTCACGGCGAGTACGTCGAACGCGACGAGGACGTCGCCCCGGCCATCAAACGCGCCTACGCCAGCGGCAAGCCCGCCGTCGTCCACGTGGTGGTGGACCCCAAGGCCAACTCGGAGGAGATGCCGAGTTACGACGAGTTCCGCACCTGGTACGCGGAGGGGATGCAGTGATGCGCGAATACCTGAGGTTCTACATCGGCGGCGCGTGGGTCGGGGCGGCGGAGCCGCGGACCATGGAGGTCGTGAACCCCGCGACCGAGGAGGTCTGCGGAACGGTGGCGGTCGGCTCGGCCGCCGACGTGGACCGCGCGGTCGCCGCCGCCCGCGCGGCCTTCACGGGCTGGTCCGCCACCGGCAGGAAGGAGCGCCTGGAGGTCCTGCGGAACATCCTGGAGGAGTACCAGAAGCGCGGCGGCGACCTCGCCGCGGCGCTGACCGAGGAGATGGGCGCGCCCGCCTCGCTCGCGGGCGGCTTCCAGGTCGGGCTCGGTGCCGGGCATCTCGCCAAGGCGATCGAGGTGCTGGAGCGGTTCGCCTTCGAGGAGCGGCGCGGCGCCACGCTGGTCGTCAAGGAGCCGATCGGCGTCTGCGGCCTGATCACGCCGTGGAACTGGCCGATGAACCAGATCGCCGTGAAGGTGTTCCCGGCGCTGGCGACGGGCTGCACGATGGTGCTCAAGCCGTCGGAGCGGTCGCCGTTCACGGGGCAGATCATGGCCGAGGTCATGGACGCCGCGGGCGTCCCCGCCGGGGTGTTCAACCTCGTCCAGGGCGACGGGCCCAGCGTGGGCGTGCCGCTGTCGTCCCACCCCGGCGTGGACATGGTCTCCTTCACCGGTTCGACGCGCGCGGGCGTCGAGATCGCGCGGAACGCCGCGCCCGGCGTCAAGCGGGTGACGCAGGAGCTGGGCGGCAAGAGCCCGAACATCGTCCTGGACGACGCGGACTTCGCCGAGAACGTCGCCGCCGGCGTCGGCACCATGATGGGCAACTCCGGGCAGACGTGCAGCGCCCCGTCGCGGATGCTGGTGCCCGCCGCGCGGATGGACGAGGCCGTCGCCGCCGCCCGGCGGGCCGCGGAGCAGGTCACCGTGGGCGACCCGAACGGCGATGTGGTGATCGGCCCGGTGGTGTCGGCGTCCCAGTTCGAGAAGGTGCAGGCGCTGATCCAGAAGGGCATCGACGAGGGCGCCACGCTGGTCGCGGGCGGCACCGGCCGCCCGGACGGGCTGGAGAAGGGCTACTACGTGAAGCCCACCGTCTTCGCGAACGTCACCAACGACATGACGATCGCGCGCGAGGAGATCTTCGGCCCGGTCGCCACGATCATCGGCTACGACGACCTCGACCACGCGGTCGAGATCGCCAACGACACCGAGTACGGCCTGGCCGGGTACGTGGCGGGCGCCGACCTCGACCAGGCCCGCGCCGTCGCCCGCCGCATCCGGGCCGGGTGGGTCGCGGTCAACGACGGGTTCGACTTCGGCTCCCCGTTCGGCGGCTACAAGAAGAGCGGCAACGGACGCGAATGGGGCGAGTTCGGTTTCCACGACTACCTGGAGGTCAAGGGAATCCTCGGCTACGCGCCCGATGACGCCGCCTCCTGACGTGGGCGCGGGCCCTTTGGCGGGGGTCCGCGTCGTCGACCTGACGGCCATGGTCATGGGTCCGTACTGCACCCAGATCATGGCCGACATGGGCGCGGACGTGGTCAAGATCGAGCCGCCGGCCGGCGACAACACCCGCCGCGTCTCGGTCGGGCCGGAACCGGGCATGAGCGGCGTCTTCGTCAACGTGAACCGCGGCAAGCGCAGCGTCGTCCTGGACCTGCGCTCCGATGGCGGGAAGGACGCGCTGCGGGCGCTCATCGGGCGGGGCGACGTCTTCATCCATTCGATGCGCGCGAAGGCGATCGCCGAACTCGGATTCGGTTACGGGGAGGTCGCCGCCGTCAACCCGTCCATCGTCTACACCAACTGCTACGGCTACGGCCGCCGCGGCCGGAACGCGGATCTCACCGCCTATGACGACACCATCCAGGCGGAATGCGGCCTGCCCTCCGTGCAGCGGATGCTGACCGGCACGGCCGGCTACGCCGGAACCGTCATGGCCGACAAGGTCGCCGGGCTCACCGCCCTGTACGCCACGATGATGGCGCTGTTCCACCGCGAGCGGACCGGCGAGGGCCAGGAGGTGGAGGTCGCCATGTTCGAGACCATGGCCGCGTTCATGCTGGTCGAGCACGCGAACGGCGCGCTGTTCAGCCCGCCCCTCGGGCCGGCGGCCTATCCCCGCGCGGTGACGCCCGACCGCAAGCCGTACCGCACCAAGGACGGCCACATCTCCGCGCTGGTCTACAACGACAAGCAGTGGAACGCATTCGTCGGCGCCGTGCGTCCCGCATGGGCGGACGACCGTTTCGCCACCCTCGAACAGCGGGCACGCCGGATCGACGCCGTCTACGCGTCGCTCACCAAGACGTTTCTGGAGCGCACGACGAAGGAATGGCTCGATCTGCTCCGGTCGCTGGACATTCCCGCCGCGCCCGTCCGGACGCTCGACGAACTCTTCGACGATCCGCATCTGCACGACGCGGAATTCTTCGAAACGGTCGAGACCCCGAACGGCCCGGTGCGCTTTCCCGGCCCGCCCGCCTGGTTCTCGAAGACCCCGGGACGGGTCGCCGGGCCCGCCCCGAGGCTCGGCGCCCACACCGCGGAGATCCTGGACGAGACCGGCACGGGACGGCCCCGATGACCGCCTCCGGCACGATCGCGCGGGTGCTGGACGCCGCGCTGGCGGCGCGCCCGGACGCCACGGCGGTCGTGGCGGCCTCCGGCGCGTGGTCGTACGCCGAGCTGGACGACCGGGCGCGGCGCGCGGCCGGCGCGCTGTGGTCGCTCGGGGTGCGCCCCGGCGACCGGGTCGCGGCCTGCCTGCCCAACGACCTCGGCATCGTCGCGGCCTTCCACGGCGCGCAGCGCATCGGGGCCGTGTGGGCGGGGATCGGCGAGGCGCTGTCGGCCGGCGAGCAGCGGGAACTGCACGACCTCATCGACCCGGCGGCCGTCCTCGCCGGGCCGCGCTGCCGCCTCGGCTCGCCGGACGTCGTCGACCCCGGCCGCTGGGCGGAGCTGCTGGCCCGCGCCGAGGCGCCGCCCCGGCTCGACCTCGACATGGACGCTCCGGCCGGCATCGCCTTCACGAGCGGGACGTCCGGACGTCCCAAGGCTGTCGTGCACAGCCAGCGCAACCTGCTCCTGCCGGGCGCGGTCCTCGTCGCCACCCGGCGGTACGGGCCGGGTCTCCGCAAGGGCGACAGCTTCCCGCTGACGATCCTCAACCTCATGGTCCTGTCGACGCTCCTCACCGCGCAGGCCGGCGGGTGCGCGGTCATCATGGACCGGCGCGACGCCGCCGGGGTCGCGGACTGGATCTCCGGGCACGGCGTCACGGTCTGGAACGGGGCGCCCGCGCAGGTCCACGACCTCGCCCGGCGCCCGCACCCCGGCCTCGGCACGCTGGAGGAGGTGTGGAGCGGGGGCGGCGACACGCCGGACGCGCTGCGCGGGGCGTTCGCCGGCGCGCACGGCCTCGTCCCGAGGGCCACCTACGGCCTGACCGAGGCGCCGACCGTCGTGTCGATCGACCCGCCGGGGGACGCGTGGCGTCCGGGAGCGAGCGGGCGGGTGCTCCCCCACCTCGACGTCGCCGCCTACGACGACGAGGGCCGCCGCCTCCCGGCCGGGGAGCTCGGCGAGCTGCGGCTGAGCGGCTCCGCCGGCGGCCCGTGGGCGGGCGCGTGGACGCCGATGCTCGGCTTCTGGGAGGACGGCGGCGTGCGGCCCCCGGCGCCCGGCCCGATCGCCACCGGCGACGTCGGCACCGTGGACGGCGACGGACTGCTGACGGTCCTGGACCGCAAGAAGCTCGTCATCATCAGGGGCGGCGCGAACGTCTACCCGCTGGAGGTGGAGCGGGTCATCACCGCGCACCCGGACGTCGCCGGGGCCGCCGTGTGCGGGGTGCCCGACGAGCGGCTCGGGCAGCGGGTGGCCGCGGTGGTGGAGAGCGCCGGTCCGCCGCTCGACTTCGCGGCGCTCGCCGGGCTGTGCCGGCGCGAGCTGGCGGGCTACAAGGTCCCGGAGCTCTGGACGCAGGTCGACGCCCTGCCGGTGAACGCGATGGGCAAGGTGCGGCGTACCGAGCTGCCCGGACTGGTGCGAAAATCAGATTCTCATTCTTGAGAGTTATGATTACACTAGCGGCTAGTCTGATGCCCGCCGCGACCGGTTTGGAGCCCCCGTGACCGATCTGTGGAAGGACCTTCTCGGCTGCCTCGACCTCCGCGCACCGCGGCAGGACGCCGGCCGCGACGCCGCGCCGGCGGTGTTCGAGGGCGGCAACCAGCAGCTCGCCTACCACCGGCTGTTCGGCGGGCAGTTGCTCGCGCAGTGCGTCCGCGCGGCGTCCCTCTCCTGCCCGCGGAAGGCCGTCAAGTCGCTGCACGTCCTGTTCCCCCGGCCGGGAACCTCCGACGAGCCCGTCCGTTACGAGGTGGAGCGCCATCACGAGGGCCGCTCCTTCGCGACGCTGACGATCACGGCCCGGCAGGCGGCGGGCGTCCTCGCCGCGGCGTCGGCGTCCATGCACGCGCCGGAGGACGGGCGCGACCACCAGACGGCCGCCGGCGTCCCCGCCGTCCCTGGCCCGGAGCGGGGCGTGCGGTTCGATCTGCTCCCCTTCGAGACGCGGTCGGCGTCCGACCTCGACTCCCCGGAGCCCGAGCCGGCCGAGTTCGAGCTCTGGTGGCGCACGCCGGCGGTCGATCCCGGGCTGGCGCCCGCCCTGGCCGCGTACGCGACGGACCTGACCCTCATCGGCACCGCGCTGCGCCCGCTCGACGGCGTCGGCCAGCGCGACGCCGGCCGGGCCTTCACCTCCGGCGTCACCTCGCACACCCTCTGGTTCCACCGGCCGTTCACCACGGACCGCTGGCTGCTGCTCCGCCAGCACGGCCCCGTCGTCGCGCACGGCCGCTGCTTCGGCCGGGGCGACGTCCTCACCGAGGACGGCTCGCTGGTCGCCTCCTACGCCCAGGAGGCGCTCCTGCGCTTCCGGCCGTGACCGTCAGCGGGCGGCGGCGGGCCCGCCGTCGACGGTGATCGCGCGCTCCGGGCACTGGCCCGCCGCCCGCCGCACCGGCCCGGCGAGGTCGGCGGGGATCTCCGCGACCGTCACCTCGGAATAGCCGTCGTCGGTGAGGGCGAAGACGCCGGGGCACGTGACGACGCACACCCCGTGCCCGGCGCAGAGGTCCGGATCGACCGACGCCCTCACGAGCCGCTCCCGGCGGGGGTGAACTCGACGTGCAGCTGGGTGAGCCCGCGGAGGATGAACGTCGGCAGGTACTTGTAGCGCCGGTCTCCGGCGGGGCCGTGCCGCGCCTCGTCGACGCGGATCCCGGCGGTGCGGTCGAGCAGCCTGCTGAGGCTGACCACCGCCTCGGCCCGTGCCAGCGGAGCGCCCGGGCAGCTGTGCGGGCCGCGGCCGAACGCCACGTGGCTGCGGGCGTTCGCGCGATCGATGTCGAAGACGCCGGGCTCGGGGAACCTGCGGGCGTCGCGGTTGGCCGCCGCGTTGAGCAGCATCACCGTGGTGCCCGCCGGGAGATCGACCCCGCCGACGGTGACCGGGACCTTGGACAGCCGGAAGTCGCCGCGCACCGGGCTCTCGTAGCGGAGGGTCTCCTCGACGAAGTTCGGGATCAGGTCGCGGTTCGCGCGCAGCCGCGCCTGGAGCGCGGGGTCCTCGGCGATCAGCAGCACCGCCGTGCCGAGCAGCCGGACCGTGGTCTCCTGGCCGGCGGCGAACAGGTTGGCCGCGACGCGCACCACGTCGATCACCTCCGGGGTGCTCCCGTCCGGGAAGGTGGCCGACGCGAGGCCCGTCAGGACGTCGCCGCGCGGGCTGCGCCGGCGGTCCTCGATGTACTCGCCGAACTTGCCGTACAGGTACTCCAGCGGCGAGTGCTCCAGCGCGTCGCCCTCCTTGCTGCTGCCGATCACGCTTCCGCTGAGCAGCGCCTCCCGGAACTCGGCGTGCTCGGACTCCGGGACGCCGAGCAGGGCCGCGATGACGAGCATCGCGAACGGGGCGGCGTACCCGGCGTTGAACTCGCAGCGCCCGCCGGCCAGGGCCTCGTCGAACTGGCGGTCGGCGAGCCGCCACATGAACTCCTCGTTCTCCTTCAGCCGCCGCGGCGTGATCATCCGGGACAGCAGCCCCCGGTGCGCGGTGTGGACGGGCGGGTCCATCGTCGGCAGCTGGTCGCTGAACGGCAGGTCGTCGCGGTGCTCGGCGATCAGCGCGGAGACGTCGTCGCCCTCCAGCGGGACGGGGAACCCGGGGAACGGGCCGGTGACGGAGGTGCAGGACGAGAAGCGCTCGGCGTCGTTGTAGATCGCGACGGCCTCCTCGTACCCGGTGACCATGACCACGCCGTGGTGCCTCTCCCGGCGGACCGGGCACTCGCCGCGCAGGGCGTCGAGGTAGGCGTACGGGTCGTGCAGGACCTCGTTGTTCGTGAAGAAGTCGACGGCATCGATGTCGGTCATCGCTCTCGTCCTCCCGCGAGCGGGCGCGGCGCGGCGCCGTGCAGGTCACGTGCTCGGAAACTACATTCTCATATTCGGCAAATCAACTATACAATGCCGAGAACGAGCGAAGCGAGCGCAAGGGAGCCCCCCGTATGATCGCGAAGACCGCCGGCCGGACCGCCGTCGTCACCGGCGGCGCCTCCGGCATCGGCCGGGCCATCGCCGAGCGGCTGGCCGCCGACGGCCACCGGGTCGCCGTCCTCGACCTCAACCCGTCCGGCGCGGCGGGATACAAGGCCGACGTGACCGACCGCGCCCAGATCGACGCGGCGCTCGCCGAGGTCAGGCAGGACCTCGGCCCCGTCACCATCCTGGTGAACGCCGCCGGGCGCGACGGCTTCAAGCGCTTCACCAAGCTCTCGTTCGAGGAATGGCAGCGGGTCGTCGACGTCAACCTGCACGGCACCTTCCACTGCATCCAGGCGGCGCTCCCCGACATGCTGGAGGCCGGCTGGGGACGGATCGTCAACATCTCGTCGTCCAGCACGCACTCCGGGCAGCCGTTCATGGCGCACTACGTGGCGGCGAAGTCGGGCGTCAACGGCCTGACGAAGGCGCTGGCCCTGGAGTTCGGCCCGAAGGGCATCACGGTCAACGCGATCCCGCCCAGCTTCATCGACACCCCGATGCTGCGCAGCGCCGCCGAACGCGGTCTCCTCGGCGGAACGGTCGAGGACCACATCGAGCGCACCCCCGTCCGCCGCGTCGGCCTCCCCGAGGACATCGCCGCCGCCTGCTCCTTCTTCACCTCCGAGGAGGCGGGCTACGTCACCGGCCAGATCCTCGGCGTCAACGGCGGCCGCAACACCTGACCGCCCGCCGTCAGGTGCCGCGGGCGTGAGGCCCGGGCCCGCGCGGCCCGGGCCTCACGCGTCCCGCGTCAGGTGACGCCGGCGTCGAAGGCCTGGAGGGCCTCGGTGACCGGCTGGAAGAAGGTGACGCCGCCGCTCTGGCAGTCGCCCGACCCGCCCGAGGTGAGGCCGAGGGCGGTGTCCCCGGCGAAGAGCGGGCCGCCGCTGTCGCCGGGCTCCGCGCAGACGTCCGTCTGGATCATCCCGCTGACGGTGCCCTCCGCGAAGTTGACGGTGGCGTCGGTGGCGAGGACGCGGCCGGTGTGGACGCCGGTGGTGCTGCCGCTGCGGGCGACGCGCTGGCCGACGACGGCCTCGGCCGCCTGCGCGATGTCCTGCGACTGGCCGTTGTAGAGGTTGATCTCGCCTTCGCCGGCGGCGCCGTCCTCGACCTGGACGAGCGCGAAGTCGTTGCCCGGGAAGCTGCTCTGCACGGTGGTGCCGAGCGGCTGGCCGCCCTGCTGGTCGGCGGTCCAGTTCTGGACGGCGTTGCCGCAGTGCCCGGCGGTGAGGAAGAAGTCCTGCTGACCGCGCTGGACGTTGAAGCCCAGCGAGCAGCGCGCGCCCTGGCCGAAGATGGCGTCGCCGCCGAGGGCGAGGGTGTGCAGGCGGCCCGGGAAGCGCACCATCCGGACCGCCGTGCCCATCCGGGCGGCCGTGCGCCGGACGGCGGCCATCCGGGCGCCGGTCACGGAGGCGTCCGTCCAGACGGTCACCTTCGAGGTGGCGGGGTCGACGGCCCAGCCGGTGCCGGGGATGTCGGCGAAGGAGCTGCGCAGGCCGGCGGTGACCCTGCGCAGTTCGGCGGGGCTCCGCCGCGTCGTCTTGGGGACGGCGCCCGCGGCGCGGACCGCGGCGGCGTCGGTGGCGTTCGTCACCGTGACGACGGGCCGTCCCGCCGAGTCGATGTAGGCGCCGGTCGTGCGGTCGCCGAGCCGCTCGGCGAGCCGGGCCGCCGTGGCGGCGGCCCGCCCGTCGAGCTGCGCGGTCGCCGATCCGGCGGGCCGGCGGCCGGCTCGGGCGTCGCCGGCGAGGCTGGCCTCCCGGCCGCCGGAACCGGACTCCGCGTGCACCACGTACAGCGCGCCGGCCAGGAGCCCGGCGGATCCGGCGGCCGCCGCGGTCGTCGTGACCGCGGTGCGCAGCCGGCTGTTCCTCACGCTCATGAACCCTCCCGGGGCGTCGATCTTCGCGTGGGGGTACGCGCCCGGGCGGCGCGGCGTTCAATCCGTCCCGGGCCCGGCACGGGGCGTCCGGCCCTCGGCCTCGCCTTGTGCGGTCATGCTTGTTTGTGGATGATTAGCGAGAGTTTTGAGCGTCGGTGCGCAAGTGGAGGTGCCAAGATCTGGGGTCGTCGCCGATGGCGGGCAGCATTCCCGGCACCGCGCCGCCGCCGGTGCTACGTCACCTCGACGCCACGGTGTCGTTCAGCGGCCGGAAGGGCCGGCGGCCGCCCGTGACGACACCGCGCTGATCGCTCATGCTCGAAACAGGTCGATAGACGTCAGGAGACTTCATGGACGGCACCCGCATCGCGTCCGAGATCGCCGCGCAGCCGGCGTGCTGGGAACGGGCCGCCGCGTTGGCGGCCCGGGTCGGCGACGCGCTTCCGGACCGCGGCGAGCGGGTGGCGGTCGTCGGATGCGGCACCTCCCTGTTCATGGCGCAGGCGTACGCGGCGCTGCGCGAGGGCTCCGGGCACGGCGAGACCGACGCGTTCGCCGCCTCGGAGATGCCGTTCGCCCGCCGCTACGACCGGGTGCTGGCGCTGACCCGGTCCGGGACGACGACCGAGGTCCTGGACGTGCTGGACCGGCTCCGCGGCGCCGTCCCGACGACGGCGATCACCGCCGACCCCGGGACGCCGGTGTCCGCGAGCGCCGGGCGGGTGGTCGCGCTGGAGTTCGCCGACGAGGAGTCGGTCGTGCAGACCCGGTTCGCCACCACCCTGCTCGCTCTGCTGCGCGCCCACCTCGGCGAGGACCTCGCCGCCGCGATCGCCGACGCGGCGGCCGCCGTGGCCGACCCGCTCCCCCCGGAGCTGCTCCACGCCGGGCAGGTCACCTTCCTCGGCCGCGGCTGGACGGTCGGGATCGCGCGGGAGGCCGCGCTGAAGCTGCGCGAGGCGGCGGGATCCTGGACGGAGGCGTACCCGGCGATGGAGTACCGGCACGGCCCGATCAGCATCACCGGTCCGGGCCGGGCGGTGTGGATGTTCGGCGGCCTCCCCGACGGCCTCGCCGGGCAGGTGGCGGCCACCGGCGGGACGCTGCGCGCGTCCGCCGCCGACCCGCTCGCCGACCTGGTCCGGGCGCAGCGCCTCGCGGTCGCGCGCGCGGAGGCGGCGGGCCTGGACCCCGAGCGGCCCCGCCATCTGACCCGCTCGGTGATCCTGGACGCCGGCGCGTGATCGTCACCGTCACGCTGAACGCGGCGCTCGACGACACCTACGAGGTGCCGGACGCGCGGTCCGGCGAGGTCAACCGGGTGGCCGCGGTGCACCGGCGTCCGGGCGGCAAGGGCGTCAACGTCGCCCGGGTGCTGCACGGGCTCGGCCACGAGGTGGTCGCCACCGGGCTGGCGGGCGGCGCGGCGGGACGGCGGATAACGGAGGGCCTCGCCTCCCTCGGCGTGCCCGCCTCGTTCAGCCCGGTCGCCGCCGAATCGCGCCGGACGGTCACCGTCGTCGGCCCGGAGATCACGATGTTCTGCGAGCCGGGCCCCACCGTGACCGGCCCGGAATGGGCGGCGTTCCGCGCTTCGTACAGGACGCTGGCCGGGGACGCCGCCGTGGTCGTCCTGTCGGGGAGCCTGCCGCCGGGCGTCCCGCCGGACGCCTACGCCGAGCTGGCCGGGCTCGCCCGCGGCCCGGTCATCCTGGACGCCGACGGCGAGGCGCTGCGGCTCGGCGTCGCCGGACGCCCCGACGTGGTGAAGCCGAACGCCGCGGAGCTGGCCCGCGCGAGCGGCACCCCGGACACGGCCGCCGGGATCCGCGCGCTCCGCGCGGCGGGCGCCGGGTCGGTCGTCGCCTCGCTCGGCCCGGACGGCGCCGTCGCCGGGACCCCGGACGGCGTCCTGCGCGCCGCGCTCGACCGCCCGGTGCCCGGCAACCCGACGGGCGCGGGCGACGCGCTCGTGGCCGGGCTCGCCGCGGGCCTGGCGGACGGCCTGCCGTGGCCGGACCGGCTCCGCCGCGCGGTCGCGCTCGCCGCCTGCGCGGTCCGCTCCCCCGTCGCCGGCGAGGTCGACGCCGGCGAGTTCCCCGCGCTCCTCGCGCGCGTCACCCTCCGGACCGAGGAGACCCATGCCGCTCGTCCCCATGGCTGACGTCGTCCCCGCGCGCGGGCGCGGGCTGGGGGCGTTCAACGTGATCCAGCTGGAGCACGCCGAGGCGATCGTCGCCGGCGCCGAGCGGGCGGGGGTGCCGGTCGTGCTCCAGGTCAGCGAGAACTGCGTCGCCTACCACGGGGCGCTCGCGCCGATCGGGCAGGCGGTCCTGGCGACCGGGCGCGCCGCCGCGGTGCCGGTCGTCGCGCACCTCGACCACGCCACGTCCGCCGGGCTGGTCCGGGAGGCCGTCGGGCTCGGGTTCGGGTCGGTGATGTTCGACGCGTCCCGCCTCCCCCACGAGGCGAACGTGGCGGCCACCGCCGAGGTCGCGGCCCGCTGCCGCGCCGAGGGCGTCTGGGTGGAGGCGGAGCTCGGCGAGATCGGCGGGAAGGACGGCGTGCACGCCCCGCACGCCCGCACCGATCCCGGCGACGCCGCCGGGTACGCGGCCGCCACCGGTGTGGACGCGCTGGCCGTCGCGGTCGGCACGTCCCACGGCATGCTCACCCGCGACACCGTCCTGGACCTGCCCCTCATCGCCCGGCTGGCCGCCGCGGTCCCCGTCCCGCTGGTGCTGCACGGCTCGTCCGGCGTGCCCGACGCCGCGCTCGCCGCGGCCGTCGAGCACGGCATGACGAAGATCAACATCGCGACGCGGCTGAACGAGGCGTACACGGGCGCGGTCCGGGACCGGCTCGCCGCCGAGCCCGCCCTGGTGGACCCGCGCCGCTACCTCGGCGCCGGACGGGACGCCGTCGCCGCCGAGGTCGCCCGGCTCCTCGCGGTCATCCGGGCGGACGCACGGGACGGGCAGACGGGTTGACGGGCTGACGGGCCGCCCCTATCGGCCGATCCGGTAGGTCACGTGCGTGACGAGGTCGGTGTGGGAGACCTCGACCGGTTCGAGGGCGAGGTCGCCGACGTCCTCGAACAGCCGCTCGCCCGCACCGAGGACGATCGGCGCGACGTGCAGCCGCAGCTCGTCGATCACGCCCGCCGCGAGGTACTGGTTCACCGTCTGCGCGCCGCCCGCGATCGCCACGTCCGCCTCGCCCGCGGCCCGCCGCGCCCGCGCCAGGGCCGACTCGGCGCCGTCGGTGACGAACGAGAACGTCGTCCCGCCCTTCATCGGCACCGGCTCGCGCTCGTAGTGGGTCAGCACGAACACGGGCGCGTGGTAGGGCGGCTCCTCGCCCCACCAGCCCGTCCAGTCCGGGTCCCAGTCGCCGCGTCCGGAGGCGAACATGTTGCGGCCCATGATGAAGGCGCCCGCCGACGTGATCTTCTCGATCGCCGCGGCGTTGGCCTCGGGCTGCTCGAACATCCACCGGTGCAGCCGCTCGCCGCCGTCGCCGAGCGGCTCCTCCCGCCGCTGGTTCGGGCCGGCGACGAAGCCGTCCACGGAGATCCCGATGTCGCAGGTGACCTTGCCCATGCCGTTACCTCCTGGTCGGTGCGCCCCTCCGGCGCCGCTCACGAAAAGGTCGGAGCCGCCGCCGTCCGCTCGACGTCCTCCGCGGGGATTCTTCCGCGTGGCGGCCGCCGATGATGCCTTCCTCATCGGGAAGGGTTGAACCGGCGGGCGCCGGGCGGACGTGCTGTGGGTGTCGCGTTCGCGGCGGGGGACCGAGCCTGGGAGGACGAGCTGACCACCGACAGCCGCGCGGAGCGGGTGAAAGACGAGGATGCGCAGGCCGCCGGGCCGGACGCGGGCGGCACGGGGACGACGCGGCGCCGGCGGGCCGCGGCGCGGGCGCTGACCGGCGCGGCGTTCCTGCTCGTGCTGGTCGCGCTGATCACGCCGGACGAGTACGCGCTGCTGACGCCGGGCGCGTTCGCGCGCGTCCCGATCGAGGGCGTGCTCGGCGTCGCGCTGATCCTCGTGGTCCGGGGCAGGGCGAGGCGCTACGCGGCGGTGACGGCCGGGGCCGTCCTCGGCCTGCTGTTCGTGCTGAAGGCGATGGACATCGGGTTCGACGCCGTGCTCGTCCGGCCGTTCGACCTGGTGCTGGACTGGCCGCTGCTGCGTCCGGCCGTGGAGTTCGTGAGCGAGTCGGCCGGCCGGGCCGGGGCGATCGCCGCCGTGCTCCTCACCGCCGTGCTGACGGTCGGCGTGATCGCGCTGATGTCGCTGTCGGTGCTGCGTCTCAGCCGCGTGGTCGTCCGGCACGACCGGGCGGCGGCCCGCGCGGCGGCCGTGCTCGGGACGGTCTGGGTCGTGTGCGCCGCGCTCGGCGCGCAGTTCGTCGACGGCGTCCCGGTCGCGTCGCGGAGCGCGGCGGCGCTCGCCTACGACCACGCGCGGGCGGTGCGGACGAGCCTGGACGACCGGGAGGAGTTCGCGAAGGCCGCCGCCGTCGACCGGTTCCGCGACACCCCGGACGGGAAGCTGCTGGCCGGGCTGCGCGGCAAGGACGTCGTCCTGGCGTTCGTGGAGAGCTACGGACGCTCGGCGGTGGAGAGCCCGCAGTACGCGCCGAGCGTCGACGCCGTCCTGGACCAGGGATCGGAGCGGCTCCGCAGGGCGGGGCTCGCGTCGCGCAGCGGATGGCTCACCTCGTCCACGGCGGGCGGCGGCAGCTGGCTCGCGCACGCGACGCTGCTGTCCGGCCTGTGGGTCGACAACCAGCAGCGGTACCGGACGCTCGTGAACAGCGACCGGCTGACGCTGAACACCGCGTTCCGCCGGGCGGACGCGCGGACGGTGGCGCTGATGCCGGCGATCACGCGGGCCTGGCCGGAGGGGGCGTTCTACGGCTACGACAAGGTGTACGACGACCGGAACCTCGGGTACCGCGGGCCCCGGTTCAGCTTCGCGACCATGCCCGACCAGTACACGCTGTCGACGCTCCAGCGCACCGAGCTGGCGAGGAAGGACCGGGCCCCGGTGATGGCGGAGACGGCGCTGGTGTCGAGCCACGCGCCGTGGGCGTCCATCCCTCGGCTCGTCCCGTGGGACGAGGTCGGGGACGGCTCGGTCTTCACCGGGATGGGCAAGGGCTACGACGCGCCCTGGCCGGCGGGCGGCCGGATCAGGACCGAGTACCGCAAGTCGATCGAGTACACGCTGAACACGCTCGTGTCGTACATGGAGACGTACGGCGGCGACAGGACCGTGCTCGTCTTCCTCGGCGACCACCAGCCCGCGCCGCTCATCACCGGTCCGGGCGCGAGCCGCGACGTCCCGATCACGATCGTCGCGAAGGACAAGGCCGTCCTCGACAGGATCTCGGGCTGGAACTGGCAGGACGGCCTGCGCCCCGGCAAGGACACCCCGGTGTGGCCGATGAGCGCGTTCCGGGACCGGTTCCTCACCGCGTTCGGGTGATGCAGCACGGATGACGTCGGAGTGCACGAGCCCGCGGCGCCTCCCGGGGAGGGGCCGGCGGGACGGTTCCGGCCGCGGCGCCGCCGGTGGCTGCTCGCGGCCGTCGTGGCGGCGCTGCTGGCGCAGATGGCGTTCACGATGGGCTCCACCGCCGTGCGGCAGTCCCCGACCATCGACGAGCCCGTGTACGTCGCTGCGGGCGTCGTCTATCTGCGCTCGCACGATCTCCGCTACAACCCCGAGCATCCGCCGCTCGGCAAGCTGTTCATCGGCGCCGGGGCGGTGCTCGCCGGGGCCCGCCTGGACGCCTCCCGCCCCGTCTCCCAGGAGGACGCCGGACGGCATCTGCTGTACGAGTCGGGCAACGACGCGCAGCGGATCCTGCTCGCCGCGCGGCTGCCGGTCATCGCGCTGACGCTGCTGTTCGGCCTGGTCGCCTTCGCGTTCGCCCGCGACCTCGCCGGGCCGGCCGGCGGCGTGGCGGCGCTCGCCCTCTACGCGTTCTCCCCCGACGTCGTCGCGCACGGGTCGCTGGCGACGCTCGACGTCCCCGCCGCCGGTTTCCTGCTGACCTCGGTGTGGCTGCTGTGGCGGGCACGGCGGCGGCCCGGTCTCGGCGTTCCGCTCGCGGGCGCGGCGCTCGGCGCGGCGGTCGCCACGAAGATGAGCGCGCTGCCCGCCGTGCCCGTCCTGCTGGCCCTGGCCGCGGCGTCGGTCTGGACGGCGCGACGTGCGCGGGGCGGCGGGCGGCCCGTCGCGGCCGGTCTCCTCGCGGCGGCCGGCGTCGCCGTCCTGGCCGCCGGGGTGGTGTGGGCGAGCTACCTGGCCGTCGATCCGCGGCTGCGGTGGACGGCGCCCGCCGGCGTCCCGGCGGTCGGCGGGCTCCGCGGGCTCGCCGCCGGCCTGCTGCCGTTCCCGGAACCGTTCCGGGACGGCATGCGCGTCCAGTTCGGCTTCGAGGACATGAGGTGGACGGGCTTCCTGTTCGGTGACACCTACCGGGGCTCGCACTGGTACTACCTCCCGGCCGCGCTGCTGGTGAAGACGCCGCTCGGGATGCTCGTCCTGTGGGTCGCGGGCGTCGCGGCGCCGGCGGCGGCGCGCCGGCTGCGGCCCGCCGCACCGTACGTCCTCGCGCCCGCCGCCGTGCTGCTGGCGGCGGCGATGACCGGCGCCCGCGACCTCGGCGTCCGGTACGCGATCTTCCTCCCGATGTTCCTGGCGGTGGCGGCGGCCGGGGCGGGGGCCGTCCGGTGGCGGTGGGCGAAGGCCGCGACCGGCGTGCTGGTGCTGTTCGTCGCGGTCAGCTCGCTGCGGGCCTACCCGTACTACCTGCCGTACTCGAACGAGGCGTTCGGCGGTCCGTCCCGGACGCACCTGTACCTGCACGACTCCAACGTCGACTGGGGCCAGGATCTGGGACGCCTCGCCGACCGCCTCCGCGACCGCTACCCGGGAGAGGAGGTGTGGCTCGCCTACAAGGGGAGCGGCGTCCCGTCCTACTACGGCATCCGCGCGTCCGACCCGCTCGCCGCGCCCCCGGAGCGGGTGCGCGGGCTGCTGGTGGTGTCCGACAGCTGGATCGCCAAGGGCGACCCGCGGCTGACCCCGCTGATCGCCTCCAGCGAGGCGATCGACGGGGTCGGCCACTCCATCACGATCTTCCGCCGCCCGGCTCAGCGGTCGTAGACCTCCAGCGTCCACTTCCCGGCGGGCTCGACGCCCTTCATATTCGCGGCGAGGGCGGCGGCGTCGGTCTTCCCCACCGGGGACGCCTCCGCCGGGAGGACGGTGATCCGCAGCTCCTGGCGCGCGTCCGGCCGGGCCGTCCGGTCCCAGACGACGCCGCGCGACTCGGCGATCTCGCAGTTGACGACCTTCGTGCCCGCCCCGTCCGTCAGCACCGCGACCGCCGCGCCGTCCCGGCAGGTCAGGCGCAGCCGCACGCCCGCGCCGGACGGGGAGAACGCGACCGTGCGGGGACGGCCGTCCGCGGTGTGCGTCGTCCGCGCGAGGCGCTCGAGACCGTCGACCGGCGGCTGCCGGGGCGGCGCCGGCGGGCCGGCGCAGGTCTCCGAGTCGCAGGCGCCGGCGTAGATCCGGACGCTCCACGTCCCGGGGAACGGCTCGTGGGAGGCCAGGTACCGGTCGAGTTCGGCCACCGAAGGCGGCCGGCCCGGGGCCGGTCCCGGCGACGCCGCCGGGGGCAGCGCCGCCACGTCGAAGCTGTAGGGCACGCCGGGCTCGGTCCGCAGGTAGCCGGTTCCGCCGCCGTTCGCGTCGCAGCCGACCGCGTTCAGCACGCCCGTCCGCACGCTGTAGGCCGTGAACGGCACCGAGCACCGGTAGGTGATCATGCTGTACGGCCCGGTGGGCGTGAACTGGACGCGGGCCTTCCGGCCGACCATCGAGAAGCGCACCTCCCGCAGCGGCCGCATGCCCTCCTGCGGCGGCGACTTCGGGAACGCGTCGTCGACCGAGCCCGCCATCACCGGCGGGGCCGTGTCGGCGGGCGACCACCCGAACTGCTGGACGGCGGCGAAGGCCGCCGTGACCGCGAGCGCCGTCCCGGCGGCGCCGAGGACGGCGCGGCGGCGGCGGTCCCGCCTGACCCTGCGCCGCAGCCGGGGCAGCAGGTCCGGGGGCGGGCTCCCGGCCTCGCTCCGCCGCGTCATGACCTCGGTCAGGTCCCGCACATCGTGCGCCATCGGTCACTCCCTTCCCTTCGGTGAGCCGGCGAGGACGCCGGGGTCGACGCGGAGCTTGGCGAGGGCCTTGCTGGTCTGGCTCTTCACCGTCCCGACCGAGCAGCCGAGGATCGCCGCGACCTGCGGCTCGGTCAGGTCCTCGAAGTAGCGGAGGACGACGGCGGCGCGCTGGCCGGGCGGCAGCCTGCCGAGCGCCGCCCACAGCACCGCCTTGTCCTCGGCCGCGCCCATGGCGTCCGCGCGGTCGGCCTCCTCCGGCGGGGCGTCCGTCGGGCGCTCCCCGCGCCAGCGCCGCTTCGCCCAGGACGCGTGCGTGTTGACCAGGATCCGGTACACGTACGGGTCGGGGTCGGCGCCGACCCGCCGCCACGCCCGCCACGCCTTGACCAGCGCGGTCTGCAGCAGATCCTCGGCCTGCCCCCAGTCCCGGCACAGCAGGTACGCCGTCCTGAGGAGTCGCGGCGAACGCTCCGTCACGTACGCCGCGTAGTCCGGCCTCTCCCGCATGCGACCTCCCGCTGATCGGTTCTGCCGACTACTACCGCCGAGCCGCCGGGAAAGGTTGCCTCGGACGCGGCGGCGGGCGCCGTCAGCGGCGGGCGTGGGCGCGGGACCAGAGCGCCGTCCAGCCGCCGTGGCCGAGCCAGGACGCGGGGACGCGCAGGCCGTGCTCGGCGATCCCGTCCCAGAACACCGCGGTGTCGGCGCCGAGTTCGGCGGCGGCGGCCAGAGCGCGCTGCCAGGGGCCGTCCTCGTCCCCAAGGGACGTGGCCGGGTAGCCGGGCACGGTGGCGGCGCGCGGCGGCGTCACCGGGGTGAGGCCGTCCCCGGGCGCGCCGCACGCGGTCGTGACCGTGAGCGCGCACAGCAGCGGCTCGGTGGAGGGCTTCGCGAGGGCGCGCGCGATGACGGGGTCGTCGTGCAGGGCGAGCCGGCCGATCGCCCGGCGGACGCGGCGCGCCGCCAGGTCGAGGGAGTAGGCGCCGGCGATGGCCGGGGCCTTGACGAGGCGGCGCAGCGTCTTCGGCAGCGGCGGCTCGCCGAGGAGGAGCGGGAGCTGGTCGAACCGCTCGCGGACGGCGGGGTCGAGGGCGTCGAGCGCCGTCCGCAGCGGACGGTGCCCGGTGGCCGTCCACAGCCCGACGAGGTCGGCGGCGCCCTCGTCCAGCGTGCGGCGGACCGCGCCGGCGAGCTGGGCCGCGCCGAGGCGGCGCAGCCGGGCGAGCGCGGCGTCCGGATCGGTGCGGTCCGGCTGCCCGGCCACGGCGGCGAACGCCGCGAGGACCTCCGGGGCGAGGTCGTCGCAGGCCCGCCGGGCGAGCGCGGCGAGCGGCGGTCCGGCCTCCTCGACGAGGCGGGGCGCGGCGCGGCGGCGCGCGGGCCGGGCGGGCGGCGGCTCGTCCGGCGCGGCGACGGGCCCCTCCCCGACGGCGCCGGGGATCGCGGCGACCCAGTCGCCGAAGCGGCGGTCCAGGGCGTCGTCCGGCGTGTCGTTGAACCTCGCGGCGATCTCGGTGACGCGCCAGCCCCGCGCCGCGGGCCGCATCGGCATCAGCTCGGCGTTGGCGGCCAGGAGGCCGTCCTCGCCGTACAGGCCGACCAGGGCGGTGCGGCCCGCCCGCGCACCCTCGGCGTAGACCGGGCTCGCGATGCAGTTGCCCATGTAGCCGGCCCATTCGGCGAGGTCGCGGGCGCTGCGCGCGACCCTGACCCGGACGCCCGCGCCGGGGACGGCCGTCCCGTCCAGCGCGGCGAGCGCCGGCGGGACGGCGAAGGCGCCGGTGAGCGCCGCGGTGATCCCGGTGGCCGCCAGGAGGCCCTCGGTGAACTCCGTCCAGGTGCGCGGCGCGCGCGGCGGGACGCCGCCGAGCGCGACGAGCTGCGCGGCGCCGGACACGGCGAGGGTGACCGAGTCGAGGCGCGGCCGCAGCGGCTCGGCGCCCTGCGGCGGATCGTGGTCGAACCAGGGCGCGCCGGTGCCCGGGGTGGGCGCGGCCTGTTCGTGCCCGTACAGGTGGGCGAGCGCGTCGATCAGGTCGACGTACCAGAGCAGGTCGCCGACGGTCTCCACGGCGGCGGGCTCCGGCGCGGAACCGGAATCCGGCGCGGAACCGGAATCCGGCGCGGAACCGGAGTCCGGCGCGGAACCGAGCCGCTCGCGCAGCGGCCCGGCGCCGTTCAGCAGCAGGGTCGTCCAGGCGGGGATGCCGGCCCATTCGGCGGGCGGGCGGGCCGCGCCGTACCCGGCCGCCGCGCGCCAGTCGGCCAGGCCGGCGTCCGCCCAGTCCCGCAGCACCTCCTCCTGCACTCCGGGCGCCGCGACGCGGAGTCCGCACACGTCGTCGAGCAGCGCCTCCGCCTCCTCGACGACCAGGAGCGCGAAGTCGCGGGCGCAGGCCAGCCGCGGCCGGACGTACGCGGCGAACTTCGCGTCCCCCGGGTCGCCGGCGGCGAGCTTCCGCACGATGTCGCGCACGTACGCGGCGGGGCGCGCCGGCAGGCCGGTGAGCCCGGGGACGCGCCGCCCCGCGTGCGCGGCGACGGAGTCGTCGATCCGGGCGGCGGCCGCGCGCAGGAGCGGCGCCGAGCGGTCCAGCCCGCCGGGCAGCCCGTGGTCGGCGACCGCCGCCGCGGTCCGCAGCAGGGCGGTGGCGCCGAGCGCGTCCTGGAGGAGGCTGTCGAGCCGGTCGCGCCAGTACGGCTCGCTCGGCACCCACCGCGCGGCGTCCGCCATCGACGGCTCGGCGCCATGGCCGTCGAGCCCTTCCCGCAGCCAGAACAGGGTGCGCTGGTCGTCGTGGTGGCGGCGGCGCCTGCGGAGGTCGTCCACGCGGTCGCGGCGGCTCTGCGTCGCGAGCCGCCCGTCCCGCACCGCGGCCGCGCGCCCGCGGTCCAGCACCCGCGCCCACAGGTCGAGGACCAGGTCGAGCCTGCGCGGCCCGGGGACCCCCTCGAAGAGCCGCCGGAGGTGCCGGGCGAGCACCGAGGGCAGGCCGCCGGGGACGACGTCCGCGCCGTCCGGCGCCTCCAGGGCGAGGACCCGTTCGAGCTGCTCGGGGCCGAGGACGTCGCTGGCCGCCGACGCCAGCCGCAGCGCCGCCCACCGGCCGTCCTCGGCGGCCCGCGCGGCGGCCGCGCCGACCCGCTTCGTCACCGCCGGGCCGAACAGCGCCACCAGGAACCCCGCCCGCTGCCCCAGCCTTTCCGCGTTGCCGATGCCGACGGCCCGCAGGGCCGCGAGGACCGCGTCGCGCTGGTCGCCGGGCGCGCCGTCCAGCCGCGCGGAGCGGAAGCCGGCGCCGAGGTCGACGCCCGCGCCGGCCGCGACGGCCCCGCCGTCCACGACCAGGCGCGTCAGCTCGCGGGCGGCGTGTTCCACGTCCGCGTCCGGCGCCCCGTCCGGGCCGAGGGCGACGGGCGCGCCCGGCGGGGCGTCCGCCTGGTCCAGGAGCCGGACCGGGCCCGACGGGCCGACGATCCAGGCATGGCGCCCCGAAGCCACCACACCGCCGGCAAGCCGAATTCTCACCGGGCCATCTTCCCCGCCGCCGCCCGCGCGGGCCAACGGGGTTTCAGCGCGGGGCCGCGGCGCCCCCGTAGCCGTGTACGATGAGCCGCTCCGCCATCTGAGCGTAGGCGGCGGGGTCGTCCGGAGCGGTGGTGGCCAGGCCGTCCACGTACCGGTTGTACATGCAGAACGCGGCGGCGATGAGCACGGTGTCATGGATCTCGACGTCCGTGGCGCCGGCGTCGCGCGCGGCGGCGATGTGCGCGCCGCCGACCTCGTGCCCGCCGCGCTGAACGGCGGCGGCGATGGCGAGGAGGGCCTTGAGCTTGGCCGGCACCGGCGCGGCGGCCGGATCGGCGTGGACCTGCTGGACGAGCGCCGTCCCGCCGGGCAGCTGGGCGGCGGCGCACGCGCCGTGCGAGGACGCGCAGAACCGGCAGCCGTTCAGCTCCGACACGTAGGCGGCGATCAGCTCCCGCTCACCGCGCCCGAGGGGGCTCGGTCCGCGCAGCAGGGCCTCCGCGAGCGCGCTCAGCGGGCCGGCCGTCTCCGGCCGGAACCGGAGCAGGGACGGCAGCCCGGGAACATTCTCGTCCAATTCGATATGCGCCAAGGACTGCCTCCGGAAGAACGGTGTCGGACAATGCCACCCGATCCTCTAACGAACGCACTCAGCCGGGTAGTTTTCTCGCCACTCCACAAAAGGTCATGGTCTCCTGCGGCTCGCCCCACGGATTAGGTTCCGGACGCCACTGGGAACACGAAACGATTCCCGGCTCGACCAATTCCAGGCCGTCGAAGAGCGCCTCGATCTCCGCGCTCGTCCGGGCCTTGAGCGGGTGCGGGGTGCCGCTCTCGTTCCACGCCTTCACGGCGGTGTGCGTCACGTCCACGTCCAGGCAGGCGTGCGACAGCGCCACGAAACTGCCCGGGGCGAGCGCGCCGACGAGCCGGTCCAGGATGGCGCGCACTTCGCGGTCGTCGGTGACGAGGTGCAGCAGCGCGAGCATCATCAGCGCGACGGGCCGGCCGAAGTCGAGCGTCGCGGCGGCCTCGTCGAGAATGCGCTCGGGGTCGTGGACGTCGGCGTCGATGTAGTCGGTCGCGCCCTCCGGGGAACTCGTGAGGAGCGCACGCGCGTGGACGAGCACCAGCGGGTCGTTGTCGACGTAGACGATGCGCGACTCCGGCGCCACCCGCTGCGCGATCTCGTGCGTGTTGTCGGCGCTCGGCAGCCCCGTGCCGATGTCGAGGAACTGCCGCACGCCCGCCTCGCCCGCGAGGTGGCGGACGCAGCGTCCGAGGAACAGCCGGTCGGTGCGAGCGGCGGCGACGATCCCCGGGACCTGCCGGGCGACCCTCTCCCCGGCCTGCCGGTCCACCTCGTAGTGGTCCTTGCCGCCGAGCCAGTAGTCCCAGACCCGCGCCGAGACCGGCCGGTCCGCGCGGATGCCGTCGTCAGCGGCCCTGCCGCCGGGGGTGCTCATCCGGCCTCACCTCCGCCCTGGGGGATCCCGACGCTACATGGCCGGTCGCGGACACGGCGGGTGAGGTCCGTCACGTGCGGCCGCAGGCCCGGTACAGGGCCCCGGCCACCGCACCGGGGTCGCAGACCGGCAGGACCGCCGCCAGATGCCCGTCCGGGCGGACGATGTGGACGGAGTCCGGGCCCGCGCGCAGGGCCGTCCGGAGCACCCCTTCGGTGTCGATGTCGTCCAGCGCGCGGAACTCGCACGGGACGTCGACGGCCGGCGGCGCGGCGGGCCGCCCGCCGGTGAGGACCAGGAAGCGGGTGCCGACCAGGCGGCGCAGGCGGGTCGCCTCGCCGTCGACCGTGCACGGGCCGTCCGGGCAGAGCACGCCCGGAACCGGCGGCCGGACGGCCCCGGCCTCGCGCGGGAAGCCGTCCGGCGGCCCGGCCGGCGTGGTCAGCGGCGAGTCCAGGTACCAGAACGGTTCGGCGAGCCGGCCGGAGTCGACGATCGCGCGCGGGTCGGGGTGCGTGCGGGCCGCCGCCAGCGCCGCCCGGCGGCGCGCCCGCTGCGCCGCCGTCCGCGGGACGAGGAACTCCATCGTCCGCGTGGTCACCCGGAGGTTCTCGGCGGCGGCGGCGCGGCGCTCGGCGTCGTAGCTGCGCAGCAGGCCGGGCGGGGCCCAGCCGTGCCGGACGAAGGCGAGCTTCCACGCGAGGTTCTCCGCGTCCTGGACGCCGGAGTTCAGCCCCCGGGCGCCGAACGGCGCGTACAGGTGGGCGGCATCTCCGGCCAGGAACGCCCGGCCGGACGCGAACGTCTCGGCGACCCGCTCGTGGAACCGGTACACGGTGGCCCACACGATCTCGTACGGGGCGTCACCGGTGATCTTCCGGACGCGGGCGTCGAGCGCGCCGGACCGCCGCTCGGCGGCGAGGTCGAGGCCGGCGGGGACCTGCCAGTCGATGCGCCACGTCCCGTCCGGGCACGGGTGGACGAGGACCTGCCGGCCGGGGTTCCACTCGGGGTCGAAGTAGAACCGGCGCTCGCTCGGGAACGGCAGGTCGGCGCGGATGTCGCAGATGAGGAACTCGTCGGCGAACGAGCGGCCCGGGAAGCCGATGCCGAGCAGGCCGCGGACGGCGCTCCGCCCGCCGTCGGCGCCGACGGCGTGCGTCCCGCGCACGGTGCCGCCCGCGTCGGCCTCGACCCCGCGGCCGTCCTGGCGCAGGGCGGTGACCGCGTGCCCGTACCGGACGTCCACCAGCGGCTCGGTGGCGGCGAGGTCGCGCAGGTACCCCTCCACCTCCGCCTGGGAGATGTTGATCCAGGGCGGCACCTCGCTGCGCCCCGCGTCGGGGAAGGCGACCGAGAACAGCTCGTCGCCGCGGTCGTAGGTGCGGGCGGTCGTCCAGGTCACGCCGCGGGCGATCATCCGCTCGGCGCAGCCGGCCCGGTCGAGGACGTCCAGCACGTCCCGCTGGAAGCAGATGGCCCGCGACCCGGCCGGGTCGCGCCGCGCGGCGGCCTCCAGCACCACGCTCGGCACCCCGTGCCGCGCCAGCAGCAGCGCCGTGACCAGCCCGACCGGCCCGGCGCCGACGACCAGGACCGGTTCCGCCGGGGAGCCCACCCTCGTCATGGTGCGCCGCCCGCCCGCCCCTGTGCAGCCGCCCGCGCCGGTCATCGGGGGTCAGGCGGTGGAGGTCTCCGCCGCGCGGGCGCGTTCGACGGCCTCGGTGATCGTCCGGTCGGCGACCCGCCGGTCCTGCCAGCCGCGCACGTCGGCGGACTTGCCCGGTTCGAGGCTCTTGTAGATGTCGAAGAAGTGCGCGATCTCGTCGAGGATGTACTCGTGCACGTCGGGCAGGTCGTTGATCCCGGCGTAGCGGACGTCCCGCGACGGGACGGTGAGGACCTTGGCGTCCGGCCCCTTCTCGTCGAGCATCCAGAACACGCCGACGCTGCGGACGGTGACCTGGCAGCCGGGGAACGTGGGCTCCTCCAGCAGCACCATCGCGTCCAGCGGGTCGCCGTCCTCGGCGCAGGTGCCCGGGATGTAGCCGTAGTCGTGCGGGTACCGGGTCGCCGTGAACAGCATCCGGTCGAGCCGGATGCGGCCGAGCGCGTGGTCCATCTCGTACTTGTTGCGCGATCCCCCGGGGATCTCGACGACCATTTCGATCTCCATGGATACCTCCCCCTCCGCGGACCCTACCCGCGCGGAGGACCCGTGATCGTAGAGTCGGCGCATGGACGCGCCGCGATTCGCCTACCAGCCGCTTCCCGTGCGGGTCGTCTTCGGCGCGGGCGTCCTCGGGGAGCTGCCCGCCGAGGTGGCCGCGCTCGGCGCGGCGCGGGCGCTCGTGCTGTCGACGCCGGGGCGGCGGGCGGGCGCCGAGCGGGTCGCCGCGCTGCTGGGCGACCGGGCGGCGGGCGTCCACGCCGGGGCCGTGATGCACGTGCCGGCGGAGGCGGCCGCCGCGGCGTGCCGGGCCGCCGGGGCCGCCGCGGCGGACGCGCTGGTCCCCTTCGGCGGCGGGTCGGCGGTCGGCCTGGCCAAGGCGGTCGCCAAGGAGACGGGGCTGCCGATCGCGGCCGTCCCGACGACGTACGCCGGGTCGGAGATGACGCCGGTGTGGGGCATCACCGAGGGCGGCGTCAAGCGGACCGGGCGCGACCGGCGGGTGCTGGCCCGGACGGTGCTCTACGACCCGTCCCTGACGCTGGGGCTGCCGCCGGCGGTGTCGGCCGCGTCGGCGATGAACGCGATGGCGCACGCCGTGGAGGCGCTGTACGCCCCCGACGCCTCGCCGGTCATCTCGCTGATGGCGGAGGAGGCCGTCCGCGCGCTGGCCGGGGCGCTGCCGGAGGTCGTCCGCGACCCCGGCGGCCTGCCCGCGCGCACCCGGGCCCTGTACGGGGCGTGGCTCTGCGGGACGTGCCTGGGCGCCACGGCGATGGGCCTGCACCACAGGCTGTGCCACATCCTCGGCGGGTCGCTGAACCTGCCGCACGCCGAGACGCACGCCGTCCTGCTGCCGCACGCCCTCGCCTACAACGCCCCCGCCGCGCCGGACGCCGCGCGGGCGCTGCGCCGGGCGCTCGGACGGGACGATCCGGCCCGCGCCCTGTGGGACCTGTCCGGTTCGCTGGGGCTGCCGCGGTCCCTCGCCGGCCTGGGCGCCGACCCCGCGCACCTGGACGGCGTCGTCGCACGGGCCCTGGCCGGCGGGTTCGCCAATCCGCGGCCGGTCGAGGAGGCGGGCCTGCGGGCCCTGCTCGGCCGCGCGTGGCAGGGCCGCCCGCCGGACGCCTAGCCGACGGCGCTCAGTGGGCGGCGGCGTTCCAGTCGGCGCCGGCGCCGAGGGCGACCTCCAGGCCGACCGTGAGCGGGTACGCGGTCGTCATCCGGTCGCGGACGATCTCCTCCACCGCGTCCCGCTCCCCCGGCGCCACCTCCAGGACGATCTCGTCGTGCACCTGGAGCAGCAGCCGGCTGCGCAGCCCGGCGGCGGTGAGCGCCTCGTCCACCCGGAGCATCGCGATCTTGACGATGTCGGCGGCGGACCCCTGGATCGGCGCGTTCAGCGCCATCCGCTCGGCGGTCTCGCGGCGCTGCCGGTTGTCGCTGGTCAGCTGGGGCAGGTAGCGGCGGCGGCCGAGGATCGTGCGGGTGTAGCCGGTGGCGCGGGCCTCGGCGACGACGTGGTCGAGGTAGTCGCGGACGCCGCCGAGCCGTGCGAAGTAGGCGTCCATCAGCGGGCGCGCCTCCGCCATCGGGATGCCGAGCTGCCTGGCCAGCCCGAACGCCGACAGCCCGTACGCGAGCCCGTACGACATCGCCTTGATCCTGCGCCGCATGCCGGCGGTGACGGCGTCCGGCGCGACCTGGAAGACCCGCGCGGCCATCGTCGCGTGCAGGTCCTCCCCGGACTCGAACGCGGCCAGGAGCGTCGGATCCCGCGACAGGTGCGCCATGACGCGCAGTTCGAGCTGGCCGTAGTCGGCCGTCAGCAGCGACTCGAACCCGGCGCCGGGCAGGAACGCGCGGCGGATGCGCCGGCCCTCCTCCGTCCGGACGGGGATGACCTGCAAGTTCGGCTCGGTCGAGGTGAGCCGGCCCGTCGCGGCGACGGTCTGCTGGAAGGTGGTGTGGATCCGGCCGTCCGCGCCGGTCTCGCGGATCAGCCCGGCGACGGTGGCGCGCAGCCGCGCCTGGTCGCGATGGCGGAGCAGCACCTCCGGGAGGCCGTTGTCGGTCTGGGTGGCGAGCCAGGTCAGCGCGTCCAGGTCGGTGGAGTACCCCGACTTGATCTTCTTGGTCTTCGGCAGGTTCAGCTCGCCGAACAGCACCTCCTGGAGCTGCTTCGTCGACCCGGGGTTGAACCGGCGGCCGGCGATCTCGGCGGCCTCGTCGGCGGCGTCCTCCATCGCGCCGGCGAAGTGCCGCTCCAGCTCGTCCAGGAGGCGTGCGTCCACGTGGATCCCGGCGCGTTCGGCGCGGGCGAGCAGGCCGGACAGCGGCAGCTCGACGTCGCGGAGCACCTCGTCCATGCCGGTGGACGCGAGGTCGGCGGCGAACACGCCGGCGAGGTCGAGGACGGCGCGGGCGCTCAGCATCAGCCCCGCCGGCCCGTCGGCGGGCGGCCGGCGGCCCAGGTGGCGGCCCGCGAGGTCGGCGATCCCGTAGGCGGCGAGGCCGGGAAGCAGCAGGTAGGCGGCCAGCGCGATGTCGGTCGCGACGCCGCCGAGCCGCAGGCCGCGCTCGCCGAACGCGCGCAGCAGCGCCTTCACGTCGTGCAGGGCCTTCGGGCGGCCGGGATCGGCCAGCCAGTCGGCGAAGGCGCGCTCGTCGTCCCCGGTGAGGGCGGACGGCTCGAACGAGGCCGCGTGCCCGTCCCCGGCCGCCAGCGCGATCCGCGCGACGCCGCCCGCGCCGCGCGCCCACGTCCAGTCGGCGGCCAGCCCGGTCAGGCCGGCGGCATGGGCCGCGAGCCAGCCGGCCAGCTCGTCCGGGCCCAGCTCGCGGCCCCGCACCGGCTCGGGCCCCGCCGGCTCCGGCGCGCGGCCCCCGCCGGGGTCGGCGGCGAAGAGGCGCTGCCGGAGGCTGGCGTTGCGGAACTCCAGCTCGTCCAGCAGCGCCGTGAACGCGGACAGGTCGTAGGGGCCGCGCCGCAGGTCGGCGGGCGCCACCGGCAGGTCCACGTCGCGGACGAGTTCGGTCAGCCGCCGGTTCAGCCGCACCGGGTCCAGCGCGGCGCGCAGCCTCTCCCCCGCCTTGCCCCGCACCTCGCCGGCGCGCTCCAGCAGCGCGTCGAGCGACCCGAACTCGCGGATCCACTTCGCGGCCGTCTTCTCCCCGACGCCGGGGATGCCCGGCAGGTTGTCGGACGGGTCGCCGCGCAGCGCCGCGAAGTCGGGGTACTGCGCGGGGGTCAGCCCGTACTTCTCCCGCACCGCCTCCGGCGTGTAGCGGATCATCTCCGACGCCGTCCGGTAGAAGTACAGGACGGTGACGTCGTCGCTGACGAGCTGGAGGACGTCCCGGTCGCCGGTGACGATCAGGACGGCCATGCCGTCCGCCGCGGCCGCCGTCGCGAGCGTCGCGATGACGTCGTCGGCCTCGTAGCCGGGCGCGCGCAGCGCGGGCACGCCCATCGCGGCGAGCAGCCGGTCCAGGACGGGGAGCTGGCTCCCGAACTCGTCCGGCGACCGCGCCCGGGTCGCCTTGTACTCGGGGAACGCCTCGGTGCGGAACGTCCGCCGCGAGACGTCGAACGCGACGGCCGCGTGCGTCGGGCGCTCGTCCCGCAGCACGTTGGCCAGCATGTTCGCGAACCCGTACACGACGTTCGTCGGCTGCCCGGACGTGGTGCCGAAGTTCTCCACCGGCAGCGCGTAGTACGCCCGGTAGGCCAGCGAGTGGCCGTCCAGGAGCAGCAGGCGGGGCCGGTCGGTCATGTCTCACATCCTGGCATCGGGGGAAGGAGGCATGAAACGTCCGGGCGAGGTGTTGGGGGCGACATGGACAAGATCGAACTGGGCCGGCTGGGCATCTGGCGGCCGTGGAACGCGCTGGATCCGGAGCTGGCCAAGGACGTCGAGGACCTCGGCTACGGCGCGATCTGGATCGGCGGCTCCCCGCGCGGCGACCTGAAGACCGCCGAACGGCTGCTGGCCGGCACCGAGCGGATCGTGATCGCGACCGGCATCGTGAACATGTGGGCGACGCCCGCCGGGGAGGCCGCCGCGTCCTACCACCGGCTGCACGACGCGCACGGCGACCGGTTCCTGCTGGGCGTCGGCATCGGCCACCCGGAGGCGACGCGGGAGTACCGCAGCCCGTACGAGACGATCGTCCGCTACCTGGACGAGCTGGACGCCGCGGACGTCCCGGCCGGGCGGCGGGTGCTCGCCGCGCTCGGGCCGAAGGTCCTGCGGCTGGCGGCGGAGCGCGCCGCGGGGGCGCACCCGTACTTCACCACGCCCGAGCACACCCGCGAGGCGCGGGAGGCGCTCGGTACCGGTCCGCTCCTCGTCCCGGACCAGAAGGCGGTGCTCGACACCGACGCCGGGCGCGCCCGCGCGACGGCCCGGGAGTCGGCCCGGATGTACCTGGGGCTGCGCAACTACGTCGGGAACTTCAAGCGGCTCGGCTTCACCGACGCGGACGTGGCGGACGGCGGCAGCGACGCGCTGATCGACGCACTGGTCGCGCAGGGCGACGCCGCGGCGCTGGCCGCGCGGGTGCGCGCGCACCTGGACGCGGGCGCCGACCAGGTGGCCGTCCAGGTGCTGGGCGACGGCGACCCGCGCCCCGCCCTGCGCGGGATCGCCGAGGCGCTCGGGTGAACGCCGAGGCGCTCGGGTGAACGGCTGAGGGGCGCGCCCGCGGCCGGGCGCGCCCCTCTCATGGCCCTGCTCATGGGCCCTGCTCGTGGCCCCTGCTCATGGACCCTGCTCATGGGTCCCTGCTCATGGGTCCCTGCTCATGGGTCTACACGGACGGGATCACCGGGTCTTGTAGACGCCGACCTCGTCCGGGACGACGCGCTCGCCGGGCCGCGCCGGGGCGCGCCGGGCCAGCTCGTTGCCGTTGACCGTCAGCGTGCTGTGCGCGAACAGCTGGGTCACCGCCGCGGTGGCGTCGATCATCTGGTCGAAGCCCTTGAGGTTCACGTTGTCGTAGCGGTCGCAGACCGAGTGGTAGCAGGGGTCGTAGGCCACCCCTGCCGTGCCGCCGTAGGCCGCCGCCTGCGCGGGGGTCTTGATGCCCTCGGCGCCGGTGAAGACGCCGCCCGCGGGGATGCCCGCGGTGATGAAGGCGTTGTAGTCGGACCGTCCGTTGAAGGGGGTCGGGTCGGTCGGGAGGTTCCGGCTCGCGAAGTAGTCGTTGAACGCCTTCTCGATGGCGCCGGACCCGGCGGGCGGCTCGACGTTGTTCTCGCCCGCGCTGTCGTCGCCGTCGTAGACGAAGTTCACGTAGTTGGGCGAGGCGAGCATGTCGAAGTCGAGCATCAGCGCGACCTTGTCGCGCTCGGCCTGCGGGAGGTTGTCGACGTAGTACTGGGAGCCGAGCAGGCCCTCCTCCTCGGCGCCCCAGAACGCGAACCGCACCTTGTTGCGGACCTTGGGGCCGAGCTTGTGGATCTGCTTCGCCATCTCCAGCAGCGTCGCGGTGCCCGAGCCGTCGTCGTTGATGCCGGGGCCCTCGGTGACGCTGTCGTTGTGCGCGCCGACGACCACGACGTTGTCGGCGCGGCCGCGCCCGGTGTCGGCGACGACGTTGGCGGCCTCGCGCTTCTCGTTGAGCACCTCGGTCTTCACGCGCAGCGTCACGCCGCCGTCGCCCGCCTGCTCGACGAGCGCCCGGCCGACCGCGTTGGTCGGGCCGACCACCGGGATGTCGTACGGGGTGGTCAGCGTGCCCCCGACGGGGCCCGGCTGGTCGGGGAGCTGGTAGATCACCACGGCGGACGCGCCGGCGGCGACGGCGTTGTCGGCCTTGACGGAGAAGAAGCAGCCGCCGCGCTGGATCAGCGCGATGTGCCCGGCCGGGAACCCGGCGAAGTCGCCGGCCTCGCATCCGCTGCCGGTCCCGGCGGCGCCCGGGTCGACGGGGGTCGCGGCGGCGGTGACGTCGCCCGACCCGGAGTACTGCAGGGTCGCGAAGTCGGTGTCCGGCGCGAACGTCTTCGGCTCGGGCGCGGTCTCGGCGAAGACGGGTTCGGCGGTCTCCTGCCAGAAGTCGAAGGAGAAGTTCTGGACCGTGGGGCTGTACCCGGCCCGCTTGAGCTGGTCCGCGATGTACTTGATGGTGATCTTGTTGCCGGGGAGCCCGGCGGCCCGGTTGCCGCCGTTGGCGTCCGCTATCTTCTGCAGGTTCAGCTGGTGGTGCCGGACGTTCTTCAACGTCACCAGCCTGGCCAGCCCGGCGTCGCCGGCGGCCGGGCCGGCGGGGACGGCCTGGGCGGGCACCGCCGCCAGGGCGGTGGCTGCGAGCGACAGCCCGGTCAGGGTTGCGAGCGCGGCTCTGCGCATGACTAGGTCTCCGTTTGTGGGGGGACGAAGCAACCCGAAGCCTGACACGCGTCAATTTCCGCAACAAGACACGACTCAGCATCAAAACGGCCAATATTGGCCTCTTTCTACCCCTGATTACCAAGATCGACATTCCTTCGGCGATTACCGTCCGTCCCGAGCGGCTGCACGGCTCGTGTCGATCACCGGCGCCGGCGGCCGAACGTATTCTCCGAGGTCAACCCGGATCGGCCGCTGGGGCACACGCGTTGACCTGCGAAGACGCCGGCCGGACGGAAACCGTCCCGCACCGCCCGCCGGACGCGCCCGCCACCCCGCCCCGTACTTCCCCGGATATGCGTTCCAGCAGGTGAGGCCCCTGGCACCGGACAAATCGGCGTGAGTATGCTTCGTCACCCTTGAAGGTGGCCGCCGACGATGCAGGAGTGGGCCGTTGTCGAGTCCCGAACAGGTGCGCCCGGAACCGGTGCGCCCTGAGCTGGTGCGCCGATCCCACGGACGTCCGAACACGCGTCCGATCGGGCGCCGGATCGTCCTCCTCTTGGCGATCCCGCTGGTGTCCCTCGTGGCCCTGTGGACGTACTCGGCCATTCCGGCGCTGGACGACGCGCTCAAGCGGAACGAGTACGCCCAGAACCGCGACCGGGCGGGCCAGCCCGCCACCCTCGCCATGCAGGCGGTGCAGGAGGAGCGCGCCGCGGCGGTCACCGCCCTGGCGGCGCCGTCGTCCGCGAACACGCAGAAGTTCCAGGCCGCGACCGGCAAGACCGAGCGCGCGGTGGCCGCCATCCGCCGGACGGCGCTCGCGCCCGATGCCGTCAGGAACCTGAACTCCGGCGAGGTCCAGCGCACCCGCGACGTCGGCAACCAGCTCGACCAGCTGGCCAGCGTCCGGTCGCAGATCACCGCGCGGAACGTCTCGCCGCTGGAGGCCGTCAACGCCTACAACACGGCCTTCGACAACACGGTCCGGCTGCTCACCACGCTGGTGACCCTCGACAGCGTCCGCGTCTACCAGCAGACCAACGGCCTGCTGTACGTGTACTGGGCGCGCGACTTCATGCTGCGCGAGGACGCGCTGCTGAGCGCGCTGCGCGGCGGCCGGCTGACGCCCGGCGCCCGCGCCGCGTTCGCCCAGTGGGCCGGCACCCGCGCCGAGCTGGTCAGCCTCGGCCGGACCGGGCTCACCGGGGACATCGCGAAGACCACCAGCGGGCTGGTGAACTCCACCGCCTACACCGACTACGTCGCGCTGGAGACCGCCGTCGTCCAGCAGGGCAAGGCCCCCGATCCGCAGCGCTGGCGGACGGTGACCCGGACGGCCGGGCAGGCGTGGCTCGGCGCCGCCGCGAAGGCCGGCGAGCAGCTCCAGGACGACGAGGTCGACCCGGCCGGCGAGCGGATCATGCTGCGGGTCTACCTGGCGGGCGGCGTCGGGCTGCTCGCCGTCATCGCCTCCATCGTGCTGTCGCTGCTGTTCGCCCGGCGGCACGCCGACGAGCTGAGGCGGCTGCAGCGGTCCGCGCAGGAGCTGGCGAACGAGCGGCTGCCCCGCGTCGTGGCGCGGCTGCGGCGCGGCGAGCGCGTCGACCTGGAGGCCGAGACGCCCCGCCCGCCGGCCGGGCGGACCCGCGAGGTCGCCCTGGTCGGCGAGGCGTTCGAGAGCGTCCAGCGGCAGGCGATCAGCACCGCGATCGGCGAGGCGGAGCTGCGCGCGAGCATCAACCGGGTCTTCGTCAACCTGTCGTGGCGCAGCCAGTCGCTGCTGCACCGGCAGCTGCGGCTGCTCGACCAGATGGAGCGGCGCGCCTCCAGCTCCGAGGAGCTGGACGACCTGTTCCGCCTCGACCACCTGACGACCCGCATGCGGCGGCACGCCGAGGGCCTGGTCATCCTGTCCGGCTCGCCGACCGTGCGCGCGTGGGACCACCCCGTCCCCGCCGAGGACGTGGTGCGCGCCGCGATCGCCGAGGTCGAGGACTACACCCGGATCGAGGTGACCGGCGCGTCGTCGGCCGCGGTCACCGGGGACGTGGTCGCCGACGTCATCCACCTGCTCGCCGAGCTGATCGAGAACGCCACCGCCTACTCCCCGCCGACCACCGAGGTCACCGTCAAGGTCGAGACGGTCGCCAACGGGCTCGCCGTGGAGGTGGTCGACCGCGGCATCGGCCTGCACCCCGACGAGATGGACGCGCTCAACCAGCGGCTCGCCAGCGCCGGCGAGTTCGACCTCGTCGACACCGAGCGGCTCGGCCTGTTCGTCGTCGCGCGGCTGGCGGCCCGGCACGGCATCAGGGTCTCGCTGCAGCCGTCGGCGTACGGGGGCACGACCGCGATCGTCCTCGTCCCGCACGCCCTGGTGGTCCTGGAGGAGCACTGGCAGGCGATCGGCGAGCCCACGGTGACGCAGCCCGGCGTGCCCGGTCCGGACGCGCCGCGCCTCGGCCGGCCGGTCCGCCCCGCGCTGCCCGGACCGGCGGTCCCGCCGCGGCAGGCCGGACCGCGGGCCGCCTCTCCCCCGCCGGTCTCCTTCAATACGCCGATCTCCTACGACGCCGGGGACTCCTACGACGCGGCCGGCCCCTACGACGGCCCCTACGAAAGTGGGGACTCCCACGACGCCCCCGTCTCCTTCGATCCGCCGGTCTCCTTCGATCCGCCCGGGCACGGCGATGGCCGGTCCCGGCCGCCGGAAGCGGAACCGGAACCGGAGCGGGCGGACGACAGCGAGGCCACCGGCAGGCTGCCGCGCCGGGTGCGGCAGCGCAGCCTCGCGCCTCAGCTGCGCAAACATGCGGTGACCAGGCACTCGGAACCGGCCGGAGAGCCGGACGAGGACTTCGAGGAGCCGAGTCCGGAGTTCAGCCGCGATCTGATGGCCTCGCTACAGTCGGGATGGCTGCGCGGCAGGATCGCCGACGACGAACCGGGCGATCTCGATCCACGCGATGAATGGGGGGAATCATGACGCGGCAGGGCCACGCGACCGGCGAGCTCGACTGGCTGCTCGAAGACCTGGTGCAACGGGTCGGCGAGGTCCGCCAGGCCATCCTGCTGTCCCGTGACGGGCTGGTCATGGGCGCATCGGGGAACGTCACCCGCAAGGACGCCGAGTTCCTCGCGGCGCTGTCGTCGGGCTTCCACAGCCTCGCCAACGGCGCCCGCGAGCACTTCCAGGCCAAGCAGGTGCGGCAGACCGTCGTCGAGCTGGACGACCGGCTGTTCTTCGTCATGCCGGCCGGCAACGGAAGCTGCCTGGCGGTCCTCAGCGACGCCGGCGGCAACGCCGGGCTCGTCGCCTACGAGACCACCATGCTGATCAAGCGGGTGCGGCGGGCGCTGTCGGCGTCACCGCGGGCCGCGGCCGAGGACGCGTCGCTGCGGCCGGGTGCCGCGGGCTGAGCGGCCGTGGAGACTCCGAGAGAGCGCTGGATCGGGCGGGACGCCGGCCCGGTCGTGCGGCCGTACGCGGTGACCCGCGGGCGCACCCGCCCCAGCGGGCTCGCCATCGACCTGGTCATGATCCTGATCTCGACCGGGCGCACGCCGGGCGACCGGGTGTGGCTGTCGAGCGAGCAGCGACGGCTGCTGGAACTGTGCCGGCAGCCGTCGACGCCCGCCGATCTGGCCTCGGAGACCGACCTCCCGTTCCGGGTCGTGCAGATCCTGCTGGAGGACCTGCACCAGTACGGCCTCATCGAAGAGGTCCCGCAGGCGGCGGAACCGTCCGACCGTCCCGACCCCCGCATCCTGATGAGAGTGCTCGATGAACTTCGCCGCCTCTAACCCGTCCATGACGCCGTACGCGCCGCACGACGACGTGCCCACGCACACGCTGAAGGTGCTGGTGGCCGGCGGTTTCGGCGTGGGCAAGACGACGCTGGTCGGGGCGGTCAGCGAGATCCGCCCGCTGCGCACCGAGGAGACCCTCACCGACGCCTCCGTCGGGGTGGACGACCTCGGCGGCGTGGAGGGCAAGACGACCACGACCGTGGCGATGGACTTCGGCCGGCTGACGTTCTCCGGCGGCGTCCGGCTGTACCTGTTCGGGACGCCCGGCCAGGAGCGGTTCTGGTTCATGTGGGACCAGATCGCCTACGGCGCGGTCGGCGCGATCGTGCTGGTCGACACCCGGCGGCTCAGCACGAGCTTCGCGTCCATCGACTTCTTCGAGCAGCGCGGGATCCCGTTCGTCGTCGCCGCGAACCAGTTCGACGGCGCCCGCCGCTACAGCGTCGACGAGATCCGCGACGCCCTCGACGTCGACCCGGACGTGCCCGTCCTGATGTGCGACGTGCGGAGCCGCGAGGTGGCGCGGGGCGTGCTGGTCGCGCTGGTCGAGCACTCGCTCCACACGGCCCAGTCCTAGGTTCTCCGGGAGACGGCGCCTAGCCGGCCGCCATGCGGGCGACGATGAGGGAGGCCAGCGCGGCGTAGGCGGCGGAGTCGTCCATGCCGGTCTGCGCCTTGATCTCGCCCCGGTGGACGGCCTCCATCACCTGGCCCGCGACGGCGCCGACGAACGCCGCGTCCGCGCCGGGCACGCGGCCGCCCGCCTCGCGGACGAGCCCCTGCACCCGCCGGACCGCGAGACCCGTGTTCTGCTTGTAGATCTCGCGGGCCGGGGCGAACGCGTCCAGGTCGGCGAAGAACGCGGGCGACGCGGGGGCCAGCTCCCGGGATATGGCGCGCAGGTAGGCGGCGACCCGCTCCCGGGGGTCGGCGCCCGCGTCGGCGTCGAGCGCGGCCTCCACCCGGTCGGTCGCGCGCCGGAAGAACGCCCGGACCACCGCCACGATGATCTGCTCGCGGCTCGGCGCCACCGAGTACAGCGTGCTCTTCGAGCAGCGCAGCAGGGCGGCGAGGTCGGCGACGCCCAGCTCGGCGAACCCGCGGTCGAGGAAGACGTCCATGAGCCGCCCGATCAGCGCCGCCCGCCGCCGCGCCGCCCGCGTGACACGCTCGTCCACCGAGGCCATGGCGGCGACAGTACCAAACCACGTTCGCCAGTACTCCTTTTGGTACTGTTCGAGTGCCGAAAGGAGCCCGCCCATGCCCGCCACCCGGCACCTGCCGACCCCCGAGTCCGAGGACCTGATCGCGCTCACCCGCGACATCGCGGCCAAGGAGCTCGCGCCGCGCGCCGCCGGCGCCGAGCGCACCGGGGCCTTCCCCCGCGAGGTGTTCGCGACGCTGGGCCGGGCCGGGCTGCTGACGCTGCCCTACCCGGAGGAGTTCGGCGGCGGCGCCCAGCCGTACGAGATCTACCTCCAGGCGCTCGAGGAGATCGGCGCGGCGTGGGCGAGCGTCGGGGTCGGCGTCAGCGTCCACGCCCTCTCCTGCTTCCCCCTGTTCGCCTACGGCAGCGGCGAGCAGCGCGCCCGGTGGCTCCCGGACATGCTCTCCGGCGAGCGGCTCGGCGCGTACTGCCTCTCCGAGGCGCACGCCGGCTCCGACCCCGCGGCGATGCGCGCGCGGGCCCGGCGCGACGGCGACTCCTACGTCCTCAACGGCGCCAAGGCGTGGACGACCCACGGCGGCAAGGCCGACTTCTACACCGTCATGGCCCGCACCTCCGACGACGGGCCGCGCGGCATCTCCTGCTTCCACGTGCCCGCCGGCACTCCGGGCCTGGAGTTCGACGAGCCCGAGGACAAGATGGGCCTGATGGGCTCCACCACCGCGACCGTCCGCCTGGTGGACGCCCGCGTCCCCGCCGGCAACCTGATCGGCGACGAGGGGCAGGGCCTCTCCATCGCGCTCGCCGGCCTCGACGCGGGCCGCCTCGGCATCGCCGCCGTCGCCACCGGCCTCGCCCAGGGCGCCCTCGACACGGCCGTCGCCTACGCCAAGGAGCGCGAGGCGTTCGGCAAGGCGATCATCGACCACCAGGGCCTCGCCTTCGTCCTCGCCGACATGGCCGCCGCCGTGGAGTCGGCCCGCGCCACCTACCTGTCCGCCGCGCGCCTGAAGGACGCCGGCCGCCCGTACGGCCGCGAGGCGTCCATCGCCAAGCTGATCGCCACCGACAACGCCATGAGGGTCACCACGGACGCCGTCCAGGTCCTCGGCGGCGCCGGCTACACCCGCGACTTCCCGGTGGAGCGCTTCATGCGCGAGGCCAAGGTCATGCAGATCTTCGAGGGCACCAACCAGATCCAGCGCCTGGTCATCTCCCGCCACCTGGCCCGCTGAGCGCCCTCCCGCCCGCGTCCCGGACCTTTCCGGCATGGTGCAGCTGGACGGGTGGTTCCGCGCGCGTTCCTAGAGGCGCACGTACTCGTAGTCGAACGGGCGGCCGTTGACGCCGTTGCGCGGCGGGGCGATCCAGGCGGCGATCTTGCCGGGTTCGTGGACGGGCCGCATCAGCGACCGGACGTGGGTCTTGTCGACCTCCGTCGGGAGCCAGGCGCCCTTGCGCCGCTCCCACTCGGCGGCGTCGAGGAGCTCGCCGTCCGGCGCGGCCTCGATCCCGGCGAACGCGCCGACCTTGCGGTTGAAGGCGATGCTCGGCAGGTAGAGGCGCTGCGGCAGGCCCGCGCCCTCCAGGATGCGGTTCCACCGGTTGACGCCGCCCTGGCAGTCGGAGATGTACTCGCGGCGCAGGTCGGTGTTCAGGCCGGTGAGTGCGGCGACCTCGGTCTCGGCGATGGCGCCGTCGACGAGGGCGTCCACCATGGCGGCGTCGTCCGTGAGGCGGTGGTCGTCCTTGCGGCGGCCCTCCATCCAGCGCCCCTTGAGGCCGGCCGTGTAGTAGTTGGCGACGTTGCTGGACGTCTCGGACCCGAACAGGTCGAGCGACACCGAGTAGTGGAAGTTCACGTACTTCTGGACGACGTCGAGCGAGATGGCGCCGTGCGCGGTGACGTCGTCGGTGTCGTGCTCCTTCATCAGCCGGACGGTCCGCTCCACGACGCGGTCGATGCCCGTGGTGCCGACCATCATGTGGTGGGCCTCTTCCTTGAGCATGAACTCGCAGGTCCGGGAGAGGGGGTCGAAGCCGGACTCCTTGAGCGTGCCGAGCTGGTACTTGCCGTCCCGGTCGGTGAAGTAGGTGAACATGAAGAAGGAGAGCCAGTCGGGGGTCTCCTCGTTGAACGCGCCCAGGATGCGCGGCGACTCCTCGCTGCCGGAGTTGCGGTGCAGCAGCTCCTCCGCCTCCTCGCGCCCCTCCCGCCCGAAGTAGGCGTGCAGGAGGTAGACCATCGCCCACAGGTGGCGGCCCTCCTCGACGTTCACCTGGAACAGGTTGCGCAGGTCGTACAGGCTCGGCGCGGTCGCACCGAGGTTGCGCTGCTGCTCGACGGACGCGGGCTCGGTGTCGCCCTGGACGACGATGAGGCGCTTCAGGTCGGCCCGGTACTCCCCCGGCACCTTCTGCCAGGCGGGCTCGCCCTTGTGCTGGCCGAACCCGATCCGCCGGTCGCCGTCGCGGTCGGCGAGGAAGATGCCCCACCGGTAGTCCCGCATGGCGACGTGCCCGAAGTGCGCCCAGCCCTCGCGGCCGACGTTCACGGCCGTGCGCAGGTAGACGTCCCGCGTCGGCAGCGCCGGGCCCATCGACTCCCACCAGTTCAGGAAGTTCGGCTGCCACGACTCCAGGGCGCGCTGGAGCCGCCTGTCCTCGTGGAGGTCGACGTTGTTCGGGATCTTCTCGCCGTAGTCGGCGGCGGTCGGCATGGGTCAGACTCGCTTTCGGTCGAAGTCGGCGCGCCGCCCGGTGCCGTAGCGTCGCAGCGCGCCGTCGGGGCCGGACGCGTTCGGGCGGGTGAAGATCCAGTTCTGCCAGGCGGTGAGCCGCCCGAAGATCTTGGTCTCCAGGGTCTCCGGGCCGGGGAAGCGGTAGTTGGCCTCCAGCCCGGTCAGCGCGTCGGGGCTGAAACCGGCCCGCTCCTCGACCGCGATGCGGACCTCCTCGTCCCAGTCGATGTCGTCGGGCGCGAAGGTGACCAGGCCGAGGCGCTCGGCGTCGGCGGCCTCCAGGGGCTTGCCGGCCGCGTCGCGGACGGCGGCGAAGGCCTCCTCGTCGCCGAGGAAGCGGGTCGCCAGGCGGGTGAGGCCGTTGCTCATCGGGAGCGGGCCGAGGTTCATCGCGTCCACGGTGACCGCGGCGGGGTCGGCGTCCGGGTCGGCGTCCTCGAAGACGCCGTCGAGCTGGTAGGCGCGGTCGGCGGCGAGCGCGACCTCCAGCAGCGAGCCCGCGAAGCACGACCCCGGCTCGATCAGGGCGATGAGGCTGCGGCTGGTGACGTCCAGGCGCTTCAGGGTCCGCTTGAGGTAGTGGACGATCTCGTTGGCGAGCCAGTCGCCGGCGTGGTCGAGCAGCATCCGGTCATGGGCGAGGACGTGCTCGGCGCTCCCCTCCGTGCGCAGGACCCAGGTGCCCAGGTCGAGCTCGTTGGCGCGCAGGTCGAGGATCAGGTCGTCCAGCTCGCGGGTCATGGCGAGCGTCCAGAAGTCCTCGCGGCGGAAGTCCTCCGGGGGCGCGCCGGGACCGGCGACCGTGATCTCGACGGCGCCCGCGCCGCGGTCCAGCTTCGCCGAGACGTGCCGGTAGGCGATCGAGGCGGCGGTGCGCTCCTTGGCGAGCGGCGTCAGCGCGACGCCCTCGGCGCCGGCCGGACGGGACGAGCGCGCCGCCAGCCGCCCGGCGCGCTCGGCGACCGCCGCGTCCCAGGCCGTGCGGGGCACCGCCTCGTCCACCAGCCGCCACGCGACGGCCTTCTTGCCGCCGAGCCCCTCGGCCCTGGTGGAGAAGTAGTCGGCGCGGTCGCGGCGGACGCGCCGCTTGTCCGTCACGCGGGTGAGGCCGCCGGTGCCGGGCAGGACGCCGAGCAGCGGCAGCTCCGGCAGTGACACCGCCGACGACCGGTCGTCCACGAGCATGATGTGCTCGCAGGCGAGCGCGAGCTCGTACCCGCCGCCGGACGCGGTCCCGTTGCACGCCGCGAGGTAGGTCTGGCCGGAGTTCGCGGTCGCGTCCTCGATGCCGTTGCGGGTCTCGTTGGTGAACTTGCAGAAGTTCACCTTCCACGCGTGCTCGGACGCGGCCAGCATCCGGATGTTGGCGCCCGCGCAGAAGATCCTCTCCTTGCCGCTGGTGACCACCACCGTGCGGACGCCGGGGTGCTCGAACCGCAGCCGCTGGACGGCGTCGTACAGCTCGATGTCCACGCCGAGGTCGTAGGAGTTGAGCTTCAGCTCGTAGCCGGGGACCAGCCCGCCCTGCTCGTCGACGTCCATGGTGAGGGTGGCGACGGGCCCGTCGACGTCCAGGCGCCAGTGCCGGTAGCGGGCCGGGTCCGTCCGGAACTCGACGTGCATGGGTGCTCCTCCGCTGTGTCCGTACCCCCATGCTCCACAGGACATGGTCAGCACGTCAAGAGTTAGTAGCACATTGCGGCCGGCCCGCCCTGCGGCCGCCGATCACCCGGCCAGCAGCGCGGCGGCCATGTCGCGGACGGCGAAGCGGCGCAGCTTGCCGGTGGGGGTCGTCGGCAGCCTGTCCACGATCAGGACCTCGCGGGGGCGCTTGAACGACGCGAGCCCCGCCCGGCAGAAGTCGATCAGCTCGGCCGGTCCGGCGGACGCGCCCTCCTTGAGGACGACGGCGGCGACCGGCTTGTCCAGGCCGTCGGCGTCCGGCAGCCCGACGACCGCGGCCATCGCCACCGCCGGATGCTCCAGCAGCCGCCCCTCCACCTCGGACGGCGACACCCAGATCCCGCCGGCCTTGAGCATGTCGCCCGTCCGGCCGAGGCAGGTGTAGTAGCCGGCCTCGTCGACCACGTAGGTGTCGCCGGTGCGCAGCCACTCCCCCTGGAACACCTTCCGGGTCGTGCCGGTGCGGCACCAGTAGCCCGTCGCGATCGACTCGCCCCTCACCAGCAGCGAGCCCGGCGTGCCCGGTTCGACGTCGGCGCCGGACGCGTCCACGACCCGCAGCTCGTAGCCGGGGACGGCGGTGCCCGTCGTCCCCGGGCGGACCTCGCCCGGACGGTTCGACAGGAAGATGTGCAGGCACTCCGTCGACCCGATCCCGTCGATGATCTCCACGCCGTACTTCGCGGTGAAGCGGCGGCACAGCTCGGCGGGCAGCGGCTCGCCCGCCGACACCGCCAGCCGGACGGACGCGAACGCCTCCACCGGCACGTCCGCGTTCAGGATCGCGGCGTAGAAGGTGGGCACGGCGAAGAACAGCGTCGGGCGGTACTCCGCCAGCCGCTCCGCGACGGACGCGGGCGTCGGCCGGTCCGGGTCCAGGATCGCGGTCGCGCCCGCCGCGAGCGGGAAGAACAGCGAGTTGCCGATCCCGTAGGCGAAGAAGAGCTTGGCGACCGAGTAGCAGCGGTCCTCCGGCGTGATGCCGAGGACCTGGCGGCCGTAGGTCTCCACGACGTGCCGGACGTTGGCGTGCCGGTGCATCGCGCCCTTCGGCGTGCCGGTCGTCCCGGACGTGTAGAGCCACAGCGCGCTGGAGTCGTCCGATGTCGGGTACGGCTCGTCCAGGCGCCCGCCGCGGGCGCGTCCCTCCTGGACCAGGCCGCCGAAGGGGCCCACCCGCACGCCGGGCGGCGCCTGGAGAACACCGCCGCCCTCCGCCCCGCCCCCGTCCACCACGACGTGCCGGACACCCGGCGCATGCGCGAGCGCCGCCTCCGCCGCCACCGCGAACCGGTCGCTGACCAGCAGCACCCTGGCCCGCGCGTCGTTGAGCAGGGCGGCCAGCTCGGCGCCCGTCAGCATCGTCGACACCGGCACCGGGACGGCCCCCAGCCGCATCGCGCCCAGGATCGCGGCGGCCATGGACGGGCCGTCCGCCATGAACAGGACCACGCGCTCCTCGCCCCGCAGCCCCCGGCCCTCCAGCCCGGCGGCGACGTGCGCGGACAGCTCGGCGAGCTCGGCGTAGCTCAGGTCGCCGCCCGGGCCGGTGAGGGCCGTCCGGCCGCCGGTCTCCGCCTGGAAGGCGGCCTGGAGCAGGTAATCGGCGGCGTTGAACGTGGCGGGCAGGGCCGGTGCGGTCGCCGTTTCAGCGGTCATCGGGGTCTCCAGTCGCCGGGAACCGTGGCACTCATGCTCTACATAGACAAAACGCTAGTCAATAGATCTGTGGAATGATGGCCGGTCGCGGAGCGCGCGGGATACTGGACAGCGTTCCATGGACGGCCGCGCCCCAGAAGGGCTCAGAAGGAGAAGCAGATGGCCCGATCCGGCGAGGACGCGGCGCACCCCCGGCCCGAGTTCCGGCGGCGGCGCGAGCTGGGCGCCGCGAGCGCCCGGTCGCTGCTGCTGACCGTGCTCGGCGAGTTCGTCCTGCCCGGCGGCGAACCGGTCTGGACGGCGGCGTTCCTGCGGGCGCTCGGGCTCCTCGGCGTGGAGGAGAAGGCCGTCCGGCAGGCGCTCGCGCGCAGCGCCGCCGAGGGCTGGCTCGCCGGGGAGCGGCGCGGCCGCCGCACCGCCTGGCGGCTCACCCCGGCCGGCGAGCGGCTGCTCACCGACGGCACCGACCGCATCTACGGCTTCGGCGGCCCGGTCGGCGAATGGGACGGGCAGTGGCTGCTGGTCCTCGCGACCGTCCCGGAGACCAACCGCCGGCTCCGCCACCTGCTGCGGACGCGGCTCGCCTGGAGCGGGCTCGGCAACCTCTCCCCCGGCGTGTGGGTGACCCCGCACCCCGACCGCGAGCCGGAGGTGCGCGGCGTCCTCGCCGAGATCGGCGTCGCGGACACCTCCACCCTGTTCACCGGGCGGCTCGGCGACCTGGCCGAGGCGCGCCGCGTGGCCCGGCAGGCCTGGGACCTGGACGAGATCGAACTCTCCTACGAGGACTTCCTCGAAGCCGTCGGCGCGCTGCGCCCCGCCGACGACCCGGGCACGTTCGCCGCGCACACGAGGCTCGTCCAGGAGTGGCGCCGGTTCCCGTTCCTCGACCCGGCCCTCCCGGCGGAGCTGCTCCCGGACGACTGGAGCGGCTCGCAGGCCTTCACGCTCTTCCACGAGCGCCACGACACCTGGCGCCCCGTCGCCGACCGCCAGTGGAAGACGCTGTCCGCGGGCTAGCGCCGGGCTGGCTCTGGGCTAGCTCTGGGGGGACAGCTTCAGCAGGTTGACGGTGCCCTCGGCGACGACGCGGCCCTTGTCGTCGGTGATCGTCGACTGCCAGGTCACGTGGTCGTCCACCCGGTCGACCGGGCGGGCGCGGGCCACCAGCCGCCCGCCGCGCACGGCGCGGATGAACCGGGTGTGGTTGCTGATCCCGACGACCTGGTGGTCGACGCCGACGGTGATCGCCGCGCCCATGCTGCACACCGTCTCGGTGATCGCGCAGTACACGCCGCCGTGGACGATCCCGTACGCCTGCATCAGCTTGTCGGTGACCTCCAGCTCGGCCACCACCTCCCGGTCGGACGCCTCCGTCACGACGAGTCCGAGCGTCTGGTCCAGCGGGCCCGCGTACCCGGTGCGTTCAACCGTCATCGCCCGAAGCTATCCAGCGGCCGAAATCCGCGTCAATCCGCGTCGACGGGACGGCGCACGTGTAGGGGCCGCGTCCCCGGGAAGGCGGAGAAGGTTCGGTGCCGCGGATGGGAGGTCCCTGGATGAGCAGCTTGGTCGGGCGGAACCTGCTCGCGGGACCCGAACCGGACGTCGTCGCCAACGCGGGTTACCCCGACGCCCCGCCGAGGATGGGCTTCTTCACCGACACGTCCGTCTGCATCGGCTGCAAGGCGTGCGAGGTGGCCTGCAAGGAGTGGAACGCCATTCCCGAGGACGGCCTGGAGTTCACCGGCATGTCCTACGACAACACGCAGGGACTGGGTGCCGACACCTGGCGGCACGTCGCGTTCATCGAGCAGAACAAGCCCCTGGGCCGCGCCGAGCCCGGCGTCCACCACGACGACGCGGCAGGCTCCGACGCGGCGTCCGGCGGGGGCGCCACCGATCTCCGCTGGCTGATGGCGTCCGACGTGTGCAAGCACTGCACGCACGCCGCCTGCCTGGACGTCTGCCCCACCGGTTCGCTGTTCCGCACCGAGTTCGGCACGGTCGTCGTCCAGCAGGACATCTGCAACGGCTGCGGCTACTGCGTCCCCGCCTGCCCGTACGGGGTGATCGACCAGCGCAAGGACGACGGGCGGGTCTGGAAGTGCACGCTGTGCTACGACCGGCTCGGCGCGGGCCAGGAGCCGGCCTGCGCGAAGGCGTGCCCGACCGACTCGATCCAGTACGGGCCGCTGGACGAGCTGCGGGAGCGGGCCGCGATGCGCGTCGACCAGCTCCACGACCTCGGCGTCGAGGACGCCCGCCTCTACGGCCACGACCCGGAGGACGGCGTCGGCGGCGACGGCGCGTTCTTCCTGCTGCTGGACGAGCCGGAGGTCTACGGGCTGCCGCCGGATCCGGTCGTCACCACCCGCGACCTGCCCGCGATGTGGCGGAGCGCGGGCCTGGCCGCCGCCGCCCTGGCCGGCGGTCTCGCGACCGTCTTCGCCGTCCACGGCCGCACGGGAGCGGCGCGGTGACCGGCTCGGGCGTCGGCAGGGACGGCGTGCACGGCGCGCGGCCCGGCCGGGAGGCGCGGATCGGCGGGGGCCTCGGGCGCCGGGACGGCCCCGGCCGCGGACGCCGCGGGCGGCGCGGCGGACGCGGCGAGAAGGCGATGGTGCCGGAGGCCGAGTTCACCTCCTACTACGGCCTGCCCGTCCTGAACCCGCCGGTCTGGAAGGCGGCCGACGTCGCCGCCTACCTCTTCCTCGGCGGCCTCGCCGGCGCCGGCTCGGTGATGGCCGCGGGCGCGCAGCTCACCGGGCGGCCCGCCGCCGCGCGGGCGCTGAAGATCTCCTCGCTGGCCGCCATCGCCGGGTCCACGGCCGCGCTGATCCACGACCTCGGGCGGCCCGGCCGGTTCTACAACATGCTGCGGGTGGTGAAGCCGACCTCGCCGATGAGCATGGGCTCCTGGGTGCTCGCCGGGTACGGGCCCGCCGCGGGCGGCGCCGCCGTCCTGGACGCGACCGGCCTCTTCCCGCGCCTCGGCGGGACCGCCACCGCCGTCGCCGCCGTGCTCGGCCCCGCCGTCACGGTCTACACCGCCGTGCTGATCGCCGACACCGCGGTGCCCGCCTGGCACGAGGGACGGCACGAGCTGCCGTTCGTCTTCGCCGGCTCGGCCACGACGGCCGCGGCCGGCATGGCGCTGGTCGCCGCGCCGCTCCGCGAGACGGGCCCGATGCGCACCGCCGCCGTGTCCGGCGCCGTCCTGGAGCTGGCGGCGGCCAAGCTGCTGGAGCACCGGGCCGGGCTGGCCGCCGAGCCGTACAAGAAGGGCAGGGCCGGCCGGTTCATGCGCGCGGGCGAGATCCTGTCGGCCGCGGGCACCGCCGGGAGCGTCCTGCTCGCCGGGCGCGGCCGCACGGCGGCGGCGCTCAGCGGAATGGCGCTCCTTGCGGGCTCGGCCTGCACGCGTTTCGGCATCTTCCACGCCGGCGTCCAGTCGGCCGAGGACCCGAAGTACACCGTCGTTCCCCAGCGGGAACGCGTCACCGCGCGGGGCACGCGGGCCACCGCCTGACACCTGCCGCCGCCCGCTCGTGTGCGGAGGCCGGCCCTCCCCGTCCCGGCCCGTCCGCCCGTCGCATAGATCGGCCATCGTGGGGCAGGTCACAGGAGTCAGGCTCCAGATCGCGTCACGTTCAGAGGTGTCCGGCGCGTCTACCTCTGTGGCGGCACATGCGCGGAGGTCGAGGAGGCGGCATGGAAAGCGTGGCCAGAAAGTACGACCTGACGATGCTGTACGCCGCGTACGACGCGTTCCGCCGCGACGCGGCCCGGCTGGAGGCCGCGGCCCGGCCTTCCAGAACGGCGCCCGCGGCGGCCGGGGCGGCGCTCGCCAACACCTGGTCCCTGTTCACCCTCCACTGGCGGCTCCAGGACAACGCCGAGAAGCGCGCCCTGTGGACGGTGATGTACGCCAAGGACGCCGACGCGCCGGGCCGGGCCGGCGTCGTCCTCGACTCCCTGGCGGTGCAGACGCTGCGGGTCGTCCCGCTGATCGACGGCGTGGACACGGCCCTGGAGCACGGTGACCGCCGCATGTTCGCCCACTACGCCGCAAGACTCCGCGCCTCGCTGGACACCGTCCTCGACTTCAAGGAGTCGAACGTCCTGCCGCTGATCCAGGAGACGCTGACGCCCTACGAATGGGGCACGTTCGACGTGGAGTTCCGCCGGGAGCTGGGCGTCCGGGGGCTCGGGGTGTTCCTGCCCTGGCTGCTGGACGACGCCCCGGAGCCCACCCTCCGCGCCGTGCTGCGGCTGCTGCCGCCGCCGATCCGGCTCTGCTACCGGGTCACCTGGCGCCCGCGCTACCGGCGCCGCAGCCACCTCGCCGTCCCCGCCTGCTGAGGCACTCCCCCACCGGAGCCCTCGCGAGTTCCCGTGCCTGAGTTCCCGTGCCTGAGTTCTGGTGCCTGGGTTCTGGTGCCTGGGTTCTGGTGCCCGACTTCTCGCGCGCGTTCTCGCGAGTCCTTCCGCTGTGACGCGGTGCACACCGCGGGCGAGTCACATTTCTCCGTCCTCGCTGAGTCTTATGCGCAGACGAGATGTCTCTGTTGTGCGACGGAGGGATGCAGACGATGGCCGGACTGACGGACGCCTCGGCGCGGGCGCTGGACGAGCGGCTCGGCACCACCGGTTTCGCCCGCAGGGCGCTGCGCAAGGCGTTCCCGGACCACTGGAGCTTCCTGGTCGGCGAGATCGCGATGTACTCGTTCGTGATCATCCTGCTGACCGGGGTGTTCCTGACGCTGTTCTTCAAGCCGAGCATGCACGAGGTCGTCTACGACGGCTCCTACACGAAGCTGAAGGGCGTCGAGATGAGCGAGGCGTACGCCTCCACGCTCAGGATCAGCTTCGACGTTCGGGGCGGGCTGCTCGTCCGGCAGATCCACCACTGGTCGACGCTCATCTTCATGGGCGCGATCCTCGTCCACCTGCTGCGCAACTTCTTCACCGGCGCGTTCCGCAAGCCGCGCGAACTGAACTGGCTGATCGGCATCGCCATGTTCCTGCTCGTCATGTTCAACGGGCTGTTCGGTTACTCGCTGCCGGACGACCTGCTGTCGGGCACGGGCCTGCGCATCCTGGAGGGCGTCACCGCCGGAATCCCGCTGGTCGGCTCGTACCTGGTGATGTTCCTGTTCGGCGGGGAGTATCCGGGGACGGACATCATCCCGCGCCTGTACGTCGTCCACGTGCTGCTGATCCCGGGCCTCCTGGCGGCGCTCATCCCGCTGCACGCCATCGTGCTGACCTGGCGGCAGACGCACACGCAGTTCCCCGGCAAGGGCAGCACGAACACGACCGTCCGCGGCTACCCGTTCTTCCCCGTGTTCATCGCCAAGACGACATCGCTGTTCCTGTGGGTGCTGGGCGTGACGACGCTGCTGGCGGCGTTCTTCCAGATCAACCCGGTGTGGCTGTTCGGCCCGTACGACCCGGGCGCGATCAGCTCCGGCTCGCAGCCCGACTGGTACATGGGCTGGCTCGAGGGCGCGCTGCGGATCATGCCCGCCTGGGAGATCACCGCGTGGGGCCACACCGTCCCGCTGAGCGTGCTCGTCCCGGCGCTCGCCGTCCCCGGCGTGCTGTTCACCGGCCTCGCCGCCTACCCGTTCCTGGAACGCTGGGTGACCGGCGACGACCGGATCCACCACCTGCTCGACCGGCCCCGCGACGTCCCCGCGCGGACGGGCATCGGCGTCGGCGGCATCGTCTTCTACGGCACGCTGTGGCTCGCGGGCGGCAACGACGTCCTCGCCGACCGGTTCGACGTCCCGCTGTTCTGGACGACCTGGTTCTTCCGGTTCCTGATCGTGTTCGGGCCGGTGCTCGGCTACATCGTCGCCTACCGGATCTGCGTCGGGTTGCAGCGCCGCGACCTCGAACTGGCCCTGCACGGGCTGGAGACCGGCGTCGTCCGGCAGTCCCCGGACGGCGGGTACAGCGAGGTCGAGCGGCGCCTGCCGGACGAGGCGATCGCCGCGATCACCGATCCGCGCCCGCCCGCGGCCGTCGACCTGGACGTCCCGCCGCCCGTCGACGGCATCCCCAGCCCGCGCGGCCGCACCGCGACCGGCCGGCTCCGCGCCGCGCTCAACCGCCGGTTCCGGGCCGACCTGGCCGTCGTCCCGGAGCGTCCCCCGCTGGACTCCGGCGACGACCTCGACTCCGGCAACGACCCGGACTCCGGCAACGACCTGGACTCCCGGGACGACCGGCGGGCGATCGCGACCTCGATCGACGAGACGTCGCCGTCCTGACCCGCGACGGGGGCGGTCAGGCCGTGAAGAGGTGCTCGATCACGGGACGGGCGGCGGCCACCGGGTCGTCCCCCAGGTCCGGGGGCAGCGCGCCGCTCAGCCACAGGTGCGCGAAGCCGTGCACGATCGACCAGGCGGCGAGGCCGCGCGTCCGGTCGCCGTCCGGACGGCCCGGCGAGGCCCCCCGGACGCCCTCCGCGAGCACCCGGCCCGCACGGTCGCGGGCCGCCGCCAGGCCGGGGTCCCCGGCCCGGTAGAGGCCGGGGCTGAACATCACCTCGAAGTGCGCCCGGTGATCGACGGCGAAGCGGACGTAGGCGAGGCCGACCGCGTGCAGGTCGTCGCCGGCCGCTTCGAGGGCGTCCGCGAACAGCGCGTACCCCTCGGCGGCCACGGCGGTCAGCAGGCCCGTCTTGTCGCCGAAGTGGTGCGCGGGCGCGGCGTGCGACACGCCCGCGCGGCGGGCCAGCTCGCGCAGGCTCCACCCGGCCGGGCCCGACTCGGCGATCGCCGCGACCGCGGCCTCCATGATCGTCCGCCGCAGATCGCCGTGGTGGTAGCCGTCGCCGCTCATCGCGGGAATCCTATTTCGCCGCACCGGCCGTGCGCGACGTCACCCGTCCGCCCTGCCGGTCGCCGTCACTCGTTCTCTTTGGCGAACTCGCGGAGCCGGGGCAGGTCCACCACGGTGATCTTCCGCCATCCGGTGCGGATCAGCCCCTCGCGGCGCAGGCCGTTGAGGGCGCGGGCGACGGTCTCCCGGGACGCGTCCATCCAGCTGCCGAGCTCCTCCTGCGACAGCGGCGGCCCGATCTCGATCGACCCGTCCGCCGCGGGCGGGGCGTGGTGGGCCGACAGCTCGGCGAGCTCGCTCAGCAGCGCGGCGAGGCGCTGCGGGCCGCGGCTCGTGACATGCGCGGTGAGCCGCCGGTCGGAGTCGTCCATGCGCTGGACGAACGTTCCGGTGACGAGCATCCACACGTCCGGGTGCGCGTCCAGGAAACCGGTGAACCGGGCGGCGGGCACGACCAGCGCGCGGATCGGGGACAGCGCGGTGACGGTCGCGGCGCGCGGCCGGCCGCCGAGCACCGCGCTCTCGGCGATCAGGTCGCCGGGGCCGCGGACGGCCAGCACCACGTCATGGCCGTCCGCCGTGGCCGAGGTGACCTTCGCCCAGCCGCGCTCGATGATGATCACGTGGTCGGACTCGTCGCCCTGGTACACGAGGGGCGACTTCACCGGGAACTGCCGGGGCCGCGCGGTCTCGCGCAGCGCGGACTGCTGCGCGGGTTCGAGCAAGGCCCAGAAACCGGGCCGCTGGAAGGACGCCGCGTACGCTGCCAACAGCCCGTCTCCTTTGCCCACCGTCGCCGCGTTCACCCACGGTCACTGCCCACGGTCATGTGAACTGTAAACCGGAAGGCGGCTCCTTGTGCACCGCGAGAACCCGGATGCCGGTGCCGCACGACGCACGACGCACGACGCCCCGACGCCCGACGCCCGACGCCCGACGCCCGACGCAGCATCGTCAAACGCACGGGACGGCGTCGTCAAGCGCCCGGCGCGGCGTCCTCAGGCGCCAGGCGGCGGCTGCGACTCGATGGTCAGGGCCTCGTGGTCGAAGCTGAGATGACCGGCGATCTTGGCCGCGTCCTCCAGCGGCTCCTCGTAGGACCAGCCGACGTCGGGGGCGCCGTCCAGCGACCAGTACGTCGCCTCCCCCTTGTAGGGGCAGACGGTGTGCTTCCGGCTCCGGGTCAGCAGCTCGCGGCGGACGTCCTCGGCCGGGATGTAGAACCGGTTGGGCAGCCCGGTCTCCGACAGCACGATCGGACGCTCGGTCTCGGCGACGACCTCCCCGTCCCGCAGGATCCGGACGTGCCGGCGCGCGTGCCGTGCGTCGACGCGGTGGAACGGGTCGCGCAGGTGCCCGTGGACCTCCTCGTCCTCGTCGTACCAGGCGTCCATCGGCTCCCAGTAGAACGCCCTGTGCCCGCGCAGCCACGCCGCCTCGGGCATCGGCTCCGGGTATCCCCACACCGCGTTCTCCGCCTCGCGGCCGCCGACCCGGATCGTCCAGTACGCGGCGTCGCCCTTGAACGGGCAGTGCGTCGTGTGGTCGGTCCGCACCATCAGGTCGGTGCGGACGTCCTCCTCGGGGACGTACAGGACGGGCAGCAGACCGGTCTCGTGCAGGAACCGGCCGCGCTCGGTGTCGAGGACGATCTCCCCCGCGAACCACGCGTGGACGCGGCGCGGGAACTCGTGCATGAAGAGCCGGTGCTTCGGCCCGTCGATGGTGAAGTTGACCTCGTCGCCGGGCGAGCCCGCGAGCGGTCCCGGCCTCATGGTCAAGGACATGGGCTGACTCCTCACGCTCCGGTCGGCATCGTCTCCAGTTCACCACGGCGCGCCGCCTCCAGGTGCAGCGGCGCGAGCGCGGACGTGATCCGGAACCAGCACAGCGCGTCGTACCGGTCGGCGAGCCTGGTCGGGACGTACTGGCGCCGGTCGCGGTCCGGGTCGTACACGACGCCGATCGCGCGGTGCCCGAGCGTCCGGGTGAGGAAGGACGGCTTGTCCGGTTCCGGCGGCACGATGAACATCCCGCGGTGCAGCTCCGACTCGGCCAGAACCTCCTCCAGCGACCCGTGGACCGGCGGCGGGACGCGCATGACCTCCATCGGGTCGCCCCAGCGCGGCGCCGCGACGACCTCGCCGGGCCCGCCCGCGAACCCGATCAGGACGGTCTCCTCCCGGCCGTACCGCTCCCGCGCCAGCTGGCCGAGGTTGACCATGCCGGCGTCCGCCATGTCGGTCGCGCGCGCGTCGCCGACATGCGTGTTGTGCGCCCAGACGACGGCCTTGCCGTACCCGCGGCCGCGCGCGCCGCCGTCCCCCGGCTCCGGCCGGTGGAACTCCATGAGCCGGTCGAGGGTGTCGGCCATGTGGACGTCGCGGATGTTCCACGAGTCCGGCCCGCCGCCGATCATGGCGCGGTAGTACCGTTCGGCTCCCGCCGCCACCTCGGCGTTCTGCCGGGCGTCGAACTCCTCGTCCGGATCGTGGGCGGCCTGCCGTACCGGCGTGCGCAGCCTGGTCAGCAGCGCCAGGATCTCCTCGGCGCACCCGTCCGGGACCAGGGCGGTGTTCCACCCGTAGGACCGCGGGTCCTCGCCGTGCGGCTCGAAGCAGCGGTAGGCGTCCAGCGCCGTGTCCAGGTACTCGGGGCGATGCTCCGCCAGGTAGTCGACGACCGCGCGGAGCGACTCCCACAGGCTGTAGACGTCCAGGCCGTAGAAGCCGGCGCGGTCATGGGACTGCCGGCCCGCGTTGTGGTCGCGCAGCCAACGGGCGAACCTGACGGTCTCCTCGTTGGCCCACATCCACGTCGGCCAGCGCTCGTAGGCGTTCAGGGCGTCCCGCGGATCCTCCGGCGCCCCGGGCGCGAGCGTCACGGAGCGGCCGACGCGCCGGCAGTCCGGCCAGTCGCCCTCGACGCCGACGAACGAGAACCCCCGCTCGGCGATCAGCCGCCGGGTCAGCGCGGCCCGCCAGGCGTAGTACTCGTGCGTGCCGTGGCTGGCCTCGCCGATCAGCACGCAGCGGGCGCCGCCGATCCGGTCCAGGAGCGGATCGAGGTCCTCCTCGTACTCCAGCGGCAGCGCCGCCCCGTGCACGTCGTCGGCGTCGGGTCCCTCATGGCTCGCTGCAGGGCTCACGGCGCTCCCCTCCCCGGTGGTGGCATGACGACGTCCCCCTTTCCGTCGTCCTCCCCGCGTTCCCCCGATCCGGGAATCGATGCGGACGAAGCCGACATTTCCCCAGCACGCGCCCGCCTACGCCCGGCCCGCCCATGCCCGGTTATGGCCGCGTGCCGTGCTGGACGCCGGCGGCGCGGGCCCGGTACGCGGTCGGGGTCTGGCCGTAGGCGGCGCGGAAGGCCCGGCTGAACGCGGCGGCGTCCGGAAGGCCCCAGCGGCCGGCGATCGCGCCGATCCGCTGCGCGCCGAGGAACGGGTCGCCCAGCTCGCGGCGGCAGTTCTCCAGCCGCCGCGCGCGGACGTACCGGGCGACCGTCGTCCCGGCCGGCTGGAACACCCGGTACAGCTGCCGGACGGAGATGTGGTGCGCCGCGGCGATCGAGGCCGGGCACAGCGCCGGATCGTGCAGCCGCCCCTCGATCCACTCCTGGATCGCGCGCAGCGTCTCCGCGCCCTCCGGGGACGGGGCGGGCGGCGCGCCCAGCCACTCGCCGGCCGCGCCCGTCACCAGTTCGACGATCGCGCCGCCGAGGTGGTGGGCGTACGGCTCGTCGTCCGCGGCCCCGCCGTTCCCGGCGCCGTCCTCCGGGGCGTCCTCGGCGCCGCTCTCGGCCAGGGCGGCGAGGAACGACGAGACCAGCCGCCCGGTGCGGCCCGCTCCGCCCAGCAGCGTGCCGCCGAACGCGGCCAGCCGCTCCTGCGGGAGCGGCACGGCGCCGTGCGGGATCACGACCGTGAAGATGCGGTGGGCGTCGAACGAGATGTCGACCGGGCGGGTGAGGTCGTAGAACACCACGTCGCCGACCCCCGCCTCGGCGCGGCGGCCGTTCTGCCGCAGCACGCACGAGCCGCGCAGGACGAGGCCGAGCTTGTAGCACTCGCGAGTGTCGCGGGCGATCTGCCGGGCGCCGCGCCGCACCGTGTGCGCGGGCGCGCGCACCTCGCCGGCTCGACCCGGCCGAGCGTGCGGCCCGAGAGCCGGGCCGCGAATCCGCCCGGCCGCCGCGGCTGGACGTGGAACGGCCCGAACGCCGAGGTGATCAGGTGCCGCCAGTAGTCGGCCTGGTCGCGGGCAGGGTGGTCCGAGGTGTCAACGAGCGTGGGCATGACGCTCCTCCGGTCGGCGGGCGGGGTCTCGGACGCCACCCGCCAGGCTTCTACGCCCCGCCGGGAAGGTCAATGAGCGAGTCGGCACGACGCTCCGGGCGTCCTTTGGCACTCGCCGCCAAAGAGCGGGCACGCAGCGGCAAGACCGCCCTGCCCGGACCGGCCTATACATGACGCGGACGCACGCTCACCCGCCGCGTCCGCACTCCCAGGGAGCCCCGCCAGCCGGACGATCCCGGACGCCCCCCCGAGAGGAACCCCCCATGCCAGAGGACGAGCACGGCCACGAGCCCCACCACGAGCCCGCCGACCACGAGCCGATCGACCGCGGGCCCACCGACCGCGGGCCCTCTCACCACGGGCCCTCTCACCACGGGTCCCCCCACCACGCGCCCTCCCACCAGGGGCCCGCCGCCGTTCAGGAGGGCGGCATCAGCCGCAAGAACTTCATCGTCGCCGCGGGCGTCGGCGCGATCGCGCTGCCGGCCGCCATGTCCGCGGCGGCGGCGCCCGCGCGGGCCCGCACCGCGCCGTCGCGGCTCACCCCCACGCCGAAGTGCGACGACGGTGACGACGACCCGACCCCGCCGCAGATGGAGGGCCCCTACTTCAAGCCCGGCTCGCCGGAGCGCGCGTCGATCGTGACGCCTGGAATGCCCGGCACGCCGCTCACCGTGACGGGGATCGTCTACTCCCTGTCGTGCCGTCCGGTGAGCCGGGCGCTGCTCGACTTCTGGCAAGCCGACTATTACGGCAATTACGACAATGCCGGATATACGCTGCGCGGCCATCAATACACGGACACAATGGGACGATTCAGTCTCGCGACGATCGCGCCCGGCCTCTACCCGGGCCGGACGCGGCACATCCACGTCAAGGTCCAGGCGCCGTACCAGCAGATCCTGACGACCCAGCTGTACTTCCCGAACGAGCCCCGGAACTCCTCCGACATGCTGTTCGACCCCGAGCTGCTGATGACCGTCCAGTCCGGGCCGAACGGGCATGCCGCGACGTTCGACTTCGTCCTGCAGGTTCCCTAGCCAGGGCCTGCGCACCGGATTCCGTCACCGCTCCCGCGGAATCCCGTCCCCGCCGGGGCGCCGGCGCGCCCCGGCGGGGACATCCCGGTGCCGGATTCGCCCGATATCCTCCCGAAACGCGACCGAGACGTAATGCGAATCGGCCGCGAAACACCAAAAGAATGGATAGTCTCCCACCGATCACTCTTGGTCGAGTAAAGACATCTGGGAGCACACGCCGCATGAGCGCTGCCAACCGGGCACAGAACATCACACGGTGGGGAGCCATCGCCTTCATGGCGGCCGCGGTGCTGACCGCCACCGCCGGCGGCTTCGCACAATCCTACGCCGGCCTCTACCACTGGGCCCTGGAGCACGGGCTGCGGGGCTGGAAGGCCGAATCGTTCCCCCTGCTGGTCGACCTGTTCATCATCGTCGGGGAGCTCGGGCTCTTCCTGCTGGCCATCGACGCCTTCGTGATAAAGCGCCGCGCCCTGATGAGCTGGCTCGACTTCTGCCTGCCGCTGACCATCGCGCTCGCCGGGTGGACGGCCAGCCTCATCTTCAACGTCGGCCACGTCGGCCACAAGACCTTCTCCTACCAGGCGACCGCCGCCGTCCCGCCGATCGTGTCGATGCTGGGCCTGTTCGTCCTGCTGCGCACCCTGCACCGGTACGTGTCGCAGAAGGCGGAGGAAGAGGAGACCGGGCAGCCCGAGCCGCAGACGCGCGCGATCGCCGGGCCCGTCACGCTGAACCAGATCACGCTGATGCCGCTGCGGAACACCGGTCCGTTCCCGCAGATCCAGGTTCCCGGCCACTCCGGCAAGGCACTGGAGTCCGGCACGTCGGCGGGGTCCGCCGCGCGGGCCGAGGGCAAGACCGGCGCGGACGCGTCCCCGAAGGCGGCGCCGAGCGCGCCCGTCCGGCCCGCCGCGGCCACGGCCGCACCGGCGCCCGCACCGGCGCCCGCTCCCGCACCTGAGCCCGAGCCGGAACTGGCCGTCGTCAGCGCCGCCGCCTCCGCCGGAAGCCTCAACGGCCGCAGTTCCTACGGCGCCGCCGCCGAGAGGCCCGCGCCGAACACGCCCTCCCCGGAGAACCTGCGCAGCCTCGTCATCGACATCCTCGAACGGCGGCACGGCGACGTCGCCGCGACGTTCGCCGAGGTCCGGGCCGGGGGCTATGCCTGCGACGAGGCCGAGATCCAGCGGATCAGCGACAACCACTGGTTCCCGTACGCGGTGTACCGGCTGCTGGCCAAGCACCACGGCGACGGCGACCTCGTCGCCCAGGAGCTGACCTCGCAGGGCATCGTCTACGACCAGGTCACGCTGGACGCACTCGTCCAGTCCTGGCGGGTCTGAGCCCCGCACTCCAGCCCTGCACCTCCAGCCCCGCACCTCCAGCCCCGCACTTCCCGGGCCCGCACTTCCGGACCGGCCGCCCGCGTCATTGCGGGCGGCCGGTCTTCGCCGTATCGACGCGATCACGCTCCGTTCGTGCGACGCTGGGCACACCAGCGACGCCGGGAGAGCCGATGAGGGCATGGCCGACGAGAGCAGGTCTCACGACAGCGGGTCTGACAGTGCCCTTGCGGACCCATCTCGCCGCCGTGGCCGCCGTGGCCGCGCTCGGCGGCGCCGTCACCGGGTACCTGATCGCCCCGTCGCCGGGCGACGCCTCCGCCCGTCCGGCCGCCGCGCTCGCGAGCGGCACGCTCCACCTCGCGCTGAACATGCCGGCCGGCGACCGCGCCAAGGCGGCCGCGCTCGGCTACGACCTGTTCGACGTCGACCCCGACGAGGACGAGATCGCCTCGCTGCCCGCGGGCGGCAGGGCCCTGCTGTGGGTCGGCAACACCACCTGCGGCGGCTTCCAGCAGGAGAGCGCGTCCGCGTTCACCGCCACGGTGCAGCGGTTCGCGAGGAACGACCGCGTCTACGGGTGGTACCTGTCCGACGAACCGAACCCGGACGAATGCCCCGGCATCGCCGGCAAGATCCGGCAACGGGCCGACATCGTCCACCGGTACGCGCCCGGCCAGAAGGCGTTCGCGTCGCTGACCGACTGGCCGATGCGGCCGCTCAGGCCGTCCGAGACCCACCTCGACCTCATCGGCCTCGACCCCTACCCCTGCCGGACGGACACCGACACCGGGCGGGAGCGGAAGGCGTGCGCCCTCGACGCGATCGACACCATGGTCGGGCAGGCCGCCCGCGCCGGCTTCCCCCGCCGCATGATCGTCCCGGTGTTCCAGACGTTCGGGCAGTCCTGCAACGACGGTGAACACAACTGGCGGCTGCCGGACGAACGGCAGCTCCGGTCCATCCTCGGCCGCTGGGAACGGCTCGTCCCGCGGCCCGCGTTCGACATCGCCTACACGTGGGGACGGCAGGACGCGTGGGCGTGCCCCGCGCTGTCCGACGCCGACGGCGGACGCGGCCTCCCCGACCTCCAATCCGTGATGAAGGCGCACAACACGCGCCGCACAGGCCCCGGCACGGCCGAGCGGAACCCCGCGCGGAGCACGCCGACGCCGACGGTCTCCAAGGAACCGCCGACGCCCACGAAACCCTGCCCGTCGTAGCCTTCGCCCCGTCATAAGGGACGTTTCCGGGATGCCCGGCTTAGGGTTCGCGCTGCTGCTCCTGGGACGGGTCGGTCCGCAGGCGGGCGTGCAGGCCGCCGTCCAGGCGCAGGACGTGCCCGTTGAGCTGCGCCGCCGCCGGGGACGCCAGGTAGAGCGCCGCGTCCGCGACCTCCTCCGGCGAGGTGGTGCGGCCCGACGGGATGTCGGTGGCGGGCCGCACGTCCCCGACGACGCTGGCGGGGGCGATGCAGTTCGCGCGGATGCCGAGCCCGCCCAGTTCCACGGCGATCGCCCGGCTGAGCGCCTCGATGCCCGCCTTGGTCACGTCGTAGGCGCTCTGGTCGTCGTGCGCGCGGGACCCGCCGGGCGACGACATGCTGACGATCACGCCGCCGCGTCCCGCGTCCCGCCAGTGCCGGACGGCCCGCACCGACAGCAGGTACGCCGACCGCAGGTTCGCGGCGACCACCGCGTCCCACACGCCGGCGTCGATGTCGATGAACGGGGTGCGCACCTCGGTCATCGCGGCGTTGTTGACGAGCACGTCGAGGCCGCCGTCCTGGACGAGCCTGGCGAACACGGCGTCGGCGACGTCCTCACGGGCGAGGTCGCCGGGCATCGCCGCCACGCGCGGCACGCCGTCGAAGACCTTGAGGCCGTCGGCGTCCACGTCCACGGCGAGCACGTCGGCGCCCGCGTCCGCGAAGCGGCGCACCAGCGCGCGGCCGATCAGCCCCGCGGCGCCGGTCACCAGCACCCGCTCTCCCGTGCAGTCGAACGTGACGGCGCTCATAGGGGCGTACACACAATCACTGGGCTCATTCGGCCGGAGCCTCCCTCACCTGGGCGACGATCTGTGTCGGATTGACGAACATCAGCGCGACGATCAGCAGGACCGCGGACAGCGCCATGTAGATCACGGCCATCGCGTCGATGGCCTGGGCCGCGCGGATGCCCGGCGTGAACGCCGCGCTGTACAGCGCGACGATCAGGGTCTGGCTGTCGGCGTCCGCGACCAGGAACGTCAGCTCGAACATGGCGACGGTGCGGACCAGCACCAGGATTCCGGCGGCGAGGATGCCGGGCAGCAGCAGCGGCACCAGGACCCGGGTGAACACCTGCCGGGTCCGGGCGCCGCACATCCGCGCCGCCGACTCGACGTTCGCGTCGATCTGCTCCACGAACGGCGTCATCACGAGGACGACGAACGGCAGCGCCGGGACGAGGTTCGCCGCGACGACGCCCGTCATCGTCCCCGCGAGGTGCACCTTGTAGAGGACGGTCGCGAGCGGGATCCCGTAGGTGATCGGCGGCAGCAGCACCGGGAGCAGCAGCAGGAACAGCACGGCGCGCTTGCCGGGGAAGTCGCGCCGCGCGAGCGCGTACCCGGCGGGGACGCCGATCAGCAGCGCCAGCGCCACCACGACGAGCGTGATCTCCAGCGTGACCGTGAGGACGTCGCCGAGCGCGAACTCCGACCAGGCGTCGGTGTACCACGCGCCGGTGAAGCCCTGCGGCAGCCAGCCGGCGAACCACTTGGTCCCGAACGAGTTCACGACCACGGACAGGATCAGCGCGAACAGGTTGACCAGGAAGAACGCGACGCAGGCCCAGACGAACCAGGTGGCGGGCCTGCCCTTCGGCAGGCGGGCCCTCGGCAGCCCGGCCGGACGCGAGACGGCGGTCATGATCCCTTACCTCCCGACGCGGGCCCGGTGTAGAGGCGGCCGCGCAGCAGCAGCGTGACCGAGATGACGAGCAGTTCGAACACTCCCATCAGCACGGCGATGGTCGAGGCCATCGAGTAGTCGTACTTCTCGAACGCCGCCTGGTACGCCGCGATCGCCATCACCCGCGTCTCGCCGGCCGGTTCGCCGACGAGGTTCGCGGACGGGAACACCGAGAACGCCAGCACGAACGCCAGCACGAACGTGGTCGCGAGCCCCGGCGCCAGCAGCGGCAGGACGATCCGCCGCATCCGCTGCCAGGGCCCGGCGCCGAGCGTGGCCGCGGCCCGCTCCAGCGTCGGGTCGATGCCCGACATGTAGGACAGCACCAGCAGGAACGCGAACGGGAACCCCGTGATGAGCAGCGAGAACAGCACGCCCCAGTAGTTGTAGATCAGCCGGACGGGCTCGTCCACGAGGCCGAGGTCGAGCAGGACCCGGTTGAACCAGCCCTTCGGGCCGAGATAGCGCAGCAGGCCGTCCGCGACCAGGACCGTGCCGAGCGTCACCGGCAGGACGAGCAGCGCCGTCAGCACCCGCCGCCCCCGGAACCTGCCGCGCAACCGGTACGCGATCGGCACCGACGCGCCGACGTTGATCAGCGCGGCCGGAAGCGCGAGCTTGAGCGTCTTCCAGACGGTGCCGCGCTGGTAGGGGTCGCGGAAGAAGTCCGCGTAGTTGCCGAACGGCCCGCCGCCGGCCTTCGGCTGCAGCGACAGCCCCACCCCGTACATCATCGGGTAGAGGAACAGCAGCCCGATGATGAGCACGGCGGGCACCAGCAGGAGCAGCACCCGGTCGATCCCGCGCTCGGCGAGCCGGTGCCGGAGGCGGCCGGGCCCGGACGCCGGCGCCTCCGGCCGCACGGGAGCCTCAACCACCATCCGAGGCCCCCGTCTCCGGGGCCTCCACCGGCCCCTTCTCGGGGCCCTTTTCCCTGCCCGTCTCCCTGCCCGTCTCCCTGCCTGCCTCCCTGCCCGTCTCCCTGCCTGCCTCCCTGCCCGTCTCCCTGCCTGCCTCCCTGCCCGTCTCCCTGCCTGCCTCCCTGCCTGCCTCCCTGTCCGCCTTCGTGCCCGGCTCGGTCCGTGTGCCCGGCTGCGTGATCGCCGCGGGCTCGTCGAGCGCCTCGGCGGCCTCCCGCACGCTCTCGCCGAACACGAGCACGCGCTCCGGCCGGACGGTCAGCGTCACCCGCTCCCCCGGCGCGATCCGCTCCGGAGACTTGAAATGGACGACGCGCCCGTCGTCCGTGACGCCCTCGGCGGCGACCTCGCGCCCGTGGAACTCCGACACCTCGACCCGGACGGTCACGCGGTTCTCCGCCCCGGCGTCCCCGGCGACCCCCGCAGCCCCGGCGACCCCCGCATCGCCGGCGGCCCCGGCGACCCGGAAGTCTTCGGGCCGGACGGCCGCTACCGCCCGTCCCCCGGTGATGGGCTCCTGCCCGACTCCGGTGAGGGTGGGGCCGTCCTCCTCCCCGAGCGTCACCCGTCCCTCGCCCGAGGACAGGACGGGCAGCTCCAGCAGGTTCCGGTAGCCCATGAACCCGGCGATGTAGGTGCTGGCCGGGTACGTGTAGACCTCCTCCGGCGTCCCGATCTGCTCGACCTTCCCGGACCGCAGCACCACGACCCGGTCGGCGAGCGCGAGCGCCTCCTCCTGGTCGTGCGTGACGTACACGGTGGTCAGGCCGAGCGTCTGGTGGATGCGGCGGATCTCCGTGCGCATCTGCACGCGCAGTTTGGCGTCCAGGTTGGACAGCGGCTCGTCCATCAGGACCAGCTTCGGCTCCAGCACGATCGCGCGGGCGATCGCCACCCGCTGCTGCTGGCCGCCGGACAGCTGGCCGGGCAGCTTGCCGGCGTGCTCGGTCAGCTCGACCGTGCGCAGCGCCTCGTCCACCCGGCGCGCCGTCTCCGCCTTCCCGACCCGCCGGACCGACAGCCCGAACGCGACGTTCTTGCGGACCGACAGGTGCGGGAACAGCGCGTAGTTCTGGAAGACCATCCCGAACTCGCGCTTCTCCGGCGGCAGCGTGTCGATGCGCTCCCCGTCCAGCCAGATCGCGCCGTCCGACAGGGGCAGCAGCCCGGCCAGGCAGTTCAGCGCGGTCGACTTGCCGCACCCGGACGGCCCGAGCAGCGCGATGAACTCCCCGCCCCGGATCCGCAGGTCGAACCCGCTGAGCGCCGTCGCCTTCCCGAACCGCCGGGTCACACCGTCCAGCCGCAGCTCCCCGAACGCGGCCCGCGCTTCCTTCTCCAGCACACTCTCCACCGTCACGACGCCCCCACCGAGGCCGCGAAGCCCCCGCCGCCCGCAGAGTCCCCGCCGCCCGCAGAGCGCGCACCGCCCGCAGAGTCCCCGCCGCCCGCGGAGCGGCCTCGTGTCGGATTCACCTTGTGCGCTCTCATGACTGCTTGACCTTCTGGCCGCCGATCTCGCGGTCCCAGCGGTCGAACGCGGCGACGAGGGCCTTGGCGTCCAGCGGCGGGGCCTTGGGGTTGTCGGCGATGAGCTCGTCGTACTCGGGACGGCCGTACTCCTTGATCGCCTGCTGGCTCTCGGCCGGCGCCATGGCGAGGGTCACGCCCTTCACCGCGGGGCCGGGGTAGAAGTAGCCCTTGTCGTAGGTGATCGCCTGCTGCTGCGGCTGGAGCGCGAACTTCATCATGTCGAGCAGGACCGAGAGCTTCTCGCCCGAGATCCCCTTGGGGACGGCCATGTACTGCGCGTCGGTGACCCAGGTGAAGCCGTCCAGGGCCTGGACCTTGACGTCCTTCGGCACCTGGCCGAGGACGCGCGGGTTGATGTCCCAGCCGGTGGTGCTGATGACGATGTCGCGGGTCCCCTCGCCCAGCTCCTTCATCGTCTGCGTCGTCCCCGTCGGGTAGTACTCGATGTGCTTGTCCAGGTCTTTGAGGTACTTCCAGGTCTTGGCCCAGCCGTTCGACGGGTCCTTGGGGTCGGAGTCCTTGAGGATGTAGGGCAGGCCCATGAGCCACGTGCGTCCCGGCCCGGAGTTGGACGGACGCGCGTACTCCAGCTTGTTCGGATGGGCCTTCGCCCAGGCGAGCAGTTCCTCGGCCGTCCTGGGCGGGTTCGGGACCTTCTTCGGGTCGTACTCCAGCAGCGGCCCGGACGGGTAGTACGTCACGGTCACCCCCTTGCCCTGCGCGAGCTCCTGCATCTTGGCCGCGGGCTCCAGGTACTGCGACGCGAGGTCGGGCAGCTTGTCGGAGTACTTGCCGACGAGGTCGACCCACAGGTTCTGCTCCAGGCCGGCCGAGAGTCCGTCGGTGCCGGTCAGGACGAGGTCGATGTCGAGCCGCCCCGCGTCCTGCTGGGCCTTGACCTTGCCGGCCAGCTCCGGCGCGGTCGCCTTGGTGTAGGTGATCTTGCTGACGAGGTCGGGGTGCGCCTTCTTGTAGTTCTCGAAGATCTGCTGGGTGAGCTGGAGGTTCCCGGCGACGTCGATGATGTTGAGGGTGACGGGCTTGGCCGGCGGCCGCACGTCCGCGGCGGCCGGTTCGGACGCGGACGTGCCGTCCGAGCCGGGTGCGCCGCAGGCGGTCAGCAGCAGTCCGGCGGCGGTGGCGAGGGAGAGGAGGGCTGATCGAGGAGTTCTCATGGGGTGGGTCCTCCTGGCAGGACGGATGGTCCTCCGGTAAGGCCGGGCTCACACCGGCCCGGTGGTGCCTCGGATGAGGAGTCGGGTCGCCAGCTCGGCGGCCGGCGGCAGGGGGGGCGCCTTGGGCGCCCCGGAGTCGAGCCTCGTGTGCACGGTGGCGGCCGCCGCCCTGGCCAGCGCGCTCACGGGCATGGCCACCGTGGTCAGGGGCGGATTGGTCATCGACGCCATCGGGATGTCGTCGAAACCGACGATGCCGAGGTCGCCGGGCACCTGCACGCCGCGCTCGGTCAGCCGTGACAGCACGCCGAGCGCGACCAGGTCGTTGTAGGCGAACGCCGCGGTGACGCCCGCCGCGACGACCTCGTCGGCGGCCCGGTACCCGCCGGTGAACCGCGGCTCGTAGGGCCCGAGGTCGACCAGGTCGATGCCGCGTTCGGCGCAGGCCGTCCCGAGGAACTTGCGGCGCTGCCGGTTCGACCACGAGTTCGCCGGGCCGGACAGGTACGCGCACCTGCGGTGGCCGAGCGCGTGGACGTGCGCGACGGCCTGGTCCAGGCCGGGCTGGAAGTCCGGCAGGACCGAGGGCGCCGTCCGGCTGGTCCGGTAGGCGAGGACCACGTCGGTCTTGGCCGCGACGGCGCGCAGCCGCGTCCCGGACATGCGGGGGGCGCACAGGATCAGCCCGTCCACCCGCTCGACCATGGCCTCCGCCAGCCTGACCTCCGTCGCCGTGTCCTCGTCGGTGTCTGCCAGGAACACGGCGAACTCGGTGTCCCGGAAGTAGGCCTCGACGCCCTTGATGAACGGGGCGAAGAACGGGTTGGCGATGTCGGGGACGATCAGCCCGACGTTGCGGGTCCGCCCGAGGACCAGCGACTGCGCCGCCCGGTTCGGCTGGTAGCCGAGCCGCTCGGCGCATTCGAGCACGCGCTGCCGGGTTTCGGCGTTCACGAGCTCCGGGGAGTTCAGCGCGCGCGAGACCGTCGAAGGGGACACCCCCGCCAGGCTCGCCACCGCCCGGATCGAGGCCCGGGTTCCGTCTGCGCTCATGGCGACGATTATGAAAACGTTTGCGGAACAGTGTCAATGGCGGGCACGAAAAAGCCCCCGACCGCAACGGCCTCGTGATCTCGAGGCACCGTGCCCGGGGGCTACCGGTCAGGGGCTTCCGGCTGAGGGCTTCCGGCTGAGGGCTTCCGGCCGGGGTTAGGCCGCGTCCCGTCCGGCCCGCTGCAGCGCGGGCTCGTCCTCGACGTCGTCGCCGTGGACGTACCGGCGTCCGCGCAGCAGCGACACCAGGGCCGCGACCAGCGACATCGCGATCGCCATGCTGAACACGATGACGAGGCCGTGGTGGAACGGCTCGGAGATCAGGTGCGGGAAGTACGACCGTCCGGTCAGGGTGGCGACGTCGTCCGGCGCCAGGCCGCCGAGCACGTGGAACGGCGCGAGCAGGTTCTGGATCGGGTTGTAGCCGAGGAACGCGGCGAACAGCGTGCCGACCGGCGGCAGCTCGCCGACCTGCGCCGCCGGCCCGGCGGGGACGCCGTGCCGCGTCAGCCCCTGCGTCAGCGTCTTCGGCAGCGTGTCGGACAGGCCCGCGATCATCAGCGAGAAGAACACGCCGATCGACAGCACCATCCCGGCGTTCATGAACGTGGCGCGCATGCCGGACGCGACGCCGCGCTGGTCCGCCGGGACGGAGTTCATGATCGCCGTGGTGTTGGGCGCGGCGAACAGCCCGGAGCCGATCCCGTTGAGGAAGATCAGCAGCGCGAACGTGGGGTAGCCGAAGTCGGTCGGGATCACCAGCAGCCCGGCGAACGCCAGCGCCGACAGCACCAGCCCCCCGGACGCGAACGCGCGGGCGCCGTGCCGGTCGGACAGGTGCCCCGAGATCGGCCCCGCCACCAGGAAACCGGCGGTGAGCGGCAGCAGGTAGATGCCCGCCCAGAGCGGCGTGTCCGCGTAGTCGTAGCCGTGCAGCGGCAGCCAGATGCCCTGCAGCCAGATGATCAGCATGAACTGCATCCCGCCGCGCGAGATCGCCGCGAGCAGCCCGGCCGCGTTCCCCGCCGTGAACGCCCGGACGCGGAACAGCCCGAGCTGGAACATCGGCTGCTCGACCTTGGTCTCGATCCAGCAGAACAGCACGAGCACGGCGATGCCGCCGATGATCCCGCCGAGCACCCACGGGTTCGTCCAGCCCATGTCGTGCCCGCCGTAGGGCTGGATGCCGTAGGTGATCGCGGCGAGCAGCGAGGTCAGCCCGACCGCGAACGTGACGTTGCCGAGCCAGTCGATCTTCGCGGCGACCGCCTTCTGCGCGGTCTCGACCAGGCTCCGGTAGGCCCAGATCGTCCCGGCGATCCCGATGGGCGCGGACGCGAAGAACACCAGCCGCCAGTTGATCTCGCTGAGCAGCCCGCCCGCGACCAGGCCGATGAACGTCCCGGCGATCCCGGCGACCTGGTTGACGCCCATCGCCATCCCGCGCCGGTGCGCCGGGAAGGCGTCGGTGAGGATCGCCGCCGAGTTCGCCATCAGCATGGCGCCGCCGATCCCCTGGAACACCCGCCAGCCGATGAGCCAGATCGCCCCGGCGGTCCCGTGCAGCGGATCGAGCGCCAGGACGAGCGTCCCGACCGTGAACACCGCGAACCCGGCGTTGTACATCCGGACGCGCCCGAACATGTCCCCGAGGCGGCCGAGCGTGACCACCAGCACCGCGGAGACGAGCATGTAGCCCATCAGGATCCACAGCAGATAGCTGACATTGCCCGGTTCCAGCGGATTCAGCCGGATGCCGCGAAAGATCGCCGGCAGCGAAATGATCACGATGGACGAGTTGACCGTGGCCAGCAGCATGCCGAGCGTCGTGTTGCTCAGCGCGACCCACGGATAGTGCTTGGACGGCACGCCGACTCCACCCCCGTCAGGTAGTTTCCTCCGCTAACTAATCATAGGCCGGGCATCCTTCGCCAGACCGGAAAAGGGGTCGCATCGGTCACCTCCGCGCCCGTACCTTCTCCCCCATGACGGGACGAATCGGCGTACTGACCGGCGCGGGGATCTCCACCGACTCGGGCATCCCGGACTACCGCGGCCCGTCCGGCGTCTGGACCCGCGATCCCGAACTCGCCGCGCTGTTCACCCGCGAGCACTTCACGAACGACGCCGAGGTCCGGCGCCGCTTCTGGCGCACCCTGGACCTGCACCAGGGCGCCCGTCCCAACGCCGCCCACCGCGCCATCGCCGGCCTGGAGCGGACGAAGGCCGTCCGGGTGCTCACCCAGAACGTCGACGGCCTCCACCAGAAGGCGGGCTCAACGCCCCGCAAGGTTTTGGAACTCCACGGCACGCTGGCCACCACGTCCTGCACCCGATGCCGCGCCGAGTCGGCGACCGCCGAGGTCCTGGCCCGCGGCGAGGACGACCCGGGGTGCCCTTCCTGCGGCGGCGTCCTGCAGCCGTCCATCGTCCTGTTCGGCCAGTGCCTCGACTCCGGCGTCCTGTCCCTGGCGGGCGACATCGCCCGCGCGTCCGAGGTCTTCATCGCGATCGGCAGCTCCCTGACCGTCGCCCCCGCCGCCCGCCTCTGCGCCATCGCCGCCGAGCACGGGGCCCGGTTGATCATCGTCAACCGGGACCCGACCCCCTACGACGCCCTGGCGGACGAGGTCGTCCGCGCCCCGATCGCCGAGGCCGTCCCCGCCCTCTGCACGGAACTCGCCGCCCTCTAGGATCCGGCCGGTGAACGGCAAACACCGGCTGGACCTGGACGACGAACGCCTCATCGCGTTCTTCCGCGAACGCCACATCTGCACACTCGTCACCCTCCGCGCCAACGGGACCCCGCACTCGGTCCCCGTCGGGACCACCCTGGACGGCGACATCGTCCGCGTGATCACGTCGTCCGGCTCGGCGAAGGCCCGCCACGTCCGCGACACCGGCGACGCGGGCCTCCCGGTCGCCGTCACCCAGGTCGACGGCCGGCGCTGGGCCACCATAGAAGGCCGAGCGTTCCTGAAAACGGACCCAGCCTCCGTAGCCGACGCCGAACGCCGCTACACGACCCGCTACAAGCCCCCACGCCCCAACCCGAACCGAGTCGTCATAGAAATCACCGCGACCCGCGCCATGGGCAACCTCTAACTGCGGGCCAAGTCGCAATCCTGACGCAACCGAAGGCGGGCGAACGAGCCTCGCCGAAAAGCCTGCCGTTCCCTCAGCCCGAGCCCAGATCCCAACCCCCGATCCAAGCGGGCACCCCCAAACACGGCCTAGATGTACTGACCACAGAGGTTGTGGACGTGGCAACTCGCTGATGATCTGGGCGTGTGGGAGGGCCTCCGGGTTCGGTGTGGATTGCGAGATCTACGTCCGGCCTTCAGGAGGCCCTCAGGAGGCCGTCATGGCCCACCGTAACGCCCCGCTGAAGCGGCGCGACCACCATTCGGCGCCGTTCGAACCGCGATTGCGAGTTGTCGCCGAACCGCCCTTGCGATGCCGAGAATTGTGCCCGGCAGGGCGGGAACCGGAGCACTCATTAGCGTCTCCAACGGCACTCCTCGGGTCCCGTGACACCGTCCCCGGGACATGGAGCTCACGCTGGAGGCGTCCGTGTCCAGGCCGGTCAGCGGAATGGTGGTTGGAGGAGCGCACGGTATCGAGGGCATTGGTGTCGCCGATTTGACCAAGGTCAACCGGCAGTACTGATCCCTGATCGCCATGGTCATTCCAGCTGCCCGGCTACAGCCGCATTGGGCGTCGGCCGACCGTATCGGCAACCCGGCGTCACCGGAAAGCACGTGAAGTTCGCTGCCTGGCCTACCTGGCCTGCCTGTCGTGCCTGGTCGTGCCTGTCGTGCCTGTCCTCCTGGATCGGCTGGCGCCCTGGTCAGGATGCCCCTGTTGTGCCGACCAGGGATGTCGACGACGGCATGTCGGCCATCAGGACCATGATCGCCGGGTATCCAGCCGCCACTGATGGCGCTGCAGTCGGTCCAGTTCCGCCGGCTGGCTGTCGGCCGTGGTGAAGCAGCGGGGGTGAACGGCGGGGCGAGGTGAACGAGGCGGGATGAACTGGGCGGGGTGAACTGAGCGGGGTGAACTGAGCGGGGTGAACTGGGCGAGGTGAACTGGGCGAGGTGAACTGAGCGGTCTTTGCCGGGGTCCGCGGGGTGGGCGTTGCTGGGCGTACTGTGCCTGCGCCGTCGATCTGGAGGGCGCGCGCCAGAGCCGGAACGCGATTCGGGGCCCTTGGCGACCGGTCACGGGTTGCGCGAAGCAGGCGTGCTACTCCGTCGAGCGCGTGCCTGGTTACGTGAGTGCAGGTCGCACTGCGCGTTGCTCGCCCAGGCATCGAATCGTGCGGGCGGCTCAGCGGCCACCACTGGGTGATCGAACGAACGCTGGCGTGGCCGGACTCGGTGGGATTTGGCGGTCCACAGGTTCGAGGGGGTTCGCGACGCAGGTGCGGGGTGGGGGTCGTCGGGCGGGAGGAGGCGGTAGACGTATCGGCCGACTCGGTCCCTGGTGATGTTGATCTGTGTCGGATTGGCGTGTTTGAAGCGGTTGTGCCAGCCGCAGCAGAGAGTGAGCTTGTCGATGTCGGTGGGGCTGTGACCAAGGGCCCAGCCGTTGACGTGGTCGACTTCGCACAGGGTTCCGGGGACTTCGCAGCCCTGGACGGCGCAGGTGGAGTACAGCGTGTGGAGAACCTGTCGCTGGGCTGGGCTGGCGATCCTTTGCCGGTGGCCCAAGTACAGAGGAGTGTTCCCGCGTCCGAGGATGAGAGCCGACACGCCGGCTGCGAGGGCGATGCGGCGTGCCTGGGCGGCGGGGATCGGGGTTCCGTCAGTCAGTCGGGCTGGAACTCGTCCGCCGGTGAGGGTTTCGAGGTCGCAGATGACGGTGACCCTGGTGGCCTTGTGCCCGCCTGACAGGACGCTCGTCAATGCGGCCGCAGTGCGTTCGGACAGGTCACGCCGGTCGTCGGCACCGGCGGGTTTGGCCAGGGGCGCGAGGGTGCCGTCCCAGATCGCGGCGTCTTCGGCGTTGAGCCAGCCTTTGACGTAGCGTCCGCCGTCCAAGGACCGCGTCGTGTCGAGCCAGGAGCGCTCGTAGCCGCGGAGAGTGTCGTCGTCGGGCGTCCGCTCCGCCCCGTCGCGTTCGGCGATGAGGTCGGTGATCTTGTTGCCGAAGGCCGCGACCTTCCCGGCGGAGAAGCCCTGCCCGGCCAGGTCGAGGAGGATCTCTTCGGCGGCTGCGCAGTCGGCGTCGTTCAGCCGTACGACCGCAGCGGCGATGGTGGAGGCATATCCGTAGGAGAGGTCACTCGCGGCGAGTCGACGCGCAACGTGAGGGAGGCGGCGACTCTGGCGGGCCAGGTGGAGGCGTTCTTTGGCGCGAGCCTCGCGCATGCCGAGCCGGGTGCGCAGCCACGCCAACGTCGACGGCAGGCCCCACCGGCGTGTCTCCGCAGAGGCGTCGACCCGTCCGATCAAGGCGGCCAGCGCGCTCTCATGCTGGTCGGTGGCGCGCGCGAGCGTCTCGGCCTGAGCCATGCAGACGCTCGGAGAGGCAGACGCCTCACGCCGGGCGAGTTCGGCGGCGATCGAAGCAGCCGTGTCCACCAACGCACTGGTGGACATCGACGCAACTTCGATCTCACTCGAACACATAACTCCATGCTATCGAATGATCACACCTCAAATCCCTCAACCCAGGTGAGAATACTAAGACCTCAAAGATAGCCAGCAGACCACCTGCCATTACCGCTATCGGCGCACCCCAGAGCGCCAGACAATCACAGAAGATCAATCATTTGCATGAACCATCCCGAATTGACCACTTCGTCGCCGCTGCTGCCGGAGCACCAGGCCGACGACTCATCCGCCGCCAGCCCCGCAAGGACAGCAACCCCGCACCTACCCGCAGTTAGAGCACCCTCCACCAACCATCGACCCCAGCCGAAGTGACTCCAGCCCACAACTACCGGCACTGTGTGCACCGACCCGCCAGGGGCCACCGCAACCGGGCGACTACCGAAACCACACTATTCCGGCAAAAGACCGCCGCAACCATGGCCAGCGACAGAAGACCCGCTAGCGACGCCGGCCGATCTACGCGCCTTTTGCTTACCTATCTGCGATGGCTCTTCATTTCGACTTTTGAGATTGAGAGTACTTTATGGCTTGATGCGCGATTGGCTTTCAAGCAAACCGAACTGGCGCAAAGGTGATCATCGGGGGCCATCCTGGCCTGTGAGGGCACGCCCGCAAGCACCCGTCTATGCACCTCATAAGCACAACTATCCCGTCGGCTCGCTCAACTCGGGTCACTGGACGCGATTGCGGTCGCCGCTCCCCTCAACACAGACGGGCCCCACAATAATCGCCAGTAAAAGCGATCAAGCCTGGCCATTAGGAATCACGGAGTCGTTGCTCAGGCTTAAGTTCGATGGATCGTCGACCAGTCACCACTGAAAGGACTGGAAGGACACCTGGAAGACTATCTGCCCTGCCGAAGACCTCGCCGCCCGGCACAGCCCTTTCCCATATATTGGACACTTTGTCTTGCTCCTTGAGCGGTGCACCGTTCAGAAGCCTTCGAAGCGAGGACAAGATAATTCATGCGGACGCCAACTCATGGGGTTCGAGCGTCAGTGGGTTAGGTTTGTCGTATCCGCAGTGCCGAGGAGCGTCGGGGTGGTCTCGACCGCCGGCATGGGCGATCTCGTGAGGCCGATAATGGTCCCGGAGTGATTCTTTAATGGTCCGTCGACAGAGCTGGATTCTCCGGTTCAGTAGGCGTAGGCGACTTCGCAGCCGGTGGTGCCGTTCGGATCCTCGATGAAGCTGCCCTCGGTCACCCTTCCGAAGGAGTCGAGCCCGTTCAGGCATGCATAGCGCGGCTCGTCGCCCCTGCTGAAAGCGATGGCCGTCAGCGTGTTCGGCTTATGTGGAATGGTTTTGGTGATGTGGATCGGTTCACCCTCCGAAAAGGAGAAGATGAGGGTGCTCGGCGGTTGGGTCCTCTTCATCGCACCGTAGCCCGTCCGGCCATCCGGGTTCATCGCTGCGGTGGTGACCGGCCCGGAGCCGGCCTCCTGTCGGAACAGGACGCGGCCACCGCGCAGGTCGGTGCCTGGTGCGTTGGTGTCGAGCACATGCACGGTGACGTTGTCGACTGCGCGTCCGATAGGTGGGTGCATTTGCCCTGGCTGGATATCAGAGCCGGGAGAGGTGTACGAGTGGACGTCGCTGACGGTGTAGCCGAGCGTGCGGCTGTCTCCGGCCCAGACGATCTCGCCGATGACGGACGGGGCGACCGTGCTCCAGGTTCGGTTGTGGCCTGAGCCGATGTCGAGGACGGTCACCTTGGCGCGTGGTTCCGCACGCTGCTGAGTGTGGCTCGTGCAGGGAGCCTGCGCGTAGGCGAGCCGCTTGCCGTCCGGGCTGATGGCCAAACCGGCGACGCGAGCGGGAACGGGTTCGTCGCGAAACGACTCGATGCTTTCTGCGTGGCCGTCGTCGGTCAGCTTGAAGCGGTAGAACCGTGATTCACACGGCCTTTTTCTAGTGCCGACCACTACGAGTGTTCCTTTGGGGCCCGCAAGGATTTCCCGTGCTTCACCGGCGGACGGCGATGGCGGCTCGACCGAGTTCACCGATCGTGTCCGGCCGTCCGGCTGGATTGCGCGCACCTGGAGCCATGTTGCGGGGCCGTCGTCCGGTGGGCTTTCCGCCATCCGTCCGACTGTGAGCATGAAGCGGGGACGCCGGTCATTGCCGTGAGAGTCTTCGGACGGGACGCTGTCGTCCGCCAGCACTTGCACCGCGGCGATGGACGCCGCGACCGATGCGGCCATCGCGATCGGTGCCGCCCAGCGTCGTACCCGCCACGACAGCGGCTCGCGCTCCTGCGAATCGTCCCGTTCGTCTGCCATCTGATGATCATGCCGTCCGCGGGGGCCGGCGCGTGGCCGTTCCGGCAGAACGGCCTCAACGTGCAATTATCTGCCAGGTTCCTCGCCGGGTGGGCAAGGGGTCAAGGCGGGTGATCTGTGTGCGAACGATCGTAGGGCTGCCGGAACGGTCAGGTTGCCCTTGAGTCCGGGCAGGTCGAAACGGGTATCGAGCACACCGGGGTATGAGTTTGAGGTAAGCCTCGCTTGGCGTTGAGCTCATTTCACGTCCCACGGTCGGGGCGATTACCGTACTCCTCTGCGCGCGAGTCGCTCCGCGCCCTGCTGGGCTGTGGCAACCGCCGCCTGGCCGAGGCTGATGCCGCCGTCATTGGGTGGGACGCGATGGTGGGTCAGTACTTCGAACCCTGCGTCTGACAGGCCCGATACTGCGCGCTCCAGGAGAAGCATGTTCTGGAACACTCCGCCGGAGAGGGCGACCACGCCGAGTCCTCTCTCCTCCCGGATGCGCGATGCCGCGTCCACGATCAGAGTCGCGACGCCGTTGTGGAATCGAGCCGCGATCACGGGGACGGGGACGCCTGTTTTGAGATCGGCCACCACCGCGTCCAGGAGGTCACGGCCCATGATGGTGAATTCGCCGGTGATGGTCGCGGAGTATGCGGTGCGTTCGGCTGGGTCGGCGCGCTGCTCCAGTTCTATCGCCGCCTGGCCCTCGTAGTTGATCCGGTCACGGACGCCGAGCACGGCGGCGACCGCGTCGAAAAGGCGGCCCATGCTGGACGTGAGGGGTGCGTTGATGCGGCGTTCCGCCATTTCCGTGACGGTGGGCCAGTCGGGACGGCGGGCTATCGGGAGGTCTTCGGGGACGCCGTAGGCGGCCGCCATGCGCCACGGCTCGCGGATCGCGGCGGCGCCACCCGGCATCGGAACCGGTTCCAAGTGGCCGGCCCTTTCGAAGCCGCGCAGGTCTGCGACGAGGAATTCGCCGCCCCAGAGGGTGCCGTCCGTGCCGTATCCGGTGCCGTCGAACGCTACGCCGATCACCGGGCCGTCCACGCCGTTGTCTGCCAGGCAGGACGCTATGTGCGCGTGGTGGTGCTGGACGGCGACGGACGGCATGGCCTGCTCAAGGGCGTACTTCGTCGACAGGTACTCGGGATGCGGGTCGTAGGCGACGAGTTCCGGGGTGATGTCGAAGAGCCGCCGGAAGTGCTCGATGCCCTCCTCGAAGGCGCGGAGGGTTTCGTAGTTCTCCAGATCGCCTATGTGGTGGGAGATGAACGCCTGTCCGTCGCGCGCCAGGCAGAACGTGTTCTTCAACTCGGCACCGCACGCCAGGACGGGGCGTCCTTTCGCGACCGGCACGGGTTCCGGCGTGTAGCCGCGGGATCGCCGCACCGGCAGCGTCCGCCCCTGGAAGATCCGCACCACCGAGTCGTCGGTCCGGACGTGGATGGGACGGTCGTGGAGCAAGAAGGCGTCGGCGATGTCACGAAGACGTTCCAAGGCGTCGTCGTCCCGGTACGCGATCGCCTCGTCCGAGACGTTTCCGCTGGTCAGGACTACCGGTTCGGTGACGAGAAGGTGGTGCAGCGGAGTGTAGGGCAGCATGAGCCCGACGTGTCCGCTGCCGGGTGCGACGGCACCGGCGAGTGCGGCGTCCGGGTGGCGGCGGGCCAGGACGATCGGGCGGCGGGGGCCGGTGAGCAGCGCCTCCTCCGCGTCGGAGAGCACGCACAGCGTCCGCGCGGCGGCCAGGTCGGGGACCATGACGGCGAACGGCTTGTCCTCGCGGTGCTTGCGGGCGCGGAGCGCGGCGACCGCGTCCTCGGACGCCGCCCGGACGGCCAGGTGGTAGCCGCCCAGGCCCTTCACCGCGAGGACGGCCCCGGCGGCGAGCAGGGCACGGGCGCCCGGCAACGGCTCTCCGGCGTGCGGGCGCAACGTGAGGGACGGGCCGCACGTCGGGCAGCACACCGGCTGGGCGTGGAACCGGCGGTCGGCCGGATCCCCGTACTCGGCGGCGCACGGCCCGCACATGGTGAAGCCCGCCATGGTCGTGCGGGGGCGGTCGTAGGGGACGTCCTTCACGATCGTGAAGCGCGGCCCGCAGTTCGTGCAGTTGATGAAGGCGTATCCGTAGCGCCTGTCGTCCGGGTCGCGCATTTCGCGCAGGCAGTCGTCGCAAGTCGCGGAGTCCCAGGACACGAGCGCGCGGCGCTCCCCCGACGCGTCGCTGCCGACGATCGTGAAGCCGCCGCGTCCGTCCGCGCGGAGTTCGCGCGTGGTGACCCGCTGGACGACGGCGAGCCGTGGCGGGCGTGTGCGCAACCCGTCCAGGAACCGTCCGACCACGGCGGGCGCGCCCTCGACCTCGATGAACACGCCGCCCGCGTCGTTGCCGACCAGCCCGGACAGCCCGAGGCCGGTCGCGAGCCCGTGCACGAACGGCCGGAACCCGACGCCCTGCACGAGCCCCTCGACACGGACGCCGACCCTGACATCCACTCCGCCATTCTGACACGGAGTGTGATGAGTCGAGTGCGCTACGCGCACGAGGGGCTGGATGTCGGGGAACGCAGCTCGCGGGCCTCGGTGAAGGCGCACCGCCGCTGCCAGTGGCGCAGCGCTGCCGTAGCGGTGTCGCCGGACGGAGGCGTGCATCTGGCGCGCGGCCTGCCGCATTCAGGGGTGACCGTCCGCGATGTGCACCTCGCCCCGGTGGTAGATCTTCGCGCCGAGGTCGAAGAGCGCGTTCGGGGTCGGGCCTTCGGCGATGCCGCACAGCAGGGCAGGCACACCGTCCGCGTGGCCGTCAGTGTGCTCGGGGATCGTCCGGTCGGTCTCGTTTCAGCCCTGAGCAGCGTTACGGGCGAAAGATCATTCCGTCTCGCCGGTGTAGGCGGCGATGGTGCGGTCCGCGCAGGCGCGGGCCGTGGGCCCGTCGGCGCCGGACGCGACGTGGGCCGCGTACCAGGCCTCGCCGCTCTGCCGGGTGAACTCCTTGCCCTCGTCCGTCAGGGACCAGTCGGGGCCGACCTCGTCCGGGGCGCTCTTGCCCGTCGCCAGGTGCAGGGCGAGGCCGAGGAGGCCCTGGTCCCAGCCGATGCCGACGGCGCCGGGGCCGAACTGGTTCCAGATGTCGTCCCCGACGTGGGCGATGTGCTCCAGTTCGAACCGGGTCCGGCCGTCCGGCTCCGGAGCCAGCCGGACCTCGATCCAGGAGACCTGGCCGCCGTACTCCCAGGTCGCGAAGAAGCTCTTGGGCGGATCGCAGCGTTCGATCGTCCCGCCCGCGTTGCCTTCGAACTGGTAGCGGCCGCCGAGCCGGAGGTCGCCGGAGATCGGCAGGAACCAGCGCGGGATGCGCTCGGGGTTGGTGACGGCGTCCCACAGGTCCTCGACGCCGGTGTCGTAGACTTGGCCGACCGTCGCGGTGCGCGCGGTGCCCGCCTCCAGCACCCGCTCGCCGACCGTCCGCCGGACCGCGGTGACCTGCCCGGTTACTTCGATCATTGTTCGCTCCCTGAGTCGTGGCGGCGTGCGCGCTTGCCCCGGGCGATCTCGGTCGCCAGGGCGTCCAGATGCGGGGTCCAGAACCGGCGGAAGCGGTCGAGCCAGGCGTCGACCTGCCGCAGCGGCGCGGAGTCGACGGCGTAGAGCCGACGCGTCCCCTCCGCCCGCACCACCGCGAACCCGCTGTCGCGGAGCACCTTCAGATGCTGCGACACCGCGGGCTGCGAGATCCCGAACTCCTCCCGGACGACGGCCGTCAGCTCGCCGGACGACCGCTCGCCGTCGGCGAGCAGCTCCAGGATCCGGCGCCGCACCGGGTCGCCAAGAACATCGAACGCGTGCACGACCCCAAGCTACAGCCTCGACTTATATAAGCCAAGCCTTAATTAGGATCGTCCATCACGCGCTGCACGTCCGCCCAAGAGAGCCGGGCAGCGACCGTAAGGGCGGCGGGGGGCCTTGCCTCGCCGAGTCGCGCCGAAGGCGTGGCGGGCTAGGGCCGTGAACGCCAGGTAGAGCGACGTGGCCATCGTGAGCGGCTCCTGCGCGAGCCAGACCCGCAGGGCTGCCGGCCGGCCCGCCCCGCGAACGGGCCTTCTGGCGTGCTCGCGCCGTTCAGCGTGACCGCGTGACGCGCCCGTCCCGGCCGGGGTGACGTGCCTCGTCCCGGCCGGGGTGACGCGCCTCGTCCCGGCCGGGGTGACGTGCCTCGTCCCGGCCGGGGTGGCGGGTGTTCCCGGCGAGATGAGGAGCCGATCGAGTCCGGAGGCACATGTTCATCCTTCCCAAAAGAACGCGTGCCCCGAGGGTCATCGGCTGCTTGTGGACAACAGGTCCTCGAACGGCACCGGATTCTCGTACGGGTCCGCCTTGGCCGGGGCCGGGCGTGCCTGCATGAGGGCGGCCAGTTCGGCGCCGGCGCGGGTGATGCGGTCGGGCAGGGCGCTTTCGGCGGCGCCCCAGTCCTCGGAGGCCGCGTACACGGCGGTCGGGACGACGGCGGCGCGCAGATACGCCAGCAGCGGGCGCATCGCGAAGTCGATGGCCAGGGAGTGGCGGGCCGTGCCGCCGGTGGCGCCGAGGAGTACCGGCCTGCCCTCCAGGGAGTCGCGGTCCAGGACGTCGAAGAACGTCTTGAACAGGCCGCTGTAGGACGCGTTGAAGACGGGCGTCACGGCGATGAGGCCGTCGGCGTTGGCCACCGTCTCGACGGCGGCGCGGAACGGCCCGGACGGGAAGCCGGTCAGCGTCGCGTCGACCATGGCGTGCGCGTGGTCGCGCAGCTCGACGGTCTCGACGGCGACCCCGGGGCCGGGGCCACCGGACAGGGCCTCGGCCGTCGCCGCGGCCAGCCGGTCGGCGAGCAGCCGCGTCGAGGACGGCTGCCCGAGACCGGCGGAGATGACGGCGAGGGTGCTCATCGGGCCTCCTCCGCGTTCGTCGGGAGGGCGAGGCGGTCGGCGTGGGTCGGCGGGCCCGCGGGGACGTGCGCCGGGCGCAGCGCCTCGAACTCCTTGCGCAGCACCGGGACGACCTCCTCGCCCAGCATGTCGATCTGCTCCAGGACGGTCTTCAGCGGCAGCCCCGCGTGGTCCATCAGGAACAGCTGGCGCTGGTAGTCGCCGAAGTGGTCGCGGAACGACAGGGTCTTCTCGATCACCTGCTGCGGGCTGCCGACCGTGAGCGGCGTCTCGGCGGTGAACTCCTCCAGGGACGGCCCGTGCCCGTAGACGGGGGCGTTGTCGAAGTACGGGCGGAACTCTCGGACGGCGTCCTGGGAGTTCTTGCGCATGAACGCCTGCCCGCCGAGCCCGACGATCGCCTGGTCGGCGGAGCCGTGCCCGTAGTGCTCGAAACGCTGCCGGTACAGGCTGATGAGGCGCTGGAAGTGCTCCTTCGGCCAGAAGATGTGGTTGGCGAAGAATCCGTCGCCGTAGTAGGCGGCCTGCTCGGCGATCTCGGGGCTGCGGATCGAGCCGTGCCAGACGAACGGCGGCACCCCGTCCAGCGGGCGCGGCGTCGAGGTGAACGACTGGAGAGGCGTGCGGAACTTGCCCTCCCAGTCGACGACGTCCTCGCGCCAGAGGCGGTGGAGCAGGTGGTAGTTCTCGATGGCGAGGGGGATGCCGTCGCGGATGTCCTTGCCGAACCACGGGTAGACGGGGCCGGTGTTGCCGCGTCCCATCATCAGGTCGACCCGGCCGTCCGCGAGGTGCTGGAGCATCGCGAAGTCCTCGGCGATCTTCACCGGGTCGTTGGTGGTGATCAGCGTCGTCGCGGTGGACAAGATGAGCCGCTCGGTGCGGGCCGCGACGTAGCCGAGCATCGTCGTCGGGGACGACGGGACGAACGGCGGGTTGTGGTGCTCGCCGGTCGCGAAGACGTCCAGCCCGGCCTCCTCGGCCTTGAGGGCGATCGCCACCATGGCCTTGATCCGCTCGGCCTCGGTCGGGACGCGTCCGTTCGCCGGGTCGGGCGTGACGTCGCCGACCGTGAAGATCCCGAACTGCATGCCGGCCTCCGAAGTAGTAGAACGTTCAATCATCTTACCGGAACCGAGCGGACCCGGCCCGTATTCCGGCCCGCCGGGCGGCCCTCCTAGCGGTCGCCCGCGGCGTCGCGTTCGAGCGCGTCGCCCGCGACGTCGCGTTCGAGCGCGTCGACCAGCCAGGTGTTGATCGTCCCGGCGGTGGCGGGCTCCCCGGTGACCTCGCCGAACAGCGTCCAGTACCGGCGGAGCCGCGGATCCTGCTCCATGGCGACGGCGGGCAGCAGGGCGCGCCGGAAGCGGGGCGTGTCGCGCTCGTCCCGCCCGGCGGCGTGGGCCGCGACGAAGCGGTCGAGGGCGGGGCCCGGGCCCGGCTCGCCGCCCGCGGCCACCAGCGGGGCGGCCAGCGCGGCCGCCTCGCCGAGGCCGGCGATCAGCGTCGGCTCGTCGCGCACCCGGTCGGCGTTCACCCGGCCCAGGGCGCGCAGCTCGCGCAGCAGCGGCCGGTCGCCCGCCACCTCGACCATCCCGGCGAAGGCGACGACCTGCGCGGGCGCCGGGTCGGCGGGCGCCTGCGGAACGCTCGCCTCCAGGAACGTCCGCACCGCCTCGTCCGGCAGCGGGACGAGGATGCGGCGGCGCCAGAACTCCAGCAGGACGTCCCGCGCGGCCGGGCCGTCCTGCACGGCGGCGAGCAGGTCGAGGCGCGCCGCCCGCTGCGCCGGGCTCACGTCCTCGACGGCGCGGAGCGAGGCGCGGCGCCAGGCGAGCGCGGCCAGCTCGGCGTCGACGGAGCGGCGCTCGGCGGCGACGGCCTCCGCCAGCGAGCGGTCGCCGGCGAGGACGGCCGCGATCGCGGGGAGGCCGAGCCCCAGGGCGCGCAGCCGCCGGACGAGCCGGAGCCGGTCCACCGCCGAGCGGTCGAACCGCCGGTGCCCGCCGGCGCTGCGCCGGGCGTCGATGACGCCTTCGTCGCAGTAGAACCGGATCGTCCGCACGGAAACGCCGGTCACCGCAGCCAGGTCCCCGATGCCGAGTGATGTGTCGTCCGTCACACTCAGTTGAACCTCCAGCAGACTGGAGGTCCTAGCTTACGAGCGCGAGAGGAAAGCCCGGAAAGTTCCGCGGAGTGCCGCGCAGGAACGCGGAGGCCGCGGAGAGAGGAGACGACGTGCTGGACGCCGAACGCTTCAAGGAGGGGCTGCGCGAGCATGCCCGCGGTCTCGCCGCCGCCGGGGCCGCCGGTCCGTCCGCACGGGTGCCGACCTGCCCGGAGTGGACGCTGCGCGACCTGGTCGGGCACGTCGGCCAGGCGCACCGGTGGACGAGCCACCTGATCCGGACCGGCGGGACCGACGTCCTGAACGAGCTGCCCCGCACGACGCCCGACTCCCCCGCGGACTGGCCCGGCTGGCTGCGCGACGGCGCGGCGGAGCTGATCGGCGCGTTCGAGGCGAAGCCGGACGGGTCGGTCGACCACCCGCTCCTCGGGACGTGGCCGACCGTCATGTGGCTGCGCCGGATGGCGCACGAGACCGCCGTCCACCACGCCGACGGGGCGCGCACGGCGGGAACGCCGTTCGCGATGGCGCCCGACCTCGCCGCCGACGCGATCGACGAGTTCCTCGGGCTGATCACGTCGGTGACGGCGGCCGCGCACAAGCCGGAGCTGGCCGAGCTGCGCGGGACGGGCGAGACGCTGTGCCTGCGCCCGGCGGAGCCGTCCCTGCCGGGGTGGCTGATCACCCGCACGCCGGACGGGCCGGTCTGGGAGGGCGGGGCGCGGGACGCGGACATGACGATCACCGGCCCCGTCCAGGACCTGCTGCTGGTGTTCGCCCGGCGGCTCGCCCCCGACGACGCGGCCGAGGTGAAGGTGACCGGGGACGCGTCCCTGCTGGACCACTGGCTCGCCCGCACGGCCGTCTGACCGGCGCGCCCGGCCACACAGCCACGCCCTGCCACCCAGCCACGCCCTGCCACGCAGCCGCGCCCGGCCAGGCGGGGGCGGTCGGGCGCGGTCAGGCGGGGGCGTCGGCGGGGGCGAGGACGGCCTGGATCTCCAGCCCGATCGTGATCTCGTCGCCGAGCATCACCCGGTCGCCCTGCAGTGGGACGTTGAACTCGATGCCGAAGTCGCGGCGGCTGATGGCGGCGGTCGCGGTGAAGCCCGCGCGCAGCCCGCCCCACGGGTCGGATCCGACGCCGTGGAACTCGGTGAGCAGCCGGACCGGACGGGCCACGTTCTTGATCGTCAGCTCGCCGTCGAGGTGGTAGCGGGGCGAGCGGGCGCGGCGGCCGACGGTGGCGCGCTCGACCCCGGCGCCGGTGAACGTCATGATCGGGTGCCGCTGGACGTCCAGGAAGTCGGCGGAGCGGACGTGCTCGTCCCGCTCGGCGCTGCGGGTGTCGATCGAGCCCATCCGGATCTCCGCGCGGGCGCTGGAGTCGAGGGGGTCGGCCCCGATCACGACCTCGCCGCCGAAGTCCGGGAACGAGCCGCGCACCGTGGTCATCAGGTGCCGGATCGTGAAGGTGATCTCGGAGTGGACCGGGTCGATGGTCCAGCGGCCGGCTTCGAGGTCGGAAACCTCGGCACCCATGAAAATCCCCCCAAATAGTGACAACCAGGAAAAACTACCTCAAATCCCACCTGGTCTGACGGGCCGCCCTGGGGGAATGCTCGGGTACATGATCGGTGAACACGTCCTCGCCGGGTACGTCCACGACGCGGGCGGCAGGGAGGCGCTCGACCTCGCGCGCGGCATCGTCGCGCTGACCGGCGGCCGGCTGAGCGTGGCGACCGTCCACCCGCCGGACCTCCCGGCCGCCGCCGGTGAGGCCCGCGCCGTACTGGACCAGCTCGCCGACCTGCTGGACGACCGGCCGGCCGACCTGCTCCTCCAGGAGGGGCGCAGCGTCGGGCGCGGGCTCACCGTGCTCGCCAGCCGGATCGGCGCCGACCTGATCGTCGTCGGCTCCCCCGACGGCGGCGCCCGCGGCCGCATCGGCGTCGGCGCGGCCGCCGACCACCTGCTGCACTCGGCGACCGAGGCCGTGATGCTCACCCCGTCCGGTTACTCCCCGCCGGACGAGCTGGGCCGGATCACCGTGATGTACGTCCGGCGGCCGCAGTGCGACGAGGCCGTGATCCGCGCGTCACAGGCGGCCGAGCGCCTGGAGGTGCCGCTCCGGCTGGTCACCCTCGCCATCGGGGACGTGCCCGCCGACCCGCTCCGGGACGACCTGGCGCTCGCCATCCGGCTCGCCCTGGACTCCGCCGACCTGCTCCCCGAGGAGGTCTCCGCCGAACTCGCCGAGGGCGACGACGTCGCCGACGCCCTCGGCGACGTGGACTGGCCCGAGGGCGAGCTGCTCGTCTGCGCGTCCAGCGAGGACGCCGCCGCCCACCGCGTCTTCGTGGGCGAGGTCGCGCTCAAGGTGCTGCGCGCCGCGCCGTGTCCGGTCACCGTCCTTCCGCGTGGCTACTACTGAGTAGTCCCTTTTGACCGTTTCAACGGAACAGCTTGCCGCCCACGCTTTACCTCTACTACATTCCGTCGAGATCGGAACGTGACCATTGGCACGAGGGGCGTTCCGTCCCCGGTCGGGCGCACCCTGCCCGAACGAGCGAGGCGCAGGGGGAGCGAGATGGACTCGATCGGCAAGAAGCTGCTCGACATCGCCACGAAGGAGCTCGGCTACACCGAGAAGGGCGACGGGTACACCAAGTTCGGCGAGTGGTACCGCAAGAACGTCGACGGCGACCACGACGAGTACTTCTCGACCGCGCCCTGGTGCGACATGTTCCTCGCCTGGGCCGCCGACAAGGCGGACGTCACCGACCAGGCCGGGCAGTTCGCCTCCACCGTCGAGCACGCCCAGTGGTTCAAGAAGAACGACGCCTGGGGCCACGACCCCGAACCCGGCGCCATCGTCTTCTACGACTGGAGCGGTTCCGGCGACATCGACCAGGTCGACCACGTCGGCATCGTCGAGAAGGTCGACGGCCGCACCCTCCACACCATCGAGGGCAACGCCGACGGCTACAAGCTCATGCGCAAGACCCGCGACATGGACGCCGTTGTCGGCTTCGGCTACCCGTCCAAGATCAAGGTCGAGGCCAAGTACGCCCCGCGGCACGCCGCCCCCGCGCCCACCGTCGACAAGGTCGGCGCCCCGGTCACGTCCACGAACACCCACGAGGCCGCCGAGCACAACGGCGCCGCCGAGCAGCTCCCCGCCCAGGACGTCGTCCTCGGCGGCATCCTCGCGTTCATCCTCTGCGGGACCGTCGCCCTCGCCGCCGGCCGCGCCGCCGCCGCGAAGGCCCCCACGTCGCCGCCCATCCGCGTCCGCAAGCGCGGCAAGCACCACCGCCCGTCCACCCCGGTCGCCCTCCCCGCCGGCGTCACCCCCGCGGACCTCGACGCGGCCGACGCCGGCACCACCCTCATGCCCGCACTCTCCCTCGCCGCCGCCCACGAGGCCGAGGACCGCGAGTTCTGGGGCCGCATCGCCCACCTCGAAGAGGACAAGGAACTCGACTTCTGGAACACCCTCCACGCCGAGCTCACCGAGTCCGAGGACGCCCAGTACGCAAGCACTCCCGGATTCCGCTAGAGTTGTCCGTGCGAGCCCGGGGGGCGACCCCCGGACCGGTACGCGGACGTGGCTCAGTTGGTAGAGCATCACCTTGCCAAGGTGAGGGTCGCGGGTTCGAATCCCGTCGTCCGCTCTGAGAGGCCCCATCAGGCCTCGCTCTGGTGGAGTGGCCGAGAGGCGAGGCAACGGCCTGCAAAGCCGTGTACACGGGTTCAAATCCCGTCTCCACCTCGCAGCACGCACAAGGGCGATTAGCTCAGTGGGAGAGCGCTACCTTGACACGGTAGAGGCCACTGGTTCAATCCCAGTATCGCCCACTTCGGAGTTGGGAGTGGTGTGGTCGGAGCTTGGGGCTCCTTCCCCGCCACTCCTTCGTCGTTTTGCCCGGGGGGCGACCCCCGGACCCCCGGTGTGGGGGCTTCGCCCCCACGCCCCCTCCCGGCTCAGGTCCTTGATCAGGTGCGGGGGGCCTTCGGCTCGGGTCCTTGATCAGGTGCGGGTCGGTGGGGCGTCCGGCTCAGGTTCTCGGGGCTCTGCGGGCGGGGTGGGGCGTCAGGAGTCTGTCCATCAGGACGTGCATGTGGTGGCGGAAGGCGGCCACTGCCTCGGGGTTGTCGGCTCTCTTCATGCCCTGGGAGCGCTCCAGGACGCCTGAGCCCAGGAAGCCGTGCACGCACCAGACCATGGTCCCCAGCAGGTAGTACGGGTCCACGTCCGGCGGGACCACGTCGCGGATCTTGCGGGCGGTCAGGGTCAGCAGCGGACGGGCGTAGCGGTCCTCGAGCTCCGCGATGTCGGCGGCGTCGTCCACCCAGCGGTGGGCCCACAGGGAACGGTTGTGCGGGTGCGCCACATGGAAGTCCAGGTAGGCGTCCACGATCTGGTGGACGGCGGCCCGGCCGGGTTCGGCGCCGGACACCACCGCTTCGAGCATCGTCCGCTCCGCCTCGAACGCCCGGTTCATCACCTCCAGGTAGAGATCGCGCTTGTCCCCTGCGACCGCGACGATCGCCGAAGGTTCCACCCCCATGGCGTCCGCGATGAGCCGCAGGGACGTGCCGTCATAACCGAGTTCGCTGAACAGCCGGGTCACCACGTTGATGACCTGCTGTCGGGAGACGGCGTTCGCCATCCCGTCACCGTACGCAAGCTAAAGGGCCCGACCCGTAACGAGACGGTCAAGTCACCGCAAATCGAATGTCAGCCGTAGGAAGCGATGGTGCGGGCGTGAGCCGACAGGACGTGAGTGAACAGAGAGGGAGCCTGCGAACCGGCCGCGTCGGAGAGGACGTCCGGGGTGAGGTTCCAGTCCGCGCCCACCCACGAGTCGGCGATGGCGTCCTCGCTCGACGGAAGGTTGTTGCACGTCTGGCGGAGCCGGACGGCGCGCACTGACTCGGCCGCCGGGGTGTCGGTCTCCACCAGCAGGACCGGGACGCCGGCCGCCGGGCCGTCCTCCACCAGGCGCAGGAGCTCGTGCGCGTGCTCGCCGTCCAGCGCGGCCCCGGCGTCGAGGATCATCACCAGGCGGACGGGCGGGCCGCCGCCGGGCAGGTCCTGGTCGTCGCCGCCGATCCGGCGGAGGTCGACGAGATCGAGCAGGCGCCGCATCCGTTCGGCAGCCCCGGTGCCGACGGCCACGCCGCCGCCCAGCAGCCGCGCGGTCGTGGCCGGGTCGAAGCCGTGCAGCCAGCCCGCGCCGGACAGCCCCGCCGCGTCGATCACCTCCAGGCCGACGAGCCCGGGCGGGGCCGCGGCCAGGAACCGGGTGGCGAGGGACCAGGCGAAGGCGAGGGAGTCGCCGGGCATCGTGCCCCGCGAGATCCACACGCCGCGCCGCCAGGGCAGCCGCAGGACGAGCGGTATCCGCAGGCCGGGCAGCTCCGCGGTGGACAGCCGGCCGAGCAGGACGCCGTCGGCCAGGTCGGTGCGGGGCCGCCAGGTCAGCCAGGACGGCGCGTCGAACGGCGCGACCTCCGCGGCGACGTGCGGCTCCACCCGGACCAGCTCGTCGCGGAGCTGCCCGGCGTCGGCCCGCAGGCGCTCGTCGGCGGCGGCCATCAACTCGTCGAAGCGTCCGCGGGGCCGCCGTCCGGCGATCTCCTCGTTCCGGACGGTCAGCGCGTGCTCGGTGGCGGAGCGGAAGGCGGCCAGCGAGCGGCTCGCGTCCTCCCAGACGAGCCAGCACCGTTCGAGGTAGTCGACCTCCGTGGTGGACGGCGGCTGCGACAGCGGTGCCTGCGGTGTGGGGGGCGGGGTGGGCTGCGGTGGTGGGGTCGGGGCGGTCGGTTCTCCCGGGTCGTCGACCTCGATGCCGTGCGCCGCGAGCAGTTCGGCCAGGCCGCCGGCGTAGCCCTGGCCCACGGCGCGCACCTTCCAGCCGCCGGCCCGGCGGTAGACCTCCAGCCCGATGATCGCCTTCTCGGGGCCGAGGCCCGGGACGGTGAACGCGGCCAGCGCGGCGCCGCCGCCGCCGGACAGCCGGACCTGCGGCGGCGGCATCGTCCCGAACGGCGCCGTACCGGTGAGGCTGACCGCGATCAGCACCGCGGCGACGTCGGCGGGGACGGCGTCCAGGTCGAGTTCGAGGCGCTGGCCGCCGCCGTCCGTCCAGCGGACGCCGGGCGCCCGCGGGGCGTTGAAGAACACCAGGTCCGCGTCGGACCGGACGCGCAGATCCGGTCCGACGAGGAGGGCGCTGACGTCCACGGGCGCCGCGCAGGACGCGGTCGCGGTCACCCGCCGGGCGGGCAGCGCCGCGTTGGCGCCGCGGGTGAGGTCGGTCATCGGCGGGTCAGGCGTGGGCGGCGATCGCCGGCAGCATGTCCTGGAACGTGCGGCCGTGGGACGGCTCGCCGATCGCGTTCATCTTCCAGCCGCCGCTGTGCCGGTAGATCCGGGCCATCACCATGGCGGTGTGGGCGCCGCCGCCGGTCAGCGTGTACCGGGCGAGTTCGCCGCCGTCCATCTCGTTGACCACCCGGCAGAAGGCGTTCTCCACCTCGTTGAAGGTCTGGCCGTTGAACGAGCTGACGGTGAACACGAGCGAGGTGACGTGCACCGGGAGGCGGTTCAGGTCGACGATGACCGACTCGTCGTCGCCGTCGCCCGCGCCGGTCAGGTTGTCGCCGGTGTGCCGGACGGATCCGTCGTCGCTGACGAGCTTGCCGAAGTAGACCACGTCGGCGAGGCTCTGGTCCGCGAACAGGACGCAGGACGCGTCGAGGTCGATGTCCCGCTCGCGCGAGCCGAAGAAGCCCTTCTTCTTGACCGCGTCCCAGCCCAGGCCCATCCGGACCATGCTCAGCGCACCGCCGGGCTTCTCCAGCGAGATCCGCTGGCCCTTCACCATCGAGACCGTCACAGCCGCCGCCTCCTCGCTCTCCCCTGTGCCGCGCTGACCCCGAGAGCGCGCCGGCCCGAACGCACCGCGCGCCCAGCGGCGGGCGGTGCGAGCAAAGCCTTGCAGCCGATCCGCCCGTTGTCACCTGATCCGCCGCACCCGGCGGCCGGTGCGGGACGAGTGCTCCGCCACGGCCGACGGGGCGACCCATGACGGGAACACGGTGAAACGGTCGGCTTCACCCTCAACGGCCCCGCCCGCACCGCCTGCACGGCCGTGTGACCCGTCCGGGGCCCGGACGGGTCACGCGGTCACAGGCCGAGGCGTCCGGCGTGCCGGGCGAGGAAGGCGATCACCTCGGCCTCGGGCTTGTCGGGAAGGCCCCACATGATCTCGGTGACGCCGGCCTCGTCCCAGGCGGCGATGTCCTCGGGCGAGGGCCGCATGGAGGCCAGGACGGAGATCTCCGGGCGGCCGGTGCGGCCCGCGTCCGTCCAGGCGGTGTGCAGGGCGGCGACCTTGGCGAGGATGTCCCGCTCGGTTGGGGTCGTCATCCAGCCGTCGGCGTGCGCGGCGATCCAGGCGAGCGTCTTCGGGCCTCCGCCGGCGCCGATCAGCAGGGGGATGCGGGCCTGGACGGGCTTCGGCCACGCCCAGGACGGGCCGAACGAGACGAACTCCCCGGAGTAGGACGCCTCCTCCTCGGTCCACAGCGCCCGCATCGCCTCCACGTACTCGCGCAGCACCGTCCGGCGCTTGCCGGCGGGGACGTGGTGGTCGGCGAGCTCATCGGTGTTCCAGCCGAACCCGGCGCCGATCGTGACGCGGCCGCCGGACAGGTGGTCGAGCGTCGCGATGGTCTTGGCCAGCGTGATCGGGTCCGACTCCACCGGCAGCGCCACGGCCGTCGCGAGCCGGATCGTGGAGGTGACGGCGACCGCGGACGCGAGCGAGACCCAGGGGTCCAGGGTGCGCGTGTAGCGGTCGTCGGGGAGGGTCTCGTCGCCCGTGCCGGGGTGGGCGGCCTCCCGCTTGATGGGGATGTGCGTGTGCTCGGGCACGTAGAAGGAGTGGAACCCGTTCTCCTCGGCGGCCCTCGCCGCGGCGGCGGGCGTGATGCCCCGGTCACTGGTGAAGAGCACGATGCCATGGCGCATGCGTCCGATAGTAGAACGTGTTCTATAGGCGGTCGCGGGGGCGGTCGGCGATGTTGACACCCTCGCAGGCAGACCGTACGGTTCGCGGTGATTCACGGTTGCCCGAGGGAAATCCGGTGAGATGCCGGTGCGGACGCGCCACTGTATCCGGGACGACGATCCCGGGAGCCAGGTCGCTCGGGTGGCCGCGACCTCACTGTCCGGGACGCGCTAGATTCCCTCTGGAGGCTCCGTGAGCACCATATCTGCGCGATGCAGCTCCGCTCGCTCCATCCCCCTTCCCCGCCTCGTGCCCTGGCTGCTCGCGGTGCCCGCGCTGCCGCTGATCGGCTACCTCCACGCGCTGATGCACGACGGGCGGCCTCTGCTCGGCGCGCCCTGCCACTAGGCCGCCGCGTGGTACGCACGTCGGGCGGCCCGTTCCATGGCGGCGGCCTGAACGGGGTGCTGCTCATCCGGCACGCGACGACGGCGGCGATGCGGGAGGCTCGGTTCCCCGCCGCCGACGACGCCGACGCGGGCGGCCTGGCCAGGGCGAGGGCCCTCGCCGGGTCGCTGCCGGACGGCCCGGCGTGGACGTCGCCGGCCCGCGCCGCGCGGCAGACCTGCGCCGCGCTCGGTCTCGACGCCCGGCCGGTCGCGGCGCTCGCCGAGGCCGACCACGGTTCCTGGGCGGGGGTCCGGTACGCGGACGTCGATCCGGGCGAGCTGGACGCCTGGCTGTCCGATCCGGGCGCCGCGCCCCACGGCGGCGAGTCCCGCCGCGAACTCGCGGCGCGGGTCGGGGCGTGGCTCGCCGGACGGCCGTCCGGGGTCGCGGTGTGCGACGTGGGCGTCATCAGGGCCGCGCTCTGCCACGCCCTCGGGCTCAGCGTCCGCGCGGCCGACCGGATCGATCTCGCGCCGCTGTCCACCACGCGGCTCGCCGCCGCCCGGGACGGCTGGCGGGTCGCCCACGTCAACCGGCCGTACCTCCGCCGCCCGCACACCGACCGCCCGCACATCAACTAGAAGGCGGTTCCTTGAACGCCCGGATGAACGCCCGGATGAACGCGCGGCTCGTCCCGCTGCGGGACCTCGACGGAATCGTGCGCGAGCACAGGAAGGCGGCCTGACATGCCCCGGGGGAAGCCCGAGTCCGTCCCCGACGACGGCCTGACCACCCGGCAGCGCCGCAACCGGCCGCTGCTGATCGTCCACACCGGGCCGGGGAAGGGGAAGTCGACGGCCGCGTTCGGGATGGCGCTGCGGGCCTGGAACCAGGGCTGGCCGGTCGGGGTGTTCCAGTTCGTGAAGTCGGCGAAGTGGCGGATCGGCGAGGAGCGCGCCCTGCGGGTGCTGGGCGGGAGCGGCGAGGGCGGTCCGGTCGCCTGGCACAAGATGGGCGAGGGCTGGTCGTGGATCCAGCGGCCCGGCAGCGAGGACGACCACGCGGCCGACGCGCGGGAGGGCTGGGCGCAGATCAAGCGCGACCTGGCCGCCGAGACGTACCGTTTCTACGTGCTGGACGAGTTCACGTACCCGATCAAGTGGGGCTGGCTGGACCTGGACGACGTGGTGGAGACGCTGACCGCCCGTCCGGGCGTCCAGCACGTCGTCGTCACCGGGCGGGACGCGCCGGACCGCCTCGTCGCGGCGGCCGACCTGGTGACGGAGATGGGCAAGGTCCGGCATCCGATGGACGCCGGGCAGAAGGGGCAGCGGGGCATCGAATGGTGATCCCGCGGCTCGTCATCGCGGCGCCCGCGCCCGGGAGCGGGAAGACGGCGGTCGCGACGGGGCTGATGGCCGCGCTGCGGGCGCGGGGCCCGGCGGTGTCGCCGCACAAGGCCGGCCTCGACTACATCGACCCGGGCTACCACGCGCTCGCGGCGGGGCGTCCCGGCATCTCGGGCTGATCCCGGCGGCGGAGCGCGGCGCGGAGGCCGTGCGTGCGGTGGAGCGGCTCAGCGGCTGGTGTCGTCCTCCAGGTCGCCTTCCGTCTTGAGTTAGTCCTCCTGGAGGCACCGGACGAGATCCGCGCCGTCCGCGCGGAGGCCCGCGCCCGCGAGGGATGGATTATCGACACCTACCTCTCGCGTCGCGAACCTCCGGCGCGGCGCTGAACGGGCTCCGCGAAAGGCATCGGCGGCGTTATCGGTAAAACCGCCAGTCCTTCCCCGGATCCATTGATGGGCTCTCGGACGTCTGCGACATTCCGAATCGTCCCCGTTCCCGCGCCGAGGAGGATCCAGGTGAAGAACCTCGTCCGAAGAGCCTTTCTCGTCTTGTGCGTCCCGCTCCTGCTCGCCGGGGTGCTCGCCGTTCCCGCGCACGCCGCGCCCGGCGGCTCGGGCCCCTACCCGGCCGGCTACGAGACCAGCCTCCGCCTGCGGGACCACACCGTCTACCGGCCGGAGAGCATCCCGTCCGGGGTGAAGCTCCCGATCGTCGCGTGGGGCAACGGCGCCTGCCTCGCCGACGGGACGCTGTTCGAGAACATCCTCACGGAGTTCGCCTCGCACGGCTTCCTCGTCATCGCCAACGGCCGCCCCGGCGGCTTCGGCACCACGGACGCCTCGATGCTGACCGAATCCATCGACTGGGCCATCGCTGAGAACAGCCGCGTCGGCAGCAAGTACAGGGGCAGGATCGACACCGCGAAGGTCGCGGTAATGGGCCAGTCCTGCGGCGGCCTGGAAGCCTACGAGGTGTCCGCCGACCCCCGCGTCACCACGACCGGCATCTGGAACAGCGGCATGCTCAGCGACGCCGACAACGACCAGCTCGCCCGGCTCCACGCACCGATCGGCTACTTCATCGGCGGGCCCAGCGACATCGCGTACGAGAACGCGATGGACGACTGGACCCGCCTCCCGTCCGGCCTGCCCGCCTTCATGGGCAACCTCGACGTCGGCCACCTCGGCACCTACGACCAGCCGAACGGTGGCGAATTCGGCCGCGTCGGCTCCGCCTGGCTCAAATGGCAGCTCAAGGGCGACGCCGCCGCGAAGCAGTTCTTCGTCGGCCCGGACTGCGGCCTCTGCGGCACCGAATGGACCGTCCAGCAGAAGAACCTGGCCTGACCGCCGGCGGGCGTCAGGCGGCGGAGGCATCGTGGGGCGGCGGCTCCCACGGCTCCCCCCGCCACGCCCCTGCACCTGACGACCTGCCGCCGGCCGCGCTGCGCGCCAGGTGGCACGGGATTCCAGACAAATCGTTGATCGTCGTCACGGACGTGCATAGATTGGCAGGACCGGGTCTCTTCCCGCGGAAGGAGCACGTCTTGTCTCTGCGCACCGAGCCGCCGTTCCGGGCCGACCATGTCGGCAGCCTGCTGCGTCCGCCGGGGTTGCTGGCGGCGCGGGACGATCACGCTCAGGGGCGGGTCGACGACGCGGGGCTCGCCGCCGCGGAGGACGCCGCCATCCGCGAGGTGGTCGCCATGCAGCGCGAGGCGGGGCTGCGGTCGGCGACCGACGGGGAGTTCCGCCGCACGTCCTGGCACATGGACTTCATCTACCGGCTCGGCGGGATCAGCCCCGCGGACGACAAGATCAAGGTGCGGTTCCACAACGAGGCCGGGGACATCGAGTTCAGCACGGCGGCGCTGCGGGTGCACGGCAAGGTGCGGCTCGAAGAGACGATCTTCGCCGACCACTTCGCGTTCCTGCGGGACGCGACCGGGGACGGGGTGACGCCGAAGCTGACGATCCCGTCGCCGAACATGGTGCACTACCGGGGCGGCCCGGCGTCGATCGACCCGAAGGTGTACCCGGACATCGAGGAGTTCTGGTCCGACCTCGCCGCCGCGTACGCCGAGCAGGTGCGGCGGCTCGGCGAGCTGGGCTGCCGGTACCTGCAACTGGACGACACCAGCCTCGCCTACCTCAACGACCCCGCGCAGCGCGCCATGATCAACGAGCGGGGCGACGACGCCGAGCACCTGCACCTGCGCTACATCAGGCAGATCAACGCCGCGCTGGCCGGACGTCCCGCGGGCATGAACGTCACCACGCACATGTGCCGGGGCAACTTCCGCTCGTCCTGGACGGCGGAGGGCGGCTACGACTTCGTCGCCGAGGCGCTGTTCGGCGAGCTGGACGTCGACGGGTTCTTCCTGGAGTTCGACGACGAGAGGTCCGGGGGCTTCGAGCCGCTCCGGTTCGTCCCGCCGGGCAAGACGGTCGTGCTCGGACTGGTCACGACGAAGCGCGGCGAGCTGGAGTCCAAGGACGACCTGAAGCGCCGCGTCGACGAGGCGTCGCGGTTCGTGCCGCTGGAGCAGATCTGCCTGTCGCCGCAGTGCGGCTTCTCCTCCACGGTCGAGGGCAACGTGCTGACCGCCGGGCAGCAGGCGGCGAAGCTCCGCCTCATCGCCGAGACCGCCGAGGAGATCTGGGGGTGACCCGGCGTCCGCCCGCCGACGCCGGGCACTGGCGGCGGCGGCTCGCCGCGCTGGCCGCGCGGCGCCGGGTGCCGGGGGCGTCGCTCGGCATCCTGCGGCTGCGGCCCGGCGGCGAGGACGAGCTGGCCGAGGCCGCGTACGGCGTCCTGAACACGGGCACCGGCGTCGCGACGACGACGGACTCGGTGTTCCAGATCGGGTCGATCACGAAGGTGTGGACGACGACCGTCGTGATGCAGCTCGTGGACGAGGGGCTGCTCGCCCTCGACGCCCCCGTCGCGGAGGTCCTGCCCGAGCTGCGGCTCGCCGACCCCGACGCCGCCAAGGGGGTGACGATGCGGCATCTGCTGACGCACACCAGCGGCATCGACGGCGACGTGTTCACCGACACCGGGCGCGGCGACGACTGCCTGGAGAAGTACACGGCCGTGCTGGCGGACGTGGCGCAGAACCATCCGCTGGGCGCCACCTGGTCGTACTGCAACTCCGGGTTCTCGCTGGCCGGGCGGGTGATCGAGAGGCTCACCGGGCGGACGTGGGACGAGGCGATGCGCGCGCGGCTCTTCGCGCCGCTCGGCCTGCGGCGCACGATCACGCTGCCGGAGGAGGCGCTGCTGCACCGCGCCGCCGTCGGGCACGTGCGCGCCGCGGGGTCCGAGCCGTCCCCCGCGCGGGTGTGGCAGCTGCCGCGCTCGGCCGGGCCCGCCGGGCTGATCGGGGCGTCCGCCGCCGACGTGCTCGCCTTCGCCCGCATGCACCTGACCGGCGGCCTCGCCCCCGGCGGGACGCGGCTGCTGAGCGAGGCGGGCGCCGCCGCCATGGCCGCCGAGCAGGCGCGGCCGCCGGACACGCTCACGCTCGGCGACTCGTGGGGCCTCGGCTGGTTCCGGCTGACCTGGGACGGGCGCCGGCTCATCGGGCACGACGGCTCGACGATCGGGCAGAACGCCTACCTGCGGATGCTGCCGGACGAGGGCCTCGCGGTCGTGCTGCTCACCAACGGCGGCGACGCGGACGGGCTGTACGAGGACCTGTACCGGGAGGTCTTCGCCGAGCTCGCCGGGGTCGCGACGCCGGCGCCGCTCGGGCCGCCCGCCGAGCCCGTCGCCGTGGACGCCGAGCGGCACCTGGGCGCCTACGAGCGGGCCGGTTCGCTGCTGGAGGTGCTCCGCGGCGCGGACGGGCCCGTCCTGCGGACGACGGTGACGGGCCCGCTGGCCGCGATGGTGCCCGACACGGTCAAGGAGTACCCGATGGCGCCCGTCGGCGAGGACCGGTTCGTCGCCCGCGACCCCGACACGGGCCACTGGATGGCCGTGACGTTCTACTCCCTCCCGACCGGCGAGCGCTACCTGCACTTCGGCGTCCGCGCCACTCCGAAGGTCGCGTGAACGGCCGGTGCGGGCCCGGTCCGGAACCTGACGTTTCGGTTAACGGCGGGTGAAGTAATCGCCCTCATCAGGGGGCGCGCCCGGCGGCCGGCAGTAGGCTCGCGGCGGACCCCGCGGCAGGGCGGGCGCGGGTACGGGGCTGGAGAGGAACCGGGCCGTTGAGCGTGATCAATGTCGGGCAGGCCGTCGTCCTCGGCATCGTGGAGGGCCTGACCGAGTTCCTCCCGGTGTCCTCGACCGGGCACTTGAAGATCACCGAGGGGCTGATGGGCATCCCGGTGGACGACCGGGCGGTCGTCGGGTTCACCGCGGTGATCCAGGTCGGCGCGATCGCGGCCGTGCTGGTGTACTTCTTCTCCGACATCGTCCGGATCGCCGCGGCGTGGGGGCGCGGGATCGCCGATCCGTCCGAGCGGTACCACCACGACTACAAGTTCGGCTGGTGGGTCGTCTTCGCCACGATCCCGGTGGTGGTCGTCGGGATCGCCGCCAAGGACCTCATCGAGGGCCCGCTGGCCTCGCTGTGGGTGGTCGCGGGGTCGCTGATCGGCGGGAGCGTCGTGATGTGGCTCGCCGACCGGCTGGGCCGGCACAAGCGCGGCGAGGACGACACGTCCTTCACCGACGCGATGCTGATCGGGTCGTCGCAGATCCTCGCGATGCTGTTCCCCGGCTTCTCCCGGTCCGGGGCGACGATGTCGGTCGGGCTGATGCTGGGCCTCGACCGGGTCGCCGCGACCCGGCTGTCGTTCTTCCTCGGCATCCCGGCGCTGACCGGCGCCGGCCTCTACGAGCTGCCGACCGCGCTCGGCGCCGGGGTGGACGTGCTGCCGCTGGCCGTCGGCACCGCCGTCTCGTTCGGCGTCGCGTACGCGTCCATCGCCTGGCTGCTCCGGTTCGTGGCGCGGCACACCTTCACGTCCTTCGTCGTCTACCGGATCGTCATCGGCCTGCTCCTGTTCGGGCTGCTCGGCGCCGGGGCCCTGAACGCCTGAGACCGGTGCGCAGGCCCGGCCGGGGTTGCGCGGATGGGGAAGACTGTCACGGTCCACAGGTCCGACGAAGAGTGGAGCGCTGACAGCCATGAACGATGCGATGTGGGCCGGAACCGTCACCGTCGGCGGGTACGGGGGCGCCGAGCTTGAGGGCTACCTCGCCCGGCCGCTCGGGGACGCCCCGCGCGGCGGCGTGGTGGTGATCCATCACATGCCCGGATACGACCCCGGCACGAAGGAGTTCGTCCGCACGTTCGCCGCGCACGGGTACGCGGCGATCGCCCCGAACCTGTACTCGCGGGAGGGCGCGGGCGTGAGCCCGGACGACCAGGCCGCGGCCGCCCGCGCGAAGGGCGGCGTGCCGGACGAGCAGCTCGTCGGCGACGTCGCCGGAGCGGCCGCGCACCTGAACGCGCTGGAGCACGCCAACGGCAGGATCGGCGTGATCGGCCACTGCTCGGGCGGGCGGCACGCGTTCCTCGCCGCCTGCGACCTCGACCTCGACGCCGCCGTCGACTGCTACGGCGCGTTCGTCGTCAACGATCCGCCCGCCGACCAGCCGACCACGGCCCGGTCGGTCCTCGCCAAGGCGCCGAACCTGTCGTGCCCGCTGCTCGGCCTGTTCGGCGAGGAGGACCGCTTCCCGGCGCCGGACGAGGTCGCCGCGCTGGACGAGGAGCTGACCAGGCTCGGCAAGGAGCACGAGTTCCACACCTATGCGGGTGCGGGGCACGCGTTCTTCGCCGTGGAGCGGCCCGCGTTCCGGCCCGCCGCCGCCAAGGACGGCTGGGAGCGGATCTTCGCGTTCTTCGGCCGCCACCTGGCCGCCTGACCGCCCGGCCCTCGGAGAGGAGACACCCCGTGTGCATCTACCAGACCGTGAAAGTGGAGCTGGACGGCGCGGCGAAGGGCGCTACCGGCTGGTTCACGCTGACCGGCGGCGCCGTCTATGTCGACCACCCGTACCACGCGTGCCACGAGCACACGGTGAACATCGACTTCACGAACGCCGGTGACGGGCCTTCGGCGCGCGTCGCGGTGGAGCTGACCGAGGAGTCGGCGCTGGCGCTGGTCGAGGCGATCCAGGCGGCGCTCGCCGCCGCCCCGCCGGGCCTCGCGTCCGGCCGGAGACCGCCCGCGGCGTGACCGCCTCGCCCGCGGCGTGAACCCCCTCGCGGGCGGCGTGATGGCCTCGCCCGCGGCGTGAACGCCCTCGCGGGCGACGCGGCGCCGCACGGCCGGTCCGACCCGGCCCGGCGCCCGCGCCGGTCACTCCCCCGCGTGGGCCCTGCGGAGCGCGGCGATGTCGAGCTTGCCCATGGACAGCATGGCCGCGGTGGCGCGTGCCGCCTTCGCCGGGTCCGGGTCGCTCATCAGCTCGGTGAGCACGGCCGGGACGACCTGCCAGGACACGCCGAACCTGTCCTTCACCCAGCCGCACGGCCCCTCCTCGCCGCCGTCCTCGGTGAGCCGGTTCCAGTAGTAGTCGACCTCGTCCTGGTCCGCGCAGGGGATCTGGAACGAGATCGACTCGTTGAAGGTGAACTGCGGGCCGCCGTTGAGGCCCACGAACTTCTGGCCGTTGAGCTCGAACTCCACGGTGACCACCGAGCCGGGCTCCCCGGGGCCCGCCTCGGTCGCGCGGAAGACGTCGCCGAGGGCGGCGTCCTTGAAGACGGAGACGTAGTAGTTCGCCGCCTCCTCGGCCTGGCCGTCGAACCACAGGCATGTGATGAACGGTCCGGATGCCATCGGTACCTCCCCTTGCGCGGGTCGCTTCGCCAGTGGTGGAGACCGGCCGCGCCCCGGAAACTCATCGGTGGAGGTCTGCCCGCTACGCGTTTGCTCACCGGGTGCGCGTGGCGCCGCTGCGGTAGTCGGTGTAGGTGTAGGGGTTGTCGAGGATCTTCGTCTCGGGGACGTCGGGGTTCATGCCCGCCGCCCACGCCTCCTCGCCCATCGACGAGCGCAGGTGCTCGACCGTCGCCTCGACCTCGCGGCGCGCGGCGGCCAGGTCGACGCCCACCAGGCGGTGGTCGTGCTTGACCACGCGCCCGTCCACGACGACGGTGTGGACGTCCCCGCGCTGGGCCTGGAAGGCGACGTGCCCGTAGGGGTTGAGGACGGGGAACGACACCGGCGAGTGGTCGTTCTTGATCAGGACGACGTCGGCCTTCTTCCCGGGTTCGAGACTGCCGAGGTCGTCGCGGCCGAGCGTCCGGGCGCCGCCGCGGGTGGCCCAGTCGACGACCTGGTCGGCGCGCAGGTTGCAGTGGGTGACGGTGTCGCCCCTGCCGTGCGCCTCCAGGTGCATGCGGGACCGGTCGGCGCCGAGCGTGGTGCGCATGGCGGAGAACAGGTCGCCGCTCCACCAGACGCTCGTGTCCATCGACAGCGACACCGGAATGTCGTGGTCGCGCAGCACCCAGGTGGGCGGGTAGCCCTGCCCGGCGCTCTGCTCGCTCTCGGTCGACACCGAGATGGAACCGCCGGTGGCGGCGATGCGGTGGTAGGAGTCCGCGGACAGGGACGCGGCGTGCACGTAGACCGTCTCGGGCGTCATGAACCCGTGGTCGTGCATCTGCTTGACGCCCTCGTCGCTGGTCGCGCCCCAGACGCCGGCGTGGGTGGTGACGGGCACGCCGAGTTCGCGGGCGGCCTCGAAGGCGGGCTTCTCCGGGAAGGACGGGTCGCCGAGCACGTCGAACGCGATCTGGAAGCCGAGCATGTCGCCGCCGGCGAGCCGGCCCGCGAGGGCGCGGAACTCGGGCGTCCCGGTCCATTCGGCGGGCGGCGCCTGGATGTTGCCGTAGGCGAGGACGAACCGTCCGGGCACCGAGCGCAGCGCGTCCACGGCGGCGTCGGCGTGGCCGGGGGTCTGCAGGCCGTGCGACCAGTCGACGACCGTGGTGACGCCGGCGTCGATCGCCTCGATCGCCGCGAGGAGGTTCCCGGCGTGCACGTCCTCGGGCCGGAACCGCTTGCCGTGCTCCAGGTAGTACCAGACGAAGTACTGGGTCAGCGTCCAGTCGGCGCCGTAGCCGCGCATCGCGGTCTGCCACATGTGCCGGTGCGTGTCGATCATCCCGGGCATGACGATCCCGCCGGACGCGTCGATCTCGGCGGCGCCGTCCGGTACCGGGAGGCGGGGGCCGACCGCGGTGATCCGGTCGCCCTCGATGAGGACGTCGGCGTCGTCCAGGACCTCGCGCCCGCCGGTCATCGGCAGCACCGTGCCACCGCGCAGCACCAGGGGGCGGCCCGGCTCGAACTCGCTCATCTTCGTACTCCTCGTCCTCGGGACCCGACCGCCGGGAGCAGATACGGACTTGTGTCCGCTGAACGGTCAAACCTGCGTGGAGCCACTCTCGTCACCGGTAGTCAAAGTGTCAACCACTTGACCGCCGCGGATACGGGCATGCCAGAATCAGAACGACGGACGGGTGTCCGTTGAACGGACGAGCAGGTGCGGGCGACGATGAGGCAAGGGAGCCGGATGACTGACGACACCGCGCGCGGCGGGCCGCTCTCGGGGGTGCTGGTGGCGGACTTCTCCCGGATCCTGGCCGGCCCCTACGCCACGATGCTGCTGGCCGACCTCGGCGCCGACGTGATCAAGGTGGAGGGGCCGCGGGGCGACGACACCCGCACGTGGACGCCGCCCGCGCGCGGCGACGCCGCGACCTACTACCTCGGCGTCAACCGGGGCAAGCGCTCCATCGCGCTCGACCTGCGGGACGACGCGGACGCCGCCGCCGGCCGCGAACTGGCCCGCCGCGCCGACGTCCTCATCGAGAACTTCAAGCCGGGCGGCCTCGCCCGCTTCGGGCTCGACTACGCCTCGGTGAGCGCCGCCAACCCCGGCGTCGTGTACGGCTCGATCACCGGGTTCGGGTCGGGCGCCGGACGGCACGTCCCCGGCTACGACCTGATGGTGCAGGCCATCTCCGGGCTGATGAGCCTGACCGGCGACCCGGACGGGCCGCCGTACCGGGCGGGCATCTCGGTGTTCGACGTGATGGCGGGCAACCACGCCGCGATCGGCATCCTCGCGGCGCTGCGGCACCGGGACGCGACCGGCCGGGGCCAGCTCGTCGAGGTGAACCTGCTGTCGTCGGCGCTGACCGGGCTCGTCAACCACAGCTCCGCCTACGTCGCCGGCGGCACCGTCCCCTACCGGATGGGCAACGCGCACCCGAGCGTGTTCCCCTACGAGCCGCTGCCGACCGCCGACAACGACCTGATCGTCACGGCGGCGAACGACGGCCAGTTCCGCAGGCTGTGCGAGGTGCTCGGCGTCCCCGGCGTCCCGGACGACCCGCGCTTCGCGACCAACGCCGGCCGCACCGCCAACCGGGCGGAGCTGCGCCCTCTGCTCGTGGAGCGGCTGAAGCGGCGCGGCGCGGTCGAGTGGTTCGAGCTGCTGGTGGACGCGGGCGTGCCGAGCGGGCCGATCAACACGATCGACGGCGGGTTCGCGATGGCGGAGCGCTTCGAGCTCGACCCGGTCGTGGTCGTCGGCGAGGGCGGCCGCGCCGTGCCGACGACCCGCCATCCCATCCGCTTCTCCGAGACGCCCGCGGCGTACCGGCTGCCGCCGCCCGATCTGGACGAGCACGGCGCCGAGCTGCGCCGATGGCTGTCCGAGCCGCAGGAGGACGACCGTGGCTGAGCGTCCCGAGTACCCGACCGCGCTGGGCGCGTCCAGCCGGGAGACGATCACGCTGCTGGGCCGCGACCTCGCCGCGGACGTGATGGGCGAGGTCGGGTTCGGCGAGCTGGCGTTCTGGCTGGCGGCGCAGCGGCGGCCGGCGCCCGGCGAGACGCGGGTCTTCGAGGCGGTCCTCGCCGCGCTCGCCGACCACGGCTTCACCCCGACCGCGATCGTCACGAGGCTGACGTACCTGTCGGCGCCCGACTCGGTGCAGGGCGCGCTCGCCGCCGGGCTGCTGGGCGGCGGGTCCCGGTTCCTCGGCGTCACCGAGGACACCGGCCGCTTCCTGCACGGCGTCCTGGACTCGGTGGACGGCGACCCGCCGTCCGACGACGCGGGCTGGGACGCGCTCGCGCTGCGGACCGTCCGAGCCGAGCGGGAGGCCGGGCGGTTCCTCCCCGGCCTCGGCCACCACGTCCACAAGGACGGCGACCCGCGCACGCCGAGGCTGATGCAGATCGCCGCCGAGGAGGGCCTGTTCGGCCCGCACCTGTCGCTGTTCGCCGCGGTCGGCCGCGTCCATCCCGAGGTGCTCGGCAAGACGCTGCCGCTGAACGGCGCCGGGGTGTGCGGCGCCGCGCTCGCCGACCTCGGCCTGCCGCTGGAGCTGCTGCGCGGGTTCGCGCTCCTCGCCCGCACCGCCGGGCTCATCGGGCAGCTCGCCGAGGAGCTGCGCAACCCCGTCGGCAACGAGATCTTCCTGTCGGTGGACCTCAACAACCGGTCCGTCGCCCCCGACCCCTACACCCCCGAGGACCGTCATGGCTGAACTGGTCGCTGTGATCGCTTCGACCCACCACCCCTTCTACCACCGCGCGAGCACCGCGACCGGCGAGGACCGCCCCGACTTCGCGGACGAGTGGGTCCGCAAGGTCGAGGCGTTCCGCGCGACGCTGACGAAGGCCCGGCCGGACGTCCTGGTGATGGTCGGCTCCGACCACTTCCACCAGCTGTGGCTGGACAACATGCCGCAGTTCCTCGTCGGCAAGGCGCCGTTCTACGACGCGAACTGGTACAACGAGGAACGCGAGTTCGGGCTGCCGCGCATGCTCATGAAGGGGCAGGAGGACCTGTCGGCCCACCTGCTGCGCGAGGGCCTGGACGCGGGCTTCGACCTCGCGTTCTCCAACGAGCTGCGCATCGACCACTCGATCACGTGCCCGATCATCACGCTGCGCCCGCAGAACGACCTGCCGATCGTCCCCGTCTACACCAACATCTTCGCGCCGCCGCTGCCGCGGCCGAAGCGGTTCGTGCAGCTCGGGCGGACGATCCGGGAGCTGGTGGAGTCGTGGCCGGGCGACCAGCGGGTCGCGGTCATCGGCACCGGGCACCTGTCCCTCGAACTGGGCGGCCCGCGCCAGTTCGGCCCGCACGGCCCCGACCCCGAGTTCGATGCGAAGGCGGTCGGGTGGATCTCGTCCGGCGACATCGAGGGCTGCCTGGCGGAGGTCACGCTCGACAGCCTGCACGCGCCGGGCAACGCCACCCACGGCTTCATGGACTTCATGCTCATGATGGGCGTCGCGGGCGAGGGCCGGAAGGCCGACTACGTCGACACCTACGACCTGTTCCACACCATGGAGGCCTACTTCACCTGGTACCCGGACGGAGGCGGCCAGTGAGCAAGTACCTGCTGAACAAGTTCCTCTACACCGTCGACCGCGACCCCGACCTCGTCGAACGCTACCGGGACGAGCCGGAGGCGACCGTGGCGTGGTGGGAGGGGGAACAGGCCAACCGCATCATCAACTGCCACGGCGGCGAGTCGTCCACCTGGCTGAAGTTCGGCGACGAGGAGCGCGCCGCGCTCGCCGGGCACGACTACCCGAAGCTGTTCGAGCTGGGCGCGCACCCGTTCCTCACGCTGACGCTGTTCATCGCGATGTTCGAGCGCGACCACGACGAGCCGCTCGGGTTCCAGCTGGAGTACGCGCGGCGGGTCTCGCACGTCACCCTCCCCTACCCCGACATCGCGACCTGAGCCGATGCGCGCCGCCGAGATCAGGGAATGCGGGCGCCCGCCCGTGGTGGCGGACCGCGAGCCGCCCGTGCCGGGGAGCGGCGAGGTCCTGGTGGACGTCCTGGCCGCGCCGATCACGCCGCTCGACCTGCTGTGCGCGACCGGGACGTCCTACTTCGGGACGCCCGCGACGCCGTATGTGCCGGGCGTCCAGGGCGTCGGGACGTACCGGGGCCGGACGGTCTGGTTCCCGTCCCCGGCGGGGATGGCGCCGGGCGACGGAAGCATGGCCGAGGTCGCGGCCGTCCCGGAGGCGTCGCTCGTCGTCCTGCCGGACGGCGCCGATCCCGTGCTGCTCGCCGCGCTCGGGCTGTCGGCCGTCGCCGCGCACATGGCGCTGACGTGGCGCGGCGGACTGGCCGCCGGCGAGCAGGTCGTCGTGCTGGGCGCGGGCGGCGTCGTCGGGCAGGCCGCCGTGCAGCTCGCGCGGGCGGCGGGCGCGCGGCGGGTCATCGCCGGTGCCCGGTCGCCGGACGCGCGGGCACGCGCCCGGCGGGCCGGGGCGGACGCGGTCGTCGCGCTCGGCACCGGCGACGTCGCCGAGCTGGCCCGGCGGTTCGCCGACGCGGCCGACGGGCCCGTGGACCTGGTGCTCGACCCGCTGTTCGGCACCCCGGCGGCGGCCGCGGCCCGGACGCTGCGGCCCGGCGGGCGGCTGGTCAACCTCGGGAGCTCGGCGGACGAGACGTGCCCGATCGACTCCTCGACCCTGCGCGGGAAGTCGCTGCGGCTGCTCGGCTACACGAACAACGAGCTGACGTCCGCGCAGCGGGCGTCCTCGATCGGATTCGTCGCGGAGCAGGCGGCGTCCGGAAGACTGACCGTCGCGCGCGAGGCCGTGCCGTTGGCGGACGCGGCGGCGGCATGGCGGCGCCAGGGCGAGGGACGGGCGGCGGGGCGGATCGTCCTCACCCCGCGGTGACCTGCGGGACGGTCTCCAGCCGCGCGAAGTCGGCGCTGATCTCCCCCGCCGTGTGCAGCAGCATCGGGAGGTGCTCGTCCAGCAGCTGCTCGACCGGGGTCTCGGCGGCGTGGGTGTTGACGTTGATGCCCGCGATGACCTTGCCGGAGCCGTCCCGCAGCGGCGCCGCGACCGACCGGATGCCCCGCGCGAGCTGCTCGTCCGTCAGCGCCCAGCCGCGCGCCCGGACCTCGCGCAGCTCGGCGTCCCGCTCCGCCCTGCCGGGCCGGACGCGCGGCTCCAGGCCGGAGCGGGTCGGCTCGGCGAGGACCCGGTCGACCTCGGCCGGGTCGAGCGCGGCGAGCTGCACCTTGCCGAGCGAGGTCTGCAGGGCCGGGAACCGGGTGCCGATCTGCACCGCCAGCGCGACGATCTTCGGGACGGCGACGCGCGCGACGTAGACGATGTCGGACCCGTCGAGCTGCGCGATCGAGCACGACTCGTTCGTCCGGGCGACGAGGCGCTCCATGTGCGGGCGGGCCACGTCCCACAGCCCCATGGACCGGACGTAGGCAACGCCGAGGTCGAGCACGCGCGGCGTGAGGGCGTAGCCGCCGTCGCCCGCCCGCACGTAGCCGAGTTCCTGGAGCGTGAGCAGGACGCGGCGGGCGGTCGGCCGGGCCAGCCCGGCGGCCTCCGCGACCTGGGCGAGCGACATCACGGGCCGCCGCGCCTCGAAGGCGGTGATGACGTCGAGGCCCCGGGCCAGCGCCTCGATGAAATCCGGTCCGGTGCCTTCCCGTGGCATCGATCATCCCCTCGCCGCGCCGTCCGCGTCACTCGGCTGTCCATCATACGGACACATGACCGGCGACCCGCGACCCGCCCCGCCCGAGGGCGGGCCGCGAACTCTCGTGGCGGCGACGGGACCGCCCGGCGGGGGCCGATCGCAGAGCGGACGGCGGGCACCCGGTGCGCGGCGGCGTCCTACGGGTGGAAGCGGAAGATCGCCTGGAGGACGCAGGCGGGCTTCTCGCGGTTCTCGATCTCGACGGTGAGGTCCGCCGTGACCTGGAGCCCGCCGGCCACCTCGGTCACGTCGGCGAGGGCACCGGACAGCCGGATGCGGGAGCCCGCCGGGACGGGGGCCGGGAAGCGCACCCTGTTCAGCCCGTAGTTGACCTTGGCGGTGACGCCGGTGACGTCGAGCAGCTCCGTCCACAGCGGGATGACCAGCGACAGCGTCAGGTACCCGTGCGCGACCGGGCCGCCGAACGGGCCGTCCTTCGCGCGCTCGGGGTCGACGTGGATCCACTGGTGGTCGCCCGTGGCGTCGGCGAACGTGTCGATGCGGGCCTGGTCCACCTCCAGCCAGCGGCTCGTGCCGAGCGAGCCGCCGGCCAGGCTCTTCAGGTCCTCGAACGCGACGGTCGTGCTCATGCCCTCTCCTTGCCGTGCAGGCCCAGGACCCGGACGGCGTTGTCCTTGAGGATCTTGGGGCGGACGTGCGGCTTGATCTCCAGCTCGGCGAAGTCCCGCCGCCACCGGTCCGGGGTGATGACCGGGTAGTCCGACCCGAACAGCACCTTGTCCTGGAGGAGGCCGTTGGCGTACCGGACGAGCTGCGGCGGGAAGTACTTCGGCGACCAGCCGGACAGGTCGATGTAGACGTTCGGCTTGTGCGTGGCGACGGCGAGCGCCTCGTCCTGCCACGGGAAGGACGGGTGCGCCATGATGATCGTCAGTTCGGGGAGGTCGACGGCGACGCCGTCCAGCAGCATCGGGTTCGACAGGCCGAGCCGGACGCCGCCGCCGCCCGGCATGCCCGCGCCGATCCCCGTCTGCCCGGTGTGGAACAGCGCCGGGACGCCGTGCTCGGCGGCGACCTCCAGCAGCGGGTACGCGCTGCGGTCGTCGGGCGCGAACCCCTGCAGGGACGGGTGGAACTTGATGCCGCGCACACCGCGCTCCTCGATCAGCCGGCGGAACGCGCGGGCGCCCGCGCGGCCCTTGGCGGGGTCGATGCTCGCGAACGGGATGAGCACGTCGGGATGCTCGGCGGCCCGGTCGGCGATCTCCTCGTTCGAGATCGCCGGATGGCCGGTCGCGTTCTCGATGTCGACGGTGAACACGACCGCCGCCAAGTGCCGCTCACGGTAGTAGGCCGCGATCTCGTCGATCGTGGGCGTGCGGTCGTCGTCCGCGCCGAAGTACTTGGCGGACGCCTCCATGAACTCGTCCGGCAGCGAGAGGTGGCCGTGCAGGTCCGACTCCACGTGGACGTGGACGTCGATCGCCTCCAGGGCGTCCAGGTCGAGGCTCATCGCGGCGGCTCCTCGGGGAGGTTCTCCCCCACGCTCTGCTCGTGCTCGGCGAAGACCGCCGGCCACGCGCCGGCGATGTCGGCCGCGGCCCAGCCGCCGTCCCGGTAGGCGGCGACGGCCTGGGTCGGGTGCGTCCACAGCGAGAGCCGGTCGCCGCCGACGCCGATCGCCTGCCCGGTGATGCCGGACGCGGCGTCCGAGGCGAGGAACGCCACCAGCCCGGCGGCGTCCTCGGGGGTGCCGAACGCGAGGGCGCGGCGGGCGAACGGCGGCATCGGCTCGCCGCGCCGCATCGCCTCGACGTACGGGGCGAGCGCGGGGATCGTCTCGGTCATCGCGGTCGCCGCGACCGGGACGATCGCGTTCACGGTGATGTCCGCGCGGGCCAGCTCCATCGCCCAGGTGCGGACGAACCCGACGATCCCGGCCTTGGCCGCCGAGTAGTTCGTCTGGCCGAAGTTGCCGCGCTGCCCGGCCGGGGAGCCGACCAGGATGAGCCGGCCGCCCTCGCCCTGCTCGCGGAACCGCACCGCCGCCGCGCGGGCGCAGGTGAACGTGCCCTTGAGGTGGACGCCGACGACCGTGTCGAAGTCGTCGTCGGTCATCTTCCACAGCACCCGGTCGCGCAGGACGCCCGCGTTGGTCACCATCACGTCGAGCCGGCCGAACTCCGCCACGGCCCGTGCGACCAGGGCGTCCGCCGTCTCGGCCGGGCCGACCGCGGCGGGATGCGCGACGGCCCGCCCGCCCGCGTCGCCGATCTGCCCGGCCGCGGCCTCCGCGGTGGCCGCGTCCGCGTCGTTGACCACGACGGCCGCGCCCGCGCGGGCGAGGGCCCCGGCATAGGCGAGGCCGAGGCCGCGCCCGGCGCCGGTGACCACCGCCACCTTCCCGTTCAGCTCCATTGCCACCCTTCCTGGTCCGTCCTGTGCCTAGAAGTTAGATTCGTTGTTGTCGTGCGTCAAGATTTCATCGAATAGTGTGGGTCACCGCGGAAGGCGGCACGGCACGGTGCGGCGGCATGGTGTGATGGCCACCGACCACGGCGGCCGGGACGACCGGCCGGCCCGCAGGCGACCACGGGAGGACGGGCATGACCGCCGAGCAGGACGCGCCCGCAAGCGCACGGCCGCGCCGGCGCGCTCCGCAGCAGCTGCTGTTCAGCTTCCTCGGATCGCTCGTCCTCGACCGCGGCCTCCCGCCGATCAGCTCGCGGGTCTTCCTGCACCTGCTGGACGACCTCGGGGTCGCGGAGGCCGCCGGCCGCGCCACGCTCGCGCGGATGACCCGCAAGGGCCTGCTCGCCCGCGTCCGGGAGGGGCGCACCGCGCGGTTCTCGCTCACCCCGTGGGCGGAGGACCTGCTGCGCGAGGCGACCCCGCGGGTCCGCTCCGCGCAGCCGTTCACCCACCCGGGCGGCGAGTGGACGCTGCTCAGCTACTCGATGCCGGAGAGCCGCCGCGACCTGCGCCACCAGATCCGGGCCCGGCTGATGTGGGCCGGGTTCGGCGGGCTGCGGGACGGGCTGTGGATCGCGCCCGGCCGGGTCGACATCGCCGCGATCTTCGCCGGGCCCGAGTTCGCCGGGCTGGCGGAGCTGGCCGACGCGTTCTACTCCGTCCCGGTGGAGGGCACCGACGTGCCCCGGCTGCTCCAGCGGGCGTGGGACGTCGCGGAGATCCGCGCCGAGCACGACGCGTTCCTCGCGACCTGGACACCGGACCGCGAGCGGCGCGGGCGCCCGCTGACCCGGCTCACCCTGCTCGGCGCCGACTGGCTGCAGCTGCTGCGCACCGATCCCGGCCTGCCCGCCGAGCACCTCCCGGACGGCTGGCCCGCGTCCGCGTCCACCGCCCTGTACCGGGAGCGGTTCGCCGCCCTGGAACCGGACGCGGCCGACCAGCTCCGCGGGCTGCTCGCCGACGACGCCGGGCGCCGCTGAACCGGCACCCCTTACCCGGCGCCGCTGAACCGGCACCCCTTACCCGGCGCCGCTGAACCGGCACCCCTTACCCGGCGCCGCTGAACCGGCACCCCTGAACCGGCGCCGCTGACCAGCGCCGCTGAACCGGCGCCGAGGCGCCGCACACCGATTCCCGCACCGAGGATTTCCGAGCCGCCATTTAAGGAAAGCCGAAAAGCGGACAGCCTGGGCGAGTCGATGAGATGATCTGGCGGCCCGGCGCGGCGCACCGTACGTTGGCTGCATTGTTCGTCCGGGAGCCGCCCGTTTACGGGTGCGCTCCGACGCGTCCGTGGAGAGGTCCGCAATGGAGAATCCGCTCGTCATCGACCCGTCCGGCGGCGACGTCCAGGGAGAGGCCGCGAAACTGCGGTCGCGCGGCCCGGTGACGCCCGTGGAACTGCCCGGCGGCGTCGTCGCGTGGGCGGTGACCGGCCAGGAACAGCTCAAGCGGCTGCTGGCCGATCCCCGGGTGTCGAAGAACCCGAATCTGCACTGGACCAAATGGATCGACGGCGAGATCTCGGAGGACTGGCCGCTGCGCCTGTGGGTCTCGGTGCAGAACATGTTCACCGCCTACGGCGACGACCACCGGCGGCTCCGCAACATCATCTCGCGGGCGTTCACGCCGCGCCGCACCGAGGCGCTGCGGCCGGACGTCGAGCAGATCACCGCCGGCCTCCTCGACGGGCTCGCCGCGTCCCCAGGCGGGCGCGCCGACCTGCGCGAGGCGTTCGCCTACCCGCTGCCCATCGAGGTGATCTGCCGGCTGTTCGGCATCCCCGACGGCACCCGGCCGAGCCTGCGGCGCTGCGTGGACGGCATCTTCAACACGGCGCTGACGGCGGAGGAGGCCATCGCCAACCAGGTCGAGATGTACGGCATCCTGCAGGAGTTCGTGGCGTTCCGGCGCCGCGAGCCCGCCGACGACCTGGCCGGCGTCCTCATCTCCTCCCGCGATGAGGACGGCTCCCGGCTGAGCGAGGCGGAACTGGTCGACACGCTGATCCTGATGATCTCCGCCGGGCACGAGACCACGGTGAACCTGCTCGACCAGGCGATCACCGCGCTGCTGACGCACCCGGAGCAGCGCGCGCTCGTCCGGTCCGGCGAGGCGCCCTGGGCCGAGGTGATCGAGGAGGCGCTGCGCTGGCAGGCGCCCGTCGCGAACCTGCCGCTCCGCTACGCGGTGGAGGACATCGACGTCGACGGCGTCACGATCGGTAAGGGCGAGGCGATTCTCGCCGCCTACGCCGCGGCCGGCCGCGACCTTTCCCTGCACGGCGACGACGCCGACCTGTTCGACCTCCAGAGGGCGAACAAGGAGCACATCTCCTTCGGCCACGGCGTGCACTTCTGCGTGGGTTCGCACCTCGCGCGGATGGAGGCCGAGATCTCGCTGCCCGCGCTTTTCGAGCGCTTCCCCGATATGGAGCTCGCCGTCGATCCGGGTCAGCTGCGCCCGGTCGAGTCGTTCATCTCCAACGGTCACCGGTCGGTGCCCGTCGAGCTGAATTCCTGACCCTTTGCCGCGCGTTTCCCCGGCCCGCCTTCGAAAACCGGGGAAACGCGCGCGACCGGCGCGCGGACCGTCAGCCGGCGGCGTCGCGGCGCGCCCTGGCCCGGCGTTTCCCCTCGTGCATCGCCTGGACCCGCGCGATCGGGATCGTGTGCCCCTCCTCGATCAGACCGGCGGGAAGGGCCTGCGGCGGCGGCATGAGGTCGGACCACGGGTCGCCGCCGGCGAGCAGGCCCACCGCCGTGCGGACGGTGAAGTCGGCCGGGGCGACGTGGTCGAGCTCGTCCCACGGGACGGGGAACGAGACCGGCGTGCCGGGGCGGATGCGGGGGCTGTAGGCGGCGGCGACGGTCGCGCCGCCGGCGCGGGTCGAGTCGAGGAACACCTTGCCGCCCCGGTCCTCGCGGATGAACGCCGTCGTCGCGAGGCCGGGGTCGAGCCGCTCGGCGCGCGCGCCCAGGGCGCGGGTGGCGGCGGCCACGTCCTCGACGGGCGCCGAGCCGTCGAGCGGCACGAACACGTGCACGCCCTTCGCGCCGCTGGTCTTCACCGCGCCCCGCAGCCCGGAGTCGTCCAGCGCCTGCCGGACGAGGTGCGCGGCGCGGACGGCGGCGCCGAACGCGTCCGCCCCCGGCGGGTCGATGTCGATCACCAGGTGGGTGGGCCGGGCCGGCGCGGCGGCGCGGAAGAGCGGCGGGTGGTACTCGACGGCGCGCTGGTTGGCGAACCACAGCAGGGTGCGCCGGTCGTCGCACAGCGCGTACGCCACCTCGCGGCGGGACGTCTCCGCCCACACCCGCACCGTCCGCACCCACTCCGGCGTGTACTTGGGCACGTTCTTCTGCATGAACGGCTTCTGGCCGCGCAGCACGCGGACGACCGACAGCGGACGCCCGGCGAGCTGCGGCACGATGCGCCCGGCGACGGCGTCCAGGTAGTCGACCAGGTCGCGCTTCGTCGCGTCGGCTCCGTCGAACAGGGGCTGGTCAAGGTTCGTCAGGCGGACCCCGGCACGCTCTTCATCGGCGCTCACCCCACCACCCTCGCACGCGCGTCCGACATCCCGATCGGGGGTAGCGTCGCATCCATGTACGTTCCGGCGCATTTCTCCGCAGGCGACGCCGAGGTCAGGGAGCTGCTGGCCGGCTGCGCCGCGGCCGACCTGGTGACCAGCACCCCGGCGGGCCTCATCGCGACGTTCCTGCCCGTCCTGTACGACCCGTCGGTCGGCGAGCACGGCGCGATGCTCGCGCACGTCGCGCGCAACAACGACCAGTGGCGCGAGCCCGCAGCCGGGGAGTCGCTGCTCATCGTGCACGGGCCGGACGCCTACGTGTCGCCGTCCTGGTACGCGTCCAAGCGCGAGCACGGACGCGTCGTGCCGACCTGGAACTACCTGACCGCGCACGTCTACGGCCGGCTGGTCGTGCACGACGACCCCGCGTGGGTCGAGTCGATGGTCCGCCGCCTCACCGAGCGCCACGAGAGCGGACGTGAGCCCTCGTGGTCGGTGGACGACGCGCCGGCCGCGTTCATCGCCGGGCAGCTGCGCGCGATCGTGGGCCTGGAACTGGTCATCGGCCGGGTCGAGGCCAAGGCGAAGCTGAGCCAGAACCGTCCGGCGGCCGACCGCGCCGGCGTCGTCGAGGGCTACCTGGCCGAGGGCGACACCGCCATGGCCGAGGCGGTCCGCGACGCGTAGGCCCCGCCGTCAGCGGAGGGGGACCAGGGTCGTGCTGACGCGCGGCACGTGGCCGGCGGCGCAGGTGTGGGACGCGATGGCGGAGCCCACCTCCAGCGCGGTGGGGACGAGGCGGTTCGTGCGGAAGCCGAGGCCGGGGTCGCGGAGCATCGGGTTCGCGCCCGGGATCACCTCCGCGAGCAGCACGAACGTCGGGTCGATGACCTTGGTGACGCCGTCGTCGTCCTCGACCTCCACCCAGGCGTGCACGAGATCGGGCAGGCCGACGACCCAGCCGATCCGCGTCCGCGCGGGGATGCCCTCCTCGCGGCACAGGCGGGCGATGTAGCGGCTGGCCGAGCCGCAGCTCGCGAACCCGCGCGGGACGAGGGACTCGTCGTCGCGCATGGCCTCGGGGAGGCGGAGCCAGCGCAGCTCCGCGCCCATGAACTCGCGCAGGATCGCGTGGAGGGCGGGCGAGCGCAGCACGGGGCAGTCGCCGACCGTCCGGAGGACGGCCGACAGGGTGAGCGCCGGGCCGGACGAGCGGGCGGTCGCCGCCGAGCCCGCCGGGACGTTCCGCGCCGCGCCGGCCGGGTGGGCGCGGACGTGCCGGACCCTCCCGCCGTAGGCGCCGGTCCGCGGCCGGGCGAGGGCGTTGCGGGCGCCGGGGCGGCAGCCGTCCGGGGCGCCGCAGGAGACGCGCAGCTCGAACCGGGACATGCGCGGCGCGATGAGGTCCTCGCAGGACGAGCGGGTCCAGCGCAGGGCGGACGCGACGGTCCGCTCGATCCCGGTGCGCCCGGAGCCGGAGTACAGGGCGAGGTTGAAGATGTCCCGGGAGTCGAACCGTTCCCGGCCGTCCTCCCCCGTGGCCGGCAGCCCGTGCCGGACGAGGTCGGACAGCGCGGCCTGGTCGCAGGCGAGCATCGCGGCGGCGTCGGCCCGGGGGGTGTCCGGCCGGTGGTGCTCCGGCGGGATGACGAGGAGCCCGTCGAGCGTGCGCAGCAGCGGATGAGCGGCGGGACCTGCCATGTCAGCCCTTCACGAACCGGTAGTCGGAGGGGTCGAGGCGCCGCGTCCGGCGGCGGTAGGCGAGCATCGATCCGGGCCAGTTGCTGGCGTTGCGGCCGCCGTCGCGCAGGTACCAGCTGTCGCAGCCGCCCGCGTTCCAGACCGTTCCGGCGAGGCGGCGCTGGAGGCGTTCGTCGAACTCGGAGAGCACACCTTCGCGGACGTCCATGTACAGCACCTCCGGGTCGCGCAGCACACGGACGGCCTGCACGATGTAGGCGATCTGGCTCTCCAGCATGTGTACCACCGACCCCGAACCGACGTTGGTGTTGGGTCCGTACATCAGGAAGAAATTCGGGAAACCGGCGACGGCCAGGCCGAGGTGGGCGCGCGGGCCGTCCCGCCATGCGTCGTCCAGAGTACGGCCGTCCAGCCCGGTGACGCGCATCGGGGCGACGAAGTCGTGCGACCGGAAGCCCGTGCCCATGATGATGGTGTCGGCCGGATGGGCCGCGCCGTCGGCGGTGACGACCGCGTCCGGGGCGACCTCGACGATCGGGCTGGCGACGACGTCCACGTGCGGCAGGTTCAGGGACCGGTAGTAGTCGCTGGAGACCAGGACGCGCTTGCAGCCCAGCTCGTAGCGGGGGGTGAGCCTCCGGCGCGTCTCCTTGTCGCGGACCTGCCACCGCGTGGTGCGGCACATGGCCCGGACGTGGGCCGACAGCACCCGGCGGCCGCGCGGGGAGATCAGCATCGGGTTGAGCAGGACCTCGAACCAGAGGAACACGCCTAGCCTGGACAGCCGCTGGAACACGGGGAACCGGCGGTTCAGCCAGGAGCGGGCGCGGGGGTAGCGGCGGTCCCATTTCCAGCCGACCCACTGCGGCTCGCGCTGGAACACGGTGAGCTTCGCGGCCTCCCGCGCGATCCGCGGGACGAACTGGACGGCGCTCGCCCCGTTGCCGACGACGGCGACGCTCCGTCCGGCGAGGTCGTGGGCGTGGTCCCAGCGCGCCGAGTGGAAGACGGCGCCGGCGAACGACTCGAGGCCCGGCAGGTCCGGCACGGACGGGCGGCTGAGCTGCCCGCACGCGGAGACGAGCACGTCGGCCTCGGCGGTGCCGCCGCCCGCCGTCCGGACGGTCCACCGCCCGGTCGCGGCGTCGAAGTCGGCGCCGGTGACCTCCGTCCCGAACCTCATGTGCCCGGTCACGCCGTACTTGTGCGCGCACCGCCGCAGGTAGTCGAGGATCTCGGGCTGCGGCGCGAACCTGCGGGACCAGTCGTGCTTCGGCTCGAAGGAGTAGGAGTACAGGTGCGAGGGGGCGTCGCACGCGGCGCCCGGGTAGGTGTTCTCCCGCCAGACGCCGCCCACGCCGTCGCCCCGTTCGAACACCGTCAGGTCGGTGAAGCCCGCGCGCCGCAGCGCGATGGCCAGCCCCAGCCCGCTGAATCCGCTCCCCACGATCGCGACCGACGGCCCGCCCATGCCAACGTCCCTTCATCGCCCACGCCACCCTAACCCCCCGTTGGCGGACCGCCAATAGAGGTTCGCGCAGGTGGCGTCAGCGAGGGCGCCAGGGCGACTCCGGTGCCGTGGGACGGGCGTCGGCGGTAACCCGGAGGGCGTAGGTGGGGGCCGGAGCCCGGTCGACGGGGCCCAGGTAGGCGTGGCCGGTCAGGTGGCACCAGGCGGGCAGGTCGATGGGCGCCGCCGGGTCGCCGGCGATCAGGTGGACGACGGTGCCGGGGGCGAGCCCCGCGAGGTGCTCGCGCAGTTCCAGCAGCAGGCGCACGCAGGAGCGGTCGCCGCCGTCGATGACCACTGGGTCCGTGCTCATTGCCACACCCCCGGTTCTAGCAGGTCGCCAGGTGAAATGTATGGGCTTGTCGTGACAGAACGGTCGGTGAAGGGCCGGTGCGGGCGATCCCTCCGCCCCGGGCCCGGGCCCCGCGGCCCCGGCCACCCCCCTGCACGAAGATGCGACAAAAGGGAATGAAACGCGAGCGAACGGGATCGTGCGCGAAATGGGGGAGGGACACCCTAGACTTGACTCTTTCTTTCAGGTTCCGTCCAGGATCGGGGCTTACAGTCGCAGTGAAGTACCCCCCGTTGTCATCCAGGTGAGGAAACCGACTTTGGGGCGAACCATGGATCTCGGAGTAGCGCGCGTGGAGAGCACGGACACCTGCGGGACGCTGACGTTCCCCGAAGAGGTCGACCTCAGCAACGGCGAGGCGATCCTCGAACAGGCCATGCGGCTCCTCGACTCCGGGGCGCCCGCCCTGATCCTCGACCTGACCGACTGCACGTTCTGCGACTCCAACGGGCTGAACGTGGTCACGCGCTCGCAGATGCGCGCGAGCGAGCTGGGCGTGCCGATGTGGGTCGTGCTCCCGCAGCGCGGCATCGTCCGCCGGGTGTCCGACGTGGCGGGGCTGCAGCGCCGGGTCGCGATCGCGCCGGACGTGACCACCGCGCGCGAGGCCCTGGCCGCACACCGCTAGCACCCCCCGTACCCGGGGCTCCCCGGGCTCAGCCCTCCGTCGGCTCAGCGCTCCAGGACGCGGTCGATCCAGTCGTCGGCCATGCCGAGCAGCAGGTGGCCCGCGCCGAGGACGCTGGCGTCCCGGCCCGCGCGGGACGTGGCGATCTCCAGGTTGCGGGTGGCGAGCGGCAGGCAGCGCTCGTAGATGACGCCCCGGACGGTGGCGACGAGCGGCTCGGCGTTGGACAGGCTGCCGCCGATGACGAGCGCGTCGGGGTTGAAGAAGTTCACGAGGGCGGTCAGCACGTCCCCGATGAGGCGCCCGGCGGTGCGCACGGCGCTGGTGGCCTGCGGGACGCCGTCGGTCACGAGCTCCACGATCTGGGACGGGTGCTCCACCGCGATGCCCTGCGCGGTGAGGGCCGCGGCGAGCGCGGCGCCGCTGGCGTGGGCCTCCAGGCAGTCGGGATGGCCGCACGAGCAGTCGACCGTCGCCTCGGACAGGATCCGCACGTGGCTGATGTCGCCGGCGGCGCCCCGGCCGCGGTGCAGCCGGCCGTCCACGATGACGCCGCAGCCGATGCCGCTGCCGAGTTTGATCACCATGAGGTTGTCGAGGGACGGCCATGACCCGCGGTGCTCCCCGACCGCCATGAGGTTGGCGTCGTTCTCGACCAGCGCGGGGGCGCCGGTGTGCGCGGTCACGAAGTCGCGGACGGGGAAGTCGTTCCAGCCGGGCATCCGGGACGGCGAGACGACCTGGCCGGTCGCGGGGTCGACCGGGCCGGGCAGCCCGATGCCGATGCCGCGGACGGGGACGTCCCCGAGCCCCTGCTCGCGGGCCAGCGCGCGGAGGCTCCCGGCGACGGCGGTCAGCGTCCTCTCGGGTCCGAGGGCGATGTCGCAGGCGAGGTCGGACACGGCGAGCGGCGTCCCGGCGAGGTCGGCGGCGGCGAGCCGGGCGTGGTGCGCGCCGAGGTCGGCGACGAGGAAGACGCCCGCCTCCCGGGCGAGCCGGAGGCGGCGGGGCCGCCGGCCCCCGCGCGAGGCCCCGGCGCCCTCCTCGGCGAACAGGCCGGCCTCGATGAGCTGCTCGACCCGCAGCGAGACGCTGGAGGCGGCCAGCCCGGACAGCCGGGCGAGCTCGGCCCGCGACTCGGCCCGGCCGGTCGCCACCAGCCGCACGAGCGCCGCCGGTCCGTCGTCTCTGCTGTTACGCACCCCAGATAGATAGCATGCGCGAACTTGGTACGGCAACGCGTTGACTTACATCGATTTGACGAACTATCGTCCATCTTGGCTTCGATTTCGAAGGAAGTTGGATCGTAGGTGACCGAATGATCGAGGTGCGCGGCCTCAGCAAGCGCTTCGGCGGCCACACCGCCCTGCACGACGTCGATCTGGACGTGGCGCGCGGCGAGGTCGTCGTGGTGATCGGCCCGTCCGGGTCGGGCAAGTCCACGCTCTGCCGGTGCCTCAACCGGCTGGAGACGCCGGACGAAGGCGTGATCCGCATCGACGGCGAGGAGCTGCCCGCCGAGGGGCGCGCCCTCGCCCGCCTCCGCGCGGACGTCGGCATGGTGTTCCAGTCGTTCAACCTGTTCCAGCACAAGACCGTCCTGCAGAACATGACGCTCGCGCCCACCCGGGTGCGCGGGCTGTCGCGCGCCGAGGCGGAGCGCCGCGGCCGCGAGCTGCTCGACCGGGTCGGCATCGGCGAGCAGGCCGGCAAGCTCCCCGCGCAGCTGTCCGGCGGGCAGCAGCAGCGCGCCGCGATCGCCCGCGCGCTCGCGATGCGGCCGAAGGCGATGCTGTTCGACGAGCCGACCTCGGCGCTCGACCCCGAGATGGTCGGCGAGGTCCTGGACGTGATGACGGGCCTCGCCCGCGACGGCATGACGATGGTGGTCGTCACCCACGAGATGGGATTCGCCCGCAAGGTCGCCGACCGCGTGGTGTTCATGGCGGACGGCGAGGTCGTCGAGTCCGGCACGCCGTCCGCCTTCTTCGACTCCCCCGCCACCGACCGGGCCCGGGACTTCCTGGCCAAGGTCCTCAGCCACTAGCACGAACCCCCGGCGCGCCGCCCATGGCGTGCCACCCGAGAAAGGTTGATGATCATGGTGCGTACCCCTGCGGGGATGCGGCGGGCCGCGGTGGCCGCGGTCGCCGCGCTGTCGCTGACGGGCCTCGCGGCCTGCTCCGGCGGAGACTCCGACTCGGCCGTGCCCGGCGCGGGCGGCGGCAGGACCGGCGACGTCCTCGCCGCGGCGCCGGTCGCGGCGAACCTCCCGGCCGGCTCCACCATGGAGAAGATCAAGAAGCGCGGCGAGCTGATCGTGGGCGGCTCGCTGGACGCGCCGCTGCTGTCGCAGCAGAACCCGGCGACGAAGGACGTCGAGGGCCTCGACGCCGACTTCGGCCGCGCCCTCGCCAAGTACATCATCGGCGAGCCCAAGGTGAAGATCGTCAACTCGGCGTCGGAGACGCGCGAGGCGCTGCTGGCCAACGGCACCGTGGACGTGGTGTTCCAGACCTACAGCATCACTCCGGAACGCGCCAAGCAGGTCGCGTTCGCCGGGCCGTACTACAGCTCCGGCCTCGTCATCGCCACCAAGAAGGACGAGACGGGCATCAAGGCCCCGGCCGACCTGAAGGGCAAGACGGTCATCGCGGGCGCCAACACCCCGGCGATCCCGGCGATCAAGAAGGCCGCCCCGGACGCGAAGATCGTCACGTTCGGCAGCGACCCCGAGTGCGTGCAGGCGCTCAAGCAGGGCCGCGGCGACGCCTACGTCCAGGACCAGGCCGTCCTGCTCGCCACCGCGAAGCAGGACACCTCCATCCAGATCCAGGGCGAGCCGTTCACCGAGGACCCGTACGGGATCGGCCTGAAGCACGGTGACGCCCAGATGAAGCAGTTCGTCAACGACTGGCTCAAGCAGATCCAGCAGTCGGGACTGTGGGCGAAGATCTGGAAGAACTCGATCGGGACGGTCGTGCAGGGCGAGGCCCCGCAGCCGCCCGCGATCGGCTCCGCGCCGGGCTCGGAGTAAGCCCCCACCCCATGAACGTCATCACCGACCACCTCGGGGAGTTCGGCGACGGGCTGCTGCTCACCGTCGAGCTGACGCTGCTCGCGCTCGCGGGCGCGCTCGCCGCCGGGATCCTCGTCGCCGCGATGCGGGTGAGCCCGGTGCGCGTGCTGCGCGCCGCGGGGATGGCCTACGTCGAGCTCCTGCAGAACATCCCGCTGCTGGTCTGGCTCGTCATCGCCGTGTTCGGACTGCCCGAGATCGGGGTGATCGCCGGGCTGTTCACCACCTCGGCCATCGTCATCGCCCTCTACCAGGGGGCGTACATGGCTGAGGCGATCCGGTCCGGCATCAACGCGGTGCCGGCCGGCCAGGGCGAGGCCGCCCGCGCGCTCGGGCTGACGTTCGTCCAGTCGCTGCGGCTGGTCGTCCTCCCGCAGGCGCTGCGGACGGTCGTCCAGCCGCTCGGCAACATCGCGATCATGACGCTGATGAACACCGCGCTCGCGGCGGCGGTCGGCGTCGTGGAGCTGACCGCCGCCGCGAACCGGGTCAACCTCGCCGAGGCGCAGCCGATCTGGATCTTCGTGACGGCGGGCCTCGGGTACATGCTGCTGTCCGGGGTGTTCGGGCTGGTCACCGGCGGTCTCGAACGGAAGCTGGCGATCCTGCGATGAAGACCACGGGGAGTTCCGCCCGGCTTCTCTTCGACGAGCCCGGCCCGCGCGCCCGGCGCCGCATCCGGATCACGACCGCGCTGACCGTGCTGGCCGGGGCCGTCCTCGTCGCGCTGGCGCTGCGGCAGTTCGCCGACAACGGCCAGCTCGCCGCGGACCGGTGGCGCCCGTACGGGACGTGGACGATGTGGCGGTACCTGCTGGAGGGCCTGCGGTCCACGCTCTACGCGGCCGCCGTGTCGATCGCGCTGGCCGCGGCGGCGGGCATCGCGCTCGCGCTCGGCCGGCTGTCGGCGTCGCGGTGGCTGCGCGTCCCGTCCGCCGCCTACGTCGAGATCGTCCGGACGATCCCGGCGCTGCTGCTCGTCTACGTCGTGCTGTTCGCGCTGCCGAGGTACGGCCTCGACCTGCCGCTGTTCTGGAAGCTCGTCGTGCCGCTGTCGGTGTCCAACGCCGCCGCGTTCGCGGAGATCTTCCGCGCCGGGATCCGGTCGGTGGAGCGCGGCCAGCTGGAGGCCGGCCTCGCGCTCGGCCTGACGCGCGGCCGGGCGATGCGGCTGATCGTGCTGCCGCAGGCGGCGCGGCGGGTGCTGCCGTCGCTGGTCAGCCAGTCCGCCGGGCTGCTGAAGGACACCTCGCTCGGGTTCGTCGTCAGCTACGCCGAACTGCTCTACAGCGGCAAGGTGCTGGCGAACTACAACCACCTGCTCATCCAGACCTACCTGGTGATCGCGTTGATCTACCTGGTCGTCAACGCGTCGCTGGCCAAGCTCGCGCGGACGCTGGAGGCGCGGCAGCGCACCCGCCCCGCGCGCGCCGTCCGCGACGCCGTCCCGACCGCGCAACCGTGAGGATGGAGATGTACGAATTCCTGGCCGAGGTCGTCCGAAACGGCTTCGTCGAGAGCCGCCACTACGGCAGCGTCGCCGGGCTCGCCCCGGACGGAACCCTCGCCTACGCGCGCGGCGTCCCCGGGGAGACCGTCCTGCCGCGCTCCACGACCAAGCCGTTCCAGGCGCTCGCCTGCCTCCGGGCGGGCGCGGCGCTGGCCGGGGAGCGCCTCGCGATCGCGGCGGGCAGCCACACCGGCGAGGACTTCCACGTCAAGACCGTCGAGGCGATCCTCGCGGACGCGGGCCTCGGCGCGGACGCCCTCCAGTGCCCGCCGTCATGGCCCGAGGACGAGCCGGCGAAGGCCGCGCTCATCCGGGCCGGCGAGGGCGAGTCGCGGGTGCGGATGAACTGCTCCGGCAAGCACGCCGCCATGCTCGCCGCGTGCGCCGCGAACGGCTGGCCGGCCGGCACCTACCTCGACCCGTCGCACCCGCTCCAGCGGACGGTGCGGCAGGTCATGGCGGACGGCGCGGGCGAGGAGCCGGCGCCCGTCGCGGTGGACGGCTGCGGCGCGCCGCTGTTCGGGCTCACGCTGACCGGTCTCGCGCGCGCCGCGCGCTCCCTCGTGCTGTCCGAGGCGGGCCGGCCGGTCGCGGACGCGATGCGCGCCCACCCCGAGTACGTCGGCGGGACGGGGCACGCCAACACCGAGTTCATGCGGGCGCTGCCCGGCGCCGTCGTCAAGGGCGGCGCCGAAGGCGTGCTCATCGCCGCGACCGCCGAGGGCCACGCCGTCGCCGTGAAGGTCATCGACGGCAGCCCCCGCGCCACCACCGCCATCGCGCTGCGCGCGCTCGCCGCGCTCGGCGCCGACACGACCCCGGCCGACCCGCTGGGCGCCGTCCCCGTCCTCGGCGGCGGGCGCCCGGTCGGCGAGATCCGCACGACCCCGGAAGGACGTCAGTGAGCCTCACCTACGAGATCTGCATCGACAGCGTCGCGGGCGCCATCGCCGCCGAGAAGGCGGGCGCCCACCGCGTCGAGCTGTGCGCGGCGCTGTTCGAGGGAGGGCTCACCCCGACCCTGGGCACGGTCCGCGCCGCGCTCGCGGCCGTGTCGTCCATCAAGGTGAACGTCATCATCCGGCCGCGCGGCGGCGACTTCATCTTCGACGAGCACGAGGCCGCGGCGATGGAGCACGATGTCGCGCTCGTCCGCGAGGCCGGCGCGGACGGCGTCGTGATCGGCGCGCTGACCCCGGAGGGGACGATCGACCGTCCCGTCGTGGAGCGGCTCATCGCGGCGGCGGACGGCCTGCCCGTCACCTTCCACCGGGCCTTCGACATGGCCGCCGACCCGTTCGCGACGCTGGACGCCCTCGCCGGGCTGGGCGTCGCCCGCGTCCTCACGTCCGGGCAGGACGTCAGCGTGCTGGAGGGCGCGCCGCTGATCGCCGAACTGGTGCGGCACGCCGGCGACCGCGTCATCGTCATGCCGGGCGGCGGCGTCACCGCCCGGAACGTGTCCCGGATCGTCGCCGCCACCGGCGCCCGGGAGATCCACTTCGCCGCGCTGAGCGAGGAGCCGAGCCCGGCCGTCCACCGCAACCCGTACCCGTTCATGGGCGGGGAGCTGCGGCAGCCGGAGTACCGGCGGCTCGTCACGACCGGCGCCGGCGTCGCCTCGGTGATCGAGGCGGCCGGCTAGCCGTACGACCCAAGGGGGGCGGACAAGATCCCGGCAGGCGCGTCCTGCCGGGATCTTGTCCTTTCGTCCCCTCTGCGCATACCCCACCCGTGCGCTGACCCGCCGCGCGCATGTCCCGCCGTGCGAACGGCGAATCCGAGCCTCCCGGACATCGCCCCTGGCCCCGGCAGTTCTTTGCATGATCTTGTGGTGGCGGAGACGGCGGAAAGTTGCGGACGGGGCATGGATGACTGGGACCGATGCTGGGAACGGGGCGACGAGCCGGGAGCGGGCGCACATGCAGGTCAAGCTGGAGGCGGAACTCGGGCGCATTCCGATTCTGGACGTGGCGCCGGTGGTGGGGTGCGGCCGGTGGCCGGCGAAGGCCGTGGTGGGGGAGACGGTCGAGGTGTCGGCGACGGTGTTCCGGGAGGGGCACGAGATGCTGGGCGCGGCGGTGGTGCTGCGCACGCCCGACGGCGAGGAGCTGCCGGGTCAGCGGATGACCGAGGTCGGGGTGGGGCTGGACCGGTGGGCGGCCGAGGTGACGCCGACGGAGACGGGGTCGTGGTCGTTCCGGGTGGAGGCGTGGGGCGACCCGATCGCGCTCTGGTGGCATGACGCGCAGATCAAGGTCCCGCGCGGCCAGGACGTCGAGCTCATGTTCGCGGACGGCGCGGCTCTGCTCACGCGTGCCGCGCGGGAGGTTCCGTCGAAGGACCGGCGCGTCCTCACCCGGCTCACGCGTCTCATGGCGGACGAGGACGTGGACGCGCTCGAACGGCTCGCCGCCGCCGGGGAGCCGACCGTGCAGGACGTGCTGTGGCGTCATCCGCTGCGGGATCTGCCGACCGTCAGCGACTGGTACCCCCTGGCCGTCCACCGCCGACGCGCCCTGTACGGCGCCTGGTACGAGTTCTTCCCCCGCTCCGAAGGCGCCGACCTGGACCCCATGGGACGCCGCGGCCCCACCTCCGGAACCCTGCGCACCGCGATGAAACGACTCCCCGCCATCGCCGACATGGGCTTCGACGTCGTCTACCTCCCCCCCATCCACCCCATCGGCACCACCCACCGCAAAGGCCCCAACAACA
>NZ_JBGNUS010000006.1:0-606679 GCF_041951365.1 Actinomadura sp. GTD37
AATCCGAATCGCTGTGAGTTGTTCGCGTCCCTGTGTGGTTCTCAGGAAACAATCCTGGGAACCCGTAGTACATATAACTGTATTTGGTTGCCGAGCCTGGTTGCTCGGACGTCGACTTGCCCACCCCCGTGGGGGTGGTGCGTTGAGACGTTCGGTGGTTTTGGCGAGGGGGAAACACCCGGTCCCATCCCGAACCCGGAAGTTAAGCCCTTCAGCGCCGATGGTACTGCATGGGAGACTGTGTGGGAGAGTAGGACACCGCCGGACTCATATTGGTCGAGGGTCGCCCCAATTTTTCGGGGCGGCCCTCGACGCATGTCGTGGCCCAGCCAAAGTAGGCTGCAAGTGTCCACGAACCACCATCAAGAACAGTGACGGACGTGATGAGCGCGGAAGAGGACAGCCGCAGCGACGACAGCCGCGAGCGGCGGGGCGATAACGGGCGACGGAACACGCCGCCGCGCCGCGGGGGCAACGCCCGTGGCGGCCCGGCGGGTTCCGGGGACCGCAAGGGCGGTGGGCCCCGCGGCGGAGCGCCTCGTAGTGGAGCGCCTCGCGGTGGTGGTCCGCAGGCGGGACGAGGCCGTCCCGCCGGCGGTGGCTGGAAGGACCGGGACTCGCGCGCTCAGCGCGATGACCGGAAGCCCGGCCGTCCCTTCAAGCGTTCCGATGATCCGCGTACCGAATCCCGTGAGGGACGTTCTGACGACCGTCGCGAGGGACGCTTCGGCGGCCCGCGTGATGACCGCGGAGCAGGCCGGTCCGAGGGACCGCGCAGTGGTCAGGGCAGGCCGGGCGAGCGCAGTTTCGGCGGCCAGCGTGGAGGCCAGGGCAAGCCCGGTGAGCGCCGTTTCGACGGCCCCCGCGGCAGCCAGGGCAAGCCCGCTGAGCGGCGGTTCGATGGACCGCGCGGCGGTCACGGTAAGTCTGGCGAGCGGCGGTTCGATGGACCGCGCGGCGGTCACGGTAAGTCTGGCGAGCGGCGGTTCGATGGACCGCGCGGCGGCCAGGGCAAGCCTGGCGAGCGCAGGTTCGAGGGTTCGCGCGGTGGGTCGGGCGAGGCTGGGGAGCGGCGGTTCGACAAGCCGCGTGGCGGTCAGGGCAAGCCGGGCGAGCGGCGATTCGACAAGCCCCGTGACGGACATGGCAAGCCGGGCGAACGCCGTTTCGACGGGCCGCGCGGCGGTCAGGGCAAGCCTGGTGAGCGCAGGTTCGACAAGCCGCGTGGTGGTGACGGCAAACCGGCCGAGCGGCGGTTCGACAAGCCCCGTGGCGGTCAGGGCAAGCCTGGCGAGCGGCGATTCGATGGGCCGCGCGGTGGCCAGGGCAAGCCTGGTGAGCGGCGGTTCGATGGACCGCGCGGTGGGTCGGGCGAGGCCGGGGAGCGGCGGTTCGACAAGCCCCGCGGCGGCCACGGTAAGCCAGGTGAGCGGCGGTTCGAGGGGCAGGGCGGAGAGCGTCGCGAAGGGCGCTTCGGCGGGCCCCGCCAAGGCCAGGGGGCAGGTCCGCGGCGTGACGGGCGTCCAAGCGGTCCGCGGCCCGCTGGGGGCCAGGGCGAGCGCCGGTTCAAGGACCGGGACGACCGGCCGGGCGGACGCAGGTTCGAGGGCAAGCGCGAAGGGCGTCCGGGAGACCGTGACAGGCCGTTCAAGGGACGCGGGCCGAAGGGTCCGCAGGACGGCGGCCGGTCGTACGGCCCGCCGCGCGACCGGCAGGACAGGCGGCCGCGATCCGATGAGCCGGACCGCCCCGGGCACGACGACCCGTTCCTGCCGGACGACGTCACCGGCGAGGAACTCGACGCCGACGCGCGCGTCGAGCTGCGCACGCTGCCGAAGGAACTGGCGACCAAGGTCGCGCGCCATCTCGTGATGGCTGGCCGGCTGGCCGAGGACGAGCCCGAGCAGGCCTACAGGCACGCGAAGGCGGCGCGGCGGCTCGCGTCCCGGGTCGGGATCGTCCGGGAGGCGGCCGGGATCGCGGCGTACCACACGGGCGAATGGGCGGACGCGCTCGCCGAGCTGCGCGCCGCGCGGCGGCTCGGCGCGGGCGACGACTCCTATCTGCCGGTGATGGTCGACTGCGAGCGCGGCCTCGGCCGTCCCGAACGCGCCCTCGACCTGATCAAGTCGCCGGAGGCGGCGAAGCTCGACCCGATGGGACGCGTCGAGCTCCGCATCGTCGAGTCGGGCGTGCGCCGCGACATGGGCCAGTACGACGCGGCCGTGGTCACCCTGCAGATCCCGGAACTGCGCGACCGGCGGCTCCGGCCGTGGTCGATGCGGCTGTTCTACGCCTACGCGGACGCGCTCGCCGAGACCGGCAGGACGGACGAGGCGGCCGACTGGTTCGCCCGGGCCGCCGCCGCCGACCGCGATGGCGACACCGACGCCGCCGAACGCTACGCGGAGCTGGAAGGTCTGCACATCCTCGACACCGAGGAAGACGAGATAGAGGCGACCGATGTCGAGGCAGCCGAGGTAGAGGTGACCGAGGTAGAGGCAGCCGCTGGCGAGGCGGTCGACACCTCCGGCGACACGGCTACCGGCGTCGTCGTGCCTGAAGAGGGTGGCAGCGCCGAGACCGAGGACGCGATCACTGAAGACGCGGTCAGCGAAGACGCGGTCGACGAGGACGAGGGCAAGGACGTCGACGAGGGCGAGGACGTCGCCGAGGCGGAAGGCGTCGCGGAGGCGGAAGGCGTCGCGGAGGCGGAAGGCGTCGCGGAGGCGGAAGGCGTCGCCGGGGCGGCCACGGACATCGCGTTCCAGCCTGCCGAGCCCGAGGTGCTGGAGGCGTCCGACGAGGACGCTCCGCAGGCCCCGGCGGTGTTCCTGGAGCCGAAGCCGGCGGACGAGGAGCGGCCGCCGCGCGGGGATTGACCACCGGTACTTGACTGGCGAGTAGGTTTCCCGGATATTCACGGGACCGCGCCGTTCGGGGGGCCGCCGGACACGTCCGGCGGTGATCGACTCCTTGAGGAGAGTCATGCCCCTGAACCGACGTACGTTCCTGCGCGCCACCGCCGTCGCCGGCGGGACGACCGCGTTCTCCGGCGCCCTGTGGCAGCGGGCCTTCGCCGCGGGGCCCGCGCAGCCCGGCCCGAGCCCGTACGGGCCGCTGCAAGCCGTGGACGGCAACGGAGTGCAGCTGCCGAACGGGTTCACGAGCCGGGTCGTCGCGCGGTCGATGCAGCGCGTCGAAGGGACGCGGTACACCTGGCACGCGGCGCCCGACGGCGGCGCCTGCTTCGCCGACGGGGACGGCTGGATCTACGTCAGCAACTCGGAGGTCCCCGTGGTCGGCGGCGTGTCCGCCGTGCGGTTCGACGCGTCCGGGAAGGTGACGTCCGCGTACCGGATCCTGAACGGCACCACGCTCAACTGCTCCGGCGGGGCGACGCCGTGGAACACGTGGCTGTCGTGCGAGGAGCACGACTTCGGCCTCGTCTACGAGACGGACCCGCGCGGGCAGAAGTCGGCGGTGGCGCGCCCGGCGCTGGGCAGGTTCAAGCATGAGGCCGCGGCATCCGACCCTGAGCGCAAGGTCGTCTACCTGACCGAGGACCAGGGGGACGGCTGCTTCTACCGGTTCCGTCCGAAGACGTGGGGCGACCTGTCGTCGGGGACGCTCGAAGTCCTGGTCGGCTCTGGGACGGGCCCCGTCAGCTGGGCGAAGGTCCCGAACCCGCAGATCTGGCTTACGCCGACCCGTGAGCAGGTCGCCGAAGCCATGCGTTTCGACGGCGGCGAGGGGTGCTACTACACGCACGGCGTCTGCTACTTCACCACCAAGGGCGACAACCGTGTGTGGGCTTACGACGCGGCCAACGGGCGCCTGGACATCGCCTACGACGACGACCTCGTCACCACTGGCGAAGCGCCCCTGCACGGCGTCGACGCGGTGACCGCCACAGCGTCCGGTGACCTCTACGTCGCCGAGGACGGCGACAACATGGAGATCAACCTCATCACCACGGACGGCGTCGTGACTCCGTTCCTGCGCGTCCTCGGCCACGACGAGTCGGAGATCACCGGCTGCGCCTTCAGCCCGGACGGTTCACGCCTCTACTTCTCGTCCCAGCGCGGCAAGAGCGGCTTCATCGCCGGGACGGACGGCTGCACCTTCGAGGTCACGGGCCCGTTCCGCCGCTGAGGGGCCGGGCCGTGCGGCGACCTCAGGCGTGCCTGCCGAGCGCGTGCAGGATGCCGAGGACGTTGCTCTCGGCGCTGTTCAGCACCTCGTACCTGGCGACCAGGCCGGGGTCGACGTCGTCGGCCATGATGGCGTAGCGGCTCCTGGTCCGGTCCACGACCATGGCGACGGCGTGGTCGAGGTCGAGGTCCTGGTCCTTGGCGTCCTGGACGGCGTCCACCCAGACGCGGAGCTCCTCCGCCGACCGTTCGAGCGTGTCGTCCACCTCGGTGACGGGCCCGTAGTGCGCGAACAGCAGCCGCTGCGGGCCCAGCGACCGGAACCTGCCGAGGGACGCCAGCGCGGTGGCGAGGTCGAAGTCCGGCGGCGGGGTCGCCGGCTTCACGTCCGCCGTCTCCGGGATGTAGATGCCGGCGGCGTCGCCCACGTACAGGTCGCCGGTCTGGGAGTCCATGAGCCCGACGTGGTGCTTGGCGTGGCCGGGGGAGTAGTGCGACTCCAGCCGCCGCCCGCCGCCGAGGTCGATGACGCCGGTGTCCTCGACGGCCCGGATCCGTGCCGCGTCCGTCGGCTTCAGCTCCCCGAACAGGGCGTCGAGGCTGTCCCCGTACACCATGCGCGCGCTGCGCATGAGGCGCGCCGGGTCGGCCAGGTGGCGCGCGCCCTTCTCGTGGACGACGACCTCGGCCCCCGGGTACATCTCCGCGATGTCGCCGACACCGCCCGCGTGGTCGAGGTGGATGTGCGTCACGACCACGGTCGCCAGGTCGTCCGGCCCGACGCCCAGCTCCCGGAGCGCCGCCTGGACCACGGGCGCGGAACCGGACGTGCCGGGCTCCACCAGGCATGGCCGGTCGGACAGGATCAGGTATCCGGCGGTGATCCCGGTGTATCCGGCCATCCGGGTGTCGATCTCGTAGACGTCCCCGCCGAGCGGAGTGATCGTGGTCGCGGTGTCCATTCCCCGATCATGGCCTCTCGGGCGTGCCGGGGTCGAGGAGCCGCAGGACGAGACCGGTGCGGGGCTTCGGCCCGAACGACGTCGACTTGCGCGGCACCCGCTCGCCTCCGCCCGCGACGGCGAGCACGTCCTCGACCTTCAGCGGGTTCAGGACGACCGCCGTGCCGCCGGTGCGCCGCGCGCGGGCGATGGCGGCGGACGGGTCGTCGTGCACGACCTCGATGGCGTTCTCGTTCTCGGGGACGTGCCACAAGGCGCCGATGAGGAGATGGTCCAGGACGGCGGTGTCGAGCCCGCACCAGCGCGGGGAGTGGTCGGACGGCATGCAGCGGGCGAGCGCGCCCTCATCGGGGTCGGTGAGGAGGTGGAGGGTGCCGCCCCCGCCGAGAAGGAACGCGGAGCCGTCCGCGTCGGCGAGCGCCTCGATGGCGGACTCCTCGTCTGAGAAGTCCGTCACGCGGAACGCCTTGCGCGCCTTCTCCGCCGCGTCCTCCGGACGGAGGCCGGGCAGGACGCGGTGGATCGCGCCCAGATGCGGCGGGTACCGCGTGGAGTCGACCAGGAGGGCCAGTCCCTCGTCCCAGGGCCCGGGGCCGTCACCGGCGGCGTGGTGGCGCGCCTGCAGGGCGCGGTAGGTCGCGTAGCGGTGGTGGCCGTCGGCGATGAGGGCCTGCTTGTCGCGGAGGTCGGCGGCGACGCGCGCGTGCGAGCCGGGGTCGGTGATGCGCCACAGCCGGTGCGTCAGCCCGTCGTCCGCGTCGAACTCGGTCAGCGGAGGCCGGGAGGCGGCGTCGTCGACGATCCCGGCCGCGTCGCCGCCGCCCTCGTACACCAGGAAGATCGGCTCCAGGTTGGCGTTCGCGGCCGCCATCAGCGCGAGCCGGTCGCGGACCGGGCCGGGGAACACGTTCTCGTGCGGCAGCACGACCCCGTCGGCCTCCGCGCGCAGGCCCAGGCCGCCGATCAGGCCGCGCTGCAGGACGGTCCCGCCGCGGGCGGCCTCGTAGACGTAGAGGGCGGGGTCGGGGTCGACGGCGAGCGCGCCCTCGTCCAGCCAGCGGCGGAGCCGGTCGCCCGCCGCGCCGTAGTCCTCCCCGGCGGCGCGCGGCAGGTTGAGCCGGACGATGTTGTGCCCGCCGCCCGCCAGCAGCCGCAGCGCGGCCGCCTCGTCGATCAGGTCGTACGGCGGCATGGTCACCGACGCCGGGTCGCCGGCCACCTCGGGGACGAACCGGACGCCGCGGAACGGGGCGAGCTCCAGGCCCGCGCCCGTGCGCGGTCCGGCCGTCCCGAAGATCCGGGCGCTGAACTCCTCCGGCGCGAGGCCGGAGGGGAGGTCGTCGTCCACGGTGGGCATGCTATTCAGCGCGGGGCGGCCCGCGCCCCGCCGGGTACGGTCGGAGTGATCCGAGGGGAGGTCCATATGAAGGCTCAAGGGCCTGGACGGCCGGAGGATTCCCCGGGGGACGCCCCCGGGGAGAACCCCGCCCCGCCGGGGGGCGGGGTCTACGAGTGGTACACGCGGGGCCTGGAGCTGCTGCGTTCCGGCAGCGCCGCCGCCGCGCTCCAGCTGCTGGCCAGGGCGGCGGAGGCCGAGCCGGGGTCGCACAGCATCCGGGAGGCGCTCGGCCGCGCCCAGTTCGGCGCCCGGCAGTTCGGCGCGGCGGCCGAGAGCTTCCGCGGGATCGTCGAGGAGGAGCCCGCCGAGGACTACGCGCGGTTCGCGCTCGGGCTGGCGCTGAGCCGCCTGGGCGACGTCGAGGGCGCCGTCGAGCAGTTCGCGCTCGCCGCCGCCATGCGCCCCGAGAACCAGGACTACCTGAAGGCGTTGCGGCAGGCCAGGGCCACCCTCGCCGCCCGGCGCTGACCCGCCCATTACCCATGGGTAACAACCCCCCGTACGATCGCACGCATGAGGAGCGCGATGAAAGGCAGCGACCGTCCCCTGAGCGAGGCGTACGACGTCGCCCTGCTCGACCTCGACGGGGTCGTCTACGTCGGCCGCAGGCCCGTCCCGGCGGCGGCCGAGTCGCTCGCCAAGGCGCGCGCGGCCGGGCAGCGGCTCGCGTTCGTGACCAACAACGCGTCCCGGACCCCGTCGGCCGTCGCGGCGCTGCTCACCGAGGTCGGCGTCCCGGCCGACGCGGGCGACGTGGTCACGTCCGCGCAGGCCGCCGCGCGGCTGCTCGCCGAGCGGCTGCCGGCCGGGTCGGAGGTGCTCGTGGTGGGCGGCATGGGCTTGCGCCACGCCCTGTACGCGCAGGGCCTGCGGCCGGTGTCGACCGCGGCCGGACGGCCCGCCGCCGTCGTGCAGGGCTACCACCCGGACCTCGCCTACGGGGCGCTGTCGGAGGGCGCGCAGGCCGTCAGCATGGGCGCCCTGTTCGTCGGCTCCAACGGCGACCTGACCATCCCCGGCGGCGAGGGGCCGCCGCACCCCGGCAACGGGTCCCTGCTGCGCGTGATCAGCGCGGCGACCGGCGTCGAGCCGGTCATCACCGGCAAGCCCGAGCGGCCGCTGCACCAGGAGTCGATCCTGCGCACCGGCGCCCGGCGGCCCCTGGTGGTCGGGGACCGCCTCGACACCGACATCGAAGGCGCCTGGAACGGCGGCGCCGACAGCCTGCTCGTCTTCACCGGCGTCACCGGCCACATGCAGGCCCTCACGGCGCCGCCGAACCGCCGCCCCGGCTACCTGGCCCCCGACCTGACCGGGCTGCTCGTCCCGCACCCGGAGGTCGTCCGGGCGGACGGCGGGCACGGCTGCGGCGGCTGGACGGCCCGGCGCGCGGGCGGAGCCTTCACCGTCACCGGCTCCGGCGACCCCTACGACGGGCTGCGCGCCCTCGCGTCCGCCGCCTGGGAGACCGACGTGCCGCCGCCCCCCGAAGCCCTCGCCGGAGCGCTGGAGAGCCTCCCGCTCTAGAGGAGCCTGCGCAGCCTGAGCAGGTCGAAGATGCTCGCCTCGATCTTGACGCGGCCGGTGGCCCACGCCTTGGCCGGGTTCAGCTCGTCGTGCGCCATGGCGACGAGGTCGTCGCTGTCGACGGTGAGGCGCACCTGCGCGGTCCCGGGGTCGCCGTCGGGCTCGAACGGGTCGAGGCCGCCCTCGTGCAGCCGGCTTCGGTAGGCCAGTCCGAGGTCCGGGATGCGGCAGCTGATCGTCCGCTCGACGACGTGCTCGGCGAGCCGGTCGCCGTCCACCTCCGCCAGGCGCGCCGCGACGCGCTCCAGTGCCGCACGGCAGTCCTCCTCGTTCGCCATGGTCAGGCCGTTCCCCGTTCGTCCGGCAACGATGTCGTTCAGGGACGGTAGCGTTCGGGATGAGCCGGAGGCGACTCGTCGCGGGCGCTCCGGACCGTTGGGAGGTAAAACGTGATGTCCGACGAGGCCGCGGAGACGCCGGGGCTCCCGGCCGCGCAGCCGGTGCCGGCCGCCGTCCCGGAGGTGCCGGGAGCGCCGGAGGCGTCCGGGGCGCCGGAGCCGGACTTCCCGGCCGCGCCGCTGCCCGGCCCCACCGGCGATCCGCGCGTGGACGCCGCCGTGGCGCCGCTCGGCGAACTGGGCGGGCGGTCCGTCTCCGAGCACGTGGAGATCTACGAGGACGTCCACCGGCGGCTCCAGGAGCTGCTCGCGTCCGCCGGCCAGGACGAGCCGTCGCAGCCGTCTCAGCCGCCGCGCCCCGCCTTCCCCGCCGCCCTGCGGCCCCGCCCGTGAGCGCCAGGCGCAGGCTCGACGCCGAGCTCGTCCGGAGGAAGCTCGCGCGGTCCCGCGAGCACGCCGGGCAGCTCATCGGCGACGGCCGGGTGCGGGTCGGCGGGCAGCGGGCGGCGAAGGCCGCGACGCAGGTCGAGGCCGGGGCCGCGATCCTCGTCGAGGAGGCAGGCGGCGGGCCGGAGTACGTGTCGCGCGGCGGGCACAAGCTCGCGGGCGCGCTCGAGGCGTTCGCGGGCCTGGCGGTGCGGGGGCGCGCCTGCCTGGACGCCGGCGCCTCCACCGGCGGGTTCACCGACGTCCTGCTGCGCGCGGGCGCCGCGCACGTGTACGCGGTCGACGTCGGCTACGGGCAGATCGCCTGGCCGCTGCGCACCGACGACCGCGTCACCGTCATGGAGCGGGTCAACATCCGCGACCTGCGGCCCGGGACGCTCGGCGACCCGCCCCCCGACCTGGTCGTCGGCGACCTGTCGTTCATCTCGCTGAGGCTCGTCCTCGGGCCGGTCCAGAAGTGCGTGGCGCCCGGCGCCGACTACGCGGTCATGGTGAAGCCGCAGTTCGAGGTCGGCAAGGACCGGGTCGGCGCGGGCGGCGTGGTCCGCGACCCGGAGCTGCGCGCCGACGCCGTCCGGGGGGTCGCCGGGCACGCCGCGACGCTCGGCCTCGGCGTCCTCGGGGTGACGGCGAGCCCGCTGCCGGGCCCGTCCGGGAACGTCGAGTACTTCCTGTGGCTGCGCGCGGGCGCCCCGCCGCTGGACGAGGCGGCGCTGGCGACGGCGATCGAGGAGGGTCCGCGATGACCGGCCGGCCCGCGAACGGGCACGCTCCCCGGAACGTACAGAGGGCGTCCGAAACGGGAACGTCCGCGCGGGGGACGTTCGTCCAGACGTCTGTACGCGGAAACGCGTCGGGGAGTGGGGCGTGAGCATGAGCAGAAGGTCGGTGCTGGTGGTGACGCACACCGGGCGGCCGGAGGCCGTCCGCAGCGCGCAGCTGGTCATCGAGCGGCTCAGCGAGGCCGGGATCCGCGTGCGGGTCCTGGACGACGAGGCCGCGACGATCGGCCGCACGGGCGTGGAGGTCATGCCCAGCACCGCGGCCGCGGCCGACGAGGCCGAGGTCGTCATGGTCCTCGGCGGCGACGGGACGCTGCTGCGCGCCGCCGACCTGACCCGCGCGTCCGGGACGCCGCTGCTCGGCGTCAACCTCGGCCACGTCGGGTTCCTCGCCGAGGCCGAGCGGGAGGACCTCGCCGCCACCGTCGACCGGGTCGTCACCCGCCGCTACGACGTCGAGGAGCGCATGACCGTCGACGTCGTCGCGCGCCGCAACGGCGGCGTGCTGGGCACGACCTGGGCGCTGAACGAGGCGAGCATCGAGAAGGCCGAGCGGGAGCGGATGCTGGAGGTCGTCGCCGAGATCGACGGCCGCCCGCTGTCGAACTGGGGCTGCGACGGTGTGGTGTGCGCCACGCCGACCGGCTCCACCGCCTACGCGTTCTCCGCCGGCGGCCCGGTCGTGTGGCCGGAGGTCGAGGCGATGCTCGTCGTGCCGATCAGCGCGCACTCGCTGTTCGCCCGCCCGCTGGTGGTGTCGCCGCGTTCGTCGGTCGCCGTCGAGGTGCTGCCGGGCACGCCCCGCGCCGTCCTGTGGTGCGACGGCCGCCGCACCCTCGACCTGCCGCCCGGCGCGCGGGTGGAGGTCCGCCGCGGCGCGGTGCCGGTGCGGCTCGCCCGGCTGCACCTCACCCCGTTCACCGACCGGCTGGTCACCAAGTTCGGGCTGCCCGTGACGGGGTGGCGGGGGCGGGTCAGGCAGCCGTCCCGGCCGTCCCCGCCGCTCGGCGACTCGCAGGTCGGGGACGCCCCGGCGGCCGGCGGGGTGGCCGGCCCCCCGGGGCCGGGATTCGCGCCGGGCGGCCTGCCCGGCGAATCGGACGGGGAGGCGTCCGGCGGGCAGAGGAGATAATCTCCACAGGCGCTGATCGGGGATCTGTTTTCGGAGGGTTGTGACGCCGGTGCGTCCGATGGTCGATGAGGTGCGGATCCAGGGCCTCGGTGTGATCGACGAGGCCGTGCTCGATCTGTCGCCGGGCTTCAACGTGGTGACCGGGGAGACCGGGGCGGGCAAGACCATGGTGGTCACCGGCCTCGGGCTGCTGTTCGGCGGCCGCGCCGACCCGCAGCGCGTCCGGCCGGGCGCGGGCCGCGCCACGGTCGAGGGCCGGATCGTCGTCGATCCGGGCGGCCGCGTCGTGGAGCGGGTCGAGGAGTCCGGCGGCGAGCTGGACGACGGCGCGCTGATCGTCACCCGGTCGGTGTCGGCGGAGGGCCGCTCCCGCGCGTTCCTCGGCGGCCGGTCCGTCCCGGTGAACGTGCTGATCAACCTCGCGGACGACCTGGTCGCCGTGCACGGCCAGTCCGACCAGCAGCGGCTGCTGCAGGCCGGGCGGCAGCGCGCCGCGCTCGACCGGTACGCGGGCGCCGCGCTGACCAAGCCGATGCGCGCCTACACCAAGGCGTACCAGCGGCACCGCCAGGTCGGCGCGCTGCTGGAGGAGCTGACGACGCGGGCGCGCGAGCGGTCCCAGGAGGCCGACGTGCTCCGCTTCGGCCTGGAGGAGATCGAGAAGGTCGACCCGAAGGACGGCGAGGACGCCGATCTCGCCGCCGAGGAGGAGCGCCTCGGCCACGCCGACGCGCTGCGCGGCGCCGCCGACACCGCGCACGAGGCGCTGCTCGGCGACCCCGCCGCCGCGTTCGAGGCCGCCAACGTGGCGAACCTGCTCGGCCAGGCCCGCAACGCCCTGGACGCCGTCCGCGACCACGACCGGGAGCTGGCGGCGCTCGCCGACCGGCTCGCCGAGGCCGGCTACCTGGTCTCGGACGTCGGCACCGACCTCGCGTCCTACGCCGAGTCGGTGGACGCCGACCCCGCGCGGCTCGCCGCCGTCCAGGAGCGGCGCGCCGAGGTGACCGCGCTGACCCGCAAGTACGGCGGGGCGGAGGGGACGGCCGCGGCGGCCCTCGAATGGGCGCGCGCGGCGGCGGCCCGGCTCACCGAGCTGGAGGGCGACGACGACCGCATCGAGGAGCTGCGCGGCGAGCACGCCGAGCTGGCCGAGCGGCTCGCCGCCGAGGCGGGGGAGCTGACCGCGGTCCGCACCCGCGCCGCCGAGCGGTTCTCCGCCGCCGTCACCGAGGAGCTGACGGCCCTGGCGATGCCGCACGCCCGCGTCTCCGTCACGGTGAACCCGGCCGGCGACTACGGGCCGCACGGCGTCGACGAGGTCGAGGTGCGGCTCGCGCCGCATCCGGGGTCGCCGCCGCTGCCGCTGCACAAGGGCGCCTCGGGCGGCGAGCTGTCCCGGGTGATGCTGGCGATCGAGGTCGTGTTCGCGGGCGCCGACCCGGTCCCGACGTTCGTGTTCGACGAGGTCGACGCGGGCGTCGGCGGCAAGGCCGCGGTGGAGATCGGGCGGCGGCTGGCGCGGCTGGCCCGCAACGCCCAGGTGATCGTCGTCACGCACCTGCCGCAGGTCGCGGCGTTCGCCGACCAGCACCTGGTGGTGGAGAAGTCCGACGACGGGACCGTGACCAGCAGCGGCGTCACCGCCCTGGACCGGGAGGGGCGCGTCCGCGAGCTGTCGCGGATGCTCGCCGGCCTGGAGGACTCCGAGCTCGGCCGCGCGCACGCCGAGGAACTGCTCGCCATGGCCGCCGAGGAGCGGTGACCGGCCGGACGGTCACGGAGCGTGCCCGAGCGGACGCGCCTGGACGGTCGTGCTTTCCGGCGACGGCCGCCGCGCTCTGGCAGGATGGTCGGTGATGAACGACCCGTCACCCACCACCGAGCCCGGCGCCGAGCGGGGCGTCCGGCTGTCGCGGAAGCTGCCCCGCCGGGTGCTCACGCTCGGCCGCGGCCGCGACGACGGCCGGTCCGGGGTCAGCTCCACGGTCCGGCTCGACCGACGCACCAAGGATCTGACCAAGCGGCTGCAGCCCGGCGAGGTCGCGGTGATCGACCATGTCGACCTCGACCGCGTCAGCGCCGAGGCGCTGGTCTCGTGCGAGGTCGGCGCCGTCGTGAACGTCGCGCCGAGCATCTCCGGCCGCTACCCGAACCTCGGCCCGCAGATCCTGATCGAGGCCGGCATCCCGCTGCTGGACGACGTCGGCCCGGAGATCTTCGGCAAGCTGCAGGAGGGCGACCAGGTCCGCGTCGAGGGGCCCGCCGTGCACCGCGGCGAGGACGTCGTCGCCAAGGGCACCGAGCAGACGGCCGAGTCCGTCGAGACGGCGCTGACCGAGGCCAAGGCGGGGCTCGCGTCCCAGCTGGAGGCGTTCGTCGCCAACACGATGGAGTACGTCAAGCGCGAGCGCGACCTCCTCATCGACGGCGTCGGCGTCCCCGACGTCACCACCAGGATCAACGGCAGGCACGCGCTGATCGTCGTCCGCGGCTACCACTACCGCGAGGACATCGCCACCCTGCGGCCCTACATCCGCGAGTACCGCCCGGTGCTGATCGGGGTGGACGGCGGCGCCGACGCGCTGCTGGAGGCCGGCTACCGCCCCGACATGATCGTCGGCGACATGGACTCGGTGTCCGACGACGCGCTCACCTGCGGCGCCGAGATCGTCGTGCACGCCTACCGGGACGGGCGGGCGCCCGGCCTGAAGCGCGTCCACGAGCTGGGGCAGGAGGCCGTGGTGTTCCCGGCCACCGCCACCAGCGAGGACATCGCGATGCTGCTCGCCGACGACAAGGGCGCGACCCTGATCGTCGCGGTCGGCACGCACGCCAACATGGTGGAGTTCCTCGACAAGGGCCGCGCCGGCATGGCCAGCACGTTCCTGACCAGGCTCCGGGTGGGCAGCAAGCTCGTCGACGCCAAGGGCGTCAGCAGGCTCTACCGCAGCCGGATCTCCACCTGGTCGCTGCTGTTCCTCGTCCTCGGCGCGTTCATCGCCATCGTCACCGCCGTCGCCATGTCCCCGGCGGGGGACGTCATCAGTCCCCTGCTCGCCGACCGCTGGCACGCCTTCGTCTTCTGGCTGACCGGACTCTTCACGTGATCGATTTCCGCTACCATCTCGTCTCCATCGTCGCGATCTTCCTCGCGCTGGCGCTCGGCATCGTGCTGGGCTCCACGACGCTGTCGAACTCGGTGAGCGACACCCTGCGCCAGCAGGCCAACTCGGCGGCCAAGACCGCCCAGCAGGCCCGGGTGGCGCAGCGCGACCTGCAGCACCGGGTGAACGGGCAGGAGCAGTTCACCAAGGCGCTGGCGCCGCAGATCGTCGAGAACCGGCTGAAGGGCCAGTCGGTCGTGCTCGTCGAGACGCCCGGCGCCGGCAACGACAGCATCGAGCAGGTCAGCGAGCTGGCGAAGAACGCCGGCGCCGCCGTCACCGGGCGCGTCACGATCCAGAAGAAGCTCCTGGACGCCGACCAGCGGACGACCGTCGACGAGCTGTCCACCCAGCTGAAGGCCGGCGGCGTCGAGTTCCCCGCCGACGCGAGCGCCTACGACAAGGCGGGCGCCGTCCTGGCGAACGCCCTCGTCACCAAGGACCCCGCCAGGTCCGGCCGCGAGGACGCCGCCGGCGGCGCCGTCCTCAACGGCTTCAAGGAGGCCGGGTACGTCACCACCAGCGGCAAGCCGGGCCAGCACGGGACCCTCGCCGTCATGGTCGCGCCCGCGGCGCCGTACGCCTACGAGGGCGGCGACGAGGCCAACAAGGCGCTGATCTCGCTGGCCGCCGCCCTCGACGGCGCCGGGCGCGGTACCGTCGTCGGTGGCCCGCCGACCTCCGCGCAGGAGGGCGGGCTGATCGCGGCGCTGCGCGACTCCGACGCCGGCGACTCGGTCTCCACCGTGGACGCGGTGGACACCGCGTCCGGGCAGGTCGTGGTGATCCTGGCGCTGCAGAAGGAGATCGGCGGCAAGTCCGGGCAGTACGGGACGGGCGCCGGCGTGAGCGGCTACCTGCCCTCGCCCGCGCCCACGGCGGGGAAGAACGGGTGACCTGATGACACGAGGCATCGGCGGGGGCGCGCGGCTCGCGGCCGGCATGGGGCTCGGCGCCGTGGCGGCGCGCGCCGCCTACGCCGCGCTGACCCGGCGGCCGCCCGGGCTGAACGGCCTGCGGGGCGAGGACGTCTGGGGCCGCACCAACCACCGCGGCGAGCCGGTGACGCTGCTGGAGGGCCCCGCGTTCGTCGCGGGCGCCGCCGCGGCCGGGCTGCTCGCCCCCGGCGCCGCCGGCCGGATGCGCGCCGCCGCGCTGCTCGCCGGCGCCGGGTCCGGCGTCCTCGGCGGATACGACGACCTCGCGGGCTCCGGCGCGTCCCGCGGCTTCAAGGGCCACCTGACCGCGCTGGCCCGCGGCGAGGTCACCAGCGGCGCGGTGAAGATCCTCGGCATCGGCGCGACCGGGCTGGCCGCCGCCGCGGTCGCCGGGTCGCCCGCCCCGTCCCGGGCCGGGCGCGCCTTCGACGCCCTCGTCAACGGCGCGATCATCGCCGGGTCGGCGAACCTCATGAACCTGTTCGACCTGCGCCCCGGCCGGGCGATCAAGGTCGGCCTCATCACCGGCGCGCCGCTGGCGCTGACGCGGCCGGGCGCCGCCGTCGTCGCGGCGCCGCTCGGCGCCGCCGCCGCGCTCCTCCCCGAGGACCTCGGCGAGCGCGCGATGCTCGGCGACACCGGCGCCAACGCGCTCGGCGCGCTGCTCGGCCTCGCCGCGACCCGGCTCGGGCGGGGGCCGCGGCTCGCCGTGCTGGCCGGGCTCGCCGGGCTGAACGCCGCCAGCGAGGTCGTCAGCTTCACCAAGGTCATCGCGGGCAACCCGGTGCTGAACCGCGTCGACATGCTGGGCCGCCGCCCGGCCGCCGCGCCCGCGCCCGCGCCCGCGCCGGCCGGCGAGCCGGCGACCGCCCCGGCCGGCGAGCCGGCGGCCGAGGACGCGTTCCGCCCGTCCGTCCCGCCGCAGGCCGGGTCGGCGGGAACGGGCGCGGCAGGCAACGGCGTCGCCGCGGGTCCCGCCTAGGTGCGACCGGCGGCCCCCGCGGAACGTCCACGAGCGTGACCCCTCCCGAAACGTCCTCCCCGGCCCGGCGCTCCCCGGTGGTGCGCCGGCTGACCGGCGGCCTCGCGGGCGCCGCCGTCGTCATCGCGGTCCTCACCGTCCTGGCGCGGCTCGCCGGGTTCGGGCGCACCTACGCCTTCTCGCAGACGGTCACCACGTCGTGCCTGAGCCAGGCGTACTTCACCTCGACGCAGTTCCCCAGCATCGTCTACGAGATCGTCGCGGGCGGCGCGCTCGCCAGCATGGTCGTGCCGGTGCTCGCCGGGCCCGCCGAGCGCGGCGACCGCGAGCAGGTCCGCCGGATCGGGTCGGCGCTGCTCACCTGGATCGTCGTGCTGATGGTGCCGCTGTCGGCGCTGATGGCGCTCGGCGCCCGCCCGATCATGGAGCTGCTGGTCGGCGGCGACCTGAAGGGCTGCTCGCGCGGCGACATCGTGGACGTCGGCTCCACCATGCTCGCGATCATGTCGGCGCAGATGGTCATGTACGGGATGGCGGTCGTCCTGTACGGGCTGCTGCAGTCGCACCGCCGGTTCGCCGCGCCCGCGCTGGCGCCGCTGATGTCGAGCCTGGTGGTGATCGGCGCCTACGTCGCGTACGCGCCGCTCGGCCGCGGCTTCGAGAACGACCTCGCGGGCCTGCCGCTGGACGCGGAGCTGACGCTGGCGATCGGGACGACGCTCGGCGGCGTCGCGATGGCCGCGACCGCCGGGATCGCGGCGTGGCGGCTGAAGCTCGGCCTGCGCCCGACGCTGCGCTTCCCGGACGGCGTGGCGCGGCGGGTGCGGCGGCTCGCGGTCGCCGGGCTCGCCACGGTCGCGGCGCAGCAGCTGTCGGCGCTGCTGGTCGTCCGGCTCAGCTACGAGGGCACCGGCGGCGCGCTCGCCAACTACCAGTACGCGTGGGCGATCTACCTGCTGCCGTGGGCGATCCTGGCGGTGCCGATCGCGACGAGCGCGTTCCCGCTGCTGTCGGCGCGGATCAGCGCCGGGGAGCAGGACCGGTTCGACCAGGTCACCGCGTCCACGACCCGCGCGGTGATCCTGGTGTCGTGCGCGGGGGCCGCGGCGCTGGCGGCCGTCGCCGTGCCGGTCGCGGCGGTGTTCAACCCGGGGCACCCCGACCAGCAGGAGGTGCTGTCGCGCGCGGTGCTCGCGTTCGCGCCGGGCCTGCTCGGCTACGGGCTCGTCGCGCACCTCGGGCGCGTCCTGTTCGCCTGCCACCGGGGGCGGATGGGCGCCGCGGCGGTCGTGGCCGGGTGGGCGGTCGTGATGGTCGCCGACGTCGCGCTGGTGCTGTCGGTCGACCGGCAGTGGGTCGTCGCGGCGCTCGGCATCGGCAACGCGGCCGGGATGACCGTCGCGGGCGCGCTGCTGCTGGGCACGCTCGTCCGGGCCCGGGGAGCGGCGTCCGCGCGGGGGCTGCCGCGCGCGCTGGCGGCCGGGCTGCTGGGCGGGGCGGCGGGCGGCGGCGCCGGCTACGCGGTCGCGGCGCTGCTCGGCCCGGGCGGCACCGGCCCGGCCGGCGAGCTGCGCAACGTCGGGAGCGGGGCGCTGGCCGCGCTGGCCGCCGCCGCGGTGTTCCTGATCCTCGCATTCCTGATCGACGGCCGTGACCTGCGCGCCGTCCTCACCCGGAAGGTGACACGCAATGGCTGACGACCGGGACCTGGACGGGCTGCGCGTCGCGATCGTCCTCGGCACCAGCGCGGGCGGCGTCGGACGGCACGTGCGGTCCGTCGCGGCGGGCCTCGCCGGGCGCGGCGCCCGCGTGCTCGTGTGCGGGCCCGCCGCGACCGAGGAGCAGTTCGGCTTCGGCGCCGCCGGCGCCCGGTTCGCCGAGGTCGACCTGGCCGACCGGCCCCGCCCGGTGCACGACGCGAAGGCCGTGGCGCGGCTGCGCTCGCTGGTCCGCGGCGCCGACGTGGTGCACGCCCACGGACTGCGGGCGGGCGCGCTCGCCGCGGCGGCGGGGGCGCGGCTCGCGCCGGGGCCGCTGCGGTTCTCGCGGGGCGGCCCGCCGCTGGTCGTCACCCTGCACAACGCCGTCATCGCGGGCGGGCGGACGGCCGCCGTGTACGGGGCGCTGGAACGCGTGGTGGCGCGCGGCGCCGCCCGCGTCCTCGGCGTCTCGCCCGACCTTGAGGAGCGGATGCGCTCCCTCGGCGCCCGGTCGGTGGGCCACGCGATCGTCCCCGCCCCGGCGCCGCGGGCGCAGCCGGGCCCGGCCGTCCGCGCCGACCTGCGGAACGAGCTGGGCGTGGGGGAGCGGCCGCTGATCCTCACGGTGGGGCGGCTCGCCGAGCAGAAGGGCCTGCCGACGCTGCTGGACGCCGCCGCGGTGTGGGCGGCGCGCACCCCGCCGCCGCTCGTCGCGATCGCCGGCGACGGTCCCCTGGAGGCCGACCTCGGCGGCCGGATCGAGGCCGAGGACCTGCCCGTCCGGCTGCTCGGCCGCCGCTCCGACGTGCCGGCCCTGCTGGCGGCCTGCGACGTGGCGGTCGTGCCGAGCGTGTGGGAGGGGCAGCCGCTGATCGTCCAGGAGATCCTGCGGGCGGGGCGGCCGCTGGTCGCCACCCGCGTCGGCGGGATCCCGGGCATGGTCGGCGCGGCGGAGCGGCCCGCGGAGGGGTCGCTGCTGCAGGGCCCGGAGAGCGACGCGGCGCTGCTGGTGCCGCCGGGCGACGCGGAGGCGCTGGAACGCGCGGTGAGCCGCGTCCTGGACGACCCGTCGCTCGCGGCGCGCCTCGGCCAGGCCGCGGCCGAGCGGTCGGCGCTGCTGCCGGGCGAGGAGGACGCCGTCGACCAGCTCGCGGGCGTCTACCGGGAGCTGACCGGCACCCGCCGCTGAACCCGCCGCCGCGCCTTAGACGCGCTAACCGGGGACGGGGTTCGGAACGGGTTCGAGAAAGCTCGCCGGACGGGGAACGCCGCGGACGCGGCCCGCGTTCAACTAGGCAAGTGGAGGGGAGTATCCCCGCGCGCGGTTCTCGTCAATACGGTCGGTCCATACCGGCCCGGGTTCCGCGGCCCGCACGTCCTTTCAGGGCGGGAGAGACCTCCAGCGCTCGTTCGTGTCCGCTGGAGGTGTTCACGTGTCCGTCTCACCCATGGTGTGGGGCCTCACCATCGCAGGGATCCTCGCCGTCATCGCCGCCGACCTGTTCCTGATCCACAGGAACGACACGCGGGAGTTCACGACCCGCAGGGCCGCGTTCTGGTCGGCGATCTACATCGGCCTCGCCGCGCTGTTCGGCATCGGCGTCTGGCTCGTCGCCGGCGGCCGGTACGCCGGCGAGTACTTCGGCGGGTTCGTCACCGAGAAGAGCCTGAGCGTCGACAACCTCTTCGTGTTCATGGTGATCCTCACGCGGTTCGCGGTGCCGAAGCAGGCGCAGCACACCGTGCTGATGGCGGGCATCGTGATCGCGCTGCTGCTGCGCGGCATCTTCATCGCGGTCGGCGCCGCGGCGATCTCGACCTTCACGTGGGTCTTCTTCATCTTCGGCGCGTTCCTCATCTGGACCGCCATCGGGCTGGTGCGCGGCGACGACGAGGACGAGTTCAAGGAGAACCGCCTGCTGCGGTGGGCCAAGCGCGTCATCCCGACCTCGGACGAGTACGAGGGCAGCCGGTTCCTCACCCGGGTGAACGGCCGCCGGCTGGTGACGCCGATGGCCATCGTGATGATCGCGATCGGCTCGACCGACGTGCTGTTCGCGCTGGACTCCATCCCGGCGATCTTCGGCCTGACCACCGAGCCGTACCTGGTGTTCACGGCAAACGCGTTCGCGCTGATGGGCCTCGTCCAGCTGTACTTCCTGATCGGCGGCCTCACCGACCGGCTGGTCTACCTGGCGCACGGGCTGGCGCTCATCCTCGGCTTCATCGGGGTCAAGCTGATCTTCCACGCGCTGCACGAGTACGGTGTCGGCTGGGCGCCCGAGATCCCGATCTGGGTGTCCCTCGCGGTCATCGCCGGGACCCTCGCGGCCACCACCGTGGCGAGCCTCGCCGCCGGCCGCAAGGCGTCCGGCAAGGGGCTGAGCGAGCCGCTGCGCGAGGTCGGGGCGGACGAGCCGGACGCCACCGCGACACGCGAGGGCTGAGAAGCCGGGTCGCTCCTCCCACTGATCCGAATCCTGTTCTAGAATCTCGGTCAAAAGGTCTGAGAGAGGGTTACGCATGGCCATCGGGCTGACCGAGGAGCACGAGGCGCTCGCCGAATCGGTGCGCGGCTTCGCCGAGCGCAACATCCCGGCGACGGCCGTCCGGGCCGTGCTGGACGCGGACGAGGAGACCAGGCCCGGGTTCTGGCCCGCCCTGGCGGAGCAGGGCCTGCTGGGCCTGCACCTGGACGAGGAGCACGGCGGGCAGGGCTACGGCCTGCTGGAGCTGTCGGTCGTGGTGGAGGAGCTGGGCCGCGCCGCCGCGCCCGGCCCGTTCCTGCCGACCGTCCTCGCCGGCGCGGTCGTCGACGCGTCCAGCAACGCCAAGCTGCGCGCGGAGCTGCTGCCCGCGCTCGCCGACGGGTCGAAGACGGCCGCCGTCGCGCTGGACGGCGCGCTGACCGGCCGCCGCGACGGGGACTCCCTGGTCGTGTCCGGCACGTCGGGGACGGTGCTCGGCGCCGCGCTCGCCGACGTGATCGTCCTGCCGGTCGCCGCGGACGACGGCGAGCAGTGGGTCGTGGTCGACGCCGCCGACCTCGCCGTCACCCCGGTCGCGAGCCTGGACCGGGTCCGCCGCGTCGCCGCCGTCGAGGCGTCCGGCGTGGCCGTCGCCGCCGACCGCGTCGTGGACGGCCTCACGACCGGCCGGGTCAGGGACATCGCCGCCGCGCTGTTCGGCGCCGAGGCCGCCGGGCTCGCCGGCTGGCTGGTCGGCACCGCGGCCGAGTACGCGAAGGTCCGCGAGCAGTTCGGCCGCCCGATCGGGCAGTTCCAGGGCGTCAAGCACAAGGCCGCCCGCAGCCTGATCGCGCTGGAGCAGGCCCGCGCCGCCGCGTGGGACGCCGCCCGCGCCATGGACGAGGGCACCGGGGAAGCCGGGTTCGCCGCCGCGGTGTCCGCCGTCATCGCGGTCGACGCCGGCGTGCAGACCGCCCGCGACGCCATCCAGATCCTCGGCGGCATCGGCTTCACCTGGGAGCACGACGCGCACGTCTACCTGCGCCGCGCCCTCACCCTGCGGTCGCTGCTCGGCCCGTCCAAGGACTGGGCCGCCAAGGTCGCCGGGCTCGCGCTGGACGGCGGGCGCCGCGAGGTCGTCCTCGAACTCGACGAGCACGCCCAGCCGCTGCGCGAGCGGATCCGCGCCGAGATCGCCGAGCTGGCCGCCGCCGAGGACAGGGCCGCCCGGCTGGGCGACGAGGGCTGGACCGTCCCGCACTTCCCGAAGCCGTGGGGCCGCGAGGCCGGGCCGGTCGAGCAGATCCTCATCCAGCAGGAGCTGCGGGCCGCCAAGGTCAAGGCCCCGAACCTCGGGATCGGCGCGTGGCTGGTGCCCTCCCTCGTCCGCTACGGCTCGGACGAGCAGAAGGAGCGCTTCCTGCGCCCGACGCTGCGCGGCGAGATCGTCTGGTGCCAGCTGTTCTCCGAGCCGGGCGCCGGCTCCGACCTCGCGTCCCTGTCGATGAAGGCCGAGCGGGTCGAGGGTGGCTGGAAGCTCACCGGCCAGAAGATCTGGACGTCGCTCGCCCAGCACGCCCAGTGGGGCTTCTGCATCGCCCGCACCGACCCCGACGCGGCCAAGCACGACGGCATCACCTACTTCCTCGTCGACATGAAGGCCGCGGGCGTGGACGTCCGCCCGCTGCGCGAGCTGACCGGCGAGGCGCTGTTCAACGAGGTGTTCCTGGACGGCGTCTTCGTCCCGGACGAGCAGGTCGTCGGCGAGGTGGACCGGGGCTGGCAGGTCGCGCGGAACACGCTGTCCAACGAGCGGGTGTCGCTGTCGACCGGCGGCGGCCTCGGCATGGGCGTCCCCGAGCTGCTGAAGTTCTTCGGCGGCCGCGAGCTGGACGCCGTCGCCGCCGCGGAGGTCGGCAGGCTCGTCGCGCAGGGGCAGTCCATCGACCTGCTCGGCCTGCGCACGACGCTGAAGCAGCTGAACGGCGTGGAGCCGGGCGCGGAGGCCAGCGTCCGCAAGCTCCTCGGCGTCCAGTTCAACCAGGACGTCGCCGACTACTGCTGGGCCGCGCAGGGCACCGCCGCCGCGACCGAGGTCCCGATGGCCGAGAGCGGCATCGTCGCCCGCGCCATGCTGTTCAGCCGCGCGATGACCATCTACGGCGGCACGACGGAGGTCCAGCTGAACATCATCGGCGAACGCCTCCTCGGCCTTCCCCGCGACCCGGAGCCCGGCAAGTAGCCGTCAGCGGGGCCGGAAGCTGTAGGTGAAGTTCACCAGGACGACGCCGGCGACGGCGATCAGGAGCCCGGGGAGGCCCGCGTTGACCACGGCGATCGCGCTCAGCGGGATCGCGGCGAGCAGCGAGAGCACCGCCATGGCCAGGCTGTGATCGCGTGCCGCGGCGATGTGCTCGCCGCCGCGGCGCGGTTCCGGCGCAGGACGGCGCCGGGACCGCGCCGCGCCGGCGGTGCGCGCGTGCAGGGCCTCATCGAGGCGGTCCACGACCGCCTCGATGAAGGCGTCGTCGTAGTCGGGGCCGAGCTCGCGCCGGGCCGCCATCGCCGCCGTCAGGTCCTCGCGCGGCAGTCGTGGGGTGGTCATGCCTCCGTTATAGGCGGGCCGCTTCTCCGGCGGCGTCACCCGGAGGGGCGAACCACCGTGTACGCCGCAGGTAGCAGCCGGAATACACTGCCGCTTTCGCCCCAGAACATCCGGAGGTCTCCGTGACCCGTTCGCTGGTCCTCGGCGCCTGTGCCGTCGCCGTGCTCGCGCTCGCCGGGTGCGGCGGGGGCGGGAAGAAGGACGCCGCGGACGCGGCGCCGTCCGCGCCGGCCACGACGCTGGCGCCGCTCCCGGCGGTGAAGCCCGCCGACGTCAAGCCGCTCGTCGGACGCTGGGTCGGCACGGCCAAGGACTACTTCCAGTTCACGGCCGGCGGCGACGGCGTGTGGGTGCGCGGCGGGCAGAAGCTGTGGAGCGGCGCGGTCATCCCCGAGGGCGGCGGCAAGTTCCGCTTCTCCTGGAAGGGCGGCGACCCGCAGACGGCGTCCTACTGGGGCGTGTCCCTGGAGGACGCGACCACGCTCGTCTTCGCCGGCACGAACCAGCAGTACAAGAAGGTCGTTGCGAAACGGGCCGCGAAGAAGGGCAACGGATGACCGACGGAATGTTCGCCTCGCCGGCCGATGTCGCCGCCAGGCTGGCGGGGGTCAGCTACCTCGCGGACGAGGCGATCGCCACGACCGTGTACCTCGCGCAGGCGCTCGGGAAGCCGCTGCTCGTCGAGGGCCCGGCCGGGGTCGGCAAGACCGAGCTGGCGAAGGCCGTCGCGGCGTCGACGGGCGCGGAGCTGATCCGGCTCCAGTGCTACGAGGGGCTGGACGAGGCCCGCGCCCTCTACGAGTTCAACTACAAGAAGCAGCTCCTCGCCATCCAGGCGGCCCCGGCCGACCGGGCCTGGCAGGAGACCCACGACGACATCTTCTCCGAGGAGTTCCTGCTGGAGCGGCCGCTGCTGGCGGCGATCCGGCGGGCCGACCCGACCGTCCTGCTGATCGACGAGGCGGACAAGGCCGACGTCGAGGTGGAGGGCATGCTGCTGGAGGTCCTGTCGGACTTCCAGGTCACGATCCCCGAGCTCGGGACGGTGGGCGCGGTGCGGCGCCCGTTCGTGGTCATCACCTCGAACGCGGCGCGGGAGCTGTCGGAGGCGCTCAAGCGCCGCTGCCTCTACCTGCACCTGAACTACCCGGCGCCCGAGCGGGAGCGCGACATCGTGCTCGCGCAGGTGCCGGGGATCGAGGCGGAGCTGGCCGAGCAGCTCGTCCGCACGGTCGGGACGCTGCGCGACCTGGAGATCAAGAAGGCGCCGTCCATCGCCGAGACCGTCGACTGGGCGCGCACCCTGCTCGCCCTCGGCCTGGACGACCTGGACGAGGCCGCCGTCGCGCGGACCCTCGGCGTCGTCCTCAAGCACGTCTCCGACCAGGAGCGCGCCGTCCGGGAACTCGGACTGCGGGGCTGAGATGGCGTCCCTGGTCGACCGGCACACCGGGTTCGTCGCGGAGCTGCGCAGGGCGGGGCTGCCGGTGTCGGTCGCCGAGGGCCTGGACGCGGTCCGCGCCGTGCGGGTGATCGACCTGCTCGACCGCGAGTCGCTGCGCGCCGCCTACGCCGCGACGGTCGTCAAGCGCCCCCAGCACCGCCCGACCTTCGACACGCTCTTCGACCTGTGGTTCCCGGCCGCGGTCGGGGACGGCGCGGGCGCGCCGCCGGAGCGCCGCGCGCGGACGCTGGGCGACGACGGGCGCCCGGTCCCGCCCGCGCTGGACCCGCGGGTGCAGGCCCGCCGCGACGAACTGGCCGAACTGCTGCTCTCCGGGGACGACGCGGGCCTGCGGCAGTTCGCCCGGACGGCCGTCGCCGAGTTCGGGCAGACGCCCGGGCAGGAGTCCTGGTTCTCGTCCGGCGTCCTGACGGCGCTGTCGCCGGACACGCTCATGGCGCGGCTGCTCGGCGCCGTCCTGGACGGGCGGCAGCGCGGCGGGATGGCCGAGCGGGTCGCGCGCCGCACGTTCCGCGATCGCATCGCCCGCTTCCAGGACCTCGTCGCGGGCGAGGTGCGGCGCCGCATCGCCGAGGACACCGGCGTCGAGCGGACGGCCCGCATCGCCGTCCGCCCGCCGCTGGAGCGGCTCGACTTCGCGAGCGCGAACCGGGCCGAGATGGAGGCGCTGCGCCGCGAGGTGTACCCGCTGGCGCGCAAGCTCGCGGCCCGGCTCGTGCAGCGGCAGCGGCACGGCAGGCGCGGGCGGCTGGACTTCCGCCGGACGGTCCGCGCGTCCCTCGCCAGCGGGGGAGTGCCGCTCACCACCCACCACCGGCCGCGCCGCCCGCACAAGCCGGAGCTGGTCGTGCTGTGCGACGCCAGCGACTCGGTGTCGGCGTTCGCGCACTTCACGCTGCTGCTGACGTTCGCGCTGCGGGAGCAGTTCAGCAAGGTCCGCGCGTTCGCGTTCATCGACGCCACCGACGAGATCACCAAGTACTTCGCGCCCGGCACCGACGTCGTGGACGCGATGGCGCGCCTCGCCGCCGAGGCCGACCTCGTGTGGATCACCGGCCGCTCCAACTACGGGCACGCCATCAAGGTGTTCGACGAGAAGTACCGCGACGCCGTCACGTCCAAGACGTCCCTGCTGATCCTCGGCGACGCGCGCTCCAACTACGGGGAGCTCTCCCTGCCGATCCTGCGGTCGATGGCGGACCGGGCCCGGCACGCGTACTGGCTCAACCCCGAGCCGCGCAGCCGCTGGGACACCGGCGACTCCGCCGCGTCCCGCTACGGCGAGCTGCTCCCCATGTTCGAGTGCCGCAACCTGACCCAGCTCGCCGCCTTCATCGAGGAACTCGCCTGAGCGGAGCGATCCGGGGGGCGCCCACCCGCGGGGCGCTGGTCTAGGCGCGGTCGCGGATGACCAGGGCGAGGGCGGCGTAGGCCAGGGCGGCGACGGCGGAGACGATCATGGCGGTGTTCGTGCCGTGCGCCAGCGCGGACGGGTCCTGCCCGGAGCCGGTCGCGATGGCTCCGACGATCGCCACGCCCAGCGACGCCCCGATGTAGCGGGCGGTGTTGTTGGCGCCGGCGCCCATGCTCGCGCGGTCGGCCGGGACGCTCTCCACCGCCAGCCGGGCGAGCATCGCGTTGGTCAGGCCGCTCGCGACGCCGGCGACGGCCAGGCCGGGGGCGAGGCGCCACCAGTGCGCGCCCGGCGCGAGGTTCGCCATCGCGAACTCGCTGACGGCGGCGAGCGCGAACCCGGCGGCGAGCAGCCGGCGGACGGGCAGCCGCGCCGGGAGGCGGTGCGCCTGCAGCGCGACGGCGAACGAGAGCGCGGACCAGATCGCCAGCACGAGCGCGGCCTCGACCGGCGACAGGCCCATGACCAGGCTCATCATCGTCGCCAGATAGGTCATGACGCCGATCACGGCGAGCCCGGTGACGAGCGCGCCCGTCACCGACAGCAGGAACGCCGGCCGCCGGAACAGCGCGAGGTCGACCATGGGCTCCGGCCGCCGCGCCTCGACCAGGACGAACGCGGCGAGCAGGACGGTCGCGACCGCGAACAGCGCGAGGACGCCCGGGGACGTCCAGCCGGTGCGGCCCCAGGTGATCGCCGCGACCAGCGCCGCCACGCCGAGGCTCATGGTGGCCAGGCCGGGCACGTCCACGCCGCGGGGGCGCTCGGCCCGGGACTCGCCCAGCGCGCGGGCCGCCGCCAGGGCGAGCAGCGCGGATGCGGCGACCGTCGCCCAGTACCAGAGCCGCCAGCCGGCGAGGACGGTCAGCCCGGCCGCGGCGATCGGGCCGAGCGCGATGCCGAGGCCGACCATCGCGCCCCACAGGCCGGTGGCCCGCGCCCGGCGCCGGCCGGACTCGAACGAGGCGCCGACGATGCCGAGCCCGGTCACCAGCAGTGCCGCGCTCGCGGCGCCCTGCGCGACGCGTCCCGCGATGAAGACGGGCGCGTTGGGCGCGAGCGCGCACGCCACGCTGGACACGGCGAGCGCCGCCGCGCCCAGCACGAACACGCGCTTGCGCCCGTGGTCGTCGGCGAGGCTGCCGGCCGCGAGCAGCGCCGCCGCGAGGCCGAGGCTGATGGAGCTCATCAGCCAGATCTGCGCGGTCGCCCCGGCGCGCAGGCCCCGGGCGGTGTCGGCGAGCGTCGCCGCCGGGGCGCAGTAGTTCATGAGGGTCAGCAGGGTCGCGGCGGCGGGCAGCGCCAGCGCGGCACGCGGGCCGGACGCGCGGTGGGCGCCGCGGGGTGCGGCCAGGGTCGTCATGCGGGCTCCCGGGGGGTTCAGTGAACGAACCGAATGGGGCGACGGTAGCACGACTAAGTTCAATGAATGAACTCCCGGGCGGGTAGTCTGGGCGCATGGCACTCGGCAAGGACTACGCGGCCCAGGACTGCTCGCTGGCCCGCGCGCTGGAGGTCGTGGGGGAGCGCTGGACGCTGCTGATCATCCGGGACGCCTTCTACGGCGTGCGCCGGTTCAGCGACTTCCTCGTCCATCTGGACATCCCGCGGGCGGTGCTGTCGGCGCGCCTCCAGTCGCTCGTCGAGACGGGCGTCCTCGTCAAGGACGGCCACGACTACGTCCTCACGGACATGGGCAAGGAGCTGTGGCCCGTCGTCCACACGCTCGCCCGCTGGGCCGAGGACCACCTGTCGGCCGAGTCGTGCCGCGTCTTCGTCCACGACGCCTGCGGCGCCCGCGTCGGCCCGGACGGGACGTGCCCCGCCTGCGGGCGCCACGTCCGGCCGGAGGAGCTGGAGATCCACGCGGGGCCCGGTGCGCGCCGCCGCACCGATCCGGTCAGCCTCTTCCTGCGGTCGCCGCACCGGCTGCTGGATCCGATACGCACCTGAGTGAGCAATCCCTCCCCGAGGTCGCGCGAAGAGGGTGGGGATTAGAGGGATTTAACCGGCTAATCTGCACGCTCATGGAGACCGAAAAGGCGAAGCCTGCGCCCCGGCCCAGGCGGAACCGGCTCGGTTTCCTATGGCGGCTCATCGACGGCGCCCCCGGCGACTCGCGCGCGCGGATCGCCCGCCGGGCGAGGATCCTCGTCACGATCGCCACCGGCCTCGCCAACCTCGGCGGCGCGCTCGTGGTCCTCGCGTTCACCGTCGTCGTCCCCGACCCGGCCGGGCACGTCTCCGCGCGGCTCCAGTCCGTCAACCTGATCGTCTTCACGGCCTACGTGTCCGCGGCCGTCCCCGTGGGGCTGCTGCTCGGCGAGCGGTTCTTCCGCCGCGTCCGCCGCCTCGTCGAGCGGCACGACGAGCCCGACCGGCACGAGCGCGCCCTGCTGCTGTACGGGCCGCTGCGGCTGATGGCCCTGCACCTGACGCTGTGGGGCATCGGGACGATCGGCTGGGTCGTCATCAACGCCCCGTTCTCCACGCTGCTCGCCGTGAAGCTCGGCCTGACCAGCCTGCTCGGCGGCCTCACCACCTGCACCATCGTCTACCTGCTGACCGAGCGGATGCTCCGCCGCGCGGTGACCACCGCGCTGCGCAGCGAGCTGCCGAGCCGCACCGGCCTGCCCGGCGTCGTCGCCCGCTCCGTGCTCGCCTGGGGCCTCGGCACCGCCGTCCCGATCCTCGGCCTCATCACCCTCGCCGTCGGCTCCTTCGTCATCGCCGAGACCACCGTGCGGGACTTCGCGGTCGCGGTTCTCGCGCTCGGCGGCATCGCGCTGCTCGTCGGGCTCGGCGTCACCTACACCGCCGCCCGCGCCATCGCCGACCCGGTCGAGTCGGTGCGGCTCGGCCTCGCCCGCGTGCAGCGCGGCGACCTGGACGTCGAGGTCCCCGTCTACGACGCGAGCGAGGTCGGGCTGCTGCAGGCCGGGTTCAACCACATGGCCGCCGGGCTGCGCGAGCACGAGCGGCTGCGCGACCTGTTCGGCCGGCAGGTCGGCGCGGACGTCGCGCGCGTCGCCGTGGAGCGCGGCATCGACCTCGGCGGCGAGCTGCGCGAGGTCGCGGTGATCTTCGTGGACATCATCGGCTCCACCCGGCTCGCCGCCGACCGGCCGCCCGCCGAGGTCGTCCGGCTGCTGAACGACTTCTTCGCGGTGGTCGTCGAGGTCGTCGGCGCGCACGGCGGCTGGATCAACAAGTTCGAGGGCGACGCCGCGCTCGCGATCTTCGGGGCGCCGCTCGCGCTGGACGGCGCGCCCGGCCGCGCGCTCGCCGCGTCCCGCGAACTCGCCGTCCGGCTGCGCGGCGAGGTCCCCGGGCTGCGGGCGGCGGTCGGCGTCTCGGCGGGCGAGGCCGTCGCCGGGCACATCGGCGCCGAGGAGCGCTTCGAGTACACGGTGATCGGCGATCCGGTGAACGAGGCCGCCCGCCTCACCGACCTGGCCAAGACCACCGAGGAGGGCGTCCTCGCGGCGGGCTCCCTCGTCGCGCGGGCCGAGCCGGAGGAGGCCGCGCGGTGGTCGCTCGGCGAGGAGATCACGCTCCGCGGCCGGACGCAGGCCACTCGGCTCGCCTCGCCCCGGCCCGCCGAGCGCGTGCCCTCCTAGGACGAGCCGAGGGTGGCGCCGTTCAGCGTCGTGTAGAAGGGCGACTCCGAGAGCCGGGAGTCCTTCTCTTCGCCGATGTAGACGTCGGCGTGGTTCTCGCCCCCGTATCCGGGACGGAACAGGTCGGTGACCGTCCAGCGGGCCTTCCGGAACGCCGCGCACACCTCGCCCCCGATCGGGCGGTCGTTCCCGTCCCTGCCGCACCCGACGATCGCGAAGCGCTGCCCCCGGGCCAGGACCGACTTGTCGGCCGCCGCCGACGCCCACGGCACCAGCGGGCGCCCCCGCGAGTCGCGCGTGGTGTCGTCCAGCCAGAAGCCGACGCTGTGCGACCAGTTCAGGAAGCGGCCCCGCTGCGGCCCCCCGGTGATGCGCCCGCTGCCCTCCATCTGGACGACCTTCAGGAAGTCCGCCGGGTACGACCCGAGCGGCGCCCTCCCGTGCGAGCAGTGGAACCGGGCGCAGCCCCGCACGGGCTTCCGCTCACCGTCGTAGAGGCTTTCGAGCGCCGTGTAGTAGGTGGTGACGCGCCACCCGCCGGCGCGTCCGAGCTGCCGGGGCCGCGTCGGCGGCGGCAGCGTCGCGAAGGGCGTCGGCTCGGCAGTGGGCGTGGGTGTGGACGCGGGTGCGGGTGCGGCCGGCGGCGGGACGTGTCCCGCCGCCCCCTCGGTGCTCTGGCCGCACCCCGCCGTGGCCGCGCCCAGCATCGCCAGTGCGAGGGCGAGCGGTGCCCCGCGTCGCATCGCACCCTCCCGGATCGGGACGCCTGTCCGCCACCGGGGACACTACCGGGGTCAGTGCCCGCGGGCGATCCATTCGTCCAGGTGCGGGGCCTCCGCGCCGATCGAGGTCGAGTCGCCGTGCCCGGTGCGGACGGTCGTCTCCGCCGGCAGCGTCAGCAGCCGCTCCCGGATCGACGTGATGATCGTCGGGAAGTCGGAGAACGACCGGCCGGTGGCGCCCGGCCCGCCGCTGAACAGGGTGTCGCCGGAGAACACCGTGCCCAGCGCGGGCGCGTGCAGGCAGACCGCGCCGGGGCTGTGGCCCGGCGTGTGCAGGACGGTCAGCTCGGTGCCCGCCACCGTGATGACCTGCCCGTCGGCGAGTTCGCCGTCGGGCCCGGCGTCGGGGTGCCTCTGCCTCCACAGCATCAGGTCGTCCGGGTGCAGCAGGATCGGCGCGCCCGTGCGGGCCTTCAGCGCGGGCGCCGCGTCGATGTGGTCGTCGTGCCCGTGCGTGGACACGATGGCCACGAGGCGCCGGCCGCCGACCGCCGCCGCGATCGCGTCCGCGTCGTGCGCGGCGTCGATGACGATCGCCTCGCTGTCGTCGCCCACGATCCAGACGTTGTTGTCGACCTCCCAGGTGCCGCCGTCCAGCGAGAACGTCCCGGACGTGACGACGTGGTCGACGCGCGCCCGCGGCGCCTCCGCGGCCATCAGAGCACCACCACCGAGCGCAGCACGTCGCCGTGGTGCATCTTCGCGAACGCCGCCTCCACGTCGCCCAGCCCGATCGTCTCGGACACGAAGGCGTCCAGGTCCAGGCGTCCCTGCAGGTAGAGGTCGATGAGCATCGGGAAGTCGCGCGAGGGCAGGCAGTCGCCGTACCAGGACGACTTCAGCGACCCGCCGCGGCCGAACACGTCCAGCAGCGGCAGCTCCAGCCTCATCTCCGGCGTCGGCACGCCGACGAGCACGACCGTCCCGGCGAGGTCGCGCGCGTAGAACGCCTGCTCGTAGGTCTCCGGGCGGCCGACCGCGTCGACGACGACGTCCGCGCCGAACCCGCCGGTCAGCTCGCGGACCGTCTCGACGACGTCCGCGTTCCCGCCGTCGACGGTGTGCGTGGCGCCGAGCGCGGCCGCGGTGGTCAGCTTCCGCTCGTCCAGGTCCACCGCGATGATCTTCGCGGCGCCGGCCAGCCGGGCGCCGAGCACGGCCGCCGCGCCGACCCCGCCGCAGCCGATGACCGCGACCGAGTCGCCCCGCCCGACCTGCCCGGTGTTGATCGCCGCGCCGAGCCCGGCCATCACCCCGCAGCCGAGCAGCCCCGCCACCTCGGGCTTGGCCGCCGGGTCGACCTTCGTGCACTGCCCCGCGTGGACCAGCGTCTTGTCGGCGAAGGCCCCGATCCCGAGGGCGGGCGACAGTTCGGTGCCGTCCTCCAGCGTCATCTTCTGCGCGGCGTTGTGCGTGTCGAAGCAGTACCAGGGGCGTCCGCGCAGGCACGCCCGGCACTGCCCGCACACCGCGCGCCAGTTCAGGACGACGAAGTCGCCCGGCGCGACCTCGGTGACCCCCTCGCCGACCGACTCGACCACCCCGGCGGCCTCGTGCCCGAGCAGGAACGGGAACTCGTCGTTGATCCCGCCTTCGCGGTAGTGCAGGTCGGTGTGGCAGACCCCGCACGCCTGGACCTGGACGACCGCCTCACCGGGACCGGGGTCCGGGACGACGATCGTCTCGATCCGCACCGGCTGTCCCTTGCCCGGTGCGACGACCCCGCGTACCTGCTGCGCCATACTGCCGCCTCTCGTCGTCTCGATCTTCCCCCGACCCTATATATCTCCGTGCTGACCTGCCCGCATCCTCCTGTTCCGCGGAACACCCCTCGCAGGTACGAGACGCAAGATCACCCGTGCGCGCGACGCGGGTTCGGACCGCCGGGAAGAAGTCTGGCCCCATGACACGAACCGCAGCACGCCTGACCGCGGCCATGCTGGCCGCCGCGGCGCTCACCGTCCCCGTCGCGGCCGCGGTCCCCGCCGCCGCCCTGGACCGCCCGGCCCTCGGGCAAGAGCAGGACGCGCGGGGGCGCCTCGTCTCCGCGACGCACCTGGGCGCCATGTCCGCCGCGGAGGTCCGCGCATGGCTGGCGGGCGAGAAGTTCGACGCCTCGTCCGTCCGCCACGGCGTGGACGCCTACCGCCTCGTCTACCGGACGGTCGACACCCGCGGCCGGGCGACGACGGCCAGCGGCCTCCTCGTCCTGCCCCGCAGCCGCGACCACCGCCTCGCGACCGTCTCGTACACGCACGGCACCACCAGCTACAAGCCCGACGCCCCCTCGGTGGCGGACGGCGTCTGGGACCGGGGCCCCGCGGTCACCTACGCCGCCGCCGGATTCGCGGCGGCCGTTCCCGACTACCTGGGCCTCGGCGAGGGCCCCGGCGCGCACCCGTGGAAGGACGTCCCGTCCGAGACGACCGCGTCCCTCGACATGCTCCGCGCCGTCCGCCACTTCGTGCCGCGGACGGGCCGGGTCCTGGACCGCGACGTCTTCGTCACCGGCTTCTCGCAGGGCGCGTCGTCGGCGCTCGGCCTGGCCCGCGCGCTCCAGGACGGGGCCGACCCGCGCTTCCGGCTCCGCGCGGCGGCCCCGATCAGCGGCGCCTACGACTTCCGCGGCGCCGAGCTCCCGGCCCTGCTGAACGGCGACCTCGACCCGAAGATGTCGGTCGCCTACAGCGCCTACCTGCTCACGTCGTGGAACCGGATCCACGGCGGCGTCTACCGGACGCCGTCGGAGGTGTTCCAGGACGAGTACGCGGGCCGCGTCGAGAAGTACTTCGACGGGACGACGCCCGGACCCGTCATGCTCCAGGGCCTGCCGGACACACTGGACGAACTCCTCACGGAGCGCGGCTTCGAGATCCTGCGCCGTCCGTCCGGCGCCTTCGCCGAGGCCCTGCGCGCGGACGCCGAGGTCTGCACCGCATGGACGCCGCGCGTCCCCGTCCGCCTCTACAAGATGGCCGGCGACGAGCAGGCCGCGACCGCCAACACCGACAACTGCGCCGCCTCGTTCGGGCGGCGCGGTGCGGACGTCCCGGTCATCGACGTGGGCGACACGCTCTACGGCGGCTCCCGCCACCTCGGCTCCAACCTCGCGGGAACCGCCCGGATCGTCCGCTGGTTCTCGACCCTCAGGTGAAGTGGATGGCCTGGAGCTTGTCGGCGGCGTCGCGGTCGAGGACGGTGACGCCGGCGGCGGGCGGCACGGGGCCGCCGCCGCGGGCGCGGTCGACGATGGGCCCCCAGCGGCGGCAGTGCCGGTTGAACGTGCCGGACGTGACGACGCGGCCGCGGGCGACCTGCCCGGCGCGGGCGGTCTCGGGGGCGACGTCGATGAGGATCAGGTGCAGCCGGCCGCCGCGCCGCCGCGCCAGCCAGGCGAACAGGTGCAGGATGTGCGGCCAGGTGCCGCGGGTGTGCGCGACGACGCCGTGCCCGGCGAGGATCGCGCGCCCGATCCGCCACACGTGGGTGGCGTGGACGAGCGGGGTGCGCAGCCGCACCGGCAGGGGGCGCAGGAACCGCGCCCACCAGTTGCGGGACTGCCGCGAGTCGATCACCCGGACGTCGCCCGCGGGCACCGGCGCCGTCTCGTCGCCCCGCAGCCCGTAGAGACGGTTGAGCAGGGTGCTCTTGCCCGCCCCCGGCAGCCCGGCGACGAGGACCAGCGAGCCCGCCGGATAGCGCAGCGCGGGGCCCGGATCCACCTCGTGGCGTTCGTGGATGGTCGTCTCCTGGTCTCGGCCCGGTGGTGAAGGGGCCAACGAACACCCCGCACCGCTTGTTCCGGGCCGCGCGCCACAGACCCGTGCGCGTCGGGCCCGTGCGTCACCAGCCCCGCGCGCGCCACTCCGGGAGCGACGGGCGCTCGCGGCCGAGCGTCGAGTCCTTGCCGTGGCCGGGGTAGAACCAGGTGGCGTCGGGGAGGCGGCCGAAGACGCGCTCCTCGACGTCCGAGAGCAGCTGCTCGAAGCGGGCCGGGTCGCCCCAGGTGTTGCCGACGCCGCCCGGGAAGAGGCTGTCGCCGGTGAACAGGTGCGGGCGGTCGGCCAGCTCGCCGCCGGCGTCGTACAGCAGCGCGATCGAGCCGGGCGTGTGGCCGCGCAGGTGGACGACGTCGAGGGACACCCGCCCGAAGGTGACGGCGTCGCCGTGCTCGACGGGCTCGGCGACCGGCTCCGGCAGCGCCTCGGCGTCGCGCGGGTGCGCGGCCACCGGCGCGCCCGTGGCCCGCACCACCTCGCTCAGCGCGCCCCAGTGGTCCTCGTGGCGGTGGGTGGTGACGATCCGCGCGAGCGGGCCGTCGCCGACCAGCTCCAGCAGCCGGGACGCCTCGTTCGCCGCGTCGATCAGCAGCCGCTCGCCGGTCGCGGCGCAGCGCAGCAGGTAGGCGTTGTTGTCGTACGGGCCGACCGCCACCTTCGTGACCGTCAGCCCGGGCAGCTCCCGGACGTCGGGGCGTCCGCCGACTTCGACGTTCCCGGTGTAGGTCATGGGTCCTCCCCGTCGGTAGTGCGGAGACTAGACCATCCTCCGTCATCCGGCGGCACCGGGCGCCCGGTGCCCGCCGAGCGGATGAGTCACCAGACGCAGCTCAACCGTGCGCTTACGGACGGACAATCCCGTCTTGCCACCGCACCATGGGAACTGGAAGATCAGGTTCGACCCGTGAGGACGGTGAAGCGATGGTTACCGCATTCCGTCCCGGACCGGACAGGGAGCAGCCGGAGGACCTCCTCGGGCACGCCTGCACACTGGTCCGGCTCTGCGGCCGGGACTCCGCCGTCGCCGCGGTGTTCCTCGCCCTCGTGCTGGCCGGGACCGTGTCCCGGCTCGCGGCCGGCGTGCCCGGCCTCCCCGCGCTGGCGCTGCTGCCGGTGCTCGCCGGGTCGTTCGCCGTGTCGGCCGGCTACGCCGCCCGGTCGCGCCGCACGCTGGTGGCGGTGCTCGGCGGCGTGCGCGGCCGCACCGGCTCGCCCGTCGACCCGGCCGTGCCGTGGACGCCGTTCGCGTCCGCGGTCGCGCTGGACGACCGGGTCCGCGACGCGGAGCTGCGCCGGCTGCTGGCGGCGGCGCACCGCTGCGGCGAGCTGTCCTGGCAGGCCGTCGCCTGGGCGGCCGCGACCTCGGTGCTGTTCCTCTTCTGGACGCTGGCGGCGGCGATGACGGGAGGATGACCGGATTGATCGACCCCGTACCGACCGATCCCGCACTGACCGACCACGTGCCCGACGTCCGGCCGGGCAGCTTCTGGGACCGGCTCGCCCCCACCGACCGGCAGGCCCTGCGCGCCATGGGCCGGCGCACCGACATCCCGCCCGGCGGGATGCTGTGCCACCAGGGGTCGGTCGCCCCCGCCGTGTACGTGGTGTTCAAGGCGTCGCCGCGCGCGGCCAGCAACGCGGTCGCCAAGGAGTTCGTCGACTCCAGCGACGGGGACGAGTCGATCATCGATCTGTTCGGGGCCGGGGACCTGGTCGGCTTCCTCGGCCCGTGGGGCCATCCGCAGCGCGGCACCGTCGCCGCGCTCGACCACGTCGCGGCGCTGCGCGTGGACCGCGCCAAGTTCCGCAGCCTGCTCGCCGCGAGCCCGCGGATCGCCGAGGCGATGATGCACGCGATCTCCGAGAGCGTCACCTTCGGCGGACGCCGGCACGCGGTGCGGGCGGCCGACCATCCGCAGCGGCTCGCCTACCACCTGCTGGAGCTGGCGCACCGGTTCGGCGAGCCCGGCGCCGCCGGGAGCGGCGTCCGGATCCCGCTGAAGCTAAGCCAGGCCGAGCTGGCGAACTGGGCGGGGATCTCCCGCGAGACGCTGGTGCGGTGGTTCCGGTCGTGGCGGGCCAAGGGCATCCTGCACCAGCGGCCCCGCCCGCTGACCGTGCTGGACGTCGAGCGGCTGCGGCGCGCCGCGAGCCCCTGGGGGGACGAGTGGCCGGCTGCCGACGCCGAGCCCGCCCGCCCGGCCGCCCCCGCCGGTTCCGCGGGGGACGCCGGGATCGCGGGGGACGCCGGGATCGCGGCCCGCGAACCGGTGCGCCTGGAGCCGCCGGGCGGCGGCCCGCCCGCGGCGCGGCTCCCCGCCGACAACCCGTTCTTCGCCGGGCGCGCCGTGAGCCTCAGCAAGCTGGACCTGCTGGTCGGCCAGTCCGTGTGGCCGCGCGCCGTGATCGTCCAGGGCATGGCGGGAGTCGGCAAGACGACGCTGGCGCTGCACTGGGCGCACCGCGTCGCCGACCGGTTCCCGGACGGCGCGCTGTTCGCCGACCTGCGCGGCACGACCCGCAGCCCGGTCACCCCGGCGGAGGCGATGGGGCAGGTGCTGCGCGCGGCCGGCGTGCCCGGCGACCAGCTGCCCCGCACCGAGGACGAGCTGGCGGCGCAGTGCCGGTCGCTGCTCGGCGACCGCCGGATGCTGCTGATCCTCGACAACGCCGTCCAGCCCGAGCAGGTCAGGCCGCTGCTGGCGGCGGTGGCGTCCGGGCTCGTGGTGGTGACGAGCCGGCGGCGGCTGCCCGCGCTGCTCGAAGGCGCCGACGTCCGGACGCTGGAGCTGCGGGAGATGGCGACGCAGGAGGCCGTCGACCTCATCGCGGGCGTCCTCGGGCCGGGCGACGCCCGCGTCCGCGACGAGCACAAGGCCGTCGTGCGGCTCGCCCGCGAGTGCGGCCACCTGCCGCTGGCGCTCGGCGTCATCGCCGGCCGGCTGGCCGAGAACCCGGGCGAGTCGATCGCCGGGACCGTCCGCGAACTGGCCGCGCGGGACGCGCCCGGCGCCGCGCCGTACGGGACGGGCCTCGGCGGCTCCGCGGGGCACGGGGCGTCCGGGGCCGGGCTCAGCGCCGTCGTCGACCCGACGTTCGACGTCGCCTACCGCAGCCTGCGCCGCGACCAGCGGGAGGCGTTCCGCAGGCTGGGGCTCCTCGCGGGCCCCGACTTCACGCCCGCCGCTCTCGCCGCCCTCCAGAACCGGACGCTGGACGAGGCCCGCGACTGCCTGGAGGGGCTCCGGCAGGCGTACCTCGTCCACGACGTCGGCCCCGGCCGCTACCGGATGCACGACCTGCTGCGCGAGTTCGCCCGCGAGCGCGGCCTCGGCGAGGACTCCGACGGCGAGCTGCAGGCCGCGCAGCGGCGGCTGCTGGCCGGATACCTCGCCGAGGCCCGCGCGGCGGGCGCGGCCCTGCCGGGGCGCCCCCGCCCCACCGCGCACCTGGGCGCGGCGTACCGGGGCGAGGCGCGCGGACGCCCCTCGCCGGCCGCGCGCGCGGCCGGGCTCGCCTGGTTCGAGGCCGAGCGGCGCAACCTGGTCGCCGCCGTCCACCAGGCCGCCCGGCTCGGCCTGCACCGCACCTGCTGGGAACTCGCCGACGCGCTGTTCGACTTCCAGGAGTTCCGCCGCTACAGCGAGGACAACATCGCCGTCCAGCAGGCCGGCCTGCACGCGGCCCGCGCCGAGGAGGATTGGGCCGCGGCCGCGGTCATGCTGCACAACCTCGCGGTGGCGCACTTCGAGCTGGGCGACTCCGTCCAGGCCATCGGGTACGGGGAGGACGCGCGGCGCGGGTTCCGCGCCGTCGACCCGCCCGACCGCTACGGGGAGGCCGTCACCCTCGCCACGCTCGCGGACGTCCACGTCGTCCTGGGCCGCTACCTGACGGCGATCGACCACGCGCGGCGGTCCCTGGACATCCACGAGGAGCTGGGGGACGACGGGGGAGTGGCCAAGAGCCGCAGCACGCTCGCCCGCGCCCACCTTGGCCTCGGCGACTACGAGACGGCGCTGGAGCACGCGGCGAAGGCGCTGACCGTCCGGCGCCGCATCGACGACCAGGCGGGCGTGGCCGAGACCCTGATCACCGTGGCCGGCGTGCACCGGCGCCTGGGCGACGTCCACGAGGCGGTGACGCACGCGCTGGAGGCGCTGTCCATCCGGCAGGAGCTCGCCGACATGCACGGCGCCGCCCTGGCGCTGACGGAGCTCGCCCGGATGCACGCCGCGCTCGGCCTGCGCGACATGGCGCGGCAGGACGCCGAGCAGGCGCTGCGCGCCTACCGCGCCCTGGGCGGACGCCACGGCGAGGCGCGCGCGCTGACCACCCTCGGGATGCTGGCGTGCGAGGCGACGAGGTTCGCCGAGGCGTTCACCTACTGCGGGGAGGCCCTGCGGCTGCACCGCGACATCAGCGACCGGCACGGCGAGGCCGAGGCGCTCGCGCAGACCGGGGTCGTCCACTGGCGGCTCGGCCGGTACCGGGAGGCGCGCGAGCACCTGCTGCGGGCGGTGGAGATCCGCCGCGAGATCGGCGACCAGCACGGCGAGGCCAACGACCTGGAGCAGCTGTCGGTCGTGATGCGCCGCCTCGGCCGCCCGCAGGAGGCGTTCGTCCTCGGCCTGGAGGCCCTCGACCTGTGGTCCCGGCTCGGCGCGCGGAGCGGGATGGCCGGGACGCTCGGCAGCCTCGCCCGCACCTACTCCTGGCTCGGGCTGCCCGCGGAGGCCGAGCGCGCGGCCCGGCAGGCGCTGCACCTGCGCAGGTCGGGCGGCGACTGGTACGGGCTCGGCGTCGGGCTGGACACCCTCGCCGCCGTGCTGCGCCGCGCCGGGCGGCCCGAGGAGGCGCTGTCGGAGGAGCTGGAGGCGCTGCGCTTCCTCGGCGAGGTCGGCGACCGGCACAGCGAGGCCACCGGCCTGGTCCACCTCGCCGCCATCCACCTCGACCTCGGCCGCGCCGACGACGCCCTGGAGACCGGCCGGCGCGCCCTCGACCTCGCCGCCGAGCTGGGCGCCGCCCGCGAGCAGGCGCACGCGCTGCACTCGATGGCCCGCGCGTCCCAGCTGCTCGGCAAGCACGCCCGCGCGGTGGAGCACGTCACCGCCGAGATCGTCATCCGCCGCGACACCGACGACCGGCGGGGGCTGCGGCGGGCGCTGGAGCTGCTCGGCGACTCCCACCTCGCGCTCGGCGACCGGGCCGCGGCGGCCGACTGCGGGCGGCGCGTCCGCGCCCTCGACAACCTGCTTGAATCGGAGAATTCGCTCGACATGTGACGCGCCGGTCCGCCCGGTACATGATCATGAGGGTCGCGGACCCGGCCGGGTCCGGGTGAGGAGGCGAGATGGCGGCCGCCCGGTTCTGGGACGCGCTGGGCCCCCGCGCCCGGGAGGCGCTGCGCGCCGCCGGCGCCCCGGTGGTGATCCGGCCGGGCGCGTTCCTGATGCGCGAGCACACCCGCGCGTCCCAGGTCTTCGTACTGCGCTCCGGCGCCGTGAAGGTCTGGGTGGACCGGGGCGGCGAGATCGCCATCCTCGACGTCCTCGGGCCGGGCGACCTGGTCGGCGAGGTGGAGGCGGCGGACGGCGGGATCCGGCACGCCAACGCCGAGGCGATGACCCGGGTGGAGGCGCTGGTGCTGCCCGCCGCCCGGTTCCGCGGCGTCCTGGACGCCCATCCCGGGTCGGTCTGGGCCGTCGCCGCCGTCCTCGCCGAGCGGCTGCGCGACTCCGACGAACTGCGCGTCGCGCATTTCCCCGACGACCCCGAGCGCCGCCTCGCGGGCCGGATCCTGCGCCTGGCCGCGCGGTTCGGCGCCCCGGTCAAGGAGGAGCGGCCGGACGGCGTGCCGGAGGAGAGCGTCCACGTCCAGGTCCCGATCTCGCAGCAGGACCTCGGCCGCTGGGCCGGGATGGGGCGTCGCAAGGTCGCGCAGATCCTCGCCGCCGAGCCGCTCCGCGACGGGCTGGCGGTGGCCCGCAACGCGATCGTCGTCCGCTCCGCCGACGCGCTGCGCCGGCTCGCCGGCGACGACTAGGGCCGCGGCGCGAAAGCGGACGGCTCGTGCGGCCACGGCGGCGGCGCCGGGAGCGGGCCGTCCGGGCGGACGTGCACGCCCGAGCCGTCGGTGCGGCCGCTCAGCCAGCCGAGCAGCGCCCGCGCCGAGCCGGACGCCTCCGGGCCGCCCGCCGTCCAGCCGAGATCGGCGGACTCGCCGGAGTCGGTCGCGGTGATCCGGTACCCGGCCAGCCCGCCGCGGCGCCCGGCCGGGAGCGCCGCCATGTCCGCGAGCGTCGCGGCCGACGACCACCGCACGTAGGGCTCGGGCCAGTCGGCGGGCCCGTACCCGGCGGCGAGGTCGGCATGGTGGGCCTCCACCTCGTTCCAGCGGCGGAACACCGTGTACCAGGCGGGATGCGGCCAGCCCTGCATCGCCTTCACCGGCGCGTCCCAGGCGTCCTCGGGCAGCGTGCGGGCCTGCTCGGCGAACCGCGCGGCGGTGGCGCGGACGTCCGCGACCAGCTCGTCCGCGCTCCGCCCGGCGCCCGCGTCGAGGTCGGCGTTGCGCCTGTCCAGGCTGGGGTACTGCGGGATCTCCACGCCGGTCCGCGCCCATTCGAGCAGGTTCCAGAGGGAGTCGGCGTTACGGGCGATGTGCGTGGCGACATGCCCGCGGGTCCACCCCGGCAGCGCCGAGGGGCCGCGCAGGTCGGGTTCGGCGAGCCCGCCCAGCGTCGCGACGACGCGCTCGGTGCCCGCGTCGAGCTGCTCGATCACGTCCCGCCAGTCGGTGACTCCGTCCATGACCCCTCCTCGACCGGAAAAGAGCCTCCATCCTGTCGCACCCGGCAGGCCGGTGCCAGACAATGGTGATCATGGATCTTCCGATCTGCACGACGTGCGGCGTCCAGTACGGCGGGCCGCGTCCCGACTGCCCCATCTGCGAGGACGAGCGCCAGTACGTCGGCTGGGACGGCCAGCGGTGGACCACCCTGGAGGAGCTGCGCGCCGGTCACCGGGGCCGCGTCGCGGAGGAGGGCCCGGACGTCGTCGGGATCGGCACCGAGCCGTCCACCGCCATCGGCCAGCGCGCCCTGCTGCTGCGCGCCCCGTCCGGCAACGTCCTCTGGGACATGGTCACGCACATCGACGACGACCTGGTCCGCGAGGTGAACGACCTCGGCGGCGTCTCCGCGATCGCGATCAGCCACCCGCACTTCTACGGCTCGATGATCGAGTGGGCGCACGCGTTCGACGCGCCCGTCTACATCCACGAGGCCGACCGGCGCTGGGTGGCCCGCCCGGACGACGCGGTCGTCTTCTGGGAGGGCGACACCCGCGAGCTGGCGGACGGCCTCACCCTGGTCAACGCCGGCGTCCACTTCGACGGCGGCCAGGTCCTGCACTGGCGCGACGCCCGCGCCCTGTTCTCCGGCGACATCCTGCAAGTCGTGCAGGACCGGGACTGGGTGAGCTTCATGTACAGCTACCCCAACTTCATCCCGGAGCGCCCCCGGACGGTCCGCCGCGCGCTGCGCCTGCTGGAGCCGTACGACTTCGACCGCGTGTACGGCGCCTGGTGGAGGAAGATCGTCTACACCGGCGGGAAGGACGCCGTCCGCCGCTCCGCCGACCGCTACCTCGATCACGCCCTGGACGACGGCTGACTCAGGCGAGCACCCCGGCGGAGCCATGGGGCGTGACGATGGGCAATGATGCGACCCCGGAGGGGCATGGCCGCAGCGTAGGGCGGTGGGGCGGGCGGGCTTCGGTGTTGCGGTGGCGGGGAATGTTCGAACACGTGTACGGTGCGGGAGGGCCGTCCGGACCTGTGGGGAAGGCCGGGTAGCTTCATGAAATGCGGCGGCGGCAGCCGCCGTTAAGGAGTCGGGGGATTCTGTCGTACCCCGTGGCTAGCCTTGAGACCGATCTGTCTCTCCCCATCGCCGCGCCCAGAAGAGGAACCGGAAGTAACGCCGTGCATGACCGACTCATCGTGCGTGGAGCACGCGAGCACAACCTGAAGGACGTCTCGCTCGACCTCCCGCGGGACTCCATGATCGTGTTCACCGGTCTGTCGGGTTCCGGGAAGTCCAGCCTGGCGTTCGACACCATCTTTGCGGAGGGCCAGCGCCGGTACGTGGAGTCGCTGTCGGCGTACGCCCGGCAGTTCCTCGGCCAGATGGACAAGCCCGACGTCGACTTCATCGAGGGGCTGTCCCCGGCGGTGTCGATCGACCAGAAGTCGACCAGCAAGAACCCGCGGTCGACGGTCGGGACGATCACCGAGGTGTACGACTACCTGCGGCTCCTCTACGCGCGGATCGGGCACCCGCACTGCCCCGAGTGCGGCCGGCCGATCAGCCGGCAGGCGCCGCAGCAGATCGTCGACCGGGTGCTGGAGCTGGGGGAGGGCACCCGGTTCCAGGTGCTCGCGCCGGTGATCCGCGGCCGCAAGGGCGAGTACCTGGAGCTGTTCCGCGAGCTCCAGTCCAAGGGCTACTCGCGCGCGCTCGTCGACGGGCGGACGGTCCGCCTGGACGAGCCGCCCAAGCTGAAGAAGCAGGAGAAGCACGACATCTCCGTCGTGGTCGACCGGCTCGCGGTGAAGGACACCGCGCGGCAGCGCCTCGCCGACTCGGTCGAGACGGCGCTGGGGCTCGCGGGCGGCACGATCGTCCTCGACTTCGTCGACCTCCCCGAAGACGACGAGAACCGCACCCGGATGTACTCCGAGCACCTCTACTGCCCCTACGACGACCTGTCGTTCGAGGAGCTGGAGCCGCGGTCGTTCTCGTTCAACTCGCCCTACGGCGCCTGCCCCGACTGCACCGGCCTGGGCACGCGCATGGAGGTCGACCCCGAGCTGGTCGTCCCCGACGAGGAGCTGACGCTCGGCGAGGGCGCGATCCAGCCCTGGTCGAACGGGCACGTGAGCGACTACTTCCTGCGCCTGCTGTCCGCTCTCGGCGACGCCATGGGGTTCGACCTCAACACCCCGTGGCACAAGCTGCCGGCCAAGGCGCGCAAGGCCGTCCTGAACGGGCACGAGACCCAGGTCCACGTGCGGTACAAGAACCGCTACGGCCGGACGAGGTCGTACTACACGGCCTACGAGGGCGTGATCCCCTACATCCAGCGGCGGCACGCCGAGTCCGAGAGCGACTCCAGCCGCGAGCGGTTCGAGGGCTACATGCGGGAGATCCCGTGCCCGACGTGCGAGGGCGCCCGGCTCAAGCCGGTCGTGCTGGCCGTCACCATGGGCGGGATGTCGATCGCCGAGGTCGCCGGGATGCCGATCGGCGAGGCCGCGAAGTTCCTGCTGGCGATGCAGCTGAGCGGGCGCGAGACGCAGATCGCCGAGCGCGTCCTCAAGGAGATCAACGCCCGCCTCGGCTTCCTGCTGGACGTCGGCCTCGACTACCTCACCCTCGACCGGGCGTCGGCGACGCTCGCCGGCGGAGAGGCGCAGCGCATCCGGCTGGCGACGCAGATCGGCTCCGGCCTGGTCGGCGTCCTCTACGTGCTGGACGAGCCGTCCATCGGCCTGCACCAGCGCGACAACCACCGGCTGCTGGAGACGCTGATCCGGCTCCGCGACATGGGCAACACGCTGATCGTCGTCGAGCACGACGAGGACACCATCGCCGCCGCCGACTGGATCGTCGACATCGGCCCCCGCGCGGGCGAGCACGGCGGCGAGATCGTCGTGTCCGGCACCGTCGAGGACCTGAAGAAGTCCGACCGCTCGCTGACCGGCGCCTACCTGGACGGACGCCGCGAGATCGCCGTCCCGCAGATCCGCCGGCCCCGCACCAGGGGCCGCGAGATCACCGTCAAGGGCGCCCAGCAGAACAACCTCCGCGACGTCGACGCGGCGTTCCCGCTCGGCGTCCTCACCGCCGTGACCGGCGTGTCGGGCTCGGGCAAGTCGACGCTGGTCAACGACATCCTCTACAACTCCCTCGCCAAGAAGCTGAACGGGGCGAAGACCGTCCCGGGCAAGCACAAGCGCGTCAACGGCGTCGACCAGCTCGACAAGGTCGTGCACGTCGACCAGTCGCCGATCGGGCGCACGCCGCGCTCCAACCCGGCGACCTACACGGGCGTCTTCGACCACATCCGCAAGCTGTTCGCGCAGACCACCGAGGCGAAGGTGCGCGGCTACCAGCCGGGCCGGTTCTCCTTCAACGTCAAGGGCGGCCGCTGCGAGAACTGCTCCGGCGACGGCACCATCAAGATCGAGATGAACTTCCTGCCGGACGTCTACGTCCCGTGCGAGGTCTGCCACGGCGCCCGCTACAACCGGGAGACCCTGGAGGTCCACTACAAGGGCAAGACGATCTCCGAGGTGCTCGACATGCCGATCGAGCAGGCCACCGAGTTCTTCGAGCCGATCAAGGCGATCCACCGGCACCTGAAGACGCTCAACGACGTCGGGCTCGGCTACGTCCGCCTCGGGCAGCCGGCCCCCACGCTGTCCGGCGGCGAGGCGCAGCGCGTCAAGCTGGCGTCCGAACTGCAGAAGCGCTCGACCGGCCGCACCGTCTACGTGCTGGACGAGCCGACCACCGGCCTCCACTTCGAGGACATCCGCAAGCTCCTCGGCGTCCTGAACGGCCTGGTCGACAAGGGCAACACGGTCATCGTCATCGAGCACAACCTCGACGTCGTCAAGACCGCCGACTGGATCATCGACATGGGCCCCGAGGGCGGTTCGCGGGGCGGCACCATCGTCGCGACCGGCACCCCCGAGGACGTCGCCGCCGTCGAGGCCAGCCACACCGGCCAGTTCCTCAAGAAGATGCTCTGACGACCCGTCCCCGGGGTGGGCGGGCGCGCACGCGCCGCGGGGGGTGTTCCGGCACGCCGCGGGACGTGCACCAAGATGGACGCATGGGAGACAACATGACGGGTGGGGCCGCCGAGGCCGGGTCGATCGGGCGCCGCGCGGTGCTGTACGGCGGAGCCGGGGTCGCCGGGGCGGCGGCGCTCGCCGGGTGCGCGTCCGGCGGCGACGAGAAGTCCGCCGAGGACCTCAAGGGCAAGCAGATCGCGAAGGCCGCGGACGTCCCGGTCGGCGGCGGGAAGATCTACGGGGACGAGAAGGTCGTGGTCACCCAGCCGGTCCAGGGCTCCTTCAAGGCGTTCACGGCGGTGTGCACCCACCAGGGCTGCACGGTCGGCAGCGTCCGGAACGGGGTGATCCACTGCGCCTGCCACGGCAGCGAGTTCAAGATCGCGGACGGGTCGGTGGCCAAGGGCCCGGCGGACAAGCCGCTCCGGGAGTACCCGGTCACGGTCCAGAACGGCGGCGTCGTCGTCACCTGACCGCCGCGCCCCGCGGATTTGGTTCGGGTTTGAACCACTTCGCCCGCTCGTCCGTGCTTCTGGTGATGGAGGAATCGGGAGAGGTCACCGGAGGGGCGAGCATGGCACAGGGGTCCGAGACGCGGGCGGACGAGACGGAGCGGGAACCGGCGAAGGCGAGCAGCCGCAGAGCGCTGCTCATCGGCGCGGGCCTCGCGGGCGCGGCCGGTCTGGCGGCCGCGTGCGGCGGGTCCGGCGACGGCGAGGAGTCCGGCGGCTCCGGCGGTGGTTCCGAATCCGGCGGCGGGGGCGGGGGCGGGGACGCGGGCGGCTCCGGCGGGGCCATCGCGTCGGCCGCCGAGATCCCGGTCGGCGGCGGCAAGGTCTTCGAGGACGCCGAGGTCGTCGTCTGCCAGCCGCAGCAGGGCCGGTTCACGGCGTTCTCCGCCGCGTGCACGCACCGCGGCTGCAGCGTCGGCTCGGTGTCCGGCGGGACGATCAACTGCCCCTGCCACGGCAGCAAGTTCAAGATCACCGACGGTTCGGTGGCGAACCCGCCCGCGGACAAGCCGCTGGAGGCGAAGAAGGTCACCGTCCAGGGGGACAAGATCATGCTCGCCTGAGCGACTCCGGCCGGGCCGGGCCGTCCGCCGCGCGGACGGCCCGGTCGCCGCCGGGATCGGCGGGCGCGCCGTCGGGGTCGTCGGGGGCGTTCACCCCGGACGAGGCGCCGCCCGCCGTCTGCGGGCCGAGGTCCGCGGCCGGCGGCGCACCGCCCGGGGACGGCGTCGCGGCGCCGCCGGCGACGGGCTCGCCGCCCACGCGGAACCGGGGGATCGCCTCCGGGTGACGCTCGCGGACGTAGCCGACGAGGTGCTCCCGCACGTCGCAGCGCAGGTCCCAGGTGCCGGCCGAGTCGGCGGCGCTCATCAGCGCGCGCAGCGTGACCAGCCCGTTCGGCTGGATCTCCACGACCTGCAGCACCCATTCGCGCCGGTCCCACAGCGGGTTGTCCTGGAGCGCCGAGTACAGCTGGGCCCGCAGGTCCTCGACCGGGACCGTCCAGTCCACGTGCAGCTCCACCGAGCCGAGCAGGCGGCTGGAGTGCCGGGTCCAGTTCTCGAACGGCTGCTCGGTGAAGTGCGACACCGGGAAGATCATCCGCCGGTCGTCCCAGAGCCGCAGCACCACGTAGGACAGCGTCAGCTCCTCGACCCGCCCCCAGATGTCCTGGGTGACGACGATGTCGTCCAGCCGCAGCGCGTCGCTGAACGCCAGCTGGAGCCCGGCGAGCAGGTTGCCGAGCGTGGGACGGGCCGCGATGCCGACGACCAGCCCCGCGACGCCCGCCGAGGCCAGCACCCCGGCGCCGACCGCCCGCACGCCGGGGAAGGTGAACAGCGCGGCGCCGACCGCGAGGACCACGATCAGCACGGCCGCGATCCGGCGCAGCAGCAGCATCTGGGTGCGGGCGCGCCTGGCCCGCCGGTTGCGCTCGCCCTCGATCCTCATCAGCCGGGCCAGCGGCGGGTCGCTCAGCGCGTAGGCGATCCGCAGCACGAGCCAGGTGGTGGCGCCGATGGCGGCGATCCGCAGCGCGTGCCGGACGGCGCCGTCCACCTGGCCGTGCAGCAGGTGGTACGGCATCGCGGTGGTGGCGCTGACCACCACCGCGAACGTGAACGCGGGCGCGGCGCAGCGGCGGGCGACCCGGCCCGCGCCCGGCCAGCGGTGCGACAGCCGGCCGGCGAGCAGCCGCCGGCCGCCCTCCACGACGATCACGGACGTGGCGACGACGACCGCCAGGACGGCCCATGCCCAGAGTGCGGACATGTGCGCAACGACCCCCTCGGTTGCTCGGAGATATCCGGTCGACCATCCCTTTCCTGTCACTTTGCAGTCATCCGGCCCTGAAAGGGAGATCTATGTCACCCGCGCGCCCTGCCCGCACCGGACGGACGCGCGCGGCGACCGGCGTGTCGGTGCCGCCCACTAGGCTTCTGAGCGTGGCAGATCCGGCGACCTACCGACCCGCACCGGGCTCCGTTCCGGAGTCCCCCGGTGTGTACCGATTCCGTGACGAGCACGGCCGGGTCATCTACGTGGGCAAGGCGAAGAGCCTGCGCTCGCGGCTGAACTCCTACTTCGCCGACTTCTCCTCGCTGCACCCCCGCACGCAGACGATGGTGCAGACCGCCGCCCGGGTCGACTGGACGGTCGTCGGCACCGAGGTCGAGGCCCTCCAGCTCGAATACTCCTGGATCAAGGAGTTCGACCCCCGGTTCAACGTCCGCTACCGCGACGACAAGTCGTATCCGTACCTCGCCGTCACCCTCAACGAGGACTTCCCCAGGGTGATGGTGATGCGGGGCGCGAAACGCAAGGGCGTGCGCTACTTCGGGCCGTACTCGCACGCGTGGGCGATCCGCGAGACGGTCGACCAGCTGCTGCGCGTGTTCCCCGTCCGGACGTGCAGCGCCGGGGTGTTCAAGCGGCAGCACCAGCTCGACCGCCCCTGCCTGCTCGGCTACATCGGCAAGTGCTCCGCGCCGTGCGTCGGCCGCGTCTCCCCGGACGAGCACCGCCTCCTCGCCGAGGACTTCTGCGACTTCATGGCGGGCAACACGACCCGGTTCATCAAGCGCCTCGAACGCGACATGCGCGAGGCCGCCGCGTCCCAGGAGTACGAGCGCGCCGCACGGCTCCGCGACGACATCCGCGCGCTGGAGCGCGCCCTGGAGAAGCAGGCCGTCGTCCTGCCCGACAGCACCGACTGCGACATGATCGCCTTCGCCGAGGACGAGCTGGAGGCGGCCGTCCAGGTGTTCTACGTGCGCGGCGGCCGCATCCGCGGGCAGCGCGGCTGGGTCGTCGACAAGGTCGAGGAGGTCACCACCAGTGACCTCGTCGAGGACTTCCTCATCCAGACCTACAGCGAGAGCGAGTCGGTGCCCCGCGAGGTCCTCGTCCCGGCGCTGCCGCCCGACGAGGACGCGATGGCCGAGCTGCTGTCCGAGCAGCGCGACGGGCCGGTCCGGCTGCGCGTCCCGCAGCGCGGCGACAAGAAGGCCCTGCTGGAGACGGTCGCGCGCAACGCGCACGAGGCGCTGAAGCAGCACAAGACGCGCCGCGCGTCCGACCTGACCACCCGCAGCCGGGCGCTCCAGGAGATCCAGGACGCCCTCGACCTCGACGAGGCGCCGCTGCGCATCGAGTGCTACGACGTCTCCAACCTGCAGGGCACCGACGTGGTCGCGTCCATGGTCGTGTTCGAGGACGGCCTGGCCCGCAAGGGCGAGTACCGCCGGTTCACGATCAAGGCCGTCGAGGGGCAGGACGACGTCCGCTCCATCCACGAGGTGATCTCCCGCCGGTTCCGCCGGTACCTCGCCGAGAGCGAGAAGCGGGGGGAGCTCGACCACCTGGGCGATCCCGGCGAGGGGGCCGAGGGGGCCGGGGGGCCGTCCCCCGAGAGCGGGACGGGGGAGGGCGCGCACCAGCCGGTCGACCCGGAGACCGGGCGGCCGCGCAAGTTCGCCTACCCGCCCAACCTGGTGCTCGTCGACGGCGGCCCGCCGCAGGTCGCCGCCGCGCAGCGCGCCCTCGACGAACTGGGCGTCGACGACATCGCGGTCTGCGGGATCGCCAAGCGGCTGGAGGAGCTGTGGCTCCCCGCCGAGGCCGATCCCGTCATCCTGCCGCGCAACAGCGAGGGCATGTTCCTCGTCCAGCGGGTACGCGACGAGGCGCACCGGTTCGCCATCACCTTCCACCGGCAGCGGCGTTCCAAGACCATGACGGCCAGCGAACTCGATAACGTTCCGGGTCTGGGCCCGGCGCGGCGCGCGGCGCTGCTGAAACACTTCGGCTCGCTGAAGCGGCTGAAGGACGCGACGCCCGAGCAGGTCGCCGAGGTCCCGGGAATCGGCATGCGCAGCGCGCAGGGCATCGTCGCGGCGCTGCACGGCGGCGCCGTCCCCGCGGGGGGCGCGGGGCAGGGCACGGGCGACGGGGAGCACAGGGGGAGACGGGCATGACCAGCGAGACCAAGATCCCGGACATCGTGATCGTCACCGGCATGTCGGGGGCGGGCCGCAGCACCGCGGCCAAGTCCCTGGAGGACCTCGACTGGTTCGTGGTCGACAACCTGCCGCCGGGGCTGCTCGCCACGATGGCCGACCTCGGCGGCCGGGTGAAGAACGCGGTGCCCCGCATCGCGGTCGTCGTCGACGTGCGCAGCCGCGCGTTCACCGAGGACCTGCACTCCTCGATCGCCGAGCTGGAGGCGCGCGGCGTCCACCCGCGGGTGGTGTTCCTGGAGGCGAGCGACGCCGACCTGGTGCGCCGCTTCGAGAGCGTCCGGCGCCCGCACCCGCTGCAGGGCGACGGCCGCCTCGTCGACGGCATCGCCCGCGAGCGGGAGCTGGTCCGCGAGGTGCGCGCCGAGGCCGACCTGGTGATCGACACCAGCGGCCTCAACGTGCACGAGCTGCGCAACAAGATCATCGGGTTCTTCGGCAACGACACCGGCGAGTCCAGCCTGCGCGCGACCGTCGTGTCGTTCGGCTACAAGTACGGCCTGCCGGTCGACGCCGACCTCGTCGTCGACTGCCGGTTCCTGCCGAACCCGCACTGGGTGCCGGAGCTGCGGCCGATGACGGGCCGCGACACCGCCGTCCGCGACTACGTCCTCGGGCAGCGCGGCGCCAAGGAGTTCCTGGACGCCTACTCCGAGGTCCTGCGGCTGCTCTCCGACGGCTACGAGCGCGAGGGCAAGCACTACGTGACCCTCGCCGTGGGATGCACCGGCGGAAAACACCGTAGTGTGGCCATGGCGGAACAGATCGCCGCCCGGCTGCGGGACGAGGGCATCGAGGTGCAGGTCGCCCACCGTGACCTCGGCCGCGAATGACCACCCGCGGCTCCCGGACGAGGAGAGTAACGGCACGGTGAAGTCCCCTGGCCCGGACGCGGGCCCGAACGTCGTCGCGCTCGGCGGGGGCCACGGCCTCTACGCCTCGCTGTCGGCGCTGCGCCGCGTCACCGACCGGCTGACCGCGATCGTCACCGTCGCCGACGACGGCGGCTCCAGCGGACGGCTCCGCCGCGAGCTCGGCGTGCTGCCGCCCGGCGACCTGCGGATGGCGCTCGCCGCGCTGTGCGGCGACGACGAATGGGGCCAGACCTGGCGGGACGTCGTCCAGCACCGGTTCCGCAGCGAGGGCGACCTCCAGGGCCACGCCGTCGGCAACCTGCTGATCGTCGCGCTGTGGGAGCTGCTCGGCGGCGCCGACGCCTCCGGCTCGACCGTCGCGGGCCTCGACTGGGTCGGCCGGCTGCTCGGCGCGCACGGGCGCGTGCTGCCGATGGCGGCCGTCCCGATGGACATCGTCGCCGAGGTGCGCGGCGCCGACCCGTCCCGTCCGGACGAGATCACCCACGTCAAAGGGCAGGCGGCGTGCGCGAAGACGCCCGGCAGCGTGCTCGGCGTCTCGCTCGTCCCCGGCGACCCGCCCGCCTGCCGGGAGGCCCTCGACGCCGTCGACGGCGCCGACTGGATCGTGTTCGGCCCCGGCTCCTGGTTCACCAGCGTCCTGCCGCACCTCAAGGTGCCCGCGCTGGCCCGCGCGCTCACCGCCGCCCGCGCCCGCCGCGTCGTCGCGCTGAACCTCGCGCCGCAGCCCGGCGAGACCGACGACTTCTCGCCGCAGACCCACCTGGAGGTCCTGCAGGCGCACGCCCCCGACCTGCGGGTCGACGTCGTCCTCGCCGACCGGGGCGTGGTGGACGACCCGGCGGCGCTCGACAAGGCCGTCCAGGCCCTCGGCGGGCGGCTGGTCCTCGCCGACGTCGCCGCCGACGACGGCTCGCCGCGTCATGAACCCGCCCGGCTGGCCCAAGCCTTGGTACAGATTTTCAGCGAGTGACATCCCGCGTGGTCGGCATCGGCCACACTGCTGGGAGTCCGATAGGGGGAGGGTTCATCAGATGGCGATGACCGGTGTGGTCAAGGACGAGCTGAGCAGGCTCACGGTCATGAAGCCGTGCTGCCGCAAGGCCGAGGTCTCGACGCTGCTGCGGTTCGCGGGGGGCCTGCACCTGGTCAGCGGGCGCATCGTGATCGAGGCCGAGATCGACACCGGGGTCGCGGCCCGGCGCCTGATCAAGGACATCGCGGAGGTGTTCGGGCACACCTCCGAGGTCGTCGTGCTCGCGCCGAGCGGCCTGCGCAAGGGCAACCGCTACGTCGTCCGCGTCATCCGGGACGGCGAGTCGCTCGCCCGGCAGACCGGCCTCATCGACGGCAACGGGCGGCCCGTCCGAGGGCTGCCCCGGCACGTGGTCGCGGGGGCGGCCTGCGACGCCGAGTCGGCCTGGCGCGGCGCGTTCCTCGCGCACGGCTCCCTCACCGAGCCCGGCCGCTCCATGTCGCTCGAAGTGACCTGCCCCGGCCCGGAGGCCGCGCTCGCCCTCGTCGGCGCCGCCCGCCGCCTCAAGATCCACGCCAAGGCCCGCGAGGTCCGCGGCGTCGACCGCGTCGTCGTCCGGGACGGCGACGCCATCAGCGCCCTCCTCACCCGGCTCGGCGCGCACGACAGCGTCCTCGCCTGGGAGGAGCGCCGCATGCGCCGCGAGGTCCGCGCCACCGCCAACCGGCTCGCCAACTTCGACGACGCCAACCTGCGCCGCTCCGCCCGCGCCGCCGTCGCCGCCGGCGCCCGCGTCGCCCGCGCCCTGGAGATCCTCGGCGACGACGCGCCCGAGCACCTCGTCAACGCCGGCCGCCTCCGCCTGGAGCACAAGCAGGCGTCCCTGGAGGAACTCGGCCAGCTCGCCGACCCGCCCCTCACCAAGGACGCCATCGCCGGCCGCATCCGCCGCCTCCTCGCCATGGCCGACAAGCGCGCCGGCGACCAGGGCATCCCCGGCACCGACGCCAACCTCACGGCCGACATGCTGCAGTGACTCCCAGGAGGCCACCCCTGGAACCCCGTCACGAACCGGTCGATCCTCACCACGCGCGGGTTCCCGTGACCGCGCGGGTCCGGAATCGCTATTCGGGCTTCAGGTCGCCTCTGAGGATCCTCTGGACCAGGTCGCCGCGTAGCTGGCCGTAGCCGGTTTCGGCCCAGACGCTCTGGGACGGGTCCACCTCGAAGTAGGGGACGTCGCGGCCGTCGCGGCGGTCCATGAGGATGTCGGGGGTCTCCTTCGCGTGGGACGCGCGGGCGCAGTCGCGGCAGGCGTGGACGCGGAGGCGGCGGCGGGAGCCGATGGGCCGCCACTCGATCCTGGTGGCCGCGTCACCGTGCAGCGGGTTGAAGAAGCAGAGCGGGCTCGGCGGGATCTCCGGCCCGCCGGCGGCGACGGCCTGCGCGGACGCGAGCGCGTCGCGGCCCTGGTCGAGGAGGACGAGGACGCCCGCCAGGTCCGGGATGCCGCGCGCCCGGTCCAGCGTCTTGCCGGCCGCCTGGTAGGCGTCCAGCGCCCGGGTCATCAGGTCGCCGGTCCGCTCCCCGGAGACGGGCACGTCCGTGCTGTCGAGGAGTTCGCCGAAGGCGATGACCTCGTGCGACGTCTGCTCGCGGAGCTGGTCCTCGCTGGCGCGCTTCGCCGTGGAGAACACCGTGCGGGGCAGGAGCAGCGCGCTGCCCGCGCGGTCCGCGGACGCCATGCGGCGGCGCCGCCACAGCAGGAGGCCGGCGATCCCGGCGGCCGCGACCCCTGCGGCGCCGAGCGTGAGCGGCAGCGCCGAGGAGCCGCCGGACCGGGAGTCCTCCGCCGACCGGCGCTCCTCGGCGCGCTTCTGGATCAGCGCCGATTGGCGGTCGTACTCCTTCTTGGCGTTGCCCGACAGCATGAGATCGGCGATGCGGTCGAGGCGGGCCGCGAGGGGCGCGTCGTCCATCGAGCGGTCGAAGGACACCGCCCACGCGGCGTAGCGGGCCTGGCGGTCGCCGCCGAACTCCTTCGCCCGCAGGTCGTCCCCGATGTCGCTGAACGTGATGTAGGCGCCGTCCCGGCCGAGCTTCGCGTGCACGACCGTCGCCAGCTGCTCGTCGTCGCTCCAGGTGCCGCCCTTGACCAGCGGGACGAGGACGACGAACACCGGCACGGGCAGCTTGCGGAACTTGGCGATGAGCCGCGTCCGGTCCGCCTCGGGCAGCGCGGAGGCGAGGGACGGGTCGACGTAGATGGGGGAGCGCCGCAGCGCCGCGGCCAGCCGCTCGCCGGGGGATGGTTCACTCGACACCGAGATACTCCTGGATGCGCCGGATCAGATCGCCGTCGGCCCCGAAGGCGGTGTCCTTCCAGACCCCGGCGATGGTGTGGTGGGGGCGCGGCCCGTCCGGGCCGGGGACCTTCAGCTCGCGCGCCGCCAGCTCCGCCGTGCTCCGGCCGGCGCACGCCGCGCAGACGCGCCGTCGCCTGGAGCCCCCCGCGCCCAGCCGCATCTTCCGGTTCTGCGTCGCCTGGCCGTGCAGCGGGTTGACGAAGCACGGCGCCGGCGGCGTCGCGGTCTCCCGCGCGAGGGCCGCCCGGCCCAGCCGGGCCAGGACGATCGCACCGGCGAGGTCCAGCGACCGGGCGGGGTCGTCGCCCGCGTCGTCGTAGAGGATCTGCGCGACGTCGTAGGCGGACACGGCGTACTCGCGGCCCGGGTTCCCGGTGCTCTCGGGCAGCAGGGCGCGCAGCCGGTCCAGCTCCCTGCGGCCCGTGCGGCGCAGCCATTTCACCGACGGCTCGGCGGGAGCGCCCGGATGGGCCCCGGCGGCCTCGGCGGCCTCGGCGGCGATCGCGGGACGGGGCGCGCGGCGCCGCCGCCGGTACGCGGCGGCGCCCGCCCCGGCGCCGTACAGCGTGAGGCCGGCGACCGGTCCGGCGAGCAGCAGGCCGGAGAGGAAGAAGGCCCCGGTCTCGGGCTCGACCGGCCGCCCCGGCCGGTCCTCCTGCCCGAACGGGTCGGGCGTGGTGTAGAGGCGGGGAGTCTGCGGGGTGCTGGACGGCGCGTCCCGGATGATCTGCAGCCGGGCCGATAGCCGGTCGGCCAGGTCGGCGAACCGGTTGTCGGGGTCGGCGGGCCGGTCCGTGCGCTCGTCGTCGATGGAGTACAGCCGGCGTGGGGCGCCGAACGCCTCCTCCTCGAACCAGGCGGACGAGTTGACCAGCACGTAGAGGCCGTCGCGGCGGAGCCGGTCGTGGAGCCCGTGCAGGACCACGTCGTCCCTGCCCTGGCTCTCCGACTCCGGCCGGTTGGGGATCACCACCACGTAGACGGGCGTGCCGAGCGCGCCCGCCGCCGACCGCATCGCCGCCTGGACGCGGGCCCGGCCGGCCTCGTCCAGCGCCGAGGACATGTCGGGGTCGACGAAGAGGGGGTCCTCGGCGAGCGCCGCCGCGACGCGGTCCAGCCTGTGCCGCGCGTAACCGGGGATCGGCTCGCCCGCGGCCGCCGGAGCCACCGCGACCAGCGGCGGGACGACGGTGAGGGCCGCAAGGACCAGGATCCTGGCGATGGCGTTCACCGGCGCTTCCCCCGCTTCTTCGCACGCGCCGCGGAACCGGGCCCGGCGGCCCTGCCCAGCGCCTTCCGGGCCCGGGCCGACCTCCTCCGATACGACACCAGGAGGAGCAGGAGCAGCAGCGCCGCGCCGCTGATCGCGGTCCCGCCGGCGAACGCGCGCCATTCCGCCCGGCTCGCCGCGCGCTCCGAGCGGTCCCGGGCGTCCAGGGCGATGCGCACCTTCGACTTCGGTCTCGGGCCGCCGCGCTCCCGCCGCTCCGCGGCATGGCCGGACAGGGCGATCTCCACGAACCGCTCGACCATCGCGACCGCGCCCGCGTCGGAGGGCAGCTCCGACGCCGTGGCCCACATCGCGTCCTTCACCGGGAGCGTCGCGCCGCCGTACTGGACGGCGGAGAGCGACGGACTCGTCGGGTCGGCCACGATGTAGACGCCGGGGCGGCCGAGGCCGTCGTGCAGCAGCGGGACGAGGTCCTCCGTCCCGTAGCCGTCGGCGAGCCGGGCCGGCGTCACCGCGACGTAGGCGGGGACGCCGAGCCGGGCGACGGCCCTCCTGATCCGCTGGGCCGCGTCCTCCGGCAGCGCGCGCGGCGCGTGATCGGTGACGTAGACGGGGTCGCGCCGCAGCTCGGCGGTGAGGTGGTCGACGCGGTTCACGGGCTTGGCACGCTCCAGCGGGTCCGCCGCGGCGGACCCGGGCGGGCACGCGAGCAGAGCGACGATCACCAGGACAGCCAACCCGCGCCACATGGACGGCGAGTGTAGTGATGATCGACGAATGCCGTGAGCTGGGGTGGAAGCGGGGCAATCCCCCGGCCGGGGGACGGCGGGATCACCCGTGGAAACCCACGCCACCGGTGTCGGGCTACCCGTGAGTCATTGGATAGGGTCGAAGGCGGGGGAGAACCCCGGAATCACCGCAGTTGACAGTCCGGCCCGAGCCGGGCGATACGACGTGAGGGAGAGCCGTTCCGTGACCATCCGAGTAGGCATCAACGGGTTCGGCCGGATCGGCCGCAACTTCTACCGCGCTGTCAAGGCGAGCGGGGCCGACATCGAGATCGTGGCGGTCAACGACCTGACCGACAACGCCACGCTCGCCCAGTTGCTCAAGTACGACAGCATCCTCGGCCGCTTCCCCGAGGAGGTGCGCGCCACCGCCGACGAGATCGTCGTGGGCGGCAGGGCGATCAAGGCGTTCGCCGAGCGCGACCCCGCCAACCTGAAGTGGAGCGACGTCGGTGCCGACATCGTGGTGGAGTCCACCGGTTTCTTCACCGACGCCACCAAGGCCAAGGTGCACGCCGACAACGGCGCCAAGAAGGTGATCATCTCCGCGCCGGCGAAGAACGAGGACGTCACCCTGGTCCTGGGCGTCAACGACGACAAGTACGACCCCGCCCGGCACACGGTGATCTCCAACGCGTCCTGCACCACCAACTGCCTGGCCCCGCTGGCGAAGGTGCTGCACGACAACTTCGTCATCGAGAAGGGCCTGATGACGACGGTGCACGCCTACACGCAGGACCAGAACCTCCAGGACGCGCCGCACAAGGACCTGCGCCGCGCCCGCGCCGCCGCGCTGAACGTCGTGCCGACCTCCACCGGCGCCGCCAAGGCGATCGGCCTCGTGCTGCCCGAGCTGAAGGGCAAGCTGGACGGCTACGCGCTGCGCGTCCCGGTGCCGACCGGCTCCGCCACCGACCTGACCGTCAACGTGTCCCGCGAGGTCACGGTCGAGGAGGTCAACGAGGCGTTCAAGAAGGCCGCCGAGGGCGCGCTGAAGGGCTACCTCGTCTACACCGAGGACCCGATCGTCTCCAGCGACATCGTCACCGACCCGGCGTCCTGCATCTTCGACTCCGGGCTGACCAAGGTCATCGGCGACCAGGTCAAGGTCGTCGGCTGGTACGACAACGAGTGGGGCTACTCCAACCGCCTCGTCGACCTCGTCAAGCTCGTCGGCTCCCAGCTCTGACCGCTGCCGGGCCGGAGCCCGGGAACCGCCGCCGCCGTGGCCGCGCAGGACGCGCGCGGCCGCGGCGCGGCCGTGTACGGAAGGACATCGCATCCCGATGCGCACCATTGACGATCTCGACGTCGCCGGCAGGCGCGTGCTCGTCCGCGCGGACCTGAACGTCCCGCTGCAGGACGGCGCCATCACCGACGACGGGCGGATCCGGGCCAGCCTCCCGACGATCGAGGCGCTGCGGACCAGGGGCGCCAAGGTCATCGTCTGCGCCCACCTCGGCCGTCCCAAGGGCCAGGTGAAGCCGGAGTTCTCGCTGGCGCCGGTCGCCCGCCGCCTGGGCGAGCTGCTCGGCGCGGACGTGACGTTCGCGTCGGACGTCGTGGGCGGCTCCGCCCGCGCCGCCGCCGACGGCCTCGCGGACGGCGGCGTCGCGCTGCTGGAGAACCTGCGCTTCGAGCCGGGCGAGACCAGCAAGGACGACGCCGAGCGCGGCGCGTTCGCCGACCGGCTGGCCGCGCTCGCCGAGATCTACGTCGGGGACGGGTTCGGCGCGGTGCACCGCAGGCACGCGTCCGTCTACGACGTGCCGCGGCGGCTCCCGCACGCCGCCGGCGGGCTGATCGCCACCGAGGTCGACGTGCTGAAGCGGCTCACCGAGGACGTCGAGCGCCCGTACGCGGTCGCGCTCGGCGGCTCCAAGGTGTCCGACAAGCTCGGCGTGATCGACAGCCTGCTCGGCAAGGCCGACCGCATCCTGATCGGCGGCGGCATGGTGTTCACCTTCCTCAAGGCCCAGGGCCACGAGGTCGGCCGGAGCCTGCTGGAGGAGGACCAGCTCGACACCGTCCGCGACTACCTGCGGCGGGCCGGGGAGGCGGGCGTCGAGTTCGTGCTGCCCGTCGACATCGTCGCGGCCGCCGACTTCGCGGCCGACGCCGACCACGCCGTGGTCGCCGCCGACGCGATCCCGGCCGACCGGCTCGGCCTCGACATCGGGCCCGAGTCGGGCAAGCTCTTCGCCGCGCGTCTCGCCGACGCCAGGACGGTCTTCTGGAACGGCCCCATGGGCGTGTTCGAGATGGAGCCGTACTCGCACGGCACCCGGGCCGTGGCGCAGGGCCTCATCGACTCCGGCGCGTTCACCGTGGTCGGCGGCGGCGACTCCGCCGCGGCCGTCCGGCGACTCGGCTTCGACGAGGCCGCCTTCTCCCACATCTCGACCGGCGGCGGCGCGAGCCTCGAATACCTCGAAGGCAAGACGCTGCCCGGCCTGCAGGCTCTGGAGGACTGACCGATGGCCCCCGCTACCCCTTCCCGCAAGCCGCTGATGGCGGGCAACTGGAAGATGAACAACAACCACCTCGAGGCGATCGCGCTCGTCCAGAAGATGGCGTTCGCGCTCAAGGAGCCCGACTTCGACGCCGTCGACGTCGCCGTGCTCCCGCCGTTCACCGCGATCCGGTCCGTGCAGACGCTGATCGACGCCGACCGGCTCGGCATCCAGTACGGCGCGCAGGACGTCTCCCAGCACGCCTCCGGCGCCTACACCGGCGAGATCTCCGCGGCGATGCTGGCCAAGCTCGGCTGCTCCTACGCCGTCGTCGGGCACTCCGAGCGCCGCCAGTACCACGCCGAGGACGACGCGACGGTCAACGCCAAGGCCAGGGCCGCGCTCGCCGCCGACATCACCCCGATCCTCTGCATCGGCGAGGGCCTGGACGTCCGCAAGGCCGGCGCGCACGTCCAGCACTGCCTCGCGCAGCTCGACGGCGGGCTGGAGAAGATCACCGCCGAGCAGCTGCGCCGCACCGTGATCGCCTACGAACCGGTCTGGGCCATCGGCACCGGCGAGGTCGCCACCCCGCAGGACGCGCAGGAGGTCTGCGCCGCGATCCGGACGCGGCTCGCCGAGCTGTACGACGGCGGAGTGGCCGACGATGTGCGTATCCTGTACGGCGGTTCGGTCAAGGGCGGCAACGTCGCCAAGCTCATGGCGCAGGACGACGTGGACGGCGCCTTGATCGGTGGTGCCAGCCTGGACCCGGGAGAGTTCGTCAAAATCTGCCGGTACCGGGAGCTCCCCGTCTGATCAATACTGATCAATTCTGCGTGAACTGGGGGTTCTTGCCGAACCAGCGGGTAGTTCGTCGTACCCTTCGTAGCTGACGGGTAAACCGCCCGGCGCGCCCCTCCGTCCGACCTACAGACAAAGGCGTTGAAGAATCGTGATCATCGCATCGTCCATCGTGCTCATCGCCACGAGCCTGCTGATGGTGGTCCTCGTCCTGATGCACAAGGGCAAGGGCGGCGGGCTGTCGGACATGTTCGGCGGCGGCGTCTCGTCGTCGCTGGGCGGGTCGTCCGTGGTCGAGCGCAACCTCGACCGGCTGACGGTCGGCGTCGGGGTGCTGTGGTTCGCCTCGATCGTCGTGCTGGGGCTGCTGTTCAAGCACAAGGGCGTCGGCTGAGCACCCGTCTGACACATGCGATCATCCGCGCCGTCCCGCGAGGTCACGGACGGCGGCGGAACACCGAGCGAGGAGTTATCCGTGGGTAGTGGCAACGCGATTCGGGGCAGCCGTGTCGGGGCCGGTCCGATGGGAGAGGCGGAGCGCGGCGACGCCGCCCCCCGCGTCTGGGTGACCTTCTACTGCGCCAACCGGCACGAGACCCGCCCCAGCTTCGCGACGGACGTCGCGGTCCCCGAGACGTGGGACTGCCCGCGCTGCGGGTTCCCCGCCGGCCAGGACTCGGCGAACCCCCCCGCCCCGCCGAAGACCGAGCCCTACAAGACGCACCTGGCGTACGTGAAGGAGCGCCGCAGCGACGAGGACGGCGAGGCCATCCTCGAAGAGGCGCTCTCGAAGCTCCGCCAGAAGCGCGCCGCGGTGAAGAAGGCGATGGAGGCCGCGGCCCGCTGACCCGGACGACCGCACCGGCTTTCGTGCGGCCCGGCCCCGACCAGGGGGCCGGGCCGCACGCCGTTTCGGACGGGCCGCCGCCGCGGGATCGGCCCGCGAGCGGCGCCGCCGCCGCGAGGCGCGCGCGGCGGATATCGAATAATCTTCGGGGAATGAGGCGTCCGGGCGTGGTTTGCGTCCGGGAGTTCGGCGTCGGGCGGGAAGTTCGGAGGGGGACGGATGGACGCGGTCGACCAGGCGATCCTGCGGCGCCTCCAGCGCGACGGGCGGCAGACCAACCGGGAACTGGCCGAGGCGGTCGGGATCGCGCCGTCCACGGCCCTGGAGCGGACGCGGGCCCTGCGGGCGCGGGGCGTCATCACCGGCTTCCACGCGGCGGTGGACTTCGAGCGCCTCGACCGCGGGGTGCAGGCGCTGATCTCGATCCGGATCCGGCCGCAGTCGCGGGAGGCGATCGAGTCGGCCCGGGACGGCATGGCCGCGATGCCCGAGGCCGTCGGGGTCTTCGTGGTGACGGGCAACGAGGACCTGCTCGTGCACGTGGCGGTGCCGAGCACCGCGTACCTGCGCGACTTCGTGCTCGACCGGCTGGCGCGGCGCAAGGAGTTCGTGGACGTCCGCACCACCGTCGTCTACGACTACGTCCAGCCTGCGGAGCAGTCCGAACTTCCACCGACCGGCAGGCGGTGAGGCCGAACGTCCCGCGACCGACGGGCGCTGCGGGGCGTGGGCGGCGAACGAATGGCGGCGGCAGCCCGCTGAGTCGAACGAAACGCGGCCCGGTGCGAATACAGCCGCATTTCTTTCTAGCGTTCGACGTATGGACCGACAAAGCAACGCATCCGGGTCGCTGCTGGTGCTCGCGGCCGGGATCCTCTGGGGGACGGTCGGGCCCGCGCAGGTGCTGGCCGGGCCCGGCGCCGGGCCGGTCGCGGTCGGCGGGGCGCGGATCTTCTCGGGCGGGCTGATCCTGGCCGCGCTGGTGCTCGTGGCGAACCGGCGCGCGTTCCTGGCGCTGACACGGCGGACGTGGCCGCCGCTCCTGGCGGCCTCCGCCGCGACGGGGACGTTCCAGGCGGCGTTCTTCAGCGCCGTCGACCGCACCGGCGCCGCCGTCGCGACCGCGGTGGTGTTCGGGCTGGCGCCGGTCTCCACCGGGCTGTGCGAGCGGCTCGTCCTGGGGACGCGGCTCAGCCGCAGGTGGTGGGCGGGGACGGGGTGCGCGATCGGCGGCGTCGCGCTGCTGATGGTCCCCGGGTCCGCCGTCCACGTCGACCCGGCGGGGGTCCTGCTGAGCCTCGCCGCCGGGACGTGCTTCGGCGTGTACACGGTGTCCGCCAAGGTCCTCACCGGACGGGACGCGGGCATGGCCGCCGCCGTCTCGGTGACGCTGCTCGCCGGGGGAGCGGCCCTGCTGCCCTGGACGCTGGCGGAGCTGCCCGCCCTCGCCGCGCCGCGCACGGCGGCGCTGGTCGCCTGGCTCGGGATCGCCGCGACGGCCGCCGCCTACATGTTCTTCGTCACCGGCCTGGGCCGCGTGCCGGCCGCGACCGCCGGGACGCTCAGCCTCGCCGAGCCGCTCGTGGCCGCGGGCCTCGCCGTCGCGGTGCTCGGCGAGCGCCTGTCGGCGCCCGTCGCCGCCGGGTCGCTGCTCCTGCTGGGCGGGCTGTTCGTCGTCTCCGTCCCGGCGCGGCGGCGGCCGGGCCGGTATGATGGCGTCCACGTGACTGGCGCAGTGAAGGTGGAGACGACCACCGGGGAGCGAAACTAGTCCGCACGCCGCGCGCCTGGGTGTACGGGTACCCCTCGCCGGGGCGCCCGAGGTCCCGGCGCGAGCAGCGCGGAGGCACCATGCACGTACCGCCCGTACCCCACCTGCAAGGCCAGGACCCCGAGATCGCCGGGCTGGTGGAGGCCGAGGCCCGCCGCCAGTACGAGAAGCTCCGGCTGATCGCGTCCGAGAACTACGTGTCGCCGGCCGTCCTGGAGGCCACCGGGTCGGTCCTCACGAACAAGTACTCCGAGGGCTACGCCGGCAAGCGGTACTACGAGGGCCAGCAGAACGTCGACCCGATCGAGCTGCTGGCGATCCAGCGGGCCAAGGAGGTGTTCGGCGCCGAGCACGCCAACGTCCAGCCGTACTCGGGGTCGCCCGCGAACCTCGCCGTCTACATGGCGTTCCTGGAGCCGGGGGACCCGGTGATGGGGCTGTCACTGCCGATGGGCGGGCACCTCACGCACGGCTGGTCGGTGTCGGCGACCGGCAAGTGGTTCCGGCCCGTCCGCTACGACGTGCGCGCCGACACCGGGCGCGTCGACATGGACCAGGTGCGCGACCTGGCGCTCAGGGAGCGGCCGAAGCTGATCTGGTGCGGCGGCACCGCGATCCCGCGGACGATCGACTTCCCGGCGTTCGCGGAGATCGCCCGCGAGGCGGGCGCGGTGCTCGCCGCCGACGTCGCGCACATCGCCGGCCTGATCGCGGGCGGCGCCCACCCGTCGCCGATCGGGCACGCGGACGTGGTCACGACGACGACGCACAAGACGCTGCGCGGCCCGCGCGGCGCGATGATCCTGTCGACCGCCGAGCACGCGAAGGCGATCGACAAGGCGGTCTTCCCCGGCCTGCAGGGCGGCCCGCACGACCACACGACCGCCGCGATCGCCGTCGCGCTGAAGGAGGCGGCCCGGCCGGAGTTCTCCGCGTACGCGCGGCAGATCGTCGCGAACGCGCAGGTGCTGGCGGCCGCGCTGATCGACCGCGGCTACGACCTGATCTCCGGCGGCACCGACAACCACCTCGTCCTGATCGACCTGACGAACAAGGGCGTCGCCGGGAAGCCGGCGGCGCAGGCCCTCGACCGCGCCGGGATCGAGCTGAACTACAACGCCGTCCCGTTCGACCCGCGCAAGCCGTTCGACCCGTCCGGGCTGCGGCTCGGCACCGCCGCGATCACCACCCGCGGGCTCGGCGCGGAGCACATGCCGCGGGTCGCGGCGTGGATCGACGAGGTCGTGCAGGCGACCGCCAAGCAGGACGAGGCGGTCGTCGAACGGGTCGCGGGGCAGATCCGGGACCTGCTGGCGGCCTACCCGATGCCCGGCTGGGCGCCGCCGCCCGCGTCCTAGGCGGCGCCGCGCAGGATCGTGATCATGCGCCAGGCGGCGGGATCGGCGAGGGCCACGGCGTCCTCGCCGGTCCCGAAGTCGCCGTACCGCGCGACCGCGTCGAGGCCGCCGGCGAGGCGGACCGCGGCGTCCAGCTCGCCGGCGGTCCAGAAGCGGTAGGGGACGACGTCGCGGATCACCCGCGTGCCGCCCCCCTCCGTGATCGTCATCGTGACGCGGTCGTCGGCGATCTGGGTGACCGGGTCGAGCCGGTCGCCCGGCTCGCCCCAGCGGACGCTCGCGCGGACGCCGCCGCGCTCGACCGTCCAGCCGGTGCTGACGCTCGGCTCGTCGCCCAGCCGGTCGCGGGGATGGGACATCTCCACGATGTAGAGGCCGCCGGGGGCCAGGTGCGCGGCGACGCGGCGCAGGTGCGCGACGAACGCGTCCAGCGTCATCAGATGGGACGTGGAGTCGAGCATCGTGACGACGAGGTCGAACCGGCGGCCCAGGTCGAACCGGGTCATGTCGTCCTGGACGACCTCGATCCGGGCGCCGGGGCGGGCGGCGTAGGCGCACATCTCCGGGTTGAGGTCGAGCGCCGTCGCGGCCAGGCCGCGGCGCGCGAACTCGCGGGCGTGCTCGGCGGGCCCGGCGGCCAGCTCCAGCACCGTCGCGGGCTGCGCGCCCTGCTCGGCGCACCAGCCGAGCAGGACGTCCACCTCGGCGGGCACGTCGCGGAACGAGCACGCCAGCTCGTACGCCCAGGGGTCGTCATAGATGCCGCTCACCCGGCCATCCTGCCAGCGCGTCCGGGCCGGCGGGACGGCCGGCGGGCCGGAGCCTGATCTCCAGGACCGCGGTGTCCTCGGTGCGCCGCGTCCGGCCGCCGAACGAGCCGAGCAGCCGCCGCATCCGCACGTTGTCGCTCAGCACCGTCGCGCGCACCTCCACCAGACCGCGGTCGCGCGCGAGCACCAGCAGCAGCTCGGCGAGGCCGCGCCCGAGCCCGCGCCCCTGCCAGGCGTCCTCCACCAGGAACGCCACTTCGGCGACGCCCGGATCGAGGACGTGGATGAGGTGCGCCAGCGCGAGCAGCGACCCGTCCGCGCCCTCGGCGACCAGCGTCAGGCCGTGCGCGGGGTCGCAGAACCGCTCGATCGTCCGCCGCGGCGGGCACGGCATCGGGCTGAAGTACCGCAGCCTGCGGCTGTCCAGCGAGCAGCGCTCGTGCAGCGCCCGGACGGCGTCCAGGTCGCGCCGCTCGATCGGCCGGACGACCACCTGCGTGCCGTCGCGGAGCGTCATCCGGCGGCGGGCGGGACGGCGCGGCGCGGCGGGCAGCGCGGCGCGCAGCAGGGCCTCCGCCCGCGCCGCCTCCGTGGCGGTGAACGGCAGGCCGTACCGGCGCAGCCGCACGCGCCGGTCGTGCACCGGGACGTCGAGGACGCACGGGTCGGGTCCGGGCCCGTCCGGCGCGGCCCAGCCCGCCTCGTCCGCGCGCAGCAGCTCGCCCAGCACCTCGGGCAGGGCGTGCGGCTCGGTCCGCAGCCGGGCCGCGAGGAGGAGGGCGCGGGTCGGCTCGTCCACCAGCTCGTGCGGGCGCGCGGGAAGGACGGCGGTGCGGACGCCGCCCGCCGCGCCCAGCGTCTCGGCGAGCGCCCGCGCGTCGGCGCCGCCGCGCGGGACGTCGACGATGAACTCGTCCACCACCCCTTCGGCGTCCATCTGCACGGACAGGCCGAGGATGTTGGCGCCGCGCCGGGCCAGCGCGTCGGTGAGCAGGGCCAGGCGTCCGGGCCTGTCCTCGATCTCGGTGCGGATGCGGAACAGCGGCATGGAACGTTCCCTCCGGGGGGACGGGCGCACCTCCGGTGTCCGGTGCGGTCGACGGCCAGGCTCGCCGACGCGTGTTACGCGACCGCTACGTCACCGTGTGCCCGGGGTTTCACATTCCGGACCGGGGGTTGAGCCGCCCGCGCCGACCGCCTAGCGTTCGGTAAGTGATCGACCCCGTGAGCGGCGAGCGCGTCAACGATCGACCACGGCGCTCCGCGCCCCCGTCCAGGCTGCCGCTGCTGCTCCCCGGTTCGCTGAGCGACGAGCAGCGCGCCGTGTACGAGGCGGTGACCGGCGGGCCGCGGGCCGGCGGCCGCACCCCGCCGTTCGGCCTGGCCGACGACGTCGGCCGGCTGCACGGCCCGTTCAACGCGATGCTCTACAGCCCGTCCGTGGGGCGGCCGCTGCAGGACCTCGGCGCCGCGCTGCGGTTCCGGACGGCGTTCACCAGGCGCGAGCGGGAGATCGCCACGCTGGTCGTCGCCGCGCACGCCCGGTCCGACTACGAGTGGTACGCGCACGAGCGGATCGGCCGCCGGCACGGTCTCTCCGACGCGGAGACGGACGCGCTGCGGGCGGGCCGCGCGCCCATGTTCGGCGACGTCCGCGAGCGCGTCGTGCACGAGGCGGCCCGGCAGCTCGCCGCCGAGGGCGACCTCGCCGACGCCGTGTTCACCGAGGCGGTCGCGACGCTCGGCCGCGCCGCCGTCGTCGAGCTGGTCACGCTCGTCGGCTACTACAAGGCCCTCGCCCTGCAGCTCCGCGTGTTCCGGGTGGGCGTCCCGGACGGCGAGGAGCCGCCCCGATGGCCCGCCGACGGCCCGGCGGAGCCGGGCGCGCACGGGGCCGGGGATGACTGAGGTGCTGCGCACGGTGCGGCTCGCGCTGCACCCGGTGTCGATGCGCGACCACCGCGCGCTGCTGACGCACTGGACGGGGCCGCTCGTCCGGCGCCACCTGTTCGACGACCGGATGGTGACGCCCGTCCAGGTCAGCGAGATCATCGAGGCGAGCGAACGGGACTTCGCGACCGAGGGCTACGGGCTGTGGACGCTGCGCCCGGCCCGCTGGTCCGCCGGGATCGACGCGGCGGCGCCCGGCGCCGCGCCGGGCGGCCCGCTGATCGGCGTCGCGGGGCTGAGCCCGCACGAGGGGCCGCTCGGCACCCCGGCGGGGCTGGGCGCGGACGTCGAGATCCTCTACAGCCTGGAGCCGGACCAGTGGGGCCAGGGGCTCGCCGCGGAGGCGTCCCGCGCGGTGCTCGACTACGCCTTCGGCGTGGTGGGGGTGCACCGGATCACCGCCGAGATCGACATGGCCAACACGGCGTCGGCGGAGATCGCCCTGCAGCTCGGGATGCGGCGGTGGCGGGACGGCCCGTCCGGCCCCGACGGCGCCGCCTATTACGCCGCGGACCGTTCCCGCTGGATCGGATCCCGTCGAATCATCGACGCCGTCCCATAGATTCCGTTGTCACCTGTTGATTTTGCTACGGAATACAGCAGGATGAGCGCATGAGCTCCTCCTCGGTCCGGGCGCCGCTCGCGCCCGGATTCGGCAACGGCGGCGTGTCCTTCTGGTACCGGGCGGGCGGGCGCCCCGAACCCGGCCCCCGGCTGCCGGGCCCGCGCACCGCCGACGTGTGCGTCGTCGGCGCCGGGTACACCGGCCTCTGGACCGCCTACTACCTCAAGCGCGCCCGCCCCGACCTGCGGATCGTCGTGCTGGAGCGCGAGTTCGCCGGGTTCGGCGCGTCCGGCCGCAACGGCGGCTGGGTGCTGGGCGAGATCGCCGGGGACCGGGAGCGCTACGCGGCCCGGCACGGCCGTCCCGCCGCGATCGCGCTGCAGCGCGCCATGTTCGACGCGGTGGACGAGGTCGTCCGGGTCGCGGCCGAGGAGGGCATCGACGCCGGTCTCGTGAAGGGCGGCGTGCTGCACGTCGCGCGCAACGCCGCCCAGCGCGCCCGGCTCGCCGCCATGGTCGACGAGGCGCGCCGCTGGGGCTGGACGGACGACGACCTCGTCCCGCTGCCGGCCACCGAGCGGGACGACCGGCTCCGCGTCGAGGGCGCGACCGGCGCGGCGTGGAGCCCGCACTGCGCCCGCGTCCAGCCCGCCGCCCTCGCGCGCGGCCTCGCGGACGTCGTCAGGGGCCTCGGCGTGGAGATCTACGAGGGCACGCCGGTCGTGCGCATCAACCCGCGGCGCGGCGGCGCGGCCACCGCCGTCACCCCGTACGGCACGGTCGCCGCCGGGCACGTGCTGCGCGCCACCGAGGGCTTCACCGCCGGGATGCCCGGCCACCGCCGCGACTGGCTGCCGATGAACAGCTCCATGATCGTCACGACGCCGCTGCCCGCGGTGACCTGGAAGGCGATCGGCTGGGAGCGCCGCGAGCTGCTCGGCGACATGGCCCACTACTACACCTACGCGCAGCGCACCGCCGACGACCGGATCGCGTTCGGCGGCCGCGGCCGCCCGTACCGCTACGGCTCCCGCGTCGACGACGGCGGCCGCACCGAGCCGGCCACGGTCGACGCGCTGTGGAGCATGCTCGTCTCGATGTTCCCCGCGGTCGCCGGCGAGGGACGGGTCGAGCACGCCTGGTCGGGCGTCCTCGGCGTGCCCCGCGACTGGTGCGCGACCGTCGTCCTCGACCACGAGAGCGGGCTCGGGCACGCGGGCGGCTACACCGGCCACGGCGTCGCGACCGCCAACCTCGCCGGCCGCACGATGCGCGACCTCGTCCTGCGGGACGACACGCGCCTCACCGCGCTGCCGTGGGTGGACCGCCGCGTCCGCCGCTGGGAGCCCGAGCCGCTGCGCTGGCTCGGCGTCCACGCCATGTACTCCCTCTACCGGGCCGCCGACGCCCGCGAATCGTCCTCGCCGTCGGCGGGCACGTCGGCGCTGGCGCGCCTCGCCGACCGGATCACGGGCCACTGACGAGCCGCTGGACGTCCTCGTAGGTGGGCGGCGGGCCTCCGCCGTCCGCCCCGGTGACGTCCAGGGCCGCGGCGACGGCGGCGTGCAGCGCCTTGCGGAACGGCAGCGAGCCGGTGCTCACGCGGTGCACGCCCAGCCGCGCGAGCCGCGCGTACCCGGTCCTGCCCGGCAGGTACAGGACGTTCAGCGGCACGTCCACCGCCTCCAGCACGGCCCGGATGTCGGCGTCGTCCGCGATGCCGGGCACGAAGATCCCGTCGGCGCCCGCCGCCGCGAAGGCGCGCGCCCGCCGCAGCGTCTCGTCCCGGTCGGGCTCGCCCAGCCAGAACGTGTCGGTGCGGGCGTTGAGGAACACCTGCGGCGCGGCGCGCTTCACGGCGCCGATCACGGCGACCTGGTGGTCGAGGGGCGTGAGCGTCCCGTCCGCGCGCCCGTCCTCCAGGTTGATCCCGGCGATCCCGGACGAGGCCAGCTCGGCGACCAGTCCGGCGACGTCCGCGGCCCGGTCGGAGAAGCCGCCCTCGACGTCGACGGTGACGGGCACGGGCAGCCGCGAGAGCGCGCGGGCCAGCGCGAGGGTCTCCGCCCGCGTGTCGCCGGTCGCGTCGGTCTTCCCGGCCGCCGCCGCGACGCCGAGGCTCGTCGTCCCGATCGCGGGGAACCCCGCCCGCGCCAGCGCCGCGCCGCTCGCGAAGTCCCACGCGTTGGGCAGCACCAGCGGACGGCCGCCGAAGTGCAGATCCCTGAAGTTCACCGAACTCCCTCCGTTCCCCCTGCGGCGCCCTCGATCGCGCCGCAGGCCAGGTGCAGCGCCTGGGCGGCGCCGGGGCACGGCCGCCGGCCCGCGCCGAACGTCAGATGGCCGCGTTCCCGCCGCCCGGGATCGAAACGGTCCGGATCGTCGAACACGGCGGGATCCCGGTTGGCCGCCCGCAGGTCCAGCGTCACGACGGCGCCCCGGGGGATCGCGCGGCCGCCCAGGCGGGCGTCCTCGGCGGCGACGCGGCGCATGGCCGGCACGGGCGGGTCGAACCGCAGGACTTCGGCGACGACGTCCTCGACGGGCAGGCCCCGCGACTCCGGCCGGCGGGCGTACGGCAGGGCCGTGCGCACCAGCGCCGCCGTCGCCTCGGCCGCCTGCACGAGGATGGCGATGCGGCCCGCGACCGCCTCGTCCGGGCCGGGGCCGAGGAGCCGGACGAGGACCGCGACGGCCGCGTCCGCGCCGTCCCGCCCCCGCCCGGTCAGGTACCCGGACGCGGCGGCGGGCACGGCCTCCGCCAGGGCGTCCAGGTCGGTGACGCCGAGGGCCTCGCCGAGCACGGGGCACGCGACCCCGGCCGGCGCGCCGCCGGCCCGCACGAGGTCGCGGGCACGGCGGCGCAGCCGCGCCGGATCGAGGGCGTGCAGCGCGTCCACGACGATCGCGCGGCGCCGCTCGTGCTCCGCGCCCTCGCTGAACCGGCACACCGTCCGCCGGAGCCAGGCGAGCGACGCCGGCGGCCCGCCGGCGGCGGGCGGTACGGCGAATCGCGTGCCGGACAGGACGGCGACGACGTCGCCGTACCGTCCGATGACCAGGTCTGGGTTGTCCACGTCCCCGAATCTAGGGGCGGCTCATTTCAACGCCGGTCGAAGTCTCGGCCGTCCGGAGGGCCGCCGCGCCACGCGGGGACGGGGCGGCGGCCGACGGCGACGTCGAAGGCGGCGCGGGCCAGCAGGCGCGTGGAGTCGAGCACCGGCAGCGGCGACGCCTCGGGCGTGACCAGGAGCGGGATCTCCGTGCAGACCAGCGCGACGGCGTCGCAGCCGCGTTCGGCGAGCCCGCCGATGATCCGGACGTACTCGCGGCGCGACTCCTCGGTGAGGACGCCGTTGACCAGCTCGTCGAAGATGATCCGGTCGACGGTCTCGCGGTCGGCGGGCCCGGGGACCTCGGCAGCGATGCCGCGCGCGGCCAGCTCGCGCGGGTAGACCGGGCCGTCCATGGTGTAGCGGGTGCCGAGGACGCCGACGCGCGTCCGGCCGTCGCGGGCGGCCCGGTCGGCGACCACCCCGGCGATGTGCAGGCCGGGCAGCGGGAGGTCGCCGCCGGGACGCTCCAGCGCCAGGTGGGCGGTGTTGTCCGGGCAGGCGAAGAAGTCGGCGCCCGCCGCCGCGAGCCGCCGGACGCTCTCGGCCAGCGTCGCCCTGATCGGGTCGTGGTCGCCGGCCTCCCACGCGGGCATGCTGCGCGCCAGCGCGATGAGGTCGAGCGTCACGTCCGGATGGTCGTCGGGGCCCAGCTCGCGGAAGCCCTCCTGGCAGAAGGCCCGGAAGCACAGCGCGGCGCCCTCCGCGCTGTGGGCGAGAATGCCGAGATGTCTCATGGCATCCGAAACTAGCCGAGCAGCAGGGACGTCAGCGGCCCCAGGTCCTCCAGCCCGGCCAGTCCGTAGGTGAGCGCGGTGATCTCCTCGGCCCGCGGTCCGGGCACCCGGCGGGCGGCGTTCAGGCGGAACTTCGTCGCCAGCTCCTCGGCCGACAGCGGGTTGCCGGGCCCGCCCCGGTTGGCGTCCACCCGCTCCTCCAGGACGGCGCCGCCGCGGGTGCGGACGCGCAGCACGGCCGGGAACTGGTGCGGGAAGATCTCGTCGCAGCGGGCGTCGGGGACGCAGCGGACCTTCGCCGCCAGCGCCAGCCGGGCGGGGTCGGCGGCGGCCGCGTCGGTGAAGTCCTCGTGGAAGACGCCGAGGCCGCCGCCGCCGAGCAGGGCCGCCGCGACCGTGTACGGGCCGGAGAACGCGGCGTGGTACCCGGACTTCGGGCGGATCTTGTCCTCGTGCGGCTCGCCGATCGTCCGCAGGACGGGAGTGGGCGCGCCCAGCTCGATCGACTCGATGCCGTCCGGGTCCAGGCCGGCGGCGCGGAGGCGGAGGGCCGCGTCGATCCCGGCGTGGGTGAAGTGGTTGCACGGGTACGGCTTGAAGAAGATGCCGGGGAGCTCCCAGTGCTCGCCCAGACCGGAGGTGAGGGCGTCCAGGTCGACCTGGTCGCCGCAGAACGCCTGGAGGAACCCGAAGCGCCCTTCGAGGACGGTCGGCGGCCCGGTGATCCCGGTCCGCGCGAGCCCGGCGGCGGTGACGGCGGCGTGCGCGGCCCAGCCGCAGTGGATCCGCTTGACCGTGCCGCCCGTGCGGTTGGCCTCCAGGATGCCGGAGCCCATGCTGGCGGCGATGCCCATCGCGTCCGCGATGCCGGCGGCGTCCAGGCCGGACAGCATGGCGGCGGACGCGGCGGCGCCGACCGTCCCGCAGATCGCCGTGGCGTGCTGCCCGCGCTCGAAGAACACCGAGTTCCCGAGGTCGCGGTCGTACCCGGCCATGCCGAGCCGCACGGTGATCTCGATCCCGACGCCCACCGCGTCGAGGAGCCGCGCGCCGGTCGCGCCCCGGGCCTCGGCCGCGGCCAGCGCGGCGGGCACCACCGACGCCGACGGGTGCAGGACGGACGGCAGGTGCGTGTCGTCGAAGTCGAGCGAGTGCGCGAGGGTCCCGTTCAGCAGGGCGGCGCTCGGCTCGGGGAGCCGCGTGCCGGTGCCGATCGCGGTGGCGCGGCCCGCGCCGCCCCATTCGGCGACGAGGGCCCCGACGGCCCGCGCGGGCGCCTCCCCGGTCGCCGCCAGGCTGTTGCCCAGCACGTCCAGGACGCGGCGGGCGGCGTCGGCGCGCAGCTCGGGCGGCAGGCCGCCGGCGGCGACGGAGGCGGCGAGGGCGGCGAGCCGCTGGACGGGCGTCATGCGGACACCGCCGCGAGCGGGCGGACGGGGGAGCCGGTGCCGCCCTTGATCCGCAGCGGGGCCAGCACGAAGGCGAACTCGTGCAGCCCCGCCTCGGCGAGGGCCTCCAGGTTCAGGTGCTCCATGATGAAGATGCCCGACTCGACCAGCAGGATCCGGTGCACGGGCAGGACGGCGTGCCCGGCCCCCTCCGGGATCTGCTCGTAGGCGGTCGTGTCGGCGCCGGTCGCGACGATCCCGCGGTCGGCCAGCCAGCGCGCGGCGCCCGGGGTCGCGCCCGGGACGCCGGTCTCCCTGCCGAGGTAGGCGGTCGTGTCGCCGAAGTTGCGGGCCCAGCCGGTGCGGATCAGCGCCACGTCGCCCTCGCCGGGCTCCGCCCCGGCGCGCTTCGCGGCCAGTTCCAGGTCCTCGGCGGTGACGCCGTAGCCGGGCGGCAGCGTCGCCACCTCGTGGACGGCCGCCACGTCCAGCAGCACGCCCCGGCGCAGCAGGCCGGGCAGGTTCTCGGCGCCGTGGCTGGTGAAGGCGCCGCCCCGCTGGGCGTCGGCGGCCGAGATCCCGCCGTGCAGCTCCCCGTCGTGGCTGACGTGGGACAGCGCGTCGATGTGCGTGCCGACGTGGCCGCCGGTGACGATGATCTCGTTGGCGGCGGACCCGCCGTCCGGGCGCTCCATGTCGCCGTGCCGCCGGATGAGCGTCATCCGGAATCCGGGGTGGTTGGGCGAGCAGGGCATGCCGGTGAAGAACGGCTGGCCCAGCTCGATCAGCCGGACCCCGCCGGCGACGGCCGCGAGCAGCGGATCCTGGGAGTTCATCAGTGGCCTTCCTTGACGGGGCGGGCGGCGGACTCGGCGGACGCGGCGGCGTCGAGCAGCCAGGCGGCGCGCTCGACGACGGCCTTGTCCACGAACCGGCCGGCGGAGTCGATCCATGCGGCTTTGCTCCCGGCGCCGCCGTGTTCGGCGAGCCGGCTCATGAGGTCGCGCGCCCACGCGACGTCGTCCGGGTCGGGGACGCACGCCTCGTGGACGACGGGGATCTGCGCGGGATGGATCACCGACCGGCCGAAGAACCCGGCCCGCCGTCCCGCGTGGGTGTCGGCGCGCAGCCCGTCCAGGTCGCGGACGGCCGTCCACACGCTCTGCGGCGGGGACGGGAGCCCGGCGGCGCGGGCGGCGACCACGACCCGGGACCGCGGCCACGCCAGCGCGTCGCCGCCCGCGCGCAGGTCGGCGGCGAGGTCGGCCTCGCCGAGCGAGATCCCGGCGACGAGCGGGTGCGCGGTCGCGAGCAGCAGGGCGTTCTCGACGCCCAGCGCCGACTCCAGGACGGGGAACACCGGCACGCCGAGGGCGTCGGCGACGCGGCGCAGCTCGTCCGGGTCCTCGGACTTGGGGACCCGGATCCCGGCGGGGGCGGCCGGCGCGGCCGCCAGCAGCGCGACGTCGTCGGCGCCGTCCGGGGTGGCCGGCGCGTTGATCCGCACGTATGCGGCGCTCCCGGCGGCCAGCGCGTCCACGACGTTGCGGCGGGCGTCCCGCTTGGCGGACGGCGCGACGGCGTCCTCCAGGTCGAGGACCACCGCGTCGGCGTCCGAGGCGAGGGCCTTGCGGATCCGGTCCGGGCGGTCGCCCGGGACGTACAGCCAGGAGCGGGGCGTCATCCGACCACGCCCTTGGCGCGCAGGTCGGCCAGCCCGGCCTCGTCCACCCCGTAGCGGGCGAGGATCTCGGCGGTGTGCGCGCCGAGCGGCGGCCCGGCCGACTCGATCCGGCCGGGGGTCTGCGAGAGCCGGAACAGGATGTTCTGCATCTTCACCGGGCCGAGTTCGTCGTCGGGGACGGTCGCGATGGTGCCGAGCGCCTCGAACTGCGGGTCGGTCATGACGTCGGCGGCGGTGTAGATGGGCGCGACGGCGGCCTGCGCGTCCTCGAACGCCTTGACGACCTCGTCGCGGTCGCGCTCGGCGATCCACGAGCCGACGGCCTCGTCCAGCAGGTCGGCGTGCTTCGCGCGCTCCGCGCCGGTCGCGAACCAGGGCTCGTCGATCAGCTCGGGCCGGCCGACCAGCCGCATCACCCGCTCGGCGATCGACTGGGCGCTGGTGGAGACCGCGACCCAGCCGCCGTCCCGGGTGCGGTAGGTGTTGCGCGGCGCGTTGTTGTGCGACCGGTTGCCGGTGCGGGCCTGGAGCTCGCCGAGCTGGTCGTAGGTGATGATCTGCGGGCCGAGCAGGGTGAGGATCGGCTCGATGATGGCGAGGTCGACGACCTGGCCCTCGCCGGTCGCCTCCCGCGCCCGCAGCGCGGTCATCACCGCGAACGCGGTGGTCAGCGCGGCGATCCCGTCGGCGAGGCCGAACGGCGGCAGGGTCGGCGGGCCGTCCGGCTCCCCGGTGATCGCGGCGAACCCGCTCATCGCCTCGGCGAGCGTCCCGAACCCGGGCCGCTTCGCGTAGGGGCCGGTCTGCCCGAACCCGGTGACCCGCGCGAGGACGAGCCGCGGGTTGGCCTTCCGGAGCTCGTCGTAGCCGAGCCCCCAGCGCTCCAGCGTCCCCGGCCGGAAGTTCTCGATCACCACGTCGGCGTCGGCGGCCATGCGGCGGAACAGGTCCTGCCCCTCGGGCGAGCCGAGGTAGAGGGTCATCGCCTTCTTGTTGCGGCCGAGCATCTTCCACCAGAGGCCGACGCCGTCGCGCTGCGCGCCGTGGCTGCGCACCGGGTCGCCCTTCGGGTGCTCGATCTTGATGACCTCGGCCCCGAAGTCGGCGAGCAGCGTCGCGGCGAGCGGGCCGGCGAACAGTGTGGCCGCGTCGAGGACCCGGACTCCGGACAGCGCGTCGGTCATGGGCGGTACCGCCTTCACGGACGATCGTTCCGCTAAGAGAAACGATGATGAACAGCTCGGCCGGTTCGCGCACTCCCCGGTCCTTTTCACGTTGGCACTGTTCGCCGACTTCCGTCAAGTTTCACCCAGATATTGACCCGACCGCGTGACGGGTGCCACCATGACGCATCAATGACCTGGTGTTCCTCCTAGCGGAACGATCACCGGGCGGACAGGGCAGGAGAGGTGAATGTCGGCTCGAAAGCTCGCCGCCGGGCTCGGCGCGTGCGCGGTCCTGCTGGCCGCGGCCGGCTGCGGCGGCTCGGCGCCGTCCGGCGCGGCCGGGGTGGCCGCGGGACGCGACCGCGGCCCGGTCAAGATCGGCGCGCTGCATCCGGTCAGCGGCGCCAACGCGGTCGACGGCCAGCAGATGCGCCGCGGCGCGGAGCTCGCCGTGGCGGCGGTCAACGCGGCGGGCGGCATCAAGTCCCTGGGCGGACGCAAGGTCGAACTCGAGACCGGCGACACCCAGGGCAAGGCGGAGGTCGGCCAGAGCGAGGCGCAGCGGCTCATCTCCGAGGGCGCGGTCGGGCTCGTCGGCACCTACCAGAGCGCCGTCAGCGCCAACGTGGCGGTCGTCGCCGAGCGCAACCGGGTGCCGTTCGTCATGGACGTCACCGCCTCGGACGCGATCTTCGCGCACGGATACGAGTACGCGTTCCGGGTGCAGCCCGGCAGCGCGGCCATCTCCGCCGCCGCGGCCCGCTACCTCAAGGAGGTGTCGGAGCAGGCGGGCAGGCCCGTCAAGAAGGTCGCGTTCCTGCACGAGCAGACCGACTTCGGCAGCGGCGCCGCGGACGCGTTCACCGCCGCGGCGAAGAGGCTCGGCATCGAGGTCGGCCCGGACATCAGCTACGACGCGCTGACCGTGTCCGACCTCACCGCGCAGATCACGCAGGTCAAGGCGTCCGGCGCGGACGTCCTCGCCGTCGCCGGCTACTACCGCGACAGCCTGCTCGCCGCCAAGGCCATCGCCGCGGTGAAACCGGACCTGAACGCCGTCTGGGGCGTCTCCAACGGCGCCTACGACCAGCCCAAGTTCGTCGCCGACGCCGGCGCGACCGCCGAGCGGATCTTCAGCACCAACTACCACTTCGACGCCAAGAACCCGCAGACGGAGCGGCTGCGGGCCGAGTACCAGCGGCGCTACGGCGCCCCCATGCGCACGGGCGCGGTCCTCGCCTACGACGCGGTCCAGGTGATCGCGCAGGCGGTGGAGCGCGCGGGCGCCACCGACGCGGAGAAGGTGCGCGACGCGATCGCCTCCTCGAAGGTCGAGCCCCTCACGGTCGGCACCGGCCCGATCTCCTTCGCCCCCAACGGAGACAACGAGAAGGCCCTGCCCGTCCTCATGCAGGTGCAGGGCGGCCAGGTCAAGCAGGTCTATCCGCCGGAGAAGGCCGAATCCAAGCCCAACTACTCGGTGACGTGGCGGTCATGAGCAACATCGGAAGCAAGGCGCAGTCCCCTCCCGCCCCCGCCGTCCGGCGCCGCGCGCTGCTCGGCGGCGACGGGACGGGCGCCGTCCTCAAGCGCGCCGCCGTGACCGGCGGCCTGGTGGCCGTCGCGATCGCGGTCGCCCTGATCAAATCCGGCAGCGGCCTGGTCGTCTGGCAGTCGGTGGTCACCGGCCTGCTGATGGGCGGCCTCTACGGGCTCATCGCGATGGGCCTCACGCTGATCTTCGGCGTCCTCGACATCGTCAACTTCGCGCACGGCGCGCTGCTCGCCGTCGCGATGTTCATCGCGTTCGGCGTCGTGCAGGGCACCGGCATGCACCCCTACCTGACGCTGCTCGCCGCGGTGCCCGCGCTGTTCCTTATCGGCGCGGTCGTCCACCGGGGCCTGCTGAGCGGGACGGGCGGCGCGTCCCTGGAGAACCAGCTGCTCATCACGCTCGGCCTGTCGCTGCTGCTGGAGAACGGCCTGCTGATGTTCTTCGGCGCCGAGCCGAAGACCGTGGCGCTGCCCGGCGACTTCCAGTTCTCGCTGTTCGGTGCGGTCGTGTCGGGCGCCCGGCTGTACGCGTTCCTCGGCGCGCTCCTCATCGGCGCGGTGCTGTTCTGGCTGCTGCGCCGCACCCGGTTCGGGACGGCGATCCGCGCGGTCGCCGCCAACGGGCAGGGCGCCGAACTGGTCGGCGTGAACGTCCGGCGCGTCCACACGCTCACGTTCGCGATCGGGACGGCCTGCGCCGGGGCGGCGGCGGTGCTCGCCGCGCCGCTGGTCACGGTCACGCCCACGCTCGGCGAGCAGTTCAACATCACCGCGTTCGTCGTCGTGGTGCTCGGCGGCATGGGCAACGTCGCCGGCGCGCTCGTCGGCGGCCTGCTCATCGGGCTGGTCGAGCAGCTCACCACGATCTACATGGACGGGCAGAGCTCGCTGCTCGGCGTGTTCGCCGTCTTCGTGGTCGTGCTGTTCCTCCGGCCGCAGGGGCTCTTCGGGAGGCGTTCATGACGGGCATCACGCTCCCCGGGCGGCAGGGCGCGGGCACGGCCCGCCCCGCGAAGGCGCCGCCGCTGCGCCCGCAGAACCGGCAGCTCGCCGTCCTCGCGGTGCTGCTGGTCGTCGCGATCCCGCTGCCGCTGGTGCTGCCGCCCGCGCAGGGCGCCGTCGCCGTCCGCATCCTGATCTTCGCGCTGATGGCCATCGGCTGGAACGTGATGAGCGGGTTCGGCGGGATGTTCAGCTTCGGGCACGCCGCGTTCTTCGGCCTCGGCGCCTACACCAGCGCCTACCTGCTGGTCGAGCACGACGTGTCGCCGTGGATCGGGATGCTCGCCGGGATGGCGGTCGCCGCCGCGGTCGCCGTGGTCATCGGCTACTTCGCGTTCCGGTACAGGCTGCAGGGCGCCTACTTCGCGCTGGCGACGTTCGCGTTCGCCGAGATGCTCCGGCTGATCATCACGACGACCGACTTCACGAACAAGGCGGTCGGGTTCACCGTCCCGCTGATCCGGGGGTCGTCGCTCTGGAAGATCCAGTTCGCGGCGGACTCGCCCGCCTACTTCTGGATCGCGCTCGGCCTCGCCGGCCTCGCCGCCCTGGTCAGCATCGTGTTCCTGCACTCGCGGACGGGACGCTACGTCACCGCGATCCGCGACGACGAGCTGGCGGCGGCGTCCCTCGGCACGCCCGTCATGCGCTACAAGCTGCTCACGGTCGCGCTGTCGGCCGCGATCACGTCGGTCGCCGGCGCCTTCTACACGCAGTACTACCTGTTCGTGAACCCGGACCTGGCGTTCGGCGCGTCGGTGTCGATCCAGGCGATCGCGACCGTCGTCATCGGCGGGATCGGCACGATCTGGGGCCCGGTCGTCGGCGCGGTCATCCTCGGGGCGCTGTCGGACGTCACCGCCACGCTGCTGCGGACCCCGCCCGACTTCCTGAACTTCCTGCAGGGACGCAGCGGCCTGGACGTCGCGCTCTACGCGATCCTGCTGATCCTGATCGTCCGGCTGCTGCCGAAGGGCATCGTCGGGACGATCACCGCGAGGTGGCGCAGATGAGCATCCTGAACGTCTCCGGCGTCGGCAAGGACTTCCGCGGCCTGCGGGCCCTGTCGGACGTCGGCTTCGAGGTCGGGCAGGGCGAGATCCTCGGCATCATCGGCCCGAACGGCGCCGGGAAGACGACCCTGTTCAACGTCATCTGCGGCGCCCTCGCTCCCGACAGCGGGCAGGTCGTGTTCGGCGACAGGGACGTCACCGGGTCCTCGCCCGACCGCATCGCGCGGGCCGGGATGGTCCGGACGTTCCAGCTCATGCGGCCGTTCGGCAGCATGAGCGTGCTGGAGAACGTCGGCCTCGCCGCCCAGCACCGGCGCGCGTCGCCGCGCCGGCTGCGGGAGCGGTCGCTGGACGTCGTGGAGCGCGTCGGGCTGGCCGACTGGGCGCACCGCAACGCGACCGAGCTGCCCACCGCCGGGCTGAAGCGCCTCGAACTCGCCCGCGCGCTCGCGATGCGGCCGAAGGTGCTGCTGCTGGACGAGGTCCTCGCGGGGCTCGTCCCGTCCGAGCGCGAACCGGTCCTGGACCTGCTCGCCGTGCTCCGCGAGGAGGACGGGACGACGCTGCTGTTCATCGAGCACATCATGGCGGCCGTGATGCGGCTGTCGGACCGGGTCCTCGTCCTGGACCAGGGCCGGGTGCTCGCCACCGGCTCGGCGGAGGAGGTCACCTCCGACCCCCGCGTGATCGAGGCGTATCTCGGAGAGGAGCCGGCCGATGCTGAGGATTGACAAGCTCTGCGCGGGCTACGGGCGCATGCGGATCCTGCACGACGTCGACCTGCGGCTCGGCGAGGGCGAGATCGTCGCGCTCGTCGGCGCGAACGGCGCGGGCAAGACCACGACGCTGCGGGCGGTGTGCGGGCAGCTGCGGCCGATGTCCGGGACGATCACGTTCGCGGGGTCGTCCACGGCGGGGCGCCGCCCCGACCAGCTCGTCCGCGACGGGCTCGTGCACGTCCCCGAGGACCGGGCGCTGTTCGGCACGCTCACCGTCGAGGAGAACCTGCGGATGGGCGCGTGGACCCGCCCGCACGGCGAGGTGGACGCGGCGATGCGCGAGGTGTTCGAGCTGTTCCCCGTCCTCGCCGAGCGCCGCGCGCAGGTCGCGCAGACGTTCAGCGGCGGGCAGCAGCAGATGCTCGCGATCGGCCGGGCGCTGATGGCCCGGCCGAGGCTGCTCATGCTGGACGAGCCGTCCACCGGCCTGTCGCCCAAGCTGACGTGGGCGGTGCTCGACGCCGTCAAGCGCATCCGCGACACCGGCGTCGCGGTGCTGCTGGTCGAGCAGAACGCCAAGCAGGCCCTCGGCATCGCCGACCGCGCCTACGTGCTGGAGAGCGGCTCGACCGTCCTGCACGGGACCGGAACCGAGCTGGCCGGGTCGGCCGAGGTCAGGAAGGCGTACCTGGGGCTGTGACGGACACGTGCACGGAGACGGCCCGGCTGGGGGAGTGGGTCGCGGGCCTGGACGTCGCGGACGTGCCGGGGCCGGTGCTCGACCGGCTGTCGCTCGTCCTGCTGGACGCCGTGGGGGTGACCGCGCTCGGCGCCGGCCTGGACGAGACGCGCGCGGTGCGGTCGTCGTGGCGGGCCCCGGCCGGGCCCGCGCCGCTCATCGGCGCGGGGCGGTGCGTCGCGGTGGACGCCGCCGCGTGGCTGAACGCGGTGGCGCTCGTCTGCCTCGAACTGGACGAGGGCAACAAGTACGCGAAGGGCCACCCGGCGGCGCACGGCTTCCCGGCGGTACTGGCGCTGGCGGCCGAGCTGGACGCGCCGGGGCGCGACACCGCCGCCGCGCTGCTCGCCGCGTACGAGGTCGCGTCCCGGTTCGGGCGGGCGACCCGGCTGCGGCCGGGCGCGCACCCGCACGGGAGCTGGGGCGTGGCGGGCGCCGCCGCCGGATGCGCGCGGCTGCTCGGCCTCGGCCCGGACGCGGCGGCCGCCGCGATCGACACCGGGGCGGGGCTGCCGGTCGCCGGCCACTTCGCCTCGGCGACCGGCGGGAACCCGGTGCGGGACGCCTGGATGGGCGCGTCCAACATGTCGGGGCTGGTGGCGGCCCGGATGGCGGCGGCCGGGATCGCCCGCAACACCGGCACGGCGGCGCTGTCGCTGGGCACCCTGCTCGGCGAGTTCGACCCGTCCGAGCTGACCGGCGGGCTCGGCGAGCGCTGGGACGTCACGCGCGGCTACTTCAAGCGGCACGCGTCCTGCTCGTTCACCCATCCGGCCGCCGACGCCGTCCTCGGCCTGCGCGACGGGCTCGGCCTGCGCGACGGGCTCGACCCGTCGCGGGTCACCGGGATCCTGGTCGAGACGCACGCGCTCGGCGCCGGGCTCGCGGCGCCGGAGTGGGACAACCGGCTCTCGGCCATGTTCTCCACGCCGTTCGCCGTCTCCGCGGCCCTGCTCGACGGCGAGGTCGGGCCGCGCACCGGTCTCGGCGACCCGGCGCTGCGGGCGCTGGCCCGGCGGGTCCGGCTGGCGGAGGCCGCCGACCTGACCGCGCGCCTGCCGGACGAGCGCGCGGCCCGCGTCACCGTCGAACTGGACGACGGGACGACCCGGACCCGCGAGGTGCCCAACCCGGTCGGCGACGCCGACCACCGCCCCTTCGGCGAGCGGGACGTCGTCGCGCTGCTGAAGGGATGGCTGCCCGGACGCGAGGGCCTGATCGACCGGGCGGCGGCCCTCGCCCGCGACCTGCCCGCCCTGGACCGCGTCGGCGGGCCCCTGCGCGGCCTCGCCGGCGACGACGATACGAAGGAGCCGAAGTGATGCGCGCCCTGGCCGTGACGCCGATCCATCTGCCGCCGGAGGAGGTCCGGCGGCGGCAGGCCCGCTACGACCGGCTGGCCCCGCCGGGCCTGTCCGTCGAGCTGCGCGACGTCGGCCCCGCCGCGCCCGCGTCGCTGGACGACGAGGCGTCGATCCGCGCGTCCGAGCGGGAGGTCGCCGCCGCGCTCGCCGCCGCCGGGGACGGCTGGGACGCCGCGTTCCCCGACTGCGTGCTGGACCCGGCCGTCCCCGAGGGCCCGGCGTCCGACCAGGGCGTTCCGGTGTACGGCCTGCTGAAGCTGAGTAGTATGCACCTTTCTGTGAAGAATGTTCGGTTCGGTGCCGTGGTGCGGAACGAGGCGATCGGCGCGGAGCTGGGCCGCCGCCTCAAGACCTACGGGCTGGACGCCTGCGTCGCCGGGATCGCGGTCCTGGAGCTGCCCTTCGACGCCGTCGCCGACGCGGGCGCCTGGAACGCCGCGCTCGGCGAGGCCGCGGACGCGCTCGCCGCCGCCGGCGCGACCGCCGTGATCAACGGCTGCTCGGCCGTCGACGTCGAGGAGGACCGGTCCGCGGCCCGCGTCGTCGACCCCACGGCCCTGGCGCTGCGGCTCATGACGATCGGGGGGAGCGCATGACGGGCGGACCCGACCTCGTCGTCGCCGGCGCCGGCGGCGGCCTCGCCGGGGCGCTGCGCGCCGCCGAACTCGGCCTGAGCGTGGTCGTCGTCGAGGCGAGCGAGCACTTCCGGCGCGGCAACAACACCTCGATGTCGACCGCGATGTTCCCCGGCGCCGGGTCCCGCTGGCAGGCGTCCGAAGGGGTCCGCGACTCCCCGGACCGGTTCGTCGCCGACATCATGGCCAAGACCGGAGGCCGCGCCGACGCCCGCCTCGCCCGGACGCTCGCCGAGGTCAGCGGCCCGCTCGTGGAATGGCTCGCCGACTCGGCCGGGCTGCCGCTGTCGCTGGTGACCGACTTCAACTACCCGGGGCACTCCGTGCCGCGCTGCCATTCCGTCCCGGGGCGGCACGGGTCCGGCGTGATCGACCACCTGGCCCGGCGCGTCCGCGGGCACCCCGGCATCGACCTGCTCGTCCCGGCCAGGCTCGTGGACGTGGCGACCGACGCGGGCGGGGCGGTGCGCGCCGCCGCCGTCCAGTACCCGGACGGGACGCGGGAGGAGATCCCGGCCGGCGCGGTGCTGCTCGCCACCAACGGCTTCGGCGCCGACCGCGCCCTCGTCGAACGCCACCTCCCGGAGATCGCGGACGCGCTCTACCAGGGCGGCGACCAGTCGCTCGGCGACGCGCTGCGCATCGGCGCCGGGCTCGGCGCCGCCACCGGCTACCTGGACGCCTACCAGGGCCACGGCGCCGTCGCCGCCGGCGCGGGCACCCTCGTCGGCTGGGCCACGATCATCCACGGCGCGATCATGGTGGACCTCGGCGGGCGCCGGTTCGGGAACGAGACCCGCGGCTACTCCGAGTACGCCGCCGAACTGGCCGCCCGCCCCGGCGCCACCGGCTGGATCGTCCTGGACGGGACGGTCTTCGAGCAGTGCCAGGAGTTCAAGGACTTCCGCGACACCGTCGAGTCGGGCGTCCTGGTCTGGGCGGACGACGCCGAGGGCCTCGCCAAGGTGACCGGCCTGCCCGCCGGGGCCCTCGCCGCGGAACTGGCGGCCTCGGCCGCCGCCGCGCGCGGCGAACGTCCCGACGAGCACGGCCGCACCAACTGGGAGCGCCCGCTCACCGCGCCGTACGCCGCCGTCCGCGTCGTCCCCGCCCTGTTCCACACGCAGGGCGGGCTGATCGTCGACGAGGACGCGGCCGTCGTCGGCCCCGGCGGCCGCCCCATCCCGGGCCTGTACGCGGCGGGCGGCGCGGCGGCCTCGATCTCCGGCCACGGCGCGGGCGGCTACCTGCCCGGCAACGGCCTGCTGCCCGCCTTCGGGCTCGCCTACCTGGCGGCCGGCGCCGCCGCCCGCACCAAGTCCGCCCGTACCGAGTCCGCCAGTACCGAGTCCGCCCGCACCGAGTCCACCCGCGACAACTGAGGAGATGTTCCATGGCGACTACCGAACTGCTGCTGAAGAACGTGCGGGTGGTCCGTCCCGACGCGCCCGAGGGCGCCGGGCCCGAACCCGCCGACATCGCCGTCAACGACGGCACGATCGTCCGCGTCGCCCCCGGCCTGCCGGACGACGACGCCGCCACCGTGGTCGACGGGCGCGGGCGGCTCGCCTTCCCCGGCGTGGTCGACGCCCACCAGCACTGGGGCATCTACAACGAACTGGCCGCCGACGCCCGCACCGAGAGCCGCGCCAGCGCACAGGGCGGCGTCACGACGTCGCTGACCTACATGCGCACCGGCCAGTACTACCTGAACAAGGGCGGGCCGTACCGGGAGTTCTTCCCCGAGGTGCTGAGCGCCGCGCGCGGCAACGCCTACGTCGACTACGCGTTCCACCTCGCGCCGATGATGGCCGAGCACATCAACGAGATCCCGTACCTCGTCGAGGAGCACGGCGTCACGTCCTTCAAGATCTTCATGTTCTACGGGAGCCACGGGCTGCACGGGCGCTCGTCCAGCCAGAGCGACTTCCTCATGACGCCGCCGGACGAGCGCTACGACGTCGCGCACTTCGAGTTCGTCATGCGGGGCATCCAGAAGGCGCGCGAGCAGCTCGCCGAGTACGCGCCGCACATCTCGCTGTCGCTGCACTGCGAGACCGCCGAGATCATGACCGCCTACACCAGGATCGTCGAGCAGGACCGGTCGCTCTCGGGCCTGCGCGCCTACAGCGCGTCCCGCCCGCCGCACTCGGAGGGGCTCGCCGTCACCATCGCGTCCTACCTGGCGCACGAGACGGGCCTGCCGAACATCAACCTGCTGCACCTGTCGTCGGAGAAGGCGCTGTCGGCGGCGCTCACCATGGCGGGCGCGTTCCCGCACATCGACTTCCGCCGCGAGGTCACCATCGGGCACCTGCTCGCCGACGTCGACACCGCCCACGGCCTCGGCGGCAAGGTCAACCCGCCGCTGCGCGACCGCTCCGACGTCGAGGCGCTGTGGCGGCACGTCCTCGCGGGCGAGGTCGACTGGGTCGTCAGCGACCACGCGTGCTGCCGGGACGAGATGAAGTTCGGCGCCGACCGCGACGACGTCTTCCTCGCCAAGTCGGGGTTCGGCGGCGCGGAGTACCTGCTGCCCGGGCTCGTCGGCGAGGGCCTCAAGCGGGGCCTGCCGCTCCAGCGCGTCGCGCAGCTGACGTCCTGGAACCCGGCCCGCCGCTACGGGCTGCTCACGAAGGGCGCCATCGCCGAGGGCTTCGACGCCGACATCGCCCTGGTGGACCCCGACGCCTCCTGGACGGTCCGCGCCGCCGACTCCGAGTCCACGCAGGAGTACACGCCGTTCGAGGGTTTCGCGATGACCGCCCGCGTCACCGACACCTTCGTCCGCGGCAACCACGTGTACAAGGACGGCGCGGTCGCCGGCGACCCGGTCGGGCGCTACCTGCGCCGCGGCCGGTGAACCCTAGGATCGTGCAGTGACCAACCAGACCGCCGCCCCGCCCTCGGGGGGCACCGAGGTCGCCGGGCGCGTCGCCGACGTCCTGCTGCTGTTCGCGGGCGGGCCCGATCACCTCGGCGTCACCGCCATCAGCCGCGAGCTCGGCATCTCCAAGGCCGTCGTGTACCGCATCCTGCAGTCGCTGGTGTCGCGGGAGATGCTGGAGGCGGGCCCGTCCGGGTACCGGCTCGGCCCGGCGGCGGTCGCGCTCGGTGTGAGCGCGCTGCGGCGGTTCAACGTCCGCAGCGCCGCCGCGCCGGTGCTGCGGCGGCTGCGGGACGAGACGGGGGAGACGACGACGCTGTCGGGGCTGGCCGGGGACGAGCGCGTCTACCTCGACCAGTTCGAGAGTCCGCGCGAGGTGAAGATGACGGTCGAGGTCGGGCGGCGGTTCCCGCTGCACGCGGGCTCGTCCGGGCGCGTGATCCTCGCGTTCCTGCCCGAGGCGCGGCGCGAGGCGCTGCTGGCCAGGCCGCTGGCGGCGCTCACCGACCGGACCGTCGTCGACGGGGCGGCGCTGCGCGACCGGCTCGCCGAGACGGCCCGGGAGGGCGTCGCGGTGTCGTTCGGCGAGCGGCAGGCCGACGCGGGCTCGGTCGCCGCGCCGCTGTTCGGCCCGGACGGCGAGGTGCACGGCTCGATCAGCGTCTGCGGACCCGGCCACCGCTTCACCCCCGACGCGGTCGACCGCTACCGGGCCCTCGTCCGCGACGCCGCCGAGGAGGTCACCCGCACCTGGACGACGCACCGCTAGACCGTGCGGTAGTGCGTGGTCAGGCGCCCGTCGCCGGCCAGGACGTGGAACGCCAGGCCGGGCGGTGCGTCGTGGTCGGCGACGCCGCCGTCCTCGATGGGCAGCCTGAGCGTGGAGGCGACGCCGGGGGAGACGAGGAGGGGCCGTCCGGCGAAGGTCGTGGCCGCCGCCGTGTGGTGGTGCCCGCACAGCACGGCCACGACCTGCGGGTGCCTCGCGATGACCGCGGCCAGGCGCTCCGCGCCGAACTGCCGGATCTCGTCCACGTACGGGATGCCCAGCGGCACGGGCGGGTGGTGGAAGCAGACGAACGCCGGTTCGCCGGGGTTGCCGGCGAGCTGCCGGTCGAGCCAGGCGAGCGTGTCGTCGTCCAGGAAGCCGTGGTCCTCGCCGGGGACGGTCGAGTCGCACATCGCGAACGTCGCGCCCGCGATCCTGTGGAGGCGGTTGACCGGGCCGGGGAGCGGCGGCTCGTCCAGCAGGCCCTCCCGGTAGGGGCCGCGCACGTCGTGGTTGCCGGGGCAGAGCAGGACCGGGTGCGGTGACCCGAGCAGCAGCTTGCGGGCCTGCGCGTATTCGGCGGGCTCGCCGTGGTCGGCGATGTCCCCGGTGACGAGGACGGCGTCGAGCGGCAGGGCGTTCAGGCGGTCCATGACGCGCGCGGTGCGGTCGGCCCTGGTGTCGCTCTGATCGAGATGGGTGTCGCTGAGCTGCGCGAAAACAATCATGCCCGCGAATCTAGAGGCGGACCGGTCCAGGATTAAGATCCGGTCCCATGCCGAAACATTGGGCCGGTTCCGTCGATCTCCATCTGGACGTCGACCGGGCCGGCGGCCGCCGGGCGGGGCTGGAGCACGCGCTGCGCGCCGCGATCGCGTCGGGGCGCCTCACTCCGGGCGGCGTCCTGCCGTCGACGCGGGCGCTCGCCGCGGAACTCGGCTTCTCGCGCGGCACCGTGACCGCCGCCTACGACCAGCTGATCGCCGAGGGGCACCTCGTCACCGTCCCCGGCTCGGGGACGCGCGTCGCGGCGACCGCCGCCGCCCGGGTCCCGGCGGCCGGGCCGGACGATTCCGGCATCCCCGACGAGCCGGTGCACGACCTGCGGCCGGGACGGCCCGACCTGGACATGTTCCCGGCGGCGGCGTGGCTGCGCTCGACCCGCCGCGTCCTGCCGTCCGCGCCGCCCGAGGCGCACGCGCTCGGCGACCCGCGCGGGCGTCCCGAACTGCGGGAGGCGCTCGCCGGGTACCTCGGGCGGGCACGGGGCGTCCAGGCCGACCCCGCGCGGATCGTGATCACGTCGGGGTACGCGCAGTCCCTCGGCCTGCTCGCCTCGGTGCTCGCCGGCGCGGGCCCCTTCGCGATGGAGGAACCGGGGCATTTCTTCCACCGCGCCGTCGTCGGCCGCGCCGGGCCCGGCATCGTCCCGCTGCCGGTGGACGACATGGGCGCCCGCCCCGAGGCGCTCGGCGAGGCGGGCGCGGCCGTGCTGACCCCGGCGCACCAGTACCCGTCCGGCGCGACCCTCCACCCGGAGCGGCGCCGCGCGTTCACCGCCTGGGCGCGCGAGACGGGCGCGGTCGTCATCGAGGACGACTACGACGGCGAGTTCCGCTACGACCGGCAGCCCGTCGGCGCCCTCCAGGGGACGGCTCCGGAGCACGTCGCCTACGGCGGCACGACGTCCAAGACCCTCGCCCCGGCGCTGCGCCTGGCCTGGCTGGTGCTGCCCGCGCGCCTGGTCGAGCCCGTCACCGAGGCCAAACGGCTCGCCGACGCCCATACGCAGTCGCTGGCGCAGCTCGTCCTCGCCGACCTCATCGGGACGCACGCGTTCGACCGGCACATCCGCGCCTCGCGGCTCCGGTACCGGCGCCGCCGCGACCTCCTCGTCGAGACGTTGCGCGCCCGCGTCCCCCGGGTGCGGGTGCGGGGCGTCGCGGCCGGGCTGCACGTCCTGGTCCTGCTCCCGCCCGGCGGCCCGGACGAGGACGAGGTCATGAGGCGTGCCGCGTCCGCCGGCCTCGCTCTCCTGCCGCTTCGCGACCACTGGCAGGACCCGGCGGGACGCCCGCAGGGCTTCATCATCGGGTACAGCACGCCGCTCGCCGCCGCGTACCGTCCGGCTCTGGACGCGTTGTGCGCCGTCCTCGGGACGCGGACCTAAGCCCTTCGTCGCAGTGCGCAGGGACCCATGGCCCGATGCTCGGGCGGCGTCCGGCCGCCTAGCGTGGGGCCATGGAGATCCCGGAGCACTACAGGTACTCGGTCATCCCGCACGCGATCGTCGACGGCGCGGCCGACGCCATCAAGTTCTACGCCGAGGCGTTCGGCGCCTCTGAGCTGTTCAGGCTCGACGGCGAGGACGGACGCATCGTCCACGCGGAGATCAGCGTCCAGGGGTCCACGCTCATGCTCGGCGACGCCGACGCCTCGTTCGTGCCGCCCGGTGTCGGCGGAACGTCGGTGATCCTGCACGTCTACGTCCCGGACGTGGACGCGCTGACCGACCGCGCCGCGTCCGCCGGAGCGGAGTTGCTCGCGGCTCCGGCGGACATGCCCTACGGCGCCCGCCAGTCCATGCTGCGCGACCCGTTCGGCCACGTGTGGATCTTCCTGACGCCCATCGCCGCCTGACCTCCGGGCCTCAGCGCCCCCGCCAGAACGGGTCCCGCCCGATGAAGCCGAGCATCCTGGCCTGGACGTCCGCGTCGGCGGGCACATCGATCCGGGGCCCGTACTGGCCGGAGGACCGCAGGACCTCCTCCATCTGCTCCATCCCGGCGAGAAGCCGGGCGCAGAAGGCGGGGTCGAGACGGTCGTCCTGGCCGGTGGCCCTGGCGAGGTCCCACGTGTGCATGAACACGTCGGCCGTGTAGAACTGGTCGATCGCGGGCGCCAGCGGCAGGGTGCCGATGTGCGGGTTCGTGAGCTTCCGGTCCGCCGTTCCGGGGTCGTCCAGCACCGCTTGGACGCCGTCGCAGTGGACCCGCCACGCCGCCACCGGGTCGTCGTCCGCGGACGGCCCGCGAGGAAGGTCGATGCCGGCGCCGGACGCCAGGAACGCCGGGAACCACTCGGTCAGGTGACGCACGACGTCGCGGGCGGCCCAGCCGTCGACCGGGGACGGCGCGTCCCAGGACGCGGTGCCGCGGACCCGGTCGGTGAACAGCCCGGCGACCTGCCGGTGCCGCTCGGCCGGAGTGTCAGACAGTGCCATCGGCGAGCATCCTCTCCAGCTTCGCGTACCCCTCGTTGACGCCGGTCTCCATGCCGCTGCGCAGCCAGGCGTCGCGGCCTTCGAAGCTGTCGACGAGCGACTGCGCGCGCAGCCGCGTGCGGCCGCCGCCGAGGTCCTCGAACCACAGCGTCTCCAGCGCGACGCTGTCGGGAGCGCCCTCGTAGGTGAAGGTCTGCACGATGCGGTGCGGCCGCACCTCGTGGAAGCAGCCGTGGAACCGGTGCTCCGTGCCGCCGCTCTCCGAGACGTACCGCCAGCTGCCGCCGGTGCGCGCGTCCCAGTGCTCGATGCGCGTCGTGATGGCGTCCGGGCCCACCCACCGGGCGAACAGCTCGGGGTCGGTGTGGGCGCGCAGCAGCTGCTCGGGCGTCGCCGCGAAGTCACGGGTCAGCACGATGACCGGCACCTTCGGATCGGCCTCGATGACCGTCTCCTCGGTCCTGTCCATGGTCGTCCTCCTCCATTCGCGCCAGGACGGCGTCGAGGCGGCTGTAGCGCTCCTCGGCGCGGCGCCGATGGCGCTCGATCCAGGTGTCCATCAGGTCGAAGGCCCGGGGTTCCAGGCGCACCGTCCGGGGCTGCGGCCCCGGCGGGCGGCTGACGAGCCCGGCGTCCTCCAGTACTCGCAGGTGCTTGTAGACGGCCTGCAGCGTCATCCGGTACGGCTCGGCGAGCCGGCTCACGGTCGCGTCGCCCTCCGAGAGCCGGGCCACCATGTCGCGCCGGGTCGGGTCCGCGAGCGCGGCGAAGACCCGCGACAGGTCGTCCGTGGTCATTCCCCCCACTTTCAACTTCGAGGTTGAAAGTGAGTCTAGGCTTGTATCGCGCGTCCGTCAACCGCTGGGTTTAAAGCCCAGGTTGATCTGGTGTCGGTGCCGTCTCAGGGCAGGTAGAGCCGGGCGAGGCGCACCCCGGACAGGACGTTGACCTCGAAGTACCGCCGCCACTCGGCGTCGTCGATCTCCAGGACCGGACGCGCCTCGAAGATGCCGAGGTTGTTGACCAGGATGTCGGCGTCCGGCACCGCGGCCGCGAGCGCCTCCGCGCCCTCCGCTGTGGCGACGTCCGCGGCGACGCCCTTGAGCGAGGCGTCCGGCAGTTCGTTCCGCAGCGCCCGCAACGCCTCCTCGACGCCGTCCGCGGAGCGGCCGTTGATCACTGTGGTGGCGCCGGACCGTGCCGGCCCCGCGGCGACGGCACGGCCGATGCCCTGCGTGGAGCCGCTCACGAAGGCGGTCCGTCCGGTGAGATCGATGCGCATGGGGCGGACGTTCCCGCCTGCGCGGCGATCAGCCGCGCGGGCTCCGAACACGCGCGGGGAAGTCGGCCCAGACGGTGGTGCGGACGCCGTCGGCACGGTGCCCCCACCGCTCCGCGAGCGCGGCGGCGATGTGCAGGCCGCGCCCGCTCTCGCCGTCCGCCGCGTCCCGCATGACCGGCCGCGCCCCGCCCGCCCCCTCGTCGGTGACCTCCGCCCGCAGCACCCCGCCGCCCGCCCACAGCGCGATGTCGATCTTCCCGCCCCGCCCGGACGCGGTGTGCCTGATGCCGTTCCCGGGGAACTCGCCCACGACGAGCGCCATGTCGTCCAGCAGTTCGTCACCGGGCGCCACGTGCTCCGGGACCAGCGTGTCCCGCAGAAAAAGCCGGGCATGCCGGACGGACCGCGCCACACCTGGCAACGTCAGCACGGCCAGCAGCCGCAGTTCTCCCGCCTCACGGGTGGTCATCGTGATTCCTCCTCCGAATGTCACCCGCAAAGGCTGATAGCCCTCCGTCACCGCATCAACACATTCCCGCGAGCTGAGAGGCATCCGCCGCGGGCCCATCGAAAAGCTGAAGTATCGAAGTCCGGATGTATGGAAGTTCGCCGAATCCGACCCGCTTCATTACGCGCGGTGACAAGCTGAGTGCATGACGTCAGACGACCGGTTGTCGTACCGGCGCCGCAAGATCGGCCAGGCGCTCCGCCGGTACCGCGAAGAACGCAACCTGACGCAGGACGCGGCGGCCCGCCTGGTCGAGCGCTCGCCGGCCACCCTCAGCGCATACGAGAACGGCCACCGCGCCGTCCGCCCCCGCGACCTCCGCCAGATCCTCGACCACTACGGCATCACCGACGCCCGCGAACGCGCCCGCCTCCTCGACCTCGCCGCCCAGGGCCGCAAGGACGGCTGGTGGCTCGGCTACCAGGAACGGACGGACCCGTTCATCGTCGACTACGCCTCCCTGGAAGGCGACGCCTCACGCATTCGATCGTTTGAGACGCAGTTGATACCGGGGCTTCTCCAGACTGAGGAGTACACCAAGGCCGTCTTCTCGGCATATGACTCGGTCCGGCCGGACTCACGAAAGGGCGGAGCTGCCAGCTTTCGAATGGCGCGTCAGCGCATCCTGGTGGACGCGCCGCCCCGAGTGAAGTGGATCATCGGCGAGATGGCGCTGCGTGCGCCCGTCGGCGGCAGGGAGGTGCTGAAGAGGCAGCTCAGGAAGGTATTGAATGTGACAACTGCTCCTCATCTGAGTCTGCAGGTACTGCCGCTCAACGTCGGCGCGCATCCGGGACTGGACGGGCCCTTCTCGATCCCCGATATCGGAACTGATGGTTCGACGAGCGTCGTCGCTGTTCACAGCCTTGTGCGCAGTTGGTTCATCGATGAAGCGACGAGCATTGGCTACTACGAGCGGGCATATGAGGCCCTTTCCTTCACTGCGCTCACCGAAACCGAATCCCGGAATCTCATCGAAGAGATAGTGTTCGGGCTATGAGCATCCAAAACTTCGGGGATGTGCAGTGGCGCAAGAGCAGCCGCAGTGCCGATCACGGGACCGACTGCGTGGAGGTAGCCGCAATCACGGTCCCTGACTGTGTCCTCACGCGGGACTCGAAGGATCCGGCCGGGCCGGTACTCGCGTTCGCGCAGGGAGAGTGGAGTGCGTTCCTGGACGGCGTGAAGCGCGGCGCGTTCGACCTCGCCTGACGAGGTGCGCGTCGAACTCGGAGACCAGGGGCGGTCATTGCGCTGTCGAACGGCCCGAAAGACGCGTGAGCGCTACCGGGGGCGTAGGCCGTCCAGGATGAGTCGGGTGAGGTGGGCCGCGCTTTCGTGGTCGGTCTCCGCGCCGGCGTGGCGGATTGCGGCGAACGCGCCGGCGACGAGGGCCATCACCTCGTCGGCGGTGGCGTCGGGGCGTGCGGTGCCGGCCGCGTGGGCGCGGGCCAGGAGGTCCGCGACGTGGCGGGTGAGGTCCGCCGCGACGTTCGGGGCGGCGGTGCGCAGGTCGAACTCGGCGGCGGCGAGTGCGCTCTTGACCGTTGCGTTCTCGGCGCCCGTCGCCACCATGCGGGACAGCAGCGCGAAGAGGGCCTCGGGGTCTCCGGTGGCGGCGAGCGCCTCCGCCTCCGCGATCAGCCCCTGAAGCATGTCGATCGCGACGGCCAGGTAGAGCGCGTCCTTGGTGGGGAAATGGCGGTGGACGGTGCCGGGGCCGACTCCCGCGCGCCGGGCGATCTCATCGAGGGAGACGCCGAGGCCGTCGCTCGCGAAGAGCCGCCGCGCCGTCCGCAGTACGCGTTCGCGGTTGCGGCGCGCGTCGGCGCGCAGCCCACGGTCGTTCCCGTGCACTGGCGGCGGCTGCTGAGGCTGGCTGGACATTCCGGCACCAGCATAACCGGGGCGGCGCACCGTATAGTGTGGAACGTAAGCGGGGCGGCACACCGGTTAGGGTCCGCCGCCGCTCGGCGTCTTGAGCGAAGGAGATCACGCCGATGACCACACGTGAGGACGCGAGCGCTCTGGTGCGGCGGATGCAGGAGTGCTTCAACAGCCGCCAGTTCGACCGGGCCGCCGAACTGCACACCCCCGGCTTCTTCAGCCATCCGCTCGGGGTCGCGGGGTTCGAGGCGGGCAAGAACGCCTGGCGGATGCTCGTCTCCCGCTTCCCCGGCATCCGGGTCGTGGCCGAGGACATCCTCGTGGACGGCGACAAGGCCGCCGTCCGCTCGTCCGTCGAGGGGATCGGGGGCGACGCGCGGCCCATGCTGTTCGAGATCTTCCGCATCGACGACGGCCGGTTCGCGGAGATGTGGGGGGCCAGTGCGGGCTTTCCGGCCTCGGCCGGCCCCGAGGACGTGGTCGGATGACACGAGGCCCGCACCCTGGCAAAAGGTGGCCGAACCGGTCAGGAATCGAGAAGCGCCGGTCCGCGGCCCGCGCCTAGCGTGATGGGCATGGACATCACCATTCACACGGCCTTCCTCCCGCACGAGGACCCGGAGGCATCCCTGGCCTTCTACCGCGACACGCTCGGCTTCGAGGTCCGCAACGACGTCGGGCAGGGCAAGATGCGCTGGATCACCGTCGGCCCCGCCGGGCAGCCCGGCACGTCCATCGTCCTGACGCCGCCGGCCGCCGACCCCGGCATCACCGACGACGAGCGCCGCACCATCGCCGAGATGATGGCCAAGGGCACCTACGGGATCATCGTCCTGGCCACCCCCGACCTCGACGGCGTCTTCGAGCAGGTGCAGGCGGGCGACGCCGAGGTCGTCCAGGAGCCGACCGAGCAGCCGTACGGCATCCGCGACTGCGCCTTCCGCGATCCCGCGGGCAACATGATCCGCATCAACGAGGTGCGGGGGTAGCCCGATGGCACGGGACGAGCGGGCGGGCGCAGGCCCGGCACGCCCGGAATCCGGACTGGTTCGACAACCCCATGGCCCGTCCCGACCGGGCGTCGATCGAACTGCCCGGAGAGGGGCCGAGGCCGGTGACGCCGCAGCGCCTCGACGGGACCGACCGCATCGCCGAAGCCCAGCCGCGCATCGCGAAGTACCAGAGCAAATCCGGGCGCCGGTACCCGGTCGTCCGCCTCACCGGGCGGTGACCCGCACGCCGGAGCCCAGCTCACCCTGGGTCGCGCCCTACTGCCAGGGCGGTGGTTGCGGCACGGCCCGGGGCAGCGCCCAGCCGGGCGGCTCGACGCCCTCGATGGCCAGGATCAATACGAAGACGCTGACCCCCGCGGGCGGGGAGGCCGAGAAGTAGATCGAGGAATCGGCCGCTCCGACGGACCGCCGCATGGCACCTCCGGGCATGTCGGCCCCGCTCTCACTGTGAGATGACGCCTAAACGCAGAGTGGCCCGGCCCGGGGACGAGAACAAGCCCGAATCGTCACCGGACCGGGTCACCGCGTCCACGGTGATGCGCCGCTCTTGCGCTGAAGCTCCCATGACCCTCCTCGCTCTCGTTCCTCGGTAACGTCCAGGGAAACCCCGCTCCGGCGGAGGCGGTCGCGGCCGGTGCGCGCGGCTTGGGCGGCCGGCTTTCCAGGCACGGGGTTCGGAGACGATGAAGGGGAGTGAGCATGGCCTGCCGGCTCAGTGAACTGGTGATCGACTGCCGGGATCCTGAAGCGCTCGCCGCGTTCTGGTGCGAGGTCCTGGGGTTCGTGGTGCTCGACCGGGAGGGGGACGCGGTCGAGATCGGGCCTCAGGAGGGGTTCGGCGGGCTCCAGCCGACGCTGCTCTTCGACCGCGCCGAGGAGCCGAAGACCGGCAAGCTGCGGATGCACTTCGACGTGAACGCCACCGACCGCGACCAGGCCGCCGAGCTCGAGCGGCTGCTGGCGCTGGGGGCGCGGCCGGCGGACGTCGGGCAGACGGGGGAGGAGAGCTGGGTCGTCCTGGCGGACCCGGAGGGCAACGAGTTCTGCCTCCTGCGCACCCGCCTGGCCTGACGGCGGCGACCGGTCACAGGCGGGCCTCGACCTTCGCCAGGATGGCGAGGATCGCCGTCCGCGCGTCCTCGCCGACGCCGTCCAGGGCGGCCCGCGCGCGGTCGAGGTGTTCGCTCGCCAGCCCCATCGCCTGGTCCAGGCCGCCGGACGACTGGACGAGCGAGCGCACGGCCGGCAGGTCGTCGGCGGTGAACTCCGGCGACAGCAGGAGCGCGGCGAGCGCACCCGAGTCGTCGGCGGCGAGGGCGGCCAGCGTGGGGGCGCCGAAGAGGCCCAGCATGTGGTCGGTGCCGATGGACTTGTCGAGTTCGCCCGGGGTGAGGTCGAGGCAGTCGTCGAGGACCTGGAAGGCGATCCCGAACTCGCGGCCGAACAGCGCCAGCGCCGCGACCTCCGGTTCGGGGCGGGCGGCCTCCGCGGCGCCCAGCAGGCAGGTCATCTGGAACAGGACGCCGGTCTTGCGCTCAGTGAGCTCCAGGTAGTCCTGGAGCGCGTAGCCGGTGTCGAAGGTCCGTTCGATGTCCAGCAGCTGGCCGTGGGCGAGTTCGCTCAGCGTGCGGCTGACCAGCATGTCGATCCCGGCGCCGAGCTCGGCCGACTCGGTTCCGGCCAGGGCGAAGGCGGCCAGGCCCGCGAGGGACGCCCGTTCGGGCCCGACGAGGGTGTGCGCGGTCGGCTGCCCGCGCCGCAGCGCCGCCCGGTCGGTCACGTCGTCGTGGATCAGCGACGCCAGGTGGACGAGTTCCACCAGGGCGCCCAGGCGGACCAGCCGGGACGGGTCCACGGGCGCGTCCCCGACGCACGCCGCGAGCAGGCCCGAGCGCAGGCTCTTGCCCGGGTTGGCGGCAAGCGCCGAGACCGGGCCCTGGAGGGACGGGCCGAGCCCTGCGGCCAGCTCGTCGACGCGCGCCAGGACTCGCGCGGGATAGTCCGGCTCCGCGCCGAGGGCCGGGCTCTGGACCGGGGTCACGAGGTCGGTTCCGGTGCCGTCTGCTTGAACGGCGCGTTCATCTCGATCCCGTCCGTCGCGGAGACGGCCTCGCGCACCCGGGCGTACACCACGGGGTTGTCCATGTACTCCTGGACTTGCTTTCTGTTCATTCCCAGAGTGGGGACGAGCGACTCGTCGTACATCGTGTAGGCGAGTTGCACCTCGGGGCCCGTCAGAACGTAACTCTGTGCGAGACCGCCGATGATGAACTCGGAGTCGTCCAGGTGTTCCTGGGTGACGACCTCCGCGGAGTCCGGGTCGGCGAGCACGTTCGCCATGAAGTCGTGGTACTTGGTGTAGTACTGGTCCGCGTATGCCGCCTCGGACCCATTACCGGTCTTGCCCTTCAAACGGTCCACGAGCTTCTGTGAGTTCACATAGGTGAGCTCGATCAGCAGCTTCCCCGTCGTGCTCTGCAGGAAGAACTCGTCGCGCACCTTGTCGGCGAGCGGGTTGTCCTCGGTCAGCGGCAGTGAGTAGTAGCTGCTCAGCGCCCCCAGGACGATGCACGCGGGCAGGACGATGGGCCGCACCTGGGTCTTGCCGTCGCCGCCAGCGAAGACGGCCGACCCGGAGTCGCCGGAGTCCAGGAAGAACTCGGTGTAGATCAGGTCGTTGTAGGGGATCGTGCCGATCGGCGTCCCCACGTTCGCCCGCACGCCGATCGCGATGATCACGCTGGAGGTGTAGCCGGTCGTCCGCCCGACCTTCTCGATGTTCATCCCCGGCTGGGGGTCGGCGAGCCCCAGCACCGGACCCGCGCAGGGCAGGGCGGACTCGGCCCGGGGCGCCGCCGTCTGGCCGAGCGGGAGGCGCACGTTGAGGGCGTCGAGCGTCGCGTCCATCCGGGTCAGCAGGCCGCCGCCGAAGTTGTCGCCCGCGGTGACCATGCCGACGACCGGGTGGGTGGCCGAGATCGGATCCATCAGATCCTTCGCGACCTCCAGGCTGTAGGCCTTCTGGTCGGTCAGCTGCGCGATCGCGCCGTCGACCCGCGTCCCCGTCGCGGGGATGGGCGCCCAGCGCTTCAGCTTCGCGATCGCGTCGGCCGCGGTGCCGCCGTCGTAGACGCCGGGCTGGACGATCGGCTCGCCCACCTTGCCGCGTCCCATGCGCGCGATCACGTGGTTGCAGGTCAGCAGGCACACGGTGTCGTCGGTGTTGTCGATCACGAAGAGGCCGAGGGTGCCGGCCGTATCGCCGTCGACGGGGTTGGAGATGCTGGCGCCCTGCAGCGGCGGACGCATCTTGTTCGTGATCTCGTCGCCGGGCGCCCGCGCCGTGACCCGCGTCGGGGCGAGGGCGGTCCGCGACCCGGACGAGAACGGGCCGGCCTGCTCGACGTCGACGTCGTAGGCGACGCCGTCGACCTCGACGGTGCGCGGCAGGAGGCGGCGTTGTGAGACGAGGGCCTCGCGGCGCTTCTTGGCGACCAGCACGACGACCGCGGGCCGGCCGGTCCACTCGCCGGCCCGGCGGCGGAAGCCGATCCCGACCCCGCTGACGTTCGGGTCGGCGCCGTAGGCGTCGAAGATCTGCTGCTTGGCGCGTTCCAGCCTGCTGTGGTCGTCCCCGCAGAGCTTCATGGTCCTCCGTCGTCAATTCCGGGGCGGGAGTCGTCAGTTCCGGGGGGAGATGGGCTGCGGCTGCCGGCCGAGCCGGTGCTGCCGGCCGAGCCCGCCGAGCCAGATCTCGGCCGCGCTGTCGTCGGCGGGGTCGAAGTGGGGCGAGAGCGTCGCCACGCCGAGCGCCGTGAACGCCAGGAGGTCCTTGCGCCCGGTGTCGTCGGCCTGCGCGGCGAGCCGTCCGATGCCCGCCAGCAGCCGGCCCTGCGGCGCGCCGAGCAGGCCCTGCGCGATCAGCGCGTCCGCGCCGGCCCAGGCCCGTGCGAGGCGCTTCGCGTCGAGCCTGCGCTCGGCCGCCCGCAGGCGGGCCGGTGTGGCGCGGGCCCTTCCGCGGCTGGACTCCCCGAAGCCGCGGAACTCGATCGGGTAGACCGCGCCCGCCAGCGCGGCCTGCAGCAGCATCTCCCGCCGCTGGTCGAGCGGTGCGGCCGCCGCGGCCGGAGCGCGGGCGCCCGGCGTGCTCGCTGCGGCCGGCCGGGCGGACGTGGCGAAGCCGGACCCGCCCAGCGTCGTCGCGGCGGCGACCGTGGCCGACCCGGCGACGGCCGTCTTGCCGAGGAACCCGCGGCGGGAGACCGGCGCGGACGGCTCTCCGGCAGCGGCCGGTGCGGTGTTCGCGGGGGAGTCCATCTGACCACCGTTTCGTAGCTGGACGATGTGCCGAGTTGATCAGCCAGGCGCACGCTAACCCGGAGATCGCTAAACATGTCGATCTTGGCCGGATCCGGCCAGCAGACGTGGAACAACGGCATTGACTGTCGAAACTTGACAATGGAGGGCGGGTCGATCGGTAGTAGTCGCCAAGCGCACCTTCCGCCGTTGACATCAAGATCGTCTTGTTGCGATCTTGAACCCGAACCTGGGGCGTTCGTACACGAGTGCGAGCGCCCTTCTCCTGGCTAGGGGGAAGTGCATGCGGCAACGCGGTCTTGTCATCGTGGGAACCTGCGTCGTCGCGTTCGCGGCGTCGTCGGCGGTGGCGCCGGCCGCGCCGGCCGCCGCGCCCGGCCGCTGGGTGGCGATGGGCGACTCCTACCAGTCCGGCGTCGGAACGGACGACTACGACGCCGCCAGCGGCGACTGCAAGCGGTCGAAGTGGGCGTACGCGCCGCTGCTCGACGAGGACGGTGTGCCCGGCGGCCCCTTCTCCTTCGTCGCCTGCGCCGGCGCCAAGATCAAGGAAGTCCGCGACGGCAAATCGGGTGAGGCGTCGCAGCTCAGCGCGCTCGGCAGCGATGTGTCCCATGTGACCATCGGCGTCTCCGGCAACGACATGGGGTTCTCCGGCGTCGTCAAGAGATGCGTCCTGCGGCTGAGCGACGAACCCTGCAATTACGCCGAGGAGGACGGCCTCAAGGCCGCCTTCGCCAAGCTCGACGCCGGCACCGAGCAGAGCACCAATCCGCTGCAGACGCTTCTCAAGGAGATTCAGGAGCGGGCCGCGGAAGCGGAGGTCTTCGTGCCGACCTACCCGAAGTTCTTTCCCGACGAGGGCGGATTCGACGGCACCGGCGGCCACGTCAGCAACAAGCGCTGCCAGAACATCCTGACCGTCGACCAGCTGTGGATGAACCAGTGGGCCCAGCGCCTCGACAACCTGATCGTCACCTCGGCCACCATGGTCGGTGCCGTGCCGATCGACCTCTACCACGCGACCGACGACCACGAGATCTGCCCGCCGGAGGGCAAGGAACGGTTCCTCAACGGGATCGTCCCGTTCGAACTCGGTGATTCGTTCCACCCGACCAGGGCGGGTTACGCCAACACCGCGTGCATCATCAAGGAGGCGTTCCTCCAGCCGACCGCCGCCCCGCGGCTGGCGGGCGACGGCGGAGTGACCCGGCGGGCGGACGACGTCACGGTCCAGCCGGGGCAGACGGTCCAGGTCCCGGTCACGCTGGCGGGCGGCGGCCTCGGGGCCGGGTTCGGCGCGAGCTGGACGGGCGGGGACGTCAAGATGCGGGTCCTGTCGCCGGACGGCCGGCAGGCGCCCCGTGCCGAGCAGCGCCGGAGCGGCGGCAAGCGAGGGCTCTACAACAGCGTGTACGTGCCCGGTGCGGCGGCGGGGGGCTGGAAGGTGGAGCTCACCGGAGGCGATCGCGCGGTCAAGGTCCGCGTGACCACGACCGAGCTCGCGCGGCCCAAGACCCCGCCGGTGGCGAAGGTGACCATGAAGCGGACCGGCCCGAAGACCGTCGTCCTGGACGCGTCCGGCTCGACCGGCTCGGCGGGCGGCGAGATCAAGCGCTACCTGTGGGAGTTCACCGACGGGACGTTCGCCACCGGCGCGAAGGTCACCCACGCCTTCGCCAAGCCGGGCACCTACGTCGTCGGTCTCGCGATCACCGGCGACGACGGCCAGCTGGGCTTCGGCAGCAGCGCGCCCGTCGAGGTCGCCGCCGAGTGATCTCCGCTTGAGGAACTCCCGGCGGAGACCGGCCCCGTCCACCGACCGATGACGGTCGCCCACACCCTGGAGATGCCCGTGACCTGGAGATGCCCGTGACCGAGCCGGTCGATGCGCTGGTCGTCGGCGGCGGCCCGGCGGGGGCCGCGGCCGCCGCCGCCCTCGCCCGCCGGGGCCTGCGGACGCTGCTGGCCGACGACCCCCGGCCGGGAACGCTCCACGACGTCCTGGTCAGCGGCCCCGCCCGGCACGCGCTGGAGACGCTCGGCGGATGGGACGACGCCCGCACGCGTCCGGCCGGGGAGCTCGACCTGTGGTTCGGCGCCCGCACCCGGCGCGTGATCGACGACGCCGGGATGGCCGTGTGCGATCGCGCCGGGCTGGTGGCCTCGCTGCGCGGCGCCGCCGAGGAGGCGGGCGCCGTCCTGCTGGCCGGCCGGGTCGCGGACGTGTGCCGCACCGACGGCGGCCACCGCGCGACGCTCGCCGACGGGACGACCGTCACCGCCCGGCATGTGGTGCTCGCGACCGGGCCCGGCCCGGCCCGCGAGCGGGCCGCGGACGCGGGCACGCGGTTGCAGTGCGCGCAGCGCTTCACCGGCGCCGCGCCCGGCGGGCGGATCGTGCTCCAGATGGTCACCCCCGCCGGCAACGACCCGAAGGCCCAGCCCTCCTGCGTCTGGGCCCTGCCCGGCTCCGGCGGGTTCACGATCTGCGTCACCGGCGGCGGCCCCGACGCGCAGGCCCTGATGGACCAGGCCGTCGCCGGGCTCGCCGAGGCCGACCCCCGGTTCGCGGGGGCCCGCCCGGACGGCCCGCTGTCCGCGGGCCCGGTCGACAGCGGCTTCGCCCCCGAGCACGCGGTGGACGACGGCCGCCTGGTCGCCGGCGACGCCGCCGGCCTCGTCAACCCGTTCACCGGCGAGGGGCTGAGCTACGCGGTGCAGAGCGGCCTGCTGGCCGCCGAGTCCATCGCCGGGCACCCGGACGACCCGGAGGCGGCGGCGCGCTCCTACGGCAGGGCGCTGACCCGGGCGTTCGTCGGCTACTTCGAGACCGCCCGGCACGCCGCCCGCCGCTACCACCTCGCCTGGCGGGTGCTCGCCGCGACCGCCGAGAGCGACCACCCGTTCTTCGCCAAGGGCCGCCGCGCCGTGCTGCTGCCCGAGGGCATCGCGGGCGTGACCGCCGCCGAGCCCCTCGATCCGGGCCCGCGCGAGTCGCTGGTGCTCCGGCCGTTCCTCGCGGGCTGCGACGAGGTGTCGGTCGCCTCCGTCCGGCGCGAGTGGCCGTTCATCGCGCGGATGCTCATCACCGGGGGCGGCCCCGTCCACCGCAGCCTCCGGCCGGCGGTGCTGCTGTGCGCCGGGCTCATGAGCGCCGGGGCGTTCCCCGACATCGGGCGCGCCACGACCGGCTCGGCCATCGAGCTCGCCTCGCTCGGCGGGCTGGCGTTCCTCGGCCCGGCGGCGCCGGCACGGCCCGGCGGGCGGGGCGTCGACTGGGGGTCGGCCACCACCGTCCTCGCCGGGGACTTCCTCCTCGCCCAGGCGTGCGCGCTGGTCGCCGAGCACGCGCCCGAGCTGTCGTGGTCGTTCTCCGACTGGCTCGCGGAGCTGACGGTGCTGCGGGCCCGGTACCTGGACGCGGCCCCGGGCACCTCGGCCACCGACGTGTTCGCCGCGATGTTCGAGTACCCGCTGCGCGCCGGGGCGCTGCTCGCCGACGCCCCCGCCGAGGCCGTCGGCCCGCTCCGCGAGTTCGGCCGGCACTGCGGCCGCTCCTTCGTCCACGCCGAGGACGTCCTGGCGCTGCGCGGCCTGCGCACCCGCCTGGACACCTCGCTCGCGGCGATGCTCGACGGGCGGGTGTCCGCCCTGCCCGAACTGCTCGGCACGCCCGACCTCACCGCCGCCCGGCTCGCCGCCGACGCGCGGCTCCACGGGGAGGCGCTCGCCGCGGCGGCCGCCGCGTGCCGGGAGGAGCTGGAACTCGCGCGGAAGGCCGCGGCCGAGGTGGCGGAGGAGATGCCCGCGCGCATCCTGCGCGGCTTCGCCGAGGCGATGGCCGCGCCGGCCCTGGACGCGCCCGTCCCCGGTCTGCCCGCTCCGGCCGGAACGCGTCCATGACGGACGCGTTCGAAGTGCTGCACGCGCTGTGCGTGAAGGGCATGGCCGGGGCGGCGTACCTGAGCCTGATGACCGGGAGGCCCGAGTCCGCCGTCCTGCCCGCGGCGCGGGACCACGTCGCGGCCGGCGCCGCGGTCTTCGTGGCCGCCCGCGAGGTGTGGCGGATCACCGAACCCGGACGATCGCGGCACGCCGCGGAGGTGCGCGCCGACCTCACACCCGCCGCCGCCGGGGCGCTGCGCGCCTGCCACGACCGGTTCGTCCCGCTCGACCACCGCGTCAAGGAGCTGTGCACCCGCTGGCAGCGCCGGGAGGCGGCCGCCGAGGCGGACGTCCGGGCGGAACTGGCGGACCTGCACCGGGACCTGCTCGCGGTGGCGGCGCGCATGGCCGGCACCCGGCCGCGCTACGCCAGGTACGCCGAGCGCCTCACCGCCGCGCGCGACCGGTTCGAGTCGGGGGACGCCAAGGCGCTGACGGGCGTGCTGTGCGATTCGTACCACGAGGTCTGGATGGAACTGCACCGCGACCTGCGGCTCACCCTGGACCTGCCATGACGACCGGGCTCCTGGACTGGCTCGACGCGCCCTCGGCGTCGGCGGGGCTGCGCTTCCTCGGCGACGACGGCGCGTGGGAGACCGTCCCGTACCCGGCGCTCGCCGGGCTCGTCCGCGCCACCGCCCGCGACCTGCGCGAACGCGGGCTCACCACGGGGCAGGTCGTCGTCATCCTGCGCCGGACCGGCCCCGGGTTCGCCGCCGCGTTCTTCGGCACCCTCGCCGCGGGCGGCACCCCCGCGCCGCTCGCGCCGCCCGCCGCCCTCGGCGACGCCCGCCGGTGGCGCGAGCACGCCGCCCATGTGATCGCCGAGTCCGGCGCGGCGCTCGTGCTCGCGGACCGGGACCTGGCCGGGGCCGCGGCCGCCGCCGGGCCCGCGTGCGCCGTCCTGGCGCCCGCGACCGCCCGCGACGCCCCGCCCGGATCGTGGACGCCGGCCGAGACGGCCCTCCTCCAGTTCACCTCGGGATCGCGCGGCAGGGTCCGCGGCGTCCGGGTGAGCCGGGGCAACCTGGAGGCCAACATCGCGATGATCGGGCGGCGCTGGGCCGGGCGGGCCGCCGGGACCGGCGTGCCCTGGCTGCCGCTGCACCACGACCTCGGGCTGATCTTCGGGCTGCTCACCCCGGTCGTGCGGGGCGAGCCGGTCGCGCTGATGCGGCCCGAGCAGTTCGTCCAGCAGCCGCTGCGCTGGCTGCGCGAGCACCACGGCCGGTCCGGCCTCGTCATGCTGATGCCGAACTTCGGCCTGGAGTACATCGTGCGGCGCGTCCGGCCCGAGCGGCTCGGCGGGCTGGACCTGTCCGGGGTCGAGGCGGTCGTCACCGGCGCCGAACGCGTGCGCCTCGACGCGGCCGCCGCGTTCCTGGACCTGCTGGGACCCTGCGGCCTGCGGCCGTCGGCGCTGCGGCCCGCCTACGGCCTGGCGGAGGCGACGCTCGGCGTCACCTGCGCGCCGCTGGGCCGTGCCGCGCGGGCCGTCGCGGTCGCCCCCGGGCCCCTCCGGATGGGGGAGCCGCTGCCGCTGCTCGGCTCCGCGGAGCTGTCCCCGCGCGCGCCCAGCGGCCCCGGGACCTGGCATGTGGGCTGCGGGACGCCGCTCGACGGGCTCGCGGTGCGGATCGTCGACGACGCCGGCCGCCGGCTCCCGGACGGGACCCTCGGCGAGATCACCGTGACCGGGCCCTCGGTGGCGCTGGGCCACACCAGCGAGCAGGAGGACCGGGCCACCCGGTTCGAGGACGGCGTGCTGCTCACCGGCGACGCGGGCTTCATGATCGACGGTGAGCTCTATGTCGTGGGCCGCATCGGCGACAGCCTCCAGGTGCGGGGCCGCAACGTGTACGTGGAGGACCTGGAGGCGGTCCTCACCGAGGAGGGCCTGCTCACCCGGCAGCGGACCGCGGTCCTCGCCGGGTACCTGGACGACGACCCGGTGGTGTGCGTGCTCACCGCCGCGCCGTCCGCCGAGGGCGTCGTCGCCTGCCTCGCCCCGCTGGTGGGCCCGGACGTGACCGTGCGGGTCGTGCGGGTGAAGGCCGGTGCGATCGAGCTGACCTCCAGCGGCAAGCCGCGCCGCCGCGCCATGTGGCGGAAGCTGCTCGCGGGGGAGATCGACGGCCCGCTGCTGGCCTCCTCCGAGCCCGCGGAGGCCCGGCGGTGACCCCGCCGCTCTACTCGTCCGGTCTCAGCGGCCCGCACGTGGACGCCTTCCGGAACCGGGTCCGCGCCGCCGTCCGGGACGGGATCATGCCGCTGGTGCCCGCGGCCGAGGAGGCGGGCGAGTTCCCCCGCGCGGCCCTGGCCGCGCTGGGCGGCGCCGGGCTGATCCGGGAGCGCTGGACGCCGCTCCCGGGCGGCGATCCCGGCCGCGCCGCGATCCTGGCGGAGGAACTGGCCCGCGCGGGCGGCGTCGGCGTCGGCGTGGGCGTCGTCGTGGAGACCGTGGGCGCGGCCCTCGCCCGCTACGGCCGGTCCGACCTGCTCGCGGACACGCTGGAGGGCGTCCTCGCCGGCGACCTGGTCGGCTGCTTCGGCGCCTCCGAGCCCGCCGGCGGCTCGGACATCAACGGCATCGGCACCACGGCCGTGCGGGACGGGGCCGGCTGGCGCGTGCGCGGCGAGAAGAAGTACCTGTCGCTGGGCCGCGCCGCCGACTTCGCCCTCGTCCTGTGCCGGACGGGCGGCTCGGGGCTCGCCGCGCTCAGCCTGGTCCGCGTCCCCGCCGAGGGACTGCGCGAGGTCAAGCGGCTGGCCAAGCTGGGCGCCGCGTCGCTGGAGACCACGTGGACGGCGATCGACGCGTGGGTGCCGGACGAGGCCGTGCTGGGCCGTCCCGGGCTGGGCCTGACCGTGGCGACCTGGGCGCTGAGCCACGAGCGGATGGCCGTCGCCGCGCACGCCGCCGGCGTGTGCGAGCTGGCGATCGGGCTCGCCTGCGCCCACCTGCACCGCCGCCGGCAGTTCGGCCGGCCGCTGATCGAGCACCAGGCGCTCCGGCTGCGGCTGGCGCAGCTCCAGGCCGAGCTGGTCGTGCTGCGCTCCGGCGTGCACGGCGCCGCCGCGACCGCGTTCCAGCCGGGCGGCGCCGGGGCGCGGGAGGCGGCCGCGCTGAAGGTCACCGCCGTCCGGCTCGCCGAGCGGACGGTCACCGAGTGCATGCACCTGTTCGGCGGGATGGGCTACCTGGAGGACGAGACCCCCATGGCGCGGATGTGGCGCGACGTCCGGATCGGCCGGGTCGGCGGCGGGACCGACGAGATGATGTGGGAGATGGTGGCGTCCGGCCTCGTCCCCGACTTCGCCGCCTACGACGCCACCGTCGGGGACGGCACGTGAGGCTGCTGGTGGCGGGCGCCACCGGCCAGCTCGGCGCCGGCCTGCTGGAGACGATGGCGGACGAGGGCTGCACCATGGTCCCGCTCCTGCGCGTCCCGGCGGGGGGACGCCGGACGGGACGGCTCGGGCCGCACGACCCGGCGCTGGTCGGCGAGCCCGTGCACGGCGACGTCCGGTCGCCCCGCTGGGGCCTCGGCGAGGCCGCGGTGCGGCGGCTCGCCCGCGAGGCCGACGCCGTCGTCAACCTGGCCGGCGAGACCGACTGGGCCGGACGCGCCGGCGACCTCTACACCACCCACGTGCTGGGCGCCGAGCACGGATACCTGCTGGCGCGCGAGCTCGCCGCGCTGTCCGGCCGCCGCGTCCCCTACGTGTACGCCGGCTCGGCCTACGCGGCGGGCGGCGCGGTCGGCGAGATCGCCGAGCTGCCCTACCCGCGCCGCGCCGACCGGACGGTCTACGAGCAGGCCAAGTGGCTCGCGGAGCGGTCCCTGGCGGAGCTCGCGGCCGAGGACGCGCCGCTGCTGATCCTCCGGGTGTGCGCGCTGGTCGGCAGCGCCGCGACGGGACGGACGCTGCGCCGCAACTCCCTCTACATGCTCGCGGACCGCTGGGACGACCTGCCCGGCGGCGTCCTGCCCGCCATGCCCGCCGCCCGCGTCGACGCGCTGCCCAGGGACGTGGCCGCGCGGACGCTGCTGCGCGCGGTGCGCCGCCTCGCCGAAGCGCCGGACGCGGGACGGCCGGGCTGGGCGCCGCCGGACGCCGGGCCGCTGATCTGCCACCTCGGCCTGGGCGAGTCGGCCCCCAGCGTCCGGGGCCTGCTCGACGCGGCGTTCACCGCCGATCCCGAGCGGTTCCGCCGCCCCCCGCGCGTCGTCTCCGTGACGGCCCGGCAGATCGTCTGGACCAGCCAGAACGCCCACCGCTTCCTCCCGCTGGCGCCGGCGGCGCGCAACGCGCTGATCGGGCTGCGCTACGTCGGGCTGGACCGCGTCTTCGCCCGTCCCAGGCTGGCGGCGCTGCTCGGCGGGGACCTGCCGAGCACCGACCTCGGCCTGCTCGCGGGCCTGCTGTTCGGCGCGCCGCCGCGGCGGCTCGACATCCCGGACGCGGGCGGCTCGATGGCGAGGTTCCCCGGATGAAGATCCTGGTCGTCGGGGCCTCGGGGTATCTGGGCGGCGCCGTCTGCGCGCGCCTGGAACGGGCCGGGCACGAGGTCATCGGCCTCAGCCGCTCCGGCGGCGGGCCCGCGCGGCGCTCCCTGCGCGGCGATGTGACCCGCCCGTCCCTCGCGCTCTCGGGCGAGGCGCTCGACGAGGTCAGGGCCGAGGCGACCCACATCGTGACCGCCTTCGGCAGCGTCGAGTGGGACGCCGGGCCGGAGGAGGCCCTGGACCTGCACGCCGCCGGGGTCCGCAACGTCCTCGCGCTGGCGCGCGGCTGCGACCGCTTCGCCGGCCTCGTCCACGTCTCGTCGGTCCTCGCGCTCGGCCGGGCGTCCGGGAGGGTCGGGAACCGCGAGCTGTACGTCGGCCAGACCTTCCGCAACTGGTACGAGTACGGGAAGTACGTCGCCGAGGGCCTCGTGCGGGCGGCGCGGGACGTGCCGTCCACGAACGTGCGGTTCGGCCCGCTGCTGGGCGTCCCCGCGCCGCCGGGCGCCCTGTCGGCGCGGCACGGGCTGCTCGCCGCCGTGCGCCCGATGCTCCAGGGGTACCCCGTCCACCTGCGCGGGGGAGGGGAGTTCCCGTGCTACCCGGGCGAGGTGGCGGCCGCGGCGGAGGTCGTCGGCCGCGCCGTCGAGGCGCCCGCCACGGGCGGGACCTGGACCTGGTTCGACCCCGACGACCCGTCGCTGGCGGAGGTGCTGCGGGCGCTGTGCCGCCCCCTCGGACGCGTCCCGCGCATCGTCGACAGCACGGCCATGGGCCGCCTGCAGCGCGCGCTCGCGTCCCGCGCCGGGGTGCCGCAGGCCCTGCTCGGCTACTCCGAGCCGTGGTTCGACCTGGACCCGGCCGTGCTGGACGCCGTCCCCGGCGGCCCGCCGCGCTGCCCGCCCGGATACCTGGAGGCGACGGGCCGGGAGGTCTTCGCGTGACCACCCGCTTCCCGCCCATCGACACCGACCCGCACCCGGCGTTCCCCGTCTACAGCGCCGGGAACTTCGGCGAGGTCGCGCCGCAGCGGATCTCACCGGTGTCCTGGTCGCTGGTCGGCACGCCCATGGAGCGCGCGACCCGCCGCCTCGCCGCGCGCTGCTTCGGGGAACGCCCCTGGGCGCAGGGCGGCCACTACGTGTTCCTCGGCTACTTCGCGTGCAAGCCGTACCACAACCTGTCCGCGTACACGCGGCTGGCGAGCCGGCTGCCCCTGGTCACCCCCGAGGACGTCACCGCCGCCTACTTCGAGGGGACCAGCCCGCCGCGGCTCGGGCGGGCGCGGGAGGGAGGGCTGGGCCGGGCGGCCGCGCTGCCGCGGCTGATCCGCGAGCTGACCCGGCTCGGCCCGGCGCTGCAACGGCTGGAGGAGGAGGTCGCCGACCTGGAACTGCTCGCCCGCGGCGCCGTGTCGCTGGGCGGCGAGGCGGGCCTGGTCGAGGTCCTGGCGCGCGCGGCCCCCGTCCTGGACGACGCCTGGGACGCCCACATCGTCGCCACCACCGGCCTCGTGCCGCTGACCGCCGTGCAGCGGCGGGTCAACGGGCTGATCGTCCCGCACGCCGAGACCGTCACGCCGTGGCTGAACCGCCCCGCGGAACTGGTGTGGGACCGGCTGCACGCCTTCTCCGGCGACCTCGCGCCCGGCGAGTTCCTCGGCACGTCCTTCTACGAGGTGGCCGAGGACCGGGCGCCGTGGTCCCGGTTCGGCGTCCGGCGCCGCGCCGAGCCCGTCGCCGGCCGCCCGGACGCCGACCCCGTCGTCGACCCGGCCGAGGCCGCGCTCGGCATGCTGGGACCGCGCCGCCGCCGCGCGGCCGGCGCCCTCGCCCGCGTCGTGGCGGAGATGATGGCGTCCAGGGAGCACTCGAAGTCGCTGGTCATGCGGGTGCTGCACGTCCACCGCAGGGTCCTGCCGGAGCTGGCCGGGCACTGGCCGCTCGACGACGCGGACTGGCCCTACCTCACGATCGAGGAGCTTCGCCGCCTGCACCGCGCGCCCGGCCTCGCCGACCGTGCGGCGGAACGTGCGGCGGAACGCGCGGCGGCCTGCGCCGAGGCGGTGGACGCGCCGATGCCCGAGCGCCTCGACTTCTCCGCCGGCGGGCGGCGGGGGCGGGCGGCCGCCCCGGCGGCGGGCAGCGGCGTGTCGCCCGGCCGCGTGACCGGGGTGGTGGTGCACCCGCCCGCCGACGACATCCCGGACGACCGCCCCGCGATCCTGGTCTGCGAGTCGGCGGACGCCGACGCCGCCCCGCTGCTCGGACTGGTCGGCGGGGTCGTCACCGCGCGCGGCAGCGCGCTGTCCCACATCGCCATCCTGGCCCGGGAGCACCGGATCCCGGCCGTGGTCGGCCACCCCGGGGTCTCCGCGCTGCGCCCCGGCGACGTGATCACCATCGACGGCACGACGGGAGAGGTCCATGCCGAGCCCACCTTCACCTGATGAGTTCCTCACCGTCCTGGAGGACGCCTACGAGGCCGCCAAGCGGATCCGGCGCACCCTCCGCATGGAGGACGACATCACGCGGGGGCTGGGGCTCGACTCCCTCGACGCCATGGAACTGATCCTCGTCCTGGAGCACACCTACGGCGCGTCGCTGATCGACGCGCCCGCCATCGCGGACGTCGAGACCGTGGGCGACCTGTACGAGCTGCTCGTCCTGCTCACCGGCCGGTGACGCTGACCACGCCGCGGGCGCCGTCGACCTCGACGCGCATCCCGGTGCGCAGCCGGGCGAGTGCGTCCCCGACGCCGGTGACGCACGGCACCCCGAGTTCGCGGGCGACGATGGCGGCATGGCAGAGGCTCCCGCCGGCGGTGGTGACCACGGCGGCCGCCTCCGCCATGAACGGCACCCACTCCGGGTCGGTGCCCGCGATCACCAGGACCGATCCGGGGCGCCACGACGGATCGCCCGGATCGGACGCGCAGACGACCGTCCCCTCCGCCACGCCCGGAGCCGCGGGGACGCCGGTGAGCGGCCCGCCGGCGGCGGCGGGCTCCGGCACCGGCCGGGTGACCGGCCTGTACTGCACCCAGGTCAGGCCCGAGTCCAGCACGGCGAACTCCAGATCGGCCACGGCCCCCAGCGTGCGCTGCACGCCGAGGCAGGCCCGGCCGGCCGGCCCGGCTCCGCTCCCGGCCGTCCACTCCTCGGCGGCGCCGGACGCCCACTCCAGCCGGCCGGCCTCCAGGTCCCGCCCGATCCACACCCCGGACTCCCGGGGCGGCTCGTACCGCTGGAGCACGACCGCGACCTCGACGTCCCGGACGGACAGGCCCGCCCTCGCCTGGTAGGCCCGGACGCGCTCGCCCGCCCCCGACCCCGCGACCCGGGCGATGGCCGCCGGGAGGCCGCCGAAGCCGACCCCCAGTTCGGTGCGGAACAGCCCGGCGAAGGAGTGGACCGGGTCGTCCTCGACGGAGGCGGAGCTGCGGACGGCCCACAGGCCGGGCCCGGCGAGCCCGCTCAGATCCGCCGCGCCCGGCCCGGCCGCGGCCGGGCCGGCGGGGAGCACCCAGGTCGCGGGGACGCGGAACCCGTGGCGCCGCAGCACGGCGAGCCCCCGCGCCTTGCCGCCCACCGCCGTCCGCGCGTCCTCGGGGTCCACGTCGCAGAGCATGAGCGGCTTCACGGGACGGACGATACGCCGTCCCGGTGATCGGGCTTCCGCTCAGGGGCGCTCCAGGGCCACCTTCGGGAGGCGCCTGGCGAGGGGCGCGGGGAGCCACCAGGCGTGCCGGCCGAGGAGCTGCATGACGGCCGGGACGATCAGGCAGCGGATGACCACCGCGTCCAGGAGGACGGCCACCGCGAGGCCCAGGCCGAACTGCTGGAGCATGCGGTCCGGGCTCAGGACGAACGCCGCGAACACGACGATCATGATGGCGGCGGCGGCCGTGATGACCTTGCCGGTGGCGGCCAGGCCCTCGCGGACGGCGAGCGACGGGTCCCGCGTGCGCTCCCATTCCTCGTGGATGCGGGAGACGAGGAAGACCTCGTAGTCCATGGAGAGCCCGAACACGATCGCGAAGATCATCACGGGGATGAACGCCTCGACGGGGCCGCTCTGCGCGCCGAACCGGCCGTCCTGGAAGACCAGCGTGACCGCGCCGAGCGCGGCCGAGATCGACAGCAGGTTGAGCAGCGCCGCCTTGACCGGGATCAGCACCGAGCGGAACACGACCATCAGCAGGAGGGCCGACATGCCGACGACGATCGCGACGAACAGGGGCATGCGCGCCGAAACCGCGTCGGAGAAGTCCTGGGCGGCGGCGGTCGGGCCGCCGACCAGGTACTCGACGCCGGTGCGGGCCGACAGCGACGGCAGCACGTCGTCGCGCAGCTCGTGGACGAGGTCGGCGGTGGCCTCGTCCTGCGGCGCGGTGGCCGGGTAGGCGATGACGGCCGACACCGCGCCGTCCCGGGAGGGGACGGGCGGCGTCGCGGCGGCGATGCCCTCGGTCTGGGCGAGGGCCGAGCGGAGCGGCCCCGCGTCGCCCTTGGCCACCACGACGAGCGGGCCGTTGAAGCCGGGGCCGAAACCCTTCGCGAGGAGGTCGTAGGCCTGCCGGCCGGTGCTGGACGGGGCGTCGTTGCCCGCGTCGGCGAAGCCGAGGCGCATGTTCAGCGCGGGCGCCGACAGGGCGAGCAGCGCGAGGACGGCGGCGAGCAGCGCCGGGACGGGGCGCCGCTGGACGGCCGAGGCCAGCCGGTGCCACCGGCTCTCGCCCGGCCGCGCCTTCGCGGCGCGCTTGAGCACCTGCCGCCGGATGCGGCCCCCGAAGACGCCGAGGAGGGCCGGCAGCAGCGTCAGGGACGCCGCCATGGTGACCAGGACGGTCAGCGCCACGGCGAGCGCCACGCCCTGGAGCGAGCCGAGCCCGAGCGCGATCAGGCCGAGCAGCGCGATGATGACGGTGCAGCCGGCGAAGAAGACGGTGCGCCCGGCGGCGTCCAGAGCCCGTCGGGCGGCGGCGGCCGGGTCGGCGCCGTCCCGGAGCTCCTGCCGGTAGCGGTAGAAGATCAGCAGCGCGTAGTCGACGCCGACGCCGAGGCCGATCAGCATCATGATCGGCGGGGTGAAGTCGGCGACCGTGAACGCGTGCGAGGCCAGCGCGATCAGCCCGACCGCGCCGCCGACCGCGAACAGGGCGGTGACGAGGGGGAGCGCGGCGGCGACGAGCGAGCCGAACAGGAGCACGAGGATCACCAGGGCCGCGAGCATGCCCGCGCCCTCGGCCCCGCCTCCCCCGCCCTCCTCGGCGCCGCGCACGGGATCGCCGCCGAGCTCGATCCGCAGGCCGTCCCCGGACGCCGCCCGCGCGGTCTCGATGATCTCGGTGACGTGCTCCTCCGGGACGTCCTGCGCCGCGGCGCCGAGGGTGACGGTGGCGTAGCCGATACCGCCGGACTCCGACACCGACAGCTCGCCGACGTCCGCGACCGAGGGCAGTCCGCGGACCTCGGCGAGCACGGCCGCGATCTCCCGGCGGTCGCCGGCCAGGCCGCGCGCGTCCTCGGCGACGATCTGGACGGTGGCGCCCGCCTGCCGGGAGCCGTGCTCGGCCATCAGGTCGGCGGCGGCCTGCGAATCGGTGCCGGGCAGCGCGAAGTCGTTGTGGTAGGCGCTGCCGGCGGCCTGCGAGCCGACCGTGACCGCCGCGACGACGGCGACCCAGAGGAGGAGCGCGGCCCGGCGGTGGCGCTGCGACCAGGCGGCCAGCCGGCCGAACCGGCCGGTGGGAACGGGGAGCGACACGTCAACCTCGGCTCTCGAAGCGGGCGCCGGCGGCGGCGCCGAGCACGGCGGTCAGGATCGGCACGGCGATGAAGGCGGCGAGCAGCACGGGGGTGCCGTCCACGTCGAGCGTCCGGTCGATCACGAAGGTGAAGAACGCGCCCACCGTCTCGGTCAGCAGGAAGCCCGCGGCTCCGCCGACCAGGAACCCGATGAAGGCGCCGGGAATGTTCATGCCTCCAGGGTCGGGACGCGGCATGCCGTCCGGCATCGGCCCGTGGTCCGCACCTGGGGCACCCCGCAGGTTGCGGGGCGGCCGGGCCGGCTACCTCCCGGGTCGCATCCAGCCGGGGCTGACCATGCCCGACTCGTAGGCGAGGACGACCAGCCGGGCGCGGTCCCGCGCGCCCGCCTTCGCCATGATGCGGCTGACGTGCGACTTGACGGTGGCGGGGCTCAGCACCAGCCGGGCGGCGATCTCGTCGTTGCTCTGCCCGGCGGCGACGAGCAGCATGACCTCGCGCTCCCGCTCGGTGAGGGCCCTCAGCCGGGGGCCGGGGACGGGGACCTCGACGCGTCCGGCGAACTCGCCGATGAGGCGCCGGGTGACGGACGGCGTGATCAGCGCGTCGCCGCGCGCCGCGACCCGGACGGCGTGGATCAGCTCGGCCGGCTCGGTGTCCTTCAGCAGGAACCCGGTGGCGCCGGCGCGCAGCGCGCCGTACACGTACTCGTCCAGGTCGAACGTCGTCAGGATGACCACCCGGACGCCGTCGAGGCGCGGGTCGGCGGTGATGCGGCGGGCGGCCTCCAGGCCGTCCGTCCGGGGCATCCGCACGTCCAGCAGCGCCACGTCGGGACGCAGCTCGCGGCAGGCGGCGACGGCCTGCTCGCCGTCGGCGGCCTCGCCGGTCACCGTGATGTCGTCCTCGTCGTCGAGGATGGAGCGGAACCCGGCCCGGACGAGCCCCTGGTCGTCGGCCAGCAGCACCTCGATCATCGCGTGGACGCTCCGTTCCCGTAGGGCAGCCGGGCCCTGACCACGAACCCGCCGTCCGGGCCGGGACCGGCGGTCAGCTCGCCGCCGAGCGCGCGGGCCCGCTCCCGCATGCCGTCCACTCCGCTGCTCCCGCGCTGTCCGGCGGACTGCGCGCCGGGGCCCTGCCCGGGCCCGTCGTCGGCGACCTCGACGAGCAGCTCGCCCGGCCCGTGCGCGACGCTGACGGTGACCTCCGCCGCGGCGGCGTGCCGCGACACGTTCGTAAGGGACTCCTGGACGATCCGGTAGGCGGCGAGGCCCACCTCGGTGGGGGCGTCCGCCGCCTCCGCGACGCGGCCGCGCACGGTGAGCCCCGCCGACCGCGCCGATCCGATCAGCTCGCCGATCCCGTCCAGGCCGGGCGGGGGCGCGGTCGGCGCCTCCTCGTCGGCCCGCCGCAGGATCCCGAGCGTCGCGCGGAGGTCGCGCAGCGCCGTCCTGCTCGACTCCTTGACGGCGGCGAGCGCGGCCTCGCCCTGCGCCGGGTCCCGGTGGAAGCGGTGCAGCGCCGTCCCCGCCTGGACGTTGATGAGCGAGAGGTGGTGCCCGACGACGTCGTGCAGCTCGCGGGCGATGCGGAGCCGCTCCTCGCCGGCGGCGCGGCGCTCGGCCTCCTCCAGGAAGGCCAGGCGGCTGTGCCGGACCCAGCCCAGCGCGACCACGGCGACCACCCAGCCGGTCAGCATGAACAGGGCGATCGCGTTGACGTCGTCGTTGCCGAGCAGCGTCCCGGCGCCGGTGCCGATCACGGTGAGCGAGCCCAGGACGACGGCCGCCCGGAGACCGCCCTCCGCCGCGACCAGGTAGAGCGCCACGATGAGCGCGATCATCAGGGCGCCGTCGTTGACGCTGACGACGTAGTACGCGCCGGTCGCCGCGAGCGTGAGGGCGGCGGCGGCCACCGGCCGCACGCGGGAGAAGTTCAGCGCCCCGCAGGCGAGGACGATCAGCGCCCAGCCCGCCGCCTTCCGCGCCGGCGGCTCCTCGGCGGCGCCGATGAACGAGTTCAGGCTGCCCGCGGCCACGACCAGCAGCACACCGCAGGCCAGGGCCGCGTCCCGGACCCGGCCCGGCCGTACCCAGAGATCGCGGCTGCCACCCATGCGGCCAGCCTAGGCGGACGCCGCGTCCCGCGGAGTCCGCCGCACGGCCCAACGCGCCGCGCCGGACCCGCGACCAGGGGTGTAAGCGGGCCGCCCCCGCGTGCGACCCGAGGATGACCCGCCGGCCGGCGCCGGCCGGACGGGAGCGGCCGGGCGGGTCAGCCGTCGTAGGAGTGGACGAACCGGGCGAGGAGGCGGGCGAACTCGGCGCGCTCCTCGTCCGTCCAGTCGTCCATGGCCTGGGCGAAGTGCTCCTGGCGGGTGCGGCGGGTGGCCTCGACGACGGACCGGCCGGCGCCGGTCAGCTCCAGATGTATGCGGCGGCCGTCCTCCTGGGACGCGACGCGCCGCACGTAGCCGGCCTTGACCGCCTCGGCGACGATGCGGCTGCCGCGCGAGGCGTCCACGCCGAGGCGGGCGGCGACCAGGCCGACGCTCATCTCCTCGCCGGGCCGGCCGGGGCCCTCGTCGACGACGTCCACGACATGCAGGACCTGCACGTCGACGGGGAGGTTGTGGTCCCGGATCGCCGCCTTGCCGAGCCGCTGCCGCGACATGCCCCGGCGCAGCCGGACCATGCTCCGCTCGACCGAGTCCAGTGCCTCCTCGCCCATGGCGGCAGTCTAGTCGGCTTGCGCAGCTCATCTATATGCGCTTAGCATCTAGTTGCTTAACGCATATATATATGGAGGTGCGCATGGCTGTGGCGACCGTTCCGATGAGCCGCCGCGAGCGGCTCTGGGTGTTCGGCGGGCTCCTGCTCGCCGGCCTCATGTCCTCGCTGGACGCGACGGTGCTCGGCACCGCGCTGCCCACGATCGTCGGGGACCTCGGCGGGCTCGACCGGCTCGCCTGGGTGTCGACGGCGTACGTGCTGGCCACCAGCGTCACCGTCCCGCTGTCGGGGCGCCTCGGCGACCTGTTCGGGCGCCGCACGATCCTGCTCATCGGCCTGCTCGGCTTCCTCGCCGGGTCGGCGGCCTGCGGGGCGGCGCCCACGATGAACTGGCTGATCGCCTTCCGGGCCGCGCAGGGCGCCGCCGCCGGCTGCCTGATGAGCTCGATGTTCGCGCTCACCGGCGACCTGTTCGAACCGCGGGAGCGCGCGAAGTACCAGGGGTACTCGGCGGCGGTCTTCGCGGTGTCCAGCATCGCCGGGCCGCTGGTCGGCGGGTTCCTCACCGACCACGCCTCATGGCGGTGGGTCTTCTACGCCAACCTGCCGCTCGGCGTCGCGGCCGCGGCCACCACCGTGCTGTTCCTGCGCCTGCCCAGGCCGGAGCGCAGGCCGGACGTCGACTACCCGGGCATCGTCCTGCTCGGCGCGGCGGTCACCTGCTTCACGCTGTTCACCAGCTGGGCCGGGACGCGGTACGCGTGGGACTCGCCGGCCGTCCTCGCGCTGGGCGCCGGCGCGGCGGTCCTGTTCACGGTGTGGATCCTCGCCGAGCGGACGGCCGCCGAGCCCGTCATCCCGCCGCGCCTGTTCCGCGACCGGTCGTTCAGCGTGGCCTGCGCCGTCGCGGCCGTCGGCGGCGCCACCGGCTTCGGACTCGCCACCTACCTGCCGATGTTCTTCCAGGTCGTCGGGGGAGTGGACGCCACCAGGTCGGGCCTGCTGCTCCTACCGATGATGATCGCGCTCCTCGCCGCCTCCGCGGGCGCCGGCCGGTACATCCACCGGACCGGCCGCTACCACCGCCTCCCGGCGGCGAGCATGGCGATCAGCGCGGCCGGCGTCGCGCTGCTGGCGACCATGGACACCGGTACCGGCCTGTTCGCCGCCGGCTGCTACATGGCCGTCCTCGGGTTCGGCGCCGGCCTCTCCCAGCAGGTCGTCATGCTGATCGCGCAGAACGCCGCGCCGCGGCGGGACCTGGGCGCCGCCAGCTCCGGGGTGTTCGCGACCCGGATGCTCGGCACCGCCGCGGGGATGGCCGTCTTCGGCGCGATCGTGACGAACCGGTTCGCCGAGGAGATCGTCCGGCGCGTCCCGGAGGGGCGGGTCCCCGCGTTCGCCGACGCCGTCCGACCGGAGGTCCTCGCGGCGATGCCCGAGCCCGTCCGGGAAGGCGTCGAGGCCGCCTTCGCGGACGCGTTCGCCGGGCTGTTCCTCGCCGCGCTGCCCGTCCTCGCCGCGGGGCTCGCCGCCGCGCTGCTCCTGCGGCACGTCCCGCTGGCCCCGCGCGGGCCGGAAGGCTAGTCGCCGAGGGCGGCGTCGTGGACGAGGAGCGCGATCTGCACCCGGTTGTTGAGGTCGAGCTTCGTGAGCAGCCGCGACACGTACGCCTTCACCGTGGCGACGCTCAGCGACAGCTCCTTGCCGATCTCGCTGTTGGTCCGGCCGCGCCCGACGAGCGCGGCCACGGCCCGCTCGCCGTCGCTGAGCCGGGCCAGCAGCTCGCGGGCGCGGTCCCGGCGGGGGTCGCCGCCGCTCTCGGCCAGGTAGGACATCATCTTGCGCAGCACGGCCGGCGACATCATCGGCTCGCCCGCCGCGACCTGCCGGATCGCGCGGATGATCTCCGGCGGCGGGGTGTGCTTCAGCAGGAAGCCGCTCGCGCCCGCCCGCATCGCCCGCAGGATGTGGTCGTCGCCGTCGAACGTCGTCAGGATGATGATCTCGGGCGGCTCGCGGCGGCCGCGCAGCAGCTCGGTCGCCGCCAGGCCGTCCAGCCGCGGCATCCGGATGTCCATCAGGACGACGTCCGGCCGGTGCTGGTTGACGGCGGAGACCACCTCGGCGCCGTCGGCGACGTCCGCGACCACCTCCAGGTCGCCGGCGTTCGCCAGCATCATCGACAGCCCGGCGCGGACGAGCGCGTCGTCGTCCACGATCAGCACGCGGACGGGAGGGGAGTCCATCCGGTCAGCCTACGGCCCGTGAGGCCCGGGAGAGGCGGCGGCCGCTGACCTCCCGCGCCGCCAGCCGGAACCACTCGCCGCGGTCGCCGCCCGGCCACGGCCGGACCGGTGCGACCCTGCCCCGCTCCTCCTCCGACAGGTGGTGGGCCCCGCCGCGCAGCAGCACGCTCCAGCCGACGTGGTCGGTCTCGTCGATCCGGTCGACCTGGAACGCCGCCCGGACCTCCCCGCCCACCACCGAGGTCAGCAGGCTGCGGTTCATCCGCCCGGACGTCGACGTCCGAAAGATGACGGCGTCGCCGTCGACGGCGTAGTTCACCGGGATGACCGTGGGCCCCTCGCCGTCGTCGAACGCGACGCGGCCGATGACGCCGCCGGTGATGAGGCGCAGGCATTCGGCGCGGTCGAGTTCTTCCAGGACGGGCCGGTCAGAGGAGTTCGCTGCCATGCACCTCACCTTCCCCGCCCGTTTCGCCGGCATGCGCGGTCCCCAGCGGCAGCCGGGCGCGCAGCCGGAACCGGCCGTCGCCGGTGCGGCCGTGCTCCAGCGTCCCGCCGAGCAGCCCCACCCGCTCGGCGAGCCCGACGAGACCCGCGCCGGCGCCCGGCAGCGGCGCCGCGGGCGGGCCGGGCGGCAGCCTGTTGACGATCTCGATGTCCAGGTCGGCCCCGGCGTCCAGCGTCACCGTGACCTGGGTGCCCGGGGCGTGCTTGCGGGCGTTGGTCAGCCCCTCCTGGACGATCCGGTACGCGTGCCGCCCCACGCGGGCCGGGACGCGGCCGGGGTCGGGGACGTTCTCCTCCAGCGTGATCTCCCCGCCGGCCCGCCGCGACTCCGCCACGAGCGCGGACACGTCCGCGAGCGTCGGCTGCGGGCGCTCCGGATCGCCGCCCGGCGCGTCGTCGCGCAGCACGCCGATCACCTCGCGCAGGTCCTCCATCGCCTCGTAGGCGCTCTGCCGGATGATCCCCGCGGCCTCGCGCTGGTCGGCGGGGGCGTCCGGGCGGAACTCCAGCGCCCCCGCGTGCACCGCCAGCAGCGAGATGCGGTGCGCGAGGACGTCGTGCATCTCCCGGGCGATCCGCTCGCGCTCCAGCAGCCGCGCCTCCTCGACCCGCAGCCGCTGCTCGGTCTCGGCGGCCCGCGCCCGCGCGTCCATCGACGCGATGAGCTGCCGCCGGGACCTGACCAGCATGCCCGCCGTGATCAGCACCGCGTACATCAGCACGAACACGACGGTGCCCTGGCGGAACTGGTGCCAGGTGGAGGTGATCCAGAACAGCGTGACGATGAGCGCCATGTTCGCGCCCGCGATCGGCAGGACCGCCCGCCAGGAGCGCAGCATCGCCAGCGAGTACACGGCGATCGCGGCCGCGCCGAGCGCCGACGTCGCCGTCCACTGGGCGAACATCATCGTGACCGCGACCGCCACGGGGTGCCGGCGCCGGAACAGCAGGAGGAACAGCAGGGAGACCGAGCCGATCGCGAGGTCCCGCGGGACCACGATGGCGACGTCGGGGGGAGGGTCCTCCTTCGTTCCCGACAGCAGCAGCACACCGAGCGCGGCCGCCGCGGCGGTCAGGCCCGCGTCGCCCAGCCAGTCGCGCCACGATCGTCGGAAGAGGTCCACGCGCCCAACGGTAGCGATGCCGTTCGCGCCGGCCAGTGGCCGCAGGTAGCCGGGGCCATCGACTTTGGTCGGCGCACCTCTGGCGGGCGCGGGCCGGGGGGATCAGGCGGGGCGGCCGATGCGGATCCGCCAGCGCTCCGGGCCGGTCTCCTCGTGGTCCCAGGTGAACGCGTCCGGGTGGGCGGCCTCGAACTCGCGCCGCAGGTGCTTCGGGTCGTGGTCGTTGACCAGTGCGAACGACTCGCCGGGCGCCAGCCGGGAGAAGCGTGCGAAGATGCGCGGATGCTTCTGCCCGCGCGGGACCTCGCGGACGTCGACGACGTCGGGCCGTTCGAGGCGCCCGCCGTCCAGGAGCGTCTGCAGGTCGGCGACCAGGAGCCCGAGGTCGGCGCCGGGCGGCCCGGCGAGGGCCGGGAGCAGGACGGTCTCCTCCACGGTGAGGTGGACGGCGAGGACCGACCCGATGTTGCGGGCGAACGCGGCCGGGTCGCCGGAGGCGTCCAGCGCGCCGATGCGCCGCTCGATCTCGGCCGCGGTGGTGCGCATCGCCCGGATCAGCAGCCGGGTCTCCGGCGCGCCCGCCGCCGGGGCGTAGAGTGCCTCGTCGGCGGCGGCGAGATGGCGGCGCAGCTCGCCCGAGCAGAACCCGGCGACGATGCCGGGCTCGTGGTCGGCCAGCGAGGCCAGCCGGTTGCGCAGCCGGTCGTGGATGTGCCGGACGACGGCCGCCGCGCGCACGGCGGGGTCGGTCTCGGTCGCCTGGATGAAAACGTCGGGCATGGTCACCCCTTCCTCTCCGCGTTCTATTATTATTACATGTAGCCTTGTGAGAAATGTGCGCCGGCCGCCGGGCGCCGCCGCGAGGGCGGCTCCCGCCGGCGGCGGAGAGGAGTGAGCGGCATGACCACCGAACGTTCGCGCCGCGCCGAGGTCCTCGACATCCTGCGCGACGCCGGCGTCCCGCTCGGCGTCACCGAGGTCGCCGAGCGGCTCGGCGTCCACGCCAACACGGCGCGCTTCCACCTGGACGCGCTGACCGCCGAGGGCGCCGTCGAGCGGACCGCCGAGCAGCCCTCCGGGCCCGGCCGCCCCCGCACCGTCTACACGGCGCGCGCCGGCATGGACCGCGGCGGCGCCCGCGGCTACCGGCTGCTCGCCCAGATCCTGCTCAGCCGGCTGGCGTCGGAGGGGCCGGGCGCCCGCGAGAACGCCGCGCAGGCGGGCCGCGAATGGGGCCGCTACCTGGTCGACCGGCCGCCGCCGTTCCAGCGGCTGACCGGCGCTGAGGCGGCCGACCGGCTCACCGCACTGCTGGACGACCTGGACTTCGCCCCCCGGCCCGACGGCGACATCATCCGGCTGCGGCACTGCCCGTTCCTGGAGCTCGCCGAGGAGTACGGGCCGCTGGTCTGCGACGTCCACCTCGGCCTCATGCAGGGGGCGCTGAAGGAGCTCGACGCGCCGGTCGAGGCCGACCGGCTGGAGCCCTTCGCCGAGCCGGGGGCCTGCCTCGCGCACCTGCGCCGCGACTGACCCCGGCCCGGCACGCGGCTCAGCCGGTCTTGGCGACGGTGAGCAGGACCGCCGCGTCCTCCACGGCCTCCAGGCTGTGCCGCGCCTCCGGGACGATCAGCAGGTCGCCGGTCATCCCGTCCCAGTGGTTCTCCCCGGCGTGCAGCCGGACGCGCCCGTGCAGGACGTAGATCGTGGCCTCGCCGGGGCTCTCGTGCTCCGCCAGCGACGTGCCCGCCGTCAGCGCCACCAGCGTCTGGCGCAGGACGCGCTCGTGCCCGCCGTAGACGGTGTCGGCGCTGCGCCCGGTCGAGCCGGCCGCGGCGCGCTTCAGATGGTCACGTACCTGTGCGTCCAACGAGAGCTTCTGCATGGATCAAGTGTGCCCTTGATCGCGTGGCGCACGCGAGCGGGGCCCCCGGAACGGCTCAGGTCAGGGGGAGCCCGGTGACCGGCTCGCCGATCGCGCTCCCCGCCAGCCAGCCGTCCCAGGACTTCGCCCACGGGGTCGGGCCGTTGCCGAACCGGAGCTGCCGCGTCGTCCCGGTCACCTTGACGACGTCGCCGCGGTTGGTGAAGTCGTAGAACCACTTGGCGTCCGACGGCGAGGCGTTCACGCACCCGTGGCTGACGTTGTCGTTGCCCTGCGAGTCGGTCGACCACGGCGCCGAGTGGACGAACGTCCCGCTGTAGGTGAGGCGGACGTTCCACTTCGTCGGGATGCGGTACTCGCCGGGGTCGCCGGTGGTCGCCGAGTCCATGACGATGTTCGCCGCCTTCTCCTGCGCGATCATCGTCCCGCTGTAGCTGTCGTGGCCCGGCTTGCCGAGGCTGACCTTCATCGTCCGCACGGTCCGGCCGCCGTCGGTGACCGTCGCGCGGTGCTTCTTCGCGTCGATGGTGGTGACGTGCCGCGGGCCGACGGTGAAGCTCGCGCTCCGGTCCTTCATCCCGTACAGGCCCTCGCCGGCCTTCAGCCCGGCCAGGTGCGCGACGACCTTCACCTTCTGCCCGGACGGCCAGTAGTCGCGGGGCCGGAAGTCGACCTCCTTGTCGCCGATCCAGTACCAGGCGCCCTCGACCGGCTTGGACATCCGGACCTCGAGGGCCTTCTCCACCGCGATCTTCCCGGCCTTGGTGCCCACCGGCCGGGACAGCAGCAGCTGCACCGGCATGCCGACGCCGACGGTCTCGCCGTCCAGCGGCGACATGCCGGACGTCAGCTTCTTCGCGGGCGTCAGCGTCGTGAACGTGGAGGTCGCGGTGACCGCCTTGCCGCCGTCTCCGGCGGCCTTCGCGGTCACCGTGTACGTCGTGGACGGACGCAGCGTCCACGCCGACTTCCACGACCTGCCGTCCGCCGCGAGCCTGCCCTCCGCCTTGGCGTTCTTCTTGCCGTAGGTGAGGGTGACGCTGGTCAGCCTGCCCTTGTCCGCGGTGACGGTGACGGGCTGGTCGGGCGCCGCCTGCTTCGTGCCCGTCGCGGGCGCGATGGCCAGCTCGACCGCGTCCTCGGCCTTGCCGCCGCCGCCCTTGCCGCCGCCGTCGCCGCCCGACGAGCAGCCCGCGACGGCGACGAGCACCGCCCCGGCGATCGCCGCGCCCGCCGTCCCGGTCCGACTCCTGAGCACCTGGGAACTCCTCACGCTCGCCTGCTCGGCCCGGGGTGCGGGCCGTCCTCGGTCAAGGCATGCACAAGGTATGCACGTGCTCAGGTTATGCACGGTTCAGCGCGAGGCATGCGGAACCGCGCACACTCTTCGGCCTTCTCTCAGCCGTGCAGCTCCGACGCGGCGGCCCGGTCCAGCAGGAACAGGGTCCGGTCCCGGCCGCGCGCCCCGGCCGCGGGGGCGCGGGAGACGTCGGCGCCGTCCGCCAGCCCCAGCCGGACGGCCTCCGCCTTCGACTCGCCGGCCGCGAGCAGCCACACCTCCCGCGCCGCGCGCAGCGACGGGAACGTCAGCGAGATCCGCGTCGGCGGCGGCTTCGGGGAGTCGCGCACCGCCACCACCGGGCGCTCGTCGTGCAGCGCCGGCCGGCCCGGGAACAGCGACGCGACGTGCGCGTCCGGCCCCACGCCGAGCATCAGCACGTCGAACACCGGGACCGGGCCGCCCCCCGGGGAGGCGGCGGCGCGCAGCGCGGCGGCGTACCGCTCGGCGGCCGCCTCCGGGTCGTCGCCGTCCGGGCCGTCCGACGCGGGCATCGCGCGCACCCGCGCCGGGTCGACCGGGACGTGGTCGAGCAGCGCCGCCCGCGCCCCGGTCTCGTTGCGCTCGGCGTCCCCGGCGGGGCGGAACCGCTCGTCACCCCACCACACGTCCAGGCGGCCCCAGCCGATCGCGCCGCGCGCGGGGGCGGCGGCGAGCGCGGCCAGCACCGCCGTGCCGGCGCCGCCGCCGGTCAGCACGACCGACGCCGCGCCGCGCGCCGCCTGGGCGTCGGCGATCCGGGTCACCAGCCGCGCGGCGGCGGCCTCGGCGAGCAGGTCCAGGTCGCGGTGGACCAGGACGGACGGGGCGGTCACGCCTCCCCGTCCCCGGCCGCGTCCTGCCGCCGCTCCTCGGCGTGCTGCCTGGCGGGCCCGGTCGTGGCCGCCTCCGCGGTCGCCGACAGGGGCTCGCTCGCGACGCCGGGCTTCGCCGTGCCGTGCGCGAGGTCCTTGGCGAACCGGGCGGCGGCGTCGCGGTAGACCTCGTCGGGGTCGAGGCGCCGCAGCTCCTCGGCCAGCAGCTCGGCCATCGGGCGCCGCAGCAGCGACACCTGCCGGTCGGGCTGCCCCGGGCGGCACAGCGTCGCGACCCGCCCGTCCGGCCGGTGGATCACGATGTCGCCGGACGTCGTCGTCAGCCGGACCCCGGTGATCCCCGGCCCCTCGGAGACGGTCCGCCCCATCGGCACGCCCAGCCGGGTGGACAGCCACGCGGCCAGCAGCTCCGCGCTCGGGCTGTCCGGCTCGGCCGTCACCTCGCCGGACACGATCTCGTCGTGGTGCTGGTCGAGCGCCGCCGCGAGCAGCGACCGCCACGAGGTCAGCCGCGTCCAGGTGAAGTCGGTGTCGCCCGGCCGGTAGCCCTGCGCGAGCTGGGCGAGGGTGCCGAGCCGGTCGCGGGCCGCGTAGGAGTCGGTCACCCGGCGCTGCGCGAGCGCGCCCAGCGGGTCCGCGGCGGGGGCCTTCGGCACCTTGCCGCCCGGCCACCACGTCACCACCGGCGTGTCCGGCATGAGCAGCGGGACGACGACCGAGTCGGCGTGCTCGGCGAGCGGCCCGTACATGCGCAGCAGCACCGTTTCGCCCGGGCCGGTCTCGCCCATCCGGATCTCGGCGTCCAGCCGCGACGAGTTGCCGCGCGGGTCGCGGGAGATCACGGTCAGCACCCGGCAGGGGTGCTCGCGCGCCGCCTCGGTCGCGGCGCGGACCGCGTCGTACTGCGCCGACTCGTCGGTCACGATGATCAGCGTGAGCACCATGCCGACGGCCGGGCCGCCCATCAGATGCCGGGACTGCGTCAGCGCGTCCTGGATCTTGCGGGTGGTGGTTCCGGTGAGATCGATGTTCATCTAGAGCCGCCTCCAAGAACGCCCGTCCCGCGCCATCAGCTCGTCGGCGCTGCCGGGTCCGTAACCGCCGGACTTGTACTGGTCGAGACCGCCGCGGGTCGCCCAGTACTCGGTGATCGGGTCGAGGATCTGCCAGGACAGCTCGACCTCCTCCTGCCGGGGGAACAGCGGCGGGTCGCCGATCAGCACGTCCAGCAGCAGCCGCTCGTAGGCCTCGGGGGAGGTCTCGGTGAACGACTCGCCGTAGGCGAAGTCCATGTTGACGTCGCGGATCTCCATCGAGGTGCCGGGCACCTTGGAGCCGAACCGGACCGTGATGCCCTCGTCCGGCTGCACCCGCATCACCAGCGCGTTCTGCCCGAGCTCCTCGGTGTCGGTCTGCGAGAACGGCAGGTGCGGCGCCTTCTGGAACACCATCGCGACCTCGGTCACCCGGCGGCTGAGGCGCTTGCCCGTGCGCAGGTAGAACGGGACGCCCGCCCAGCGACGGTTCTCGATCTCCAGCCTGATCGCGGCGTAGGTCTCGGTGCGGGAGTCGGCCGGGATGCCGTCCTCGTCGAGGTATCCCTTGACGTCCACGCCGCCCTGCCAGCCGGACGCGTACTGCCCGCGCGCGGTCGCCCGGGCGAGGTCGCCCGGCACCCGCACCGAGGACAGGATCTTGGCCTTCTCGGCGCGGACGGCCTCGGCGCGGAACGACGTCGGCTCCTCCATCGCCGTCAGCGCCAGCAGCTGGAGCAGGTGGTTCTGGATGACGTCGCGGGCGGCGCCTATGCCGTCGTAGTAGCCGGCCCGGCCGCCGATCCCGATGTCCTCCGCCATCGTGATCTGCACGTGGTCGACGAACGAGCGGTTCCAGATCGGCTCGAACATCGTGTTGGCGAACCGCAGCGCCAGGATGTTCTGCACCGTCTCCTTGCCGAGGTAGTGGTCGATCCGGAAGATCGACTCCTCGGGGAAGACGCGGTGCACGGTGTCGTTCAGCTCCACCGCGGTCTTCAGGTCGCGGCCGAACGGCTTCTCGATGACGACCCGGCGCCAGGCGCCCTCCTTGCGCTCGGCCAGCCCGCTGCGCTGCAGCTGCTCGACGACCTGCGGGAAGAACTTCGGCGGGATCGACAGGTAGAAGGCGTAGTTGCCGCCGGTGCCGCGGCTCTCGTCGAGCTCCTTGACCGCCATCGACAGCGCGTCGAACGCGCCCGGGTCGGAGAACTCGCCGGGGACGAAGTGCATGCCGGCCGACAGGTGCGTCCACACGTCCTCGCGGAACGGGGTCCGCGCGTGCGCCTTGACCGACTCGTAGGCGATCTGCCGGAAGTCCTCGTTCTCCCAGTCGCGGCGCGCGAAGCCGACCAGCGAGAAGCCCGGCGGCAGCAGCCCCCGGTTCGCCAGGTCGTAGATCGCCGGAAGCAGCTTCTTGCGGGACAGGTCCCCGGTGACCCCGAACAGTACGAGCACGCACGGCCCGGCCACCCGCGGCAGGCGCTTGTCCCGCGGGTCGCGGAGCGGATTGGCTGGGTTGGTCACGTGGCCCCCTCTTGTCGCACTGCGCCTTCTTCGTCTACTGCTGCAAGCATCCTGCCCCAACTCGTCTCACGGGACCCAACTCTCGGGCGGGCGCTCGTCGGCCCCCCGGGCGGCGTCCAGCAGCCGGGCGAGTCCCGCCCAGCGGTGCTGCAGGTGCAGCCGGACCACCGGGCGGCCCGCCGCGCGCGCGTCGCGGGCGTCGCCGAGCGCCCGCGCGAGCTGCAGCATGCCGAGCCGGTGGTGCCGGCCGGGGACCGGCACGTCGCGGACGACGTTCCCGGTGACCAGCAGGTACACGCCCCCGCCGGGCCGGTCGCCGCCCGCCGGGCGGGGCCGCGCGCCCCAGCCCGCCCGCACCGGCCGGCCGGACCGGGCGGCGAGCAGCGCGGCCAGCCGGCGCACCTGCGCCCCCTGCCCGCGGGTCTCGTCGGGGTCCAGGTAGGCGACCAGGTCCAGGTGCTCGCCCGGGCCGATCGCGGCGGCCAGCGCGTCCAGCAGCGCGGTGAGGCCGGACGCGCCGAGCAGCGCCGGCACGGTCGTGTGCGCCTCGACGGCGCGGCCGTGGTCGCCGTCGGCGAACAGCGGCTCTCCGGTCCCGTCGTCGAGGGTCATCGGGGCGGACGGGCCGGCCGGCGCGAGCGGGTCGGCCTCCAGCAGGTAGGCCGCCACGGCGGCGGCGTACTCCCACACCACGAGCTGGGCGGCGAGCGGGCCGGTGACGGTGGCGTCGTCCTGGTGGGGGCGGCCGCCGAACGTGACCAGGAACAGGTCGTCGGCGGGCGCCAGCGGCAGGCCGCCGTCCTGGACGACCGGGACCAGCCCGCCGCCGGCCGTCTCCTCCAGCAGCGCCGCCGCCCAGCGGGCGATGCCGGGCAGCTCCGCCGGGTAGCCGCCGAGCACCGCCGTGCGGCGGCCGGCGCGGGCGGCCCCGCCGAGGAGGGCGCCGAGGACGAGGCCCGGGTTGTTCTCCGGCCGCGTCAGCGCGGGCAGCACGGCGGCGGCCTCGCTCAGCAGCGTCCGGACGTCGGCGCCGGCGAGCGCGGCGGGCACCAGCGCGTAGGGGGACAGGGCGCCGAACGCGGTGGCGGCCGGGGCCTCCACCAGCGCGTGCCCCGCCTCGGCCGCGTGCTTGGCCGCCGCCGCGCGCGGCTCGGCGACCGCGACGAACCGCCGGGCGGCCTCGGCGGGGGAGAGGCCGGCGTCGGCGAGCATCTCGGTGAGCACGAGGCGCAGCGTCTCGGCGGCCGGGTCGCCGCCGGTCACCACGATCACGGTGCGGGCGAGCCGCTCCCCGTCGTCGCGCAGGCGCAGCAGCGGGCCCGGCTCCAGGCCGTCCAGGACGGTGAGGGGCGTGCCGCCCGCGGCGGCGATCAGCTCGGCGGCGCGGGCCGGGGCGCCGCCGCCGAGGAGCACGACCTCCGTCAGCCCGTCGCCGCGGGCCTGCGCGCGCAGCTCCTCGGCACGGTCCAGGACGGCCCGGCCGGGACCCGGCTGGCCGGGCCAGCACAGTGGGCGGCCCTCCACCCCGGCGGTGGCGGCGGACGGCCACAGCGACGGGTCCTCCGACGCCAGCCGGACCGGCACCTGGTCGATCCACAGCCTGCCGAGGACCCGCTCCGCGGCCTCCTTGAGCGGCCCGCGCGCGGTGATGGCCGTCTCCCCCGAGACGACGGCGGTGAAGCTCACGGCCTGCGCGCCCCCGCGACCGCCCGGACCGCCTCGGTGAGCCTGCCCGCGCCCTCGACCGGGTCGCGCAGGTGCAGCCGGATCACCGGCAGCCGCCGTTCGCGCAGCGCCCGCAGCTCGCCGAGCGCGCGCGCCAGCCGCAGCTGCGCCAGGCTGTAGGGGCGGCCCGGGACGGGGTGGGCGGCGAGCGCGTCGCCCGGCGCCGGGTCGCCGGTGATGATGAGGAACGCGCCGTTGCCGGGGCCGTCCTTGTGCACCGGGCCGGTCGCGTGCGGGTAGCCGGGGCCCGGCCCGTAGGCGACGGGGCGCCCGGACGCGCGCGCCAGCGACGGGGCCAGGTACCGCCCGGAGAAGTCTCCCGACAAATACGTCATTACCGACAGATACCCATCGGACGGCACCGAGGCGACCAGCCCCCCGAGAACCGTCTGCAACTCGGCGCCGGCCGGCCACGGGAAGTCGGCGTGCACCTCGATGCCGTCCTCCACGTACACCGGCCGCTCCTCCGTCAGCGAGCCCGCGGACGCGGTGCGCAGCAGCGTCGCCGCGTCGTCCTCCGCCTCCTGGACGACCGAGCTGCCCGCCTCGAACGGGTTCACGCCGAGCAGCCACCCGGCGACCGCCGTCGCGTACTCCCACAGCAGGAACTGCGCGCCGAGCGGCGCCCACACCGCGGTGTCGGAGTCGTCCTGCGCCGCCGACCGCGGATTCACCGACACGCCGTGCACGTCGGGGAAGTCGCCGCGCCCGCCGGACGGCTCGAACGCCAGCACGCCGCGGCCCCGCTTGCCCGTGCCGACCGCGAGGAGCTGGGAGATCCACGCGCTCAGCGCGCCCGGCCCGCCCGGCTCGCGCAGCAGCACCTTGTCGCGGGCGAGGCCGCCCGGCTCCTGCTGCGCGCAGCCGCCGATGACCGCGCCGAGCAGCAGCCCCGGGTTGTCCTCGTCCTTGGACAGCGACGGCACCAGCGACGCCGCCTCGTCCAGCAGCCGCTCGGCGTCCGCGCCCGCCAGCACCGCCGGGACGAGCCCGTACGCCGACAGCGCCCCGTAGTGCCCCGGCAGGTAGGGGTCGGTCAGCCCGATCCGGTAGCCGCACTGCCGGGCGAAGTCGTGCAGCGGGCTCCCGTGGTCGGTGATGACCAGGAACCGGCCCGCGATCTCCCGCTCGGACAGGCCCCGCTCACGGAACGCCTCCGCGAAGATCCGCCGGTAGGCGTCGCCCTCCAGCGACACGCCCGCCTTGCTCGCCAGCACGACGAGCGTCCGGTCGAGCCGCTCCATCGCGAACGCCAGCGCGGCCGTGTCGCCGCCGTCCAGGACCGTCAGCTCGCCGGTCGTCCGCGCGCCCGGCCCGGTCCCGCCGGCCGGGCCGCCCGCTGCGGCGAGCGCCGGGGCGTGCGCCTCCATCACCGCCTGCGCGGCGAGGCTCTCCGCCCCGACGCCGATCAGCACGATGTGGTCGAGCCCCGAGTAGCGCGCCTCCGACACCAGGCCGTTCACCTGGCTCAGCAGCCCGCGGGAGGCGAACGGCAGGTCGAGCCAGCCCAGCCGGCTGTGGTCCACCGCGCGCCGCCCCCACAGCCGCGGGTCCTTGGCGGCCAGCGCGCCGGGGACGCCGCAGCTCACGAGGTAGTCCCTCGCCCGCAGCGCCGAGTCCAGCACGTCGCCGCGGGTCAATACGTCGAATCCGGACACCGTTCCCTCCCGGCCCCCATCGTTTCAGGAGAGAACGGGCATTCGCGACCATCTCTGATGATCTCTTTTGCGGCATCCCGGATCCGGCCGGTCGCGCAGCGTCCGGACGGGCCGGTCAGGCCAGCGCCGCGGCGAGCTGCGCGAGGCCCTCGGCGCGGTCGCGCAGGTGCAGCCGGACCGCCGGGCGGCCGAGCGACCGCAGCACCCGCAGGTCGCCGAACGCCTGCGCGAGCTGCAGCTCGCCCAGGCTGTACGGCCTGCCCGGCACCGCGACGTCGCCGGTGACCGCGCCGGTGATCTGGAGGAACGCCCCGTTCGGCGGCCCGCCCTTGTGGTACTGGCCCGCGGTGTGCAGGTAGCGCGGGCCCCAGCCGAACGTGACCGGCGCCGGACGCCTGCGGACCTTGCCGCCCCGCGCGGCCAGCAGCGGCCGCAGCCCGGCCGCCGCCGCGTCCCCGGCACGGTCCAGGTAGGCGAGCACCGCCAGGTAGCCGCCGTCCGGGACGTCCGCGAGGAGCGTCTCCAGCGCCTCGGCCAGCGTCCGCGCGCCCCGCAGCGCGTCCTCGGGGGCGTGCAGCTCGACCGCGCCCTCCACCAGCTCCGGCGGCCGCCGCACGACGGTCGGCGCCGCGCCCTCCTCCGACCGCAGCAGCGCGGCGGTGCTCTCCCGCGACTCGCCGGCGTCCGGGTCGCCGAACGGGTCCACGCCGATCACCCGGGCCGCCACCGCGACCGCGAACCCCCACAGCAGGAACTGCGCGCCGAGCGGCCCGGCGACGCTCACCCCCGCCTCGCGCCCGGCGCCCGGCTCGTCCGGCCGGCGGCCGAGGACGACCCGCCGCAGGTCGTCGGCCAGTTCGAAGCCCGGCGCGTCCGCGCTCTCCACCACGACCGGGAGCAGGCCCTTGCCGTCCTTGCCCAGCGCCCCGGCGACCAGTTGCTCCGCCCATCCGGCGAGCCCGTCCAGACCCGAGCCGTGGTCGGCGATCACCAGCTTGTCGCGGGCGCCGAGCGCCGACGAGCCGAGCGCCGCGCCCAGCGCCAGCGCCGGGTTGTCGTAGGGCTGCCGCAGCGTCGCCGCGAGCCCGGACGCCTCGTCGAGCAGGGCGTCCACGTCCACGCCGGCGAGCGCCGCCGGCACCAGCGAGCGGGCGCCGAGCGCGCCGAACCGGTCGTCGGCGCCGGGCTCGGCGAGGACGCGGGGGTGGCCCGCCTCCTCGGCGTCGCGGGCGAGGTCCGAGCCCTCCTCCGCCACGACGACGAACCGGCGCGCCAGGTCGGCGCCGCCCAGCCCGGCGGCGGAGAACGCGCGCCCGAACACGCGGCGCAGCGCGTCCGCCTCGACGCCCTCGCCCGCCACGACCACGAGCGTCCGGTCCAGGTCGCCGGCCAGGACGCGCGACACCTCGTGCGGGTCGGTGGTGTCGAGGACGGTCAGCTCGGCGCCCGCCGTCCGGCACATCGCCTCCGCGGCCGCCGCCGCGCCCCCCGCGGCGGCCAGCACGACCCGGTCGAGCCCGGCGGCGCGGGCCTCGCCGGCCGGGCCGGCCAGCCGGTCCCGCAGCGACCGCGAGGTCGCCGGCGGGTCCAGCCAGCCGAGCCGGCGGGCGGCGAGCGGGGCCGCGTCCGGCCCCCACAGCTTGGCGCTCCGGGACGCGAGCGAACCCGGCACGCCGTCGGAGACGAGCCGGTCCAGGACCGTCTCGCCCTCGTCGACGACGGCGCCGCGGATGGTGACCGAGATCCCCCCGGCGGTCACCACCGAGGTCACGCGCCGGCCCTCTTGGACTCCAGCTCGCCGGTGATGGAGTCGAGCATGCCCTTCCACGAGTCGGCGAACTTCGCCACGCCCTCGTCCTCCAGGACGCGCACCACGTCGTCGTAGTCGACCCCGGCGTCCTTGAGCGCCGCCATGTGCGCGCGGGCGTCGTCGTAGGCGCCGCGGACGGTGTCGCCGCGCACCTGGCCGTGGTCGGCCTCGGCCACCAGCGTCGCCTCCGGCATCGTGTTGACGGTGCCGGGCGCGACCAGCTCGTCCACGTACAGCGTGTCGTTGAGGTCGGGGTCCTTCACCCCGGTCGAGGCCCACAGCGGCCGCTGCGGACGGGCCCCGGCGTCCTTGAGGGCCTTCCACCGGCCGGTGCCGAACCTCTCCTCGTACAGCGCGTACGCGAGCCGGGCGTTGGCGAGGCCCGCCTTGGACCGCAGCCCCTTCGCCCCGTCCGAGCCGAGCTTGTCGAGCCGCTTGTCGATCTCGGTGTCGACCCGGCTGACGAAGAACGACGCCACCGACGCGATCTTCGACAGGTCGTGGCCGTTCTCCCGCGCCCGCTCCAGGCCGGCGAAGAACGCGTCGATCACCGCGCCGTAGCGCTCCAGCGAGAAGATCAGCGTCACGTTCACGCTGATGCCCTGCGCCAGCGTCTCGGTGATCGCGGGCAGGCACTCCTCCGTCGCCGGGATCTTGATGAACAGGTTGGGCCGGTCGACCAGCCACCACAGCATCCGCGCCTCGGCGACCGTCTTGGCCGTCTCCTTGGCCAGCCGCGGGTCGACCTCGATCGACACGCGGCCGTCGACGCCGTCCGTGCGGTCGTACACCGGGCGCAGCACGTCGCAGCCCCAGCGGATGTCGAAGGTGGTGATCGCGCGGGACGCCTCCTCGACGTCCACGCCGAGCAGCGCCAGGTCGCGGACCTGGTCGTCGTAGGCGTTCCCCTTGCTCAGCGCCTTCGCGAAGATCGTCGGGTTGGACGTGACGCCCACGACGTGGCTGTCCTTGACCAGCTCCGCCAGGTCGCCCGTGCGCAGCCGCTCCCGGCTGATGTCGTCCAGCCAGATCGACACGCCCTCGTCCGAGAGCCGCTTCAAGATGTCGCTCATCGCTCTTCTCCTCGTCATCGAGTTGGCCGGGGGGCCGGGGACGGGCGGCGGGGCCCGCGCCACCGCCGGCGACCGGGCCCCGCCTCCTCGCGGCCCTAGTTGCCGGTGGTCTCGCCGCGCCCGGCGCCGTGCACGCCGGCCTTGATCAGGCTGGCCTTCGCCGCCGCGACGACCCGCTCGGAGGTGATGCCGAACTGCAGGAACAGCGTCTTGTAGTCGGCCGAGGCGCCGAAGTGCTCCAGGCTCACCGACTCGCCGTCGTCGCCGACATACCCGCGCCAGCCGAGCGCGACGCCCGCCTCGACGGACACGCGGGCGCGGACGCCGGGCGGCAGCACCTCCTGCCGGTAGGCGTCGGTCTGCTCCTCGAACCACTCCACGCACGGCATCGACACGACCCGGGTCGGGGTGCCCTCGGCCTGCAGCGCCGTGCGCGCCTCCAGCGCGAGCTCGACCTCGCTGCCGGTCGCGATGATGATCACCTCGGGTCGCCCGCCGTCGGCGTCGGCCAGCACGTAGCCGCCCCGGGCGGCGCCCTCGGCGGACGCGATCTCGCCGCCGCGCTCGAGCGTCGGCAGCTTCTGCCGGGTCAGCGCGAGGCCCGCGGGCCGGTCGGTGTGCCGCAGGACGGTCCGCCACGCGACCGCCGTCTCGTTCGCGTCCGCCGGCCGGACGACGTCCAGGCCGGGGATGGCCCGCAGCGCCCACAGGTGCTCCACGGGCTGGTGCGTCGGGCCGTCCTCGCCGAGGCCGATCGAGTCGTGCGTCCACACGTAGGTGACCGGCAGCTTCATCAGCGCCGCCAGCCGCACGGCCGGGCGCATGTAGTCGCTGAAGATCAGGAACGTGCCGCCGTACGGGCGGGTGCCGCCGTGCAGCGCGATCCCGTTGCAGATCGCGCCCATCGCGTGCTCGCGGACGCCGAAGTGCAGCGTGCGGCCGTAGCGGTGGCCGGGGAACTCCTTGGTCTGGAACTCCTCGGGGATGAAGGACGGCTCGCCCTTCATCGTCGTGTTGTTGCTCTCGGCCAGGTCGGCCGACCCGCCCCACAGCTCCGGCAGCACCGGCGCCAGCGCCGCCAGGACCTCCCCGGACGCGGCGCGGGTCGCGAGGGACCTGCCGGCCTCGAACACCGGGAGCGCCTCGTCCCAGCCGGGCGGCGGCGTCCGGGACGAGATCCGGTCGTACTCGGCCGCCCGCTCCGGCTCGGCCGCCCGCCACGCGTCGAACCGCTCGCTCCAGCCGGCGTGGTCGGCGCGGCCCCGTGCGGACACCTCGCGTGCGTGGGCGAGGACGTCCTCGGGGACGTGGAAGGTCTCGGCCGGGTCCATGCCGAGGACCCGCTTGGTCGCGGCGACCTCGTCGGCGCCGAGCGCCGAACCGTGGATCTTGCCGGTGTTCTTCTTGTTCGGCGCGGGCCAGCCGATGATCGTCCGCAGCGCGATGAACGACGGGCGGGACGTCTCCGCCTTCGCCGCCGCGAACGCCGCCGCGAGCGCGGCGACGTTCTCGTCGTAGTCGCCGTTCTCGGTCCAGTCGACGCGGTGGACGTCCCAGCCGTACGCCGCGTACCGGGCCCGCACGTCCTCCGACAGCGCGATCGCGGTGTCGTCCTCGATCGAGATGTGGTTGTCGTCGTAGAGCAGCACCAGGTTGCCGAGCCGCTGGTGGGCCGCCAGCGCGCTCGCCTCGTGGCTGATGCCCTCCTCGATGTCGCCGTCCGACGCGAACGCCCAGATCATGTGGTCGAAGGGGGATTCGCCCTGCGGCGCGTCCGGGTCGAACAGGCCGCGCTCGCGGCGGGCCGCCATCGCCATCCCGACCGCGTTCGCGATGCCCTGCCCGAGCGGCCCGGTGGTCGTCTCGACGCCCGCCGTGTGCCCGTGCTCGGGGTGGCCGGGGGTGAGGCTGCCCCACTTGCGCAGCGACTTCAGGTCGTGCAGCGTCAGCGGGTAGCCCGAAAGGTACAGCTGGATGTAAAGGGTCAGGCTGGAGTGGCCGCAGGAGAGCACGAACCTGTCCCGGCCGGCCCAGTTCGGGTCCGTCGGGTCGTGCCGGAGGAAGCGCTGGAACAGAAGGTAGGCGGCGGGCGCGAGGCTCATCGCCGTGCCGGGGTGACCGGAGCCGGCCTCCTCGACCGCGTCCATGGCGAGGGCGCGGATCGCGTCGACCGCGCGCCGGTCCTGATCGGACCACTCAAACGTGCTGTTGTCCCTGCTCACGGAACGCCAGGCTCCTCTCGAACCGGTGTATGGATCAATCGGTGATGTCGTGCGCCACAGCTTCCCCCTGCCCCGTGCCGCCGCCCGGTCCGCGGCGGGCGAAGATCATGCCGCGCCCCGGGCGAGCCTACCGCGCGGGAGGGTCGCCGCAGGCTGCGGTGAGAGCGCGCCGCGCGACGCCGCGCTCCGGGGGCCGGGCCGCTCCTGGCGCCTTCGAACACCCTTGCCCGGACGCCTCGCGCGCTAACCCCCCGCACGGGTGATCCGGCGGGTGATCCGGGACGCGCCCGGCGCCGCCCGGACGGCGGCCGCGCGGCGCGTCCGGCGACCCGGTGCGCGCCCCCCGGAGGGGGCGGACTACAGTGATGGCGCGGCTGACGGCCAGCGGCCGCGGCAACCAGACCAAGCCGAAGTCGCACCGACCCGAGGCCGGCCCGGATACGCGGGGGCACCGCCGAGGTGGACCGATTTCTCATCCCTAGTTGGACGTGGACCCGATTGTGACGGTGCTCAGTAACAAGCGCGGGGTCGAGCTCGACGAGCGGGCGCTCGTGCCGGCGCTCGTGCCGGAACCCGCCGAAGGCGCCGCCCGCCGGACGGTGGGCGCGAGTCTGCGCGCCTATGTGGCGCTGACGAAGCCGCGCGTCATCGAACTGCTGTTGATCACCACCATCCCGGTGATGTTCCTCGCGGCCGGCGGCCTCCCGCCGCTGTCCACCGTGCTGCTGACGCTGGCGTTCGGGACGATGTCCGCCGGGGCCGCCAACGCGATCAACTGCTACATCGACCGCGACATCGACGCCAAGATGCGCCGCACCCGGCGCCGTCCGCTGGCCCGGCACCAGGTCACCCCCGCCCGCGCTCTGATCTTCGGGGTGACGCTCGCCGTGCTGTCCACGGCCGGGTTCCTGCTGACGGTCAACGCGGTCGCCGCGGCCGGGTCGCTGTTCGCGATCCTGTTCTACGTCTTCGTGTACTCGCTGCTGCTCAAGCGGCGCACCTCGCAGAACGTCGTGTGGGGCGGCATCGCCGGCTGCATGCCCGTCCTCATCGGCTGGGCCGCGATCACCGGGTCCGTCGCCTGGACGCCGCTGGTGCTGTTCATGGTGGTGTTCCTGTGGACGCCGCCGCACACGTGGACGCTCGCGATGCGCTACCGCGAGGACTACGCCATCGCCAAGGTCCCGATGCTGCCGGTCGTGGCGTCGGAGCGGCGCGTCGTCACCGAGAGCCTCGTCTACACCTACGCGACCGTCGCGGCCTCGCTGGCGCTGTGGCCGGTCGCCGCCATGAGCCCGGTGTACGGGGCCGTCGCGGTCGTGCTCGGCCTCGTCTTCCTCGCCGAGGGGCACCGGCTGCTGAAGGCGGTGCGCGCCGGGGTCACCGGTGTCCACCTGCGGCCGATGCGCTTCTTCCACCTCTCCAACACCTACCTGGCGCTGCTGTTCACCGCCGTGGCGCTCGACCCGCTGCTGCACTGACGTCGCCGCCCGGTCACCTACCGTGGCGGCCCGGCTTAGCGCTTCGCCCGACCTGCCGTTACGCTCACGTCATGGCGACCATGGACCCGAAGGCGGTGCTGGAGGGCCGGGTCCCCGGCAGGCCCCCGGTCGGCCTCATCGTCGGCATGACCGTGTCCGGGCTCTGCATCCTGGTCGCGTTCGGCGCCGACGCCGCGCTCGGCGGGGCGGCCTTCTGGGTCGGCGTGCTCCTCGCCATCCTCCCGATCCCGGTGCTGGTCGCCCTCGCCCTCACCCTCGACCGGCTGGAGCCCGAGCCGCCGCGCGCCCTCGCCTTCTCGTTCATGTGGGGCGCGGGCATCGCCGTGCTCGGCGCGCTCGTCCTCAACACCGCCGGGCTGCTGTACGTGACCGTGCCCATCTTCGGCGAGACCGAGGGCCACTTCGTCAGCGCCACCTTCGGCGCGCCGGTCATCGAGGAGACGCTGAAGGGCGCCGTCCTGTTCGGCCTGCTGTGGTTCCGCCGCAACGAGATCGACGGCTTCGCCGACGGCATCATCTACGCCGCGATGGTCGGCCTCGGCTTCGCCATGATGGAGAACATCACCTACTACATGCGGGCGTTCGAGGACGGCGGCGCCCAGCAGCTCCAGGCGGTCTTCATCCTGCGCGGCCTCATCGCGCCGCTCAGCCACCCGCTGTTCACCTCCATGACCGGCCTCGGCGTCGCCTACGCCGCCACGCACCGGCGCGGCCAGATCGCCGCGCCGCTCGCCGGGCTGCTCGGCGCGATGATCCTGCACGGGCTGTGGAACGGGGCCGCCGGCGCGTTCGGCCTCGCCGGCCTCGGCATCGTCTACCTGCTGGACTTCTGCGTCCTGGTGACGCTGATCGTCATCGTCTTCGTCGAGCGGCGCGGCACCGTCCGGCGCATCGAGGCGTACCTGCCGATGTACGCCGGGACGGGCCTGGTCACGCCGCAGGACGTGCGGATGCTGCGGTCCATCCCGTCCCGCCGGGCCGCCCGCCGCTGGGCCCGGTCCGTCGGCGGCCCGCCCGCCGGCCGCGCCATGACCGACTACCAGCTCGCCGCGACCGAGCTGGCGCTGCTGCACAAGCGGGCCGACCGGGGAGTGGCCGACCAGCGCTGGTTCGTCGCCCGCCGCGACTCGCTGCTGGAGCTGATGTCGCTCGCCAGGCAGGCGTTCCTGCGCACGCCGCCGCGCCCGGGGGCGGGCCGGCCGGGCGGCCCGCCGTGGGCGGCGCAGGGCCCCTCGGGATTCCTGCCGCCGCGGGCGCCCGGACCGTACGGGACGTAACCGGGGGGCGGGTCGGCGGCACGGCGACCCGGCCATACGATTGGTGCCGTGGCAGAGCGACCCTCCTCCAACCTCCTGACCCGGTCCTGGAACGCCGTGTGGCGTCCGACCCCCGGGTCGCTGCGGCTGCTCGCGCTGCTCGGCGTCGTCGGCAACGTGCTGATCGTCGTCAGCGGCGGCGCCGTCCGCGTCACCAAGTCCGGGCTCGGCTGCCCCGACTGGCCGCGCTGCAGCGGCGACAGCCTCGTCCCCACCCACGACCCCGAGCACCACGTGCTGAACATGTCGATCGAGTTCGGCAACCGGCTGATCACCTTCGTGGTGCTGGGCGTCGGGATCCTGGTGTTCGTCGCGGCGCTGCGGCTGCGCCCGCGCCGCAGGTCGCTGGTGTGGTGGGCGCTGGCGCAGCCGATGAGCGTGGTCGCGCAGGCCGTCATCGGCGGCATCGTCGTCCTCACCGAGCTGCACCCGGCCGCCGTGTCGCTGCACTTCCTCGTCTCCCCGGCGCTGCTGGTGTTCTGCGTGGCGCTCTGGGTCCGCGCGGGGGAGGGCGACGCGGTGCCGCGCCCGCTCGCCGGGCCGCGGACGCGGGGGCTCGCCGCCGTGCTGCTGGGCGCCTGCGCCGCCGTCCTCGTCGCGGGCACCGTCGTCACCGGAACCGGCCCGCACGCGGGGGACGCCGAGTCGCGCCGCTACGGGTTCGACATCACCGAGGTCGCCCGCATCCACGGCGAGCTGGCCTGGCTCACCATGGCCCTCACCGCGGCCGTCGTCGTGGCCGTCTACCGGGCGGGCACGCCCGGTCTGCGGGACGCGCGCCGCCGCGGGCTGGAACTGGCCGGGCTGATCGTCGCGCAGGGCGCGATCGGCTACACCCAGTACTTTCTCGGCGTCCCCGCCGGGCTGGTGCTCCTGCACATGCTCGGCGCGGTGCTGATGTGGATCGCCGCGTTCCGCCTCTTCTTCGCGCTCCGCGACCGCGGGCCCGTCCCCGCCGCGGCGCCGGCCGCCCCGGCCGCCGCGCAGGCGTCCGAGGCCGGGGCCCCGCAGCCCGCCTGACGGGTCACCGCTTCCGCAGGAAGTCGCGGAGGCGGTCGAGGGGCCAGGTGTTGATGACGTCGCCGGGGGTCAGCCAGCCGCGCTGGGCGGTGCCGACGCCGTAGCGGATGTTGCGGTGGTGGCCGAGGGAGTGCGCGTCGGTGTCGACGGAGAACCGCACGCCGAACCGCTTCGCCCGGCGGACCAGGTCGGCCGGCAGGTCGAGGCGGTCGGGGAACGAGTCGATCTCCATGGCGGTCCCGGTGCGGGCGGCGGCGCGGAAGACCTCGTCCCAGTCGGCGTCCACCGGCGCGCGGCGGCCGATGCTGCGGGCGGTGGGGTGGCCGATGACGTGGACGTGCGGGTTCTCGCAGGCCCGGACGAGGCGGCGGGTCATGGCGTCCCGGTCCTGGGTGAAGTGGGAGTGGACCGAGGCGACGCAGACGTCGAACGCGGACAGGAAGCCGGCGTCCCAGTCGACGCCGCCGTCCGGGTCGATGTTGAGCTCGGTGCCGTGGAGCAGGACCATGTCGGGGTAGCTCTTCTGGAGTTCGGCGATCTCGGCGCGCTGGGCGAGCATCTTCTCGTCCGTCATGCGCTGCATCACCAGGTCGGGCGCGTGGTCGGTGATCGCGTAGTACTCCAGGCCGCGGGCGTGCGCGGCGGCGGCCATGTCCGCCAGGGAGGCGACGCCGTCGGTCAGGTCGGTGTGGCTGTGCAGGTCGCCGCGCAGGTCGTCGACGGTGACGAGGCGGGGCAGCTCGTCCTTGAGGGCCGCCTCGATCTCGCCGGTGTCCTCCCGGAGGGACGGGTGGACCCAGGGCAGGCCGAGGCGCTCGTAGACCTCCTCCTCGGTCTCGGACACGATCAGCTCGTCGGACTCGGCGTCGAACAGGCCGTACTCCGACAGCTTGAGGCCCGCCTTGACGGCGATCTCGCGGGTGCGGATGTTGTGGGCCTGCGACCCGGTGAAGTACTGCAGCGCGGCGCCCCACGCCTCCGGCGGGACGACGCGCAGGTCGACCTGGAGGCCCTTGGCCGTGCGGATCGAGGTCTTCTTGTCGCCGCCCGCGACGACCTCCGCGACGAACGGCAGCGCGGTGAACGCCTCCATGATCGGACGCGGGTCGCGGGAGGCGGCGAGGACGTCGACGTCGCCGATCGTCTCGCGCATCCGGCGCAGCGAGCCGGCGTGGGCGCAGCGCTCCACCTGGGGGAGCTCCGACAGCGCCGCGACGACCTCGTCGGCGACGCCCGCGGCGGCGTCGACCAGGACGCGCTCACCGGAGGTCCGCATCACCTCGATGCCGCGGAGGATGTTCTCCTCGGTCTTGGCGCCGAAGCCCTTGAGACCGCGCAGGCGGCCCTCCCCGATGGCGGCGGCCAGCTCGTCCACCGAGGAGATGCCGAGCTCCTCGTAGACGGCGAGGGCCTTCTTCGGGCCGAGCGTGGGGATGGCCGTGAGGGCGCGGACCCCGGCCGGGATCTGGGCGCGCAGCTCCTCCACCTGGCGGATCGTGCCGGTGGCGTTGTAGTCGAGGACCTTCTTCGCGATGGCCTCGCCCACGGCCGGGATCCTGCGGAGCCCGGCCAGGTCGAGGTCGGCGATGTCGTCGGGATGGCCGGCGATCGCCCGCGCGGCCTTCTCGTACGCTCTGATCTTGAAGGCGTCGCCGCCGGTGATGGACAGCAGGTCGGCCAGTTCCTGGACGAGGGCCGCGGCCTCGTCGTTCGCGCGTGCCATACGGCCGATTCTAGGAGCCGGGTACGACGTTTCCGATGATCAGCGCAGCGGCGCGACCGGCCCGCCGGGGTTGTCCATCCGGCCGCGGACGACCTCGTCGGCGATCGCGGACACCTCGTCCCCGGGCAGGCGGCGGTAGCCGTCGCCGGTGACGACCGCGATGGTCGGGTAGATGCGCCGCGCCGGGTCGGGCCCGCCGGTGGCCGTGTCGTCGTCGGCCGCGTCGTAGAGGGCGTGGACGCAGACGGTGGCGGCGTCCTCCAGGGACAGGTCGCGCCGGTAGAGCTTCTTCAGCGCGCCCAGCGCGTAGGGGGAGCCGGAGCCGTCGGCGTGGAAGTCGCGGGCCTCCTGCGGCGCGCCGGTGATGTCGTAGGTGAAGATGCGCCCCTCGTCCGCGCCCGGCTCGTAGCCGGTGAACAGCGGGACGACCGCGAGGCCCTGCAGCGCCTGGGCGAGGTTGGCCTGGATGACCGCGCCCAGCCTGCGGGCCTTGCCCGGCAGGGACAGCGGGACGGTCTCCATCTTCTCGTAGTGCTCCAGCTCCACCTGGAACAGCCGGACCATCTCCAGCGCGAGCCCGACCGTCCCGGCGAACGCGACCGCCGAGTACTCGTCGGCGCGCTGCACCTTGTCCAGCTCCCGGTAGGCGATGCGGTTGCCCTGGGTGGCGCGCCGGTCGCCGGCCATCATCACGCCGCCCGGGAACGTCAGCGCCAGGACGGTCGTGCCGTGCGGCAGCTCCGGGGCGTCGCCCTCCGGCACCCGGTTGACCGGCAGCAGCTCGGGGGAGTGGAGGCGCAGGAGGTCGACGAACGACGCCGAGCCCGCCTCGAAGAACTCGGGCGGCATCCCCTGGTCCTCGGTCCGGCCGATCACGGCGGCTCCTCTCCGCATGCTGGGCGATCCGTACATCCCGATCCTTCCACGCTGCCACATGGGCCCGCCACATCCCGGGCGGTTCACGGCGAGGCGGCGGCCTCCCCGTGCCGTCGGGCCCGCTCCGCTCAGGCCGCGGGCGCCGCCGGCGGTTCCTTCTGCCCCCGTGTCGCGCCCGCGCAGGCGACGATGACGCAGCCGATCGCGGCCCATTGGCGCCCGGTGAGGATCTCGCCGAGGACGACCAGGCCGACGAGGGCGGCGACGGCGGGCTCCAGGCTCATCAGGATGCCGAAGACGCGGGCGGGCACCCGCCGCAGCGCCTCCAGCTCCAGCGAGTACGGGATCACCGACGACAGCAGGCCGACGCCGAGCCCGATCAGCAGCAGCGTCGGGTCGAGCAGGGCGCCGCCCGCGGCGACGCCGGTCGCGATGCCGCCCGGCAGCATCACCAGCGTCCCGATGATGCTGGCCAGGGCCAGCCCGGTGGTGCCGGGGAACCGCTGCCCGGTGGCGGCGGTGAGCAGGATGTAGGACGCCCAGCCGACCGCGGCGAGCAGCGCGAACGCGATGCCGGCGAGGTCGGCGTCGCCGCCGCCCCGGGCGAGCATGAGCACGCCCGCGCCCGCGAGCAGGACCCACAGGGCGTCGCGCGGGCGGCGCGAGCCGGCGATGGCCACCGACAGCGGGCCGAGGAACTCGATCGTCACCGCCACGCCCAGCGGGATCCGGGCCAGCGACTGGTAGAACGCGAAGTTCATCCCGGCGAGGGAGAGCCCGTAGCCGGCGACGACGGCGAGGCTCGTCCAGGAATGGTCGCGCAGCACCGTCCGCAGCGCCCTGCGGGCCACGAAGCCCAGCACGAGCGCCGAGGCCAGCAGCCGGATCGACACGACCGCCGTCGGCGGCAGCCGCTCGAACAGGTGCTTGGCGAGCCCCGCGCCGACCTGCACGGACACGATGCCGAGCAGGATCAGGGCGGGCGGCGGGACCGAGCCCAGCGAGAGCGTGCGGACGCGTCCGGGGACGCGGCTCGCGCCGCCGAGCGACCCGGGCGCCTCAGCGAGAGCCAAGGGTCACTCCCATCTGAAGAACCGGGCGGCGAGGGCGAGGCCGGCGACGGCCCACACCGCGAGGACGAGCAGCGGCTGCGCCGGGAGCGCCGCGCCGTCCTGGAGGACGTCGCGCAGCCCGCCGGCGAGGGCCGAGATCGGCAGCAGCTCCAGGGCGTCCCGCACCGGGCCGGGGAACTTGTCGAGGGGGAAGACGACGCCGCCCACGGCGAGCAGCAGGATGTAGACGAGGTTCGCCGCGGCGAGGGTGGCCTCGGCGCGCAGCGTCCCGGCCATGAGGAGCCCGAGCCCGGAGAACGCGGCGGTGCCGAGCAGCAGCAGGACGAGCACCGAGCCGGGGTCGCCGTCCGGGCGCCAGCCGAGCGCGAGCGCCACCGCGCAGATCACCGCGGCCTGCACGAGCTCGACCGCGAGGACGCTGGCGGTCTTGGCGGCGATGAGGCCGCCGCGCGGCAGCGGGGTGGCGCCGAGCCGCTTGAGGACGCCGTAGCGCCGCTCGAAGCCGGTCCCGATGGCCTGCCCGGTGAACGCCGTCGACATCACCGCGAGCGCGAGGATGCCCGGCGTGAGGAAGTCGACCCGGCGGCCGGAGCCGAGGTCGAGCAGGGACGTGGCGCCGAACAGCACGAGCAGCACCACCGGGATGATCAGCGTCAGCAGCAGCTGCTCGCCGTTGCGCAGCACGGTGCGGAACTCGTAGCCCGCCTGCGACATGATCATCCGCGGCAGCGGCACGGCCCCCGGGGCGGGGGACAGGTCCAGGGGGGCGGTCACGGGCGCAGCTCCCGTCCGGTGAGTTCGAGGAAGACGTCCTCCAGGGTGCGGCGCTCGATCCGCAGGTCCTCGGTCATGACGCCGTGCGAGGCGCACCACGCGGTGACGGTGGCGAGCAGCTCGGGCCGGACGTCCGCCTCGATCAGGTAGTGCCCGGCGGGCGACTCCTTCGCGGCGCTCCCGGCGGGCAGCGCCGACAGCAGCTCCTCCAGGCCGAGGCCGGGCCGGGCGCGGAACCGCAGCTGCCGCTCGGCGCCGGTCAGCTCCTCGGGCGCGCCGCCGGCCACGACCGCGCCGTGGTCGACGATGACGACGCGGTCGGAGAGGCGCTCGGCCTCCTCCATGTTGTGGGTGGTGAGGACGACCGACGCCCCGGCGGAGCGCAGCTCCTCGATCAGCTCCCAGGTGGCGTGCCTGGCCTGCGGGTCGAGCCCGGTGGTGGGCTCGTCGAGGAAGACGAGTTCGGGCCGCCCGACCACGGCGACGGCGAGGGAGAGCCGCTGCTGCTGCCCGCCCGACATCCGGCGGAAGGGGGTGCGGGCGTGCTCGGTGAGGCCGAGCCGCTCCAGCAGGGCGGACGTGTCGAGCGGCGCGGCGTGGAACGAGGCGACGAGGTCCAGGAACTCGCCGGCGCGGGCGGTGCCCGGCACCCCGCCGGACTGCGGCATCACGCCCACCCGCGGCTTCAGCGCCCGGCCGTCGGCGGCCGGGTCGAGGCCGAGGACGCGGACGGTGCCGGAATCGGCCCGCCGGAACCCCTCGCAGATCTCGACCGTGGTCGTCTTGCCGGCGCCGTTCGGGCCGAGCAGCGCCGTCACGGCGCCCCGGGCGGCGGTGAAGGACAGGCCGTCCACGGCCGTGGCGGAGCCGTAGCGCTTGACGAGCGAGCGCAGCTCGACCGCGCTGTCCGGGCCGCCGCCTCCGGGGGGTGTCATGCCGACGAGTTTAGGTCCGGGGCGCGACAGCTCCGCGCCGGGTCCCGCCGGTGCGCCGGGTGAAGGTCCGGTAAAGCCTCCGGGTGGAGGTCGATCCCGTTTTACCCGCCCGGCCTCGGGGAATTGACGGCCTGTCGCCGGGCCGTCCCCGGCGGTCTGGGGCCGTGCGGCGCGGGGGCCGGGGCCGGAGGGGGTGGGGATGACGTTCCACGTCGATTCGGAGGCCGGCCGGCTCCGGGAGGTCCTGCTGCACCGGCCCGAGCTGTCGCTGAAGCGGCTCACCCCGTCCAACGCGGAGGGGCTGCTGTTCGACGACGTGCTGTGGGTGCGGCGCGCGGTGGAGGAGCACGAGGAGTTCGAGGACGTGCTGCGCGCGGAGGGCGTCCGCACGCACCTGCTGATCGACCTGCTGCGCGAGACGATCGGGATCCCGGAGGCGCGCAAGCACATCCTGGACGCCGTCGTCGACCCGCACTGGTTCGGGCCGCTCGCCACCGACGCGATCCGCAACTGCTTCGACGCCATGGACGTCCAGGAGCTGGGCTCGTTCCTGGTCGGCGGCATCACCAAGCGGGAGATGCTGGAGCGGATGCAGGAGCCGGCGTCGATCGCGTTCCACTCCATCGGCATGGACGGGTTCATCCTGCCGCCGCTGCCGAACCACCTGTTCACCCGCGACACGTCCTGCTGGGTCTACGACGGCGTCTCGATCAACACCATGCGCAAGAAGGCGCGGATGCGCGAGACGGTGAACATGGAGGCGGTCTACCGCTGGCATCCGCTGTTCGCCGCCGGCTACGACCGGCCGGACGAGGGCGGCTTCCACGTGTGGAACAGCGGGACGTCGATGGCCCCGGCGACGCTGGAGGGCGGCGACGTCCTGGTCATCGGGAACGGCGCCGTGCTGGTCGGGATGAGCGAGCGGACGCAGCCGCAGGCCGTCGAGATGCTCGCGCAGTCGCTGTTCGCCGCCGGGTCGTGCACCCGGATCGTCGCGCTGCGGATGCCGCGGAAGCGGGCGTTCATGCACCTGGACACGGTCATGACGATGGTCGACCACGGGGTGTTCACCGCCTACGCGGGGATGGGCATGCTGCCGTCCCACACCGTCGAGCCCGGCGACACCGAGAAGGAGCTGAAGATCACCGATCACGCTCCGGAGGACATGCACCGGGCGATCGCCGCCGCGCTCGGGCTGGACGGCGTCAAGGTCGTCACCCCGACGCAGGACGTGTTCTCCGCCGAGCGCGAGCAGTGGGACGACGGCGCGAACGTCCTCGCCGTCTCGCCCGGCGTCGTCGTCGCCTACGAGCGCAACGCGACGAGCAACAACGAGCTGAGCCGGAACGGGATCCAGGTCATCACCGTCCGCGGCAGCGAGCTCGGCCGGGGGCGCGGCGGCCCCCGGTGCATGACCTGCCCGCTCGTCCGGGACGCCTGACGACCACCTCGACCAGCCTCGACCAGCCTCGACCAGCCTCGGCACGACCCTCGGGAGACCGGAAATGGCGCTCGACCTGCGCGGCCGCAGCCTCGTCAGGGAACTCGACCTCACGCCGGAGGAGTTCGGGTCCCTGCTCGACCTCGCCGCCGAACTGAAGGCCGCGAAGTACGGCGGCACCGAGTCGCCCGTCCTGACCGGCATGAACATCGCGCTGATCTTCGAGAAGACGTCCACCCGGACGCGCTGCGCGTTCGAGGTCGCCGCGCACGACCAGGGCGCCCACGTGACCTACCTCGACACGAGCGGGACGCAGATCGGCCACAAGGAGTCGATGAAGGACACGGCGCGCGTGCTGGGGCGCATGTACGACGGCATCGAGTACCGGGGCTCCAGCCAGCGGCTCGTCGAGGAACTGGCCGAGTACGCGGGCGTCCCGGTGTGGAACGGCCTGACCGACGAGTGGCACCCCACGCAGATGCTCGCCGACATGCTCACCATGCGCGAGCACGGCGGCAAGCCTCTGCGGGAGGTCGCCTACGCCTACCTGGGCGACGCCCGGAACAACATGGGCCACTCCTATGTGGCGGCCGGTGCGCTCCTCGGCATGGACGTGCGCATCGTCGCGCCCCGGGCGCTCTGGCCGGACGAGAAGACGGTCCTGGAGCCGTCCAGGGCGGTGGCGGCCGAGACCGGAGCGCGGATCGCGCTCACCGAGGACGTCGCCGAAGGCGTGCGGGGCGCCGACTTCGTCATCACCGACGTATGGGTGTCGATGGGCGAGCCCGAGGAGGCCTGGGACGAGCGCATCGCGCTGCTCGCGCCGTACCAGGTCGACTCCGGGGTCATGCGGGCCACCGGCAACCCGGACGCCAAGTTCATGCACTGCCTCCCCGCCTTCCACAACCGGGAGACCGCGGTGGGGGAGGAGATCTACCGGAAGACCGGCCTGGACGCGCTCGAAGTCACCGAGGAGGTGTTCGAGTCGGACGCCTCCATCGTCTTCGACGAGGCCGAGAACCGGATGCACACCATCAAGGCGGTCATGGTCGCGACGCTCGGTCGGCCGGGCGGGGGAGGGGGAGCGAATGCGGGTGGTCGTCGCACTCGGGGGGAACGCGCTGGTCAGGCGGGGTGAGACGCCCGACGCCCGGCCGCAGCGGCGCAACGTGGACCGGGCCGTCCGGTCGCTGGCGCCGCTCGCCGAGAGGCACGAGCTGATCATCACGCACGGGAACGGGCCGCAGATCGGGGTGCTGTCGCTGGAGAGCGTCAACGACCCGAACCTGACCCGGCCGTACCCGCTGGACACGATCGGCGCCGAGACCCAGGGGATGATCGGCTACTGGATGCTGCAGGCGCTGCAGAACGCGCTGCCCGGCCGCCAGGTGATGGCGATGATCAACCAGACGCTGGTGTCGGCGGTGGACCCGGCGTTCGAGAACCCGACCAAGTTCGTCGGCCAGGTGTACGACCGGGACGAGGCCGAGAAGCTCGCCGCCGAGTACGGCTGGACGGTCCGCCCGGACGGGGACGCGTGGCGCCGCGTGGTGCCGTCCCCGCGCCCGCAGCGGGTGATCGAGACGCGGCTGATCAGGGAGCTGGTCCGGCTCGGCACGGTCGTGGTCTGCGCGGGCGGCGGCGGCGTCCCGGTCTTCCGCAACGACGTCGGCCGGCTGGAGGGCGTCGAGGCGGTGATCGACAAGGACCTCACCGCGGCCGTCCTCGCCGAGAGCATGGACGCGGACGCGCTGCTCATCCTCACCGACGTGCCCCGGGTGATGCGCGGCTTCGGCACGCCCGCGCAGGAGGAGATCGCCCACACGACGCCGCACGGGCTGCGGTCCGAGGACTTCCCCGCCGGGTCGATGGGCCCCAAGGCCGAGGCGGCGGCGAGCTTCGTCGAGCGGACCGGCGACATGGCCGCGATCGGGCGGCTCGACCAGTGCGTGGAGATCCTGGCGGGCACCGCCGGCACCATCGTCACCCCCAACGCCACCTGGCCGCTGGAGAGCACCCTGTGACCGCCGGGACGGCGGGCGCCTCGTTCGCGCGCAGCCTGCTGCGGACCAAGCCCGTCGACCGGATCGTCGCCGAGGGCGGGCAGGGCGAGGGCGGCGAGCTGAAACGCTCGATGGGCCTGCTGCAGCTCACCTTCTTCAGCGTCGGCGCGACCCTCGGCACCGGCATCTTCGTCGTGCTCGGCGAGGCGGTGCCGCTGGCCGGCCCGGCCGTCGTGCTGTCGTTCGTGCTGGCCGCCGTCACCGCGCTGTTCTCCGCCCTGTCGTACGCGGAGCTGGCCGGGACGATCCCGGTCTCCGGCTCGTCCTACTCCTACGCCTACGCCACGCTCGGCGAGCTGGTCGCGTGGGTCTGCGGATGGTGCCTGCTGCTGGAGTACGCGGTCTCGGTGTCGGCCGTCGCGGTCGGCTGGGGCTCCTACCTGAACGCGTTCTTCGACTCGGCGCTCGGCTTCACGATCCCGGAGGCGATCAGCAACCCGCCCGGCGAGGGCGGCCTGGTCAACGTCCCCGCGGTCGTCGTGGTGCTGTTCGCCACGCTGCTGCTGCTGCGCGGCACGTCCGAGAGCGCCACCGCCAACACGATCATGGTGTTCCTCAAGATCGGCGTGCTGCTGTTCTTCTGCGCGATCGCCTTCACCGCGGTCCGGTCCCGGAACCTCACCCCGTTCGCGCCGATGGGCTGGGCGGGCATCAGCGCCGCCGGCGGCAAGGTCTTCTTCTCCTACATCGGCTTCGACGCCGCCTCCACCGCGGGCGAGGAGGCCAAGAACCCGCGCCGCGACCTGCCGCTCGCGATCGTCCTGTCGCTGGCCATCGTGACGGTCCTCTACGTGCTCGTCGGGCTCGCCGCCGTCGCCGCGATGCACTGGGAGCGGTTCGAGCTGAGCGGCGCGGAGGCGTCCCTCGCCCAGGTGCTGGACGTGGCGACCGGGCGGTCCTGGCCGTCGACGATCCTCGCCCTCGGCGCCGTGATCGCCATCGCCAGCGTCGTGCTGACCGTCATGTACGGGCAGACCCGCATCCTGTTCGCGATGTCGCGGGACGGGCTGGTCCCGGACGTGTTCCAGAGGGTCAGCCCCGGCCGCCGCGTGCCCGTCGCCAACACGGTGATCGTGGCGGTGTTCATCGCGATCCTCGCCGCGGCGATCCCGCTCGGCCGGCTCGTGGACGCCACCAGCATCGGGACCCTGTTCGCGTTCGCGCTGGTCAGCGTCGGCGTCATCATCCTCCGCCGGACCCGGCCGGAGCTGCCGCGCAGCTTCCGCACCCCGTTTTTCCCGGTGACGCCGCTGCTCGGCGTCGGGTTCTGCGTGTACCTGATGGTCGGGCTCGGCGGCGTCACCTGGGCGGTGTTCGGGCTGTGGTGCCTCATCGGGCTGGCCGCCTACTTCCTGTACGGCCGCCGCCATTCGCGCCTGGCGGCGGGATCCGCGGGAAGGGGTACGCCATGAGCGACACGAACGGAACGCGGGTGCTGGTCGGCTACGTCCCCGACGAGCGCGGCGACGACGCGCTCGCGCTGGCGGCCCTCCTCGCCCGGACGCTGAGCGCGCCGCTGACGGCCGTGCACGTCCACCCGCCGCCGTGGCCCACGCCCGGCCCCGGGTCCGTGGACGCCGAGTGGGTCGCCTACCTCAAGGGCCAGGCGGACGAGGCGCTCACGGCGGCCGCGGGGCGGCTGGCGGAGCTGGGCGTCCCGGAGCGGGACGTCGAGCTGCGCGTCCACTCCCACCGGGGCAGCGGGCGCGGGCTCATCCAGGTCGCGAGGGACGCGGGCGCCGACCTGATCGTGGCCGGCTCGGCGCCGCGCGGGCGGCGCGGCCGCGTCGCCATCGGCAGCACCGCCGACCAGCTGCTGCACGGCTCGCCCGTCCCGGTCGTGCTGGCCCCGCGCGGCTACGCGGCGCACCCGCCGCGGCGGTTCGCGCGGATGACGCTCGCGTACTGGCGGCGCCGCGACGCCGACGGGCCGCTGTCGGCCGCCGCCGCGCTGGCCGAGCGGCTGGACGTGGAGCTGCGGCTGCTCACGCTCGTGCTGAGGCCGCCCGGCCTCGCGGCGCGGTTCCACGTGCCGGGCGGCGTCCTGGACCGCCAGGTCGCCCAGGCCGAGGAGGACCTCCGCTACGCCGCCGGGCTGTTCGGCGGCGGGCCGCCGGTGGAGCGGCTCACGGCCGTCGGGCCCGACATCGCCAAAACCCTCGGCACGGTCGATATGCTGCACGGCGAGGTGCTCGCCTGCCTGTCCAGCCACGACGGGCCGCTGCGCAAGGTCTTCCTCGGGGAGACCTCCGGCAAGATCGTCCGCGCCGCGGCGTGCCCGGTGCTGCTGCTGCCCCGCGGGGCGGCCGCGCCGACCGTGGGCGAGAAAGCCCAGGTTAGGTAAGGCTTACCTGCGTGAGCTACGACATCGGCGTTCCGGTGTTTCGGGGGAAGTAATTACGGCACACTGATGTTGTGAAATACGTGAGCGAGGATCAGACGACCACCGGGGCCGCCGCCGCGCGGCCTTCCGGCGCGCCGTCCGGTCACACCGAGCGCGACACCCGCGCGCGGGTGGCCCGGTTGATCCTCGAGCACGGCCCGGTCACGGCGTCCACGCTGGGGGAGCGCGTCGGCCTCACGCCGGCCGCGATCCGCCGGCACCTGGACGCGCTGCTGGCCGAGGGCATGATCGAGGTCCGCAAGGCGCGGGTGCCGCAGACCCGGCGCGGCCGGGGGCGTCCCGCCAAGTGGTTCGCCATCACCGACGCCGGCCGCAGCGCCTTCGTGCACGCCTACGACGACCTGGCGACCAGCGCGCTGCGCTTCCTCGCCGAGACGGCGGGCGAGCACGCGGTCGCCGAGTTCGCCCGGCGGCAGATCGCCGACCTGGAGCGCCGCTACCGGCCCGTCGTGCAGGACGCCTCGCCCCAGGCGCGGGTCCGCACGCTCGCCGAGGCCCTGTCGGGCGACGGCTACGCGGCCGCCGCGGCCAAGGCGCCCCAGCCGGGCGGCGGCGAGCAGCTCTGCCAGCACCACTGCCCGGTCGCGCACGTCGCCGCGGAGTTCCCGCAGCTGTGCGAGGCCGAGACCGAGGCGTTCAGCCGCCTGCTGGGCACCCCCGTCCAGCGGCTCGCCACGATCGCCCACGGCGACGGGATCTGCACCACCCACGTCAGCGCGCGCTCCCTGCGCGGGACGGACGGGTCCGGCGGTCCCGCCGCGAGCGTCGCCCCCGGCGGGGACGCGGGGGACGAGGACGCGGGGGCGTCCCCCGAGCACACACAGATCAGTAACGAGGAGTCCGGAGGGACGTCCCTATGACTACGGCAGCCCACCCTGAGCTAGAGGGGCTCGACAGGTACAAGTTCGGCTGGGCCGACTCGGACGAGGCCGGAGCCTCGGCCCGGCGAGGCCTGAACGAGGACGTCGTCCGCGGCATCTCGGGCAAGAAGAGCGAGCCCGAGTGGATGCTCGACCTGCGCCTGAAGGGGCTGCGGCTGTTCGGCAAGAAGCCGATGCCGACCTGGGGCTCCGACCTGTCGGACATCGACTTCGAGAACATCAAGTACTTCGTCCGCTCCACCGAGCAGCAGGCGACGTCCTGGGAGGAGCTCCCCGAGGACATCAAGAACACCTACGACAAGCTCGGCATCCCCGAGGCGGAGAAGCAGCGCCTCATCGCCGGCGTCGCCGCGCAGTACGAGTCGGAGGTCGTCTACCACAAGATCCGCGAGGACCTTGAGGAGAAGGGCGTCATCTTCGTCGACACCGACAGCGGCCTGCGCGAGCACCAGGAGATCTTCCAGGAGTACTTCGGCTCGGTGATCCCCGTCGGCGACAACAAGTTCGCCGCGCTCAACACCGCCGTGTGGTCGGGCGGCTCGTTCATCTACGTCCCGCCGGGCGTGCACGTCGAGATCCCGCTCCAGGCCTACTTCCGGATCAACACCGAGAACATGGGCCAGTTCGAGCGGACGCTGATCATCGCCGACGAGGGCTCCTACGTCCACTACGTCGAGGGCTGCACCGCGCCGATCTACAAGTCGGACTCGCTGCACTCCGCCGTCGTGGAGATCATCGTCAAGAAGGACGCCCGCGTCCGCTACACGACCATCCAGAACTGGTCGAACAACGTCTACAACCTGGTGACCAAGCGCGCCGTCGCCTACGAGGGCGCCACCATGGAGTGGGTCGACGGCAACATCGGCTCCAAGGTCACCATGAAGTACCCGGCCGTCTACCTGCTCGGCGAGCACGCCAAGGGCGAGACCCTGTCGATCGCGTTCGCCGGCGAGGACCAGCACCAGGACGCCGGCGCCAAGATGGTGCACGCCGCGCCCAACACCTCCTCCAGCATCATCTCCAAGTCGGTGGCGCGCGGCGGAGGCCGCACGTCCTACCGCGGGCTGGTGCAGATCCAGGAGGGCGCCTCGCACAGCAAGTCCACCGTCAAGTGCGACGCGCTGCTGGTCGACCAGATCAGCCGGTCCGACACCTACCCCTACGTCGACGTCCGCGAGGACGACGTCGAGATGGGCCACGAGGCGACCGTCTCCAAGGTGTCGGAGCAGCAGCTGTTCTACCTGATGAGCCGCGGCCTCACCGAGGACGAGGCGATGGCGATGATCGTGCGCGGGTTCGTCGAGCCCATCGCGCGGGAGCTGCCCATGGAGTACGCCCTCGAGCTGAACCGGCTGATCGAACTGCAGATGGAAGGAGCCGTCGGCTGATGGGGCTCGACACCGCATCGGACAAGCGGCCTCTCTCGACGCTGCACGAGAAGGCGTCCTTCGACGTCGCCGACTTCGAGGTGCCCACGGGCCGCGAGGAGGAGTGGCGGTTCACCCCGCTGCGCCGCCTCCGCGGCCTGCACAAGGGCACCGCCGAGGACGGCGGCAAGGTCCTGCTGGAGGTGGAGCCGGCCCCCGAGGTCACCGTCGAGACGGTGGGGCGCGACGACCCGCGCCTCGGCACGGCCTACGTGCCCGCCGACCGGGTCAGCGCCCAGGCGTGGAACTCCTTCACCGACGCCACCGTCGTGACCGTCCCGAAGGAGGCCGTCGCCACGGCGCCGACCGTCCTGCGGCTGCGCGGCGAGGACTCCTCGGCCGCCGCCTACGGCCACACCACCGTCCTGGTGGAGCCGTACGCCGAGGCCACCGTCGTGCTGGCGCACCGCGGCTCGGCGACCTACGCCGACAACGTCGAGTTCATCGTCGGCGACGGCGCCCGCCTGTCGGTGATCAGCCTCCAGGACTGGGCGGACGACGCCGTCCACGTGTCGCACCAGCACGCCCGCCTCGGCCGCGACGCCCGCTTCGTCTCGCACAACATCTCGCTCGGCGGCGACGTCGTGCGGATCTCGCCGTCCATCTCCTACGCCGAGCCCGGCGGCGACGCCGAGCTGTACGGGGTGTACTTCGTCGACGGCGGCCAGCACCTGGAGCACCGCCTCCTCGTCGACCACACCGTCCCGCACTGCCGCAGCCGCGTCGACTACCGCGGCGCCCTGCAGGACCGGGACGCGCACGCCGTCTGGATCGGCGACGTGATCATCCGCGCGGAGGCGGAGGGCACCGACACCTACGAGCTGAACCGCAACCTCGTCCTCACCGACGGGACGCGGGTCGACTCCGTGCCGAACCTGGAGATCCTCACCGGCGAGGTCGCCGGCGCCGGGCACGCCTCGGCGTCCGGGCGGCTGGACGACGAGCACCTGTTCTACCTGCAGGCGCGCGGCATCACCTTCGACGAGGCGCGCCGCATGGTCGTCCGCGGCTTCCTCGGCCAGCTGGTCGAGCGGATCGAGGTCGCCGAGGTCCGCGAGAAGGTCCGCGAGGCCATCGAGGAGGAGCTGGAGCAGGGGGCGGCTCGATGACGTTCACCAAGGTGTGCGCGCTGGAGGAGATCCCCGCCGACGGGGCGCTCGGCGTCGAGATCGACGACACGCCCGTCGCGGTCGTGCGCAGCGGCGACGACGTCTTCGCGCTGAGCGACATCTGCTCGCACGCCGAGGTCTCGCTCTCCGAGGGCGAGATCTACAACGGCACCATCGAGTGCTGGCTGCACGGGTCCTGCTTCGACCTGCGCAGCGGCAAGCCCACCAATCCGCCGGCCACGCAGCCGGTCGCCACCTACAAGGTCAAGGTCGAGGGCGGGGACGTCTACGTCTCGCTCGGCGACGACTGACCCCACGACGAAGGACAACACGCACTATGGCCACGCTAGAGATCCGCGACCTCCACGTCTCCGTCGGCGACGGCTCCGACGGAGCGAAGGAGATCCTGCGCGGGGTCGACCTGACCGTCCAGGCCGGCGAGACCCACGCCCTCATGGGGCCGAACGGCTCCGGCAAGTCGACCCTGGCCTACGCCGTCGCGGGCCACCCCAAGTACGCGGTGACCGCCGGCACCGTCACGCTGGACGGCGAGGACGTCCTCGCCATGTCCGTCGACGAGCGCGCCCGCGCCGGGCTGTTCCTCGCGATGCAGTACCCGGTCGAGGTGCCCGGCGTCTCGGTCTCCAACTTCCTGCGCTCGGCCGTGACCGCCGTCCGCGGCGAGGCCCCGAAGCTCCGCGAGTTCTCCAAGGAGATGAAGCAGGCGATGGACGACCTGTCCATCGACCCGGCGTTCGCGCAGCGCAGCCTGAACGAGGGCTTCTCCGGCGGTGAGAAGAAGCGGCACGAGATCCTCCAGCTGGAGATGCTCAAGCCGAAGGTCGCGATCCTGGACGAGACCGACTCCGGCCTCGACGTCGACGCCCTCAAGGTCGTCTCCGAGGGCGTGAACCGGTTCGCGGCCGGCGACACCGGCGTGCTGCTCATCACGCACTACACCCGCATCCTGCGGTACGTGAAGCCCGACTTCGTGCACGTGTTCGCCGCCGGGCGCGTCGTCGCCGAGGGCGGGCCCGAGCTGGCCGACGAGCTGGAGAACGAGGGCTACGAGAAGTACGCGAAGGCGGGCGCGACCCTATGACCATGCTGCCGGGGGAGCTGAAGAAGGACTTCCCGCTGCTGCGCCGCACGGTCCGCGGCGGGCGGCCGCTGGTGTACCTCGACTCGGGGGCGACCTCGCAGAAGCCCGTGCGCGTGCTGGACGCCGAGCGCGAGTTCTACGAGCGGCACAACGCGGCGCCGCACCGCGGGGCGCACCTGCTCGCCGAGGAGGCGACGGAGGCCTACGAGAACGCCCGCGCCTCGATCGCCCGGTTCATCGGCGCGGCGCCCGACGAGATCGTGTTCACCAAGAACGCCACCGAGGGCATCAACCTCGTCGCGTACGCGATGAGCAACGCCGCGACCGCCGGCCCGGAGGCCGCGCGGTTCGCGGTCGGCCCCGGCGACGAGGTCGTGGTGTCGGAGATGGAGCACCACGCGAACCTCGTCCCGTGGCAGCAGCTGTGCCGCCGCACCGGGGCGACGCTGCGCTGGTTCGGCATCACCGACGAGGGCCGGCTGGACCTTGAGCACCTCGACGACCTGGTCAACGAGCGCACCAGGATCGTGGCGCTGACGCACCAGTCGAACGTGCTCGGGACCGTTCCGCCGGTCGGGCGGATCGTCGAGCGGGCCCACGCGGTCGGCGCGCTCGTCCTGCTGGACGCCGCGCAGTCGGTGCCGCACCAGCCGGTCGACGTCACCGGGCTCGGCGCCGACTTCCTCGCGTTCTCCGGGCACAAGATGCTCGGCCCGACCGGCATCGGCGTCCTGTGGGGCCGGAGCGAGCTGCTGGCGGCGATGCCGCCGTTCATCACCGGCGGCTCCATGATCGAGGTCGTCCGCATGGAGGAGTCCACCTTCCTGCCGCCGCCGCAGCGGTTCGAGGCCGGCGTCCCGATGACCGCGCAGGCGGTCGGGCTCGGCGTCGCGTGCGACTACCTCGCCGAGATCGGCATGGACCGCGTCCACGCGCACGAGGAGGCCCTCGTCGGCTACTCCCTGGAGCGGCTCGGCGAGATCCCCGGCGTCCGGATCATCGGCCCCGGCACCACCGAGGCGCGCGGCGGCGCGGTCTCGTTCACCGTCGAGGACATCCACCCGCACGACGTCGGGCAGGTCCTCGACGACCTGGGCGTCGAGGTCCGGGTGGGCCACCACTGCGCGTGGCCGATCTGCCGGCGCTTCGGCATCCCGGCGACCACCCGCGCGACGTTCTACCTCTACAACACCCTCGCCGACGTGGACGCGCTCGCCGACGGGGTCAGGCACGCCCAGAAGTTCTTCGGAACACACTGACCCGCGGCCAGGTTGTAGCGGAAAAAGGCTTGGAAGGGGCCACATGCAGCTGGAGGCGATGTACCAGGAGGTCATCCTGGACCACTACCGCAACCCCCACCACAAGGGGTTGCGGGAGCCGTTCGAGGGTGAGGCGCACCACGTCAACCCGACCTGCGGTGACGAGGTGACGCTGCGCGTCCACCTGGACGGCGCCGGCCAGGACGCCACGGTCGCCGACGTCTCCTACGACGCCATGGGCTGCTCGATCAGCCAGGCCAGCGCCTCGGTGATGTCCGACCTCGTCATCGGCAAGCCGGTGAAGGAGGCGATGGCCGTCGGCGAGGAGTTCCTGGCGCTGATGCAGTCCCGCGGCCGGGAGATCGAGCTCGACGAGGACGTCCTGGAGGACGCCATCGCCTTCGCCGGGGTCTCGAAGTACCCCGCCAGGATCAAATGCGCCCTGCTCGCCTGGATGGCGTGGAAGGACGCGACCGCACGCGCACTCGGAGAGGCACCATGACCGACACTCCCGCGACCGACACGCCCGCGACCGGCTCGACCGTCCAGGAGGAAGAGATCCTGGAGGCCCTGAAGGACGTCGTCGACCCCGAACTCGGCATCAACGTCGTCGACCTCGGCCTGATCTACGGCGTCAACCTCGACGCCGAGGTCGCCACCCTCGACATGACGCTCACCAGCGCCGCCTGCCCGCTCACCGACGTGATCGAGGACCAGGCCCACAGCGCCCTGGAGGGCCTCGTCAAGGACGTCAAGATCAACTGGGTCTGGCTGCCGCCGTGGGGGCCCGACAAGATCACCGACGACGGCCGGGACCAGCTCCGCGCCCTCGGCTTCAACGTCTGACGTGTCCGGCGTGTGACGCACGGCCCCGCACGCACGGCCCCGCATGAGGGCCCCGCACGAGGGCCCCGCACGAGGCCGCGCCCCGGCCGGGGCCGCGGCCTCACGTGTGCCGGAGGGCCTGCGAGCGGTCCGGCCCCGTCCGGCGGCCGTCACTCCGGGCGCGCGTCGTCCGCGGCGCCCTTGGGCTTGGAGGGCCAGATGGTGTGGGTGATCGGCCAGAGGGACCAGATCGCCAGGACCACGCCCAGGCGCCCCAGCCAGCCGTGGAGGGCCTCGGTGCGGCCGGCGTCGCCGACGAGGCCGATCATCGCCAGCAGGAGGGCGCAGGCGACGGCCGTCGCGACGGCGGCCTTGCCGAACTCGCGCCACTCGTAGCGGGTGCGCGCCCAGCCGTGCTCCGGCCTGCCGCGCGGCGGCGGGCCTCCGGCGAAGCGGTGCGCGAAGCGCTCGTCGGCCCACCGGACCATGCTGTGGCCGAACGCGACCGAGTAGCCGAGGTAGGCGGCGGCCAGGCCGTGCCCGACGCCGGCGGTCGCCCCGTTCCGCAGGTCGGCCGCCGTGGCGGCGAGCAGCACCAGGTCGAGCAGCGGGACGCAGAGCAGGAGCACGGCCCCGGTGCGGCGCATGCGCAGCGGGTAGCGGGCGGCGAGGCCCGCGGCGAGGACGACCCAGAAGCCGATCTCGCAGCCGGCGATGACGGTGATGAGCACGCTTCCAGCGTGCTGGGCGCGGAACGGGGGATCGTCGTCCGCCGTGAGGTTTCCCGGGTCGTCCGAAGGATGTACGCGGGCTCCTCACCCGGGCGGACGAGGCATGCCGCGCGGGATGCTGAGATGGACCCGTGCACCTGATCCGGCGGGCGACCACGCGCCAGGACGCGCTGATCGTCGTGGCGGCGCTGGCCGGCGGGCTGCTGATGCTCGCGGCGCACGGCTACTCGACCTGGTCGGACGACTGGGACCCCGCGTTCTGGCTGCGGCTCGTCCCGCTGCTCGGGCTGTGCTCGGCGATGCTGCTGCGGCGGACGGCGCCGCTCACCGGGCTGGCGCTGGCGACCCCGTTCAACTTCGCCGACGTGGCGTTCGGGCCGAGCATCGCGACCGCGATGATCTACGGGGACGCGCTGTACGCGGCGAGCCTGTACGGGCGGCGGCGGACGGCGGAGTGGCTGCTCGGGGCGACCGCGCTCGCGTCGCTGGCGGTGGCGGCGGGCGCCGGGATCGGGCTGCGGGGCGTCGGGGTGGGCGTGGTGGCGGGCGCGGTCGCGGGGCTGGTCTGGGTGGCGCCGGTGCTGACCGCGATGGCCGTCCGCGAGCACCGGTTCCGGGCCGAGGCCGAGCGGCGGCGGGCGGAGGCCGAGTGGCGGCGGGCCGAGGCGGAGCGCGAGCGCGCCGAGCAGGTGGCGCGGCTGGCGGAGCTGGACCGGCGCGCCGCGGTGAACGCCGAGCGGGCCCGGATGGCCCGCGAGCTGCACGACGTGATCGCCAACCATCTGAGCGCGGTGGCGCTGCACTCCTCGGCGGTGCTGCGGGTGCACGACCTCGACCGGGACGAGGTCGAGCGCGCCATGGAGGTCATCCGGGAGAACAGCGTGCTGGGCCTCGCCGAGATGCGCCGGATGATCGGGCTGCTGCGCGAGGGCGCCGCCGACGACCCGGCGACCCGGCCGCGGCTCGCCGAGCTGGACCGGCTCGTCCGGCACACCGGCAGGTCCGACCTGTCGGCGTCCCTGGAGGTCGCGGGGGAGCCGCCGGACCTGCCCGCGGCGGTCGAGCTGGCCGCGTACCGGATCGTCCAGGAGTCGCTGACCAACGCGCTCAAGCACGCCGGGCCCGGCCGCGCCGAGGTCCGCGTCCGCTACGCCCGGCGGCGGGTCGTGATCGACGTGCTGAGCCCGCTCGGCCGGGACGGGTCCCGGCTGCCCGGCAGCGGCAGCGGCCTGGTCGGCATGCGCGAGCGCGCGGCGATGCTCGCCGGGGAGTTCGACGCGGGGCCCGACGGCGGCCGCTGGCGGGTGCACGCCGAACTGCCCGTCGACCACACCGACGCCGGAGACCCGGGGGCCGGCGACGGCGACGGGGAGGGGGAGCCGTGATCGAGGTGCTGGTCGCCGACGACCAGGCGGCGGTGCGCGCGGGCCTCGTGCTGATCCTGCGCGGCGCGCCGGACGTCCGGGTCGTCGGCGAGGCCGCCGACGGGGCGCGGGCGGTCGAGCTGGCCCGCGAGCTGCGCCCGGACGTGGTGCTCATGGACGTCCGCATGCCCCGCCTGGACGGCATCAGCGCGACCCGCGAGATCGCGGGGTTCACCGACGTCCTGGTCCTGACCACGTTCGACATGGACGAGTACGTGTTCGGCGCGCTGCGCGCCGGCGCCGCCGGCTTCCTGCTCAAGGACGTGGACGCCGACCGGCTCATCGAGGCCGTCCGGACGGTCGCGGCGGGCGACGGCATCATCGCCCCGCGGGTCACCCGGCGGCTGATCGGCGCGTTCGCGTCCCGTCCGGCGGTCCCGGCGGAGGCCCCCGGCCTGGACGAGCTGACGCCGCGCGAGCGCGAGGTGTTCGCCTGCCTGGGCGAGGGCCTGTCGAACGCGCAGATCGCGGCCCGCCTCGACATGGCGGAGACGACCACCAAGACGCACGTCAGCCGCATCCTCGGCAAGCTCGGGCTGGCCGGCCGGGTCCAGGCGGCCATCCTCGCGCAGGAAACGGTCGCCACCGGGCTTTCCGGGCATGATCCGCAGGGGAAGCGGCCGGACGCGCCCTGACGCCGCAGGGGCGTTCTCAGCGCGGCGCCGCCCCGGCCGCCCGCACATTGCCGGGCGGCGCGTTCAGAGGCTGCGGGTGCCGGCCAGGGCGGACAGCAGGTACGTCACGCCGGCGACGGCCGCGAGCCACGCGTAGGCGGTGACGTCGGAGCCGCGCAGCGCCTGGACGACGAGCGCGCCGACCACCGCGACGGTCAGCACGTCCCCGGTCATCGCGGCGGCGCGCAGGTGCGCGCGGGCGCGGGTGCCGGAGCCGAACCCGTCGCTGACCGGCAGCGCCGGCTCGTTGCGGCGGTAGGCGAGGCAGCCCGCGTATCCGGCGAGCGCGGCCAGCGCGACGAGGGCCGTCCCGGACCGCCCTTCGGCGGCCAGCACGGCCCCGACCACCACACCGGCGCCCAGGACGAGCCCTGGCACGGCCCACCGGCTGAGACTGCGGCGTTCGGGAGCGATCCACATGGTGCTCATCCTTCCCGATGTGCGCGCGAGCGGGACCGGCAACGCGCCGGGCTGTATCTTCTCGCTTCGTGGCGCAATTTCGATTGAACGGCTCGAAGATGCTCGCCGTCGACCTCGGCGGCGAGACCGTCCGGGCGCTGAACGGGTCCATGGTCGCCTACGAGGGCCAGATGGCGTTCAAGCGCCAGGGCATGACGGGCGGCGAGGGGCTGCGGGGCGCCCTCAAGCGGCGGATCGCGGGCGAGGGCATGACCCTCATGGAGATCACCGGGCAGGGGACGGTCTACCTGGCGAGCGAGGCGACGGAGGTCACGCTCGTCCAGCTCGCCGGCGACGCCCTGTTCGTGGAGTCGGAGAGCCTGCTGGCCCTCGACGGGAACCTGCAGACCGGCGTCCAGTTCGTCGGCCTGCGGGGCATGGGGACCGGCCAGGGCCTCGCCACCACGAAGGTGGAGGGGCACGGCACGGTCGCGATCCTGTCCGAGGGGCCGGCCATCGCGCTGGAGGTGACGCCGCAGACACCGCTGTGCGTCGACCCCCACGCCTACGTCTGCCACCACGGGCGGCTCCAGCAGGACGTGGTCACCGACGTCAACTGGCGGACGGTGATCGGCCAGGGATCGGGGGAGAGCGTGCAGTTCCGGTATCAGGGCCATGGGCTGGTCTACGTCCAGCCGGCCGAGCGCGGCGGAATTCTGGAGATCTGATGCCCGGGTACCAGTCGATCAACTCCAAGATGCTCCAGGTGCCGATCGGGCCGGGGCAGGAGGTCTACAGCAAGCGCGGCGCGATGCTCGGCTACACCGGGCCCGTGTCGTTCGCCCCGTCCGCCACGGCCGGGCAGGGCATCGGCGGCACCATCGGACGCGCCGTCGCCGGCGAGCGCAGCGCGATGATGCACGTGACCGGCCAGGGCAGCGTCCTGTTCGGGCACCGCGGGCTGGAGGTGACCGTCATCGAGCTGAACGGCGCCGACACCCTCTACGCCGAGGCCGACCGGCTGCTCGTGCACGACGCGGCCCTCCAGGTCGGGACGATGTTCATGGGCGAGCAGGGCGGCGTGCGCGGCATCGTGCGCGGCGCGGTCACCGGGCAGGGCCTGTTCACCACGACGCTGACCGGGCACGGCGCGTGCGCGCTGCTGTCGCACGGCGGCGTGATGGAGCTGCCGATCACCCCGCAGCGCGCCGTCCACGTCGACCCGCAGGCGTACGTGGCCCACCGCGGCCAGGTGCAGAACAAGCTGACCACCGCGGTCGGGGTGCGCGACCTGATCGGGCGCGGCTCCGGCGAGGGCTTCCAGCTGGAGCTGAGCGGCTCCGGCGTCGTCTACGTCCAGGCCAGCGAGAGGAAGATCTGACCCGTGAGCACGTTCGGCACGCAGACCTGGAACCCGCACACGCTCCCGTCCGACGACAACGTCAACCCGTACGCCTTCAGCGTCGACCTCAACGGGCAGTGGTTCGCGCAGAAGGGCAAGATGATCGCCTACTACGGGCAGATCAGGTTCGAGGCCCTGTCGGCGGGGCCGCTGGACTCCCTCGTCGCGCACACGTTCAACTCCCCGCTCTACGCGCAGGACTGGATCGTCGCGCAGGGGCAGGGCAAGCTCGTCCTCGCCGACCGCGGCTTCGACGTGAACTCCTTCGACCTGGAGAACGGGAACCTGACCGTCCGGGCCGGGAACCTGCTCGCGTTCGAGCCGGGCCTGGAGCTGAAGCAGTCGATCATCCCGGGGTTCCTGACGCTGATCGGCACCGGGCGGTTCGTGGCGGCCTCCAACGGGCCCGTCCACTTCGTCGAGCCGCCGATCAGGATCGACCCGCAGGCGCTGCTCGGCTGGGCCGACTGCCCGTCCCCCTGCCACCACTACGACCACTCCTACATGCGCGGGGCGTTCGGCGCCGCCCGGATGGCGTTCGGGATCGGCGGCCAGTCCGGCGAGGAGCACCAGTTCGACTTCACCGGCCAGGGCACCGTGCTGATGCAGTCGTCGGAGGCCGTGATGAACGAGGACGTCCTGCTGCGCGACCTCGAAGGCCAGATCGGGCTGGTCGGCACGTCCGGGCTCCAGCGGCTCCACCAGACGATCGGCCAGCGGATCGCGGCCGAGCGCCAGGGCTGATCTCCGGGGCCGGTCTCCGGGTTGGTCTCCCGGGGGCCCGGCGGCGGGCCGGCGCCCCCGGAGACCGGTCACGACCCGGGTTCGGGCGCCGGCTTCATCACGTGGAACGGCACCCCGAACGGGTCGCGGACGGACGCCGACCGCCCGTACGGGCTGTCGGCCGGCTCCGCGTCGACCGTGCCGCCGCCGGCGCGGACCCTGCGGACCGCCTCGTCGGCGTCGTCGACGGCGAAGTACGTCGCCCACGACGGGACGGGGTCGCCGCCCCCGCCGAGGACGAGGCCGGGGCCGCCGAGGATGCCGCCGATGTAGCGGCCGTCGCCCGCCCGCCGCAGGACGAGGTAGTCCATGTCGCCCGGCATCGGCTCCACCTCGTAGCCGAACACCGCCCGGTAGAACTCGCCGGCGGCCGCGGTGTCGGGCGTGACCAGCTCGTTCCAGACGAACGAGCCGGGCTCGTTGACGATCCGCGAACCCGGGTGGGAGCGGCCCCGCCAGAGGCCGAACTGCCCCCCCTGCGGGTCCTTCAGAACGGCCATGCGGCCCTGGTCCATGACGTCCATGGCCGGGACGACGACCTCCCCGCCGGCGTCGGCGGCGCGCTCGACGAGCCCGTCGCAGTCGTCGGCGGCGAAGTAGACGTTCCACCAGTACACGTCGGGCTGGTCCGCCGGGTTGGCCATCAGCCCGGCGACGGGCTCGCCGCGCAGCGTGCAGAGGTTGTAGTCGCCCCCCTCGGGGCCCGTGTCCTGGAACTGCCAGCCCAGGAGCGTCCCGTAGAACGTCTTGGCCCGGTCGAGGCCGGGGACGCCGATGTCGAGCCAGTTGGGCGTCCCGTCCGGTGGGTTGCTCGTGACTTGGGTCATCCGACTCACACTCCTTCGTGCCGGGACCGCGGTCCCGCCATCGTCCGCCGCACGCCCGCCACCACCCATCCTGGCCCCGGGACGGCCTTTCACACATCGCGTCCGCACCGGACCGGCATGGCCGGGAGCGGCCCCGCCGCCCTCCGGCCCCGCCGATCGGGCGGCGTGGACCGCTCGGCCGTCACGTACACTGGACGGATGGTTCCGCTCCCGAACTGACAGTGCGCCCGGCGCGCCCACGGTCGAAGGACCGCGCGGCGCGCCGTTTCGCGTGCCTGTCCACCGAGCCGTCCGTCAGGGGAGCCCTGTCAAGTGATCATTGCGAAAGACATCGAGCTGCGCGCCGGGCCCCGGCTGCTGATCGAGGCCGCCACGTTCCGGGTCAACCCCGGCGACCGGGTCGGCTTCGTGGGGCGCAACGGCGCCGGCAAGACCACCCTCACCAAGGTGCTGGCCGGGGAGGCGCAGCCCGCGCAGGGCGCCGTGACGTCCTCCGGCACGATCGGCTACCTCCCGCAGGACCCGCGCGACGTCGACCTGGACGAGCTGGCCCGCGACCGGATCCTGTCGGCCCGCGGGCTGGACGAGGTGATCCGCGAGCTGCGCGCCGCCGAGGACGCCATGGCCGCGACGACGGGCGCCGAGCGCGACCGGGCCGTCCGCCGCTACGGGCGCCTCGAAGAGCGCCTGCACGTGCTGGGCGGCTACAGCGCGGAGGCGGAGGCCGCCTCGATCGCCTCCAGCCTGGGCCTGCCGGACCGGGTGATGACCCAGCCGCTCGGGACGCTGTCGGGCGGCCAGCGGCGCCGCGTGGAGCTGGCGCGCATCCTGTTCTCCGGCGCCGACAGCCTGCTGCTGGACGAGCCGACCAACCACCTCGACGCCGACTCGATCGTCTGGCTGCGCGACTACCTGAAGGGCCACCAGGGCGGCCTCGTGGTGATCAGCCACGACGTCGAGCTGCTGGAGGCGGTCGTCAACCGGGTGTTCCACCTGGACGCCAACCGCAGCGCGATCGACATCTACAACGTCGGCTGGAAGAAGTACCTCGACCAGCGGGAGACCGACGAGCGGCGCCGCAAGCGCGAGTCGGCCAACGCGCACCGGCAGGCGTCCGCGCTGCTGTCGCAGGCCGACAAGATGCGCGCCAAGGCGACGAAGGCGAAGGCGGCCCAGCAGATGGACCGCCGCGCCCGGCAGCTCCTCGCGGGCGCCGAGGGCGAGCGGCAGGCCGACAAGGTGGCCAAAATCCGCTTCCCGGACCCGGCTCCGTGCGGCAAGACGCCCCTCACCGCGGAGGGTTTGTCGAAATCGTACGGATCTTTGGAGATTTTCACCGACGTGGACCTGGCCGTCGACCGGGGCAGCCGCGTCGTCATCCTGGGCCTGAACGGCGCGGGCAAGACGACGCTGCTGCGCCTGCTGGGCGGGGTCGACAAGCCCGACACGGGCGCGGTGGTGGCCGGCCACGGCCTGCGGATCGGCTACTACGCGCAGGAGCACGAGACCCTGGACGTCGAGCGGTCCGTCCTGGAGAACATGCAGTCGGCGGCGCCCGGCATGGCGCCGGTCGAGGTGCGCAAGATCCTCGGGTCGTTCCTGTTCTCCGGCGACGACGTCGACAAGCCCGCGGGCGTGCTGTCCGGCGGCGAGAAGACCCGGCTGGCACTGGCGATGCTCGTGGTGTCGAGCGCGAACGTCCTGCTGCTGGACGAGCCCACGAACAACCTCGACCCGGCCAGCCGCGAGGAGATCCTCGGCGCCCTGCGGACGTTCGCCGGGGCCATCGTCCTGGTGACCCACGACGAGGGCGCGGTGGAGGCGCTCTCACCGGAAAGAGTGATTTTGCTGCCGGATGGTGTGGAAGACATCTGGAGTGACGAGTTTGCCGATCTGGTGGCGCTCGCGTGACCTGCGAGGTGACTTCCGCAGATCTTTTCTGGCCGAGTGGGTAGCCGAACAGCCGGGAATGACTGATCATGGCGGGGGATAACGCAGCGGTCACCACATCACTACGGGAGGTACTCGTGGCCGAGACCCTTAAGAAGGGCACCCGCGTGACCGGTGCCGAGCGCGACAAGCTGGCGGCGGACCTGAAGAAGAGGTACGACTCCGGCGAGAGCATCCGCGCCCTGGCAGCCGCCACCGGCCGCTCGTACGGTTTCATCCACCGGATTCTGACCGAGTCCGGCGTCAACCTGCGCGGTCGCGGTGGTGCGACCCGGGGCAAGAAGTCCTGACCGGACCCCTGCCCCCGGGATGAGCGCACTGCCCGGTCCGGCGCCGCGAACGGCCGAGTAAGGTTCGGTCGCGGCGGCGGACCGGGCGAGCGGGTCCCGCCCCGTGGACGGCGGGGCGGGCCCGCCATGCTCGCGCCCGACCGGCGCGGGCACGCTCATCGAGAGGAAAGACCAGTGGGGGACGCGACAACGGCCGGGCGGCCGGAAACGGTCATGGCGGACGCCGACCTGGCGAAGGCCGGGCTGCGGCTGGAGGTGGACGGCGCCGTCGCGACCGTCACCCTGAACCGGCCCGAGCGGCGCAACGCCATGACGTTCGACACATGGCGGGGCCTGGCCGCCATCGGGCGCTCCCTGCCCGCGGACGTGCGCGTCGTCGTCCTGCGGGGCGAGGGCCCGTGCTTCTCGGCGGGCATCGACCTCGGCATGTTCTCCGGCGGGGGCGAGGGGTTCGCCGACGGCTCGGACGCCGCGGCCACCGACCGCTTCATCGCCGAGCTGCAGGAGGGCTACACCTGGCTGCGGCGCCCCGGCATCGTGACGGTCGCGGCCGTGCACGGGCACGCCATCGGCGGCGGTTTCCAGCTCGCGCTCGCGTGCGACATCCGCGTGGCCGCCGACGACGCCAGGTTCTGCATGAAGGAGCCCGCGCTCGGGCTCGTGCCGGACCTGACCGGCACCAAGCCGCTGGTGGAGATCGTCGGCATCGGGCGCGCGCTGGAGCTGTGCCTCACCGCGCGGACCGTGCTCGCCGACGAGGCGGCGCGGCTCGGGCTCGCCGAGATCGTCGTCCCGCGCGACGGCCTGGACGGCGCCGTCCGCGACCTGGTGGCCTCGCTGCTGGCGGTGAACCCCGGCGCGGCCGTGGCGACCAAGCGGCTGCTGTGGGAGGCCGCCGAGAACACCCTCGAGCAGCAGTGCGCCGCCGAGCGGCGCGAGCAGATCGGCCGCCTGCGGGAGATGTTCGGCAAGTGACCGCCGGAGGCGGGCCGGCCGGCCCGCCCTCCGCAGCACCCGCCTCGGCGGCTCGCGGCCGCCGCGCGCCGGTGGCGGCAGCACCCGGCCGCACCGCGACCCCGGTCCCGGCCGGGCGGCGCAGCGTGAATCCGTAGTCGGTCGGCGGCCGGATCACGCCGAGCCGGTGGCCGGTCTTCACGGTGCAGCCGGCGGGTTCGAGGTCCCACCGGAACGTGTACGCCTTCCCTGCCCCCTGGGGATGCCGATCACGGTCGCGCCGGCGGTTGTCCGGGGGCGGTTACGCCGTGAGCGGAGCCGGGAAGCCCGGCGGACGGGACGGCGTTGTGCCTCCGGATACTGAGATGCTTACTTGATTACGTCGATGACGTTGACGCGACGGAGGCAGATGTGGGAATGCCGGGAATGCCGGGCAGCGGCTGGCAGGTGATGGCCTCGTTCCGCAAGGACAGCTCGGTCACCCAGCAGAAGCTCAAGCCCGGCACCGTCGGCCGGATCGCCGGGTACGCCCGTCCCTACGTCCGCGAGCTGGTGGTCTTCCTCGCGCTGAACTCGCTGGCCGCGGTGATCGTCGTCGCGAACCCGCTGCTGCTGAAGTCGATCATCGACAGCGGCATCGTGCCCGGCCGGCAGGACGTCGTGATCTGGCTCGCCGTCGCGGTCGCGGGGCTCGCGCTGGTCGAGGCGGTGCTCGGCCTCGCGCAGCGCTGGTACTCGGCGCGGATCGGCGAGGGGCTCATCTACGACCTGCGCAGCCAGGTCTTCGCGCACGTCCAGCGGCAGCCGGTCGCGTTCTTCATGCGGGCGCAGACGGGTTCGCTCGTCAGCCGCCTCAACAACGACGTCATCGGCGCGCAGCGGGCCCTCACCACCACGCTGTCGTCGGTGGTGTCCAACGTGATCAGCCTGATCCTGGTGCTGGTCACCATGCTGATCCTGTCGTGGCAGGTGACGCTGATCGCGCTGCTGCTGCTCCCGATCTTCGTCCTGCCGGCCAAGTGGGTCGGCAAGCGACTGCAGCGCATCAGCCGCGAGCAGATGGTGCTCGACGCCGAGATGGGCTCGCTGATGACCGAGCGGTTCAACGTCGCCGGGGCGATGCTCGCCAAGCTGTACGGGCGGCCCGCCGAGGAGGAGGAGAACTTCTCCCGGCGCGCCGCGCGCGTCCGCGACATCGGGATCGTCGCCGCCATGTACGGGCGGGTGTTCTTCACCGCGCTCACGCTGGTCGCGGCGCTCGCCACCGCCATGGTCTACGGGGTGGGCGGCTTCCTGGTCGTCGGCGACACCCTCCAGCTCGGCACGCTCGTCGCCCTCGCCACCCTGATGACCCGGATGTACGGGCCGCTGACCGCGCTGTCCAACGTCCACGTCGACGTGATGACCGCCCTCGTCAGCTTCGACCGGGTGTTCGAGGTGCTCGACCTCAAGCCGCTGATCCGCGACCGCGAGGACGCTCGCGCGCTGGGCGCGACGCGCGCGCCGGCGGGGAACGGCGGCAAGCCGTCCCTGACGAAGGCGCCGTCGATCCAGTTCGACCACGTCCGGTTCGCCTACCCGGCGGCGGACGAGGTGTCGCTGGCCTCGCTGGAGTCGATCGCCCGCACCGACACCTCGCCCAGCCGCGAGGTCCTGCACGACGTCGACTTCCGCGCCGAGCCCGGGCAGCTCGTCGCGCTCGTCGGGCCGTCCGGCGCGGGCAAGTCGACGGTCACGCACCTGGTGTCGCGGCTGTACGACGTGTCGGCCGGCGCCGTCCGCGTCGGCGGCGCGGACGTCCGCGACGTGACCCTCGACTCGCTGCGCGCCGAGATCGGCGTGGTCAGCCAGGACGCCCACCTGTTCCACGACTCGATCCGGGAGAACATGCGCTACGCCCGCCCGGACGCCACCGACGAGGACATCTTCGCCGCCGTGGAGGCCGCGCACATCGGCGATCTCGTCGCCGACATGCCCGACGGGCTGGACACCGTCGTCGGCGACCGCGGCTACCGGCTGTCGGGCGGGGAGAAGCAGCGCCTCGCGATCGCCCGGCTGCTGCTCAAGGCGCCGTCCGTCGTCGTGCTGGACGAGGCCACCGCGCACCTGGACTCCGAGTCCGAGGCGGCGGTCCAGCGGGCGCTGCGCACCGCGCTCGCCGGCCGGACGTCGCTGGTGATCGCGCACCGGCTGTCCACGATCCGGGAGGCCGACCAGATCCTGGTCATCGAGAGCGGCCGGGTCGCCGAGCGCGGCCGGCACGAGGAGCTGCTGCTGGCGGGCGGCCTGTACGCCGAGCTGTACCGCACCCAGTTCTCCCACCAGCGGGACGAGCGGCAGACCGAGCCGCTGGGCGCCGAGTAGCCGCCCGGCCGGCGGCTCAGCCGTCCGGGCCGGTCCGGTAGCCGAGCCGCCGCAGCTCGGTGGCGGCCACCTTCGCGACCTGGGCGGCCTGCCGCGGGGTGAGCCGCTCGCGCCACGACCCCACCCCGCCGTCGTCGGCGTCGCCGGCCCTGACCAGGCCCGACAGCGACGACCGCGGGATCTGCGCGTCGAGGTGCCGGGCCAGGCGGGCGGCGACGTCGCGCGGCCGCGCCACCAGCTCCTCGTAGCGGACGGTGAGCAGCTGCTCCTCGGGGACCTGCTGGCGGAGCCGCGCGCTGAGCCGCACCGAGCCGCGCCAGCGCAGCGCGCACTTCACCGCGGTGGCCGCGCGCGGCCACCGGTTCCGGTCGGTGTGGTCCTCCACGCCGAGGAACGGGTTCGGGAACACCGTGTCGAGGTTGGCGAGGCCCGGCTTGAACCAGGCGAGGCAGCGCTCGTCGTCCAGCATGTCGGCGACGACGTCCCGGCCGTCCCGGATCACCTGGACGAGCTGGGCGTCGGGGAAGGCGTCGAGCAGCACGTCGGCGCTGTAGATCAGGTCGGGGGAGGCGTCGGCGAACCGGGCGAGGCCCTGCGCGTCCACGCAGGGCTCCGGCAGGTCGCCGTCGGGGACTGGGCGGCCGGGCGCGCCGGGCGGCCGGGGCGGCAGGCCGGCCATCCGGCGGCACTCGTCCGGGCACTGCGCGCAGGCCCGGGCCGAGACCTGCCACGCCTCGGCGTAGGCGTCCCGCAGCACCCGGGCGGCGCCCTTCCCGCGCTCGGTCGCGATCGAGGGCTGCCGCGCGAACGCGTAGGTGACGCGCAGGACGCCGGGACGGCCGGTGGTCAGGTGGAAGCCGGGGGACCGCTTGACCGCGCGCGCCAGCAGCTCCGCACCCGAGTGCGGAGCGCCCAGGATGAACACCGGGCGGCGGACCTTGGTACCGTTGATCACCAAGATGTGCGGCGTCGACCTCATACGAGGCACAGTTTGTCACCTTTTGGAGGCCGGTCGGTCCGTGACCCTGGGTAAGGGGCGGCCCGATACCCATCCGTTAACCGGGACCGGCGCGCGTCGCCTGGCCCACCGGGCGGCGCCGCCTACCATGTGAGGGTGGACGCTCCCCCGACGCTCGCCGAGCTTTTGCCCAAGGTCGAGTCGATCACCGTGCTGACCGGCGCCGGGATCTCCACCGACAGCGGGATCCCCGACTTCCGCGGCCCGCAGGGCGTCTGGACGAAGGACCCGGCGGCGGAGGCGACGGCCACGATCGGCGCCTACCTCGCCGACCCCGAGGTCCGGCGGCGCGCCTGGCGGTCCCGCCGCGACGACCCCGTCTGGGACGCCGAGCCCAACGCCGCGCACGGCGCCCTCGTCGAGCTGGAGCGGGCCGGCCGGCTGCGCGCGCTGATCACCCAGAACATCGACGGCCTGCACCAGCGCGCCGGATCGTCCGAGGCCGCGGTCATCGAGATCCACGGCACGGTGCGCGACGCCGTCTGCCTGTCCTGCGGCCTGCGCACCCCCATGCCCGAGGTCCTCGCCCGCCTCGGCGCCGGCGAGGACGACCCGCCCTGCGCCGAGTGCGGCGGCGTCCAGAAGTCCGCGACGATCTCCTTCGGCCAGGCCCTGGACGCCGACGTCCTGGACGCGGCGATCACCGCCGCCCGCTCCTGCGACCTGTTCCTCGCCGTCGGCACCTCGCTCACCGTGCAGCCCGCCGCCGGGCTGTGCCTGGAGGCGGTCGACGCCGGCGCCCGGCTGGTGATCATCAACGCCCAGGAGACGCCCTACGATGGGCTCGCCGACGCGGTCCTGCGGCGGCCGATCGGCGAGACGCTCCCGCGCCTCGCCGGCCTCGCGCTCGGCACGGCGCGATGATCTGTTGGCGGGTCGTGACCGGTCGCCCCTTCCACTGGCGTCCGGATCCTGACAAGCTCTACCCGTCGCGGTGCGAGGAGGGATCGGGTTGAAAAGCGGGGGCGCCCGCGCGGAGACGGCAGACGGGCCGCCTGCCGCGCCCGCCGTCGGCATGCCCGGCGGCCGCCGCCGGACCCGGAACACCCGCAGGTACCGCCGGTTGCGGCCGGGCGACCGGGTCGCGGTGATCGCGCCCAGCGGCCCCGCCGAGCCCGCCCGGCTGGCGGCCGGCCGCGCCGCCCTGCGCGGCCTCGGCCTTGACGCCGTGGTCGGAGAGCACGCCCTCGACCGTGTCAACCTCGGCGCTCCCGGGCCCGTCCGAGACGACTGGCACCGGCTGGCCGGAAGCGACGCCGACCGGGCCGCCGACCTGCAGGCCGCCTGGTGCGACCCGCGCGTCCGCGCCGTGGTCTGCGCGCGGGGCGGCTACGGCGCCACCCGCGTCCTGGACCACCTCGACTGGGACGCCCTCGGCGCCGCCGCGGACGCGTCCGCCGGCCCGAAGATCCTGCACGGCTCCAGCGACATCACCGCACTGCACACCGCCTTTGGAACGCGCCTAGGAGTCACCACGTCCTTCGGCCCCATGCCCGCCGGACTCCTCGCCGAGGACGAACCTGACGGCGCCACCCTCGCCTGCCTGCGCGCCGCCCTGTTCGGCGGCCCGGTGACCCTGCCCGGCACGCACGTCCTGCGGCCGGGGCGCGCGGAGGGGCCGCTCACCGGCGGCACCCTCTCGCTCCTCACGGCCCTGCTCGGCACCCCCTACGCCCCGCCGCCCGCCGCCGGCCGCATCGTCTTCCTGGAGGACGTCGCCGAGGCCCCCTACCGGATCGACCGGATGCTCGTCCAGCTCCTCCAGGCGGGCTGGTTCGACGGCGCGGCCGGCGTGGCGCTCGGCTCCTGGCGGGACTGCGGCGACCCCGCCGAGCTCGACGCGGTGTTCGCCGCCCGGCTCGGCCCGCTCGGCGTCCCGGTGCTGGCGGGCGTCCCCGCCGGGCACGGCCCGCGCCAGCTGACCCTCGAACTCGGCGCCCCCGCGGTGCTGACCGCCCCACCCGACCCCGCAGATCCGCACCCCGCCGTGCCGGAACCCGGCGCGCTCACCCTCGAAGCGCCCTCGGGAGGTGCGCGATGAGCGGCCGCCATGCCCGTCCCGAACCCTGGGACGACGGGACCCTCGATTCGCTGCTCGTACTGGTCGCCGAGAGCCTCGGCTACCGCTGCACCCACGCGCCCGGCGAGGTGATGCTGCTGGAGGGCGCGAACCGGCTGCACGTCAGCCTGCGCGACCTGCGGCAGCTCGCCCGGCTGGTGCCGCGCGACGACTGGCCCGCCCTGGTCTCCGACCACGTCACCACGATCGTCACCGCGATCGAGGAGCCGCTGGACCTCAGCGACTTCGACCTCGCCCAGCACCTGCTGCGCACCCGCATCTACCCGGCGGAGGCCGACAACGGCGTCCTCGCCGCCCGGCCGTTCGCGCCCGGCCTGATCGAGGCCGTGGTCGTCGACACGCCCACCACCGTGCGGACCGTCACCACCGAGGAGATGGACGGCTGGCCGGTCTCCGGCGACGCGCTGTTCATGCTCGGCCGCGCCAACGTCCGCGCCGACGGGCCCCTGCAGCTGGACGAGCAGGATCTCGGCGGCGTCCGCGTCTCCGTCCTGCACGGCTGGACGTTCTACGCCGTCACCCACCTGGCGTGGCTGGAGGAGTACCTGCCGATCGGCCCGTACGGGGCGCTGGTCATCGCGCCCAACCGCAGCCTCATCGTCGCCCACCCGCTCCGCATCTCCGAGGGGCACCCCAGGGCGCGCTACCGCGCGGCCGTGGCCGCGGCGACCGAGCTCCAGGCGCAGGCCCACCGCGCCTACGAGGAGGGGCCGGGCTCGCTCAGCCCGCACCTGTACTGGTGGCGCGCCGGTGAGCTGACCTACCTGGAGACCCGCTACGAGGGCGAGACGATGGTGCTGCCGGAGGAGTTCGCCTCCGTCCTCGCCACGCTGGCCGCCGAGCACTGAGCGATGACCGCAGCGGAGCGCCGGCGCGGCGCTGCCCACCGACCGGCGCCGCGCGGAGGTCCGGGGGACGTCCACCGGAGGCGGTGCTGATGCGGGTCGTCGTCGCGCCCGACTCGTTCAAGGGCAGCCTGTCCGCCGCCGAGGTGTGCGCCGCCGTCGGGGCGGGCGTGCGCCGGGCCGCGCCGCGCGCCGAGGTGGTCGCGGTGCCGATGGCGGACGGCGGCGAGGGCACCCTCGACTGCTTCCTGCGCGCCCGCGCCGGGGACGCGGTGGAGGTCGCCGCCACCGACCCGCTGGGGCGCCCGGTCAAGGCCCGCTACGCCCTGTCCGGCGACGGGCGGTCCGCGGTGGTGGAGCTGGCGGCCGCGTCCGGGCTGCCGCTGGTCGAGGACGTCCCGCCCGACCCGCTGAACGCCGCCACGACCGGCACCGGCGAGCTGATCGCGGACGCGGTCCGGCGCGGCGCCCGCGACGTGCTCGTGTGCATCGGCGGCAGCGCCAGCACCGACGGCGGCGCCGGGCTGCTGCGCGCCCTCGGCGTCCGCTTCCTCGACGCCGCCGGCGGCGAGCTGCCGCAGGGCGGCGCGGCCCTCGCCCGGCTCGCCTCGATCGACGACTCGGGGGTGCCGGACGCGGTCCGCGCGACCCGGTTCCGCGTCGCCTGCGACGTCACCAACCCGCTCGTCGGGCCGGACGGCGCCGCCGCCGTGTTCGGCCCGCAGAAGGGCGCGTCGCCCGGCCAGGTCGCCGAGCTGGACGCCGCCCTCACCGTCTTCGCGGACGTGCTGGCCGCCGCCGGCGGGCCCCGCGTCCACGACCTGCCCGGCGCGGGCGCGGCGGGCGGCACCTGCGGCGGGCTCGTGGGGGCGCTCGGCGCCGAGCCGTCCGGCGGGGCCCTCCTCGTCGCCGAGGCGGTCGGGCTCCCGTCCGCGCTAGACGGCGCGGACCTCGTCATCACCGGCGAGGGCCGCGTGGACGGGCAGAGCGCGGCCGGGAAGGTCGTCTCCGCCGTCGCCGCCCTCGCGCGCGGCCGCGGCGTTCCGTGCATCGCGCTGGCCGGCGGCGTGGCGGGGCCGCTGGACGAGCTGCACGCGCTCGGCCTCACCGCCGCGTTCAGCCTCGCCGACGGCCCCCGCACGCTGGCGGAGCTGAAGGCGGACGCCGCTCCGCTCCTGGCCGCCGTCGCCGAGCAGGCCGTCCGCCTCCGCGCGGGTTAGGCGGGGGCGGGCTCCGGCTCCGGTTCGGGGGCGGGCTCCGGGGCCGGCGCCTTGATCGTCAGCATCGGCAGGAAGACGTGCGTCAGCGGGCCGATCGCGACCGCGTAGAGGAGCGTCCCGATGCCGACGGTGCCGCCGAGCAGCCAGCCCGCGGCGAGCACGGTCAGCTCGATCGCGGTCCGGACCACGCGGAGCGAGCGGCCCCGGGCGGCGATCCCGGTCATCAGCCCGTCGCGCGGGCCCGGACCGAGGCCCGCGCCGATGTAGCAGCCGGTGGCGACGCCGCCGGCGAGCACCCCGGCGAGGAGGCAGGCCCAGCGGGCCGCCAGCGCGTCGGGTGCGGGCAGCAGCCACAGGAAAAGGTCGGCGAACACGCCGACGAGGACGACGTTGCTGACCGTCCCGATCCCGGGCCGCTGCCGCAGCGGGATCCACGCGAGCATCACCACCGCGCCCGCGATGATGATCCACATGCCGATGGAGAGGCCGAAGCGGCGGGAGAGGCCCTGGTGGAAGACGTCCCACGGGTCGTTGCCGAGACCGGACGACACCTGGAGGGCGATGCCCAGCCCGTACAAGGCCAATCCGACGTAGAGTTGCACGAGCCGCCGTGCCATCAAGGCCATTATCCGCTCCTAGAACCGTGAGTGGCCGCTTTCGAATCCACTTTGGCGGCAACTGGACTGGTCTTGGTAGGGCCAATTATGCGAAAGTGGCTTGTATGAGCACCCGTTATGTGAGCGGCCCGAACCTGGCCCGGCTGCTGGGGGACGTGCCGCGCGAGCGCCCCGTCTACGCCTCGCTGGCCCGGTCCGTGCGCGGCCTCGTCCTGGACGGGCGGCTCGCGCTGCGGACCCGGCTGCCCGCCGAACGGGACCTCGCCGCCGCCCTCGGCGTCAGCCGCACCACCGTGACGGCCGCCTACGACCGGCTCCGCGACGAGGGCTACGTCGAGAGCAGGCAGGGCGCGGGGAGCTGGACGGCGCTGCCCCCGGTGCGGATGTCGGCGGAGCACCGCCGCACGCCCCCGCCCGGCGGGCGGTTCGGCAAGGCCCACCCCGCCCCGGACGACGGGTCCTTCATCGACCTCGGCTGCGCCACCCCCGGCGCTCCGGCGATCTTCGACGAGGCCGTCGCCGCCGCCGTCGAGGAACTGCCCCGCTACAGCTCGGGACCCGGCTACGAGCCCGCCGGGCTGGCGTGCCTGCGGCAGGTCGTCGCCGACGGGTACGCGGCGCGCGGCGTGCCGACCCGCGCCGACCAGATCGTCGTCACCACCGGCGCGCAGCAGGCGTTCACGCTCCTGACGCATCTGCTCGTGGAGGCGGGCGACGCCGTCATGGTGGAGCGCCCCACCTACCCGCACGCGCTGAGCGCGCTGCGCCGCCGCGGCGCCCGGCTCGTCCCGGTCGGCGTCAACGAGGGCTGGGACGTCGAGCTCGCCGCCGGCGCGATGCGGCAGGCCGCCGTCCGGATGGCGTACACGATCCCCGACTTCCACAACCCGACGGGCCTCCTCATGGGGGCCGAGGACCGGGCCGCGCTCGTCGACGCCGGCCGCCGCGCCGACGCGTTCCTCGTCGCCGACGAGACGTTCGCCGACCTCGCCCACGACCTCGCCGCGCCGCGCGAGGCGCCGCTCGCGGGGTACGACGCGGGCGGTCGGGTCATCACGATCGGGTCGGCGTCCAAGCTGCTGTGGGGCGGGCTGCGCATCGGCTGGATCCGCACGACGGCGCCGCTCGCCCGCCGCCTCGTGCTGGCGCGCGAGCCGTTCGACATGGCCAGCCCGGTGCTCGACCAGCTGATCGTCCGGGAGCTGCTGCTGCGGGTGGAGGAGGTCCGCGCCGAGCGCGCGGAGACCCTGCTGCGCGGCCGGGACGCGCTCGCCGGGGCGCTGCGCGAGCTGCTGCCCGGCTGGGAGTTCCGGCTGCCCGCCGGGGGCATGTCGCTGTGGGCGCGGATCGGCGCGCCCGTGGCGACGGCGCTGGCCGAGGCGGCCGAGCGGCTCGGCGTCCGGGTCGTCGCCGGGCCGGTGTTCGGCGCGGACGGCGTGCTGGAGGACTACGTCCGGCTGCCGTACGTGCTGCCGCCCGGCGCGCTGCGCTCGGCCGTCGAACGGCTCGCCCTGGCCCACCGGGAGGTCCAGGCGGCCCCGGCCGCCCGTCCCCTCCCGGCCTACGTCTGACCGGCCCGTCTCCGACCCGGCCCTTCTCTACCTCGGGCGGGGCCGGCGCGTCAGGGCGCGCCCTGGATGTATCCGACGAGGTGCTCGCGCTCGCTCTCCAGCTCGTCGATGGCGCTCTTGACGACGTCGCCGATGCTGACGATCCCGGCGAGCCGGCCGTCCTCGACGACGGGCGCGTGCCGGAACCGGTGCTCGGTCATGGTGCGGCGCAGGTCCTCCACCTTGTCGCCGGGGCCGCAGCTGCGGACGTCCGCGGTCATGATGTCGGAGACGGGACGGTCGAGCAGCGCGGCGCCGCGGTCGTGCAGCCGCCGCACCACGTCGCGCTCGGACACGATCCCGGCGATCGACGTGCCGTCGGGCGAGACCACCACCGCCCCGATGTTGTGCTCCGCCAGGACGGCGAGCAGTTGCCGCACGGTGGCCTCGGGCAGGACCGTGGCCACCGTGTCTCCCTTCCGCCGAAGGATGTCGCGAATCCGCATGCCTCACACTCCGGTGCCGGTCGCCGGGTCGTCGCCGCCCGGTCGTTCCTGTCAAGGTCGCATGTTCCGGCCCGGAGGAAAACCCCGTGGCGGCCAAAACCGGCTACGGGGCCAGCAGCCGGCCGAGCGCGTTGAGGGCGGGGGTGAGGACGCGGCCCCCGGGGCCCGCGTGGGCGAGCGCGGCGCGGGCGGCGTTCGCCCCGCAGGCGCCGTGGACGCCGCCGCCGGGATGCGCGGACGCGGACGCCAGGTAGAGGCCCGCGATCGGCGTCTCGGCCCGCCCCAGGCCGGGGACGGGGCGGAACACGAGCTGCTGGTGGATCAGCGCCGTCCCGCCGTTGAGGGCCCCGTTCACCAGGTTGGCGTCGTGGTCCTGGAACGCGGGCGGCGCGGTGACGCGGCGGCCGGTGATCCGGGCGCGGAAGCCGGGCGCGAGGCGCTCCACGACGTTCTCCAGCCGTTCGGCCATGGCGGTCCGCTCCCGCTCGTCCCAGCCGCCGGTGATGCCGTCGGGGCCCGCGTCGGCCCTCACCCGGTGGGGGACGTGGGTGTAGGCCCAGACCGACTCCGTCCCGGCGGGGGAGCGGGCGGGGTCGGCGGTCGTCATCTGGCCGAGCAGCGCGAACGGCTCGGACGGGACGCGGCCCGTCGCGAGGTGCGCGCTGTAGTCGGTCAGCGCCGCCATGCCGGGGGAGAGGTGGACGGTCCCGGCCCGCGCGGCGTCGGGGGACGACCAGGGGACGGGGCCCGACAGCGCCCAGTCGACCTTGAAGGTGGCGTGGTCCCAGTCGAAGCGCCGCATGTCCGCGCGCAGCGCGCCGGGCAGGTCGGCCCAGCCGACCAGGCCGCCGTAGAGCGCCGGCGCGGACACGTCCGCGAGGACGGCCTTCACGGCGCGCACCGGCTCCCCGGACGCGGTCCGCACGCCGAGCGCCCGCCCGTCCCGGACGACGACCGACGCGACCGGGGTGTCGCAGCGGACCCGCCCGCCCCGCGACTCCAGCCGCCGCACGAGCGCCGCCGTCAGCTCGCCCGCGCCGCCCTCGGGGACCGGCCAGCCGTGCCGCTGGCCGATCATGGCGAGCAGCCAGGCGAACACCGACCCGGCCGTCGACTCGGGGAACATGTCGGTGTGCAGCGCCGACCCGGCGAGCAGCAGCCGCCCGCCCGGCCCGGTGAACTCCTGCTCGCCCAGCGTGCGGACGGGCGTGAGCAGCGACCGCACGGCGCGGAGCCCGCCCGCGCGGCGCGCCGACACCGCCAGCGGCAGCGCCGCCCGGATCGGGGGGAACGGGGTGAACAGGGCGCGCAGGACGTCCTCTCCCATCTCGTCCCACAGCGCGCAGAGCCGCAGCCATGCCGCGCCGTCGCCGGAGCCGAGCGCTTCGAGGTTCGCCGCCGTCGCGTCGCGGTCGCGTTCGAGGACGGCGCAGCGCCCGTCCGGCAGCGGATGGGCCAGGACGGCCGGCGCGTGCCGCCAGCGCAGCCCGTGCCGTTCGAGGTCCAGCGCGCGCATCGCCGGGGACGCCACGCCGAGCGGGTAGAACGCGCTGCACAGGTCGCTGACGTAGTCGGGGTGCACGCCCCGGTCGCTGCGGACCGCGCCGCCCGGCTCGGGCTGCGCCTCCAGGACCTCCACGTCCCAGCCCGCGTCGGCCAGCATGTTGGCCGCGACGAGCCCGTTGTGCCCCGCGCCGACGACCACGGCGTCCGCCATGCGGCCTCCCCTCCCCGTCCGCCCGGATGATCACCCTACGGGTACCCGGGCGGCCGGTGTTCAGTGCGGAGCGGCCGGTACCGGGGGTCAGCGGGGGTTGAGGCGCGCCAGCAGCCGCAGCGCGCCCGGCGCGGCGCGGGACGCCAGGAGGCTCAGCCGCGCCTCCGGCGTGACGGGGACGACGGCGCGGTCGTTCCGGACGGCGGCGACGATCCGCTCCGCGACGCGCTCGGGCCCGTAGCCGCGCCGGGCGTAGGCCCGTGCCGCGCGCTCCCGGCTGCGCGCCTCCCCGTCCGTGTCCTGGCCGACGAAACGCGACGCCCGGGTGATGCCCGTGTCGACGATCCCGGGGCAGATGGCGCTGACGCCGATGCCCTTGCCCTTCAGTTCGGCGCGCAGGCATTCCGACAGCATCAGCACGGCCGCCTTGCTGGTGGAGTAGGCGGGCAGCACGCGGGACGGAGTGAACGCGGCGGCCGACGAGGTGTTGACGATGTGGCCGCCCTGCCCGCGCTCCACCATCTGCCTGGCGAAGAGCCGTGAACCGTGGACGACGCCCCACAGGTTGACGTCCAGGACCTTGCGCCAGTCGTCGGCGGAGTGGTCGAAGAAGGATCCGGCCATGCCGATGCCCGCGTTGTTGACGACGACGTCCGGCACCCCGTGCTCGTGCAGGACGGCCTTGGCGAAGCCCTCCATCGCGGCGGGGTCGGACACGTCCACCTGGAAGGCGTGTCCGGCCGGGCCGGTCAGGCCCGCGAGGCCGGCGGTCCGCTGGGCGGTCTCCAGGTCGAGGTCCGCGGCGACGATCTCGGCGCCGCGTCCGGCGAAGGCGAGGGCCGTGGCGCGGCCGATGCCGCTGCCCGCGCCGGTGACGACGACGAGCGAGCCGTCGAACGGCCGCCGCTCCGGCCGCACCCGCGCCCGGTCCAGGGCGCGGGCCTCGGCGGCGGTGAGCGGGCCGCCCCGGACGCCCGCGATGTGCTCGGTGACCCAGCGCGCGACCACGCCGGGGTGGCTGCGCGGCACCCAGTGCCCGGCGGGGACGGGACGCAGCGACAGGTGGGGGACGCGCCCGCCGAGGCCGCCCACGAGGTGCGGCGAGACGAACAGGTCCTTCGTGGGGACGATGACCTGCGTCGGCACGTCCGTGCGCCGGTCGGCGGGCCGGCGCAGCCGCCGCACCATGTTCGCCCGGTACAGCCCGACGCCGGCGGCGGCGTCGCGCGCCATCGTGCGCGCCGGGTGGCCGGGGCGCGGCGCGACGCCCTCGCCCACGGCCAGGGCGCGGGTGAACAGCTTGGTCAGCCCGCCCAGCCACAGCAGCTCCGGCAGGAGCGGCGTCTGGAAGAAGTAGATGTAGGTCGACCGCGCGGCCTGCCCCGCGGCCCGCCTCAGGTTGGCCGGCGTGGGGCGGGCGAGGTTGCGCCGCATCCAGTGGCCGACGTGGTCCAGGCACGGCCCGGAGATGGAGGTGAAGGACGCGAAGCGGTCCGGCATCGTGCAGGCCGCCTCCCAGCCCTGGATCGATCCCCAGTCGTGCCCGACCAGGTGGACCTTCCGCTCGGGCGCGGTCGCGTCCAGCACGGCCTTCATGTCGGACATCAGGTAGTCGAACGCGTAGCGCCGCCGTCCGAACGGCCGGGACGACGCGCCCGCGCCGCGCACGTCGTACCGGACGACGTGGAACCGCTCGGCGAGCAGCGCGGCCACCTCGTCCCACACCGCGTGGGTGTCGGGGTAGCCGTGGACGAGCAGCACCGTCGGCCGCGACCGGTCGCCCTGCTCGTAGACGGCGAGGTCGACGCCGTCCCCGCGGACCCGGCGCCCGCCGACCAGAGGAACCAGGGCCGCTTTATTAGACATCTTGGTAATAAATCGCCGAATCGTCCCGGGGTCAAGGGGACGCGGCGTGAGCCCCGCCACGGAGACGCCCGAGGGCCCGTGCGAAGCGGCGGTACGGGCCCTCGGGCGGGGTCTCGCGGGACGGGCCCCGCAGGCGGCTAGTACGGGTCGTAGCCGGCCGCCTTCGCGGCGGGCGACCGCATCAGGTAGTCCAGCGCGGCGGGGGTCGAGCACACCTTCGAGGGATGGTGGTTCGGCCTCAGGTAGACGGGCGCCTCGCCGAGCAGCAGCTTGAAGATCCCGGGCACGTGCCCCAGCCGGACCGACCGCCGGTACGACCGGTACACGCGCAGCGGCGTCACCCGCTTCGTGATGGTCGGGTCCTGCTTGAGCAGGTACAGCGACCCGCCGATCAGCGCCCAGTACAGGAAGAACAGCGAGACCACCCAGGCCGCGACGCGCGTCGGGTAGCGGCCGCCCATGGCCTTGTACACGTCGAACACCACCGACCGGTGCTCGACCTCCTCGGCGCCGTGCCAGCGCAGCAGGTCCAGCATGGTCGGGTCCACCCCGGCCTTCTCGAACCGCTCGTTGTCCATGATCCACTGGCCGAGCACGGCGGTGTAGTGCTCGATCGAGGCGACCGCGGCCAGCTCGAAGCGCAGCCGCCGCCGCCACGCGCGCGGGTTCCGCTCCTTCAGCGCCGCCATCTGCGCGGGGCGCTCGGCGTTGCCCTTCGCCGCCGCGTCCGTGATCTTGGAGACGTCGATCCCGTTGGTCTCCAGGATCTGGTCGAGCACCCCCTGGTGCGACCGGGCGTGCACCATCTCCTGGCCGATGAACCCCTTGATCTCGTCCAGGAGGCGCGCGTCCCGGATGTGGGGGCGGGCGTCCTTGACGCACTGGACGAACCACTTCTCGCCCTCGGGCAGGACGATGTGGAACGAGTTGATGATGTGGGTGGCGACGGGGTCGCCCGGCACCCAGTGCAGCGGGGTTCCCGACCAGTCGAAGGCCACCCGCCGCGGCTTGATCGGCGGGTGGCGCTCGTCGATGCCGGACACCGGTGCGCCGCCAGTCAGGGGCCTCGTCATGCCGTCCTCATTTCCGCGCGCGCGTATGCCATCGGGGGAGCAGTCAACTCCTGCGGGGCCCGCGGTTTCTTGCGGGCGATCCAACAAGTTACCGCTTGGTTTTCAGTCTGTGATGACAAGTACGGCCCGTCACAGGGCGATACGCTCCGCTCCCGCGTAAACGTTCATGGTCTCACCGCGCAGGAAGCCGACCAGCGTCATCCCGGCGTCCTCGGCGAGTTCGACCGCCAGCGAGGACGGCGCCGACACGGCCGCGAGCACCGGGACGCCCGCCGCCATCGCCTTCTGCGTCAGTTCGAACGACGCGCGCCCGCTCACCATCAGGACCGTCCCGGTGAGGGGCAGCCGCCCCTGCCGCAAGGCCCACCCGACCACCTTGTCGACCGCGTTGTGCCGCCCGACGTCCTCCCGCACGGCGAGCAGCCCGCCCCCGGCGCCGAACAGCCCGGCCGCGTGCAGCCCGCCCGTCCGGGCGAAGACCCGCTGCGCCTCCCGCAGCCGCTCCGGCAGCACCGCGAGCACGTCCGGCGCGATGCGCACCGCATCGGCGGCCACCTCGTAGGGCCGGTCGGCGCGCAGCGCCTCGATGCTCGACTTCCCGCACACGCCGCACGCGCTCGTCGTGGTGAACGCCCTGGTCATCGAGTCGTCCGGCGGCGGGACCCCGGGCGCCAGCGTCACGTCCAGCGTGTTCTGCTCGACCGTGTCGGCGCAGTACCGCATCGCCGACAGGTCGCCGGCGCCCGCGATGACGCCCTCGGCCGCCAGGAAGCCGGCGACCAGGTCGAAGTCGTGCCCCGGCGTGCGCATCGTGATCGTGAGCGGCTTCCCGGCGACGCGGATCTCCAGCGGCTCCTCCACCGCGAGCGTGTCGGGCCTGCGGCCCCGCGCCCCGGTCGTGCTCAGCCGCAGCACGGGCCTGCGCACGGTGATCCGCCCCATAGCCGTGACGGTACCCCGGATACCCGTGAGTAACGAAAAGTTCGGACCGTTCTGTCCCTTTCCTGGTCCTTTTTCGTGCGGGACGGGGCGCCCTGGTGCCCGGGTCGTCCGGGTCGCGAGCATCGGAACGTGCCGGACGCGCCCCACGGGGACCGGGCCGCGGCACCGTACGAACGCACACCGAACAGACGGGGAGCAACGACACCGATGCGCAAGTTCCTGGCCGTACCCGCCCTTCTCGGCGCCCTGGCGCTGACCACCGCCGCCTGCGAGGTGACCAAGACGGTCTCCGCCGCAGACGTGGAGGAGCAGATCGTCGCCAAGTTCAGCGGGCCCTTCGACGACGGCGGCATCGGGCCGGCCACCGCCGAGTGCCCGGAGGACCTGAAGGGCAAGATCGGCACCGTGATCGAGTGCACCGTGCGGGACGCCAAGGGCGGCACCTACCCGCTGATCGTCACGGTCACCTCCGTGGAGGGCGACCAGGTCCGCTTCAACATGAAGGAGCCCCCGCAGCCCAAGGGCGGCGAGTAGCGGCTCAGTCGCGGCGGTCGATGTTCCAGTTCGCCACGATCGCCGCGAACGGCGGGATGACGAGCGCCACCGCCGACATCACGAGCGCGGCGGTGTGCGACCAGTCCCGCACGACGGCCCACGCCAGCACGAACAGCGTGAGGCACGTCCCCATCATGACGCCGTAGGCGATCTTCCGCCGCCGCGCCGGACGATCACCTGGCGGGCGGATGGCGGAGGCGTACGGGAATCGAACCCGCCGTCCCGAGATCCTCGGGACCGTCGGCTTTGAAGGCCGGGGAGGCCACCAGGCGCTCACACGCCTCCACCGGTGATCTTAGTCTCCGTACTCAGGACTCGTAGAGGGAGTCGATGTCGGGCGAGTACTTGGAGTGGACGACGCGGCGCTTCAGCTTGAGGGTCGGGGTCAGCTCCTCGCTCTCGGCGGTCCACTCGGCGGGCAGCAGGCGCCACTTCTTGACCTGCTGGACGCGGGCGAGGCGGGTGTTGGCGTCCTCGACGGCGCGGGCGACCTCCTCCAGGACGAGGGGGTGGTCGGCGAGGGCGGCGAGGTCGGTGGTGTCGATGCCGTGGGCGGCGGCCCAGACGGGGGCGACCTCGCCGTCGAGGGTGATGAGGGCGACCACGTAGGGGCGGCGGTCGCCGAAGGCGAGGGCCTGGCCGACGAGCGGGTGCTCCTTGAGGTGGTTCTCGATGAGGGACGGGGCGATGTTCTCGCCGCCCGCGGTGATGATGAGCTCCTTCTTGCGGTCGACGACGGTGAGGAAGCCGTCGGCGTCCAGGCGGCCGACGTCGCCGGTGTGCACCCAGCGGTCGGCGTCGATGAGCTCGGCGGTGGCGTCCGGGCGGTTCAGGTAGCCGGGGGTGCAGGTGGCGCCGCGGACGAGGATCTCGCCGTCGTCGGCGAGCTTCAGCTCGACGCCGGCGAACGGGCGGCCGACGGTGCCGAGCTTGAAGGAGTCGGCGAGATTGGCGGTGATGGCGCCGGTGGTCTCCGTCATGCCGTAGGCGTCGAAGATCTTCAGGCCGAGGCCGGCGAAGAAGCGGGCGACCTCGACGGGGAGGGGCGCGGCGGCGCTGGAGGCCTGGCGGACGCGGTCCAGGCCGAGGAGGGCGCGCATCGGGGTGAGCACGGCCTTGTCCGCCGTCTCGAACGCGGCGGTGATCTCGGGGGTGAGGGTGTTGCCGTGCTCCTGGGCCGTCACGTAGGCGCGCCCGGCGCCGAGGGCGGCCTGGACGGCCCGCTTCCTGGTCTCGTCCTGCTCGGCGGACAGGACGGCCTGGATGCCCGCCATGATCTTCTCCCAGACGCGGGGCACGCCGAAGAAGGAGTGCGGCCGCACCTCGGCCAGGACCGTGGTGAGCTGGGACGGGTCGGGGCAGAAGTGGATGTGGGAGGCGAGCCGGACGGGCAGGTAGTAGCTGAGGACGCGGTCGGCGATGTGCGCGAACGGGAGGTAGGAGACGCCGGCCGGGTGCTCGGGCAGCACGGAGCTGCGCTCGACCATCTCCGCCTCGTGCAGCACCATCGAGTGGGTGATCAGGACGCCCTTGGGGTCGCCGGTGGTGCCGGAGGTGTAGAGCAGGGTGACGGTGTCCTCGGGCTTGACGGCCCGCCAGCGGCGGTCGATCTCGGCCGGGTCGGCGGCGAGCCGCTCGCGGCCGAGCGCGGTGAAGGCGTCCCAGCTCAGGTACCGGTCGCCGGACGGGCAGGCGGCGGCGTCCACGACGATGATCGTGCGGAGCTCGGGGAGCCGGTCGAGGACGGGCCGCCAGCGGTCGAGCTGGTCCTTGCCGTCCAGGACGGCGTACTTGGCGGAGCAGTGCCCGGCCACGAACGCGACCTGGTCGGGCGCGAGCGTCGCGTACACCGTGGTCGGGACGCCGCCCGCGTGCACGGCGCCGAGGTCGGCCAGCACGTGCTCGGACCGGTTCGGCATCATCAGCGCCACGACGTCCCCGGCCGCCAGGCCGAGGGCGGCGAACCCGGCGGCCGTCTCCAGCGCGCGGGTCCGGGTGTCGGCCCAGGTCAGGGTCTTCCATTCGCCGTCGACGCGGTCCGCGTAGGCGGGCCGGCCGCCGTGCTCCGCCGCGGTCGCGGCCAGGCTGGTGCAGATCGTCCGGCCCTCGACGGCCCGGTCGAGTTCGGCCTGCTCTTCCCGAATCCCCATGTCGCCCCTTGAAGTAAGTGATGACTTGCAGAAGGGGAATCGCATCATGCCGAACGAGGTTCGGGCAAGCGTTTCGCGGACTTCCGCGCTGGTCGGGCGGGATGTTCGCCCCTCGGTGACCGCATCCGTACTGTCCGTTTCTTGATCATTTGTGTTCGTTGTGCGTTAAATCTTGCAGGTGACCCGCCTCGCCCCCGTGGCCCGCCTGACGCAGTACGCGCACGGCGGCGGCGACGCGTGCAAGATCCCGCCCGGGATGCTGGAGCGGGTCGTGACCGGCCTCACCGGCGGCGGCGACGCGCTGCTCGTCGGCGGGCCGGACGGCGACGACGCGGCCGTGCTGCGGATCGACGGCGGCCGGGCCGTGGTGTCCACCGCCGACTTCTTCACCCCCGTCGTCGACGACGCCTACGACTGGGGGCGCATCGCCGCCGCGAACGCGCTCTCCGACGTCTACGCCGTCGGCGGCGAGCCGCTCATGGCCGTGAACCTGCTCGGCTGGCCGGTCGACACGCTGCCCGCCGAATTGGCCCGCGAGGTGCTGCGCGGCGGACGGGACGTCGCGGCCCTCGCCGGCTGCGCGATCGCGGGCGGGCACAGCATCGACGATCCCGAGCCCAAGTACGGGCTGGCCGTCACCGGCCTCGCCGACCCGGACCGGCTGCTGCGGCTGAACGCCGGCCGCCCCGGCCTCCCGCTGTCGCTGACGAAGCCGCTCGGCCTCGGCGTCCTCAACGCCCGGCACAAGGCCACCGGCGAGGTGTTCCCGCACGCCGTGGAGACGATGACGCGCCTCAACGCGGACGCGGGGGTCGCCGCCCTGGAGCGCGGCGCCGCGTGCGCCACCGACGTCACCGGCTTCGGCCTGCTCGGCCACCTGTACAAGGTGGCGCGGGCGAGCGGCGTCACGGCCGTCGTCGACGCCGCCGCCGTCCCCTACCTGGACGGGGCGCGGGCCGCCGTCCGGGACGGCTTCGTGCCCGGCGGGACGCGGCGCAACCTGTCGTGGGTGTCCCCGCACACCGAGTTCCGCCGGATCACCGAGGAGGAGCGGCTGCTGCTGGCCGACGCGCAGACCTCCGGCGGGCTGCTCGTCGCCGGGGAGATCCCGGGCGCGCCCGTCGTCGGCGAACTCGTCCCGCGGGGGCGGCACACGCTCGTCGTCCGCTGACGCCCCCGGCCGTGCGAGGCCGCGCCGTGCCCGGCGGCGCCGTGTCGCCGTCCGGGAGGCGGGTAGGGCCCGGGGGACCCGGTCCCGCCGGGGCGGGGAGTTGAGGAGCGCACATGACCATCACGGGGCTCGCGGCCGCCGTCGTCCTGGGCGCGGTGATCGGGGTCCTCGGGCGGCTGCTCGTGCCCGGCCGCCCGGACATGCCGGTCTGGCTCCTGATGGCGGCCGGCGTCGTCGCGGCGTTCGCCGGGACGGGCCTGGCCCAGGTGTTCGGCGTCGGCGACGGCGGCTGGAGCCCCTGGGAGACGGTCCTGCAGATCGTCCTCGCGGCGATCGGCGTCTGCCTGGTGGCGGCGCTGTGGCCGAAGCGCACCGGCCACCGCCCCTAGCGCGGCCTCCAGGAGCCGCGTCTAGGAGCCGCGCAGGACGGGACGCAGGTCGTCCAGCACGTCCGGGTCCTCGATCGTGGACGGGACGGTCACCTCGCGGCCGTCGGCGATGCCCCGCATCACGCCCCGCAGGATCTTGCCCGAGCGGGTCTTCGGCAGCGCCGGGACGATCGTGACCTGCTTCAGCGCCGCGACGGGCCCGACCTGCTCGCGGACCATCCCGACGAGTTCGGCGGCCAGTTCGCCCGGCTCGGCGAGGACCCCGCTCTTGAGGACGACGAGCCCGCGCGGCACCTGCCCCTTCAGCGCGTCGCCGACGCCGATGACCGCGCACTCCGCGACGGCCGGGTGGGAGGAGATGACCTCCTCCATCGTCCCGGTGGACAGCCGGTGCCCCGCCACGTTGATGACGTCGTCGGTGCGGCCCATCACCCACACGTAGCCGTCCTCGTCGATGTGCCCGCCGTCGCCCGTCAGGTAGTGCCCGGGGAACTTCGTCAGGTACGACTCGACGAACCGCTCGTCGTCCTGCCACAGGGTGGGCAGCGTGCCGGGCGGCAGCGGCAGCCGGATCGCGATGTCGCCGTCGTCGCCGGGCCGGACGGGCCCGCCGTCCGGGCCGAGGACCCGCACGTCGTAGCCGGGCACCGGGACCGAAGGGGAGCCCGCCTTCACCGGCATCGGCTCCAGCCCGCGCAGGTTCGCCACGATCGGCCAGCCGGTCTCGGTCTGCCACCAGTGGTCGACGACCGGCCGGTCCAGGATGCGCGACGCCCACCGGTAGGTGTCGGGGTCGAGGCGCTCCCCGGCGAGGAACAGCGTGTCCAGCGCGGACAGGTCGTGCCCGGCGAGCAGCGCGCCCTCCGGGTCCTCCTTCTTGATCGCCCGGATCGCGGTCGGCGCGGCGAACAGCGCCTTCACCCGGTGCTGCGCGGCGACGCGCCAGAACGCGCCCGGGTCGGGCGTCCCGACCGGCTTGCCCTCGTACAGGACGGTCGTGCAGCCGGTGAGCAGCGGCGCGTACACGATGTAGGAGTGCCCGACGACCCAGCCGACGTCGGACGCGGCCCAGAACACGTCGCCCGGCCCGACGCCGAACACGTTCTCCATGGACCAGCGCAGCGCCACCGCGTGCCCGCCGTTGTCGCGGACGACGCCCTTGGGCCGCCCCGTCGTCCCCGACGTGTACAGGATGTAGAGCGGGTCGGTGGCGGCCACGGGCACGCACTCGGCGGGATCGGCGGCGGCGACCGCCTCGTCCCACTCCACGTCCCGCGGCCGGACGAGGTCGGCGTGCAGCTGCTCGCGCTGCCGGATCACGCAGCGTTCGACCTTGTGCCGGGCCAGGTCCAGCGCCTGGTCGAGCAGCGGCTTGTAGGGGACGATCCGGCCCGCCTCGATCCCGCAGGACGCCGACACGACCGCCTTGGGTCGCGCGTCGTCGATGCGGACGGCCAGCTCCCGGGCCGCGAACCCGCCGAAGACGACCGAGTGGACCGCGCCGAGCCGGGCGCAGGCCAGCATCGCGATGACCGCCTCGGGCACCATCGGCAGGTAGATGACGACGCGGTCGCCGCGGTCGACGCCCTGCGCGCGCAGCGCCCCCGCGAACCGGGCGACGAGGCGGGTCAGCTCGCGGTAGGTGTAGCTGCGCACGGTCCCGGTGACGGGGCTGTCGTAGATCAGCGCGGCCTGGTCGCCGCGGCCCTCCTCGACGTGCCGGTCGAGCGCGTTGTCGCACGTGTTCAGCTCGCCGCCGGTGAACCACCGGTAGAACGGCGGCGCCCCGTCGTCCAGCACCCGGTCCGGCGGGACGAGCCAGCGGACGTCGCGGGCCGCCAGCCCCCAGAAGCGGGTCGGGTCGGCGATGCTGCGTTCGTACGCGGCCGCGTAGGCGCCCATGTCGTCCTCCCGGTGGCGGGCCCCCGGCTGTCGCTCCGCGGCCCTGTGCGATCCGTGGCACTGGTCTGCGCTGAGGCCCGGTTCGCGATTCGGGCCGCACCCCCTATAGGGCATGGCGAGGGGCCCGTTCGTCAAGGGCCCGCGCCGCCCGGCCCGCGCGCCGGCGCCTCCGGCGGGCCCGTCAGTCGGGGTGCCGGAGGCCGTGCGCGACGGCGATGAGCGCGGCCACGGCCGCGCCGGCCGCGACGATCCAGAAGCACAGCTCGTACGCGGCGAGCGTGGGGACGTCCGTCCCGCCGACGACCTGCCCGGCCAGGATCGTGGCGGTGACCGCGCCCGCCACGCTGCCGCCGGTGGTGCGGACGAGCGAGTTGATCCCGCTGGCGATGCCGCTCTGGTCCATCGGGACGTGCTGGACGGCGAGCGTGCCGAGCGCCGCGTAGGCGATCCCGAACCCGATGCCCTGGATGGCGCTGAACGCGAGCATGTCGTACACGTGCGAGTTCGACACCGCCAGCCACGCGTAGCACAGCCCGGCGAACGCCGACCCGGCGGCGAGGGTGTAGGCGGGCCCGAGCCGCGCCGCGATCCGCCCGGCCAGCGCCGAGAACACCAGCATCGTGACGGTGCTCGGCAGCATGTAGAGGCCGACGTCCAGCACCGACCCGTCCAGCCCGTACCCGACCTCCGCGGACGGCGCCTGCACGAACCCGGCGATCAGCGTGAAGGCGGCGAACATCGAGAAGCCGAGGAGCGCCGACACGATGTTGGCCGAGAGGGACCGCGCGCCGACCAGCAGGTTCAGCCGCACCAGCGGCTCGCGGACCCGCATCTCGACGGCCACCCATGCGGCGCAGAGCGCCGCGGCGGCGCCGAACAGGCCGAGGACGCCGCCGGACGTCCAGCCCCACGCGTTGCCCTCGCTGATGCCGAGCAGCAGGCAGACGAGCCAGGCGGCGAGCAGCGCGGCGCCGGCGAGGTCGGGCCTGCCGCCGGCCCGGGCGCCGGTGTCGCGGGCGCAGACCGCGACGAGCGCCAGCGCGGCCGCGCCCAGCGCGGCGGTGATCCAGAACACCGGGTGGTGGCTGTCGGTGCGGGCGGCGATCAGCCCGGTCACGATCATGCCGGCGCTGCCGCCGACGCCCATGGTGGCGCTGACGATGCCGATCGCCGTGATGATCCGCTCGCGCGGGAAGACGTCCCGGATCATGCCGATCGCGAGGGGGATCATCGAGGACGACACGCCCTGCATCGCGCGCCCGGCGATGAGGACCGGGAGCGAGCCCGACACCGCGCAGACCACCGACCCGGCCACCAGCAGCACCAGCGCGAGGACGATCATCCGCTTCTTGCCGTACATGTCGCCGAACCGCGTCAGCACCGGGGTGGCGACCGCGCCGGCCAGCAGCGACGCCGTGAAAACCCAGGTCACGTCGGTGATCGAGGCGTCGAAGCGGTCCATGAACTGGGGCAGCAGCGGCAGCACGAGGGTCTGCTGCACCGAGACGACCATCCCGGCCGCGGCGAGCGCGAGCAGGGTGCGGCCGGTGCGCGCGGCACCCGCGGGCGGCCGCCCGGCCGCCGTGCGCGCCGTGGCCTGGGCGCCGGTCATGCGAACCTCCCCGATGCGGGCGATCGCGCCCGCCGGGGGGTTCCGGCCGCGCGGCGCCGTCCGCTGTCCTGCACGTTTCCGTACTTACTTACTTAAGTTAAGTAAGTGTAGAGGGGTAGGGTTCTCGCCATGTCGCCAGCGGTGCCGCACGGCCCGGCCGAGGCCGGGACCGCCGAGATCGAGCGGGCGCTCAGCCGGGTCGCGCACATGCTGACCCGCGCCCGCCAGCACGACCGGACGGTCGCCGCCGCCGGCGTCCCGGTGGAGCGCGCGGCCGTCCCCGTCCTGCGCGCCCTGGCCGACGGCGGCGGGCCCATGCGGCCGGGGGAGCTGGCCGCCCGGCTGGCGGTGGAGGCGCCGCACGTCACCCGGCAGGTGCAGCGGCTGGAGCGGGCCGGCTACGTCGAGCGGGTGCCCGACCCCGCGGACGGGCGGTGCCGGCGGATCGGGCTGAGCGAGTCCGGGCGGGCCGCGGTCGAGAGCATCCGCGCGGCCGGGCGGAACTGGATCGCCGACGCGCTCGCCGGGTGGACGCCCGCCGACCGCGAGCGGCTGGCCGGGCTCGTCCACCGGATGGTCGACGACTTCGCGGCGCACTCCGACGGCTTCGCGGCGCGCACGGGCCCGGCGGGCGCGGGCGGCGCGGGGGCGGCGGAACCGGGCGACGCCCGTTCCGGACGCGACTGAACCGGTGATGATTTCTGGTCGTTTGTGGTTTACATGAGGTCAGTGCGACGTTCCGCGCCGGGACGCGGGCCGACCGGGTTTTGCGCGGGGCCCCGGCGTCCCTAGGGTTGCCTTCCGTGGACCTTCGTCTGCACAACCCCCGCGAAGCATTCCCCCGCACGGCCCTCCGCGCTCCGGCCCGGAAAGGCCGCTGATGCAGGTCGTCACCACCGCCGGACACGGTGGGCACGGCAAGTCGGCGCTCGTGCGCGCGCTCACCGGCAAGGAGCCGGGCGAGGCGGGCGCGTGGACGGCGCTGCCCTCGGGGCGGCGCGTGGCGTTCGTCGACGTCCCCGGCGGCGAGCGCTCCGTCCCGGCCATGCTCGCGGGCGCCGCGTCCGCGCCCGCCGCCCTGCTCGCCGTCGCCGCCGACGAGGGGTGGATGCCGCAGACCGGCGAGCACCTGGACGCCCTCGGCGCGCTCGGGGTCCGGTTCGGCGTCCTCGCGGTCACCAAGGCCGACGCCGCCGACTCCCGGCTCGCGCTGCGCCAGGTCCGCGAGCGGCTCGCCGGCACCGCGCTGCGCGGTGTGGAGGCCGTCGCCGTCAGCACCGCCACCGGCGCCGGCGTGGACGAGCTGGCCGCCGCCCTCGACCGGCTCGCCGGCCGCCTGCCCGTGCCCGACCCGGCCGCCCCGGTGCGGCTGTGGGTCGACCACGCCTTCACGGCCGGGCGGCAGACCGTCGTCACCGGCACCCTCGCCGCCGGGACGGTCGCGGTGGGCGGCGAGCTGCTCCTGATGCCCGCCGGGGACCGCGTCCGCGTCCGGACGATCGGCTGCGCCGGCGAGCCGTGCGACACGGTCGGCGGCGTCTCCCGGGTCGTGCTGACGCTCCGCGACGCGGGCCGCGTGGACGCCGGCATGGCCCTGGTCACGCCCGGCGCCTGGACCCACACCACCTCCGTCGACGTCCGCACCCGGTTCGGCGAGGCGTCCGGGCGGCTGGCGCGGCAGCTGACGCTGCACCTCGGCAGCGCCGCCGTCCCGGTCCGGCTGCGGCCGCTCGGCCCCGACACCGCCCGGCTGACGCTGAACACCCGGCTCGCCCTGCACCTCGGCGACACCGGCGTCCTGCGCGACCCGGCGCGCCGCTCGATCGCCGGGGTGAGCGTCCTGGACGTGCGGCCGCCGACCCTCGTGCGCCGCGGCGCGGGCGCGGCCCGCGCGCGGGAGCTGGCGTCCTGGCCCGACCGGCCGGACGGCACGATCGTGCTGAAGCGGCACGGCGTGCTGCGGCGCTCGGAGCTGTCGCTGATGGGCTGCGCCCCGCCGCCGGACGCCGTCGCGCTGAACGGCGAGTGGGTCGCCGACCCGGCGCACTGGTCGTCGCTGTTCGAGCGCCTCGCCGCGGAGACGTCCCGGCACGCGGCGGGGAGCCCGCACGCGCCGGGCATCCCGCTGGAGACCGTCCGGCTGCGGCTCGGCCTCCCGGCCCGGCAGCTCGTCACCGCGCTCGTCCGGCCGCCGCTGCGGGTGGACGCCGGACGCGTCTACGGGCCCGGTCCCGCGCCCGGCCCCGAGCCGCGTCCGGCGGCGCCCGCCGCGATCGCCGCGGCGCCGCCGCCGCCCTGGACGCGGGCCGTCGAGCTGCTCCGCGCCGACCTCGCGGACGCGCCGTTCGCGCCGCCGTCCGCCGAGCGCCTCGGCGAGCTGGGGCTCACCGGCGAGCTGCTCGCCGCCGCCGAGCGCGCCGGCGCCGTCCTGCGCATCCCCGGCGACGAGGAGGGCGGCGAGGCGGACATCGTCCTGGCGCCGGGCGCCGACCGGGAGGCGCTGCGCGTCCTGGACGGCCTGCCGCAGCCGTTCACGCCCGCCCAGGCCGCCGACGCCCTGGGCACCGGCCGCCGCGTCGCCGTCGCCCTGCTGCGCCACCTGGACCGGCTGGGCCTCACCGAGCGTCGCCGGACGAACGGTGATGAACCCCGCCAGGACGGGGAAAACCAGTTGAACGACGACCGGTGACTCTGGCCTCATAGACCGCGGTCCGGTTCCGTCGATCAAGGAGAAGGCATGCCGTACCAGACGCTCAAGGGCGGCCGCGTTCCCATCCGGATGTGGACCGACCCCGACACCGTCGAGGACATCGCCCTCGACCAGCTCCGCAACGTCTCCGCCCTGCCGTGGGTGGAGGGCCTCGCGGTGATGCCCGACGTCCACTACGGCAAGGGCGCCACCGTGGGCTCGGTCATCGCGATGAAGAACGCGGTGTCCCCGGCGGCCGTCGGCGTCGACATCGGCTGCGGGATGACCGCGGTCAAGTCGTCGCTCACCGTCGACGACATGCCGGACGACCTGTCCGGCATCAGGCACCGGCTGGAGCAGGCGATCCCCGTCGGGCGCGGCTCGCACCGGACCGCCGTCGACCCGTCCGCGCTCCCGAACCTGAAGGAGCGCGGCTGGTACGAGTTCTGGAGGCAGCTCGACGACCTGCACCCGGCGGTCCGGGCCCGGCACGGCCGCGCCCGCCAGCAGATGGGCACGCTCGGCGGCGGCAACCACTTCCTGGAGCTGTGCGCGGACGGCGAGGGCGCGATCTGGCTCGTCCTGCACTCGGGGTCGCGCAACATCGGCAACGAGCTGGCCGAGCACCACATCGAGGCCGCCCGCAAGCTGCCCCACAACCAGGACCTCCCCGACAACGACCTCGCCGTGTTCATCACCGGCACCGCCAAGATGGACGCCTACCGCCACGACCTGTTCTGGGCGCAGGAGTACGCGCGCCGCAACCGCGCCGTCATGATGGCGCTCGCGCAGAACGTCGTGACCAGGCGGTTCGGCGAGAGGCTCTGCCGGTGGGGCGAGGTGATCTCCTGCCACCACAACTACGTGGCGGAGGAGGTGTACGGCGGCGAGGAGCTGCTCGTCACCCGCAAGGGCGCGATCCGGGCGGGCCGCGGCGACCTCGGGATCATCCCGGGCTCGATGGCGACCGGCACCTACATCGTGCGCGGCCTCGGCAACGAGACCGCGTACAACTCCGCCTCGCACGGCGCGGGCCGCAGGATGAGCCGCAACAAGGCCCGCAAGAGCTTCACCGTGGACGACCTGATCGAGCAGACGAAGGGCGTCGAGTGCCGCAAGGACGGCGGCGTCGTCGACGAGATCCCGGGCGCCTACAAGGACCTGGAGACGGTGATCGCCGCCCAGTCCGACCTGGTCGAGGTCGTCGCCCGCCTGCGCCAGCTCGTCTGCGTCAAGGGCTGAGCGCCCGCCGCCTCGTCCCCGTCGCCTCCTCCGCTGACCGGCGCCGCCCGCCGGTCAGCGGAGGCGGTCGATGAACGCGGTGACGTCGGCGAGGACCTCGTCGCGGTTGGTCTCGTTGAAGACCTCGTGGCGGGCGCCGGGGTAGAGCCGCTCGGTGAGGTCCTCGCCGCGGATCGCCTCGATGCCGGCGCGTGTGTCGGCGGGCCGGACGAGTTCGTCGGCGGCGCCGTGCACGTACAGCGTGGGCAGCGCCCCGACGGAGCCGTGCTCGCCGACGCGGCGGAGCGCGGTGTCGAGGGCCTCGATCGTGGGCTTCCTGAACGGGCCGTGCCAGATGAGCGGGTCCTCGCTGTACGCCTTGCCGACGGCCGGGTCGCGGGACAGCGTGGACGTGTCGATCGGCGCGTCCGGCATCTCGTCCAGGGGGAGCAGCTCCGCGACGACGTGCCAGCGGCCGAGCACCGGCCCGGACAGCACGAGGGCGGCGAGGCCGCCGCCGTGCAGCTGCGCGTACCGGGCGGCGATCAGCCCGCCCATCGAGTGGCCGATCATGACGACGGGCAGGCCGGGGTGGTCGCCGCGCGCCGACTCCACGACCGTGTGCAGGTCGGCGACGACGTCCTCGAAGTCCTCGATCAGCACGCGGTCGCCGGCGGAGCGGCCGTGGCCCATGTGGTCGGGCCCGCAGACGACGGCGCCGTGCCGGACGAGGACGTCCGCGACGTGGTCGTAGCGGCCGAGGTGCTCGCCGTAGCCGTGCGCGAGCACCGCGACGTAGCGCGGCTCCCCGGACCGCGGAGAGCCCCCGTCCGTCCAGATCCGGGCGGTGACGGCGCCCCGCGTCCCGGCGAACTCCCACTCGCGTACCGTCGTCACTCCGGCCTCCCTCTCTCCCGGCAGAACGTAACGGTCCACCGTGATGCGACGAATCGTCAACCACCGCAATAGGCTGGTGTGACCGACCGCAACCTCCGGCGGGCCACAAGCCCGGTGCCGCCGGCCGGCAGGAAGGGGCGCCAGTGCTGGTCGACACATTCGGCCGTACCGCGACGGACCTGCGGGTCTCGCTCACCGACCGCTGCAATCTGCGGTGCTCGTACTGCATGCCCCCCGAGGGGCTGGAGTGGCTGCCCAAACCGGAGCTGCTCACCGACGACGAGGTGGTGCGGCTCGTCGGCATCGCCGTCCGCGACCTCGGGGTCACCGAGGTCCGCTACACCGGCGGCGAGCCGCTGCTGCGGCGCGGACTGCCCGGCATCGTGGCGCGGACGGCCGCGCTGTCCCCGCGCCCCCAGATCTCGCTGACCACCAACGGCATCGGGCTCGCCCGGCTGGCCGCGCCGCTCGCCGAGGCCGGGCTCGACCGGGTGAACGTGTCCCTCGACACCCTCGACCGCGGCACGTTCAAGCGGCTCGCGAACCGCGACCGGCTCGGCGACGTCCTCACCGGCCTCACCGCCGCGCGGGCGGCCGGGCTCGAACCCGTCAAGATCAACGCGGTGCTGATGCGCGGGATCAACGACCACGAGGCGGTGCCGCTGCTGCGGTTCTGCCTGGAGCACGGCTACCGGCTGCGGTTCATCGAGCAGATGCCGCTGGACGCCCAGCACGGCTGGACCCGCGAGAACATGATCACCGCGGACGAGATCCTGGACCGGCTGTCCGCCGCGTTCGACCTGGCCCCCGACGGCGAGCACGACCGGGGCAGCGCCCCCGCCGAGTCGTTCGCGATCGGCGGCGGCCCGGAGACGGTCGGCGTGATCGGCTCGGTCACCCGTCCGTTCTGCGGCGCCTGCGACCGGGTGCGGCTGACCGCCGACGGGCAGATCCGCAACTGCCTGTTCGCCACCGAGGAGTCCAACCTCCGCGACGCCCTGCGCGGCGGCGCCGACGACGCCGAGCTGGCCGACCGCTGGCGGCTGGCGGTGCGGGCCAAGCGCGCCGGGCACGGCATCGACGACCCGTCGTTCCTGCAGCCCGGCCGGCCCATGTCGGCGATCGGCGGCTGACGGGCCGGGCCGATGGGATACGACGCCGTCCTGCTCGCGGGCGGGCGCGCCCGCAGGTTCGGCGCCGACAAGCCGGCGGCGCCGGTCGGCGGGCGCGCGCTGATCGAGTGGACGGCCGCCGCCGTGCCGGACGCGTCCCGGCTGATCGTGGTGGGGCCGCGGCGGGACGTCCTGCCGGGCGCCGTCGTCGTCCGCGAGGACCCGCCCGGCGCCGGGCCGGTGCCCGCGCTGCGCGCCGGGCTCGCCGAGGTCCGCGCGCCGCGGCTGGCGCTGCTGGCCGCCGACATGCCGTTCCTGCGCCCCGCCCACGTCGCCCGGCTGCTGGAGGCCGCGGGGGACGGGCCCGGCGCCGTGCTGCTGGACGAGGCGGGCCGCGCGCAGTGGCTCGCCGGCTGCTGGCGGTCCGACGCGCTGCGGGCGGCGCTGGACGGCCACCGGGGCGCGTCCCTGCGCGGCCTGCTCGGCCCGCTGGAGCCCGTCCCGGTCGCGGTGCCGGCGGGCACGCGTCCCCCCTGGTTCGACTGCGACACCCCCGAGGAGCTGGCCGCCGCCGAGCGCCTGCTCTGAGCGTGGGAGAGTGGGCGGGGAAGTCGGCACACGCGCGAAGGGGGACCCATGTCGGTGCTGGAGGAGTGGATCGACGCGACCTGCCGCGAGCTCGGCCTGGAACGCGGCGACATCGACCAGAGCCTGATCCTCGACCTCGCCCGCGACGTCGCGCACGGGGTCGCGCGGCCGGGCGCGCCGCTGACGGCGTACCTGCTCGGCCTCGCGGTCGGCCGCGGCGCGCCCGCGCGGGACGCCGCCGCCCGGCTGACCGAGATGGCCGAGGGCTGGAAGCCGGAGCCCGAGGTGCCCGGACCGGCCGGCGAGCCCGTCCTCGACGACGCCTAGCCAGGACGCGGGCCAGGGCGCGGGCCAGGGCGCGGGCCAGGGCGCGGGCCAGGGCGCGGGCCAGGGCGCGGGCTAGGACGCGGGCGGGGCGTCGCGGTCGGCGACCGGGACGACGTCCTTCAGGAAGTCGCGGCGGGACAGGAACGCCGACAGGCTCTCGCGGTGCTCGTCGCAGGCCAGCCAGATCTTCCGCCGGTCCGGGGTGTGGATCTTCGGGTTGTTCCACCGCAGCGCCCACACGGCGTCGGCCCGGCAGCCCCTGGCCGAGCACAGCAGTTCGTCGGGTCCGGTCGCCGGTGCGGAGTCGGTCATCGGGCAACTGTGGCACAGCCGCCCGCCGGGAACGCTCCCGGGCCGCGTTTCGCCGGGTGATCCCCGGATAGGACCCCGCCGTGCACAAGGCCGCGGACGCACCGGACCCGGGCTGGGACCGGCGGCGCCGATGGCGGGCGCTCTCGGTCTGCCTGGTCTCGGCGTTCATGACGCTGCTGGACGTCAGCATCGTCAACGTGGCGCTGCCCTCGATCCGGGAGGGGCTGCACGCGTCCGAGGCGCAGCTGCAGTGGATCCTGTCGGGGTACGCGCTGACGTTCGGCCTCGTCCTCGTCCCGGCGGGGCGGCTCGGCGACGCCCGCAGCCGCCGCGCGGTGTTCATGTCGGGGCTCGCGCTGTTCACGGTGGCGAGCGCCGGGGCCGGGATCGCGCCGACGATCCTGCTGCTCGTCCTCGCCCGGCTCGTGCAGGGCGTCGCGGGCGGCATCCTCAACCCGCAGGTCGCGGGCCTCATCCAGCAGCTGTTCCAGGGCGCCGAGCGGGGCCGGGCGTTCGGCGCGCTCGGCGCCGTCATCGGGATCGCGACCGCGGTGGGCCCGCTGCTCGGCGGCGGGCTGATCGCCGCGGGCGGCGCGGCGGAGGGCTGGCGGTGGGTGTTCTACGTCAACGTCCCGGTCGGGGTCGTCGCGCTGTTCCTGGCGTGGCGGCTGCTGCCCGCGCCCGTCTACGGGGAGCGGCAGGGCCTGGACCCGCTCGGCCTGCTGCTGCTCGGCGGGGGCGTCGTGTGCGTGCTGCTGCCGTTCGTCCAGGAGCAGCAGTGGCACGGGGGCCGCAAGTGGCTGCTGCTCCTCGCGGGCGCCGCGCTGCTCGGCGTGTTCGTCGCGTGGGAGCGCCGCGCCCGGTCCCCGATGATCGACCTGGCGCTGTTCCGGCTCCGCTCCTACACGCTGGGCACGGCGATCGCCCTGCTGTACTTCGCCGGGTTCACCGCGATCTTCTTCATCTTCACCCTCTACCTGCAGAACGGCCTCGGCTACAGCGCGCTCGGCGCCGGCGTCGCGATCACGCCGTTCGCGGTCGGGTCGGGGCTCGCCTCGGCGGTCGGCGGGCGGATCGTGACGCGGTACGGGCGGCCCCTCGTCGCCGCCGGGCTCGTCCTGGTGCTGATCGGGCTCGGCGCGACGCTGGTCGCCGTGGAGCTGAGGCCCGGCGGCGGCGTCGCGTGGGCGACGGCGGGGCCGCTGCTGGCCGCGGGGCTCGGCAGCGGCCTGGTCATCGCGCCCAACCAGACGCTGACGCTGTCTGAGGTCCGCTACACCGAGGGCGGCAGCGCGGCGGGCGTCCTGCAGACCGGCCAGCGGGTCGGCACCGCGATGGGCATCGCCGCCGTCGGGGCGGTGTTCTTCGCCACCTTGGCGGGCACGCACGGCGACTGGGCGGCGGCGTTCCGGCACGGGCTGGTCGTCGTCCTCGGATTCGTGCTGGCGGCGCTGGCGGCGGCCGCCGCCGACCTGGCCGCGGGCCGCCGCGAGCGCCGCCGGGGCTAGCGCCGGCGCGCGGCGCGGACGGCCAGGCCGAGGAGGGCGGCGCCGCCCCCGGCGGCCACCGCGCCGAGGACCAGGTTCTGCCGCCTGATCCGGGCCGGGATCTCCGCGTACGGCAGCGTCGAGAACGACACCAGCTCGTAGCGGGAGACGTACCGCCCGGCGAGGCGCCGCTCCAGGACGTGCGTCGCGGCCTGCCTCGCCCGGTACACCGGGGACGACACCCGGTCGCGCATCTCGACGAAGTTGTCGAGGGACAGCTCGGCGATCGCGTCCGTGTTGGCCTTGCGCCGCTCCTGGTACAGCGACAGCGCGCGGCGCCAGTCGCCGCCCGTCTCGGTCAGGCACCGGTCGATCTCGATGCAGTCCTCGAAGGCGCAGTTGGCGCCCTGCCCGAAGAACGGGACGATCGCGTGGGCGGCGTCGCCGAGCAGCGCCACGATCGCGCCGTCGCCGTACCGCGTCCACGGCCAGGCCCGGACGGTCACCAGCGACCCGGTCGGGTTGCGGGCGTAGTCGTCGGCCAGGCCGGGCATCAGGCCCGCCACGTCCGGGTAGTGCTCCGCGAAGTGGGCGGCGACCCTCGCGGGCGTGTCGAGCGCCTCGAAGTCGCCCTTCGGCCAGAACAGCGTGCAGGTGAACGACCGGTCGAGGTTCGGCAGCGCGATCATCATCGAGGTGCCGCGCGGCCAGATGTGCAGCGCGTCCGGGTCGAGCGCGAACTCGCCGTCCCGGGGCGGGACGGTCAGCTCCTTGTACCCGTGCTCCAGGAAGTCGGCGTCGTGGTCGAACCCGAGCGACCGGCGGACCGCGCTGTAGGCGCCGTCCCCGGCCAGGACGACGTCGGCGGGCTCGGCGGCGGCGCCCTCCAGCAGGACCGCGCCGGCCTCGGTGTCGACGCCGGCGACGCGCTGCGAGAACCGGAGCGTCACTCCGGGCGTGGCCTCGGCGGCGTCCAGCAGCGACCGGTTCAGCTCGGCGCGGCCGATCGAGTTGATGGCGCGCCCGCCGTCCGCGCTGTACGGCTGGAAGTTCCGCGCGCCCGGCAGCGGGTGCACCATCCGGCCGTGCATGGGCAGCGCGTGCCCGAGCGCCCGCTCGCGCAGCCCGACCCGCTCCAGCGCGGCGAGGCCGCGGGCGGAGACCGCCAGGTTGATCGAGCGGCCGCGCTCGGCGCCCGCGGCGCGCGGGTCCGGGCGCCGCTCGTACACCGTGACCGGGACGCCGCGGCGGCCCAGCAGCACGGCGAGCAGGCAGCCCGCGAGGCCCGCGCCGACGATCGCGACCCGCTCGCCGCCCGCCGGGCCGCCCTCACCCGTCATGGGCGCTTCCCGGCTCGGTCTGCGAGCGGACCTCCCACAGGTCGGGGAAGGCGGGGGCGAACAGCGTCCGGCGCAGGTAGTCGGCGCCCGCCGACCCGCCGGTGCCGATCTTCGCGCCGATCGTCCGCTCGACCATCTTCAGGTGCCGGTAGCGCCATTCCTGGACGCCCTCGTCCACGTCGACGAGGGCCTCGCACACCTCGGCGGCCGGGCCGGACTCGTCCGCGTAGACGGCGAGGAGGGCCTTCTGGACGCCGGCGTCCGGCTCCCACGGCGCGGACGGGTCGCGGTCGAGCGCCTCCGCCGGGACGTCGAACCCGTGGTCCGCCAGGTAGCGGAGCAGGGAGTCGAAGACCGACGGGCGGGACACCGCGGCGCGGAGCCGCTCGTCGTCGCGCAGCACGGACGCGGGGAACGCGCGCCGCCCGAGGGCGGCCTCGATCTCGCGGAACTGCTCGCTCTGGAACCCGCTGGAACTGCCGAGGACGTCGCGGAACGCGGCGAACTGCCGGGGCGTCATCGTCTCCAGCACGTCCAGCTGCCCGACCACGGTCTTGAGGATCTTGGCGATCCGGCGGGCGGTGTGCAGGGACCCGGCGCTGTTGCCGTCCTCCAGCCGGCGCTGCAGCAGCGCGGCCTCGTGCAGGATCTGCTTGAACCAGAGCTCGTAGACCTGGTGGATGATCACGAAGAGCAGCTCGTCGTGCGCCCGGGTCTTCGGCTCCTGGCAGGAGAGAAGATCGTCGAGCCGCAGATAGCCGCCGTACGTCATTGTCGGCGAATCCGCCATCATGCCTCCTTGCGACATAACGGGTGTGAGCCGCAGCATAGGTGATCGTGATTACCAGGGAGTTCGTAGGGCTGCCGTCCCCCCTCGCGGGCCGGGCGGGCGCGGGCGGCCACCCGTGCCAGGGCGTCTACCACCGACCCGCCGGGAACCCGCCCCGGACGGCGTTCATCGCGACCCACTACAACGTGGACTTCTCCGAGCACTACCTCGCCGAGCACCTCGCCGAGCGCGGCTACGGCTTCCTCGGGTGGAATACCCGCTTTCGCGGCAACGAGGCGTACTTCCTGCTCGACCACGCGCTCGCCGAGATCGGCGCCGGGGTCCGCTGGCTCCGCGAGCGGGCCGGCGTGGAGCGGATCGTGCTGCTCGGCAACTCCGGCGGCGGCTCGCTGATGGCCGCCTACCAGTCGCAGGCCGTGGAGCCGAACGTCACGCCGGTCGCCGGGATGCGCCCGGTCCCCGCCGTCGAGGACCTCCCCGCCGGTGATCTGTTCATCGCGCTCGCCGCGCACTCCGGCCGTCCCGAGGTCCTCACCGCCTGGATGGACCCGTCGGTCACCGACGAGACCGACGCGCTGTCCGCCGACCCCGCCCTCGACCCGTTCGACCCGGAGAACGGCCCGCCCTACAGCCCGGAGTTCCAGGCCCGCTACCGCGCCGCCCAGCGCGCCCGCAACGAGCGCATCACCGACCGGGTCCTCGCCCGGCTGGACGCCCTGAAGGGCACCCGCGCCCGCGACGCCCTGTTCAACGTGCACCGCACCTGGGCCGACCTCCGGATGATCGACCCGTCCATCGAGCCGTCCGACCGCGCGCCCAACCGCTGCTACCTCGGCGAGCCCGTCAAGGCCAACTACGGCGTGTTCGGCATCGGGTCGGTGTGCACGCTCCGCACCTGGCTGTCGATGTGGAGCCTGCGGACCTCGCAGTGCGCCGCCGCGCCGCACCTCGCGCGCATCACCGTCCCGTCCCTGGTGGTCCACGCCACGGCGGACGAGTGCGTCTACGACAGCGACGCCCGCGCGGTGTACGGCGCCCTCGCCGCGTCCGACAAGACCCTCGAATTCGTCAAGGACACCCACTACCTGCCGAACTCGCGCCCGCTGGCCGCCGACCTCGTCGACGCCTGGGTCCGGGGCCGCTGAACCTCGCCACAGCGTCAACACGGCCTCGGCGACCGCCGGCACGCGCCGCGTGGGCGGGGGCGCGGGCGCCCCGCCGGGTCAGGGGAGGTCGCCTGCGGAGACGCGGACGGAGCGGAGGGCCGCGGTGATCTCGGCGGCCTGCGCGGCGGGGAGGCCGGCGATGCCGAAGCCGGACTCGTTGAGGGCCACGGTCGCCTGCTCGGCGAGGTCGCGGCCGGCGGGGGTGACGGTGGCGAGGACGACGCGGCGGTCGTCGGGGGAGGGGCCGCGCCCGACGAGCCCGCGCCGCTCCAGCCGTCCGATCACGTTGGTGACCGACGCGGGGTGCACCATGAGGCGTGTGCCCATCTTGCCCATGGGAAGGGTCCCGGTGCGGGTGAAGGCGAGCAGGCGCAGGGCCTCGTAGGCGGCGAACGTCAGCCCGTACGGCTTGAGGACGGCCTCGATCCGGCTGAGGAGGAGCTGCTGGGCGCGCATCACCGAGGTGACGGCCGCCATGTGGTCGGCGTGCTCGGGCCAGCGGCTGCTCCACTGCCGGTGGGCCTCGGCGATGGGGTCGGGGGTGTCGGACACCCGGTCACCGTATGCCGTCTTGACTCGTTCGCGCACGGAAACTATTTTAACTTCCAAATATTGGATGTCCAAGGTTTGGGGTGGAGACGGTGACGGGGGAGCTGCACGCGCCGGTTCATCCGGTGCGGTTCGTGACGGCGGCCGCGCTGTTCGACGGCCACGACGCGGCCATCAACATCATGCGGCGGATCCTGCAGTCCCAGGGCGCCGAGGTGGTGCACCTCGGCCACGACCGGTCGGTCCGCGAGGTCGTCGACGCCGTCCTGGAGGAGGACGCGCAGGGCGTGGCGATCAGCTCCTACCAGGGCGGCCACGTCGAGTACTTCGAGTACCTGTCGCGCGGCCTCAAGGAGGCCGGCGCCGAGCACGTGAAGGTGTTCGGCGGGGGCGGCGGCGTGATCGTCCACGAGGAGATCGCGCGGCTGTCGGACGCGGGCGTGCGGATCTTCTCGCCGGAGGACGGCCAGCGGCTCGGCCTGCCCGGGATGATCAACGAGCTGGTGCGCGACTGCGACGCCGACCTCGCCGCCGAGCCCGTCCCGGCGGAGCAGGTGCTCGCGGGGGACCGGCGCGCCCTCGCGAGGACGATCACGTGCCTGCAGGCCGGGAGGCTGCCGGACGGCGACCGCGCGCGGCTCGCGGAGGCGGCCGCGCGGCGGAGCGTCCCCGTGCTGGGCATCACCGGGACGGGCGGGTCCGGGAAGTCGTCCCTCACCGACGAGCTGGTCCGGCGGTTCCGCGTCGACCAGGGCGACCGGCTGCGCGTCGCGGTGCTCGCCGTGGACCCGACGCGGCGGCGCGGCGGCGGCGCGCTGCTCGGCGACCGGATCAGGATGAACTCCCTGGACGGCGACCGCGTGTACTTCCGCTCGCTGGCGACGCGGGGCGCGCGCGAGCTGCCGGACGGCATCGAGGACGTCGTCGCCGCCTGCAAGGCCGCCGGGTACGACCTGGTCGTCCTGGAGACGCCCGGCATCGGGCAGGGCGACGCGGCGATCGTCCCGCTGGTGGACGTGTCGCTGTACGTGATGACGCCGGAGTTCGGCGCCGCGTCCCAGCTGGAGAAGATCGACATGCTCGACTTCGCCGACGTGGTCGCGATCAACAAGTTCGAGCGGCGCGGCGCGGCCGACGCGCTGCGGGACGTCTCGCGGCAGCTCGTCCGCAACCGGGAGGCGTTCGGGCAGCGGCCCGAGGACATGCCCGTGTTCGGCACCAGCGCCGCCACCTTCGACGACGACGGCGTCACGGCCCTCTACCGGCACCTCGGCGGCCTGCTGGGCGAGCGCGGCCTGGAGCTGCGCGACGGCGTCCTGCCGGCGCCCGCGACGAAGACCTCCACGGGCGCCGCGACCGTGATCCCGCCCGGCCGGGTGCGGTACCTGTCCGACATCGCCGAGGCCGTGCGCGGCTACCACGCCGGCACGGTGGAGCAGATGGCGGCCGTGCGGCGCGTCCAGCGGCTGGACGAGGTCCGCGCCGAGCTGACCGACGCGTCCGAGGTCGAGGGCCTGCTGGCGGAGGCGCGCCGCGCCGTCGCCCCGAACAGCGCCGAACTGATCGGGAACTGGCCGGCCGTCGCCGAGTCCTACTCCGGCGACGAGCAGGTCGTGAAGGTCCGCGACAGGGAGCTGCGCACCCGGCTCGCGCGCGAGTCGCTGTCGGGCAGCCGCATCCCGCGCGTCGCGCTGCCGCGCTACACCGACCACGGGGAGCTGCTGCGGTTCCTGCGCAGCGAGAACCTGCCCGGCAGGTTCCCGTTCACCGGCGGGGTGTTCCCGTTCAAGCGCGACAACGAGGACCCGGCCCGCATGTTCGCGGGGGAGGGCGACCCGTTCCGCACCAACCGCCGCTTCAAGCTGCTGTCGGAGGGCCAGCCCGCGACCCGGCTGTCCACCGCGTTCGACTCGGTCACCCTCTACGGGCGGGACCCGGACGAGCGCCCCGACGTGTACGGCAAGGTCGGCACGTCCGGCGTGTCGATCGCGACGCTGGACGACATGAAGGCGCTCTACGACGGGTTCGACCTGTCGTCGCCCACCACGTCGGTGTCGATGACCATCAACGGGCCCGCGCCCACGATCCTGGCGTTCTTCCTCAACACCGCCATCGACCAGGGGCTCGACGCCTTCTACGAGGAGCACGGGCGCGACCCGTCCGGGGACGAGGCCGCGGCGATCCGCGCGCGCGTCCTGTCGACCGTGCGCGGCACCGTGCAGGCCGACATCCTCAAGGAGGACCAGGGGCAGAACACCTGCATCTTCTCCACGGAGTTCTCGCTGCGGATGATGGGCGACATCCAGGAGTGGTTCATCGCCAACGCCGTCCGCAACTTCTACTCGGTGTCGATCTCCGGCTACCACATCGCCGAGGCCGGCGCGAACCCCATCAGCCAGCTCGCGTTCACCCTCGCCAACGGGTTCACCTACGTCGAGTCGTACCTGGCGCGCGGCATGGACATCGACGACTTCGCGCCCAACCTGTCGTTCTTCTTCTCCAACGGCATGGACCCCGAGTACAACGTCCTCGGACGCGTGGCCCGCCGCATCTGGGCCGTGGCCATGCGCGACCGGTACGGCGCCAACGAGCGCAGCCAGAAGCTCAAGTACCACGTGCAGACGTCCGGGCGCTCCCTGCACGCGCAGGAGATGCACTTCAACGACATCCGCACGACCCTGCAAGCGCTCATCGCCATCTACGACAACTGCAACAGCCTGCACACCAACGCCTACGACGAGGCCGTGACGACGCCGACGGCCGAGTCGGTGCGGCGGGCGCTGGCGATCCAGCTCGTCATCAACCGGGAGTGGGGCCTCGCGATGAACGAGAACCCGCTGCAGGGCTCGTTCGTCATCGACGAGCTGACCGACCTGGTCGAGGAGGCGGTGCTCACGGAGTTCGACCGCATCAGCGAGCGCGGCGGCGTCCTCGGCGCGATGGAGACCGGCTACCAGCGCGGCCGCATCCAGGACGAGTCGATGCTGTACGAGCGGCGCAAGCACGACGGGTCCCTGCCGATCATCGGGGTCAACACGTTCCGCCCGGCGGAGGGCGGGGACGGGACGCCGAAGACGATCGAGCTGGCCCGCGCCACCGAGGACGAGAAGCGCTCCCAGCTCGACCGCGTCCGCCGCTACCAGGACGCGCACCGTGACCGGGCCGGCGCCGCCCTCGCCGCGCTGAAGGAGGCGGCGCGGTCCGGCGAGAACGTGTTCGCCGTCCTGATGGACGCGGCGCGCGTGTGCAGCCTCCAGCAGATCACCGACGCGTTCTTCGAGGTCGGCGGCCAGTACCGGCGCAACATATGAGCGGGGCGGCCCAGGGGGCGCGGGGGGCCGCCCGCCGCGGGGCGCGCGCATGACGCCCGCCGACGACACCGGCCGCCCGGTCCCGGTCCCGGACCGGGTGCGCCGCGTCGTGTCGATCGTCCCGTCCCTGACGGAGACGGTCGCGGTGACCGCGCCGGGCCTGCTCGCGGGGGCCACCGACTGGTGCACGCATCCGGAGGGCCTGGACGTGCCGCGCGTGGGGGGCACGAAGAACCCCGACGTGGAGCGGATCGCGGAGCTGCGGCCCGACGTCGTCCTGGGGAACACCGAGGAGAACCGCCCCGCCGACGTCGAGGCGATGCGCGCGGCCGGCATCCCCGTCTGGATGACCGAGATCCGCACGGTCGACGAGGCCCTCGCCTCGCTGCGCCGCATGCTCGCGGAGGCGTGCCGCGTCGCGGCGCCGGGCTGGCTGGACGAGGCGGCGCGCGTCTGGGCGGACGTCGTCCCGGAGCGGCGGCGGGCCGCGGTCGTCCCGGTCTGGCGGCGGCCGTGGATGGTCGTCGGCCGCGACACGTTCACCGGCGACGTCCTGTCCCGCCTGGGCGTGTCCAACGTCTACGCCGGCCACCCCGACCGCTACCCCAAGATCCCCCTGGACGAGCTGAACGCCGCCGGCGCCGACCTCGTCGTCCTGCCGGACGAGCCGTACCGCTTCACCGAGGACGACGGCCCCGAGTCGTTCCCCGGCCTCGACGTCGCGCTCGTGGACGGGCGCCATCTCACCTGGTACGGACCGTCGCTCGCCGGCGCCCCGGCGGCCCTGTCGCGGCGGCTCGCCGGGGCGCGCGCGTACTAGCCGGCCTCGCGCGCGGACGGCTCGCGGGCGGACGGCTCGCGGGCGAACATGGCCTCCACGCACTCCGCCATGCGCTTGTCGAGGTCGTCGGCCGGGAGGCCGATCTCGCGCGCGAGATGCTCGCGCAGCAGCGTGTACCCGTAGATCGTGGACGCGATCGCCGCCTGCACCGCCGCCACGTCCTCGACCGGCAGCTCGCCCCGCGCGGCCTCGGCGGCGAGGTCGGCGCGGCCCGCGCCCCGGTTCAGCAGGACGCGGGGCCGGTCGTCGCCGTCCAGCACCAGCAGCGTCGCCAGCCGGACGGGCTCGGGGTCCTGCAGGCTCGTCCAGAACAGCCGGGACAGCCGCCGGCGCAGCGGCAGCCCGGCGGCGTCGACCGCGTCCTCGGCGTTCGGCCGCGACCGGTGGAACAGGGCCGAGCGCAGCAGCGACCGCCGCGACCCGAAGTACTGGTAGACGAGCCCGCGGTTGACGCGCGCCTCGTCGGCGACCTGCCGCAGGTTCAGCCCGGCGAGGACGCCGCCGCGGCGCAGCAGCGCGACCGCGGCCGCCCGCAGCGACTCCTCCGTCGCGTCCCGGTCCCGTGCGCGGGGCGCCCCCTCACGCGCGGGGACCACCCGCCACATAGATCACCTGGCCGGACACGAACGACGCGTCCTCGCCGACGAGGAACGCGACCGTCCCGGCGATGTCCTCGGGGACGCCGACGCGCCGCACCGGGATCTCCTTGGCGGCGGCGGCCTTGAAGTCCTCGAAGTCGACGCCGACGCGGGCGGCGGTCGCGGCGGTCATCTCGGTCGCGATGAACCCGGGCGCGATCGCGTTGGCGGTGACGCCGAACCTGCCGAGCTCGATGGCGAGGGTCTTGGTGAAGCCCTGCAGGCCCGCCTTGGCGGCCGAGTAGTTGACCTGGCCGCGGTTGCCGAGGGCCGACACCGACGACAGGTTCACGATCCGGCCCCAGCCGGCCTTCGTCATGTGCTCCTGCGCGGCGCGGCTCATCAGGAACGAGCCGCGCAGGTGCACCGACATGACGGAGTCCCAGTCGTCGTCGGACATCTTGAACAGCAGGTTGTCGCGGGTGATGCCGGCGTTGTTCACCAGCACCACCGGCGGGCCCAGCTCGGCGGCGACGCGCGCGACGGCCGCGGCCGCCGCCGCGGAGTCGGCGACGTCCACGCCGACGGCGAGCGCCGTCCCGCCGTCCTCCGCGATCGCGTCGACGGTGCCGGCGCAGGCGGCCTCGTCGAGGTCGCAGACCGCGACGGCGAATCCCTCCCGCGCGAGCCGGACGGCGACGGCGGCGCCGATGCCGCGCGCGGCCCCGGTGACCAGGGCGACCCGGTTGTCGGTCATCTCCGCTTCCCTTCCGTCAGACCTGGATGTCCTTGGCGATGATGGTCTTGAGGACCTCGCTGGTGCCGCCGTAGATCCGGGTGACGCGGGCGTCGGCGTACAGGCGCGCGATCGGGTACTCCAGGATGTATCCGTAGCCGCCGTGCAGCTGGAGGCACTTGTCGACGACGCGGGCCTGCACCTCGGTGCAGAACAGCTTGCAGACGGCGGCGTCGGCGGGGGTGAGCTCGCCGGCGTCCAGCGCCTCGATGCAGCGGTCGACGAGGGAGCGGGCCGCCTCGACCTCGGTGGCGCACTCGGCGAGGACGAACTTGGTGTTCTGGAACGACGACACGGTCTTGCCGAAGACCGTGCGCTCCTTGACGTACCTGCGCGCGAACTCGACCGCGGCGGCGGCGGACGCGTAGGAGCTGGTCGCGATGCCGAGGCGCTCCTCGGCCAGGTTGTGGGTGAGGTAGTCGAAGCCGCGGCCCTCCTCGCCGAGGAGGTCCTCGACGGGCACCCGGACGTCGGTGAACGACAGCTCGGCGGTGTCGGAGCTGCGCAGCCCGATCTTCTCCAGCTTGCGGCCGACCGCGTAGCCCTCGCTCTTCGTGTCGACGGCGAGGATCGACAGCCCGGCGCGGCGGTTCTCCGGCGTGGCGGGGGACGTGCGGGCCACCACCAGCACCCGGTCGGCGAGGACGCCGCCGGTGATGAAGGTCTTGGCGCCGTTCAGGACGTAGTGGTCGCCGTCGCGCTTCGCGGTGGTCTGCATGCCGGCGAGGTCGGAGCCGGTGCCGGGCTCGGTCATGGCGATGGCCGTCATCATCTCGCCGGACACGAACGCCGGCAGCCAGCGCTTCTTCTGCTCCTCGCTGCCGTACTTGAGCAGGTAGGGCAGGACGAGGTTGACGTGCACCCCGTAGCCGCCGAAGCCGACGCCCGCGCGGGCGCACTCCTCGGAGACCACCGCCTGGTACTTGAAGCTGGTCTCGCCGGCGCCGCCGTACTCCTCGGGCACCTGGATGCCGAACACGCCGAGCTCGCCGAGCTTGGCGTAGAACTCGCGCGGCGGGTGGCCCGCGTTCTCCCAGTCCTCGTAGACCGGGGCGACCTCGGCCTCGATGAACGCCCGGATCGTGTCCCGGAACGCCTCGTGGTCCTCGTTGAAAACGGTGCGGCGCACGCCGTCCCCTCTCGCTGCGTTACTAACGGAACGCTAACTTAGCTCGAATCTGGTTCTAGAACCAAGTACGAGTGCGATCGGATCGGGGCCGGGGCGCGCCGGGTCAGGGGGTGACCCGCTGGGACAGCGCCTTGAGGAAGAGGGCCTGCACCTGCTCGGGGGTGTCGGCCACGTAGGCGTCGCCGCGGGTGAGCCGCGCGATCCGCCGCAGCTCGCCGACGTCCACGCCGTCGCCGTTGCCGAACATGTTGATCAGCACCGGGCGCTCCGGGTCGTACTCGCGGCGGATGTGCTCCAGCGTCTCGGCGAGCGACGGGCCGCCCGGGTCCTCGTTCCTGCCGTCCGTCCACAGCAGGATCGAGTTCACGTACTCCGGCTTGTAGGTCCGCTTCATGTAGTCGAACGCCGCCATGACCGTGTCGTACAGGCCCGTGTCGCCGTGCTCCTTCACCCGGATCTGCGCGAACGCGCTCAGCATCCGCTGGCGGCGGGTGGCCGAGCCGAGCCGCTCGCCGAGCGGCCCCACGCTCACCAGCTCCCGCCAGTCCTGCCCGCCCACCAGCCCGGTGGAGAAGACCCACTGGCCGAGCTCGCTGTCGTCGGGCAGCAGCGACAGCCCGTCCTGCGCCGTGCGCACCGTCGCCTGGAGCCGGGACACGCCCGGCGCGACGTCCTCCTCCATCGACCCGGAGACGTCGATGATGCTCAGCATCCGGATGCTCAGCGACAGCTGGGCCCACTGCTGCACGGTCCCGCGCACCTGCGCGGCGGGCACCGGGGGCAGCGCCCCGGGCGCGCGCGGGTTCAACCCGGCCTTCTCGGTGAACGCCGCCGGCGCGGTGCCGTCGGGAGCGCGGAAGCCGAGCCCGCGCACGTCGTCGCGCGTGGCCTTGGACGCGAGCTCCGCGCGCAGCAGCCTGGCCGCGCTCACCTCGGCGGGGTCCCCGGACAGGACGGTCACGGGGTGGTCGAGGTAGACGGTGCCCTCGGCCGGGTACACCGCCACGGCGGGCTCCGCCGGCCGGCGCGCGTTGTAGGCGAACACGGCCTGCTCGGGCGCCAGCGCGACGGGATACCGGTCGCCCTTCTCCACGCGGAACGCCGTGAACTCCGCGTCGACCGACGCCGCCACGCCCTCCCGGAACGTGCGGACCACGCCGGCGAACCCCGCCCGCCCCTCGGGGCCGCCCGACAGCAGCGCCCCGGCCAGCAGCAGGGTGCCCATCCCCGTGGCGCTGCGGACGGGGTCGGGGACCTGCAGCCGGAACAGCCGCGGGGGGATCACGCCGTCCCCGCCCCCGGGGTCGTCGCCGGAGTCCTCCGCCGTCCCGGCCGCCGCCAGCAGCTCCCGCCAGGACGGCCGCGCGGGGGCCCCGAGGTCGCGCAGCTGCGCCGCGAGGCCGCGCGGCATCGCGAGGACGATGGGGCTCGACGCCATCCCGCCGAGCCCGGTTCCCGCCGGGCCGGACCCTTCGACGAGGTCGGTCCACAGGGACGAGTCCGGGATCCAGACGTCGGGCTTCTCCGCCACCCCGGCCACGCCCCTTCCGGACAGCAGCGTCGCGACGGCGGCCGGGTCGGTCGTGCGCACGCGCGCGCGGGCGCAGCGCCCGTCCACCTCGTGCCCGGCGTCGTTGAACCGGCCCGCCGCCCGGATCGCCGCGGGTGCGACGTCCGGGGCCGCCGCCACGGCGATCGTCAGCGCGTCGCCGCCGGAGCAGCCGCCGCCCGCCGTGCCGAACGCGTACGCGGCGGCGCCGGTGATCAGCACCAGGCCGATCGCGCCCGCCAGCGGGCCGAGCAGGATGCCGCCGAGGCGGCGCGGCGGCCGGCGCGCCCCGCCCGCCCGGCGTCCGGCGCGGGCCGGCTTCGCGGCGGCGTGCGCCGGGCCGGGCGGGCGGGGCGTGCTCCGGGGGCGGCGGAAGGCGTCGAAGGGCTCGCCGGCCTCCGTCCGGGGCGGCGCCCGGTGCGCGCCGGGGACGCCGCCCGGATCGGAGGCGCCGAGGAAGACATGGGGTGCGTCGAATCCGCCCGTCTCCGTGGCGTTCCGGGGCGCCCACTCCGGTACGTCGTCGTGTCCGCTCATCACCGATCTCCGTTTCCCGCACCGGCGTGCGGGGCCGCGTCGCGTCGTGTCCTGGCGGGCCGCTCATGAGACACATCATCGATCTGTCTCAGAAAGGTCAGGTGTGATGTTCGTCTCATCGGAGCCGTCCGTCAAGGGGTTCGCGGTTCAGGGGCCGCCGGGATCTCGGCGAGCAGCACGGCCGGCCCGGCTGCGCGTCCGGGCCGCCGGCGCCCGCGCGTCCGCCGCCGGGACCACGGGCCGGGACGGCGCGGGCGGCACGCCCCGGTCGCCCGCCGGCACGGACCGGTGCGGCGGCGCGGGCGGCAGGGCGCCGCCGGGGGAGTCCGCGACGCGGCGGGCGAGCAGTTCGTCGTGCGCGCGCCGCACCTGGGCCGGGCCGCGCCGTCCGACGCGTCGTTCCATGCGGTAGCGGCCGTCCAGCCGGAATCCTGGGTCCACGGGGCCTCCCCTCGGGCGCGGGGCGGTGTTGTCGCCGCTCAGCAGTACGCAGCGGGGGCCCGGAACGGATCGGTCCGGGGCGGGCAAGCCGGAGGGCGCGGGCCGGGAACCTCTTGCCCGCGCACGGATCAGCGGGCGAAAAGTTCGGATCGACCGGGTTTCGGCTCGTGGCCGGATTAGGCCAGCGCCTGAACTTGCCGTGGCTCCGGCGGTGTGCTTCCGGCCGGACGGACCGTCAAGGGCGGGTCAGCGAAGCACCGGCCGCGGGCCGGTGACGTCCCAGGAGAGTCCCCGGACATTGAAAAGCGGCGCCGGGTGGATACGGGGGCAATCCACCCGGCGCCGCATCATCGGTGTTCCGACGGGGGCCCGGAACACCGGCACGGGCGCTCCGACGGGGGACCAGAGCGCCGGTACAAATCGTACACCGAAACCCCCCGCGGTTAGTCAAGAGAATGTCACGACCCGATTTCTGGTCGCTGTCCGGAATCGGGCTTCTGTCCGGACTCTAGGCCGGACCTGTCGTGTTGCGCCCCGGCGCGGTCCCCGAAGGATGCCGAGGCCGTCGGCTCGCGCCCCCCGTTGGCGAAGATCACCGCGACGTAGGGCAGCAGGAGGGCCCCGACCACCAGGAGCACCGCCAGCCACCACGGCGCGCCCGCGACCGCGGCGACGACCGCGCCGACGAAGCAGAGGGTGCGGACCCCCATGGAGATCAGGTACCGGCGCTGCCGGTAGCCGATGTCCTCTGACATGGGCCGGGGGGCGTCGGTGACCGTGTAGATCTCCGGCTCCCGGTGGTGGCGGGGATTGACCTTCACATTTCCACGGTAAGCCCATGAGGTCCGACCTGCGACGGCAGTACGGGTCAAATCACGGGAGGAACGAGATGACCGATCGCACGTACCGGGTGACGGAGATCGTGGGGACCTCCCCGGAGTCCGTCGAGACCGCGATCCGCAACGGAGTCAGGCGCGCCACCCAGACCCTCCGCCACCTCGACTGGTTCGAGGTGACGGAGGTCCGCGGCCAGATCGAGGACGGCGAGGTGGCCCACTTCCAGGTCACGATGAAGGTCGGCTTCCGCCTAGAGGACACCTGACCCCCCACCCGCCCGCATCCGGGGGCGTGGGGGGCCGGTCCCCCACGCTCAGGACGCCTGCGACACCGTCGACATGTTGAAGTCGGCGATCCTGATGGGCGGCATGGCGGCGCGGGTGAAGTAGTCCGACCATTCGCGCGGCAGGGTCGGCGCGGTCTCGCCGACCTCGGCGAGCCGGGTGAGCAGGTCGACGGGGCTCTCGTTGAACCGGAAGTTGTTCACGGCGCCGACGACTTCGCCGTTCTCGACGAGGTAGACGCCGTCGCGGGTGAGGCCGGTCAGCAGGAGGCTCTGCGGGTCGACCTCGCGGATGTACCAGAGGCAGGTGAGCAGCAGGCCGCGTTCGGTGCGGGCGACCATCTCGTCCAGGGACGCGCCGCCGTCCGGCCCGACCAGGGCGAGGTTGTCGATGGACGGGGTGGCCGGCAGCCCGGTCCGGTCCGCCGAGTGCCGGGTCTGGGTGAGGGAGTGCAGCGTCCCGTCCCGGATCCAGTCGGTGGCGCCGAGCGGGAGGCCGTTGTCGAACACGGACGCTTCGCGGCCTGAGGCGTGCGCGATGACGAACGGGGCGCATTCCAGCCCGGTGGCGGACGGGTCGCTGGACAGGGTCACGGGCAGGCTCGCGAGGCGCTCTCCGACGCGGGTGCCGCCGCCGGGGGCGCTGAACACCGTCCGGCCGTCCGCGGCGTCCTGGGCGCCCGCCGACCAGTACAGGTAGATCATCAGGTCGGCGACGGCGGACGGCGGCAGGATCGTCTCGTACCGCCCGGCGGGGAGGTCGATCCGCCGTTCGCCCCATTCCAGCCGGCGGGCGAGGTCGCCGGCGAGGGCGCCGACGTCGACGCCCGCGAAGTCGCGGGTGCCGGTGCCGGCCCACGCCGAGCCGCCGGCGCTCTTGGCGTTCAGCTCCAGCAGCCCGGTGGGCTGGTCGTGGCGCAGCCGCAGCCCGGCGGAGTTCCCGACGAACGTCGAGGTCAGGACGTGGTTGGCGAATCCGTAGAGGCGCCGGTCGGCGGCCTGCGCGGCGGCGAACGCCTCGCCGAGTGCGGGCGCGACTCCTTCGAACACGCCGATGCCGGTCTCGGCGGGCTCGTCGTCCCAGCCGGCCGCGGAGCCTCCGCCGACCAGCGGCTGGGCGTCCTCGGCGGGCTCGTTGCCGGCGGCGTCGGCCTCGGCGGCGCGGACGAGGTCCTCGATGCCGTCGGCGCCGGCGGCCGACCGGGACACCACGCCCGCGGCGACGCCGTCGGCGGTGCGGCGCAGCGCGATGACGGTGAGGCGGCTGGAGCGCGTCACGCCGTTGGTGGTGAGGGTGTTGCCCGCCCAGCGCAGGTTCGCGGTGCTCGCCTCGTCGGCGATCACGATGCAGTCGTCGGCGCGGGACAGCGCCAGGGCCCGCTCGACGGCCTCCTGCGGCCCGATCCCGCGCGCCGCCGGCCGGTTCGCCTCGCTCACGCGCCCGCCTCCTTCAGGGTGTTGAGGATGTTGACGCCGCGGAACAGCGCGGAGGGGCAGCCGTGGCTGACCGGCGCGACCTGTCCCGGCTGGCCCTTGCCGCAGTTGAACGCGCCGCCGAGCACGTAGGTGCCCGGGCCGCCGACGGCCTCCATGGAGTTCCAGAAGTCGGTGGTGGTGGCCTGGTAGGCGACGTCGCGGAGCTGCCCGGCGAGCCGCCCGTTCTCGATCCGGTAGAACCGCTGGCCGGTGAACTGGAAGTTGTACCGCTGCATGTCGATGGACCAGCTCTTGTCGCCGGCGATGTAGATGCCGCGCTCCACGCCGGAGATCAGCTCGTCGGTGGACGGGCCGTCGTCGGCGGGCTTGAGGGAGACGTTCGCCATCCGCTGGATCGGCATGCTGGACGCCGCGTCCGCGAACGCGCAGCCGTTGGAGCGGTCGGCGCCGGTGAGGCGCGCGATGCGCCGGTCGGTCTGGTATCCGGTGAACAGCCCCTCGGACACGATGTCGAACGACCGGGTCCGCACGCCCTCGTCGTCGTAGCCGATGGTGGCGAGGCCGTGCTCGGTGGTGCGGTCCCCGGTGATGTTCATGGCCTTGGAGCCGTACCGCATGGTGCCGAGCTTGTCGGGCGTGGCGAAGGAGGTGCCGGCGTAGGCGGCCTCGTAGCCGAGGGCCCGGTCCAGTTCGGTGGCGTGCCCGATCGACTCGTGGATCGTCAGCCACAGGTTGGACGGGTCGACGACGAGGTCGTACACGCCGGGGTCGACGGTCGGCGCGGCGAGCTTCTCGGCGAGCAGCTCGGGGATGCGGGCCAGTTCGCCGTCCCAGTCCCAGTGCGCGCCGGACAGCCATTCCCATCCGTATCCGGCGGGCGGCGCTAGCGTCCGCATCGTGTCGAACACGCCGTCGCCGATGCCGACGGCGTTCACGACGGGGTGCAGGCGGACGCGCTGCTGGGTGGTGACGGTCCCGGCGAGGTCGGCGAAGAACTTGTTCTCCTTGACCTGGAGGAGCGTCGCGTCCACGTGGTCGACGCGGTCGTCGCCGAGCAGGCGGCGGCTCCACCCGGCCAGCAGGGCGGCCTTGTCGGCGGTCGGCACCTCGAACGGGTCGGTCTCGTACGCCGAGACCCAGGTGCGCTCCCCGTGGACGGGTTCGGGGGCCAGTTCGATGGGTTCGCGGTTGACGGGCTTGGCGACGGCCGCGACCTCGACGGCCTGCGCGGCGACCCGCGCGGCCCCGTCGGGGGTGAGGTCGATGCCGGCGGCGAAGCCCCAGGTGCCGTCCTTGACGACCCGGACGGACAGGCCGACGTCGTCGGCGTCGAGGGCGGTCTCCAGGGCGGCGTCGTGCAGCCGGAGCGTCTGGCTGCGGATGCGCTCGAGGCGGAAGTCGGCGTGCTCGGCGCCCAGCTCCCGGGCCCGGGTCAGAGCCGCGTCGGCCAGCGCGCGGAGCGGCAGCGCGGTGAAGGCGGGATCGATGTCATGCACCCTCAGCAACCTACCCGCCGGGCGCGCGGCGGGCCCGCGAACAAACCGGGGTGAGCGGATCTTGTCGGTTCGGCACATCCGCAGGGCGCCGCGGGGGCCGCTAGGGTCGAGCCGCAGTCATCTGAGCACGAAAGTCGATGAGAGGGTCGTGATGAGTCGCTCTGTCCTCGTGACCGGCGGTAACCGGGGCATCGGCCTGGCGATCGCCCGCGAGCTGTCCGCGGCGGGCGACGCGGTCGCCGTCACCTACCGGTCGGGAGAGCCCCCCGAGGGGCTGTTCGGCGTCCGCTGCGACGTGACCGACGCCGAGGACGTGGACGCCGCGTTCAGCAAGGTCGAGGCCGAGCAGGGGCCGGTGCAGGTGGTGGTCGCGAACGCGGGCATCACCAAGGACACGCTGCTCGCGATCATGAGCGAGGAGTCGTTCACGTCCGTGCTCGACACGAACCTGACCGGCGCGTTCCGGGTCGCGAAGCGGGCCGTGAAGGGCATGATGCGCAAGCGCACCGGGCGGATCGTGCTGGTGTCGTCGGTCGTGGGGCTGATGGGCTCGCCGGGGCAGTCCAACTACGCCGCGTCCAAGGCGGGCATGGTCGGGTTCGCGCGCTCCCTCGCCCGCGAGCTGGGCTCCCGCAACATCACGGTCAACGTGGTGTCGCCGGGGTTCGTCGACACCGACATGACGGCGGTCCTCACCGAGGACCAGCAGAAGGCCATCACGGCGGCGGTCCCGCTCGGGCGGATCGCGCGGCCGGAGGAGATCGCGAAGGCGGTGCGGTTCGTGGCGAGCGAGGACGCCGCCTACATCACCGGGGCCGTGATCCCGGTGGACGGCGGACTGGGAATGGGGCACTGACGATCATGGGAATCCTCGAAGGCAAGCGCATCCTGGTGACCGGCGTCCTCACCGACGCCTCCATCGGGTTCCACGTCGCGCGGGTCGCGCAGGAGCAGGGCGCCGAGGTCGTCCTGACGGCCTACCCGCGCCCGACGCTGACGCAGCGGACCGCGAAGCGGCTGCCGTCCGGCCCGGACGCTCCGCCGCCGGTCATCGAGCTGGACGTGATGAACACCGAGCAGCTGGACGCCCTCGCGGGGAACCTGCGCGCCAACGGCTTCGACCACCTCGACGGCGTCGTCCACGCCATCGGCTTCGCGCCGCAGTCGGCGCTCGGCGGCAACTTCCTGGAGACGCCGTGGGAGGACGTCGCGACCGCCGTGCACGCCTCCACGTACTCGCTGAAGTCGCTGACGATGGCGTGCCTGCCGCTCATGAAGGACGGCGGCTCGGTCGTCGGCCTGGACTTCGACGCCACCAAGGCGTGGCCGGTGTACGACTGGATGGGCGTGGCGAAGGCCGGCCTGGAGTCGTGCTCCCGCTACCTGGCCAAGTACCTGGGCCCGCAGGGCATCCGCGTCAACCTCGTCGCGGCGGGGCCGCTGGCGACGATGGCGGCCAAGAGCATCCCCGGCTTCGAGGGCATGACCGACATGTGGCCGAAGGCGGCGCCGCTCGGCTGGGACGTCAAGGACAGCGAGCCGACCGCCCGCGCGTGCGCGGCGCTCCTGTCGGACTGGTTCCCCGCCACCACCGGCGAGATCGTCCACGTCGACGGCGGCATCCACGCCATCGGCGCCGCGTACTAGCCCGCCCCGCGCATCGGCCCGGCCCGCGCACCGGTCCGCCGCGCCCGCGGCGGACCGCCTGGGGGCGCCGGCCGGCTAGCGCGCCCTGCGGCGGCGGAGGGCGCGTCCGGCGACGCTGAGGTTGAGGGCGCCGACCGCTCCGGCGGCGCCCGCGGCGGCCGCGACGAGGAGCAGTTGGTGGTCGTCGGTCCCGGACGCGGCGACCGGGGAGATCAGCCGCGTCTGCGGCATGGCCGCGGTGCCGGAGGCGTTCCGGTAGGCGTTCGGGTCGGCGGCGATCTCCGGTGTCGGCAGCACGCCGGGCAGCCCGCTCGCGGTCGTCGGCGCCCCGCCGGCGTACGGCTTGAGGCCCTCGCCGCCGGTCATCGGGGCCGGCCCCGACGCCGCCCCGGCTCCGCCGCCCGTGGACGCGGCCGGGTCGCGCGGGGCCTTCGCCGGCGCCTTGACCGGGGTCTTCCGGGTCTTCTTCGTGGTGTTCTCGGTGGTCTTCTTCGGGGCGGGCGTCGGCGTGGGGCTCTTCGGGGTGAGGGCCTCGCGCAGGTTGCCGAGGTTGCACTTCCAGTTCTCGACCGTGCTCTCGGGGTCGACGCCCTTCTTGCACGTGTCCGCCGCCGCGGCGTCGGCCGCCGGGGCGGCGAGCACGAGGACGAGCGCTCCCGCCGAGACCGCCGCCGAAGCCGAACCTAGCCGCCTGAGCCGCTGGGGCATGTCGTTCCTCCACCCGATGCCGTGCCTGACCCTGTTGACATCGTGTCCCATACAGGGCCGTCCGTAAACCGCGACACGGGGGTTTCTTTACCGTGTCTCGGCCTCACTGGACCAGCAGTGTCGCGAGCCGGGTGCGCCGGGGCGGCGCTCCGTCCTCGCGGACGGCCCTGGCCAGTGCCGGCCCCGCCGCCTGGACGACCGACAGGTGCCGGCGGGCCAGCCCGAACGCGGTGGCCACCAGCGGCCTCGACAGCCCCTCGGCGGGCATGACCGCGACCACGGCGGGGCGGCGCGTCCCGCGCGCCTGCGCGACCGGGACGGCCCAGCCGTGCCGCAGCCGTGCCGCGTCGGCCGGGGCGACCACGGCCGGGCCGGCGGGGAACGCGACGTCGAGCCCGTGCGGGCCGCCGCCGGTCACCACCCCCGTCTCGCCGACCGCGGCCTGGGGGAGCGGCGCGGCGACGACCACCCGGTCGCCGGGGTCCATCCCGCCGAACGCGCCGGGGCCGGGGTTGAGCCGGGCCTTGAGCGCCGCGTTGAGCGCTCCCGCGCCCGCCGGACCCCCGGCGGCCGGCGCGACGACCTGGACGTCCTCGACCGGGATGCCCAGCGCGCGGGGGATCGAGTCGGCGGCGAGCTGCACCGCCCGGTGCACCGCCTCGCCGGGGTCGGCGGCGGGCACGACGACGACCTCCCGGCCGGGCGCGTCCACGGCGGGCAGGTCGCCGCCGCGCACCGCCTCCGCCAGCGTCCCGAGCGGATCGGACGGCGGCTCGGCGTCCAGCGTGACGGCGGGGACGGTCTCCGACGCCTCCAGGTCGTCCAGCGGGCGGCCGGGCCCGGCGGGCGGCGCGGCGCCCGGCTCCGCGCACAGCACCAGGTGGGCGCCGTCGGGGCACGCCTCGGCCAGGACCGCGCACAGCTCGACGTCGAGCGCCGAGGCGTCGGTCACGACGATCAGGTCGAGGTCGAGCGGCGACTGCTCGCCGCGCCCGTAGACGACGGCGCCGGGCGCGGCCGGCGGGCCGTCCTCCCGGGGTTCGAGGAGCCGGTGCAGGCTGGTGACCGCGACTCCCGCGGGGGCGGCCAGGTCCGCGGCGGCGCGGTCGGTGGGCGCGGCGACGGCGGCCCGCAGGCCCGCGCCCGCGGCGGCACCGGCGATGTCCAGGGCGGCCGCGGCGACGCCGTCCGGCGCGCCGCGCAGGATGCTCACCCCGGTGCGCAGCGCGGCGGTGAGCGCGAGCGACCGGTCCTCGGGCAGGCCGTCGCGCAGGCCCTTGAGGGCCGCGTCGTCCAGCAGCGGCGCCGCGGTGAGCGTGAGCCGCTGGAACCCCTCGGCGGCGGCCTCCTCCGCGAGCGCCCACCGCGCCGCGCCGAGCCGCTCCTCGGGCTCCTCCGGCCCGGCGTCATCGGAGTCCTCGTCGAAGTCGCCGAAGCCGGGCTCCTCGGTGAGGGACAGGACCTCGGCCTCGTCGAGCGCGGCCTCCACGGCGCCCCGCGGGTCGGGGACCCGGGCGCGTTCCAGCGCGGACACCACCTCCGCGGCGGGCGTGACCGTGTGGCCCGCGCGCGCCGCCTCCGTCAGCAGGTGCAGGACGAGCGCCCGCCCGCGCCGGACGTCGCCGGGCGCGGCCTCCGCGCCGAGCACGGCGCGCGCGAAGTGGTCGGCCTGGGCGGGCAGGACGCCGGGCACCCGGAGCAGCCGCCACGGGTCGGCGCGCAGCAGGTCCGCGGCGTCGGGGCCGAGCCGGGCCGCGGCGCGGGCCGCGAGCGGCGCGGGCGCCCCGGCCGCGGCGAACAGCTCGCCGAGGGCGCGCCGGCCGTCCGCCGCGTCGCGGGCCGGCGGTGTCGGCGGGGGCGGGGCGGGCTCTTCGGCTCCGCGTTCGCCGAGCGCTCCGGCGGCGGCCTCGGCGGCGCGCATCGCCGCCGCGGCGCGCGCGGCCCGCTCGGCGGGGGAGGGCTGGTCGGGCGTGTGGTCGGGGATGTCGGTCACGGGCTTCCCGTAGCGGTGTCGGAGACGTCGTCGAGCGCGTTGCGGATCTCGGTCGGGAGCGTCACGTCCTCGCTCTCCAGGATCGCGCCGAGCTGCGCGGCGGTGCGGGCGCCGACGATCGGGGCGGCGACGCCCTCCCGGTCGCGGACCCACGCAAGCGCCACCGCCAGCGGCGAGCGGCCGAGGCCCTCGGCGGCGGTCACCACCGACTCCACGATCCTGGCGCACTCCTCGTCCAGGTACGGCTGGACGAAGTCGGCGAAGTGCGGGGCCGCGGCGCGCGACCCGGCGGGGATGCCGGTGCGGTACTTGCCGGTGAGCACGCCCCGGCCGAGCGGCGACCACGGCAGCAGCCCCGCCCCGGCGTCGAGCGCGGCGGGCACGACCTCCCGCTCGATGTCGCGGCGCAGCAGCGAGTACTCCAGCTGCGCGGACACCACCGGGGCGCGGCCCGGCCAGGCGCGCTGCCACGCGGCGGCCTTGGCGACCTGCCAGCCCGCGTAGTTCGACACGCCGACGTAGCGGGCGCGGCCGGACGCGACCGCCTCGTCCAGCGCCGACAGCGTCTCCTCCAGCGGCGTCGACGGGTCGTAGACGTGCAGCTGCCACAGGTCGACGTGGTCGAGGTCCATCCGGTCCAGGGAGGCGTCCAGGGCGCGCAGCAGGTGCCGTCGGGAGCCGTCGTAGCGGCCGTTCGGCCTGATCGCGGCCTTCGTCGCGATCACCAGGCCGTCGCGGTCGACCGTCTCGCGCAGCAGGTGGCCGAGGATCCGCTCGCTGATGCCGCCGGTGTAGACGTCGGCGGTGTCGACCAGCGTGCCCCCGGCGTCCACGAACGCGACGAGCTGCGCCGCGGCCTCGTCCGGGTCGGTGTCCTGCCCCCAGGTCATGGTGCCGAGGCCCAGCCGGGACACCAGCAGCCCGCTCCGCCCGAGGTGACGCTCCTTCATAGGCGGCCAATCTAGCGGTCCGCGCCGGGCCCGCGGAAAGCGAGCGGCCGGCCGCACGCGATCACCGGACGGCGCGGAGATCCCTGGTGGGATCTATTGCCGGGGCCCGCCGCCGGGCTAAAGTTCGCAGCCATGGCGCCACCCCCGTTCTCCATGTACTCGCCGAAGTCGCCGGACGGCGACGGCGGCCCGGACGTGGCGCCGGTGTTCGGCGCGGGACCGGGCGACGACCCCGGCTACCTCGCCTCGCTCGGCTCCGGCACCGAGCTCGGCCGGCTGCGCGCGATGATGCTGGTGCTGCTGGCCGCGCCGCTGCTCATCTTCGCGATCATGCCGCTGATCGTGCAGGACGGCGGCGGGGACGCGCCCCTGTGGAGCTACGCGCCGCTCGCCGCCGCCGCGCTCGTCGCGCTGCTGGCCGGCCCCCGCGCGCCGCGCCCCATGCCGCCGGGCGCCGGGCGGACCGCGCCCGGCGCGGCGGCCCAGTCGGCGCTGCTGATGTTCCGGCAGGCGGTGCTGCTGCGGTTCGCGCTGGCCGAGGGCGTCATCCTGCTCGGCCTGCCGCTGGCGATGGTCGGGCACAGCGAGCTGGTGTTCGTCGCCGGGTTCGCGGTCGGCTACCCGCTGCTGGTCCGGCTGGCGCTGCCCACGCGCGGCGGCGTGGAGCGGATGCGGCGGCGCCTGGAGTCCCAGGGCGCCGAGTCGCACCTGTGGGCCGTCCTGCTGGCCGCCCCGCCGTCCCCGCCCGCCGACGCGCCGTAGCCGCCCCCGGCGATCGCGGTCGGCACCGCGATGATCGCCGCCCCGCCGAGAGGCCCGGTCCGCCTTGGGCGGCAGGATCGCCGGCGGCCGGTTCTCGTACAGGCCGCGCACGAGTTGCTCCCCGCGGATCCACAGGCTCAGATCCGCGTCACGTGAGGCCCGCGGCGTGCCGCGCGGTGACTCACCAGTCGCGGGCCATGCGCGGCCGCCTCGGTGGGCATGGCCGCCAGGCCCGTCATGTCGCTCGTCATGACGGACCTGGCGGGCGCTCTACAGCCACGGCCAGGCAGCGTCGCGCCCGGCCTCGAGCAGCGGGATGAGCCGGAAGGTCGCATCCGTCATGCCGCCCAGTTCGTGGCGGTTGCCCGAGCCGCTCGGCATGGCGCCGTGCTTGTACCCGGCCAGGTTGAACCCGTACATCGGGACGCCCCTCGGGGCGGCGTCGGTGACGTCGCCTCCCCAGCCGCCCCCGAACGTCTGCATGTCCGACAGGATGATCACCCGGTCGTGCCCGGCATACGTCGCCCGCACCGACTCGGCGATCTGCGTGCCGTGACCGACCTCGCCGATCCGGTTGACGAACCGCTCGACCTCGCGCAGGACGGACGCGCCCCGCCGCGCCTCGTGGCGGAAGGTGCCGCTGGCGAAGCCGTGCAGGTCGACCTGGTCGCCGCGCGACGCCAGAGTGACGCCGAACAGGGCGGCCATCTGGGCGTACGTCATCTTCGACCGCTCCGAGACGCCCACGCCGTTCATGGACCCCGAGGTGTCCACCAGCACCAGCGTGCGGCCCGGGAACGCCGGGACGTTCGCCGTGGCCGCCGCGAGCGCCTTGTCCAGGGCGTGACCCCAGCGCAGCGACGGCGCCGCCAGGTGAGCCGAGAAGAACCGGAACGGGAACTGCCTCGACCGCGCCACCTGCTCGGGGTCGGCGAGCTTCGCGGCGACCTGCTCGGCGACGGCGTCGCGCACGCCCGCCTCGTCGAAGTTGCGCAGGTTGCGCAGCAGGGCCATGTAGCCCATCGTCGGGATCACCGCCTCCCACGCCTTGGCGCCCATCGGGCCCTGCAGCCACCCTGCCAGCGCCTCCCACGTCATACCGGCCGCCGCCAGCCGCTCGGGGCCGTCCGCGGCGAAGACCGCCTGCCGGTCGGCCACGGGGACGGCCATCAGTTCGGCGCGGGCCCGGACCATCGCCAGCCGCTCGGGGACGTCCTCGCCCCGGCCGTGGCGCCGGTCGAGGGCGTGCTTGAACAGGTCCCCCTGCCAGGGCTTGCCGGGGTCCGGGGACGGGTGGACGAGATCGACGACGTCACCGAAGCGGAAGCCGCGGGAGCCTGCGTCGTACTTGAGCAGGCCGCGCTCGTTGTAGAGGCGCCGGACCGCGTCGGCGACACCGCGCTTGACCGGCTTGGGGATCGCGCGGCCGTACGCCGAGGTCCAGTACGCCAGCAGCTCGCCGGGCTCGTCGGCGCGCTGCAGGACGCTCGCCACGACCTTCCGGGGAAGGCCGGCGTGGGTGTAGCCCGCAGCCGTGCCGTCGCGCTGGAGCACCTCGTCGAGGTGGCCGAGGCGGGCCCGGACGAACTCGGCCGCGCCGACCACCGACGCCGAGCGCATGTTGCCCTCGCCGCGCAGCCACGGCAGGAACCCCGCCGCCCACTCAGGGTCCTCGACCGCGACCTGGTGGACGAGGTCGCGGAAGCGGGCGTCGCGGTCGCCGGCGGACTCGTAGAAGGAGTCCTCGCCGACCATGTTCGCAACGGCGAGCAGGAACAGCTCGGACTCGGCGTCGCGGGCGTAGCCGGGCGCGCCCTCGTGGGTGCGGCCGGACGGAGCCGCCTCGGTGCGGACCGGGCCGGAGGCGGCCGGACGGACCGCCGGGCGGTTGAACTTCGCCATGGGTCAGGGCTCCCTTCCATCGAGTGGAGGGAGCCCCAGGGTTCGCGGAAGTGCCCGAGATCAGAGTCGGCCACGGCCATCGCGCCATTGCTCTGCCGTCTGAGCTACGCCACCCCGAGGGCGGCGGTGGGACTCGAACCCACGACCCATGGATTAACAAGGAAGTATCCGTTGCCTGCGCACCGGGCACCCGCGAAGTATGTGCTCCCTCCCGAGATCAAGTCGGCGTACGGGGGTGCCCCCAAAATGGGCGTCGCGAGCGGAAGCCTGACGGCGGCCCGCGACAGGAATCGAACCTGTGAAGTACCCGTTCACCTGCGCACCGGGAGGTGCGTATTCAGTTATGGCCAGAGTTCGTGCCCGAGATCAGGACGGCGAGAGGCACGTAGTCGCTCTACCTGTCGAGCTACACGAGTCGAGGCTCGTGGCGGGGACTCGAACCCGCGACCACTCGATCCACGGTCGAAGTAACTCTCACCTGCTCACCGGGCACGCTCTGGAGTTGTCGAGCCCCTCCGAGTTCGAAGACGGCCTCGGGATGGGTTCTTTACCAGAGAAGTAACCCGTGGCCTGCGCACCGGAAGGGCGATGACCTCATCAGACCATTTCCGCGTGCCCATTCTCAACCGAATATCGCCCATCCGCTCAGAGCCAGCCGCTCCTGCGGAGCCGCCGGAACAGCAGCACGCACGCGACGGCCATCACCGCGATGACCAGCGGGTACCCGAAGGTCCAGTGCAGCTCGGGCATGTGGTCGAAGTTCATCCCGTAGATCCCGGCGATCGCGGTCGGCACCGCGATGATCGCCGCCCACGCCGAGATCTTGCGCATGTCCTCGTTCTGCTGCTTGCCGAGCAGCGCCAGATGCGCGGTCAGCACGCTGTTGAGCAGCTCGTTGTGCGCGTCGACCTGCTCGTCCACGCGCAGCAGGTGGTCCAGGACGTCGCGGAAGTACTCGCGGGTGGTGCCGCACTCGGCGACCCGGCCCTTGACGATCTCCTGCAGCACCGGGACGAGCGGGTCCTCGGCGCCGCGGAACTCCAGCACCTCCCGCTTCAGGGAGTAGATGTCGGCGGTGACGTCCCGCGCGCCCGGGTCGAACACGGCCCGCTCCAGCCCGATGATGTCGACCTCCACCTCGTGCGCGACGAGCCCGTACCGGTCGACGACCTCGTCGCACACCGCGTACAGGACGGCGGTCGCGCCGTGCCCGAGCAGCTCCGGGCTCTCCTCCAGCCGCGTGCGGACCGGCCCGAGCGGGTTGCCGGCCCCGTGCCGGACGGTGACGACGAAGTCCCGGCCGAGGAACACCATGATCTCGCCGACCTCGATGTCGGACGTCTCGTCGATGTAGGACAGCGTCTTCAGCACCACGAACAGCGTGTCGTCGTAGCGCTCCAGCTTGGGCCGCTGGTGCGCGGACACGGCGTCCTCGGCGGCCAGGGGATGCAGGTTCAGCTCGTCCCTGACCAGGTCGAACTCCGCCTCGTCGGGTTCGAACAGGCCGATCCAGAGGAAGCACTCGCCGTCCTCGCGGGCGAGGTCGAACGCGTCGCTGATGTCCCCGTCGATGTCGCGGCGCACCGCGCCCGCGTAGATGGCCTTGTCCACGATCACGGCAGGCATTGTCGCGCATCCGCGCCCCGTCCCGCCCGAATGCCGGAGATCTCCTAGAGTGGCCGCTGTGACGACCCTTCTCCTGGTGAGGCATGGCCTGACCGCGATGACCGGCCCGGTGCTCGCCGGCTGGACGCCCGGCGTGCACCTCGACGACCGCGGCCGCGCGCAGGTCGCCGCGCTCGCCGCCCGGCTCGCCCCCCTACCGCTCGCCGCCGTCGTGTCCAGCCCCCTCGACCGCTGCGCCGAGACCGCCCGGACGATCGCCGCCGGGCACGCCCCGCCCGTCGAGAAGGTCGAGACCGACGAGCGGTTCGGCGAGGTCCGCTACGGCGACTGGACCGGCCGCCCCCTCAAGGAACTCGCGGAGGAGCCGCTCTGGCGGGTCGTGCAGGCCCACCCGAGCGCAGCGCGGTTCCCCGGCGAGGACGGCGAGTCCCTCGCCGCCGCGCAGCACCGCGCCGTCACCGCCGTCCGCGACTGGAACGCCCGCGTCGCCGCCGAGCACGGACCGGACGCCCTGTACGCCGTGTGCAGCCACGGCGACATCATCAAGTCGATCGTCGCCGACGCCCTCGGCCTCCACCTGGACCAGTTCCAGCGCATCCAGGCCGACCCCGCGTCGCTCACCGTGATCCGCTACACCGAAACGCGCCCGTTCGTCGTCCGGGTCAACGACATCGGCGGCGACGTCGCCGCCCTGGCGCCCGAACCGGCCGCGGAACGTTCCGGGAAAGACGGACTCGGGTCGAGTGACGCGCCCGTCGGCGGCGGCGCGTAGGGTCGGTGTCATGCCCGTCATCTCCTACGACCCGCCGGAGCGCTTCGTCGCCGGCGCCGTCGGGCGGCCCGGCGACCGCGCCTTCTACCTGCAGGCCCGCTCCGGGCGCCGCGTCACCAGCGTCGGGCTGGAGAAGTTCCAGGTGACCCTCCTGGCGGAGCGCCTGGAGGAGCTGCTCGACGAGGTGCTGCGGCGCACCGGCGGCGACGCCGCCGTGCCCGCCGCGACCCCGTCCGAGCTCCAGGACGACGGCCCCCTCGACCAGCCGGTGGAGGAGGAGTTCAAGGTCGGCACGATGGCGCTCGCCTGGGACCCCGAGGACGAGCGGGTCGTCATCGAGGCGCAGGAGGTCACCGAGACCGACGAGGAGCCCGAGGTCGGCGAGGACGACCCCGCCATCGCGGTGCTGCGGGTCCGGATCAGCGCGGCGCAGGCCCGCGCGTTCGCCGAGCGCGCCCTGAAGGTCGTCGCCGCGGGCCGCCCGCCGTGCCCGCTGTGCGGCCTGCCGCTCGACAGCGACGGGCACGTCTGCCCGCGCCAGAACGGCTACCTGGGCTGAGATGGCCCCCATCGTGGTGGATCATGGACGACGCGGCCGGGGAGAATGAACGCATGACGCAGTCCTCCCGCGACCGGGCGCCCGCCGGCGGCACCGGTCCCGACGCGGCCGGCCGGCCGGTGTCCCCCCGCGACGCCGCGGCCGCCGAGCGGCTGCTGTCCGCCGGGCGCCTCGGCGTGGAGGGCCGCCTCGTCCAGGCATCCAACGCCACCCTGTACTGCACCATCGAGCACGACGGGGCGGCCGCGAACTGCGTCTACAAGCCCGTCGCCGGCGAACGCCCCCTGTGGGACTTCCCCGACGGCACCCTCGCCGAGCGCGAGGTCGCCGCCTACGAGGTATCCAAGGCCATGGGCTGGGGCACCGTCCCGCCCACCGTCCACCGCGACGGCCCCTACGGGCCCGGCATGGTGCAGCTCTGGGTGGAGCCCGACCCCGACATCGACCTCGTCACCCTGTCCCGCTCCGACGACGAGGCCGTCCGCCGCATGTCGGTCTTCGACGCCGTCGTCAACAACGCCGACCGCAAGATCGGCCACCTGCTGCCCCCCGGCGACGGCCGCGTCTACGGCTGCGACCACGGCGTCTGCTTCTCCACCGAGTACAAGCTCCGCACCGTCCTGTGGCAGTGGCGCGGCAAGCCCCTCACCCCCGAGGCCCTCGAAGCCCTCGGCCGGGTCGACGCCGCCCTGCGCGGCGGCGCCCTCGGCGCCCGGCTCGCCGAACTCCTCACCCCCGAAGAAGTCGACGCCACCCGCCGCCGCGTGGAACTGATGCTCAAGCACCGCATCCACCCCTACCCCCCGGAGGACTGGCCGGCGATCCCCTGGCCGCCCCTGTAGCCCAGGGGGGTCCGGCGCTTGGGCGAAATGGGCGGGGTGCTGGAATTGGGGGATGTGTACCGCGATCATCAGTGTGGATCCCCCGTCTCCGGTGCCGGTGCTCGTGGTGGGGGTGCGGGACGAGTTCGTCGCGCGCGAGTGGGAGGGGCCGGGGCGGCATTGGCCGGAGCGGCCCGGCGTGGTCGGGGGGCGCGACCTGCGGGCCGGCGGGACGTGGCTGGCGGTGGAGCCGGACGCGCCGCGGGTGGCGGTCGTGCTGAACGGGCGCGGGCGGATGGCGCCGGAGGCGGCGCGGTCCTCGCGCGGGGAGCTGCCGCTGCGGGTGGCGGCCGAGGGCGGCCTCGGCGAGCTGGACCTAGCGGCGTTCGACCCGTTCCACCTCGCCGCCGCGGAACCGGACCGGGTCCGGCTGTGGAGCTGGGACGGGGAGGCGCTCACCGAGCGGGACCTCGGCCCCGGCCTGCACATGATCGTCAACAGCGGGCTGGAGGGCGAGGGGCAGCTGGAGGGGGAGACCGAGGACGCCTACATGGCGGCGCGGCTGGCGCACTTCCGGCCGCGGCTGGCCGCCGCGCCGCGTCCCGAGCCCGCGGCGGGCGAGCCGGTGGAGCGGGCGTGGGGCGCCTGGTTCCCGCTGGTGAACGGGGACGGGCTGCCCCGCGCCGACCACCGGGCGCTGCTCCCGCTGCTGGACCTCGGCGACGGGCGGGTGTGGGGCACGACCTCGGTCAGCCTGGTCGCGCTCGGTCCGGGCGTCCGGTACGACTTCTCCGCCGCCCCGGGCGAGGGCGGCGCCTGGTCCCGGGTCATGTAGGCGATTCCGGCTGCGGCGGCGTCACGGTGGGTGCTAAGTTGCCTACTTAATGCGATCTTCGTCCGGGGTGGCCAGCGAGGGCGCGCGGGTCGCGGCCCGGCCGGTCGCGCGGGCGCCGGCCGGCGCGGCGGCGGAGCCGGTGGAGAGCCGCAGCCCGTCCCGGCTCGCCTGGGCCAGGTTCCGCCGCGACCGGCCCGCCGTCGCGTCCCTCGGCGTCCTGCTGGCGATCATGGCGTTCGCGGCGCTGGCGCCGCTGTGGGCGCACCTGACCGGGCACCCCTACGACGCGACGTTCCCCGCGACGGGCCTGGACGCGGGCGGGCAGCCGCGCGGCCCCGGCGCGGCGTTCCCGCTGGGCGCCGACCAGCTCGGCCGCGACGTCCTGGTCCGCGCCGCCTACGGGGCGCGGATCTCGCTGACCGCCGGGATCGGCGCGGCGGTGCTCGCCTCGGCCGCCGGCACCCTCGCCGGGACGCTCGCCGGGTTCGCCGGCGGCGCGCTGGACACCCTGCTGGCCCGGCTGATGGACATGGTCCTCGCGCTGCCCTACCTGCTCGTCGCGATCCTGCTGGCGACCACGTTCCGGGTCTCCTCGGCCGGCGCGAGCCTCGCCATGACGATCCTGGTCATCGCGTTCTTCTCGTTCGCCGCCTACGGCCGCACCATCCGCGGGCAGGTGCTGTCGCTGAAGGAGAGCCAGTTCATCGAGGCGGCCCGCGCCCTCGGCGCGTCCAACGCCCGGATCATGGCCGGCGAGGTCCTGCCGAACCTCACCGCGCAGATCACCGTGCTGACCTCGCTGCTCGTCCCGTCCTCGATCGTGTCGGAGGCGACGCTGTCGTTCCTCGGCGTCGGGGTGCGGCCGCCGATGCCGAGCTGGGGGTCGATGCTCGGCGAGGGCGGCGACGTGTTCCGCACCGCCTGGTGGCTGCTCGCCGTCCCCGGCGTCCTGCTGCTGGCGACCACGCTGGCGTTCAACCTGCTCGGCGACGGCGTCCGCGACGCCCTCGACCCGCGCGGCGAACGCGCCGCCGCCGGGAGGTGACCCGCCCGTGCCGCGCCTCGTCGTCCGCCGCCTGCTGTACGCGGCCGTCGTGCTGTGGCTGGTGTCCACGCTGACGTTCGTGATCCTGCACGTCTCGCCCGTCCCGGTGGAGCGCGTCATCGGCGGGCCCCGCGCCACCGCCGAGACGCTCGCGCAGATCCGCCGCAACCTCGGCCTCGACCGGCCGCTCCTCGTCCAGTACTGGCGGTTCCTCGCGCGGCTGCCGCGCGGCGACCTCGGCGACTCCTACGTCAACGGGACGCCCGTCACCGCGCTGATCGGCGCCCGGCTCCCCACGACGCTGTGCCTGGTCTCCGGCGCGGCGGTGCTGTGGTTCGCGGGCGGCCTCGCCGCCGGCGTCGCGGGCGCGGCCCGGGCGCGCGGCCTGCGGGACCGGGCCGTCACGGTGTTCGTGCTCGCCGGCCTGTCCACGCCGCCGTTCGTGATGGCGCTGGCCCTGCTGTACCTGTGCACGGCCGGGCTCGGCGCGGGCGGCGTCCACGTCTTCGAGGCCGGGCCGCCGCTGCAGGAGCACTTCCTGCGCCGGATGGTCCTGCCGTGGTTCGCGCTGGCGTTCCTGATGACGGCCGCCTACTCGCGCCTCACCCGCGCGGCGATGCTGGACGTCCTGGGCGAGGACTACGTCCGCACGGCCCGCGCCAAGGGCCTGCCGGAGCGCCGCGTCGTCGGCGGGCACGCGCTGCGGGCGGCGCTGACCCCGGTCGTCACCCAGCTCGGCATCGACCTCGGCGCCCTGATCGGCTCCACGATCGTCACCGAGAAGGTGTTCGGGCTGCAGGGCGTGGGGCAGCTCGTCTACCAGTCCATCGCGGCCGGCGACACCCCGGTGATCATCGGGGTGACGCTGCTGGCGACCCTCTCGGTGACCGTCGCGAACCTGCTGGTCGACATCGGCTACGCGATCCTGGATCCGCGGCTCCGCCCCGCCTGACCGCGCGCGGGGGACACTTGCCGCGATCTCGGAGTAATGCCGCGAGCTGCGCATGGATAAGCTTTCGGTATGCGATCGTGGCCCGCCTCCGAAGTCCCCAGCCTGCCCGACGCGGGCCTCCCCGCCGCCGACCGTCCGCTGGCCCTCCATGACACCGGGACGGGCACGGCGCGTCCGACCGCCCCCGGCGACACCGCCCGCATGTACGTGTGCGGCATCACCCCCTACGACGCCACCCACATCGGCCACGCCAACACCTACCTGGCGTTCGACCTCGTCAACCGCGTCTGGCGCGACCTCGGCCACCGGGTCCGCTACGTGCAGAACGCCACCGACGTCGACGACCCGCTCCTGGAACGTGCCCGGCAGACCGGCGAGGACTGGCGCGCCCTCGCCGACCGGGAGATCCAGCTCTTCCGCGAGGACATGACCGCGCTGCGGGTCCTGCCGCCCGACCGCTACATCGGCGCGGTCGAGGCCATCCCGCTCGTCGTCGAGATGATCGAGAAGCTGCGCGGCCGCGACGCCGCCTACCACGTCGACGGCGACGTCTACTTCCCGGTCGCGGCCGACCCGTCCTTCGGGCGGGTCAGCCGGCTCGCCCGCGCGGACATGGCGCCGCTGTTCGCCGAGCGCGGCGGCGACCCCGACCGCCCGGGCAAGCGCGACCCGCTCGACCCGCTGCTGTGGATGGCGCGCCGCCCCGGCGAGCCCGGCTGGCCCTCCCCGTTCGGCGAGGGCCGCCCCGGCTGGCACGTGGAGTGCTCGGCGATCTCCGCCGAGTACCTCGGCATGGCGTTCGACGTCGAGGGCGGCGGCTCCGACCTCGCCTTCCCGCACCACGAGATGAGCGCCGCGCACGCCCAGGTCGCCACCGGGGAGCGCCCGCACGCCCGTGCCTACGTCCACGCCGGCATGGTCGGCCTGGACGGCGAGAAGATGTCGAAGTCGCGCGGCAACCTGGTGTTCGTGTCGAAGCTGCGGGACTCCGGCACCGACCCGATGGCGATCCGCCTGGCGCTGCTCGCCCACCACTACCGCGCCGACTGGGAGTGGACGCAGGGCGAGCTGGACGAGGCCGCCGCGCGTCTCGGCCGCTGGCGCGCCGCGGCCGCCCGGCCGTCCGGCCCGCCCGCCGCGCCGCTGGCCGCCGCGGTCCGCGACCACCTGGCCGGCGACCTCGACGCCCCGGCCGCCCTCGCCGCCGTCGACGCCTGGGCCGCCCGCGACGGCGCCGACGAGCGGGCCCCGGCCCAGGCCGCGGCCATCGCCGACGCCCTCCTCGGCGTCGCCCTGTGAGCCGGGCGGCTCACCGCAGGACGTAGCAGTCCCAGTCGGCCGGAGTGCCCGCGTCGCCGCGGAGCCGCGCCTCGGCGTCCGGCCGGTACTGCGACGAGCACACCAGCGTCATCGAGATCTTGGTGTCGACGCCGATGTCGCCGCCGCGCGGGACGCAGTACCAGTCGCCGGCGCGGAACTCGGCGTCGCGGCCGCGGGCGCCGCAGTACCGGGCGGGGGAGGGCGCGCCGAGCACGACGGGCGCGGGCGGCGGGTCGCCGGACGGCGGCGGGCCGTCGCCGCCGCCCGGCCGCGTCCCCTGCCCGGGCCCCGGACGGCTCGGAGTCGGCGCGGTGGCGGTCGCCGATCCGCCCGGCCGCGACCGGGTGGGCCTCGCCGACGACGGCGCCCGGCTCCCCGCCGTCCCGGGCGCGGTCACCCGCCCGCCGCCGGGCGGGCCCGCGCCGGCCGGGCCGTCCGGCCGGTCAAGCAGCGCGTACCCGCCGGCGCCGGCGGCCGCGGCGACGGCGGCGGCCGCCGCACCCGCGGCGACCCCGCGCCCGAGGCGGCGCCTCCCGCCGCGCGGACGGCCGGAGCCGCCCCCGGCCGCGCCCGGGTCGGTGGACGCCGGCGGCAGTGTGCCCTGCCCTCCCGAGCCGTCCGCCGCCGGGACGGCGGGCGCGGGGGAGACCCCGGCGCCCTCCCCGGCGTCGACGGCGGTTCCGGTGGCGGCGGTGGCGGCGCCGGGGTCGAAGGCGTCCTCGTGGCCGACGAGCCGCAGCAGCAGCTGCGCCGCCGTGGGCCGCCGCGCGGGGTCCTTCGCCAGCGCCGCCGCGACCAGCGCGCGCAGCTCGCCGTCCAGGCCGCCGAGGTCGGGCTCCAGGTGCAGGACGCGGTACATGACCGCGGTCACGGAGTCGGACCCGAACGGGGGCCGCCCGGTCGCGGCGAACGTCATCGTCGCGCCCCAGCCGAACACGTCCGCGGCGGCGCCGACGTCCTCCCCGGTCACCTGCTCGGGCGCCATGTAGGCGGGGGTGCCGACGGCGCGGCTGCTGACGGCGCTGGCCGCGTCCAGGACGCGCGACAGCCCGAAGTCGATCACGCGGGGGCCGTCCGGGCCGAGCATGACGTTGTGCGGCTTGAGGTCGCGGTGCACGACCCCGGCGCGGTGGATGGCCGTCAGCGCACTGGCGGTGCTGACGGCGAGCCGGTCCAGCGCCCCGCCGCCGAGCGGCCCGTCCCGCGCCACGGCCCGGTTCAGCGCCTCGCCGGGCACGTACTCGCTGACCAGGTACGGGGCGTCCCCGGCGACCTCGGCGTCGAGGAACTGGGCGGTGCAGAACCGGGCGACCTGCTTGGCGACCTCCGCCTCGCGGACGAACCGGGCCCGCGCGGCGCCGTCGTCCTCGAACTGGACCCGCAGGAGCTTGACCGCGACGCGCTCCCCGTCCGCGCCCTCCCCGAGGTACACGGTGCCCTGCGCGCCCGAACCGAGCCGCCCGAGCAGCCGGTAGCGCCCGAGCCGCGCCGGATCCTGCGCGCGCAGCGGCTGCGCGTCCGGCGAGTCCGGCAAACCCTCGCTCCCTCCGTCCGGGTCGGCGGCGGCCGCCCGTCACAGCAGGCCCGCCAGCTTGTACAGCACCAGCGAGCCGGCGACGGCCACGTTCAAGCTGCTGCCATGTCCCACCATAGGGATCTCCACGGCGAGGTCGAGCAGGTCGAGCGCATCCGCCGGGATCCCGGTCCGCTCGTGCCCCAGCACGGCGACCGTCCGGACGCGGGCGGCGGGCAGGTCGGCGAGGCGCACCGCCTCGTCGGCGAGCTCCACGCCGACGACCCGCGCCCCGGCCTCCCGCCGCCGCTCCAGCCAGCCGAGCGGCTCGTTCACCCAGTGCACGCAGGCCGGGCGCCGCAGCGTGTTGCCGCGTTCCAGGGCGTCCGGCACCCACGAGAACCGCGGGACGGCCATGCAGGCGCCGACCGCGTCGCAGGTGCGCAGCAGCGTCCCGAGGTTGGCGCCGTGCATCGGCCACAGGGGCGCGACGACGAGATGGTCCCAGCAGGGGTGCGCGCGACGGCGGCGCTGCCCGCGCAGCTCGCGCGGGGGCCGGACCCGGATCGCCGGGCCGCCGGGCCGGCGGCTCACCGGCGCGGGGCGCCGCCGCCCTTCGGGAGGGAGAAGATCATGATCGGCGCACTTCGCGGCGTGCGCGGGCCATCGCCGGGGGACGAACGCGACCGAGTGTAGCCGCTACGCGGGGCCGCGCCCCGGGTCGCGGCGGCGCAGATAGCGCTCGAACTCGCGGGCGATGGCGTCGCCGCTGGCCTCCGGCAGCTCGGTGGCGTCCTTCTGCTCCTCCAGCGTCCGGACGTACTCGGCGACCTCGGAGTCCTCCTCGGCGAGCTCGTTGACGCCGTGCTCCCAGGCGCGCGCCTCCTCCGGCAGCTCCCCGAGCGGGACGGTGACGTCCAGCAGGTCCTCGACGCGGCGCAGCAGCGCCAGCGTGGCCTTCGGCGACGGCGGCTGCGCGACGTAGTGGGGCACCGCCGCCCACAGCGACACCGTGTCGAGGTCGGCCTTCGCGCACGCGTCCTGCAGCACGCCGAGGATGCCCGTCGGGCCCTCGTAGCGGGCCGGCTCGAGGTGCAGCGTGCTGACCAGCCCGGCCTCCGACGCTGCGCCGGTGACGGGCACCGGCCGGGTGTGCGGGGCGTCGGCCAGCAGCGCGCCCAGCAGGACGACGTTGCGGATCTCCAGTTCGAGCATCAGCCCGACGAGCTCCCGGCAGAACGACCGCCACCGCATGTTCGGCTCGATCCCGTGCAGCAGGACGACGTCCTTGCCGCTCGGCAGCCGCGCCCACGACACCCGGGTCGTCGGCCACGTGATGCCGCGGGTCTCCCCGTCGGTCATCTCCACGATCGGCCGGGTGACCTGGAAGTCGTAGTAGTCGTCGGGATCGAGTTCGGCGATCGGCACCGCCTCCCAGGCCGACTCCAGATGCGCGATCACCCCGCTGGCGGCCTCCCCGGCGTCGTTCCACCCCTCAAAGGCGGCCACGAGCACCGGATCGACGAGTTCCGGGACGCTTTCGAGCTCGATCACGCGCTGCCTCCTTCCGACGCCCAGGTACAGCGTCACCGACGGGGGCGTCATTCCCGGGGTCGGGGGCCCCGCTCATGATCGGTGGTTGTCAGCCTACGTCCTGACAGTGACCTACCCCACCCCCCACGAGCCAGACCCCCGCCCCGGTACGCCCGCAGCGGAAAGCCGGGCCTCGTCCGGACGAGGCCCGTCCTTCGAGCGGCGGCGCGGCGCGCGGAGGCGGGGGCCGGTCACTTCCCGCGGGGGGTGGTGTGCACGATCAGCACGTCGCACGGCGACCGGTGCGACAGGTTCGCCGGGACGGACCCGAGGATGCGCCCGGCCAGGCTGTTCAGCCCCCGGTTGCCGATCACCACGAGCTCCGCGCCGCGCTCCTTGGCCAGCTTGGAGATCACGTCGACGGCGTCGCCCTCCACCGCGAGCTGCTCGATGTCGCCGGCGCCCGCCGCGACCGCCCGCTCCCGCGCCGCACGCAGGGCGTCGTCGGCGGGCGTGGAGCCCTGCACCTTGTAGGCGAGGTCGCCGAGCCGGTCGGCGGCGCTCGCGCGCTCCCGCTCGGGCATGGGGCTGTAGGCGGAGGCCAGCAGGAGGGTGGCGCCGGTGGCGGCGGCCAGCTGCGCGGCGCGGTCCACCGCGCGGAACGAGGAGTCGGAGCCGTCGGTGCCGACGAGAATGGTGCGGTACGCGCTCATGCCGTTCCTTACCCGTTAGTAGTCACTGCTGGCACGGTATCGGTCCGTCGACCCATCCGTCACCGTCTCTTTGCACACACCGTCCAAGAGGAGCGGGGCGCCGGAGCCCCGCCCAGGGCGGCGTCCGGGCGCGCGGGCGCCCGTGAGCCGTCCGCGATCCCGCGGTTATGGTGGGGTTACATGAGCACCCCCACACCGCACCCCCCGCATCGGCCGCGACCCGAACGCCGCGCATGAGCGCCGGGACCCGCGGCGGCCTGCAGGCCGTGCTGTTCGACATGGACGGCCTCCTCATCGACTCCGAGCGCGTCTGGCTGGAGGTCGAGAGCGAGGTCATGGCGTGGCTGGGCGGTGAGTGGAGCCCCGCCCACCAGGAGCGCCTCGTCGGCGGCTCCCTGTCCATCGCCGTCGACTACATGCTGGAGCTCACCGGCAGCTCCGCCGACCCGGCGGAGGTCGGCCGGCGGATGCTGGACGGCATGGCCGAGCGGCTCACCGCCTGCGTGCCGATGATGCCCGGCGCGAAGGAGCTGCTGGCCGGGGTCCGCGCCGCCGGCGTCCCGGCCGCGCTGGTGTCCTCCAGCCACCGGCGGCTGATCGAGCCGGTGCTCGACGCCGTCGGCCGCGAGCACTTCGCGCTCAGCGTCGCCGGCGACGAGGTCGCCCGCACCAAGCCCGACCCCGAGCCGTACCTGACCGCCGCCGCGCGGCTGGGCGCGGACCCGGCCCGCTGCGTCGTCCTGGAGGACTCCCCGAACGGCGTCGCGGCGGCGGAGGCGGCGGGCTGCGTGACGGTGGCCGTCCCCGGCGTCCTGCCGGTCCCGGCCGCTCCGGGGCGCACCGTTGTCGCCTCGCTGCGCGAGGTGGACGTGGCGGGGCTGCGCTCCCTCGCCGCCGGGGAGGCGGCCTGGCCTCCGCCGGCGGTACCCCCGGCCTGATACCCGCGGGGTGGTTCCCGGGGGAGGGGTCACGCCCGAGGAGGAGATCCGCCGGGCCGTAAAACCGTCCGCCGGGAGGAGCAGGTTCGCCCTCCGGCGTGTGAGCATGGAGGGAAGCGCCACCGTACGGAGTGAGGGGCCGGCATGAGCGACGCAGTCATATTCGCGATCAGTCTCGGGGTGACCCTGGCCGGGCTGGTGATCAGCTGGGGAGCCTACCGCCGCCGGGGCGCCGGCACCGGCATGCGCGGCGCCGCCCTGTCGCTGGTGCCGCTGGCGGCGGCGATGACCGGGGTGACCGAGTTCTTCGTCGACCTGGCGTTCAGCCCGGTGAAGTGGGCGGGCGTCGGAGTGGCGGGCCTCGCGGTGCTGCTCTACCTGACGTCGGGGGCGATGCTGAGCCGCCGCGCGGACGCGGCTCCGGGCGGCGGGAAGGCCGCCGGCGAGGGCGGCCGGAAGTCCGCGGGCCGCGGCGCCGCGCCGAAGGGCGCCGTGCGGGGGCCCGCGCAGGGCGCCGACCCCGAGCTGGCGGAGATCGAGAAGATCCTTCGCGACCGCGGCATCTCCTGACCCGACCTGACTCGACCTGACCGGTCCCGCGCACGCGCCACGGCGGGCCGGGACGTCCCCCGTGACCGGGGACGTCCCGGCCCGTCGTATTCTGTGCTGGGAGGGGCTGACCTGCGGAGAATCGGTCTCAGAACGGACTCAGTACGGTAAAGCTTGCCGGTCTAGACCGCCTTTGGGTTGCCTGTCCATGTAGTAGCGAACGTACTATTCGGGCGATTTGTCCGAAGCGGTGTGCGGGTGCGTGTGCCCCAGATGACGACGAGATCACAAGTCAGATACGGGTACTGGCGAAGCCCGCTCCACGGATGGACAGTCGTGGCCGAAGGACTACGTTTCCCTTCAGCAAACGCGGCGTAACGGGCACGGGGGCAGCGGATGATCTCCGCGGCCGCCGGCCGGACGCCGGCGGCATGGCCGAACCAGTGGCCGGACGGTAGGAGGTATGGAGCGTGGCCGCACCCATTGAGGTGACCGGGTCCGACACCGAGGCACAGCCCGAATCGGTGCTCGCCGGCATGGGCGGGAAGAAGATCCAGGGACGCTCCCTCGGTCAGATCGCCTGGATGAGGCTGAAGCGGGACAAGGTCGCGCTCACCGGCGCCGTAGTGGTGATCCTGCTCATCCTCGTCGCCGTCTTCGGCCCGTACTTCGTGCAGGACCCGCTCGCCTACCACCAGAACCTGATCGACCCGACCTACAACCGTCCGAAGACGGGGTTCTGGCACTCGGGCATCAGCGGCGACCACTGGCTCGGCGTCGAGCCGGGCAGCGGACGCGACATGCTGGCCCGCATCGTGCACGGCGCCCGGATCTCGCTGCTGGTGTCGTTCCTGGCGACGCTGCTGTCGGTGTTCATCGGGACCGTGCTGGGCATCACCGCCGGCTACTTCGGCGGCTGGGTCGACTACGTCATCAGCCGCGCGATGGACGCCTTCCTGGCGTTCCCGCTTCTGCTGTTCGCGATCGCGCTGGTCGGCGTCATGTCCGACGGCGCGTTCGGGCTGTCGGGCAACGGCCTGCGCGTCTCGGTGCTGATCGTGGTCATCGGGTTCTTCAACTGGCCCTACATCGGCCGCATCATCCGCGGCCAGACCCTGTCGCTGCGCGAGCGCGAGTTCGTCGACGCCGCGCGCAGCATGGGGGCCCGCAACTCCTACGTGCTCTTCAAGGAAGTCCTGCCGAACCTGGTCGCGCCGATCCTGGTCTACTCGACCCTGCTGATCCCGACCAACATCCTGTTCGAGGCGGCGCTGTCGTTCCTCGGCGTCGGCGTGATCCCGCCGGCCCCCTCGTGGGGCGGCATGCTCACGCTCGCCGTGCCGATCTACTCCTCGGACCCGATGTACATGATCATCCCCGGTATGGCGATCTTCATCACCGTCCTCGCCTTCAACCTGTTCGGTGACGGGCTGCGGGACGCTCTCGACCCTCGGGCCAAGTGACTCGGGTTCATTCGACCCGTCTATTTGAAGGGGTGCGCCTGCACATGAACAAAATGAGACCAATCGCGGTCCTCGCGGCCGGGGTGGTCGCGGCCGCGGGACTCGCCGCCTGCGGCGGCGGCGAGTCGGGAAGCTCGGGAAGCGGACCCGGCTACAACGCCGGCGTCAACGAGGTCGTCAACAAGTCGGACAAGAAGGGCGGCACGCTCAAGCTCGCCGACTCCGACGACTTCGACTCGCCGGACCCGGGCAACACGTACTACGCGTTCTCGCAGAACTTCGCGCGACTGTACGGCCGGGGGCTCACCACCTTCAAGCCGGGCGCCGGCCAGGAGAGCCTGGAGGTCGTCCCGGACCTCGCCACCGACCTGGGCACGCCCAGCGACGGCGGCAAGACCTGGACGTACAAGCTGCGCACCGGCGTCAAGTACGACGACGGCAGCACCGTCACGTCCAAGGACGTCAAGTACGCGGTCGAGCGCAGCAACTACTCCAAGGAACTGCAGCTCGGGCCGAAGTACTTCAAGCAGTACCTCGTCGACAACAAGCCCGCGTACAAGGGCCCCTACGACGACAAGAGCGACGAGGGCCTGAAGTCGATCGAGACCCCCGACGACCAGACGATCGTGTTCCACCTGAACACGCCGTTCTCGGAGTTCGACTACCTGGTCGCGATGTCGCAGACGATGCCGGTGCCGAAGGCCAAGGACACCGGCACCAAGTACGAGACCGCGATCATCTCCAGCGGTCCGTACAAGATCGACGACTACACGCGCGGCAAGTCCATGGCGCTGTCGCGGAACCCGAACTGGAACCAGAGCACGGACCCGATCCGCAAGGCCCTGCCTGACAAGATCGAGCTCCAGCTCAAGCAGAACGCCGACGACATCGACCAGCGCCTGCTCGCGGGCACGGTCGACATGGACATCACCGGCGTCGGCGTCCAGTCGGGCACGCAGCCCAAGGTGCTGACCGACACGCAGAAGCCGTACGTGGACAACCCCGTCCAGGGCTTCCTGCGCTTCATGTCGCTGAACGTGCACGTCAAGCCGCTGGACAACGTCCACTGCCGCATCGCCGTGCAGTACGCGACCGACAAGGTCGCCGCGCAGACCGCCTACGGAGGCCCGCTGGCCGGCGGTGACGTCGCCACCACGGTGCTGCCCCCGTCGGTGGACGGCTACGCCAAGTTCGACCTGTACCCGCAGAAGCAGGCCGCGGGCGGCAACGGGCTCGACGAGGCCACGATCGCCAAGGCCAAGGAGGAGCTGAAGGCCTGCGGCCAGCCCAACGGCTTCAGCACCAAGATCACGGCCCGTTCCGACCGGCCGAAGGAAGTCGCGATGGCGCAGGCCATCCAGCAGAGCCTGGCCAAGGTCGGCATCAAGGTCAACATCGTGCAGTTCCCGGCCGGCGACTACTTCAACAAGTACGTCGGCGTGCCGAAGTACGTCCACGACCACGGCATCGGCATGATGATCATGGCGTGGGCGGCGGACTGGCCGACCGGCTACGGCTTCCTCGCCCAGATCATCCACGGTGACGCCATCAAGCCGTCCGGCGGCAACAACCTGGCCGAGCTGGACGACCCGGCGATCAACAAGGCGCTCGACGACGCCATCGCGAACACCGACAAGGCGGCGCGCACGAAGGCGTACGGCGAGATCGACAAGCTGGTCATGGGGACCGCCGCGGAGGTGCCCCTGGTGTACGCCAAGGCCCTGATGTACCGGCCGAAGCGCGTCACCAACGCCGGGATCACCTACGCCTACGGCGGTATGTACGACTACCTGAACATGGGCGTGGAGTAACCATCCGTTCGTCCGTGCGTTCATCAGAAGGCAGGTGAAGGCGACGCCCGCCGGCCGGGACGGCCTACAGGTCGTCCCGGCCGGCGGGTGGGGCCGAGGAATGTGTTCGCATACATCATTCGGCGCCTCATCGGTGCCGTCCTCATGATGCTGCTGGTCAGCCTGGTGACCTTCGGCATCTTCTTCGGACTGCCGAAGCTGGCGGGACAGACCACCGACCAGATCGCGGCCGGCTACGTCGGCAAGGCTCCGACGGCCGACGCCATCCAGGACACCAAGGAGCGGCTCGGCCTCGACAAGCCGATCGTGGTGCAGTACGGGAACTACGTGAAGGCCATCGTGGTCGGCAAGGACTACAAGGCCGGCCCCGTGACCGACCACTGCCCGGCGCCCTGCCTCGGCTACTCCTACCGCAGCAGCCAGCCGGTGCTGGAGACGCTGCTCGACCGGGCTCCGGCGACCGCGTCGCTCGCCCTGGGCGCCGCCGTCATCTGGCTCGTCGGCGGCATCGCCACCGGCGTGGTCTCGGCGCTGCGCAGGGGCTCGCTCTGGGACCGCACCGCGATGATCATCGCGTTGAGCGGGGTGTCGCTGCCCATCTACTTCACCGGCCTGGTCTCCCTCGCGCTGTTCTCCTACACGCTGAAGATCTTCCCGGGCGGCGGCAGCTACCTGGGCATCACCGAGAACCCGGTCACCTGGTTCCAGTCGCTGGTCCTGCCGTGGGTCACGCTCGCCTTCCTTTACGCGGCGATGTACGCGCGGCTCACGAGAGCGGGCATGCTGGAGACGATGAACGAGGACTACATCCGCACCGCCCGCGCCAAGGGGCTCCCGGAGAGGACCGTCGTCACCAAGCACGCGCTGCGCGCGTCGCTGACGCCGATCCTCACCATCTTCGGCCTCGACCTCGGCCTGCTGCTCGGCGGAGCGGTGCTGACCGAGAACACCTTCGGCATCCCCGGTCTGGGCCAGCTCGCGATCAGCTCGATCAACGGCGGCGACCTGCCCATGGTGCTCGGCATCACGCTGATCACGGCGGGTTCGATCGTCGTGATCAACCTGATCGTCGACCTGCTGTACGCCGTCGTCGACCCGAGAGTGAGGCTGAGCTGATGACCGGCACCGCGCCCGCCGCGGACACCGCGGGCACCGGCGAGGCCCCCACCGCGTTCCTCGACGTCCGCGACCTGAAGATCCACTTCCCGACCGACGACGGCCTGGTGAAGTCGGTGGACGGCCTGTCGTTCCAGCTGGAGCGCGGCCGCACGCTCGGCATCGTCGGCGAGTCCGGCTCGGGCAAGAGCGTGACCAGCCTCGGCGTCCTCGGCCTGCACAACAAGCGCAATGCCAGGGTGTCCGGCGAGATCTGGCTGAACGGCAAGGAGCTGGTGAACGCCTCGCAGACCGAGGTGCGCCGGCTCCGCGGCCGCGACATGGCGATGATCTTCCAGGACCCGCTGTCGGCGATGCACCCGTTCTACACGGTCGGCAAGCAGATCATCGAGGCGTACCGCGTCCACAACGACGTGTCCAAGCAGGTGGCGCGCAAGCACGCCATCGACATGCTCGGCCGGGTCGGCATCCCCAAGCCGGACAAGCGGGTCGACGACTACCCGCACCAGTTCTCCGGCGGCATGCGGCAGCGCGCCATGATCGCGATGGCGCTGTCCTGCGACCCCGAACTGCTGATCGCCGACGAGCCGACGACGGCGCTGGACGTGACCGTCCAGGCGCAGATCCTGGACCTGATCCGCGACCTGCAGGAGGAGTTCAACTCCGCCGTCATCATGATCACCCACGATCTCGGGGTGGTCGCGGAGCTGTCGGACGACATCCTGGTCATGTACGCGGGCCGCGCCGTGGAGTACGCCTCCGTCGACGACGCCTTCCACCGGCCGCTGCACCCCTACACGTGGGGGCTGCTCGGGTCGATGCCGCGGCTGGACCGGGAGCGCACCGAGCGGCTGCTGCCGATCAAGGGATCGCCGCCGAGCCTGATCAACGTCCCGTCCGGGTGCGCGTTCCATCCGCGCTGCCCCTACAAGGACCTCAACGGCGACAAGAGCACGACCGTCCGGCCGGAGCTGGTCGAGGTCGAGCCGGGCCACAAGGCGGCGTGCCACCTCCCGCTCGCCAAGAAGCGGGAGATCTGGAACGACGAGATCCGGCCGAAGCTGTGACGAGCACGGGTGGGAACGAGACTGTGAGCACATCGAAGACCCCGGCCGGCCAGGCCCCGGCCGAGAACCCGGCCGCGGAGACCGGCCCCGCGCCGAAGCGCCCCGCGGACGGCGAGCCGCTGCTGGAGGTGGAGAACCTCGGCAAGCACTTCCCCATCACCGCCGGGCTGCTGCGCCGGCAGGTCGCGGCGGTGAAGGCCGTCGACGGCGTGTCCTTCTCCGTCCGCAAGGGCGAGACGCTCGGGCTGGTGGGGGAGTCCGGCTGCGGCAAGTCCACCACCGGCCGCATGATCATGCGGCTGCTGGACCCCAGCTTCGGGAAGATCACCTTCGAGGGGCACGACATCACCACGATGTCGCAGGGCCGGCTCCGGCCGCTCCGCCGCGACCTCCAGATGATCTTCCAGGACCCGTACTCGTCGCTGAACCCGCGCAAGACCGTCGGCGCGATCGTCGGGGCCCCGTTCCGGCTGCAGAACATCGAGGCCAAGCAGGGCGTCAAGAAGGCCGTCCAGGAGATCCTGGAACTCGTCGGCCTCAACCCCGAGCACTACAACCGCTACCCGCACGAGTTCTCCGGCGGGCAGCGGCAGCGCATCGGGATCGCCCGCACCCTCGCCCTCAAGCCGAAGCTGATCATCGCGGACGAGCCGGTGTCGGCGCTGGACGTGTCGGTGCAGGCGCAGGTCGTCAACCTGCTGGAGGACCTGCAGGACGAGCTCGACCTCACCTACGTGGTCATCGCGCACGACCTGTCGGTCGTCCGGCACATCTCCGACCGCGTCGCCGTCATGTACCTCGGCAAGATCGTCGAGATCGCCGACCGCGCGGACCTGTACCAGCGGCCCATGCACCCCTACACCAACGCGCTGCTGTCGGCGGTGCCCATCCCGGACCCGAGCGAGCGCGACCAGCGCACGCGGATCCGGCTGCAGGGCGACGTGCCGAGCCCGATCGACCCGCCGCCCGCCTGCCGGTTCCACACCCGCTGCTGGAAGGCGCAGGACATCTGCAAGCAGGTCGAGCCGCCGCTGATCGAGCTCAGCCCCGGCCACCAGGCCGCCTGCCACTTCCCGGAGAACACCACGGTCAGCGCCACCGACGCGGTCGCCAAGGCCGCGGTGGCGCCCGGCACGACCGCGGCCGAGGCCGCCCCCGCCGGCGACCCCGGGCCCGCGGCGGACTGACCCCGTCCCGCGGCGCGGGCCGGCCCGCCCCGCGGACGAGCGGAACGCGCCGCCGCCGGCCTTCCCCCCGGCGCGGCCTCCCGCACGAGAGAAGGACCCGGCCCCCTCCACGCGGAGGGGGCCGGGTCCTTCTTCTCTGGCCCCGCACCGGGGGCCCGTGGCCGCTACTCGGTCGAGATGGCCTTCAGGACGTCCATGCGCCCCGCCCGCCACGCCGGCCACAGCGCCGCCAGCACACCGATCACCCCGGCCACCACCAGGTACACCGCCAGCGTCCCGTACGGGACGGCGAGGACGCCGAGGCCCTGGTCGGCCAGCGCGTTCTGCAGCGCCGCGCCGAACGCCACCCCGATGCCCATGCCCAGCAGCGCACCGAACACCGCGATCATGATCGACTCCAGCCGGATCATGCGGCGCAGCTGCCGCCGGGAGATCCCGATCGCGCGCAGCAGCCCGATCTCCCGGGTCCGCTCGATCACCGACAGCGCCAGCGTGTTCACCACCCCGACCGCCGCGATGATCACCGACATGATCAGCAGGATGGTCAGGAACGTCACGAACCCGTCGACCTGCTTGCGGGCGTCGTCCTTCAGCGTCGCCTGGTCGGCGACCTCCAGGTTCGGGTACGCCTTCACCGCCGACTCCAGCGCCGACTTCGTCGCGGGGTCCGCCGCCGCCGTGTCCACCACCATGACCCCGACCGTCGGCCGCACCGTGTGCCGCAGGTGCGCCTGCTGGGAGACCAGCCGCGGCCCGATCAGGTCGCTCTTGGTGTACACGCCGCTCAGCGTCAGCTGCTCGGCCCGGCCGTCGGCGAACGTGACGGGCACCGGCGTCCCGACCTTCCAGCCCTGGTCCTTCGCGGTGTCCTCGTCGACCATGATCGAGGACGGGCCGCCGGCCGCGGAGCCCGACACCATCTTCAGCCGGGCCGCCTTCGCCAGCGTCGGCAGGTCGCCCGCCGTGTAGTGGACGTCCTCGCCCTTGATCTCGGCCTTCGCGTCGTAGGTGGGCGACGCCGCCACCACCCCCGGCGCGGCCTTGATCCGCTGCTGCGCCTCGGCGTTCACGCCCCCGGCGCCCTGCGACTGCACCAGGTAGTCCGCGCCGAACTGCGCGTCCACCTGCTCGTCGAGCGACGCCCGCATCGTCGCGCCCAGCACGTTCACCGTGGTGATCAGCGCCAGGCCGATCATCAGCGCCGCGGCCGTCGCCGCGGTGCGGCGCGGGTTGCGCAGCGCGTTCTGCCGCGCCAGCCGGCCGGGGGAGCCCATCAGCCGCGCGAACGGCGCGCCGAGCACCTTCATCACCGGGACGCTGATCACCGGGGCGAGCATCGCGACGCCCACGAACACCGCGAACGCGCCCGCGCCGACCGGGACCGCCGGATTGTCGCCGCCGCCCGCCAGCCCGACGCCGATCAGGCCCGCGCCGGCGAGCGTGAGCAGCGACCCGAGCGCGATCCGGATCCGCAGCGACCGCTGCGGCAGCGCCACGTCGTCGCGCATCGCCGCCACCGGCGGGATCTTCGCGGCGCGCCGCGCCGGGAAGTACGCCGACACGACCGTCACCACGATCCCGACCACGTACGACCAGATCACCGGCGTCGCGGTGAACGTCAGGCCGCCCTGCCCCGCGTCGCCCATCTGCGACTGCAGCAGCGACGCCAGCCCCGCACCCGCCGCGAGGCCCAGCGTGGACCCGACCGCGCCGACCGCGACGGCCTCGCCGATCACCGCCCGCGTGACCTGCCCGCGGCCCGCGCCGATCGCGCGCAGCAGCGCCAGCTCACGCGTCCGCTGCGCCACCAGCATCGAGAACGTGTTGAAGATGATGAACGCCCCGACGAAGATCGAGATCAGCGCGAACACCAGCAGGAACGTCCGGAAGAAGCTCATCATCTGCGCGATGTCGCTCTTGGACTCCTCGCGCAGCTTCTCCCCGGTGACGGCCTCGACGCCCTGCGGGAGCACCTTCGCGACCCGGTCGCGCAGCTCCTGCTCGGACGGCCCCGCGGAGCCCATCTCGATGTCGCTGAAGTAGCCCGGCTTCAGCATCAGCTTCTGCGCCGTCGGCGTGTCGAACGCGGTGAGCGTCGCGCCCATCAGGTTCCCCGTGTCGACCAGGCCCACGACCGTCATGCGGGCGGGCGCCCCCGCGGTGAGGACCTGCGTGGCGTCCCCGACGGCGAGCCCGCCCTTCTCCGCGGTCTTCGCGTCGATGACGACCTCGCCCGGCCCCTGCGGCGCGCGGCCGGACGCCAGGTCGTACGACCCGCCCGCCGTCCAGTTCGCCCCGATCTGCGGCGGCCCGTTCTGCGCGGTCCCCACGACCTTGCCGTCCTTGCCGACGACCGCCGCGTACCCGTTGACGTTGCCCTTCGGGTCCCGCACGCCCTCGACGCCCCGCAGCGCCTTCAGGACGGTCTCGGGCACCGGCTGCGCCGCCGTGCCGTCGTCGCCGCCGCCCACCACCTGCTTGGCCCGCACGTCCACGGCCACGTTCGAGCCGATCCGGCTGAACAGCGAGTCGAACTGCTTGTTCATGCTGTCGGTGAAGATCAGCGTGCCGGCCACGAACGCCACGCCGAGGATCACCGCGACGGCCGTCAGCACCAGCCTGATCTTGTGCGCCGCGAGATTGCGGAGCGTGACCTTGCCCATCATCGCGCCGACACCCCGGATTCCGGCGCGCCCGCGGGACGCGTGTTGTGGCCGCCGGAGTCGAAGCCCTTCATCCGCTCCAGCACCCGCTCGGCGGTCGGCTCCGTCATCGTGTCGACGATCTGCCCGTCGGACAGGAACAGCACCTGGTCGGCGTACGCCGCCGCGGACGGGTCATGGGTGACCATCACGATCGTCTGGCCCATCCGCCGCACCGAGTCCCGCAGGAACCCCAGCACCTCGGCGCCGGACCGCGAGTCCAGGTTCCCCGTCGGCTCGTCCGCGAAGATGATCTCCGGCCGGGACGCCAGCGCCCGCGCGCACGCCACCCGCTGCTGCTGCCCGCCCGACAGCTCGGACGGGCGGTGCTTCAGCCGCGGCCGCAGCCCCACCGTGTCGATCACCTCGTCCAGCCACGCCCTGTCGGCCCTGCGGCCCGCGATGTCCATCGGCAGCGTGATGTTCTCCAGCGCCGTCAGCGTCGGCACCAGGTTGAACGCCTGGAAGATGAACCCGATCTTGTCGCGCCGCAGCCGCGTCAGCTGCTTGTCCTTCAGCGCCGTCAACTCGGTGCCGCCGACGAACACCTGCCCGGAGTCCACCGAGTCCAGGCCCGCCATGCAGTGCATCAGGGTCGACTTCCCCGACCCCGACGGGCCCATGATCGCGGTGAACCGGCCGCGGGGAATGCCGACCGTGACCCCGTCGAGCGCGACGACCTGGGCGTCGCCGCGCCCGTACACCTTCGCGATCTGCTGGGTCCGTGCGGCGAAGTCGCCCGCCCCGGGCGCGGACTGCGCGCCGGCGGTCGAAGGGGCGGTGTTCGTCACTGGAGACTCCCGTGTGTGAGTGGTGAAAGGGCGCCGGACCGCGCCGAGCCCCCGGCGATCCGACACCCAGAACACTAGAAGCCCGGCGAACCCGATGGATGCACCCCAGGAACGGACTTGCCGGTCCACCCGTGGCAGGAGACGCCCGCCCCCCGTCGTCCTACGGGAGTAGACCCCGCCCGCCGAACACCGGGGGCGACTCAGGGACCGACCCTGAAACCGGCCGGGGCCCGGCCCGCCACACCGCCTCCGACACGGGACCGCGCCGGGGGACGCCCGGTCGCCGCGCCGGAGGCGTCAGCTCTGCCCCGGCCTGCTCAGACCCGTCTCGTACGCGTACACGACCGCCTGCACGCGGTCCCGCAGGCCCAGCTTCGCCAGCACGTTCCCCACATGCGTCTTCACGGTCGTCTCGCTCACCACCAGCTCCGCCGCGATCTCCGCGTTCGACTGCCCGCGCGCCACATGCGCCAGCACCTCGCGCTCCCGCGCGGTCAGCGTGTCCAGCCCCGGCGGCGGCGTCTGGTCGCGCACCGCCGGCAGCCGCGTCGCGAACTTGTCCAGCAGCCGCCGCGTCACCGACGGCGCGACGATCGCGTCGCCCTCCGCCACGATCCGGATCGCCTGCACCAGGTCCTCCGGCGGCGAGTCCTTCAGCAGGAACCCGCTCGCCCCCGCCCGCACCGCCTCGATCACGTACTCGTCCAGGTCGAACGTCGTCAGGATCAGCACCTTCGGATCATGGGACGCCGCACCCTCCCGGATGATCCGCCGGGTCGCCTCGATGCCGTCCACCCCCGGCATCCGGATGTCCATCAGCACCACGTCCGGCAGCAGCGACCGCGTCATCTCCACCGCCGCCGCGCCGTCCCCGGCCTCGCCGACCACCGCGATCTCGGCCTCCGCCTCCAGGATCAGCCGGAACCCCGTCCGCAGCAGCGGCTGATCGTCGACGAGCAGCACCCGCACCGTCGTCATCGCGTCACCCCTGCGCAGTGCCGCCCAGACCGCTCCATCGTCCCCGCTCCTCGCCTCACGACACTCCTGACCTGCCGCCGCACGCCGCCCGTCCGGCCCGCGGCCGGACCTCGTCCGGCCCCCGGCGGCTCACGCCTCCAGCGGGAAACGGGCCCGCACACCGAACCCGCCGCCGACCCGCGGCCCGATCCTCAACTCGCCACCGTACAGCGCCACACGCTCGTACATGCCGACCAGCCCATGACCCGGATTGTCCCCGTTGTCGGCCATGAACGTCGCCGTCCCGCGCCCGTCGTCCTCGATCTCCACCGTCAGATCGTCGTCGCCGTAGTACAGCCGCACCCACGCCCGCGCCTGCGGGCCCGCGTGCTTCAGCGTGTTCGTCAGCGCCTCCTGGATCAGCCGGAACGCCGCCACGTCCACCCCCGGCGACGGCGACCGCGCCTCGCCCTCGATCCATAGCTGCACCGACAGCCCCGTCTCCCGCACATGGTCGAGCAGCTCCCCGAGATCGCCCAGACCCGGCTGCGGCGCCAGCTCCCGGCCCGCCTGCTCGGCGTCCCGGTCCGTCCGCAGCACCCCCACGATCCGCCGCATCTCGCTCAGCGCCGTCCGCCCGACCTCCTCGATCGTCGACATCGCCTCCCGCGCGCTCCCCGGATCCCGGTCGATGATCCGCCGCGCCGCCCCCGCCTGCACCGTCATCACGCTCACATGGTGCGCCACCACGTCGTGCAGCTCCCGCGCGATCCGCGACCGCTCCTCGATCCGCGCCGCCCGCGCGTCCGTGCCCCGCGCCCGCTCCAGCCGCGCCGCCCGGTCCTCCAGCTCCGCGAAGTACGCCCGCCGCAGCCGCAGGTTCCGGCCCAGCATCCACACGCCGATCACCAGCGCGCAATCGGTGACGATCACCAGCGGCTCCGACGACACCGGCAGCACCAGCAGGTACGCCAGGAAGTACACGAACCCGACCAGCCCGCCGAGCGCGCTCTGCGCCAGCCCCCGATGCGCCGCCACGCTGTAGACCGCGATCAGGAACGCCACCACGTCCGGCACCGCCGGCGGATAGTGCAGCACCGCCATCACCAGCTCACCGCCGATGATGTACAGCAGCACCGGCAGCGGATGGCCGCGCCGCCACGCCAGCGCCATCGTCACCGCGACGACCAGCAGCCCGTTCCAGGCGTCCGGCGTCCGGAACTCCTCGTAGCCCCCGCCCTCCGGAAGCTCCTGCAGGAACAGCTGCGGCAGCCCCACCAGCAGCAGCCCGACCGCGAGCAGCGCGTCGGCCGCCTGCGGGCGTGCCTGCAGCCAGGCACGGGCGGCGTGAAGACCACGGATGCGGGGTGACACGACACTCACCCTAGGAGGTCGTGGCAGGCCCTGAGCCCTCCTGAACGCGGATCCGCCGTCATCCCCAAGGATGAGCCCGCGACACCCCCGCGAGCGGCGCAGCAGGGGCTTCGCGAACCTCCAGGACCCCCGCGCTCCCGCGCCTACAGGTCCCCGTGCTCCCGCGCCCGGCCCTCCAGGTCCGCCGGCGACGGGCGGCGCACCGGCGCAGCCGGCAGCGGCGGGGGAGTGCCCCCGAACTCCGGGCACCGCTCCTTGTGGTCACACCAGTCGCACAGCCGGCCCGGCCGCGGCCGCCACTCGCCCGAGTCCATCGCCCGCCGGATCGCCTCCCACAGCGCCTCCACCTTCCGCTGCACGGCCCGCAGGTCGGCCTCGTCCGGCTCGTACCGCAGGACCTCGCCATTGCCCAGGTACATCAGCTGCAGAAGGCGCGGCACCCGGCCCCGCAACCGCCACACCACCAGCGCGTAGAACTTCATCTGGAACAGCGCGCGCGCCTCGAAGTCCGCCCGCGGCGCCGTCCCCGTCTTGTAGTCCACGATCCGGACGTCGCCGCTCGGCGCCACGTCCACCCGGTCGATGTAGCCGCGCAGCTTCAGCCCCGAGTCGAGCACCGTCTCCACGAACAGCTCCCGCTCCGCCGGCTCCAGCCGCCGCGGGTCCTCCAGCGTGAAGTACCGCTCCACCATCCGCCGCGCCTGCGCCAGCCACTCCGCCCGCTCTGCCTCCCCGGCCTCCCCAGCCGCGAACAGCTCCGCCAGCTCCGGCTCCGCCGCCAGCAGCCGCTCCCACTCCGGCCCCAGCATCTCCAGCGCCGCCGCCGGGGTCCGCGTCCCCGTCGGCAGGTCGAACAGCCGCTCCAGCACCGCGTGCACCAGCGTCCCCCGCGCCGCCGTCGCACTCGGACGCTCCGGAATCCGATCGATCACTCGAAACCGGTACAACAGCGGACACGTCATGAAATCGCCCGCGCGGGACGGCGACAACGACCCCACCACCGCGACATCCCCCACGCCCCCGCCGCCACCGCCCGCAGACGGAACGGACGCCTCACTACCCGCCTCGGTCGTCGTCATGGCACAGCACACTAGGCGACACCACCGACGAAAATCCCGCACCCGCCCCCGCCCGGCCCGCCCCCTCCCCGCGCCCACCGGCGACGCAACCCGCCCGCCGGGGCCGTAGCATCGAAGACGTGACACACAGCGCGCCCCCGACCCAGGGCAAGACACCGGCCGGAGGCCCCGGACCCGACGACGGCCCCACCCAGAGGCCCGGCCTCCACATGGGCCGCGTCCTCGGCGTCCCCGTCTACGTCTCACCCAGCTGGTTCCTGGTCGCCATCCTCGTCACCGTCATGTTCGAAGGCCAAGTCCACGACGTCGTCGACCGCCCCCTCAGCTACCTCGTCGCCTTCACCTACGCCGTCCTCCTCTACGGCTCCGTCTTCGTCCACGAACTCAGCCACGCCGTCACCGCGCGCATCTTCGGACTCCCCGTCCGCTCCGTCACCCTCCACGTCCTCGGCGGCGAAACCGCCATCGAACGCGAAGCCCCCAACCCCGGCCGCGAATTCCTCATCGCCTTCGCCGGCCCCCTCACCAACCTCGTCCTCGCCGGACTCGGCCTCCTCGCCCACGCCACCCTCGCCCTCCCCGACGTCGCCCTACTCCTCCTCGAAGCCCTCACCTTCGCCAACCTCCTCGTCGGCCTCTTCAACCTCCTGCCCGGCCTCCCCCTCGACGGCGGACGCCTCGTCCGCGCCGCCGTCTGGAAGGCCACCGGACGCAGCCGCAGCGGCGCCATCTTCGCCGGCTGGGTCGGCCGCGCCGTCGCCATCGGCTGCCTCGTCGCCGGCGCCTTCCTCGCCACCTACACCACCGCCGACGGCGGCATCGGCTGGCTCGCCCTCCTCTGGTCCGCCCTCATCGCCTCCTTCATCTGGGTCGGCGCCACCCAGGCCATCCGCGCCGAACGCGTCCGCGACCGCATCCCCCTCCTGTCGGCCCGCAGCCTCGCCCGCCGCGCCACCCTCGTCACCGCCAGCACCCCCCTCGCCGAAGCCATCCGCCGCGCCCACGACGACCACGCCGGCGCCATCGTCATCGCCGACCACGACGGCCGCCCCCTCGGCCTCGTCAACGAGAAGGCCGTCACCGCCACCCCCGAGCACCGCCGCCCCTGGATCACCGCCGGCGAACTCTCCCGCGGCATCCACGACGACCTCACCCTCCCCGCCGACATCACCGGCGACGACCTCCTCGACGCACTCCGCCGCGCCCCCGCCTCCGAATACCTCCTCATCGAACCCGACGGCAGCGTCTACGGCGTCCTCGCCGTCACCGACGTCGACCGCACCTTCACCGGAATCTGACCCGCCCCGGCCCACCGCCCCCGGCCCCCGCGAGGGCCTGACCTGCCCGCGCCCGCCGCTAGCCTTGACCCCCATGAGCGAACCCCAGCCGAACGAACCCACCTCACCCGGCCGCATCCCCCACGGCCCCCTCCGCCCCGGCGACCAGGTTCAGCTCACCGACCCCAAGGGCCGCATCAACACCATCACCCTCCAACCGGGCAAGCTCTACCACTCCCACAAAGGCTCCATCCCCCACGACGACATCATCGGCAGCCCCGAAGGCACCGTCTTCCGCTCCACCGGCGGCATCGAATACCTCGCCTTCCGCCCCCTCCTCGCCGACTACACCCTCCGCATGCCCCGCGGCGCCGCCGTCGTCTACCCCAAGGACGCCGCCCAGATCATCGCCATGGCCGACATCTTCCCCGGCGCCCGCGTCATCGAGGCCGGCGCCGGATCCGGCGCCCTCACCTGCTCCCTCCTGCGCGCCGTCGGCGAACACGGCCTCGTCTCCTCCTACGAACGCCGCCCCGACTTCGCCGACATCGCCCGCGCGAACGTCGAGAAGTTCTTCGCCGGCCCCCACCCCGCCTGGCGCCTCACCGTCGGCTCCCTCGAACACGCCCTCACCGAAAACGACGCCGACCGCGTCGTCCTCGACATGCTCGCCCCCTGGGAGACCCTCGACGCCGTCGCCAAGGCCCTCATCCCCGGCGGCATGGTCTGCGCCTACATCGCCACCACCACCCAGATGTCCCGCGTCGTCGAAGACCTCCGCGCCCAAGGAGGCTTCGCCGAGCCCTACGCCTTCGAGACCATGCTCCGCTCCTGGCACGTCGACGGCCTCGCAGTCCGCCCCGACCACCGCATGGTCGGCCACACCGGCTTCCTCGTCACCGCCCGCCGCCTCGCCGACGGCGTCACCCCGCCCGCCCGCCGCCGCCGCCCCGCCAAAGGCGCCCACCCCGCACCCGCCGACGACGCCACGCCCGGACGCACCACCGAGTCCTAGATCACACCCCGCCGCCCCCGGGCCGTCGCACACCGTCACCGCCCCTGCGCCCACCCCGCCGCGACGCGCCACGACGCGCCGCACCGGCACATCCGCGCCCCGAGACGCGCCGCACACTCACCGAACTCGGCAAACCCCCCGTCACGACACGCCCGAACCCGCGAACCCCCAGGTCCACGCCCCGTAACCCCCCGCCCCACACCACCCCCGCAGCACCCCTCCCAACCCCCCGGGAACACCCCCGCACGACACGAACACCGAATGGGCAGGTTACGGAAGCCCTCCAGATAGGTAGGGTCTCAGTAGGTCGTCGGCTCTCTTCGTGAGGAGGTGACGGGGCGTGGCCGCTCGTGACGATGCTGGGGCGCGCAGGGCGCAGCACGAAAAGGAGGTCAGAGACCTCCAAACGCAGATCTCCTTCCTGGAGGAGGAGATCTCCGTGCTGCGCCGCAAGCTCGCAGAATCCCCGCGCCAAGTACGTGTGCTGGAAGAACGCCTCCATGAGGCACAAGCGAACCTGGCCGCCGTAACCGGCCAGAACGAGCGACTCGTAGCGACCCTCAAAGAGGCTCGCGAACAGATCGTGGCGCTCAAGGAGGAGGTCGACAGGCTCGCACAACCACCGTCCGGATTCGGTGTCTTCCTCGAAACACGCGACGACGGAACGGTCGACATCTTCACCGGAGGACGCAAACTCCGCGTGAACGTCAGCCCCGCCGTCGACACCGACGAGCTCCAACGGGGCCAAGAGGTCATGCTCAACGAGGCCCTCAACGTCGTCGAAGCACTCCAATTCGAAGAGCAGGGCGAAGTCGTCATGCTCAAGGAACTCTTCGACGACGGGGAACGCGCCCTCGTCATCGCGCACGCCGACGAGGAACGCGTCGTCAAACTCGCCGAACCGCTCCGCGGAGTCCCGCTGCGCGCCGGCGACTCCCTCATGCTCGAACCCAGGTCCGGCTACGCCTACGAGAAGATCCACAAAGCCGAGGTCGAAGAACTCGTCCTCGAAGAGGTCCCCGACATCTCCTACAACGAGATCGGCGGACTCGGCTCCCAGATCGAAATGATCCGCGACGCCGTGGAACTTCCCTACCTGCACGCCGACCTCTTCCGCGAACACCAGCTCAGGCCGCCCAAGGGCGTCCTCCTCTACGGGCCCCCGGGATGCGGCAAGACCCTCATCGCCAAGGCCGTCGCCAACTCGCTGGCCAAGAAGGTCGCCGAGCAGACCGGCGCCGAAGGCAAGAGCTTCTTCCTCAACATCAAGGGCCCCGAACTTCTCAACAAGTACGTCGGCGAGACGGAGCGGCACATCCGCCTCGTCTTCCAGCGCGCCCGCGAGAAGGCGTCCGCCGGAACCCCCGTCATCGTCTTCTTCGACGAGATGGACTCCATCTTCCGCACCCGAGGCTCCGGAGTCTCCTCCGACGTCGAGAACACCATCGTCCCGCAGCTCCTCAGCGAGATCGACGGCGTCGAAGGCCTGGAGAACGTCATCGTCATCGGCGCGTCCAACCGCGAGGACATGATCGACCCCGCGATCCTGCGCCCCGGCCGCCTCGACGTCAAAATCAAGATCGAACGACCCGACGCCGAAGCCGCCAAGGACATCTTCTCCAAGTACATCCTCGGCGGACTCCCGCTCCACCCCGACGACCTCAAGGAGCACGGCGGCTCCGAAGAGGCCACCGTCGAGGCCATGATCCAGCGGACCGTCGAACGCATGTACACCGAAAGCGAGGAGAACCGCTTCCTGGAGGTCACCTACGCCAACGGCGACAAGGAAGTCCTCTTCTTCAAGGACTTCAACTCCGGCGCGATGATCCAGAACATCGTCGACCGCGCCAAGAAGATGGCCATCAAGCAGTTCCTCGACACCGGCCAGAAGGGCCTCCGCGTCGCCCACCTCCTCGCCGCCTGCGTCGACGAGTTCAGCGAGAACGAGGACCTGCCCAACACCACCAACCCCGACGACTGGGCCCGCATCTCCGGAAAGAAGGGCGAACGGATCGTCTACATCCGCACCCTCGTCTCCGGAACCAAGGGCGCCGAGGCCGGACGGTCCATCGACACCGTCGCCAACACCGGCCAGTACCTGTAACGCCCCGCACCATGACGGAAACCGCGCGGCGGCCCCCCGGAAGGGAGGCCGCCGCGCCCGCGTCCGCCCCCGGCCCGGCCGCGCCACACCCCCCGCGACACCCCGGTCCCGTGGCTCCACCCCCGCCGCCCCGATAGGCTCGACGATATGAGTGTTCGGCGGGTGATGGGCATCGAGACCGAGTACGGCATCTCCGTACCCGGCCAGCCAGGGGCCAACGCGATGGTGACCTCCTCCCAGGTCGTCAACGCCTACCTCGCGGCATCGGCGGCACGGGCGCGCAGAGCCCGCTGGGACTTCGAGGAGGAGAACCCCCTCCGGGACGCACGCGGCTTCGACCTGGCCCGCGAGGTCGCCGACCCCACCCAGCTCACCGACGAGGACCTCGGCCTCGCCAACGTCATCCTCACCAACGGCGCCCGCCTCTACGTCGACCACGCCCACCCCGAGTACTCCGCGCCCGAATGCACCAACCCCCGCGACGCCGTCATGTGGGACAAGGCCGGCGAACGCGTCATGGCCGACGCCGCCCAGCGCGCCGCCCTCGTCCCCGGCACCCACCCCATCCAGCTCTACAAGAACAACACCGACAACAAGGGCGCCTCCTACGGCTGCCATGAGAACTACCTCATGCGCCGCGAGACCCCCTTCGCCGACATCGTCCGGCACCTCACCCCCTTCTTCGTCTCCCGCCAGGTCGTCTGCGGCGCCGGCCGCGTCGGCATCGGCGTCGACGGCCGCGGCGACGGCTTCCAGATCAGCCAGCGCGCCGACTTCTTCGAGGTCGAGGTCGGCCTGGAGACCACCCTCAAGCGGCCCATCATCAACACCCGCGACGAACCCCACGCCGACCCCGAGAAGTACCGGCGGCTCCACGTCATCATCGGCGACGCCAACATGGCCGAGCTGTCCACCTACCTCAAGCTCGGCACCACCTCCCTCGTCCTCGCCATGATCGAGGACGGCTTCCTCACCGTCGACCTCTCCGTCGACATGCCCGTCGCCGCCCTCCGCGCCGTCTCCCACGACCCGTCCTGCAAGCACCTGCTCACCCTCCGCGACGGCCGCAAGATGACCGCCGTCCAGCTCCAGATGGAGTACCTCGAGCAGTCCCGCAAGTACGTCGAGGACCGCTTCGGCGCCGACGTCGACGAGATGACCACGGACGTCCTCGACCGCTGGGAGTCCGTCCTGCACCGCCTCGGCGACGACCCCATGCAGCTCTCCCGCGAACTCGACTGGGTCGCCAAGCTGGCCCTCCTGGAGGGCTACCGCAGCCGCGACGGCCTCGACTGGTCCCACCCGCGACTGCAACTCGTCGACCTGCAGTACACCGACATCCGGCCCGACAAGGGGCTCTACAACCGCCTCGTGGACCGCGGCCGCATCGACCGCCTCGTCACCGAGGCCGACGTCGAGGCCGCCGTGGAGGACCCGCCGGAGGACACCAGGGCCTACTTCCGCGGCCGCTGCCTGCGCCAGTACGCCGAGTCCGTCGCCGCCGCCTCCTGGGACTCGGTCATCTTCGACGTCCCCGGCCGGGAGTCGCTCCAGCGCGTCCCGACCCTGGAGCCCCTCCGCGGCACCAAGCAGCACGTGGGCGCCCTCCTGGACCGCTGCCGCACCGCGGCCGACCTGGTGGCCACGCTGACCGGCCAGGGCTGACTCACGGCCTTCCGGGGCCGGGCGGCGCGCGAGCGCCTCCCGGCCCTTTCGCGCGCCATTGGATAGTGTGACTATCGAGCCCCATCGCCCCGCTGACCTGCACCGACGGGTGAGGTGTCGGTTTCGTGACCGCTATGCCCGTTTCACTGGCCGGCGGACCGGCGATAACCCGAGCATGCCCCCGGACCTCGGGGACGGAGACGGCGAAACGGACGTTTCAAGATCCGCTAGTCGTCGAAGATCCCGGCTAGGGTCGGAGGCACCGGCAGAGCGGAGGTACGGAATGGCCACGAAGGACACCGGCGGGCAGAAGCAGACCACCCGGCGCACGGAAGAGGTCGAGGAGACCGAGGCCACGACCACCGAGGACGTGCAAGAGCGCCAGGAGAAGCTCACCGACGACGTGGACTCAATTCTGGACGAAATAGACGAAGTATTGGAAGAGAACGCAGAAGACTTCGTCCGCGCGTACGTCCAAAAAGGCGGACAATAACACCCAAAACGGACATCGTGCGAATCGGAGGAAAGTGAGCCTTTCTGGCGCTCTCTGACAACTTAAAAATGGATGCAAGGCATGGGCGGGACGAGTAAAGTCCCGCCCATGTCGTTCAAGAAATGCCCCGACTGCGGTGAGGCCAAGCCGGTTTCGGAGTTCTGGAAGCTGAAGGCGTCCAAGGATGGGCTGGCCTACTACTGCAAGGTGTGCTTCAGCTTGCGGAACAGCCGCTCTTATCGGAAGAAGCAAGCCGAGGCCGGTCAGAAGACGCGAGCATATCGAAAGCGCCCCGAAGTCCCGGAAGGGATGAAGCACTGCGCACGGTGCGATGAGACGAAACCGGTCGGCGCATTCGGAAAGAACCGCGCCACCCGTTCGGGGCTGACCGACTACTGCCGCCCCTGTCACAATGAGGCCATCGCGGAGATCAAGAAGCGCAACCACGGGAGCACCCGCAACTATCTGCTGAAGCTTCGGTACGGCGTCACCGAGGAGCGGGTGGAGCAGATGATCGCCGAGCAGGGCGGTGTCTGCGCGATCTGCCTGCGGGCTGAGCCGAAGCACGTCGACCACGACCACCTGACGGGCCTCGTCCGCCGCATGCTCTGCTTCAAGTGCAACGGAGGGCTCGGGCAGTTCAGCGACGACCCGGCCCTCATGCGCCTTGCCGCGGACCACCTCGAACTGCGGGGGGCCCACGCCAGGCGGATGCGGATAGAGATCGGCGCACCGGTCTTCGGAGGGCCCGACCGCGTCCGATGGGACCCGTTCTGGCGCACGAGGGGGGACGCGCTGCGGTCGGCGCGGCACTACCACCTGCGTCAGAAGTACGGGATCAACGATGAGGACACGAAGTGGCTCCTCGGGATCCAGGTCGGCTACTGCGCCGTGTGCTGCGACCTTCCGGCTGAGCACGTCGACCACGATCACAGGACGGGAGCCGTGCGCGGCTTGGCGTGTTCGAGATGCAACGCGGGCATGGGGCAGCTGAGGGACGACCCGATCGCCTTGCGGCGCGCGGCGGACTATGTGACGGGTCGCCTGGTGAAGACGGTGACCGGTGAGGACGGCGGCACGCGTTTGTCGCTGACCGTTCCGGACGTCGACCCGGCGACGGTTCCGAAAGGCGGTTGGAAGGAGTTCTGGGAAGAGGACGGCCGGTACCGCAGGGAGTCCCTGCCGTTCGACGAGGAACTCGACATGCCGACGTGGGACGACTTGGACCAGGACGGCGCACCGATGCTCGGCTGAGCGCCGAGCCGCGCAATTGGGTGAGCGCCCGCGATGAGGGGTGCGGGCTCTCATGCCATCGTGTCCGGTCGCGGTGGTGCCGGGGCGGGGTTCGCCGTGGGCTTACGCGGGCGGGGATCGCGTGGCATGCGCTCGGGCGACCTTGAACAGTAGGGTCGTAGACGTCCGTGCCGGTGGGGTTGTCCAGCCGGCGCCATGGTGGAGGGAAGGGAGTCGCGTGGCGTCCCACGATTCGCACATCGGGCGTCTGCCCGGGTTGTTCGCGAGCCCGGATACGTCGTCGTTCACCGAGTTCCTGGGGGCGTACTCCCCGCAGTCGCTGCCCGGCGGGCGGACGCCGCCGTCGTCACGGGCGGGGGACGACATCCCGCACGGGACGACGATCGTCGCGGTGGGCTTTCCCGGCGGGGTGGTGATGGCGGGGGACCGGCGGGCCACGGCGGGCAACGTCATCGCGCAGCGCGACATCGAGAAGGTGTTCCGGGCGGACGAGTTCTCCGCGATCGCGATCGCGGGTACGGCCGGCATCGGGATCGAGATGGTGCGGCTGTTCCAGGTGGAGCTCGAGCACTACGAGAAGCGCGAGGGCCGGACGCTGTCGGTGGAGGGCAAGGCGAACCGGCTGGCGACGATGGTGCGGCAGAACCTGGGGATGGCGATGCAGGGCCTGGCGGTGGTGCCGCTGTTCGCGGGCTATGACGAGGAGCGCGACGGGGGGCGGATCTTCTCCTACGACCCGGCGGGGGGCCGGTACGAGGAGCGGGACTTCCACTCGATCGGCTCGGGGTCGGTGTTCGCGCGGGGCGCGCTGAAGAAGCTGTACCGGGCGGACCTGTCGGCGGAGGACGCGGCGCTGGTGTGCGTGCAGTCGCTGTACGACGCGGCGGACGACGACTCGGCGACGGGCGGGCCCGACCTGGCGCGCCGCATCTTCCCGGTGGTGGCGTCGGTGACGTCGGACGGGTATCGCCGCCTGGGCGAGGACGAGGTGGGCGCGCTGGCGCAGGCCGTCGTCGACGGACGTTACGACTCGCCGGGCGGTCCGACCGCCCCGCTGCGATAGAAGGGATCCTGACCGGTGTCCATGCCGTTCTATGTGTCGCCCGAACAGCAGATGAAGGACAAGGCGGATTACGCGCGGAAAGGGATCGCGCGGGGCCGCAGTGTCGTGGTTCTGCAGTACGACGACGGCATCCTGTTCGTGGCGGACAATCCGTCGCGGGCGCTGCACAAGATCAGTGAGATCTACGACCGGATCGCGTTCGCGGCGGTGGGGAAGTACAACGAGTTCGAGAATCTGCGGTTGGGCGGGGTGCGGTACGCCGACATCAACGGGTACCAGTACGACCGCCGGGACGTGACGGCGCGGGGGCTGGCGAACGTGTACGCGCAGTCGCTGGGGACGATCTTCACGGAGACGAACAAGCCGTACGAGGTGGAGCTGGTCGTCGCGGAGGTGGGGGAGGACTCGGACACCGACCAGATCTACCGGCTGACGTTCGACGGTTCGGTGGCGGACGAGCACGGTTATGTGGCGATGGGCGGGCAGGCCGATGCGGTGGCGCAGTCGTTGAAGGACGGCTATCGCGAGGGTTCGTCGCTGGTGGAGGCCTTGCGGACGGCGGTGCGGGCGCTGGAGGCGCAGGACGCGGACCGGCATCTGGAGGCGACGTCGCTGGAGGTCGCGGTGCTGGATCGCAATCGTGAGCACCGGCTGTTCAAGCGGCTGGCGGCGGCGCGGATCGCGGATCTGCTGTCGGCGGCGGAGGGGGCCGGCGGGCAGGGGAGCGCGGCGGAGGGCGCGGAGTCCGGTGGGTCCGCCGGGTCGGCGCCGGGGGAGGACGAGGACTGAGGCGCGGGCCGGTGCGCCGCCGGGTGGCGGGGCGCCGGCCGGGCCGGGGACGGGCCCGTCGTGGCGGGGTGGCGGTGGCCGCCTTCGCCGCGGCGGGTCCGTCGTGCCTCGGGTGTGCGGGCGGTGCGGGTGTGCGGGCGGTGCGGGTGTGCGGGCGGTGCGGGTGTTCGCGGGAAACGGTGGGGTCGAGAGACTGCCAAGTGGGGGCCGGGCCGCATAGGGTCTTGGTTGTGGACAGGCGCATCTTCGGGCTTGAGAACGAGTACGGCGTCACCTGTACGTTCCGCGGGCAGCGGCGGCTGTCACCGGACGAGGTGGCGCGCTATCTGTTCCGGAGGGTGGTGTCGTGGGGTCGTAGCAGCAATGTGTTCCTTCGCAATGGGGCGCGGCTGTACCTGGACGTGGGGAGTCATCCGGAGTACGCGACGCCGGAGTGCGACAGCGTCGTCGATCTGGTGACGCATGACAAGGCGGGCGAGCGGATTCTCGAGGGTCTGCTGGTGGACGCCGAGCGGCGGCTCCGTGAGGAGGGGATCGCCGGTGACATCTATCTGTTCAAGAACAACACGGATTCGGCGGGGAACTCGTACGGCTGCCATGAGAATTACCTGGTGGGGCGGCATGGGGAGTTCGGCAGGCTCGCCGACGTCCTGATCCCGTACCTGGTGACGCGGCAGATCATCTGCGGGGCGGGGAAGGTGTTGCAGACGCCGCGGGGTGCGGTGTACTGCGTGTCGCAGCGGGCGGAGCACATCTGGGAGGGTGTGTCGTCGGCGACGACGCGGTCGCGTCCGATCATCAATACGCGGGACGAGCCGCACGCGGACGCGGAGCGGTTCCGGCGGCTGCATGTGATCGTCGGTGACTCGAACATGAGTGAGACGACGATGCTGCTGAAGGTCGGGGCGACCGATCTGGTGCTGCGGATGATCGAGGCCGGGGTGGTGATGCGCGATCTGACGCTGGAGAACCCGATCCGGGCGATCCGCGAGGTGAGCCATGACATGACGGGCCGGCGGAAGGTGCGGCTGGCGAACGGCCGGGAGGCGAGTTCGCTGGAGATCCAGAAGGAGTACTTCGGCAAGGCGAAGGACTTCGTGGACGCGCGCGGCGGGGACGCGACGGCGAAGCGGGTGCTGGAGCTGTGGGAGCGGACGCTGCGGGCGGTGGAGACCGGGGATCTGGACCTGGTGTCGCGGGAGATCGACTGGGTGACGAAGTACAAGCTGATCGAGCGGTACCGCCGCAAGTACGATCTGCCGCTGTCGTCGCCGCGGGTGGCGCAGCTGGATCTGACGTACCACGACGTGCATCGTGACCGGGGGCTGTACTACCTGCTGGAGAAGCGGGGGTCGGTGGACCGGGTGACGCGTGATCTGGACATCTTCGAGGCGAAGTCGGTTCCGCCGCAGACGACGCGGGCGCGGCTGCGGGGGGAGTTCATCCGGAAGGCGCAGGAGAAGCGGCGTGATTTCACGGTGGACTGGGTGCATTTGAAGTTGAACGATCAGGCGCAGCGGACGGTGCTGTGCAAGGATCCGTTCCGGTCGGTCGACGAGCGGGTCGACAAGCTGATCGCGGGGATGTAGCCGGTGCGGGCGGCTCCGGCGCGACACGCGCGCCGGAGCCTACTGGCATGTCACGCGGGCGGTAGGGTGAGCGCGCAGTAGCGGTCGTCACCCCTCGGAGGACCCCCCGTATGCGCCGTCGTTTCCGGTTGTTGTCCGTGGTCGTCGTGCTCGCCGCGCCGTTGGCGCTGTCGGCGGGCTGCTGGGGCGGCGGTGGGGTGGATGTCACGGTGCGGGGTGATTTCGGGAAGCTGCCGGAGGTGAAGTTCCCGAAGGGTGCGCCGGGCGGCTCTCTGGCGGTGGAGACGCTGCAGGAGGGGAAGGGCGCGTCGGCCCGCAAGGGTGATCTGGTGGTGGCCGACTATGTGGGTTACCGGTGGAGCAAGGACGGGCGGAAGCTGCTGGCGAGCAGTTACGCGAAGGGGCAGCCGGGGGCGTTCCCGACGGGTCAGCTGGTGCCGGGGCTGGTGAAGGCGTTCGAGGGGTCGCGGGCGGGGTCGCGGGTGGTGGCGCGGATTCCGCCGGAGGACGGTTTCGGCGACAAGGGGGATCCGAAGCATCAGGTGGGGTCGGACGACACGCTGGTGTACGTCCTGGACGTGCGGGCGGTGTATCCGAGGACGGCGGGCCCGCGGGGGAAGGCGGAGGCGCCGGTGGGCGGGCCGGGGCTGCCGGAGGTGGCGGAGGCGCCGGCGGGGCAGGCGCCGGTGGTGTCGGTGCCGCGTTCGGCGGCGCCGGGGAAGCTGCAGGTGCGGACGCTGGTGCGGGGGGACGGTCCGGCGGTGCGCGAGGGGCAGCTGCTGGTGCTGCAGTACGGGGGGTATTTCTGGCGGGACGGGAAGGTGTTCGATTCGTCGTGGTCGGCGGGTCATCCGGCGGCGGCGGTGATCGGGACCGGTCAGGTGATGAAGGGCTGGGATCAGGGCCTGGTGGGGCAGCGGGTGGGGAGCCGGGTGCTGCTGGTGGTGCCGCCGGCGCTGGGGTACGGGCCGAAGGGCCTGGCGCAGTTCGGGATCAAGGGGAGCGACACGCTGGTGTTCGTGGTTGATCTGCTGGGCGCGCACTGACCCGCCCGCACTGACCCGTCCGCACCTGGCCCGCCCGCTCTGATCTTTTGTGGCGCGTCGTTCGTTCTAAGCCGCATCCTCGTTGTTCTTAGAATGGCGGGGTGGAGGACATCGACGCGATCGCGCTGCTGCAGGATCCGGTTCGGCGGCGGCTGTACGAGTTCGTGGCCGCGCAGGGGCGCGAGGTGGGGCGGAACGAGGCGGCGGAGGCGGCCGGCGTGGCGCGGACGCTGGCGGCGTTCCATCTGGACAAGCTGGTGGACGCCGGGCTGCTGGAGGCGGGGAGCCGGCGTCTGTCGGGCCGTTCGGGGCCGGGGGCGGGGCGTCCGGCGAAGGTGTACCGGCGGTCGGCGGTGGAGCGGGGCGTGTCGGTGCCGGCGCGGGACTACCGGACGGCGGCGGGGCTGCTGGCGGAGGCGGCCGAGGTAGCGGGCCTCGACATGGAGTTGCAGGACGCGGCGCGGCGGACGGGCCGGGCGCTGCGCGGGCCGGCGGGCACGGTGGGCGCGCTGGACGGTCTGGCGGGGGTGCTGGCGGAGCGGGGCTATGAGCCCGTCCCGGATGAGGGCGGTGGTGTGCTGCGGATGCGCAACTGCCCGTTCCATGCGGTGGCGGAGCAGTTTCCGCCGCTCGTGTGCGGGATGAATCTGGCGCTGCTGGAGGGGCTGACGGAGGGGTCGGGGGTGCGGGTGCGGATGGATCCGCGTCCGGGCTGGTGCTGTGTGGCGGCCGAACCTTCTAAAAACAATCAGGATTGACATAGAAGCGGGCGCCGTGCTGAAGTGGGGATCATGACCGATGACGCCCGGTACCATCTCGCCCAGTTCAACGTCGCCACGCTCCACCACCCGCTCGACGACCCGCGCACGGCGGACTTCGTGGCGCTGCTGGAGCCCGTCAACGCGCTCGCCGACCGGACGCCCGGGTTCGTGTGGCGGCTGGTCGAGGAGGGCATGCCGGACGCCACCGGCATGCGCCCCGCCGGCGACGGCGTGATCGTCAACTTCTCGGTGTGGGAGTCGGCGGAGGCGCTGTGGGACTTCGTCTACCGCAGCGCGCACCTGGAGACGATGCGGCGGCGCCGGGAGTGGTTCCGCCGGCACGCGGAGGCGCATCTGGTCATGTGGTGGATCCCGGCGGGCCACGTCCCGACCGTCGGGGAGGCGCTGGAGCGCCTCGCCCTGCTGCGCGAGGGCGGCCCGTCGCCGCGGGCGTTCACGTTCAACGCGTCCTACACGGCGGCGGAGGCCGCGGACGCCGGCGGGGCGGAGGCCGCGGACCTCCGCCGCGCAGATCTCGGTACCTCGGCCTGAGGATCAGCCGAGGAGGGCGGCGGTGTGGCGGCCCGCGGCGGCGGCGGCGAGGAAGTAGGGGAGGTCCTCGTCCAGGCGGCGGCCCATGGTGGACAGCCGGACGCCCCAGTCCTTCTCGGCGGCCCTGAGGGTGTCGTGGAGGCCGTCGACGGGGACGGGCACGAGCCGGTGCCGGTCGCCGAGCGGGGCGGCCTCGGCGGCGACGCGGGCGCCGAAGGGCCCGCCGAGTTCGGGGACGGGGACGTCGGCGGCGGCGAGGGCGACGCGTCCGTAGGCGGTGAGGGAGTGGTGGGAGACGCCGATGTGGCGTTCGCGCCCGTCGCCCTGGCTGACGCGCAGCGAGGCGACGGGCCGGCCGCCGAGGACGGACGCGGCGTTGACGGCCTCGCCCGCCGAGACGCCGGAGAAGCCCCAGGTCGTCCCGGTTCCGAGGTTCCCCGGGCCCTGGGCGAGGACGACGACCTCGGCGTCGAGGACGAGCCGTGCGGCGAGGAGCCCGGTGTGGACGGTGACGGCTTCGAGGTCGCCGCCGAACGCCTGCCCGACGGTGACGGTGGCGGCGAGGGCCCCGGCGTCCTTCAGGCGGGCGATGGACATGGAGAACCAGGACGGGAGCGCCGCGCCGTCCAGCATGACGTAGACGGCGCGGGTGGCGGGGCGGGCGGCGAGGAGCGCGGCGAGGACGGGCGGCAGCGCGGAGTGCAGGTCGGCGACGATGACGGGCATGCCGTCCAGGGAGTCGGCGTCGCGGAGCAGCGCGTGGTGGGGGGAGTCCTGCTCGTCGGCGCCGAGGACGGTGGCCTGGAGGGGCGTGTAGCGGGCCTTGACGAGGTGGCCGGGGCCGGTGGGGTCGGGGGGCAGCCGGTCGGGGACCGCGACGACCATCGCGTAGCCGCCGGTGCCGAGGCCCATCGCCAAGGCCGTAGTGTTGAGCAGGACGGTATCGCCCGGTTCGGGCCGTCCCACCAGGGCGGGGTAGGCCAGGGCGCGGTGCGTGCCGTCGCCCCCGATCGAGACGTTCAGCTCGACCGCCCCCGGCCATTCGCGGCGGATGTCCTCAACTGTGCCTTTGCGCCATCGGATCACACCGGGAAACGGTAGCGTCCTGCACGACGGCTCGTGGGGACGATCGGCCCACCGGCGGGGGCGGGGCCCACGCGGGGGACACGGAGGGAACGGGGTGGTGGCGAAGTGTCGCGGCGCAAGACCGAGCGCCTGCTGAATCTGGTGGTCTGCCTGCTCGCGACCCGGCGCTATCTGACGGCCGAGCAGATCCGCCGGGCGGTGCCCGGCTATCCGGACTCCGACGAGGCGTTCAAGCGGATGTTCGAGCGGGACAAGGAGGAGCTGCGCGAGCTCGGCGTCCCGCTGGAGGTCGGCAGCGATCTGCAGGGCGGCGGCGGCGAGGAGATCGGGTACCGGATCCCGCCGCAGGCCTACGAGCTGCCCGACATCCACCTGACCCCGGACGAGGCGGCGGTGCTGGGCCTCGCGGCGCGGGTGTGGCAGCGGGCGAGCATGGCGGAGGCGGCGTCGGGGGCGCTGCTGAAGCTGCGCGCCGCCGGGGTGGAGACCGACGCGGCCCCCGCGGTGGGGATCGAGCCGCGGGTGAACACCCACGAGCCGTCGTTCGCGGCGCTGTGGGAGGCGGTGCGCGACGGCCGCCCGGTCGCGTTCGACTACCAGGGCATCGGGCGGACGTCGGTGGCGCGGCGGCACCTGGAGCCGTGGGGCGTGGTGAGCCGCCGGGGCCGCTGGTACGTGGTGGGCTTCGACCGCGACCGCGAGGAGCAGCGGGTGTTCCGGCTGAGCCGCGTCGTGGGCGAGGTCGCGGCGGACGGGCCGGCGGGGTCGGTGACGGTCCCGGACGGGGTGGACGTGCGGCGCATCGCGTTCGACTGGGGCGACCCGGTGACCGAGCCGCGCCCGGCGGCGGTGCTGCTGCGGCGGGGCGCGGCGCAGGGGCCGCGGCGGTGGGCCCGCGACGTGCGCCCGGCCGCGGACGCGGCGTGGGACGGGGAGTGGGACGGGGAGTGGGACGAGGCGGTCCTGACGTTCCGCGACGTGGACCGGTTCGCGCCGTACCTGGCGCGGTTCGCCGACGACGTGGTGGTGCTCGACCCGCCGGATCTGCGGGAGGCGGTGATCCAGCACCTGAAGTCGGTGCTGGCGGGCGCCGGCGGGCATCCGGCGGAGGAGGGGGAGGTCCGATGACCGGCAGGACGGCGGCGAAGGCCGCGGCGAAGGCGGGTGCGAAGCCGGGGGCGAAGGCGGGCGCGACGACGTCCACCGACCGGCTGGGGCGGCTGCTGGCGCTCGTCCCGTACGTGGTGAACCGCGACTCGGTGGCGCTCGGCGAGGCGGCGGCCGCGTTCGGGGTGACCGAGAAGCAGCTGATCGACGACCTGAACCTGCTGTGGTGCGTGGAGCTGCGCGCGCCCGATCCGTACTGCCCGATCGACCTGTCCTACGAGGGCGGGGAGATCACGGTGGCGGAGGCGGAGTCGATCGCGCGGCCGCTGCGGCTGAAGGTGGACGAGGCGTCCGCGCTGCTGGTGGCGCTGCGGATGCTGGCCGGGATCCCCGATCTGAACGACCGGGACGCGCTCAGCCGGGTGATCGCGAAGCTGGAGAGCGCGGCGGGTGAGGCGGCGGCGGCGTCCAGCCAGGTCGCGGTGGAGGTCGACGCCTACGGCGGGACGGCGGACCCGGCCCGCACGGCCGTCGGGGTGCTGCGGGACGCGATCTCCGCGGGCCGCCGCGTGAACCTCACCTACTACGTGCCGGCGCGGGACGAGAACACCGAGCGGGACGTCGACCCGATGCGGCTGCTGGTGGTGGAGGGCAACACCTACCTGGAGGGGTGGTGCCGGCGGGCGGAGGCGGTGCGGCTGTTCAAGCTGGACCGGATCGCCGACCTGTCGGTGCTGGACGTGCCCGCGCAGGTGCCGGACGAGGCGGAGCCGATCGACGTGGACGCGGGCCTGTTCCGGCCGTCGCCGCAGGACGAGGCGGTGACGCTGGAGCTGACGCCGCGCGGCCGGTGGGTGGCGGACTACTACCCGTGCGAGAGCGTGCAGGAACTGGGGGAGGGGCGGCTGCGGGTCGTCCTGCGGACCCCGGACGCGCGGTGGGTGCGGGGGCTGGCGCTGCGGCTCGGCGACCAGGGCCGCGTGGTGGCGCCCGGCGGCGTCGCGGCCGGGGTGCGGGAGGACGCCGCCCGTGCGCTGTCCCGGTACGGGGTGCTGTGACCGCTGCGGGGCCGCGCCGGGACGGGCGCGGGGCGGAGCGGATCGGGTAGCGTGGCCGCGTGATCTGGGTCGCGGTACCGGTGGCGCTGGGCTTCGCCGGCCTGGCCGTGCTCGCCTGGTGCGCTTTCAAGGTGTGGCTGGGCGTGCGGCGTTTCGGCCGTGAACTGGAACGCACGAGGCGGCGGCTGGAACCGAAACAGTCGGCGCTGCGCGATGAACTGTCCCGTCTCGACGACGCCCGATCGCCACAACCGCCCGGCGAGGGCGTACGATCGCCGTGAGTGCCGTCTGCTGAAGAGGATTGCCATGCCGAACATCGGGACTCCCGAACTGCTCATCATCCTGCTGGTGGTCGTGCTGATCTTCGGGTCGGCGAAGCTGCCGCAGCTCGCCCGGTCGCTCGGCAAGTCGGCGCGGATCCTGAAGGCGGAGACCAAGGGCCTGCGCGAGGACGACGACGCGCCCGCGGACCGGCCCGCGCAGGCCGCACAGGCCGCGCAGCCGGCGCAGAGTGAGCCGGACGCGCGGGAGAAGGCGGCGCGGCTGCGCGAGGAGGCGGCGCGGCTGGAGCGCGAGGCGGCGGCCGGCGAGGCCGGGCAGCGTCCGCGCGGGGCGCTCGGTTCCGGTGAGCCGATCCAGGGCGTGCCGGTGTCGGACCCCGACCGGCTCCGCCAGGGCTGACGGCCCCGGCCCGCCCCGACGATTCCCCGCCCGCCCCCGAGCCTGAATGCCGACGATGAAGCTGAGCAGGCGCGACACCGCCCCCGACGGTCGCATGCCCCTCATGGACCACCTCCGTGAGCTGCGCAACAGGTTGATCAAGGCGATCCTGGCCTTCGTGCTCGGCGCGATCCTCGGCTGGCTGCTCTTCGACCCCGTGTGGGACTTCCTCAAGCAGCCGTACTGCTCGCTGCCGCAGTCCCACGTCGTGGACAAGGACGAGTGCTCCCTGTTCGTGAACGGGATCTTCTCCTCGTTCTTCCTGAAGCTGAAGATCTCCTGCATCATCGGGGCGGTCATCTCCGCGCCGGTCTGGCTGTACCAGCTGTGGGCGTTCATCGCGCCGGGCCTGTACGGGCGCGAGCGGCGCTGGACGTACGTGTTCCTGGGCGCGGCCGTCCCGCTGTTCTTCGTCGGCACGGCGCTGGCGTACGTGACCGTCGACAAGGGCCTGGCGATCTTCCTGGGGTTCGTCGCCGACGACGTCAAGCCGCTGATCACCGTCGACAGCTACCTCGGCTACGTACTGACGATGCTGCTGGTGTTCGGGCTGACGTTCGAGCTCCCGCTGTTCGTGGTCGTCCTGAACCTGGCCGGGGTGCTGAGCTCGGCGCGGATCCGGCGCAGCCAGCGGATGATCCTGTTCGGCATCTTCGTGTTCGCGGCGGTCGCGACGCCGAGCGCCGACCCGTTCACGATGCTCGCGCTGGCGCTGCCGACCGTGCTGCTGTTCGAGATCGCGGCGCTGCTGGCGTTCCTCAACGACCGCCGCCGGGCCCGGCGGCCCGACCCGTACGCGGAACTGCCCGACGACGAGGCGTCCCCGCTGGACCTCGACGCGATCGACGCCGAGCTGGAGAAGGGCGACGCCGCCCGCTGATTGGGTATCGGGCCGGTCGAAACCGTAGGCTCGAAGGTATGACCACCCCCGACACGACGTCGGCCGGACAGACCCCGGCTCAGCGGTACGCCGCCTACCGCACGCGCACCGCGGGGCACGGCCCGGCCCTGCTGGACTTCCGCACCCTGTACGACTTCGAGCTGGACCCGTTCCAGCTGGAGGCGTGCCAGGCGCTGGAGGGCGGCAGCGGCGTCCTGGTCGCCGCGCCCACCGGATCCGGGAAGACGGTGGTGGGGGAGTTCGCCGTCCACCTCGCGCTGGCCGGCGGCACCAAGTGCTTCTACACCACGCCGATCAAGGCGCTGTCGAACCAGAAGTACGCCGACCTCGTCCGCCGGTACGGGGCCGAGAAGGTGGGGCTGCTCACCGGCGACAACAGCGTGAACGGCGAGGCGCCGATCGTCGTGATGACGACCGAGGTGCTGCGCAACATGCTGTACGCGGGGTCGCGGACCCTCGCGGGGCTGGCGTTCGTCGTGATGGACGAGGTGCACTACCTCGCCGACCGGTTCCGCGGCGCCGTGTGGGAAGAGGTGATCATCCACGTTCCGGACTCGGTGCGGATCGTGGCGCTGTCGGCGACGGTGTCCAACGCCGAGGAGTTCGGCGAGTGGCTGCACGAGGTGCGCGGCGACACGGCGGTGATCGTGGACGAGCACCGTCCCGTCCCGCTGTTCCAGCACATGCTCGTCGGAACCCGGCTGTACGACCTGTTCGCCGACACCGGCAAGGGTGGGGACCGGCGGGTCCACCTGAACCCGCAGCTGACCCGGATGGCGGTGGAGGAGGTCCGCCGCGCCAAGGTCAACCAGGGGCGGCGCACCGGGCGGCGGCGGGCGCCGCGCCCGCAGCGGTTCCGGCCGCCGGCCCGGCCCGACGTGATCGAGCGGCTGGAGCGCGCCGGGCTGCTCCCGGCGATCACGTTCATCTTCTCCCGCGCCGGGTGCGACGCGGCCGTGCTGCAGTGCCTGCACGCGGGGATCCGGCTGACGTCCAAGGAGGAGGCCGAGGAGATCCGCGCGCACGCCGAGCTGCGCACCGCCGACATCGCGCAGGAGGACCTGCGGATCCTCGGCTACGGCGACTTCCTCGACGGGCTGGCGCGGGGCGTCGCCGCCCACCACGCGGGGATGCTGCCGAAGTTCAAGGAGATCGTCGAGGAGCTGTTCACCCGCGGGCTGATCAAGGCGGTGTTCGCGACGGAGACGCTCGCGCTCGGCATCAACATGCCGGCCCGCACCGTGGTGATCGAGAAGCTCGACAAGTGGAACGGGGAGGCGCACGTCGACCTGACCCCCGGCGAGTACACGCAGCTGACGGGGCGGGCCGGGCGGCGCGGCATCGACGTGGAGGGCCACGCCGTCGTGGTGTGGGGGCCGAACGTGGAGCCGGCGTCGGTCGCCGGGCTCGCCGGCACCCGCACCTACCCGCTGAACTCCAGTTTCCGGCCGTCGTACAACATGGCGGTGAACCTCGTCGGCGCCGTCGGGAACGAGCGGGCCCGGACGCTGCTGGAGGAGTCGTTCGCGCAGTTCCAGGCCGATCGCGCCGTCGTCGGCCTGGCCCGGCAGGTCCACAAGAACGAGGAGGCCCTGGACGGGTACGCGGAGGCCGCGCAGTGCCATCTGGGCGACTTCATGGAGTACGCGGCGATGCGTCGGCGGCTGTCGGACCGGGAGGCGGAGCTGTCGCGGGAGCGGACGTCGGCGCGGCGCGCCGAGGCCGCGCGGTCGCTGGAGCACCTGCGTCCCGGCGACGTGATCATGGTGCCGACGGGGCGGCGGTCGGGCCTCGCCGTCGTCCTCGACCCGGGGGTGGGGCGCCGCTCGGACGGGCCCGCGCCGCTGGTGCTGACGGTCAACCGGTCGGTGCAGCGGCTGTCGGTCCAGGACTTCCCGCGCGCCGTCGAGCCCGTCGACCGGATCCGGATCCCGAAGTCGTTCAGCCCCCGCAACCCGCAGGACCGCCGCGACCTGGCGTCGACGCTGCGCAACCGGGTGCCCGACGACGTCCGCGACCGCAAGCGGGCCCGCGGCGACTCCGCCGCCGCCGAGGACGCCGAGATCGCCCGGCTGCGCGGCGCCCTGCGCGCGCACGCCGTGCACGGCTGCGACAAGCGCGAGGACCACGCCCGGTGGGCCGAGCGGTACCACCGGCTGGAGCGGGAGACCGAGCAGCTGCGCCGCCGCGTGGAGGGCCGCTCGCAGGTGATCGCCCGGACGTTCGACCGGGTGTGCGGCGTCCTGCAGCAGCTGGGGTACCTCGACGGCGACTCCGTCACCGAGGAGGGCCGCCGCCTCGGCCGCATCTACAACGAGCTGGACCTGCTCACCGCGGAGAGCCTCCGCGAGGGCCTGTGGGAGAGGCTCGACCACGCCGAGCTGGCCGCGTGCGTGTCGGCGCTGGTGTACGAGTCGCGGCAGCCCGACGACGCGACGCCGCCGCGCACCCCGGCGGGCGCCGCGCAGGACGCCCTGGCCGCGATGGTGCGGCTGTGGGGGGAGCTGGACGCCGTCGAGCGCGACAACCGGGTGTCGTTCCTGCGCGAGCCCGACCTGGGGTTCGCGTGGACGGCGTACCGGTGGGCGAAGGGCGACGACCTCGACGAGGTCCTGCTGGAGAGCGACCTGACCGCCGGGGACTTCGTCCGCGCGGTCAAGCAGCTCCTGGACCTGCTCGGCCAGGTCGCCGACGCGGCCCCGGCGAACAGCCACATCCGCAAGACGGCGCGCCGCGCGATGGACGCGATGCGCCGCGGCGTCGTCGCCTACTCGTCGGTGGCCTAGCCGGCCGGGGCGCGGTCGCCGCGGCGGCGGTCGCGGCGGGCGGACAGGGTGCGGTCGACGCGGTGGGTCGCCAGCCGGACGAGGAGCGGCTGCGGCGGCCGCCGCAGCGGGCCCGGCGTCACCCGGTGGACGGCCGAGGCGGCGCCGAGCAGCAGCCCGGCGGCGCGGCGGCGGGCGGGCGTCCACGGCAGCCCGTACTGGGCGCGCAGCGGCTCGGGCAGCAGCGCGGCGGTGACCAGCCGGAACACGGCCAGGGCGGGGAACAGGACGCGGAGCCTGCGCGGCCACAGCACGGCGCCGGCGACCTCGCGGGCGGTGTCGGTGACCTCCAGCGCGGCGAGCGTTTCGGCCATGTAGGCGCGGAACGCGGCCAGGTCGGCCGGCTGGGACTCCAGCGGGCAGCCGAGGACCTCGGCGACGACGCGGGCCTGCCGGTAGTAGGCCTCGGGCAGTTCGCCGCCGCGGGGCCGCATGAGGGTCTCGTGGACGTGCAGGGCCGAGTCGATCAGTGTCGCGTTGACCCACATCTGCAGGTCCGGGTCGTTGCCGGAGTAGCCCTCGCCGCGGACCGTCCCGTGGATGCCGCGGACCTTCGCGGCGATCCGGGCGACCTGGTCGGGCGTCCCGAAGGTGACGATGAGCAGGAAGTCGAGGGTGCCGAAGAGGCGGGCGAGGGGGCGGTCGGCGAAGTCGCTGTGCTCGGCGACGCCCCGGGCGACGTCCGGGTGAGCGAGCTGCATGAGCAGGGCCCGCCCGGCGGCGAGGCCGACGAGGGGCTCGGCGGCCAGCGTCCGCAGGACGTCGCGGTCGGCGAGGCGCTCGTCCAGGACCTCGGGGGTGGGGATCGGGGGTGTGGCGGGCAAGCGGGCCTCCCGGCGGTCGGGTCCTCGCCGCCATCCTCGCCCAATTATTGACGAATGGTCAATAAGAGCGCCCCGGTGCGCGCCTGCGGGCCGGCGCCCTCCCGCCCCGGGCGCGTCAGGAGCCGAGCGCGGTGAGCGCGGCGACCTGCTCGGCGCCGAGCGCCACTCCGGCCGCCGCGACGTTCTCCTCCAGGTGCGCCACCGTGGACGTCCCCGGGATCGGCAGCACCACCGGCGACCGCGCCAGCAGCCACGCCAGGCTCACCTGGGCGGGCGTCGCGCCGGTCGCCGCGGCGATCTCGCCGACCGGGCCGCCCGGCCGCGCCAGCCGCCCCGCCTTGATCGGGAACCACGGGACGAACCCGATGCCCTCCGCCGCGCAGTGCTCCAGGACGTCCTCGGAGCCGCGGTCGGTGAGGTTGTAGCGGTTCTGCACGGTGGCGATCGCGGTGACCCGGCGGGCCTCCTCGATCTCCTTCACCCCGACCTCCGACAGGCCGATCGAGGCGATCTTGCCCTCGTCGCGCAGCTTCGCCAGCTCCCCGACCTGGTCGGCGAGCGGCACCTGCGGGTCGACCCGGTGCAGCTGGAACAGCCCGATCCGCTCCACGCCGAGGCGCCGCAGGCTCATCTCGACCTGCTGGCGCAGGTAGGCGGGCCGGCCCAGCATGTGCCACTCGTCCGGGCCCGTCCGCACGAAGCCCGCCTTCGTCGCGACCAGCAGGCCCTCCGGGTAGGGGTGCAGCGCCTCCCGGATGATCTCCTCGCTGACGAAGGGGCCGTAGGAGTCGGCGGTGTCGATGAAGTCGACGCCCAGCTCGACGGCGCGGCGCAGCACCCGGACCGCCTCCGCCCGGTCGCGCGGCGGGCCCCACGTGCCCGGGCCGGTCAGCCGCATCGCGCCGTAGCCCAGGCGGTGGACGGTGTGCTCGCCGATGGTGAACGAGCCGGAGGAATGCGCCGGCGACGCGGAAGAGTCTGACATGCCGTGATCTTACCGAGACCGCGGACCCTCCTCGGGGCGGAGGCGGTTCCGCACAGCGGAGGAGACGGCCGCGGCGCGCGGCGCGCTAGTGTGATCGTGATCACCGGATGACCGCCGACCAGCCCGGGAAGTGCGAATGATCGAGGCGGAGAACCTCACCAAACGCTACGGCGACAAGACCGCCGTGGACGACCTGTCGTTCACGGTCGTCCCCGGCCGGGTGACCGGATTCCTCGGCCCGAACGGGGCGGGGAAGTCCACCACCATGCGGCTGCTGCTCGGCCTGGACCGGCCCGACCGCGGCGACGCGCGCATCCACGGCCGCCACTACCGCGACCTGAACGCGCCGCTGCGCGTCGTCGGCGCGCTGCTGGAGGCGCGGGCCGTGCACACCGGCCGCAGCGCCTACAACCACCTGCTGTGCCTGGCGCAGACGCAGGGCATCGGCAAGAGGCGCGTCGACGAGGTCATCGACCTGGTCGGCCTCGCCGGCCCGGCCCGCAAGCGCGCCGGCGGGTTCTCCCTCGGCATGGGGCAGCGGCTCGGCATCGCCGCCGCGCTGCTCGGCGACCCGTCCGTGCTCATCCTGGACGAGCCCGTCAACGGCCTCGACCCCGAGGGCATCGTGTGGATCCGCACCCTCATGCAGCGGCTCGCCGCCGAGGGGCGGACGGTGTTCGTCTCCAGCCACCTGATGAACGAGATGGCCGTCACCGCCGAGCACCTCATCGTCATCGGCCGGGGCCGGCTGATCGCCGACTGCTCCACCGAGGAGTTCATCGAGCGCAGCACCGAGAAGATGGTGACGGTCCGCAGCCCGGAGGCCGCGCGGCTCGCCGCCGCCGTCGCCGCCGAGGGCGGCAAGGCCGCCCCGGCCGGCGACGGCGGCGACCTGATCACCGTCACCCACATGGAGGCGCCCCGCGTCGGGGAGCTGGCAGCCGCCGAGGGGATCGTCCTGCACGAGCTGACCCCGAGCCGCGGCTCCCTGGAGTCGGCGTTCATGGAACTGACCCGCGACAGCGTCGAGTACGGCGCCGCCGGCGGACCCGTGCCCGTCCCCGGCGCCGCGCCGGACGCGGCGCACGGCGCCCTGCCGGGGGCCGCCGCCGGCCAGGAAGGGGAGCCCCGATGACCACGGCCACCGCCCAGCCCGCCGCCGACCCGGCCGCCGCCCACCCGCGGCCCGGCTTCGGGCGGCTGCTGCTCGCCGAATGGACGAAGATCCGCACGGTCCGGTCCACCGCGTGGTCGCTGATCCTGCTGGTCCTCCTCGACCTCGGGTTCACCGCGCTGCTCGTCGGCCTCACCATGGCCCAGTGGGACGACACGAGCGCCGCCGACCGCGCGCAGATCGCCGCCGACCCGGTCAGCTTCATCCTCGGCAGCGGGTTCTTCCTCAGCCAGCTCGCCGTCTGCGTCCTCGGCGTGCTGGTGATCGGCTCCGAGTACTCCACCGGCATGATCCGCGCCAGCCTGCTCGCGGTGCCGCGGCGGCTCCCGATGCTGTGGGCCAAGGCCACCGTGTTCGCGCTGGTCGTCCTCGTCCTCGGCGTCGCGGTGTCGTTCGCGTCGTTCTTCATCGGCGCGGCGATGAGCAGCGGCAAGATCGAGGTCTCCCTCGGCGACGAGGGCGTGCTGCGCGCCGTGATCGGCGGCGGCCTGTACCTGGCGATGCTCGGCCTGTTCGCGCTCGCCATCGGCGCGATCGTGCGGCACACCGCCGGCGGCATCACCGGCGTCATCGCGTTCGTGCTGGTCCTGGCGCCGCTGACGATGCTGCTTCCGGGCAGCGTCGGCGACCACATCCACGCCTACCTGCCGTCGGAGGCGGGCACCCTGATCGCCAAGGCCCACCAGGGCCCCGACGACATCCTCACGCCCTGGCAGGGCTACGGCGTGTTCGCCCTCTGGACGGCGGCGCTCCTCGCCGTCGCCGCGTGGCTGCTCAAACGCCGCGACGCCTGACCTGCCGCGCCCGTCCGGCGTCCCCGCCGCCGTGACCCGGCGGGGACGCTCCGGCGCGAGCCGTCCCGCCGCCGCGCCCGCGCGGCGTCCCGGACACCGCGCCGCCGCACGCCATCGCCCTCACGGCGACCGGCCCGCGCGCCCACTGGGCCACCGCCCCCCTTGAGCCATCGCGCCCCCGGGCCTTGGCGCGCCGCCCGCGCGGCCACTGTGCGCCTGCGCTTCCCGCACTGCGGCGTGCCCCTCGTGGGCCCTTCCGCGTGGCTGCCCCGTCCGCGCCGCCCATGCGCGCCCCCACGGGGCCCGCTTCCGTGCGCCCGGCGGACGCTGCCGCTCTGGACTCTTGCATGGGGCAAAGGTTCGGGGCTACCGTATTGGGCAGTTGCTTAAAGCGAATGACCAAGAGGCAGGGGAGTGCATGGCGGACGGCGAGGCGCCCACCCGGATCCGGCTGCTGGAGGCGGCCGTGGCGGTGATGGCCGAGAGCGGCTGGGCCGCGGTGACGTCGCGGGTCGTGGCCGACCGGGCGCGGGCCAACAACGCGCTCGTGCACTACTACTTCGGGTCGGTGGACGCCCTGCGGCGGGCCGCGGTCATGCACGCGGTCGAGAAGGAGCTGGAAGGGCCCGTCGAGGCGATCCTGCGGGCCGAGGACGCCCTCGCCGGCGTCGCCGACGCCGTCCGCGAGCTCGTGGACCGCGGGCCCGGCACCGCCGGCCAGCGCGTCATGGTCGAGGCGATGCTGCACGGCCTCCGCGACGACGAGCTGCGCGCCGAGACCGAGCGGCAGATACGGATGTTCCGGGACCTGCTGGAGGCCGGGCTCGCCGCGAACCAGGAGGCCGGGCTGCTGCGCCCCGACGCCGACCCCCGCGGCCTCGCGGTGGTCCTCGCGGCCCTCATGGACGGGCTGCTCATGCACGTGCTGATCGACCCGGAGACCGGCGCCGGCGACGCCACGGCGGGGCTGCTGGCCCTGCTGCGCCCGTCCGGCCCCCCGCCCGGGCAGGCGGACGAAGGAGACGGCGATGAATCATCACGGCCGTGACCGCGCCACCGCGCGCGCCGACGCCCCGGCGCGGGACGGGGTAAGGCCAGGGGACGGGGCCAGGACGGCGGGCGGGGCCCCGCCCGCGGTGCTGCTGCGCGGGGCCGGCAAGACCTACGGCACGGGCCGCGCCCGGGTCGAGGCGCTGCGCGAGGTGGACCTGGAGGTGCGGCAGGGCGAGTTCGCCGTCCTCCTCGGCCCCTCCGGGTCGGGCAAGACGACCCTGCTCAACCTGATCGGCGGGATCGAGCCCGCCACCGAGGGCGAGGTGGTCGCCGGCGGCCGCGACCTGTCCGGGCTGGGCGAGGACGGCCGCACCGCCTACCGCCGCGACACCGTCGGGTTCGTGTTCCAGTTCTTCAACCTCGTCCCGTCGCTGACCGCGCTGGAGAACGTCCGGCTGGTCGCGGAGCTGACCGGCCGCGGCGACCGGGAGCGGTCGGCGGCGGCGCTGGCGGCCGTCGGGCTCGCCGAGCACGGCGGCCGCTTCCCGGCGCAGCTGTCGGGCGGCGAGCAGCAGCGCGTCGCGATCGCCCGCGCCATCGCCAAGGACCCGGCGCTCCTGCTGTGCGACGAGCCGACCGGCGCCCTCGACCTGGAGACCGGGCGCGGCGTCCTGCGCGTCCTCCAGGACCTCAACCGGGAGGGGCGGACCGTCCTGGTCGTCACCCACAACGCCGCGATCGCGTCCATCGCGCACCGCGTGGTGCGGATGCGGTCGGGCCGCGTCGCCGAGGTCACCGCCAACGCCGGACCCGCCGCCGCCGGCGAGGTGGCGTGGTGAGCGTCCTCAACGTCAAGCTCCGCCGCGACCTGCGGCGCCGCCCCGCGCAGCTCGTGTCGGTGGTGGTGCTGGTGATGCTCGGCGTCGCGCTGTTCGGCGCGTCCTACGACGCCTACCGGAACCTCGACGCCGGGTACCGGGCGGCGTTCGGGAAGTACCGGTTCGCCGACCTGACCCTGACGGGCGGCGACGCCGCCGCGGTAGCGCGGGAGGCCGCGGCGCGGCCCGGGGTGGCGGCGGCCGCGGCCCGCACGGTCGCGGACGTCCCGCTCCGCATGCCGGACGGCGGCACCCTCGTCGGCCGCGTCGTCGGGCTCCCCGCCGGATCGCAGCCCGCGGTGAACCGGGTGAAGGTCCTCAGCGGCGCCTACCTCGACCCCGCCGCCCCGGACGGCGTCCTCGCCGAGAAGCACATCGCCGACCACGCGGGCCTGGAACCCGGCGACGGCGTCGCGGTGTGGGACGGCCGCGCGTGGCGGACCCTGTCCGTGCGCGGCGCCGCGTCCTCGCCCGAGTACCTGTGGCCCGCCGCCAGCCGCCAGGACGTGCTCCCCGCGCCCGGCTCGTTCGGCGTCCTGTTCGTCCCCGAGCCGCTCGCCCGGCAGATCGCCGGGACGTCCGCGCCGAACCAGGCGACCGTCTACTACACCGCCGCGGGCCGCGACCGCGCCGCCGGACTGGACGCGGCCCTCGCCGCCGCCGCCCGCGCGCACGGCGCGGGCGCGGCGGTCACCCGCGCCGAGCAGCCCTCCAACGCCGCCCTCGCCGAGGACATCAAGGGGTTCTCCGGGCTGGCCGTCATGTTCCCGCTGCTGTTCCTCGCCGCCGCGGGCGTCGCCGTCTACGTCGTGCTGACCCGCCGCGTCGCCCGCGACCGCGTCGTCATCGGCACGCTGCGCGCCTCCGGGTTCCGCCGCCGCACCCTCGTGAACCACTACCTGGCGACCGGGGCCGCGGCCGGGCTCACCGGGTCCGTGCTCGGCGTCGCCGCCGGGCTCCCGCTGGCCGGGACCGTGACCCGGCTGTACGGGGAGGCGATCGGGCTGCCGGAGACGCCGGTGTCGGTGCGCGCGTCCACCGTGCTCGCCGGACTGGCGTTCGGCGTCGCCGCCGGCGCGCTCGCCGCCCTCGGGCCCGCCGTGTCGGCCGCCCGCGTCCCGCCCGCCGAGGCGATGCGCGGCACCGTCCCGGCGGCCGGCGGGGGAGGGCTCATCGCCCGGCTGGGGCGGTCGGCGCCCGCCGCCGGACGGCTGCCCCCCGGCGCGTGGCTGGTGCTGCGCGGCCCGGCCCGCCAGTTCCGCCGCACCCTCTACACCATGGCCGGCGTCGTCCTCGCCCTCACGCTCATCCTCGTCTCGTGGGGGATGCTCGACTCCTCGCGGGCGACCGTCTCCCGGCAGTTCGACCAGATTCAGCGGCAGGACGCCGAGCTCACCCTCGGGCGGCCCCTCGACTCCGCCGCGCTCGCGGCGCTGTCCCGGACGGACGGGGTCCGCGCGGCCGAGCCGTCCGCGCACCTGCCCGTCACGATCACCGCCGGGGGCGGGGACTACTCCACCACCGTCGTCGGCCTCCCCGCCGCGACCCGCATGCACCGGTTCCTCACCCCCGGCGGCGGTGAGCGGCCCCTCCCCGAGCACGGCGCGCTGCTCGGCGCCGCCCTGCGCGGGAGGCTCGGCGTGGACGCCGGCGACCGCGTCGGGCTGCGCCTCGCCGACGGCCGCACCGTCACCACCACCGTCGCCGGGTTCGTGGACGAGCCGCTCGGCACCTACGCCTACGCGTCGCTCGGCCAGATCGCCGCGTGGGCGCCGGACGCGAGACCCGACACCGTGCTCGTGCGGTTCGACCCCGGCGCCGACCGCGCCGCCGTCGGGCGCTCCCTCGCCGCGCACCCCGGCGTCGTCGCCCGCACGGACGCGCGGGCGCTGGAGAAGACCATGGACGAGTACATGAACCTGTTCTCCGTGTTCGTCGCGGTCATGCTCGCGTTCGGCGGGCTGCTGGCGTTCACCGTGCTGTTCGCCACCCTGTCGGTCAACCTCGCCGAACGCGGCCCCGAACTGGCGACCCTGCGCGCCGCCGGCGTCGGCCGGCGCCGCCTCGCCCGGCTCGTCACCGCCGAGAACCTCCTCGTCGTGACCGCCGGCGCGATCCCCGGCCTGGTCCTCGGGCGGCTCGCCGCCGGCGCGTTCCTCGGCGCGTTCGACAGCGACCTGATGGCCTTCCACACCGAGATCCGGCCCGCCACGTTCGCCTGGTCGGCGCTCACCGTGCTCGCCGTCGCCTGGCTGGCGCAGCGCCCCGGCCTGCGCGGCCTCGCCCGCATGGACCTCGGCGCGCTCGTCCGGGAACGGGCGGGCTGACCCGCCCGCCGGCCGGCCCGGCGGGGCGGCCGCGCTCGACCGCGTGCGGGCGCTCTCGCGCGTTCGCTCAGGCGTAGACGCCGTCCAGCCAGGACTGCCACGCCTCCCGCGCCCGCTCCCGCGACGCGGCGGCGTCCGGCCCGAAGCGGTGCAGGGCGATCCCCACCGGCCCGCCCCACGCGTCGCGCCCGAAGACCCGGTACATCGCGTCGCCGGTGCGGAGCCCGGCGAAGTGCTCGTCGCGGTAGTCCAGCACCGCGTCGACCGGGCCGGCGTCCGGCAGGTCGACCCGCACCGTGTCGCCCGCGGCGGCGCCGTCCAGCCCGAGCGCCCGCACGGCCGCCGCGAACGACCCCGGCTTCATGGACGCCTCCGGCCCCTGCACGTCGGAGTGCACCGCCGCCAGCCCCGTGAAGTGCGCCAGGTACTGGCGCAGCGTGTGCAGGTAGAAGTCGGTGTGCCGGCTCGCGCCGTCGTACTGGTCGTCCCACGCGCCGGTGAAGATGCCGCTGTGCACGTAGCGGACCCAGGCGCCGCCGCCCTCGCGCGGCTCGATCAGGTGGTCGAGGACGTTCAGGGTCTGCGGCATGCCGCCGAGGCCGTCCGGGTCCTCCGCGCGGCTGGTCAGCCGGTGCGGCGGGTCCCACACGGTGATGACGCCCTCGCCGGCGGCGCTGCCGCCCTCGCGCGGCTCGAACTCCATCGGCCACAGCCACGCGGCCGTGCCCGCCGTGACGGCGTCCCAGACCTGCTCGGGCGACGCCTCGGTCTCGTACTCGCGGACGATCTCGAATTCCCTGCCCATGGTGCTCTCCTCGCGTCTCCGGCTTCGGTTCAGGCTTCGATCTCTCCGGCGGCGTCCGGCCGCTCCGGCGCCCCCGGCTCGCTCTTCAGCGCCGGGTGGACGGCGATCACGATGCGGTGGGCGCGGCCGCCCGCCGCCGAGTCGTCGTGGTACCGGCGGACCAGGGCGCCGACCCCGGCGGTCAGCTCCTCGATGAACGCGGCCCGGTCCGCGGCCGAGGCGAACACGACCTGCCCGTCCAGCGCGTAGGTCGCCAGCCGCTTGTCCGCCCGCGCCGCCCCGGTGATCAGCGCGCCCACGTCGCGGACCAGCCGCCCCGCGACGGCCAGCAGCCAGCGCGCCGACAGCGCGTCGCGGTGCCGGTCCGGATCGGGCTGCAGCGTCGCGAGCGCCAGCGGGGAGATGACGTAGGACGCCGCGGTCGCCCGCAGCAGCCGCTCGGTCATGTTGCCCTTGCGGCGCTCGCCGACCAGCTCGACGAGGCCGTGCCGCTCCAGCGTCCGCAGGTGGTAGTTGACCTTCTGCCGGGGCAGCCCCACCCGCGCAGCCAGCGCCGCCGCCGACATGGGTTCGCCCAGCTCGGCGAGCAGCCGCGCCCGCATGGGGTCCAGGGAGGCCGCCGCGGCCTCCGCGTCCTCGATCACCGTCACGTCCAGCATGTCCCCATCATGGTCACCGACAAATAGATTTGTCAAGACAGGAACCTTGGTCGGGGCAATGGCGCCCGGTTCCGCGGGCGGTCGTGCACGCCCTCCTGCTGGAGACCGCCGGCCGCCCCGCCCGCTGACGCGCCGCGATTGAAAACCCCGCTCCGGGTATGCGTCCGGTCATGGCGATCTCGGCTGACGGCACCAGGCAGGACGAGAGGCGGACATCGAAGGCGGCCGACGCGGTGGACGCGGTGGACGCGCTCCGGCACGCGCTCGCCGAGCGCGTCGACGGCGAGATCCGGTTCGATCCCGGCTCCCGCGCCGCGTACGCGCACGACGCGTCCAACTACCAGCAGCCGCCCATCGGGGTGGTGGTGCCGAAGAGCGTCGAGGCCGGCGCGGAGGCCGTCCGGGTCTGCGCCGAGCACGACGTGCCGGTCCTGTCGCGCGGCGGCGGGACGAGCCTCGCCGGGCAGTGCGTCAACACCGCCGTCGTGATCGACTGGTCGAAGTACTGCCGGAGGCTGGTCTCGGTCGACCCGGACGCCCGCCGCGCCGTCGTCGAGCCCGGCGCGTGCCTGGACGACCTGAACGAGGAGCTGTCCGGGCACGGGCTGATGGTCGGGCCCAAGCCGTCCACGCACGACACCTGCACGATCGGCGGGATGATCGGCAACAACTCCTGCGGCGCGTCCGCGCAGGCGTACGGGAAGACGGTCGACTCCGTCGTCCGGCTGGAGGTCCTCACCTACGACGGGCTGCGGATGTGGGCGGGGGAGACCACCGACGAGGAGTACGCGGCCGTCCAGGCGGCGGGCGGGCGGCGCGCCGAGATCTACCGGGCGCTGCGCGACCTGCGCGACGACGGCATGGAGCTGATCCGCACCCGCTACCCCGACATCCCGCGCCGCGTGTCCGGCTACAACCTCGACTCGCTGCTGCCGGAGAAGAACTTCGACGTCGGCCGGGCGCTCGTCGGGTCGGAGTCGACGCTCGTCACCGTCCTGCGCGCCGAGATCGGCCTCGTGCCCGTCCCGGCGCACCAGTCGCTGGTCGTCCTCGGCTACGACGACATCGCCGCCGCCGGCGACGCCGTGCAGCGCATCCTGCCGTTCGGGCCGCTCGCGCTGGAGGGCATGGACGAACGTCTCCTCGACCTCGCCGAGCAGCACCACCTGGCCGGGCCCCGCGTCGTCGAGGACATGCCGGACGGAGCCGGCTGGCTGATGGTCCGGTTCGGCGGCGACAGCGAGGACGCGACCGACGAGCGGGCCCGCGAGCTCATCGAGCACATGGAGAACGGGCCGGACCCGCCCCGGCACACCTTCGTCCGCGACCCCGCCGAGGAGGAGCTGCTCTGGAAGGTCCGCGAGGCCGGGCTCGGCGCCACCGCCTACCCGCCCGGACGGCCCGACACCCACGAGGGCTGGGAGGACTCCGCCGTCCCGGTCGAGCGGCTCGGCGACTACCTGCGCGACTTCCGCGACCTCATCCGCGAGTTCGGCTACGGGCCCGTCTCCCTCTACGGGCACTTCGGGCAGGGCTGCGTGCACACCCGCATCCCGTTCGACCTCGAGGACGAGCGGGGCGCCGGGAACTACCGCCGCTTCATCGAGCGCGCCGCCCGCCTCGTCGCCGGCTACGGCGGGTCGCTGTCGGGCGAGCACGGCGACGGCCAGGCCCGCGCCGAACTGCTGCCCCTCATGTTCGGCGACGAGGTGATCCGGCTGTTCGAGCGGTTCAAGGCGGTCTTCGACCCGGGGAACCGGATGAACCCCGGCAAGATCGTCCACCCGCACCGGCTGGACGACGACCTCGACCACCTCGCCTACGGCCCCGACGAGCCGAAGACCCACTTCGCCTTCCCCGACGACCACCACCGGTTCACCCACGCCGCCGCCCGCTGCGTCGGCATCGGCAAGTGCCGCGCCTCCTCCGGCGGCGTCATGTGCCCGAGCTACCGGGCGACGGGGGAGGAGGAGCACTCCACCCGCGGCCGGGCCCGCATCCTCATGGAGATGATGCGCGGCATGCCGGGGGCGGGGGAGCCCGACCCGGCGGTGCCCGGGCCGGGCGGCGCGGCCGTCATCACCGGCGGATGGCGCTCCGCGGACGTCCGCGACGCCCTCGACCTGTGCCTGGCGTGCAAGGGCTGCCGCAGCGAGTGCCCCGTCAACGTGGACATGGCCACCTACAAGGCCGAGTTCCTCGCCCACCACTACGAGGGCCGCGTCCGGCCCGCCTCGCACTACACGATGGGGTGGCTGCCGCTGTGGGCGCGGCTCGCCGCGTTCGCGCCCGGCGCCGCCGACACCGTCCTGCACGCGCCCGGCCTGAGCGCCGCCGCCAAGCGGATCGGCGGCATCGACCCGCGCCGCGACATGCCGAGGTTCGCCCCCGAGCGGTTCACCGGCTGGTTCAAGCGCCGCCCGGCGCCGGACGGCCGCGGCGGGAAGCGGATCGTGCTGTGGCCCGACACGTTCACCGACAACTTCCACCCGCACATCGGCAGGGCCGCCGTCCGCGTCCTGGAGGCCTCCGGGTACCGGGTCGAGGTCCCGCCCGCCGCGCTGTGCTGCGGCCTGACCTGGATCTCCACCGGGCAGCTCGGCACCGCCGCCCGCGTGCTGCGCCGCACCGTCCGGGCACTGGCGCCCCGGCTGCGCGCCGGCGTCCCGGTCATCGGGCTGGAGCCGTCCTGCACCGCCGTGTTCCGCGCCGACGCGGCCGAGCTGCTGGAGGGCGGCGAGGACTGGGACGAGCGGTTCCGGGACGACGTCGAGCGGCTCCGCGACCAGACCCTGACCCTCGCCGAGCTGCTCGACGAGCACCAGGAGGAGACCGCCGGCGCGGCCCGCGACGTCGTCGCCGGGCTGGACGGCCCGAAGGTGCGGGCGATCGCGCAGCCGCACTGCCACCAGCACGCCATCATGGGGTTCGGCGCCGACCAGCGCGTCCTGGCGCGCGCCGGCGTGGACGTGGAGACCCTCGACGTCGGCTGCTGCGGCCTCGCCGGGAACTTCGGCTTCGAACGCGGCCACCACGAGGTGTCCACCAAGATCGCCGAACAGGGCGTGTGGCCCGCCGTCGCGGACGCCGGGCCGGGCACGGCGGTGCTCGCCGACGGGTTCTCCTGCCGGACGCAGATCGCGGCCGGCACCGCCGCGCGGCCCCGCCACCTCGCCGAACTCCTCGCCGACCTGCTGCCCGGCGGGGCGGGCGCGGACCGGTGACCGCCGGCCGGGACGCCCCCGGGCGCGTTGGCGCGCGCCGGGCCCGGCCCTGTAGAAATTCGTCATGAGCGAGGACGAGGCCCCCGGCGTCGACGAGGTCACCTCGGCGCTGCTGACCGCGTCCCGGCTGCTGGTGGCGATCTCCGTGCGCTCCCTGGCCGCGGTCGAGGGCGCCGTCACGCTGCCGCAGTTCCGGCTGCTCGTCGTGCTGTCCTCGCAGGGGCCGTCCAAGCTCGTCACGCTCGCCGGGCTGCTGGAGGTCAACCCCTCCACCGCGATGCGCATGGTGGACCGGCTCGCCGCCGCCGGGCTCGTGCGCCGCGAGGCCAGCCCGGAGAGCGGCCGCGAGATCCGCATCCAGGTGACCGCCGCCGGGCGCGGCATCGTCGACGACGTCACCGCCCGGCGCCGCGCCGACATCGCCCAGGTCGTCTCCCGGATGCCGGCCGGGCAGCGGCACGCGCTCGTCGCCGCCCTGCGCGCCTTCACCGACGCCGGCGGCGAACCGCCGGTCACCAGCGTCGCCCGGCTCGGCTGGACCTGAAGCAGACCGGCCGCCCGCCGAACCCCGCCGCCGCGACGCGCGTACAGCAGCCGTGACGCCCCTATCCCCGACCGAGAGGCGGTGCCGGATGCCCCGGCCCCGACCGGCCGCCGCGGCCGCCGCGCCGGCCCTGGCCGCCGCGCTGCTGCTCGGCGCCTGCCAGCCCGCCGGCCGGCAGGCCGCCGACGGCGCCGCGGTCGCGCCGAAGGCCAACGACGCCGCCGCGGCCCAGTCCACCGTCACGACCGACTGGGGGCCGCTGGGCCCCGCCGACCGCGACGTCATCGTCCGGGTCCGGCAGGCCGCGCTGTGGGAGATCCCCGTCGCGCGCCAGGCGCAGCGCCGCGCCGCCCGGCCCGCGACCCGCCGGAGCCTCGCCGAGGTCGCCCGCGCGCACGCCCGGCTGGACGAGCTGGACCGCGCGGCCGCCGCCCGGCTGAACGTCCCGCTGCCGGACGGGCCCACGCCCGACCAGCAGAGCTGGATGTCGGAGATCACCGGCAAGTCCGGCAACGACTACGACCGGACGGCCGTCGCGCGGATGCGGATGGCGCAGGGCCTGCTCTACGCCGACCTCGGCGCCGTCCGGGCCGGCACCCGGAACACGCTCGTCCGCCGGTTCGCCCAGGAGGCCCAGCCGCTCCTCGACCGGCAGATGAGGCAGCTGGAGACCACCGGCTTCGTGACCGGCGACGTGCTGCCCGACCCGCCCGAGGTCGCCGAGCCGCCCCCGCCCGCGGCGCCGGGCCGACGGGGGACCCCGGCGCCCGCCGCGACGAAGGTGCTGTCCGGCGGGGGATGACGCCCCTACCGGCCCAGCTCGTCGAGCAGGGCGGTCAGCGCCGCCCCGAGGGGCGCGTCCAGCGTCACCAGGGCGTGCTCGTCGCCGCGCGTCGCGCCCCGGTTGACGATCCCCACCGGGACGCCGTGCCGGGCCGCGTGCCGCACGAACCGGTACCCCGACAGCACCGTCAGCGACGACCCGAGCACCAGCAGCGCGCCCGCGTCCTCGGTCAGCGCGTAGCAGTCCCGGACCCGGGCGGGCGGCACGTTCTCCCCGAAGAAGATCACGTCGGGCTTGAGCGGGCCGCCGCACCGCGCGCAGCCCACGAGCCGGAACGTCTCGGCCACCGCGTCGGGGAGCACGGCGTCGCCGTCCGGGTTGATCGCGTCCGCCCGCGCGTCGAAGCCGGGATTCGCGGCGCGCAGCCGCGCGTCCAGCCGCTCGCGCGGCGTCCGCTGCCCGCAGGACAGGCACACGACCCGGTCCAGCGCCCCGTGCAGCTCGATCACCCCGGTCGCGCCCGCCGCCTGCTGCAGCCCGTCGACGTTCTGGGTGATGATCCCCGAGAGCAGCCCGCGCCGCTGCAGCTCCGCCACCGCCCGGTGCCCGGCGTTCGGGCGCGCCCGCGCGACGTGCCGCCAGCCGAGGTGGGCGCGCGCCCAGTACCGGCGCCTGGCCGCCTCGCTTCCGGTGAACACCTGGTAGGTCATCGGCTCCGCGCGCCGCCGCCGTCCCGTCTCGCCCCGGTAGTCCGGTATGCCGGACTCGGTGGACAGGCCCGCGCCGCTCAGCACCACCACGTCGCCGTCCGCCACGAGCCCGGCCAGCCGCGCCGGCTCCGCGCTCCCGCCCGTGATCCCCGCTCCCGCCGCGTCATCCACAACCTGCGTCACCCCTCCATGGTGCACGATCGGGACGAGTGGGGAACGAAACGCCTGATACCACCGGGTGCGTGTCATCGGCGTGACAAAAACCGCCAAGAGAATGTGCACGGGGTGGCAAGTTCCCACGAGCGCCGCCGCGCTAGCTTCCGAACCCCGCCCCTCCCCGCGGGATCCCCAGACCGCGAGGTGACGGATGACCGCTGACCGCCGCACCGATCAGCACCGGGCCGACGGGACGCCCCGGGTGGTGGTGACGGGGTTCGGCGTGAAGAGCCCCGCGGGCGGTACGCCCGCCGAGGTGTTCGCGACCGTCCTCGCGGGCAAGTCCCAGGCCGTCCACGTCCCCGAGCTGCTGGAGGCCGGGACCGCGGTGTCGTTCGGCTGCCCCGCACAGCCGCTGGACGAGGACCGCTACTTCACCAAGCCCGAGCGCCGCCGCCTCGACCGGATGACCAAGCTCGGCGTCGCCGCCGCCGACGACGCCGTCGCCGACGCCGCGGCCGCCGCCGGGCCCGGCGGCGACCCCGCCCGGCGCGGCGTCTACGTGGGCACCGCCGCCGCCGGGCTCGCCTCCGCGGTCGCGCTCGGCGGCCACGAGCACGCCGGGACGCTGGACCGCGTCCCGGTCCCCGCCGTCCCGAAGATCATGCCGAACGCGACCGCCGCGAACGTCTCCATCCGGCACGGCTGCGAGGGCCCCTGCCTCACCTTCTCCACCGGCTGCGCCAGCGGCGCCACCGCGATCGGCGAGGCCGTCCTCGCCATCCGCGCCGGCCGGATCGACGCCGCCGTCGCCGGCGGCGTCGACGCGATCCTCACCCCGTTCGTCATGGCCGCGTTCGCCCGCATCGGCACGCTCGCCCGCCGCGACCCCGCTCCGCACACGGCAGGCCGCCCCCTCGACGCCGACCGCGACGGGTTCGTCCTCGGGGAGGCCGCCGCGTTCCTCGTCCTGGAGCGCGCCGACCACGCCGCCGCGCGCGGCGCCCGCGTGTACGGGGAGGTCGCCGGGTACGCCTGCGCCTCCGACGCCGCCCACCTCGTCCAGCCCCGCCCGGACGGCGCGGTCGCCGCGCGCTGCATGAGCGCCGCGCTGGCCGACGCCGGGCTCGGCCCGTCCCGCATCGGGCACATCAGCGCGCACGCCACCGGCACCCGCGGCAACGACGGCGCCGAGGCCCGCGCGATCGACCGCTGCTTCGGCGGCCGCACCCCGCCCGTCACCGCCACCAAGGGCGTCACCGGGCACATCCTCGGCGCGGGCGGCGCGCTGCAGGCGATGGTCGCGCTGCTCGGCGCGGCGGACGGCCTCGTCCCGCCCACCGCCAACTTCGCCGCCCCCGACGCCGACACCGCGCTCCTCGACGTCGTGCACGGCGAGGCCCGCTCGATCGAGCCCGCCGCGCCCGCGCTGTCGAACTCGTTCGGGTTCGGCGGGCACGACGCGGTGCTCGTCCTCACCCCCTCCTGAGCGCGGGCGCCGGAGCGGCCCCGTCCGGCCGCGCGGGCCGCGCGCGGCGCGCGGCGAGCAGCAGCCCGGCCGCGGCGAGCAGCAGCCCCGCGCCGCCGAACGCCAGCGGGGCGCCGGTCTCCAGCATCCGGATCTTGGCGGCGCCGTCGGCGGAGACGGCCTGCAGGTCGCGCTGCGACTCGGGGGTCATCCGCAGGGTCAGGTCCGCGACGACGAGGCGCCCCGGCCCCTGCCGGGGACGCAGCGTCGACAGCACCCGCTGCCGCTGGTCGATCGGCGCGCCCGTCCGCGGGTCCACCCAGAAGGTGCCCTCGGCCTGGTAGTAGCGGTCCACCGGCACGGCCGGGCCGCCCTCGGCGCGGCCGAGCAGCCCGCCCGGCACCGCCGGCACCTCGCCCGCGACCTTCGTCTCCGGGATGCGCTCGACGAACCGGTAGGCCAGGACGCCGCCGACGCGCTCCTCGCCGTCGAACGCGACCGGCCAGGCGCGCAGGGTCGCCGGATCGAACAGCTCCAGGCCCTTCTTGCGGACCTCCATCGGCCAGAACAGCCCGACCCCCGACTGGCGGACGCCCGTGTCGCCGCCGATCGCCGCGCCGCAGCAGTCGCGCAGCTCGCCGGTCCGGCGGTCGAACGCGAACCGCTGCTTCTGGATCTCGATCGTGGTGCCGCGCGCCACGTCCTGGATGACCGTCGTGGTGTCCCACACGGCGACGCCGTCATGGGCGGAGTCGGGATCGCCGCGGACGGTGTTGGTCGCCACGAGCGTCGCGCCAGTGCGCGGCGCCGCCGCGGCCGCGTCGAAGTAGGTGGCGTTCTCCGCCTTCAGCCGCGTCACCTTGTACACGTCCGCCGGCGCGCCGATCAGCGCGGGCGCCACGTAGAACCGCGTGAGGAGGCCGGCCGCCAGCAGGAACGCGCCGAGCCCGATGAGGGACGCACCGATGATCCGTCGCACTGCCGCCTCCCGGCCCGCGGTCGCAACCGCGATCATGCATGATCTTTCATCTCCGGAGTGTCCCGCATCACAGTGACAAAGGAAACGGATCCGCTTGCGAACGTGCGAGGAGTGTGCTGCCGCCCAACCCGGACCGGTCCACGGCCTGCCGCGGCGACGGCGCCGCGGTGAGGCCCAGTTAACGCGCGGGTGACAACCGTGATCCATCCGGGAAATACGGGCCGCCCAGCATCGTGGTTCATGGGAGCCGACAGCAGACCGGACAAGCGGCTGGTCGTGGCCGGGCACGGACCGGCCGCGCACCGCCTCGTGGAGGCCCTGCGCGCGCGAGACGCCGCCGGGGCCTGGACCGTCACCGTCATCGGGGAGGAGCCCCGCGCCGCCTACGACCGGGTGGCGCTCACGACGCACCTGGAGGGCGCCGACCTCGCCTACCCGGCGCACGGCGGCGAGGTCGCCGTCCGCCTCGGCGAGCGCGTCACCGGCGTCGACCGCGGCGCCCGGACGGTCACCACCTCCGCGGGGCGCGCCGTCCGCTACGACGCGCTCGTCCTCGCCACCGGGTCGGCGCCGTTCGTCCCGCCGGTCGAGGGCGTGGACCTGCCCGGCGTGTTCGTCTACCGAACCATCGACGACCTGGACGCGATCCGCGAGTACGCGCGGGGCAGGGCGACCGGCGCCGTCGTCGGCGGCGGGCTGCTCGGCCTGGAGGCCGCCCGCGCCCTCCAGGGCCTCGGGCTGCGCAGCGGCGTCGTCGAGGTCGCGCCGTGGCTCATGCCGCGCCAGCTCGACGAGGGCGGCGGCGCGATGCTGCGCCGCCACATCGAGGCCCTCGGCATGGCCGTCCACGCGGGCGCCCCCATGCGCGCCCTGGAGGCGGGGGAGGACGGGGCCGTCCGCCGCGTCGTCCTCGGCGACGGCACGGTGGTCGACGCCGAGATCGTGGTGTTCTCCGCCGGCATCCGCCCCCGCGACGAGCTGGCCCGCGGCTGCGGCCTGCCGGTGGGGGAGCGCGGCGGCATCGCGGTGGACGAGACGTGCCGCACCGAGGACCCCGCCATCTGGGCCATCGGCGAGTGCGCCCTGGTCGGCGGCCCGGCCGGCGGCGCGGTCTACGGGCTGGTCGGGCCGTGCTTCTCCATGGCCGAGGTCGTCGCCGACCGGCTCCTGTCCGACGCCAGCACCGCCGTGTTCGAGGGCGCCGACCTGTCGACGAAGCTCAAGCTGATGGGCGTCGACGTCGCGAGCTTCGGCGACCCGTTCGCCGGCCCCGGCGAGGACGCCCTCGGCGTCACCTACACCGACCCCGTCGCCGGCGTCTACAAGAAGCTCGTCGTCAGCGACGACGCGCAGACCCTCCTCGGCGGCGTCCTCGTCGGCGACGCCGAGTCCTACGGGACGCTCCGCGCCTACGTCGGCGGCAGCCTCCCGGCCGCGCCCGAGCAGATGCTGTTCGGCGGCACCGAGGCCGCCGGCGGCGACCTGCCCGGCGCGACCGTCATCTGCTCCTGCAACAACGTCACCGCCGAGGGCATCCGCTGCGCCATCTCCGAGCACTCCCTCACCGACGTCCCCGGCGTGAAGGACTGCACCAGGGCCGGGACGAGCTGCGGCAGCTGCGTCCCGCTGGTCAAGCGGATCCTGGACGCCGAGCTGACCGCCGCCGGGATCGAGGTCAGCGGAGCCATCTGCGAGCACTTCGACTACAGCCGCGCCGAGCTGTTCGACATCGTCCGAGCCGGGCGGGTCGCCAGCTTCACCCAGCTCGTCCAGGAGCACGGGACGGGCCGGGGCTGCGACATCTGCAAGCCCGCCGTCGCGTCCATCCTGGCCAGCCTCGGCAACGGCCACATCCTGGAGGGCGAGCAGGCCGCGCTGCAGGACACCAACGACCACTTCCTCGCCAACCTGCAGAAGAACGGCACCTACTCGGTCGTGCCGCGCGTCCCCGGCGGCGAGATCACCCCCGAGAAGCTGATCGTGATCGGCGAGGTCGCCCGCGACTTCGGCCTCTACACGAAGATCACCGGCGGGCAGCGGATCGACCTGTTCGGCGCCCGCGTCGAGCAGCTGCCCGACATCTGGCGGCGGCTCGTCGACGCCGGGTTCGAGTCCGGCCACGCCTACGGCAAGGCGCTGCGCACGGTGAAGTCGTGCGTCGGCTCCACCTGGTGCCGCTACGGCGTCCAGGACTCGGCCGCCATGGCGATCCGGCTGGAGCTGCGGTACCGGGGGCTGCGCGCCCCGCACAAGCTGAAGTCGGCCGTGTCCGGGTGCGCCCGCGAGTGCGCCGAGGCGCAGAGCAAGGACTTCGGGGTCATCGCCACCGAGAACGGCTGGAACCTCTACCTCGCCGGGAACGGCGGCATGCGCCCCAGGCACGCCGACCTGTTCGCCACCGACCTCACCGACGACGAGCTGATCCGCTGCATCGACCGGTTCCTGATGTTCTACATCCGCACCGCCGACCGGCTGCAGCGCACCGCGAGCTGGCTGGAGTCCCTGGACGGCGGCCTCGGCTACCTCCGCGAGGTCATCGTGGACGACCGCCTCGGCATCTGCGCCGACCTCGACGCCGCCATGGAGCGCCACGTCGCCGCCTACTCCGACGAATGGCGCGACACCCTCGACGACCCCGAGCGGCTCCGCCGGTTCGTGTCCTTCGTCAACGCCCCGCGCACCCCCGACCCGAGCATCGCGTTCGCGGTCGAGCGCGACCAGATCAAGCCCCTCCCGCTGGAGGTGAAGCGATGACCCCCGCACGCCCGATGACCCCCGCGGGCCGGGCCGGTCGCGCCGGCCGCGCCGGCATCGTCGTCGTCGGGAACGGCATGGCCGGCTCGCGGTTCGTCGGCGAGCTGCGCGACCGCGACACCGCGACCCCCGTCACGGTGTTCGGCGCCGAGACGCAGCGGCCCTACAACCGGGTGCTGCTGTCCAACGTCCTCGCCGGGGTGACGCGACCCGACCACATCAGCCTCGTCGACGCGGCCTGGTACGCCTCCCACGGCGTGGACGCCCGCCTCGGCGTCGAGGTCACCCGCGTCGACCGGGCCGCGAAGACCGTGCACGCCTCCGACGGGACCGCCACCCCGTACGAGACGCTCGTCCTCGCGACGGGCAGCACCGCGTTCATCCCGCCGATGCCGGGCCTGCGCGACGGCCTGCCCAAGGGCGCGCTGGTGTTCCGCACCCTGGACGACTGCCGCCGCATCACCGAGCTGGCCGCGTCGGCGCGCCGCGCGGTCGTCGTCGGCGGCGGCCTCCTCGGCATCGAGGCCGCCCGCGGGCTGATGGGCCGCGGCCTGGACGTGACCGTCCTGCACCTCGCCGGGCACCTCATGGAACGCCAGCTCGACCCCGCCGCCGGGAAGGTCCTGGCCCGCACCCTCGCCGCGCTCGGCATCGGGACGCGGCTGCAGGCCAACGTCGCCGGGCTGCGCACCGCGGGCGGCGCCGTCACCGGCGTCGAGCTGGCCCTGCCGGACGGCGGGACGGAGACCATCGACACCGACCTCGTGATCCTGTCCTGCGGCGTGCGGCCCGAGGTGGCGCTGGCCCGCGACGCGGGCCTGGCGATCGGCCGCGCCGTGATCGTCGACGACGAGCTGCGCTCGGTCACCGACCCGTCCGTCCGCGCCATCGGCGAGTGCTCCGAGCACCGCGACGAGGTGTACGGGCTGGTCGCGCCCGCCTGGGAGCAGGCCGGCGTGCTCGCCGGGCTGCTCGCCGGCACCGACCCCGCCGCCCGCTTCACCGGCGCCCGGCAGATCACCCGGCTCAAGGCCGCCGGGATCGAGCTGGCGTCGATGGGCGAGACGCACTTCGGCGACGACGACGATGACGTGGAGGTCGTCCGGTTCTCCGACGCCTCGCGCGGCACCTACAAGAAGGCGGTGATCCGGGACGGCCGGCTGATCGGCGCGATCCTGCTCGGCGAGACCTCCGCCGCCGGGACGCTGACCCAGCTCTACGACCGCGCCGCCCCGGTGCCCGCCGAGCGCCTCGGCCTGCTGTTCCCCGGCGCCGCGGGAACGTCGGCGCAGCAGGCGGAGTCGCCGCTGCGGATGCCGGACGCCGCCACCGTCTGCCAGTGCAACAACGTCAGCAAGGGGGAGATCCGCGCCTGCTGGCAGGCCGGCGCCCGCACCGCCGGCGCCGTCGCCCGCGCCACCCGCGCCGGCACCGGCTGCGGCGGCTGCCGCGCCGCCGTCGAGGGCATCCTCGCCTGGCTGGACGACCAGGACGCGGTGGACGTGCGGGACGCGGTGGACTTGCGGGACGCGGTGGACGTCGCCTGATTCGGCGCGGGTAGGCTCCGCCGCATGTTCGACGGACGTCCGCTGATCGACGCGCACGTGCACGCCGCCCGGCTGCCGACCCTGCGCCCGGCGTGGCGGCGCTGGGCGGAGGAGTTCGGCTCGTCCCACCCCTGGCAGGACCTCTACGACGACGGCGGCGCCCTCGTCCCCGAGCGGGTCGACGCCTACTTCGACGGCGAGGGCGTCGACATCGCCCTGCTGCTGTGCGAGTACAGCCCGCGGACGACCGGCACGCAGCCCATCGAGGACCTCCGGCCGCTCATCGAGCACAACCCGCGCCGCTTCCGGCCGATCGCCAACGTCAACCCGCACCTGCACTACCCGATCGACGCGGAGGTCGCGCGGCAGCTGGAGTTCGGCGCCGCCGCGCTGAAGCTGCACCCCGTGCACGGCGGGTTCAGCGTCGCCGACCCCGAGCTGTACCCCGCCTACCAGGTGTGCCGGGACGCGGGCGTGCCCGTCGTCGTGCACTGCGGGACCAGCTCGTTCCCGGGCTCGGCCAACCGGTACGCCGACCCGGCGCCCATCGACGACGTCCTGCGGGTCTTCCCCGGCCTGACGTTCGTCCTCGCGCACGGCGGGCGCGGCTGGTGGTACGACGCGGCCGCGTTCCTCGCGCTGTCCCGCGAGGAGGTGTGGATCGAGCTGTCCGGGCTGCCGCCGCGCCGCCTCCCCGAGTACTACGCGCGGCACGACCTGCGGCGCCTGGCCCGCAAGTTCGTCTTCGGCACCGACTGGCCCGGCGTCCCGGGCGTCGCCCGCAACGCCCGCGCCGTCGCCGCCCTCGGCCTGGACGAGGAGACCCTCTCCCTCGTCCTCGGCGGCAACGCCCTCCAGGTCTACAAGGGCCTGTCCGTCCAGTCGTCACCCGCGGGAAAGGACTGATCCATGAGCGACACCGGACCGTTCACCGAGGACGTCGTGCGGCAGATCACGCGGCACATGAACGACGACCACGCCGCCGACTGCCTCGCGATCTGCCGGGCGCTGGGCGGCCGGCCGGGCGCGACGGCGGCCCGGATGACCGGCCTGGACGCCGAGGGGATCGAGTTCGCCGTCACCGACGGAGGCGCCGACCACCCCGTCCGCGTCCCGTTCGGGGAGCGGCTCACCGAGCGCCCCCAGGTCCGCCGCGAGGTCGTCCGGATGACCGGGGAGGCGCGGGCCGCGCTCGGCGGCTGAAATCGGGCCACTGGACGTTTCCGACGCCATGTCGGTAAAGTAGCCGACATGGCGTCGGAAAACGAGCTGTTCTCGGCGCGGCTGCGCGCCGCGACCTGGGACGACCACGGCGGCAACGAGACCTCCGCCTACATGAGCGCGCTGGTCGGGGGCCGTCTCGCCCGCGACGAGTACGCCGCGCTGGTCGCGCAGCTCCACCCGGTCTACGACCTGCTGGAAGAGGCCGCCGACCGGATGGCGTCCGACCCCGTCGCGGGCCGGTTCGACCTCGCCGGGCTGCGCCGCCGCGACGCGCTCGAGGCCGATCTCGGCTACTTCTACGGGCCCCGCTGGCGGGCCCGGATCGAGCCGGGCGCCGCCACCGAGCGGTACTGCGACCGGCTCCGCGAGGTCTGCTTCGACCGGCCGGGCGGTTTCGTGGCGCACCACTACACCCGCTACATGGGCGACCTGTCCGGCGGCCAGTACATCGGCCGCCAGGTGCGGCTGGCCCTCGGCCTGTCCGCGGGCGACGACGGCGTCCGCTTCTACCGCTTCGCGGGCAAGCCCGCGGCGTTCAAGGACCGCTACCGCGAGCTGCTCGACTCCGCGCCGTGGGACGCCGCCGAGCAGGCCCGCGTCATCGGCGAGGTCAAGACCGCCTACCGGCTGAACGCCGCCGTCGCCGCCGAACTCGGCGAGCACCTCCGTCCCAGCGCCGCCTGACAGGGCGGCCCCGCCGCCCGGCCGGGTTACGGTCGGGCCGGAAAGGGGTGTGCGGTTTGCCCGGCGGGCCTGCGGACATCCGGTGGGCAGCCGAGGGGCCCGCGACGGGCCCCCGACCCCCACCGGAGGCCGACATGCTCGCGATCGTCGCCGCGATCGTCTTCGCCCTAGCCCTGCTCTTCGACCTGGCCGACGTCTCCTCGGACGCCATCGACAACGGGACGCTGACCGTCCTCGGCCTGCTGCTCGTCGCGCTGCACCTCGCCGGAGTCGGGACGAGCACGAATTGGCGGCCCCGCCGCTCCGGGCGCCGCCGCTGAGACGTCACGCCGTACGGGAGAAGCGGACCCGGCGGCGCGCCGGGTCCGCCTCCTCCAGCCGCACCCTGACCTGCTCGCCCAGCGGGAGCGCCGCGCCCTCGCAGCGGCCGAACACCGGCGGCGCCACCAGCTGGACGCGCCCGCCGGTGCGGTCGCCGTTGACGTCCACGACCACCGCGTCGAAGACGTCCCCGACGTGGTCGCGCAGCAGCAGCGCCTCGACGAGGTCGACGCACGCGTGGTCGACGCCGGCGGCCCGCCGCAGCGCCCGCTGCATCGCCTCCGGCAGCTCCGGCAGCGCCTCGCGCACCCAGCCCGGCACGGCGCGCCCCGCCGCCAGGGCCAGGCACACCTCCGCGGCGTACCGGTCCGCCAGCCGCCGGATCGGCGCGGTGACGTGCGCGTACGGGGCGGCGACGGCGGCGTGCGCGGCCTGCCCCGGCGGCGCGCCGTCGAACGCGGTGTAGCCGGCGCCGCGCATCAGCCCCGCCGCGTCGTGCAGGAACGCGGCGTGCCGGGGCAGCGCCGGGTCGAGGGCACGGACGATGTCGCCGTAGGACTCGTCCGCCGGCCAGGCGACGCCGAGCGCGCGGGCCGCGAGCCGCAGCCGCGCCTCCGCCTCGGCGGGCGCGGGCGGCATCGTGCGCAGCAGCCCGACCCCGCCGTCCAGCATCAGCCGGGCCGCCGCCCGCCCGGTCAGCAGCGAGATCTGCGCGTTCCACGCCTCGGTCGCGAGGTCGCCGCGCAGCTCCAGCGCCCAGCCGCCGTCCGCGTGCACGACCTCCTGCTCGGGCAGCGGCAGGCTGACCCCGCCGCGAGCCGCCTCCGCCGCGATGAGCCGCTCGCCGATCTCGCCGAGCAGCGCGATCCGGGGGTCGCGGCCGCGGCGCCCGGCGCCGTCGTGCCGCGCGGTCGCGTAGTCGAGCCGGTCGTGGCTGCGGACTAGGGCGCGCCGCACGTCCACGCCGGTGATCCGCCCGGCGTCGTCGATGTCGATGGTCCACGCGACGGCGGGGCGGTCCCGGCCCGGCAGCAGGCTCGCGGCGCCCTCGGACAGCACGCGCGGATGCAGCGGCGCGTTGGCGTCCGGCAGGTAGAGGGTGACGCCGCGGGCACGGGCCTCGGCGTCGAGCGCGCCGCCGGGCCGGACGAACCCGGCCATGTCGGCGATCGCGTACCGCACCCGGTGCCCGGACCCGCGCCGCTCCAGGTGCATCGCCTGGTCCAGGTCCATCGAGCCGGGCGGGTCGAGGGTGAAGAACGGGACGCCGCGCAGGTCCGCGCGGGCGCCGGCGGGCGGCGCGGGCCGCGCGGCCTCCGCGAGGACGGCGGGCGGGAACGGGCCGGGCACCGAGTACTCGGCGCGGATCCGGTCCAGCCCCGCGCGGACCTCGGCGTCGGCCTCGGCGGTACGCAGTCGCAGCGGTCGGCGCGGCACAGCACCGAGCGTACGGGACGGACCCGCCGTACCGATCGGAATCCACCCCGAACGGAATCTACAATGTAAAGGCCCCGGCCGGCCCGCGCGAGCGGCGCCCGCACCCGCACCGGCGCCTCCGTCGTCGCCGTCGTCCGCGACGGCCAAGGGGCCTGCCTGCGGGGGCCGGCTCAGCCGTCCGGGGCCTCCGCGAACGCCCGCAGGCCCGGCGGGTCCACCACGGTGATCCTGCGCCGGCCGGTGTCGACCAGGCCAGCGTCCCGCAGCACCGCCAGGGCCCGCGCGACCGTCTCCCGGGAGGCGTCCATCCAGCTGCCGAGCTCCTCCTGCGACAGCGGCGGCCCGAGCGGGATCTCGCCGCCCGGACCCGCCGGCGCGTGCCGGGCCGACCGGTCGGCGAGGCCCGCCAGCAGGATCGCCAGCCGCCGCGCGCCCTGCGCCGACACGTGCGCCCGCAGCCGCCGGCCCGCGTCGTCCAGCCGCCGCACGAACGTGCCGCTGACCAGCATCCACACGCGAGGGTGCGCGTCCAGGAAGCCGGTGAACCGCGCCGCCGGGACGAGCAGCGCACGGACCTCGTCGAGGGCCTGCACGGTCGCCGACCGCTCCCGCCGGCCGAGCACCGCGCTCTCGCACACCAGGTCGCCGGGGCCGCGCACGGCCAGCACCACCGTGTGCCCGGCCGCGCTGGACGAGACGACCTTGGCCCAGCCCGCCTCGATGACGATGATGTGGTCGGAGTCGTCGCCCTGGTAGCACAGGGGCGCCCGCGGCCGGTAGGTCCGCGGCCGCCCGGCGTCCCGGAGCGCCGCGCGCTCCCGGCCGTCCAGCGCGTCCCAGAACCCGCCGCCCGGGTCCGCGGCGAGGCCGCCGCGGGTGGTGGTCCGCTCGCTCACGCCATGTCCGTTCCGGTCCTGGACGGGGTGAACCGGCACCCGCGGCAAATGGGGGGAGTGGGGCGGTGAGGCCCAGTGCCGCGGGTACCGGTCGTCTGCACGCATCCAGGACAACCCTTCTCCGCCTCGGATACTGCACGCCGGAGAACGCGCCGTCTGCGTCCTATGACACTTTTGGCGAAAATTGCAGTGAAATTGCGGCCGCGCGTCATTGCGGGAAGGCGTTCCCGCCCCGCGTCAGCGCGAAATCGCGTTCAGCAGCCGGTTGACGGGGCTGCTCAGATTCCACCGGTCGGCCAGCTCGACGAGCGCCGCGGCGTCGCGCGGCTCGGCCGGCAGCCGGTCGTCCAGCTTCGCCAGCTCCGGGGCGTCGATGCCGGTGACGACCCGCACCACCGTCTCGGCGGCGGCCAGGTACTCGCGCGCGGCCTCCATCCGGCGCCGCGCGCCCGCCGGGAAGCCCGTGTCGTCGCCCGCGTCCAGCGCCGCGAGGATGCCCTCGACCGACCCGAACCGGGTGACGAGCGCGGCGGCCGTCTTGTCCCCGACGCCGGGCACGCCGGGCAGGCCGTCGCTCGGGTCGCCGCGCAGCGTCGCGTAGTCGCCGTAGCCGCGGCCCGGGATGCCGTACTTGGCCGCGACCTCCCGCTCGCCCATGATCTCCAGGTTCCGGATGCCGCGCGCCGTGTAGAGGACGGCGACGGGCCCGCGGTCGTCGACGAGCTGGAACAGGTCGCGGTCGCCGGTCACGATGTCGACCGGCCCCTCGGCCGCGCCGCGCACCGCGAGCGTCCCGATCACGTCGTCGGCCTCGTAGCCGGGGACGCCGGCGCGCGCCAGCCCGACCGCGTCCAGCACCGCGTCGATCACCGGGAGCTGCGCCTCCAGCGCGTCCGGGGTCTGGTCGCCGCCGTCCTCGGCCACCCGGTGCGCCTTGTACGACGGCAGCGCGGCGACGCGGAACGCGGGCCGCCAGTCGGCGTCCATGCAGCAGACCAGGCGGTCGGGCGACCGGTCCGCGACGAGCCGCGCGATCATGTCGATGAGCCCGCGCACCGCGTTCACCGGCGTCCCGTCGGGCGCCGTCACCGATTCGGGCACCCCGTAGAAGGCGCGGAAGTACAGCGACGGCGTGTCCAGCAGCATCAGCCCGCTCATGGGGGACATGCTCCCACGCGGGTCCGACGCCGCGCCGCTCCGCCGCTCCTGCGATCCTGGTACCGGCCATCGGACAGGACCGACGAATGGAGACGGGTGTGACAACGGAGTTGTATCCGCGCGAGCGCCTCGGGCGGGTGCGGGAGGCCACCGCGAAGGCGGGCCTCGGGGCGGTGCTGCTGACGCCCGGCCCGGACCTGCGCTACGTCACCGGCTACGACGCGAAGGAGCTGGAGCGCCTCACCTGCCTGGCGGTGCCCGCGGACGGGGAGCCGTTCCTGGTCGTCCCGCGGCTCGAGCTGCCCGCCGCGCGGGAGTCGCCGGCCGGCGCGCTCGGCGTCGAGCTGGTGCCGTGGGACGAGACCGCCGACCCGTACGCGCTGACCGCCGCCCGGCTCCCCGCCGGGACGGCGCGGGTCGGCGTCGCCGACCGCATGTGGGCGGTCATGGCGCTGCGGTTCCGCGCCGCGCTGCCGGGCGCCGAGCAGGTCGCCGCCGGGCCGGTGCTGCGCGAGCTGCGGATGCGCAAGTCCGCCGCGGAGGTCGCGGCGCTGCGCGAGGCCGGCGCGGCGATCGACCGCGTGCACCGCCGCGTCCCGGGGTTCCTGCGGGCCGGGCGCACCGAGCGGGAGATCGCCCGCGACATCGCCGACGCGATCGTCGACGAGGGGCACGCCCGGGTCGACTTCGTCATCGTCGGCTCCGGCCCGAACGGCGCGAACCCGCACGCCGAGCCGTCGGACCGCGTCGTCCGCCCCGGCGAGCCGGTCGTGGTCGACATCGGCGGGACGATGCCGAGCGGCTACTGCTCGGACTCCACCCGCAACTACTGCGTGGGCGAGCCGCCCGCCGAGTACCGCGCCTACTACGCGGTGCTGGAGGAGGCGCAGCGCGCGTCCTGCGCGGCCGTCCGGCCGGGCGCGGCGCCCGAGGCGGTGGACGCGGCCGGACGCGGCGTCATCGCCGCCGCCGGCTACGGCGAGCACTTCTTCCACCGCACCGGCCACGGCATCGGCCTGGAGTCCCACGAGGACCCCTACATCGTCGAGGGCAACCGCGAGCCGCTGGAGCCGGGGATGGCGTTCTCCATCGAGCCGGGCATCTACCCCGGCCCGCACGGCGCCCGCATCGAGGACATCGTCGTGTGCACCGAGGACGGCTACGAGCCGATGAACGTCACCGACCGCGGCCTGGTGGTCGTGGACTGACCCCGGGGGGCGCGAAAAGCGACGTGAGGGTGCGGGCGGATTTCCGTCCGCACCCTCACGTCATTCCGGACGGCACAAATTAGGGCGGAAACGGCTCGGTAACGATCTCTGCACCAAATGTGTCAGCGGGCACTGTGCGTGTTGCGGTCGAGGTGGTCCGCCATGTACCACCTAGATGCATTGTTACGCGGGGGTAAGTCGAGTTTCTTCCGCCGGGCGGACGCCCGCCGAGCGGAACGAGCCCGTGCCCTGTCCGAGCCGTGCCGTGAAGAAGAGGAGACGCCGTGGCAGAGGTCGACCTGACCAGCGTCGGGAAGGTCTATCCCGACGGCACGCGGGCCGTGACCGACCTGAGCCTCCACATCGAGGACGGGGAGTTCCTCGTCCTCGTCGGCCCGTCGGGCTGCGGCAAGACGACCGCGCTGCGGATGGTCGCCGGGCTGGAGGACATCTCCGAGGGCGAGGTCGTCATCGGCGGCCGCGTCGTCAACCGGGTCCCGGCCCGCGACCGCGACGTCGCGATGGTGTTCCAGAGCTACGCCCTCTACCCGCACCTGTCGGTGCGCGACAACATCGGCTTCGGGCTGTCGCTGCGCAAGCTGCCGAAGGCCGAGATCCGGGAGAAGGTGGACCGCGCCGCGGAGATCCTCGGCCTCACCGACCACCTGTCCCGCAAGCCGCGCAACCTGTCCGGCGGGCAGCGCCAGCGGGTCGCGATGGGCCGCGCGATCGTCCGGGAGCCGCAGGCGTTCCTGATGGACGAGCCGCTGTCCAACCTCGACGCCAAGCTCCGCGTCCAGATGCGCGCCGAGATCGCCCGCATCCAGCGCGACCTCGGCGTCACCACGATCTACGTCACCCACGACCAGACCGAGGCGATGACGCTCGGCGACCGGGTCGCGGTGATGAAGAAGGGCGAGCTGCAGCAGGTCGCGCCGCCGCAGGAGCTCTACGACCGGCCGGTCAACCTGTTCGTCGCCGGATTCATCGGCTCACCCGCCATGAACCTCATCCAGGGCACGCTGTCCGGGAACGCGGAGAACCCGCGCCTGGAGATCGGCGGCCAGACCCTGGCGCTGCCGGCCGGGGTGCTCACCGAGCGCCCGGCCCTGGCGTCCCGCCTCGGGAGCGACGTCGTCGTCGGCATCCGCCCCGAGGACATGGAGGACTCCGAGCTCGTGGAGGCGCCCGAGGGGTCCGGGCTCGCCTCCACCGCCGACCTCGTGGAGGCGATGGGCTCGGACGTGCTGGTCCACTTCGCGATCGAGGCGTCCCAGGTCGTCACAGAGGACACCAGGGAACTCGCCCGCGACGCGGGGACCGACGTGCTGGGGCATCTGGACCGCCCCCGCACGGACCTGGTCGCGCGGTTCAGCCCGCGCACCCGCGTGAAGGTGGGCGACCCGGTGGCGATTCGCGTCGACACCGGCCGCCTGCACTTCTTCGATATCGAGTCCGGCGCGGCGATCTGGGGATCGGACGCCGCCGGTTCGTCCAGGGAGGATGAAGAATGAGGGTCAGCTTTGCTCGTGATGGGGCGACCCCCCACACCCCCAGGCCCGGCTCGGCCGGGTTCGGCAGGCGTGTGATGGGAGCCGCCGTGGCGGCGGGACTGCTCCTGTCGGCCGCCGCCGCGTGCGGCGGCGACGACGGCGGCGACGACGGGTCGACGCCCGCCGCCGGGGGAGAGCTGAAGGGCACCACGGTCGAGGTGGCGGCCAAGTGGACGGGTCAGGAGGAGACCAACTTCCGCAAGGTGCTGCAGGCGTTCGAGAAGAAGACCGGGGCGAAGGTCAACTACGCCTCCACCGGTGAGAACACCGACGCCTACCTCGGCCCGCGCATCGAGGCCGGCAACCCGCCGGACGTGGCGATCCTGCCGCAGCCCGGCCTGATGCAGCAGTACGCCAAGAAGGGCGCGCTGAAGCCGCTCGCCGCCGACGTGGTCACGCAGGTCGGCCAGAACTTCTCGCCGTACTGGAAGGAGCTCGGCTCCTCCGACGGCAAGGCCTACGGCGTCATCGCCAAGGCCGCCTACAAGTCGATCCTGTGGTACCGGCCGCAGGCGTTCGACGAGGCCGGCGTGCAGCCGCCCGCGGCCTGGGCCGACCTGGTCAAGACCTCGGGCACGCTGCAGGACGCGGGCACCACCCCGTTCACCCTCGCCGCCGGCCCGCAGGACTCCTGGACGCTCACCGACTGGTTCGAGAACGTCTACCTCTCGCAGGCGGGCCCGGACAACTACGACAAGCTCGCCAAGCACGAGATCAAGTGGACCGACCCGACCGTGGGCAAGGCGCTGGAGACCCTCGCCCAGGTCTGGGGCAAGGGCGACTTCCTGAACGGCGGCGTCGCCACCGCGACCAAGACCAAGTTCGACGAGTCGGTCACCCAGGTCTTCGGCCAGCAGAAGGCCGCCATGGTCTACGGCGGCGACTTCGCCGCCGCGAACATCGGCACCACCAAGTCCAAGGTCGGCACGGACGCCAAGGTGTTCGCGTTCCCGAAGGCCGGCGACACCGCCCCGGCGATCCTCGGCGGCGACGTCGCGGTCGCGATGAAGGACGGCAAGGGCGCGCAGGAGCTGATGAAGTTCCTCGCCTCCCCGGAGGCCGGCAAGGTCTGGGCCGGGCTCGGCGGCTACCTGACGCCGAACAAGAACGTCCCGCCGGACGCCTACTCCGACCCGATCGCCAAGCAGCTGATCACCCAGCTGCAGCAGTCGGGCGACGCGGCGCGCTACGACATGTCCGACCTGGCGCCGGCCGCGTTCGGCGCGACGCCCGGCAAGGGCGAGTGGGAGGCGCTGCGCCAGTTCGTCCAGAACCCGACCGACGTCAAGGGCACGCAGGCCAAGCTGGAGGCCGAGGCCGCCAAGGCGTACAAGTAGGGCACGAGTAGGGGATCCCTGAATGAAGGCTCCGAAAGAGGAGGCGCCGCCGGCCGTCACGGCCGGCGGCGCCGCCGCCCCCGCCGCGCCGGCCGCGCGCTCCGGCGGCCGCCGGGGGCGCGAGAGACTGACCCCGCCGTCGTGGCTGTCCATGACGTTCCTGCTGCCGGCGCTGGTGCTGCTCGGGTTCCTGGTGGTCTACCCGATCGTCTACTCGGTGATCCGCAGTTTCTTCGACGCCTCGGGCGACGCGTTCGTCGGCGTCGACAACTACACCGGGGTCTTCAAGGGGCACGACAACCTCGTCGCGGTGCGCAACACCGCCATCTGGATCGTGGTGGCCCCGACGGTGGTCACCATCGTCGGCCTGCTGTTCGCCGTCCTCACCGAGCGGATCCGGTGGGCGACGGTGTTCAAGCTCGTGGTGTTCATGCCGATGGCGATCTCGTTCCTCGCCTCCGGCGTGATCTTCCGGCTGGTGTACCAGATGGACCCCGACAAGGGCGTCGCGAACGCGGCGATGGTCGCCATCCACGACACCTTCGACAAGGGGACGACGTACCCGGGCGCGGGCCCCCGCGGCGGCGGTGACGCGCCCGTCCGCGCGGACGGCGGCGCGATCGTCACCGTGAACGCCGTGCGGCCCGGGCAGAGCGCGCTCGTCCCGCTGCTGAAGGTCAAGCCGGAGTACCTGCCGAAGGACGCCGAGCCCGCCGCGCAGGCGCCGCCCGCCAAGCCGGGGCAGCTGACCGGCACGGTGTGGTTCGACTTCACCCGGGGCGGCGGCGGGCAGCAGAACGCGCCGAACGCGGGCGAGTCGGGGCTGCCCGGCGTCAAGGTCGAGGCGGTGAGCGGCGGCAAGGTGGTCGCCGAGGCCACCACCGGGGCCGACGGCACCTTCACGATGAAGAAGGTGCCGGACGGGACGTACACGATCCGCCTGCCGAAGGACAACTTCACCGCCGCCTACCGCGGCGCGGAGTGGCTCGGCGGCACGCTGATCACGCCCGCCATCATCGGGGCGTACCTGTGGGTGTGGTCCGGGTTCGCGATGGTGCTGATCGCGGCGGGGCTCGCCGCCATCCCGCGCGACGCGCTGGAGGCGGCCCGCGTGGACGGCGCCACCGAGTGGCAGGTGTTCCGGCGGGTGACGATCCCGCTGCTCATGCCCGTCCTCACGGTGGTGCTGGTGACGCTGGTCATCAACGTCATGAAGGTCTTCGACCTCGTCTTCATCATCGGCGGCGGCGATCCGAACGCCAACGTGCTGGCGCTGCAGATGTGGACGGAGGCGTTCGGCGGCGGCAACGACCAGGGCGCCGGCAGCGCCATCGCCGTGCTGCTGTTCGTCCTCGTGCTGCCCGCCATGCTGTTCAACATCCGGCGAATTCGGCAGGAGCGGAAATGAGCACCGCGGAGAAGGCCGCCGAGGCACCGGCTCCGGAGGACGGCGGCAAGGGCGCCGCGGGGGCCCCGCGCCGCGGCTTCGCGGCCCGGATCGTCGGGCGGGTCGGCGGCGGCGCCGCGCAGGCGCTGCTGGTGCTGATCGCGCTGTTCTGGCTCGTCCCGACGCTCGGGCTGCTGGTGGCGTCGCTGCGCTCCAACGAGGACAACAACGCCGACGGCTGGTGGAACGTGTTCACCAAGCCGGCGCAGCTGACCATGGGGTCCTACAGCTCCCTGCTGGGCAAGGGCGACTTCGTCGACTCGTTCTGGAACACCGTGCTGATCACCGTTCCGGCCACCGTGCTGGTCGTGGTGATCGCCTCGATGGCCGCCTACGCGTTCGCGTGGATGGAGTTCCCCGGCCGGGACTGGCTGTTCCTGCTCGTCGTGGCGCTGCTGGTGGTGCCCGTCCAGGTCGCGCTGGTCCCGGTCGCCAAGCTCTACGGCAAGATCGAGTTCGGCGGGTTCCAGATGTTCGGGTCGGTCACCGGCGTGGTGCTGTTCCACGTCGCGTTCGGCCTGCCGTTCGCCATCTTCCTGCTCCGCAACTTCTTCGCGGCGATCCCCCGGGACCTCCTCGAAGCGGCGCGGATGGACGGCGGCTCGGAGTGGACGATCTTCCGGCGGGTGATCTTCCCGCTGGGCGGCCCGGCGATCGCCTCGCTCGGCATCTTCCAGTTCCTGTGGGTGTGGAACGACCTGCTGGTCTCGCTGGTGTTCGCCGACACCGAGTCGCAGCCGATGACCAAGTGGCTGCAGTCCCAGATGCGGCAGTTCACCGGCAACATCGACATCCTCGCGCCCGGCGCGTTCCTGTCGCTGATCGTCCCGCTGGCGGTGTTCTTCGCCTTCCAGCGCTACTTCGTCCAGGGCGTCCTCGCCGGCTCGGTGAAGTAGCCGCCGTTGTTCCGGGCGCTGCCGCCGGTCGGGCGCCGGGTGCTACTTGCGCAGGTCCGCGCCTCCGGGCCGGGCCGCGGCGTCGGAGTGGCCGATGGCCAGGCCGCTGGACGGGTCGAAGAAGTGCAGGCGGCGGGTGTCGACGGCGAGCCGCACGTCCTGGTTCGGGCGGACGTGCGAGCGGGAGTTGACGCGGGCCGTCCACAGCGCCTTGTTGTCGACGAGCGGGATCGCCATGTCGCCGTCGCCCTCGTCGTCCGCGGCGAGGTCGGCGGTGTCCTTGTGCTCGACCGGCGGCGCGTCGATCGTGAAGATCACGTTGATCTCGCTGCCCAGCTCCTCGGTGACGGTGCTGCGCGCCGCCATCGGCGCCCACTCGGGCTTGGCGTGCGCGGCGTCCTCGAAGTCCGACGGGCGGATGCCGAGGATGACCTTGCGGCCGAGGTAGTCCTGCAGGCCGGGCTTCTCGCCGAGCGTCGCGGCCGGCACCGGCAGCGTGTACCCGGCGAAGGAGACCTGCGCGCCGCCGTCGCCGGCGGTGAGGTCGGCGAGCACGAAGTTCATCGCGGGCGACCCGATGAACCCGGCGACGAACAGGTTGACCGGGTTGTCGAACAGCCGCTGCGGGGTGTCGACCTGCTGCAGCACGCCCTCGCGCAGCACGCACACCCGCGACCCGAGCGTCATGGCCTCGACCTGGTCGTGGGTGACGTACACGGTGGTGACGCCGAGCCGCTCGTGCAGCTGGCTGAGCGAGGCGCGCATGGACACGCGGAGCTTGGCGTCCAGGTTCGACAGCGGCTCGTCCATCAGGAACGCCTGCGGCTCCCGGACGATCGCGCGGCCCATCGCGACCCGCTGCCGCTGGCCGCCCGACAGCGCGGCGGGCTTGCGGGACAGGAACTGGTCCAGGCCGAGCATCTTGGCCGCGTCGCGGACCTTCTGCTTGATCTCCGCCTTCGGCGTGCCGCGCAGCTTGAGGCCGAACGCGAGGTTCTGCTCGACCGTCATGTGCGGGTAGAGGGCGTAGTTCTGGAAGACCATCGCGATGTCGCGGTCCTTGGGCGCGAGGTCGTTGACGACCCGGTCGCCGATGGAGATCTTCCCGCCGCTGATCTCCTCCAGCCCGGCGATCATCCGCAGCGCGGTCGACTTGCCGCAGCCGGACGGGCCGACCAGCACCATGAACTCGCCGTCGCGGATCTCCAGGTCGAGCCCGTCGACGGCCTTGACGCCGCCGCTGTACACCTTGTCGACCCGGTCCAGCACGATCTTGGCCATCGGAACCCCTTCATGGAAACGTTTCCATTACCCCCTGCCGAACAGGGGTTTTGTGCCATTGATGGGAGTAAACATCATGGAATCGTTTCCATGGGAGCGATAAGCCGGATAAGATCATCGAAAACGTGCGGAACGGGAGGGCGCGGATGGCGCAGCGGCGGACGGCGACGATCAAGGACGTGGCCGCGGCGGCGGGCGTCGGCATCGCCACCGTGTCCCGGGTGTTCTCCGGCACCGGCTCGGTGAGCGCGGCCACCCGCGAGCGCGTGCGGGCCGCCGCCCGCGAGCTGGACTACCGCCCGAGCGCCCTCGGCCGCGGCCTCAAGCTGCGCCGCAGCGGCGGCATCGGGCTGATCGTCCCGGACGTCACCGACCCGTTCCGCGCCGAGCTCGTCGCGGGCGTGCTCGCCTGCGCCCGCAGCCTCGGCGAGCACGTCATCGTCGACGCCGCGCACGGCGACCCGGCCCGCGAGGCCGAGATCGTGGAGCGGCTCGTCGGGCAGCGGGTGGACGGCGTCATCGCGGTGCCCGCCGGCGCCGAGGCCGACTGGCGCGCCGCCGCCCGGGTCTGCTCCAGCGTCGTGTTCGCCGACCGCGTCCTGCCGGAGTTCCCGGAGATCCCGGCCGTGCTCGCCGACGACGCGGGGGGCGTCCGGTCCCTCACCGAGTACCTGGCCGGGCTCGGGCACCGGCGCATCGGCTTCCTCGGCGGCGCCCCCGGCGCCCCCGCGGGGGTGCGCGAGCGCGCGTTCCGCGACACCCTCGCCCAGCTCGGCGTCCCCGTCGAGGAGGACCTCGTCGTCGCCGCCCGCCCGGCCCGCGACGCCGCCTACGCCGCCGCCGCCGGGCTGCTGCAGCGCCGGACCGACGTCACCGCGATCCTCGCCGCCGGGCACCTGCTCGGGGAGGCGGCCGTGCTGGTCGCCCGCGAGCTGGACCTGCGGGTCCCCGCCGACGTGTCGATCGCGATGGTGGACGACGTGGCGTGGGCGGAGCTGTGCGACCCGCCGCTGACCGCCGTCGCGCGGTCCGGGCACGACATCGGGTACCGCGCCTGCGAGCTGCTGCTGCGCGAGCCCGCCCGGCGGGGGAGGGGCGAGCCGGTGCTGCTGCCGACCGAGCTGGTCGTGCGGGGCAGCTGCGGCCCGCTGCGGGCCGCGCGGCGCTGAGCCCGCCGGCCGAAACCCGCCGATGGCGTCCGATCCGTGATCTATGGGGACGCGCGTACCGCCCCCGGCACGCTAGATTTCCCGCGTGGAGGAGATCGATCGTCAGATCATGGCGCTGCTCGCCGACGACGGGCGGATGAGTTTCACCGACCTGGCCAAGGAGACGGGGCTGTCGGTGTCGGCCGTGCACCAGCGGGTCCGGCGGCTCCAGAAGCGCGGCGTGATCCAGGGGTTCGCCGCCCAGCTGGACAGCCGGCAGATCGGCCTGCCGCTGACCGCGTTCGTGTCGATCAAGCCGATCGATCCCGCCGCGCCGGACGACGCCCCCGACCGGCTGGCCCACCTCCAGGCGATCGAGGCGTGCCATTCGGTCGCCGGGGACGAGAGCTACATCCTCAAGGTGCGGGTCGCGTCCCCGAACGAGCTGGAGGACCTGCTCCAGAAGATCCGCGCGGCGGCGAACGTCGCGACGCGGACCACGGTCGTCCTCAGCACCCCCTGGGAGTCGCGCCGCCCGCCGCTCTAACGCGGGGCGAAGGACTCCAGCGCCTCCAGCGCGCGGTCGAGCGAGGCGCCCGGGTCGGCGTCCGGCCCGGTGATCCGGGGGTCGAAGTTGAGGTCGACGAACGCCTCGGTGACGCCCTGCCGGGCGAGCGCCTCCAGGTCGCCGCGGATCTCGTCGGGGGACCCGGTGAGCGGACGCCGGCCGTCCCGCCCTCCGGGCCGGACCCGGACCGCGCCCCGGCACACGAACCGCAGCGCGGACGGGTCCCGCCCGGCCCGCTCGGCCGCGTCCCGGACGACGCCGATCGAGCGGCCGATCACGGCGGGGTCGGCGCGGCTGGAGCTGACCCAGCCGTCCGCGAGCCGCCCGGCGCGGCGCAGCGCCGGCTCGGCCGCGCCGCCCAGCAGGACCGGCAGGGGGGACTGCACCGGCGGCGGCTCCATCACGACCGGCGGGAAGTCGAAGAACTCCCCGTGGAACTCGGTCGGGCCGCCGCTCCACAGGCCGCGCAGGACGGCGAGGTACTCCTCCGCGCGGGCGCCGCGCCGGGCCATGGGCGCCCCGGCGGCGGCGAACTCCGCCGGCATCCAGCCGAGCCCGAGCCCGAGGTCGAGCCGCCCGCCGCTGACCCGGTCGAGGGTGGCGGCCTGCTTGGCGAGGATGGCGGGCGCGACGAACGGCAGGTTGACGATCGCGACGCCGAGCCGGACGCGGGCGGTCAGCCCGGCGAGGTAGGCGAGGGTGACGAGCGGGTCGGGGACGCCGCGGTAGGTCCCGTCGCCTGAGCCGGCGGGGTTCAGCACGCGCTGCAGCGTCCAGAGCGACCGGTACCCGAGCTCTTCGGCGCGCCGCGCGACCGCGGCCTGGTTGCCCGGGGTCGCCCACGCGCCCGATCCCGGAACCGCGAATCCGATCTCCACGGAGGCCCTCCCCTGCCCGGCCGAACCTTACAACGTCAAGGGCCGCGGCGGTCCGGCCGGACCTGCGTCCGCCGGAGCCGTCCCCCCCGCCGCCATCGTAAGCGGCGGAGTACCAGGCGGGCATTCCGGCCTGGGCGTGGGACGTGCGATGGGGGCAGGGGACGGTGGGGGAGAAGACCTCGTCGCGGACCTCCCCGAGCGGCTGGAGCGCCCGGCCAGGACGGCTCAGGGCGGGCGGGTCAGGACGCGGCGGCGATGAAGCAGGAGTTGCCGAAGCCGACCTCGTCCCCGGGCCGCAGCCGGATCGGGCCGGTCAGCCGCCACCCGTTCACCCGGGTGCCGTTCATCGACCCGAGGTCGGAGATCGTCCAGCCCTCGTCGGTCCGGCAGATCTCGGCGTGGAAGCGCGAGACGGTGAGGTCGGTGAGGATGAACTGGCAGGCCGGGGCGCGGCCGACCACGATCCGCCGCAGCTCGGCCGGCGGCAGCATGAACCGGGGCAGCCGGGGCGCCCGCCAGGCCGCCTCGATCCGCGCCGTCACCTGCGACACCGAGGCGACGATCCCGGTCAGCCTGTCGACGACGCGGCTGGGCGGCGGCAGGTCGTGCACGATGCCGGCCAGCTCGGCCTGGTTGCGCGCCCGGAGCACCTGGTCGACCCGGCGCTCGAACGTGTCGTTCGACATCCGGCCCTCGGCCACGCGGTCGCTGAGGACGCGCAGGGCCCGGTCCCGCTGCGTGTCGGACGCTCTCACCGGGAACGAGGGCTGACCGTCCATGTCTGTGAGTATCCAGTCCCCGTCGTCGGCTGTCCAGAAAGGGCCGTCGGGCCCGGGAGGCGGGTGATCGCCCTCACCCGCCCCCCACCTTTTCGACGGCCCTCCCCGCGCGAAAGTTCGCGGCCGGCGGCGCCCTCTCCGCGAGCCGCGCCGGGGTCAGCGGGACAGCAGGTCGCGGGCGATGTGCGTCACCTGGATCTCGTCGGTGCCCGCGTAGATCTGGAACGACTTGGCGTCGCGGGCGAGCTGCTCGACGCGGTACTCGCTCATGTAGCCGTTGCCGCCGAACAGCTGCACGGCCTCCTGCGCGACCTCGCTGGCGGCCTGCGCCGCGTACAGCTTCATCGCCGACGCCTCGGCGAGCGTCGGGGCGCGCCCGGCGCGCTGCATCTCGACGTGCCGGAACACCAGGTTCTGGACGTTGAGCCGCGCGACCTCCATCTTGGCCAGCTTCAGCTGGATGAGCTGGAAGTCGCCGATGCGCTGCCCCCACAGCTCGCGGGTCTTGGCGTACTCGACCGACAGCTTCAGGCACTCCTCGATCACGCCGAGCGCCATCGCGGCGACGCCGGCGCGCTCGGTGACGAAGTTCTGCTTCGCCGACTCCCGGCCGCCCTGCGAGCCGGACGTGAGCAGCCGGTCGGCGCCGGCGCGGACGTCGTCGAGGAACAGCTCGCCGGTGGGGGAGGAGTGCAGCCCCATCTTGCGCAGCGGCCTGCTCTGCTCCAGTCCGGCCATGCCCCGGTCGAGGACGAACGTGAGGATCTCCCGGTCGCGGGGGTCCTCGCCCTGGTCGAGCTTGCAGTAGAAGACGATCGTGTCGGCGTAGGGGCCGTTGGTGATGAACGTCTTGCTGCCGTTGATGACGTACTCGTCGCCGACCTTCTTCGCGGTCGCCTGCATGCCGCCGAACGCGTCCGAACCGGAGTTCGGCTCGGTGATGGCCCAGGCGCCGACCTTCTCCATGGTGAGCAGGGGGAGCGCCCAGCGCTCCTTCTGCTCGGGCGTCCCGCGCTTCATGATCGTCCCGGCGGCGAGGCCGAGGCCGACGCCCATCGCCGACACCAGGCCGGGCGCGACCTTGCACAGCTCGATGACCGGGATCATGGTCATCGCCGCGCCGCCGCCGCCGGACCGCTCCTCGTCGCCGGACCCGCCCTCGCGCTCCTTCGCGATCCGGGACTGGAAGGACGAGCGGGCCATCTCGTCCATCCCGAACGTCTTGTACAGACCGCGGAGCAGGTCGTACGGCGGGAGGTCGCCCGACTCCAGGGCGTCCAGGTTGGGCCGGACCTCGGCGTCGATCCAGCCGCGCACCGCGTCCCGGATCATCAGGTCTTCCTCGGACCATTCGATCATGCTCTGTCCTGCCCCTTCGCGTCTGCCGGTTGCCGGGACCCATCCAAGCAGAGCGTGAAAGCGAGCGCTTATTAGGGTTCCGTCAGCCGAGACCGACCACGTCCGCGAGGACGCCGCCCGCCGCGGTGAGCCGGTCCGGGGACGGGCTGTCGTAGACGACCAGGAGCCGGGTGCCCGGCTCGTCCAGCACGGCGATGCCCTCGGCGTGGTCGTCGCCGGCGCCGTAGGGCAGGTCGCCGAGCGTCTCCAGCTCCTCGGACGTGACGATCTCCGCGGCGTCCGACCGGGCCGCGCCCCGCCAGCGGACGACCCGCACCGGGCCGTCCAGGTCCATGCTCGGGCCGGTGAGGACGAGCAGGTCGTCGCCGTGCGGGCACAGGTCCCGGATGCCGAGGCCGCCGAGGTCGAGGAAGTGGGTGCGGTAGCGGTCGCCGCCGTCGCCGACGGGCAGCAGCCGCAGCCGCCGGGGGTCCTCCGGGTCGGTCGCGGGGCGGATCTCCACCAGGACCGCCCAGCCGCGCAGCACCGGCCCGCGCAGCCCGATGTAGAGGCGGTCGCCGTGCGCGGCGATGCCCTCGATGTCGATGCCGTTGTCCTTGCTCGGGATGGACAGGAACGGCGCGAGGTGCGGGTCGTCCTCCAGCAGGTCGGTGATGGAGTCCTTGTCCAGGCCGAGGACGGCGGCGGTGCGGCCCCCGTCCTCGCGGACGACGGCGGGCAGGCCGTCCGCGCCGGTGACGAGGGGGAGCCGGGCGAGGATGAAGCGGTTGTCCTCGCGGACGACGGTGGCCAGCCGCTTGCGCGCCTTCGCCTCGCTCTGCCCCTGCTTGATCTTCTTGCGCTTGAGGCTGTGCGAGCCGATCGCCCACAGCCAGCCGTTGGCGCGCGCGAGGCCCTCGATGTCGGCCTCCTCGTCGGGCCCGGCCGGCAGCGGCACGAGGTCGGCCAACGCGACCGTGGTCTGCCCCTCGTAGCCGGTCACCCGGCCGTCCCCGTCCAGGACGGCGGTCAGCCGCTCGATGGTGGCCGTCTCGTCGCCCGCGACCCACAGGCAGCGGCCGTCCTGGCGCACGGCGGACAGATTGGTGTGCGTCTCGGCTTCCCGGCTTTCCGCCTCGAAGCGCAGCTCGACCCGGCGTTCCACGATCATGGCGACATATTCCCATATCCGGAGTGCCCGTATGCCCGAGGTACGGGGCCTGAACTGGCCTTCAGCGGCCCCAGCGGACGTCCAGGCGCGGCGGCTTGCGGAACACCAGGCCGCGCGGGCGCGCCGGGCGGTCCGGGTCGAGCTCCAGCCCGGGGAGGCGGTCGAGCAGCGCGGCGAGCGCCGTCCGGGTCTCCAGCCGGGCCAGGTGGGCGCCGAAGCAGAAGTGGGGGCCGTGCGCGAACGCCAGGTGCTCGGCGGCGTTCTCCCGCCGCACGTCGAAGCGGTCGGGATCGGGGAAGGCCGCCGGGTCGCGGTTCGCGCCCGCGAGCGACACCCGCACGAGGTCGCCCGCGCGGATCCGCGCCCCGCCGAGCGCGATGTCGCGGGTGGAGTACCGGTCGACGACGGACGCCGAGGGCTCCAGCCGCAGCGACTCCTCGATCGCCGCCGGGAGCAGGCCCCGGTCGGCCAGGACGAGCCGGAGCTGGTCGGGGTTCCCGAGCAGGTGCAGCGCGGCGTTGGCGATCATGCCCTCGGTGGTGTCGATGCCGCCGAACATCAGGATCGCGGAGTTCGCGACGACCTCGGCGGTGGTCAGCCCGGCCTCGTCTCGCGCGGCCTCGGCCACCAGCGTCCCGGGGCGGGACGCGGTGATCGCCTCCTCGACGGCGGCGGTGAGCAGCCGGTACGCCTCGGCCGCGGTCAGCGGGGCGTCGCCGCCCGCGGTGATCGCGGACACCGCGTCGACGAAGGCCCCGTACCAGGACCGGACCGTCGCCGCGTCCACTCCCGCGAGGCCGAGCGCCTCGGTGACGACCGCGACGGCGAGCGGGCCGGCCAGTTCGCCGCGCAGCTCGGCCCGGCCGGCCGGCGCGACCCCGGCCACGAGCCGGTCGACCTCCGCCCCGACGAACGCGGTGAACCGCTCGCGGGTCCGCGCGGGACGGAACGGGCGCGCGAACGGGTCGCGGTGCCGGGTGTGGGCGGGGCCGTCCAGCGACAGCATGCTCGGCCCGACGACCCGGGCGGTGGAGAAGCGCGGGTCGTCCACGGTGAACGCGCCCGCGTCGCGCATCACGCGCAGCGCGAGGTCGCGGGAGGTCACCAGCCAGCCGCCCAGCGCGGGGACGCGGGCGGCCGGCTCGCGCTCCCGCAGCCGCGCGAGGTGCGGATGCGGGTCGTCCTCCAGGTCGGCGGCGGTCAGCTCGGCCGCGGTCAGCTCGGATGCCATCCGGCCGAGCATAGGTGGCACATACCTGATCTACAATGTAAAGGGCCCAGGCGGGGCGCATGTCACACCGCCTCGGAACGTTCCCTCCACCACCGCCGGCCCGCCTCCGGCAGCGTGTAGATCGGGTCGTGGTACTCGTACCGCCGGGTCAGCGCGTCCGGGTCGGACAGCTCCAGGCCGGTGCGGTAGTTCTTCGTCCAGTAGGAGACGCCGCGCTCGCGGTCGTAGTCGGCGAGCTGGTGCACCCACCGCTTGCCGACGTAGGGGACGTCGCAGACGATCCGCGGGGTCGCGAAGCCGGGCAGGTAGCCCATGATCGCGTGCTGCAGCTCCTGGGCCTCCCAGACCGCGAGCCGCCAGTGCTCGCTGTTCGGGATCATGTCGCACATGTACAGGTAGTACGGCATGATCCCGGCCTCGTCGAGCAGCGCGAACGACAGGTCGAGCAGCGCGTCCGGGGTGTCGTTGACGCCGCGCAGCAGGACGCCCTGGTTGCGGACGTCGCGGATGCCGGTGTCGAGCATCGCGCGCGCGGCCTTCGCGACCAGCGGCGTCACCGACTGGGCCGCGTTGACGTGGGTGTGGATCGCGATCTGCGCGCCGCGCTCGTGCGCCTTCGCGGCGAGTCGCTCCATGCCGGCGCGGACGTCGTCCTGCAGCCAGTGCTGCGGCAGGCCCATGAGCGCCTTGCTGGCGAGGCGGATGTCGCGGATGTTGTCGATGTCCAGCAGTGAGTCGACGAACGACTCCAGCCGCGCCCACGGCATGTTTGCCACGTCGCCGCCGGAGACGACCACGTCCCGGACGCCGGGCGTGCGGCGCAGGTAGTCGAGCATGGCGCCGAGCCGGTCCGGCGGCTTGATGGTGAACTTGTGCTTGTCGACGTTCGGCGTGGAGTTGCCGACCAGGTCCATGCGGGTGCAGTGCCCGCAGTACTGCGGGCAGGTCGGCAGGAGCTCGGCCAGCACCTTGGTGGGGTAGCGGTGGGTCAGCCCCTCCACGGCCCACATCTCGGCCTCGTGCAGCGAGTCGCGCGAGGCGTGCGGGTGGGACGGCCAGTCGGTGCGCCGGTCGCCGAGCACCGGGAGCATGTAGCGCCGCACGGGGTCGGCGTAGAAGGCCCCGGTGGACGAGGAGTCCATCGTGTTGAGCATCTGCGGCGGCAGCAGCATCGACATCGTGGCCCGCTCGGCCTGGTCGCGCTCCAGGTCGGCGTAGAACGACTCGTCCAGCCGGTCGCCCATGACCTGGCGGAGCTGCCGCAGGTTCTTCACGCAGTGGGCGCGCTGCCACTGCGCGGACTCCCATTCGTCCCGCGTGACGTCCCGCCATCCGGGCAGGCGCCGCCAGTCGGGCTCCTCCAGGGGCCGGCGCCGGTAGGCGTACGGCTGGCGTGCGGTCCGGTCGGACGCGTCACCGGATACGGCCGCGTCCGGGTGCAGGGCAGTGGTCATCGTCGACCGCCTCCTAGCCTCACATTGATCACGCAAAACTCTTGTGTGAGCCCGACGTTACGGGAAGACTTTCGATGAAACCAGTGGTGCCCTGCACATCTTGCGCTACACCAGCGAATTTCGGGAGAAAGGCGGGACGGCGATGACCGACGGCGGGACGGCTCCGGGCACGGCGGTGGGCACGGCGGTGGACAGCGCGGTGGGCACTGCGGTGGGGCTGCACCGGGTGCTGGAGCCCGCGGGCGTGCTGCCGCAGGCCGCGCACCGGCTGGACACCGACCCGGAGATCGGCCCCGGCGAGGTCCGCATCGCGGTCGAGCGCCTCAACCTGGACGCCGCGTCGTTCCGGCAGCTGCACACCGCGCACGGCGGCGACCCGGACGCGATCCGCGCCGAGGTGCTGCGGATCATCGGGGAGCGCGGCAAGATGCACAACCCCGTCACCGGGTCCGGCGGCATGCTCGTCGGCGTCGTCGAGGAGGCCGGCCCCGAGTCGCCCCTCGGCCTGGAGCCGGGCGACCGCGTGGCCACGCTCGTCTCCCTCACCCTCACCCCGCTCGCGGTCACCGACGGCCTCGCCGGGTGGGACGGGCGGTCGGAGCAGGTGCCGGCGCGCGGCCACGCGATCCTGTTCGCCCGCTCGATCGCCGCCGTCCTGCCCGCCGACCTGCCGGTGCCGCTGGCGCTCGCCGTCATGGACGTGTGCGGCGCGCCCGCCCTGACCGCGCGGGTGGTCGCGGGCCGGGACGCGCCCTCGGTCGCGGTGCTGGGCGCCGCCGGCAAGTCCGGCTCCCTGGCGCTGGCCGCCGCCCGCCGCGCCGGCGCGTCCCGCCTGGTCGGGCTCGTCCCCACCGCCGAGGAGGAGGACCGCCTCACCGCGTCCGGGCTCGCCGACGCCGTCGTCCGCGCCGACGCCCGCGACCCCGTGGCCGTCGCCGCGGCGATCGGGGAGCCGGTCGACGTCACCGTCGTGTGCGTCGACGTCCCCGGCTGCGAGCACGGCGCGATCCTCGCCACCGCGCCCGGCGGAACCGTGGTGTTCTTCTCGATGGCGACCTCGTTCCCGGCCGCCGCGCTCGGCGCCGAGGGCCTCGCCGCCGACGTGACGATGCTCGTCGGCAACGGCTACGTCCCCGGGCACGCCGAGACCGCGCTCGACCTGGTGCGGTCGGAACCGGCCGTGCGCGCGCTGTTCACCTCCCGGACGGGTCCGGATTCGGCACAATGACCGGGAACGCCCCGGCAGCGGCGGGGCTCACCCGATCATCGAGGGAGAGAGAATGGCGAGCATCACCGAGAAGCTGCGCGGGCGGGACCCGAAGGAGCGCCAGGCGCAGATCGTCGACGTCCTGGTCGACGCGTTCTCGGACCTGATGGAGCGCAGCCCCGCCGAGTTCCGCCGCCGCTTCCGCAAGATGGCCTCCGACCCGTTCGCGTTCTACCGGGGCAGCGCCTGCCTGTTCTACGCCGACATCGCCGACGACGACGACCCGTGGGCCGACGACCGGACGTCCCGCGTGTGGATCCAGGGCGACCTGCACGCGCAGAACTTCGGCACCTACATGAACGACGACGGCGTGTTCGTCTTCGACGTCAACGACTACGACGAGGCCTACGTCGGCCACTTCACCTGGGACGTCAAGCGGCTCGTCGCGAGCCTGGCGCTGCTGGCCTGGCAGAAGGCGATCTCCGACGCCGACATCCGCCGGCTGATCGAGTCCTACGTGCGCGCCTACGTCGACCAGGTCCGGCGGTTCGCCGCGCACGAGGGCGACGAGAAGTTCGCGCTGACCCTCGACACCACCGACGGCTACGTCCGCGACGTGCTCGTCGCCGCGATGGGCGGCACCCGCATCGGGCTGCTCGCGGAGATGACCGTCGTGGACGGCCCCGACCGCCGGTTCCGCGACCGGCCCGGCGTCCGCCGCCTGGACGACGCCGAACGCGCCGAGGTCGAGGCCGCCTACCAGGAGTACCTGGCGACCATCCCGAGCGAGAAGCGGTTCGGCAGCCTCACCTACGAGGTCAAGGACATCGTGGGCGCGTCCGGGTTCGGCATCGGCTCGGCCGGGCTGTCGGCCTACAACATCCTGGTGGAGGGCAACACCCAGGCGCTGGAGAACGACGTCGTCCTGTCGATGAAGCAGGGCAACGTCGCCGCGCCCAGCCGCGTCGTCGACGACCCGCGCATCCGCGAGTACTTCCTGCACCACGGGCACCGGACCGCGGTGTCCCGCCGGGCGCTGCAGGCCAACAGCGACCCGTGGCTCGGGTACACCCAGATCGGCGACGTCGGCTACGTCGTCCAGGAACTGTCCCCCTACGAGGAGGACCTGGACTGGGGCGGCCTCACCGAGCCGGAGGACATGCTGTCCGTCCTGGACGACCTCGGCCGCGCCACCGCCAAGGTGCACTGCGTGTCCGACACCGACTCCGACCACACCCTCGTCGGGTTCCAGGTCGAGGACGCCATCCACGCCGCGATCGGCGCGGACGAGTCGGCGTTCGTCGAGGCGATGGTCGCGTTCGGCACCCGGTACGCCGAGATCGTCCGCGACGACCACGCCTACTTCGTGGACGCCTTCCGCAACCACGAGATCCCCGGCCTGTAGCGCCGGGTCAGGGCGCGGGGCGGAGCAGGAGGAGCGCGATGTCGTCGTGGCCCTGCTGGTCGGACAGCAGGGCCAGGACGCCGTCGGCGGTCTCCTCCAGCGTGCCGGCCTGCGAGGCGACCAGGGCGGACGCCAGCCGGGAGATGCCCTCGTCCACGTTGCGCATCCGGCTCTCCACGAGCCCGTCGGTGTAGAACGCGAGGGTGGCGCCCGCCGGGATCTCCGCCGGCGCCTGCTCGTACGCGGCCGGGTGCGCCGGGTCGGACACCCCGAGCGGCAGCCCGTGCGGGAACGCGAAGCGCCGCGCGGTGCCGTCGGGGAGGGCCAGCAGCGGCGGCGGATGCCCGGCGCACGCCAGCTCGCAGCGCAGCGTCGCCGGGTCGCAGACCATGCACAGGCAGGTCGCGAACTGGGCGGCGTCCAGGTCCTGGGCGATCGAGTCGAGCCGCTCCAGCACCTCGGCGGGCGGGAACTCGCAGCTGGCCAGGGTGTGCGCGGCGACCCGCAGCTGCCCCATCGCCGCGGCGGCGGTGACGCCGTGCCCGACCGAGTCGCCGATCACCACCGCGACCCTGTCGCCGGGCAGCGGCACCACGTCGTACCAGTCGCCGCCGACGCCGCTGGCCGCCGGGAGGTAGCGGTGCGCGATCTCCAGGCCGGGCGGGGCGGCGACCCCGGTGGGCACCAGCCCGGCCTTCAGCGTGGTCGCGGTGCGGTGCTCGCGGCGGTACAGGCAGGCGTTGTCGACGCACGTCGCGGCGCGCCCGGCGAGCTCGGCGGCGAGCGCCGTGTCGGCGGCGGCGAACGGCAGCCGGCCGCGCTTGCGGCTGAACACCGCGAACCCGAGCGACCGGCCCCGCGCCACCAGCGGCACCGCCAGCAGCGACACGTGGTCGAGGAGCCCGTCGATGACGCGGCCGGTCTGCCGCGCCATCGCGTCCTGGACGGCGTCGCCGCCGAACTCGATCATGCCGCCGGCGGTGAGGCAGCGGGCGTACGGGGTGGACGGCGGGTAGACGATGACCTCGTTGACGGGGAACTCGCGGGACCACTCGCGCGGGTCGTCCTCGGCGAACGCCACCGCGAGCCGCCGCACGACCGCCGAGCCGTCGGCCTCCGCGGCGGGCTGGTCGTCGTCGGCGAGGAGTCGCTCCAGGACGTAGATGGCGCCCGCGTCGGCGAACCGCGGGACGGTGACGGCGACGATCTCGCGGGCCGTGCGGTGCAGGTCGAGGGTGGAGCCGATGCGGCGGCCGGCCTCGTTCAGCAGTTCCAGGCCGCCGGCCCAGGGCGGCGACACGGTCAGCGTGACGGCGGTGACGCCGTCCGCGCAGGCGATCGGGGCGCACGTGACGGACACGCCGTCACCCGACAGCGGCAGCACGCCGGACCACGAACGGCCGGACCCGGCCATCTTCAGCGCGGCCGCCAGGGGCTCGGCGGCGGCGGGGCGGCCGAGCAGGGCGGGCAGCGCCGCACCGACCGCGTCGCGGGCGTCGTGGCCGAACAGGCGTGCGGCATCGTCGCTCCACCCGGTGATCCTGCCGTCCTGGGCGAGCAGGACGGTCGCCGGTTCCGGCCCCGCGGGCTGTTCGGACATCGGTCCTCGCTGTCGCCGTTCGCGGGGGACGCCCCGGGCGACTCGCGTTACGCTGAGCCCGCCCCGCGGACGGCACCCCCTCGGTCAAGGGAGACGATGCATGGACTCCGAGTGGATCCCACCCGAGGTCGACAGTCGAAGGCCAAGCGTCGCACGGGTGTACGACTTCCTGCTCGGCGGAGACCACAATTACGCGTCCGATCGTGACCTTGCGACCGGGCTGCTGCGGGTCGAGCCGCAGGCCCGGGAACTGGCGCGGGCGAACCGGGCGTTCCTGCGCCGCGCGGTCCGCGCGGTCGCCGGGGCCGGCGTCGCGCAGTTCGTCGACATCGGGTCGGGCATCCCGACGCAGGGCAACGTGCACGAGGTCGCGCAGAGCGTCGCCCCGGACGCGCGGGTCGTGTACGTCGACAACGACGACGTCGCCGTGGCGCACAGCCGCAGCATCCTCGCGGACGACGACGGGACGGCGATCCTCCAGGCCGACATGCGGCGCCCGGCCGACATCCTCGCCGACCCGGAGTTCAAGCGCCTGATCGACCTGTCAGAACCGGTGGCGTTCCTGCTGGTGGCGGCGCTGCACCTGGTCACGCCCGACGAGGACCCGGCCGGCATCGTGGCGCGACTGCGCGACGTCGCCGCCCCCGGCAGCCACCTGGTGATCTCCCACCTGACCCACGAGGCGCAGCCGGGCAAGACCGCCGCGATCGGCAAGCTCTACGACCGGGCGACGTCCCCGGCGGTCTCCCGGTCGTACGCGGAGATCCTGCGGTTCTTCGACGGCTGGGAGCTGCTCGACCCCGGCCTGGTGTACGTGCCCCTGTGGCGCCCCGACGAGGGCGACGCGGTCGACGACCCCGAGCGCTACCTCGTCTTCGGCGGCGTGGCCCGCCTGCCCTGATCGCTAACCGCCCCGATCGCCCGGCGCCCTGGACGCTTACCGCGCTGATCGCTTACCGCCCCGGGCGCTCACCATCCTGGATGCCCACTGCCTGGGGCGGCTGGCCTGGACGGGCCTGCGGGCCGCACCGGCTAGTGCGCGAAGGCGATGGCGGTTCCGGCGCTGACGACGACCGCGATGACGACCAGGACGAGCGAGGTGCTCAGCGGGTTGCGGCGCCGCTGCGGCGTGTGCACCGCGCGCGGCGCCGTGTGCGCCGGGGCGGGGGACGTCTCCTCGGGCGGCGTCGGCCGCGTGGGTTCGGGCACCGGGCGGGTCCGCGGCGGCGGTGGCGGCGCGGGCCGGGCCGCGACCGGGCGGGGACGCGGCGGCGCCGGCTTCGGGTTGTGCGGCGCGGGCGGGACGGGCGGGGCGGGCTCGGCCGGGGGCGGTTCCGGGGGCTGGGCCGGGGGCGGCTCCTCCGCGGGCGGGGGCGGTTCCGGCGGGGGCGGCTCGGGGGTGTCGGGCGGCGGGGGCTCGGCGCAGCCGTCGGCCGGCCCCGCGCCGGGGCCGATCTCGATGTCGACGCATATCCCGATCCCGACTCCGATTCCGGGCGGGGGCGGCGGCGGGATCGGGGCCGCGAGCGCGCAGGCGGGGAGGGCGAGGGCGCCCGCGACCGCGGCGGGCAGGACGGGCGCGGCGAGCCTGGCGCGCACGCTCACCCACCTCCCGCGATGCGCTGCAACTCGGCCTGCAGCCCGGTGAACGCGTCGGGGCGGACGGCCAGGGCGCCGCTGAACACGTGCGAGATGTCCACGGTCAGGTACGTCCCGGCCGCGAGCAGCGCGGCCATCAGCGACAGCGGCACCAGGGACGCGCCGCGCGGCCGGGCCCCGGACAGGAACGGCAGCAGTACCACCGCGAGGCCGGTGAGGACGGTGACGGCGAGCAGCCCCTGGGGCGGGGTGGTGCGGGCGTCCATGGCGCGCTGGGCGCGGGCGGCGGATATCGCGGTGAAGTGGTCGAGCACGGCGGCGCGGGCGTCCTTCAGCTCGTCCGTGTCGGCCTTGACGGCGATGACGTCGCGGCGCAGGCCGTCCAGCTGCTCCTGGCCGCGGGGGCTGAGCCGGCCCCGCTCCATGAGCCTCCACTCGGGGCCGCGGACGAGCGCGACGTAGCTGCCGAGCCCGGCCTGGACGTGCCGGGCGTCGGGCGGCGGCAGCCGGCCCGCGGCCCAGTACGCCTCGGAGATCGCCTGGCTCTCGGCGTAGGTGTTGGACCGGGCGGCGTCGGCCGTCGTCCACGGCACGACGACGGCGATGGCGAAGGCCAGCAGGAACAGCGCCGACAGCATCGCCCCGGTGTGCGCCGTGGTGGGCCCGTCGGGGTCGGGGTCGTCCACGCCCTTCCAGCGCCGGACGAGCCGGCTCGCCACGAGCACCACGCCGATGGCGCAGGCGGCGGCCGCACAATAAACGATCATGCCCCTCCCGGGTCGTCGTCATCACTCGGGGTGAGTGTAATTTCACGGATCGTTGCTACCGGTGGGTTTCGCGCTGACCGTCACCTGGAGGTGACGTGACCGCCCGGCCAGGGAAGGTGACCGATGCGGGGAAGGGAGGTGGGGGAGTTCTGCCGCCAGTTCTTGTGAAATACCGTGTTCATGCCGGAAGATCTCCCGTAGAGAACCCGGCATGACGGATGATTGCTCGGACCGGCCCGAGAGGGGCGGCTGCGTGAGGGGAGACGGCAATGGCGCCGCAGGGAAAGCTGGACCTCGACCCGGAGGCGGTGCGCACCGCCCGGCGGCTCGCCGCCCGGGCCGCGGAACCGATCATCCGCATGGCCCGGTCCCACACGACCGTCTCGGTGGAGCGGGCGCTGCTGCGCCTGGCCGGCCTCACCGGCGCCGACGACGGGGGGCGCCCCTGGGCCAACCACCTCGCCGACGCCGTGCGCGACCAGGTCGGCCTTGAGCACGGCCTGGCCCTGCCGGTCTGGGACGCGCTGCTGACCGGCGGGCACGCGTCCCTCGGCGACCTCGCCCGGGACGCCGCCCGCGGCCGGGTGTCGTTCCGGCTGCCGTCCGGGACCGGCGCTGCCCGCGCCCGCGAGGCCGCCGGCGAGGCGGCGCGCGCCGGGATGGCCCGCATCGACCGGCGCCGCGCCGAGCGCGACCGGCTGCTCGCCGAGCTGCCCCCGCCCGACGCGGCCGACCCGCCCCGCCCGCTCGTCTACCTGATCGTGGCGACCGGCGACATCTACGAGGACATCCCGCAGGCGCAGGCCGCCGCGCGCGAGGGCGCCGACGTCGTCGCGGTGATCCGCTCCACCGGCCAGTCGCTGCTCGACTTCGTCCCCGAGGGTGCCACCCGGGAGGGCTACGCCGGCACCTACGCCACCCGCGAGAACTTCCGGCTGATGCGCGCCGCCCTGGACGAGGTGTCCCGCGAACTGGGCCGGTACGTGCGGCTGACGAACTACGCGTCCGGGCTGTGCATGCCGGAGATCGCGGCGCTCGCCGGGCTGGAGCGCCTGGACATGATGCTCAACGACTGCATGTACGGGATCATCTTCCGCGACATCAACCCGCGCCGGACGTTCATCGACCAGCGCTTCTCCCGGCAGATCCACGCCCGCGCCGGCATCGTCATCAACACCGGCGAGGACAACTACCTCACCACCGCCGACGCGGTCGACGCCGCGCACACCGTGGTCGTCAGCCAGCTGCTGAACGAGCGGTTCGGGCACGAGGCGGGCCTCACCGACGCCCAGCTCGGCCTCGGCCACGCCTTCGAGATCAACCCGGCGATCCCCGAGTCGTTCCGGCTGGAGCTGGCGCACGCCCAGCTCGTCCGGGAGCTGTTCCCCGGCGCGCCGCTGAAGTACATGCCGCCGACCAAGCACATGACCGGCAACATCTTCGCCGGCTACCTGCTGGACGCCTTCTTCAACCTCGCCGGGGTGATGACCGGGCAGTCGATCATCCTGATCGGGATGATGACCGAGGGCATCCACACCCCCTGGCTGTCGGACCGCGACCTGGCGCTGGAGAACGTCCGCTACGTCCGCGACGCCTGCGGGAACCTCGCCGAGGACTTCATGCCCCGCCCGGACGGCATGCTCGTCCAGCGCGCCAAGCAGGTCCTGTCGGAGTCGGTCGACCTGCTCGGCCGCATCGCCGACGACGGGCTGCTGGACGCGATCGCCGAGGGCACCTTCGGCGTCACCCGCCGCCCGCCGGACGGCGGCAAGGGCCTGGACGGCGTCGTCCCCCGCGCCGACGGCTACTTCAACCCCGCCATCGACATCCTCGACACCGAGGACCCGCACGCCGCCCGTACCGCCGCCGAGCAGGAGGTGCCCGCATGACGGTCGAGAGCCCCGGGACCGGGACCCGGGCCCCCGCGGAGCCCGCCGACACCCGGCAGGTCGTCCGACCCTACGGCGACACCACCGGCGACGGCATGGTGCAGATGTCGTTCACCCTGCCCGTCCCCGCCGGAAAGCGCGCCGAGGCCGCCGCGCTCCAGCTGGCCGGGAAGATGGGCCTGGACCCCGCCAGCGTCGTGCACGCCAAGCCGATGGGGCCCGACTTCACGTTCTTCATCGTGTACGGGAAGGTGCGGCACCTGATCGACTACGCGTCCATCCCCGTCCCGGAGGAGCGCGCCTACCCGCTGCTGACCTCGCAGGAGGTGAACCTGGCGATCCGCGGCGCGCTGAACCGGCGCCTGGTGGTCGTCGGCGCCTGCATCGGCACCGACGCCCACACGGTCGGCATCGACGCGATCCTGAACGTCAAGGGGTTCGCGGGGGAGAAGGGCCTGGAGTACTACCGGGAGATCGAGGTCGTCAACATGGGCGCGCAGGTCACGGTGGAGGAGCTGGTGGAGCGCGCGAAGGCCGAGGACGCCGACGCCGTCCTGGTCTCCCAGGTCGTCACCCAGCGCAACGCCCACCTGCACAACACCAAGCAGATGGCCGCCGCGTTCCACGCCGAGTACCCGACCGCCGTGGCCGGGGGCATGGGACGGCCGCTGCTGGTGGTGGGCGGCCCCCGGTTCGACACCGTCACCGAGGCCGACCTCGGCGTCGACCGGATCTTCGGCAAGGGCACCACGCCCGCCGAGGTCGCCGCCTACCTCGTCCACGCCCTGCTGCCCGCCCGGACCGACCGGGATGCCGACGGAGAGACCGACGGAGTGACCGACGATGAGTGATCCGCGCGAGGGGACGACCGTCACCCACCGCCGCTACATCCCCTACTCCCACGCCCACTACGCGGGCGACCTGGTGGACGGCGCCTACGTCCTCGGCCTGTTCGGGGACGCGGCCACGGAGCTGTGCGTCCGCACCGACGGCGACGAGGGCCTGTTCGCCTCCTACACCGACGTCCAGTTCCGCGCGCCCGTCAAGGCGGGCGACGTCCTGGAGACCACCGCGGTGCTGACCCGCGCGGGCGCCCGCAGCCGCGCGATGGAGTTCGAGGCCCGCGTGGTGTGCCGGGGCCGCCCGGACAAGGGGGAGTCGGCCGCCGAGGTGCTGCCCGAGCCGATCGTCGCGGTCACCGCGACCGGCACGGTCGTCGTGGCCGCGCCCGGCGGCTGACACCCGTGCCGCCGCGCCGTGCCGACCGATCTTCACGGTGGATTTCGCGGACGGCTGATCAAGTCGCTGACCTGCGACGACGGGGAGTCGCCGCAGGGCATGCGGCGGTTGACATGAGGCCGGAAGCCGGTAGTTTTGCTCCAGTCCAGCACGGGACTCACCGATCGGCCGCCCGAGGCGCCGCCGGGCACCGCACCACGACGGGGACGGGGATCACGCGAGTGGTCGGCATCGTGCCCGCCTCAGCCAGTGCGGGGTCCGGAAGCGGGCCCGGGTGGAGCCGCCCGATCGCGCGGGGGGTTGGACCCGGGAAGGGCCCGGACATCCAGTAGAAAACGGAGCCTCGTTCTCACCGCCTGTGGGACGACTCCGGCCCGATGGATGTCGCGGGCCCTCTTCCGTGTCCGGGCTCCGATCCCTCCAGCACCCCTCCTGCGCCCCTCCGACGCCCGCCGCGGCCCTCCTGCGCGCCGTCCGGCGCGGCCGCGGTCGCCGTGGACGCCCGCGCCCGGTAGCGTTCCGGGGAGGGAACGAGCGAACGAGGTGGGGGACGTGGCCCAGGAGACCCTCCCGGACCGGTCGCCGGCCACGGGACCCGGCGAGGGCCCGGGCGGCGCGGCCGGCGGCGGGGAGCCGCGGGGACGGCTGAGCCGTCTGCGCCGCGGCGGCCGCGCGGGCTGGCCCCGCACCCTGCTGGCCGTGGCCGCAGGGCTGGCCATGTGGCCGGCGTTCCCGCCGATCGACCTCACCCCGCTCGCGCCCGTCGGCGTCGCGCTGCTCACCCTCGTGCTGCGCGGCCGGACGGCCCGCACCGGCGCCTGGCTGGCCTTCCTCGCCGGCGCCGCGTTCTTCCTGCCCGTGCTGGAGGGCATCGCCCAGATCGGCCCGGACGCCTGGATCGTCCTCAGCCTCGTCCAGGCCGCCTACTTCCTGCCGCTCGGCGCCGGCATCGCGGTCGTCACCCGGCTGCCCGGCTGGCCGGTCTGGACGGCCGCGCTGTGGATCGTCGAGGAGCTGGTCCGCGGCCGCGCCCCCTTCGGCGGGTTCCCGTGGGCGCGGCTGGCCTTCAGCCAGACCGCGACGCCGCTCACCCCGTACGCGTCCTACGGCGGGGCGCCCCTGGTGACGTTCCTGACCGCCCTGATCGGCGGGCTCCTCGCCTACGCCGCCGTGGCCGCCCACCGGCTCCGCCGCGCCCGCCGCGCCGGCTCGTCCCCGGCCGGGGACGACGCCGCGCCGCGCCCGGCGCGGGGCGGCCCGGCGCCGCTCGCGGCCTGCCTCGCGGTGATCGCCGCCGTCGTGGGCGGCGGCATGCTGATCCCCACGCCGGCGTCCGGCCGCCCGGTCACCGTCGCGGTGGTCCAGGGCAACGTGCCGCGCCTCGGCCTGGACTTCCTCGGCCAGCGCAAGGCCGTCCTGAACAACCACGTCAAGGCCACGCACGAACTGGCGGCCAAGGTCCGCGCGGGCCAGGTGCCACGGCCCGAGCTGGTCGTGTGGCCGGAGAACGCCAGCGACCTCGACCCCTACTCCGAGCCCGACGCCTACACCGCGATCGACGGCGCGGTGAAGGACGTCGGCGTCCCCGTCCTCGTGGGCGCCCTCACCGACACCCCGGACGGCGAGAAGGTCGAGAACCGCGGGATCGTCTGGGACCCGCGGAGCGGCCCCGGCGACTACTACGTCAAGCGCCACCCCGTGCCGTTCGGGGAGTACCTGCCGTTCCGCGACGTCCTCACCAAGCTGATCACCCGGTTCGAGCGGATCCCGCGCGACTTCGCCAAGGGCGCCCGCTCCGGCGTGATGCGGCTCGGCCCGGCGACCGTCGGCGACGTGATCTGCTTCGAGGTCGCCTACGACAAGGAGGTCCGCGACGTGGCGCGCGGCGACCTGCTGGTCGTGCAGACCAACAACGCCACCTACGGCCGCACCAGCCTGCCGCCGCAGCAGATCGCGATGTCGCGGCTGCGCGCGGTCGAACATGGCCGTACGATCTTGGTGGCCGCCACCAGCGGGATCAGCGCGATCGTCGCCCCGGACGGCCGGATGCTCGACGAGTCACGCGAGTTCGTCCCCGACATCCAGGTCCGGACCGTCCCGGCGCGCACGCAGCGGACCCTGTCGGACCGGCTCGGCGCGGCGCCGGAGTGGGCGCTCGCGGCGCTGGGGCTCGGCGCCGTCCTCGCGGCGGCATGGACAGCCAGGAAGAACGAGGGGAATTGACACCGATGGAGATCCCAGCCGACCTCGGCCGGGTGCTCGTGATCATCCCGACCTACAACGAGCGGGACAACATCGAGCGCATAGCCGGCCGGGTGCGCGAGGCCGTCCCGTCGGTGGACGTGCTGGTGGTCGACGACGCCAGCCCCGACGGCACCGGCAAGGTGGCCGACGCGATGGCGGACCGGGACGATCAGATCCAGGTCCTGCACCGGGAGGGCAAGGACGGGCTCGGCCCGGCCTACATCGCCGGGTTCCGGTGGGCCGCCGAGCACGGCTACGACGTCATGGTCGAGATGGACGCCGACGGCTCCCACCAGCCCGAGGAGCTGCCGCGGCTGCTCGCCGCGCTGGAGGACGCCGACCTCGTCATCGGCGCCCGCTGGGTGCCCGGCGGCAAGGTGCGGAACTGGCCGAAGCGGCGCGAGGCGCTGTCGCGCGGCGCCAACACCTACGCCCGGCTGATGCTGGGCATCCCGCTGCACGACGCCACCGCCGGCTACCGCGCGTTCCGCGCCGCGACGCTGGCGAAGATCGGGCTGGAGGAGGTCGACTCGCGCGGCTACTGCTTCCAGATCGACCTGGCGCTGCGGGCGCTGCGGCAGGGGCTGCGCGTGGTGGAGGTGCCGATCACGTTCGTCGAGCGCGAGCACGGCACCAGCAAGATGAGCCGGGACGTGATGGCCGAGGCGGCGCTGCGCATCACCCAGTGGGGCGTGTCCGACCGCGTCGGCAAGCTCCGCCCGCCCCGCTGACCCGGCCCGCCCCGCTGCGTCCGGACCCCGCCCCGCCGGCCCGGCCGGGCCGGCGGGGAAACGATCGGGCCCGTCCCGGCGTTGTACAGGGGAGAGGCTTTCGACGAACCCGAAGATGAGGCCATGCTGCCGCTGCTGATCCTCCTGGGAATCCTGCTGGTCCCCGCGCTGGAGATCTTCGTGATCATCCAGGTCGGCGGGGCGATCGGCGCCTGGCCCACGGCCGGGCTGCTGGTCGCCGAGACCGTGCTCGGCGCCTGGCTGATCCGGCGGGAGGGCCGCCGCGCCTACGGCGCGCTCCACGACACCGTCCGCACCGGCGTCCTGCGGGACCGCGAACTCGGCGACGCCGCGCTGGTCATGGCCGGCGGGATACTGCTGCTGTTCCCCGGCTTCGTCACCGACGTGCTCGGGCTGCTGCTGGTGCTCCCGTTCACCCGCCCCTTCGTCCGGCGGGGCCTGTCCTCGTTCGCGGTGCGGCGGATGCGGGCGGCCGAGGAGCGGGCCGCGACCGTGTTCCCGCCGCCGGGCGCGGGCGGCGCCGGGTTCGACCCGTTCGGCCGCGGCCGCGGCCCCGAGCGGGTCGAGACCCCGCCGGGACCGGTGGTCCGCGGCGAGGTCGTGCACGAGGACGACGACACGGCGTCGCGCGCCTGACCCGGCGCCGGTCCCGGCGCGGGCCGCGTCAGGCGTCCCGCACGGCGAACACGACGCCGCCCGCCACCAGCGCCGCCGCCGCCCACGCGGCGAGCACGCCGAGGCCCTCCCAGGGCCCCACAGGTAGCCGGTCCAGTCCCCGCGTCGCCTGCACGGCGAGGCCGGCGGGCATCGGCGACACCTTCTCCAGCCGCTCCTGCCAGGTCGCGTCCCCGGCCAGCCGGGTGACGACCGGGACGATCCACAGCAGCGCCAGCACCGCGGTGATCGCCGCCGCCGGCTCCCGCAGCGCCGTCCCCGCGCCGAGGGACAGCAGCGCGACCAGCACCAGGTACAGGACCGTCCCGGCGGCGGCGCGCGCCGTGGGGCCGTCCAGCGGGGACAGCGGCGGGTAGCCGTTCGCGGCCGTGAACCCGTTGCCGGGCAGCAGGGCCCGCCCGGCCGCCAGCGACGCCGCCACCCCGAGCGCCGCGGCGGCGGCCGCCGCGCCCGCGACGACGGCGGCCTTGGCGGCCAGGACGGCCGCGCGGCGCGGGACGGCCGCCAGCGTCGCCGTGATCGTCCCGGTGGCGTACTCCCCGCCGACCGCGAGGACGCCGAGCACCACCGCGGCGACCTGCCCGATCTGGACGCCCGACAGCGCCAGCTTGGGCGTGTCCTCCATGCAGCCGGCGGGGCTCGTGCAGTGCGAGGTGTCGACGGACCCGGTCACGGCGGCGCCCACCGCGGCGGTGAGCGCCGCCAGGGCCAGCAGGATCCACCAGGTGCTCGGCAGCGTCCGCAGCTTCGTCCACTCGGCGTGCAGCGCGTTCACGCGTCCCTCCTCCGCAGCAGCCACGCGGCCAGGGCGAGCGCCGCCGCCGTGTAGGCGCACAGCACCCCGAACCCGGCCCACGGCCCGATCGCCTCGTCGAACCGCGCGACGGTCCGCTGGATCGCGAACCCGGCGGCCGGGGTGAGGCGCTCCAGCCAGCGCGCCGCCGACAGCGGCAGTCCCGTCGCGGCGATCTGCGGGACCAGCAGGAGCAGCAGCACGATCGTGATCGCGGGGGCGCTGCGCCGCACGATCACCGCGACGGCCACCGAGAACACGGCGACGACGCCGAGCAGCGCCGCGGTGCCGAGGACGGCCCGCAGTACCGCGCCGTCCGACACCGGCGGCGGCGAGAGGCCGTGCGAGCGCAGGACGGGCCCGGCCAGCAGCACCGCGCCGAACGCCGCCGCCAGCCCGGCCACCAGCGACGCCAGGCCCGCCACGACCGCCTTGGCCGCCAGCACCCGGCCCCTGCGCGGGCTCGCGGCGAACGTGGTGCGCAGCATCCCGCGCCGGTACTCGGCCGTCACGAACAGCACCGCGAGCGCCACGACCGCCGCCTGCCCGATCAGAGCGCCGGTGAGCGTCGTCCTGGTGACGTCGTCGGCGAACCGGTCGGGGCCGATGTCGCCCGTGCCCTTGATCGTGAACGTCCCGCCGGCCTGCGTGCGGCCGTCCAGGGACGGGTCGGCCGCGGGCCCGCCCGGCGCCCCCCGGTCCCGCCAGGACGCGCCGGGGGGCGCGGGCGACACCGAGACGTGGTCGAACGTCGCGCGGGTGCCGCCCGGCTGCCCGGAGACGCTCTCGCCGCCGAACTGCCGCTGCACCTCGACCTCGTCGGGGACGGCCACGACCATCCCGGCCAGCGCGGTCCGCGGCAGGCCCTCCAGCCGGACCGACCCGACGCGGTGCCAGGCCCGCCCGTCCGCCGAGTCGTAGCCCGTCACGGTCGTGCCGGAACGGGTCAGCTTCAGCCAGCGCGGCAGGGCGGCCGCCCCGCCCCCCTGCCCGCCGGCCTTGTAGCCGGTCTGGAGCCGGACGCCGTGGCCCGGCGTCGCCACCAGCGCCGCGTACGGCGTGCCCGCCCGCGCGCTTCCCCGGAGCATGAGCCCGGCCTTCGCCCACGCGCCTCCGCCGTCCTGGGACGTGACGCGGGCGACGGCCGCGCCGTCCCCGGTGAGCGGCCGGTAGGTGAAGTGGCCGAGGTCGAACGCCGCGGTGAGCGGCGGGGGCCCGGCCCCTCCGCCCGAGCCGGTGGACTGCGACCCGGCCCCCGACAGCAGCGCCACCAGCACCGTCAGCAGGACCGACGCCAGCAGCGTCAGCATCCACCGGGGGACGGTGCGCAGCTTGGTCCACTCGGCCAGCACCAGCCGCCCGAACCCGTCGCGCGCCTCCGCTTCGACGGCGCTGCGGTACTCCGTCCGCGCGGCGGGAGGCGGGGCGGGCGCCGGGGCGGTCACCGGGCCTCCCGCCCGGTCGCGGCCTGGAACTCCACCGCGTCCCTGGTCAGTTCCATGTACGCCTCCTCCAGCGACGCCCGGTGCTCGGAGATCCCGGTGAACGCGACCCCGGCGCCGGTGAGCAGTTCGATGATCCGCTCGGACGGCAGGCCCGCGACCGTCACCGCGTCCGGTCCCCCCGCCGCGACGGTGGCGCCCGCGCGGGCCAGCACCGTCATGGCCTCCTGCCGCCGCGCGGTGCGCAGCTCGACCCGCCCGCCCGACGCGGCGTCGAGGAGGTCCCCGACGCTGGTGTCGGCGATCAGCCGGCCCCGGCCGATCACCACCAGGTGGTCGGCGCCGCCCTCCAGCTCGCTCATCAGGTGGCTGGACACCAGCACCGCGCGGCCCTCGGCGGCCAGCGACCGCAGCAGCCCGCGGATCCAGGTGATGCCCTCGGGGTCGAGGCCGTTGACCGGCTCGTCGAACATCAGCGCCGGCGGGTCGCCGAGCAGCGCGGCGGCGATCCCGAGCCGCTGGCGCATGCCGAGCGAGAACCCGCCCGCCCGCCGTCCGGCCGCTCCCGCCAGGCCGGTCAGCTCGATGACCTCGTCCACCCGGCGGGCCGGCAGGCCGTTGGCGTGGGCGAGCCAGCGCAGATGGTCGCGGGCCCGCCGCGCCGGATGCACCGCCGCCGCGTCCAGCATCGCGCCGAGGCGGCACAGCGGCGTCCGCAGCGACCGGTAGGGCCGCCCGCCGACCAGCGCCGCCCCGGCGTCGGGCCGGTCCAGGCCCATGATCATCCGCATGGTGGTGGACTTGCCGGCGCCGTTCGGGCCGACGAACCCGGTGACCTGCCCGGGCCCGGCCGTGAACGACAGGTCGTCCACGGCGAGGGCCGCCCCGTACCGCTTGCGCAGGCCGCGCACTTCGATGGTTGCCTCCATGCCCAGGGAGGCTACGGACCGCGGCGGGCCCCCGTCGTCACGCCGGGGTGGCGTCTTCGCGGGCGGGGGACGGGGGACGGGGGGTCCCTCTCGGGAGGGACGCCGCCGGGGCGCCGTCCACGCCACAATGGCCTCCGTGGGGGAGAGCGAGGGGCGGTCGCGGTGGCCGGTGGCGGGCGTCTGCCTGGCCGCGGCGGGCGCGGCCGAGGCCGTCCACCGCGCGCACGGCTCGGGCGCGGCCCTGTCGCTGGCCATCGTGGTGGACGTGTGCGCGACGCTGCCGCTCGTCCTGGCCCGCGACCGGATCACCGCCGCCGCCGTGACGATCACGGTCGCGGCCGCGGCTGCGTGCGCCCTGCACCGGGGCGCGGCCATCGCCGCCCTCGCCGCGCTGGCGACCGTCTGGACGGCCCTGGTGCGGCGGCGGATCCTGCGGCGGCGCGCGGAGGCCGCCGCGCTCGACGCCTCCCGCCGCGCGTTCGAGAGCACCCTGCTGGAGCACACCGCGCGCGGCGAGCGGGCCCGCATCGCCCGCGAGCTCCACGACGTCGTCGCCCACCACATCTCGATGATCTCGGTGCAGGCGGAGACGGCGCGGCTGGCGGTCCCGGGGATGCCGGACGAGGGCGCCGCGCGGCTGCTGGCCATCGGCGACACCGCCCGCACCGCGCTCACCGAGATGCGGCGGCTGCTCGGCGTGCTGCGCGAGGACGCCGGAGCCGAACCGACCCGCAGCCCGCAGCCGGGCCTGCGGGAGCTCCTCGGCCTGGTCGACGAGGCCCGCGAGTCCGGGGTCGCCGGGGCCCGCCTGATCGTCCGCGGGGACGTCGCCGTCCTCGATCCCGGCCTGGAGCTGGCCGCCTACCGGATCGCCCAGGAGGCCCTGACCAACGCCCGCAGGCACGCGGCGGGCGCCGCCGTCGACGTGGAGGTCGACTACGCGGCGGACGCGCTGCGGGTGACCGTCCGCGACAACGGCCCCGGCCCGGGGGCCGGCCCGGCGGACGGGCACGGGCTGCTCGGCATGCGCGAGCGCGCCGCCGCCGTCGGCGGCGGCCTGCGCGCCGGGCCCGGCCCGCTCGGCGGGTTCGTGGTCGAGGCGACGCTCCCGCTGGAGGCGCCGTGACCGTCCGCGTGGTGGTCGCCGACGACCAGGAGGTCGTCCGCGCCGGGTTCGGGGCGCTGCTCGGCACCCAGCCCGACCTGGCCGTCGTGGCGACCGCGTGCGACGGCGCGGAGACGGTCGGGGTGTGCCGCGAGCACCGGCCCGACGTCGTGCTGATGGACGTGCGCATGCCCGTCATGGACGGCATCGAGGCCACCCGCCGCGTCACCGCCGAACCGGACCCGCCGCGGGTCCTCATGCTGACCACGTTCGACCTGGACGAGCACGTCTACGCCGCCCTGGTCGCGGGGGCCAGCGGGTTCCTGCTCAAGGACGTCACGGCCGAGCGGCTGTTCGACGCCGTCCGGGTCGTCGCGGCCGGGGAGGCGCTGCTCGCCCCGGCCGTCACCCGCCGCCTCATCGGCGAGTTCGCCAGGCTGCGCCCCCGGCCGCCCGAGCCGGACGTCCTGGACGTCCTCACCCCGCGCGAGACCGACGTGCTCCGGCTGATCGCGGCGGGCCTGTCCAATGTCGAGATCGCCGCCCGCCTCGTGGTGGGGGAGCAGACGGTGAAGACCCACGTCAGCCGGATCCTGCGCAAGCTCGGGCTGCGCGACCGCGTGCAGGCCGTCGTCACCGCCTACGAGAGCGGCCTCGTCCGGCCGCGCTCGGACGGCTGACGGTATCCCGCGTCGTCCCGCGGAAAACTCAGTCGCTCATGCGGACTTCCTGCGGCCCGCCCGCAGGATCTCCAGACGCTCGGCGAGGACCTCCTCCAGATCCTCGACGGTCCTGCGTTCCATGAGCATGTCCCAGTGGGTGCGCGGTGCCTTCCCCTTCTTGGTTTGGGGCAGCTCCCCGTCGACCCGCAGGGCCGTGGCGCCGCAGCTGCGGCATTCCCAGGTCATCGGCACCTCGGCCTCGGCTGCGAGCGTCACGGTGAACCGGTGGCCCTTCGTACAGGTGTAGTCCACCTCTTGCCGAGGGGCCAGATCGGTGTTGCGATCGTTCTCGTAGCTCGTCGCTCCGAGTCGGGTGCCGCGAAGTGCGCGCTCGGCCATCGTCACGTGCCTCCCAGACGGCTTGCGGTCTTGCCCTGACCAACGCTGAACACCGTGACAAGATTCCCGCGCCCGGGGTGATCCAACCCTGCTGTTTCCGGCCGCACCGGGCCGCCGGCGCGGAACCTCCGGCGCCCGCCCCTAGCCGCGGGACGTGAGCACCTCGTCGATCAGCCCGTAGTCCTTGGCCTCGGCGGCGGTGAAGTACCGCTCGCGGTCCAGGTCGCGCCGCACCGTCTCGGCGTCCCGCCCGGTCGCCTCCGCCAGGATCGCCTCGGTCTGGGCCCGCAGGCGCAGCACCTCCCGCGCCTGGATGTCCAGGTCGGTGGCGTAGCCGCGGCTGACCTCGATCTCCGGCTCGTGGAGCAGGATCCGCGCGTTGCGCAGCGCCTGCCGCCGGCCGGGCGAGCCCGCCGCCAGCAGGACCGCCGCCGCCGACCCGGCCTGCCCGACGCACGTCGTCTCGATCTCGGGCCGGACGTAGCGCATCGTGTCGCAGATCGCGAGCATCGCCGTCAGCGCCCCGCCCGGCGAGTTGATGTAGAGCGCGATGGGCCGGTCGGGGTCCATCCCCTCCAGCGCCAGCATCTGCGCCGTGACGTCGTTGGCGCTGATGTCGTCCACCGGCGCCCCGAGGAAGACGATCCGGTCCTCGAACAGCTTGTTGTAGGGGTTGGTGTCCTTGCGGCCGTAACTCGTCTGCTCCTCGTACTCGGGGACGAGGTACCGCCGTTCCGCACGTGTCATGTGCCCACCCGGTCGGTGCTGTCGATGACGTGGTCGACGAAACCATAGTCGCGGGCCTGCTCGGCGGTGAACCACGCGTCGCGGTCGCCGTCGGCCTCGATCTGCTCGAGCGGCCGGCCGGTGTGGAACGCCGTCCGCTCGGCGAGGGTCCGCTTGAGGTAGAGCGACTGCTCCGCCTGGATCTTGATGTCGGACGCGGTGCCGCCGATCCCGCCGTGCGGCTGGTGCATCATGACCCGCGCGTGCCGCAGCGCGTACCGCTTGCCCCGCGTTCCCGCGCACAGCAGCGTCTGCCCCATGGACGCCGCCATGCCCATCGCGACGGTGGATATGTCGTTCGGGACGAACTGCATCATGTCGTAGATCGCCATCCCCGCGTCCACGACCCCGCCGGGGGAGTTGATGTAGATCGTGATGTCGCGCCGGGCGTCCTGCGCCGCGAGCAGCAGCAGCTGCGCGTTGACCCGGTTGGCGAGGCCGTCGTCGATCTCGCTGCCGAGGAACACGATCCGCTGCGCGAGGAGCCGCTCGAACAGCTGCAGGTCCGCCGGGCGCGGCAGCTCCGCCACCGTGGCCCGTGATCTACCCACGTATGTCTCCGCCGGTCGTCCGCCGTCCTGCCGCATGCCCTGACCGCCCACGTGGTCCTCCTCGATCATCTGTACAGAGCGTACGCTACGTACGTATGGACACTAATGCGGGGCGCGACGGGTGGCCAGGAGAAGACGGCGTGTTTCGCTATACGATGAATCACGTGGATGTTCCGGTGACCGAAGCACGCGCCGAGTTCGCGGATCTGGTGAACCGGGTCGCCTACACCGGCGAGCCCGTCAAGCTCACGCGGCGCGGCAAGGTGATGGCCGCCCTGGTATCCCCGGAGGATCTGGAACTCCTGGAGGCGATCCGCGCCCAGCGGCCCGACCTCCAGGTGGGCGGGACGGTCCCGCCGGGGCAGCCGTCCCGGCCCGCCGAGCGCCCGTCCCGCGGCCCGGCGGCGCCCTCGCCGCCGATGCGCATCGCCGCCGAGTACCGTCCGCCCGGCTTCAGCCGCTGAGCCGTCGGCGCGGGCGGCGGGGCGTCAGCGGGCGGTGGCGGGGCGGGGTGAGCGCCAGAGGCCGCGGGCGGTCATGATGCGGCGGAGCGTCTGGAGCTCGTCGGTCATGATGCCGTCGACGCCGAGGTCGAGCAGGCGCTCCATGGCGGCGGGGTCGTTGACCGTCCAGGCGTGGACCTGCAGGCCGAGGCGGTGGGCGTGCTCGACGAACGCCTCGGTGACGAAGGGCACGGGGCCCAGGCCGTAGGGGACCTGGGCGCAGGCGACGCCGGTGGCGGCGAGGCGGACGAGCTTGGCGGCCGGGCCGCCGTAGGACCTGGCGCGCAGCGCCATCAGCCCCCGCGGGCCGAGGGCGGTGCACACGTCGCGGTCGGTGAACAGGGGGAGGCGGGCGCGCATCTGGGCCAGGCGGCGGGTGGAGAACGAGGTGATGCACACCCGGTTCCACGCGTTGGTGCGGTGCAGCGTCATGGCGAGCGGGCCGATGACGTGGGCGTCCTTCAGGTCGATGTTGACGCGCGCGTCCGGGAACGAGCCGAGGAGGTCCTCCAGGCGGGGGATGGGCTCGGCGCCGGCGATGCGGGCCTTGGCGACCTCGGCGTAGGGGAGCCGGGAGACGGCGCCGGTGCTGTCGGTGACGCGGTCGAGGGTGCGGTCGTGGAAGGCGACCACGACGCCGTCGGCGGTGGCGTGGGCGTCGGTCTCCAGGTAGCGGTAGCCGAGGTCGGCGGCGCGCTGGAACGCGGCCATCGAGTTCTCGGGCCGGCCGGCCGCGCCGCCGCGGTGGGCGAAGGGGATCGGCCCGGGATGGTCGAGGAACTCGTACGAGCGGCGCACCCGTCCGATTATGTCGGACGGCGCGGCCGAGCTCGACCTTACTGCGTAAAGGGCAGGGGTGGGTAGCGTGCTGCTGCTACGGTCGCCCCGCAATCCATCGGCGAAGGAGTATCCGCATGGCGGACGTGAACGACTACAAGGCGACGTTCGAGCTCGTGGACGTCGACGGCGACGGCTACATCTCGACCGCGGAGCTGAAGAACCTGATGACCAAGCTCGGCCAGGACGTCAGCGAGACCCGCGCGGTGGAGGTGGTCGTGGCCGCCGACGCCAACAAGGACGGCAAGATCTCCCTGGCGGAGTTCACCGCGCTGATGGAGCGGACGGCGCGCCCCTGACCGGTCAGGACGGCAGGCGCCGCACCTTGAGGGCGTTGTCGGTGCGGGTCATGGTCCGTCCGTCCGGCGCGGTCTGGACGCGTTCGTTCTCGCTGCTGAGCAGGACCTCCCAGCCGCCTTCCGGAAGGGCGAGGGACTCCAGGACCTCGTCCGCGCCGGGCAGGTGGACGCCGGGGTGGGCGCCCGGGTCCCAGGGCGGCGGGCCCGCGTGCCCGGCGATGAACAGGGTGCCGCCGGGCGCGACGGCCGCGGCGGCGGAGCGCAGGATGGCCTCGCGCGGCATGCCCTCGGCTGGGGAGTGCAGGAACAGCGCGGTGACCAGGTCGTAGGCCCCTTCGGGGAAGGACGCGGCGAGATCGTGCCGCTGCCAGTCGACGCGGTCGGCGACGCCGGCGTCCGCGGCGTGCCGCGCGGCGCGGTCGAGGGCGGTGCGGGAGATGTCGGTGGCGGTGACGCGCCATCCCCGGCGCGCGAGCCAGATGGCGTCGCCGCCCTCGCCGCAGCCGAGGTCCAGGGCGGTGCCCGGTTCCAGGCCGCTGATCTCCTGGACGAGGATCGCGTTGGGGTCGCCGCTCCAGACGTGGTCGTGCTCGGCGTAGCGGGCTTCCCAGAACTCTGCGTTGCTCATGGTTTCGTCCATGCCCCGATGATGGGGCGAGGCGCCGCGAATCGGCGAATCGCTTTGCCGTTCCGGCAAGGCGAGCAGCAGTGCCGCCACCGCGGCCGCGGGCGCGGCGGCGAGGGCGTAGCAGAGCGGCAGGGGCAGCGCGTCCAGGAGGACGCCGGTCGCCGCCGTCCCGCCGGCCGCGCCGAGGTTCAGCGCCGTGTTGACCCAGGCCGCCGCGCGGGTGCGGGCCGCGGGCGGCGCGGTCGCGTCGGCGATCAGATAGGCGCTGGTCAGGGTGGGGGCGATGAAGAGCCCGGCGGCGCACGCCGTCGCGGTCAGCACGAGGACGGACGGCGCGAGCCCGGCGGCGGCCAGCGCGGCGCCCAGCGGACAGAGCAGGGCGGCGAGCCGCCGGCGGCCGGGCCGGGAGCGGCTCAGCGCGCCGTAGGCGAGGCCGCCGAGGGCGCTGCCGACCGCGAGGGCGGCCTCCACCCAGGCGACCGCGGCGGGCTGGCCGTGGCGCTGGGTGAACGCGACGGCCAGCAGGCCGGTCGAGCCCAGCACGACTCCGGTGGCGGCCGCCGCGGCGGACGGCGCGATCGGGATCACCGGCACGCGCGGCCCCCGGCGGCGCGTGGACGGCCGCGGCCGCGCCGCGGGCGAGGTGACGAGCCCGAGGGTGCCGGCGCCGACGAGGACGGCGCTGAGCGCGATCCCGAGGGACGGCGCGGCGACCGCGGCCAGCAGCCCGGCCAGCAGCGGCCCGGCGACGAAGACGAGCTCCTCGCAGACGGTGTCGAGGCTGTAGGCGCGCCGCAGCAGCGGCCCGTCGGGCAGGAGGACGTTCCACAGCGTCCGCATGACCACGCCCAGCGGCGGCATGGTGGCGCCGGCGAGGGCCGTGAGGGCCACCAGCGGCGGGAGCGGCGCGCCGGGGCGCCAGGTGAGGACGGCCAGGGCGGCGAGGGTGAGGGAGTAGGCGGCGGCCATCGGCGGCAGCGCGCGGCGCGGGCCGTGCCGGTCGATGAGCCCGGCGCGCAGCGGCGACAGGACCGAGACGGTGAGGCCGAGCAGCGCCAGGAGCGCGCCCGCGCGGGTGTAGGAGCCGGTGGCGGCGGTGAACGCGAGCATGAGGGACAGGAAGACCGTCCCGTAGGACAGGCGTCCCAGCAGTGCGAGGGAGAAGGTGCGGAAGGCGGAGGGGGCGCGCAGGACGGCCGCGTACGACGGTGTCACGAGAGTTCCTCGGGGAGGCCCGCGAGGGGCGGTTTACGGGGACGCCGAAGGCCGCCGCCGCGAGTGCGGCGGCGGCCGGGGTGTCCTACGCAAAGATGAGGAACTGCACGGAGTGGATCTTAGCGCGTCCGGTCAGGCGCGGGTGAGGGCCCAGGCGCCGGGGGACCGGCAGGCGTGGCCGAGGCCGCGGATGGTGGCGCGGGCGGGGTCCGGCGCGATCGTGATGGTGAGGCTCATCTCGGCGGTGAGGCGGCCGGGCAGGGACGGCAGCCGGGCGCCGCCGCCGGTGAGCAGGACTCCGCCGTCGCGGGCGGGGCGGCGCAGCGGTGCGGGCAGTCCGGCCAGCAGGTGGTGGACGTCGGCGGCGAGCCGCTCCCGGACGTGCGCGGGCAGCCGGGGCGCGCCGCGGCCGACCTGCCGCTCGGGAACGTACTGGACGGACCGCGCGGAGTGCACGCGGCCCCGCATGACGACGGCCGCCTCGACGATGCCGGCGCCGATGTCGAGGATCAGCCGGGGCCGCGGGTCGGCGATGTCGATTCCGGCGCCGATGGCGGCGGCGAGCGGCGCCTCCATGGTGCGTACGGGGCGTCCGGCGGCGGCGCGGACGGCGTCCGCCGCGCGGCGGAGCTGGGGGCCGCTGGCGGCGGCGGGCACGGCGAGCAGCACCTGCCGGAGCCGGAGGCCGGGGTCGGCCTCCAGCAGCGTCAGGCGGGCGAGCCGGGCGCAGGCCGCGGCGTCGGTCACGATGCCGTGCTCGATGGGGCGGGCCGGGGCGGGGCGGCCCCGGCGCCGTCCGGCGGGCGGCTCGCCGGGGATCCGGAGGGGACCGCCGACCGCGGACGGGCGGTCGACGATCACGTCCAGGGCGGGCACGCTCGCGCGGATGCGGCTGCTGCCGAGGTCGAGCGCGGCGCGCGGGCCGTCCGGGGCCGCCGCGGCGGCCGTCACCGCCGCCGTTGCTGGCATCCCACGCAGCGGCGTGCGTACGGGATGATCTCCAGGCGGCCTTCGGGGACGGGCTTGCGGCAGTCCTCGCAGAGGCCGTAGACGCCGTCGGCGAGGCGGGCGAGGGCGGCGTCGATCTCCTCCAGGTTGGTCTGGAGGGCGCCGCGGCGGGCCATGACGGCCTCGTCGGGGGCGCTGTCCTCTTCGAGGAGCCCGATTTCCGCGATGTGCGTCCGGCGTTCCCGGGCCAGCAGCTCGTGGGCTTGCCGGGCCGCCGCGCTGCCCGGCGGGTGGCCGCCGAGGGCATCGCCGGCGGTGCTGTTGACCGTGCTGTCGACCGTCATCGCAATGGACTCCCTTCGGGTCGCCGGGGAAATGCGTGGCGAACCTCCACCATGCGCCGAGACGGCGCGGCGCGCCATGGGCCCTGGCACCCATTTGCGGGGGGCGGAGGGGTGCAGGGGTCGGCGGGCGCGGCGGCGGCGGCGAGGAGGGCGGGGGTCAGTCGCTCCATTCGCGGCGGCGGGCCTCGGCGAGGGCGATGGCGGTGGCGACGGCGACGTTGAGGGAGCCGACGCGTCCGATCTGCGGGATGTAGGCGACGGCGTCGGCGGCGGCGAGGAGGGCGGGGGAGCAGCCGTGGTCCTCGCCGCCGACGGCGAGGCAGACGTCGCCGTCGAGGGGCGCGTCGTGCAGGGGGACGGCGTCGGCGGTGAGTTCGACGGCGATGAGGCGCAGCCCCTGCTCGCGGATCGCGGCGGCGGCGTCGGCGGGGGTTCCGGCGTGCTCCCAGGGGACGAGCCGGTCGGTGCCGAGGGCGGTCTTGGCGACGCCCCGGTGGGTGGGGGGCGTGGCGTTGCCGGCGAGCCAGAGGTGCTCGACGCCGAACACGGCGGCGCTGCGGATGATCGAGCCCATGTTGAACGGCTGGGTGACGGATTCGACGAGCAGCCCGAGGCGGGCGCCGGTGCGGCGGCGCCAGTCGCGGTTGAGGCGCTTGACGTCGGTGGCGCGCAGCTGCCGGCGGGCGGTCGCGGGGTCGGGCGTGCTCATCGGGTGGGGCCTTCCGTACGGGACGTGACGCGCAGGACGCGGTAGGCGGACCGGGAGGCGATCCGCTCGGTGGGGAAGCCCTGGCCGGTCAGCCACCGCTGGAGGGAGTCGGAGCCGAGGTGCTTCTGGACGACGAGGTGGGCGAGGCCGCCGGGGGCGAGGCGGGGGAGCCAGGCGAGGAGGAGGTCGTGCAGGGCGGCCTTGCCGATGCGGATCGGCGGGTTGGACCAGATCGCGGTGAACCGCAGCGCGGGGTCGATCTCGTCCGCCAACCTGAACCTTACATTGTCAAGGCCCGCGGCTTTGGCATTGCCCTCCGCCATTTCCAGCGCACGCCGATTGACGTCCACTCCCCAAACCATCCCCGAAGGGGACCGCTTGGCCAGGGTGAGGGCGATGGGGCCGTACCCGCAGCCGAGGTCGAGGAGGTCGCCGTCCTGCGGGGGCGGCGGGACCGTCTCCAGCAGGACGCGGGTGCCGGGGTCGACGCGGTCGGGGGAGAACACGCCGCTGTCGGTGTCGAGCCGCAGGTGCAGGTCGGGCAGGACGAGGTCGACGGTGCGCCGCCGGCTGGCGGCTCCGGGCCGCTCGGCGAAGTAGTGATCCCCCACGTCGGCCGACGGTATCAGTGCGGGAGCGGCGCCCGGACGCGGTCGGGGCGCCGTCAGGGCAGGCGGGAGAACCAGGCGAGGGACACGCCGCCGGCGGCGAACGCGAACATCAGCGCGATGCCGGTGTAGCGGGCGGCGACGTCGCGGTGCTCGGTCTTGAAGCCGAGGGAGCTGCCGATGTTGCCGTAGACGTCGTCCAGCTGCCCGGCGTCGGCGGCCTCGTAGGCCTTGCCCTCGGTGCTGTCGGCGAGGGTCTTCAGCGTCTCCTTGTTGACCGAGACGCTGGTGGTCTCGCCCTCGATGTCCACGGTGCCGTAGGGGGTGCCGAACGCGATGGTGGAGACGGGGATGTGCGAGACGCGGCTGGCGTCGACGGCCTCCTGGACGGAGCGCCCGGTGGTGTTGTCCCCGTCGGACAGCAGGACGATGTGGGCGGGCGGCGGGTCCTGGCGGGCTTCGGCGTCGAAGGACCGGACGGCCTGCAGGGAGGTGAAGACGGCTTCGCCGATCGCGGTGCGCTTGGCCAGGACGAGCTGGTCGAGGGAGGCGATGGCGGCCTGCCGGTCGGCGGAGGGCGCGGCGACGAGGTTGGCGTTGCCGGCGAACGCGACGACGCCGACGTTGAAGCGTGAGGGCAGGTCGCCGATGAACTTCTTGGCGGCGGCCTTGGCGGCGTCGAAGCGGCTGGGCGTGACGTCCCTGGCCATCATGGACAGCGACACGTCCACGGCGACCATGATGGTGGCGCGGTCGCGGGGGACCTTCACCGACGTCGCGGGCCGCGCGAACCCGACCATCATCAGCAGGATCATGCCGAGGAACAGGACGGCGGCGACGTGCCGGCGCCAGCCGGGGCGCCGCGGGGCGATCTGGGACAGCAGGGCGAGGTTGGTGAAGCGGACGGCGTACCGCTGCCGGCGCAGCTGCATCAGCAGGTAGGCGGCGGCCAGCAGCGGCAGGAGGCCGAGCAGCCAGAGTCGTTCGGGTGACAGGAAGGTCATGGGCGCACTCCCGCGGTGCTGACGGGCCGGCCTGCGGCGCGGCGCTGGCGGAGGGCGAAGCGTGCGACGTCGGCGATCCAGTCGCGGTCGGTGCGCAGGACGAGGTGGTGGGCGCCGCTGCGGCGCAGGGCGGCGCGGGTGCGCTCGCGCTGGGCGGCTGCCGCGGCGGCGTACCGTTCGCGGACGCGGCGGCTGAGCACGATCTCGTGGACGGCGCCGGTCTCGGGGTCGGCCATCTCGACGAGTCCGACGTCGGGGAGGTCGAGTTCGCGGGGGTCGATGATCTCGATGGCGAGGACCTGGTGGCGGGCGGCGAGGCGGCGCAGCGGGCGTTCCCAGCCGGGCCGGCCGTGCGGTCCGTCGGCGGGGTCGTCGCCGTCGGGGGTGAGGAAGTCGGAGATGATCACGCGGAGGCCGCGGCGGGTCTGGCCGCGGTCCAGGGAGGTGATGGCGGCGGCGAGGTCGCGGGGGGCGGCGGCGCGGCGGCCGGTGGCGGCGCGCGGGGCTCCGTCGTCGGCGGATTGGGCGTCCAGGACGGTTTGGAGCAGGGCGTACATGGCGGCCTTGCCGGTGCGGGCGGGCCAGCGGCGCATGCCGTCGCGGTGCAGGAGGTAGGCGCCGGCGCGGTCGCCGAGGCGGACGGTGAGGAAGCCGACGGCGGCGAGGGCGGCGACCGCGAGGTCGCGTTTGATCATGGTTTGGGTGCCGAAGTCCATGCTGGGGGTGAGGTCGACGAGGGCCCAGGCTTCGAGTTCGTGGTCGGCGATGAGGTCGCGGACGTGGGGGGTGGTGGTGCGGGCGGTGACGGCCCAGTCCATGTGGCGGACGTCGTCCTCGCCGGGCTGGTAGAGGCGGGCTTCGGCGAGTTCGGTGCCGGGGCCGGGGATGAGGCCGAGGTGTTCGCCGTTGAGGAGGCCGTCGAGGCGGCGGGTGACCTGGAGTTCGAGGCGGCGCAGGGTGCGTTCGGGGGCGAGGTGGGCGAGTTTGCCGCTGCGCCGGTGCCGTCCGGTGGTGCGCCGGGTGGTCATGCGGTGGTCACCGCCGCGGCTCCGTGGTTCCAGACGACGCGCGGTGGGGGGACGGCGGCGAGGATCTGGGAGACGACGTCGCCGGGGTCGACGCCGTCGGCGAGGGAGTCGAAGGTGAGGACGAGGCGGTGGGACATGACGTCGCGGGCGACGGCGCGGACGTCGTCGGGGAGGACGTAGTCGCGTCCGGACAGCAGGGCGAGTGCGCGGGCGGCGGAGGCGAGGCCGAGGGTGGCGCGGGGGCTGGCGCCGATGTCGATGACGCCGCGCAGGTCGGCGAGGCGGTACTGGTCGGGTTCGCGGGTGGCCATGACGAGGCGGACGATGTAGTCGGCGATGAGTTCGTGGACGGAGACCTCTTCGGCGGCGCGCTGGAGTCCGGCGAGGTGGTCGGTGTCGAGGATCTGGGCGGCTTCGGGCGGGTCGACGCTCATCCGCTGGAGGATCTGGAGTTCCTCGTGGGCGGCGGGGTGGTGGACGTCGATCTTCATGAGGAAGCGGTCGCGCTGGGCTTCGGGGAGGGGGTAGACGCCTTCGGATTCGATGGGGTTCTGGGTGGCGAGGACGATGAAGGGGCGGGGGAGCGGGTAGGTGTTGCCGCCGAGGGAGACCTGGCGTTCGGCCATGACCTCCAGGAGGGCGGATTGGACTTTGGCGGGGGCGCGGTTGATCTCGTCGGCGAGGACGAAGTTGACGAAGACGGGGCCGAGTTCGACGTCGAACTGCTCGGTGGAGGGGTGGTAGATGCGGGTGCCGACGATGTCGGAGGGGACGAGGTCGGGGGTGAACTGGAGGCGGGCGAAGGTGCCGCCGACGACGCGGGCGAGGGTGCCGACGGCGAGGGTCTTGGCGACGCCGGGGACGCCTTCGATGAGGCAGTGGCCGCGGGCGAGGAGTGCGACGATCATGCGTTCGACCATGTGGTCCTGGCCGACGATGACTTTTTTGACCTCGGTGAGGGTGTTCTGCAGGAGGGCCGCGGCCTCGTCGGTGTCGGTGGCGGCGATGGTCATGGTGGGAGTCCCCTCGCTGTCCCTGGTGGGCCCGTCCGTCGTGTGACGGGTGGGCGCGTTACGACCCTACGCGATCACTTGTACCCGTTCGTTCGGGATACGTGCGCGCGGTCGTTGATCGGTTCGGTGGTTGATCGGGTTCGGGCGGGGGCGCCGGTGCTGGGCCCGGTCGTGGGGTGTGGTTGTTAGTGTGGCGGCCATGTCGAGGCCGTTGCCGCCGGGTGATCCTGCTCAGTTGGGGCCGTTCCGTTTGTCGGCGCGTTTGTCGGAGTCCGCCGCCGGGATCGTGTTCCTGGGGGTGGACGGTGCGGGGCGGCGGGCGAGTGTGGCGGTGCTGAATCGCGGTGCGGCGGGGGATGCGGCGGCGCGGGGCCGGTTCCGTGCGGCGATCAATGCGGCGGTGCCGGCGGCGGGGGGTGTGCCGGGGCGGGTGCCAGCCGGGGGGCCGGGCGGTGGTTCGGGTGGGGCGGCGCCGGTGGTGGCGGCGCAGCCGGATGGTCCGGCGCCGTGGGTGGCGACGTTGTACGAGGCTGATCGGGTGGGGGCGGAGCGGTTTCTGGAGCCGGTGCTGTTCGAGGGGGCGGGGCGTGCGTGGTGGGGTGGGCGGCGGCGTGGTCCGCAGTTCCAGCCGTATTGGCTGGGGTCGGAGGGGCCGGCGTTGGAGGAGCCGCCGCGTCCGGTGGTGGCGCCGGGCGGGGTTTCGGTGGGGGAGCGTCCGCCGGAGCGGAATCTGGTGGCGGCGGTGATCGGGTTGGCTGCGGCGCTGGTGGTGCTGGCGTTGCTGATGGGGGTGCTGTTCGCGTGTCAGCCGGTGGTGAAGGAGCCGCCGCCTCCGCCGCCTGAGCCGACGCCGTCGTTTCCGCGGCCGTCGCAGTCGCCGGTGCCGACGACGCCGTCTCCGTCTCCGTCTCCGTCGCGGGTGCCGACGGCGCCGCCGAGTCCGGCTCCGTCGCAGTCGCCGTCGGGTGGTGGGGGCGGCGGGGCGCCGCTGTAGCGTGCGGCGGCTCGATCCGGTGTTGGTGGGGCTGGGGGTGCGGTCGGCGGTGGAGGTGCGGTGTTCCGGGCGGGGTTTTGGCACTTTTTCATGATCGCTTTTTGGGGTGCGGGTCGTAGCCTGGGGCGATGACCGCACTGGATGACCTTGCCGGCCGGTACGCGGACGAGTTCGCGGCGCTGGATCCGTGCCTGGCGGCGTTGATGGGGATCGCGGGGCAGGACGCGCGGCTGACCGATTACGGCCCGGAGGGTGTGGCGGCGCGGGCGGAGTTGGCGCGGCGGACGCTGGGTGAGTTGGGCCGGGTGGCGGTGGAGGGTGATGCGGGGCGGGTCGCGGCGGCGGTGTTGCGGGAGCGGCTGGAGGTGGAGGTGGCGCTGGAGGAGGCGGGGGTGCGGGAGGGGTTCCTGGACACCACCGATGGGCCGGTGCAGCGGCTGCGGATGGCGGTGGAGCTGCTGGATCAGGGTGCGGCGACGGATTGGGCGGCGGTGTGCGGGCGGTTGCGGGCGCTGCCGGGTGCGCTGGCGGGGCTGCGGGTGTCGTTGGAGCGGGCGTGCGGGCGCGGGCGGGTGTCGGCGCGGCGGCAGGTGGTGCGGAACGCGCGGGAGTGCGCGGAGTTCCCGGCGTATCTGGCGGGGTTGGCGGCGCGGCATGGTGACGGGCCGTTGCGGGAGGGGTTGGGGGAGGCGGTGCGGGCGGCGTCGGCGGCGCTGGCGGAGTTCGCGTCGTTCTTGACGGGGACGCTGGCGGGGCGGGCGCCGGAGCGGGACGCGCTGGGCGCGGACCGGTACCGGCTGGGGGTGCGTGACTTCCTGGGGACGGAGCTGGATCTGGCGGAGACGTACGCGTGGGGGTGGGAGGAGCTGGCGCGGATCGAGTCGGAGATGGCGGTCGCGGCGGGGGAGGTGCTGCCGGGGGAGCCGCTGCCGGCGGTGATGGCGGCGCTGGACGCCGATCCGGCGTACCGGATCGCGGGTGCGGAGGCGTTCCGGGGGTGGATCCAGGAGTTGGCGGATCGGGCGATCGCGGATCTGGACGGGTCGCATTTCGATATTCCGGCGCCGTTGCGGCGGATCGAGTGCCGGATTCCGCCGGTGGAGTCGGGGATCTACTATCTGGCTCCGGCGGAGGATCTGTCGCGTCCGGGGACGGTGTGGTGGACGGTGGAGGATCCGTCGGCGGAGGTGGTCACGTGGACGGTGCCGACGACGATGTTCCATGAGGGGGTGCCGGGTCATCATCTGCAGTTGGGGGTGACGACGCTGAATCCGCGGTTGAACCGGTTCCAGCGGTTGTCGAGTGAGTTGCATCCGGGGCATTGCGAGGGGTGGGGGCTGTACGCGGAGCGGTTGATGGACGAGCTGGGTCATTTCGGGGATCCGGCGTACCGGCTGGGGATGCTGGCGGGGGGTCAGCGGTTCCGGGCGGCGCGGGTGATCTTGGATATCGGGTTGCATCTGGAGTTGCCGATTCCGGCGGGGGCGGGGTTCCACGAGGGGGAGCGGTGGACGCCGGAGCTGGGGTTGGAGTTCCTGCGGTCGCGTAAGGGTCCGGATTCCGATTCGGCGGTGGCGTTCGAGATCGACCGGTATCTGGGTCGTCCGGGGCAGGCGATCGCCTACAAGCTGGGTGAGCGGGTGTGGCTGGAGGCGCGGGAGGCGGCGCGGCGGCGGGCGGGTGCGGCGTTCGATTTGAAGGAGTTTCATCGGCGGGCGCTGGATCTGGGGCCGATGGGCCTGGATCTGCTGCGTGCTGAGTTGGCCCGTGTGTGACGAGGGGTGCCGGGCGGGGGCTTGCAGGGTTCAGACGGGTTCGGAGGGGTTGAGGTGGGCCGGGGCGGGTGTGGGGAGGGCGTGGACGCCGGTTTCGCGGAGGCGGCGGTTCTCGCCGGCGGTGGTGTCGGGGGCGTCGGAGGGTGCGTCGGTGGGGGCGGGGGGCGTGTCGTCGGCGGTGCGGGCGATGTGGCAGGCCTCTTCGTCGCCGGCGTCGAGGACGTGCTTGGTGTAGTGGGGCGGCCAGCGCAGCAGTATGCGGCGGCCGCAGGTGGGGCAGGCCCATTCCTCCAGCCCGGATTGCGCGTTCCGGGTCATCCGCATCTCGTGCGTCCTGTGCAAGGCGGTGGCCTCCTCGACCGTCGGCGGGTTCCGGCGTCCGGGTCGTGCCTGTGTGATTTCCCGCGTCAAGCTGGTTAAACGGTCGGGGCAAGCGTCTTTAAGGTCGCTGGTCGAACGGTTGTGGGCCGTCCGGAATGCGGGTGAGGGCGCGGTGGACGGCGGCGCCGATCTCGGCGACGGCCTCGGCGGGGCGGCGCGCGAAGGCGCTCCAGCCGAGGAAGCCGTGGTCGAGTCCGGCGCCGGTGAGGTGGGTGACGGGGACGCCGGCGGCCGCGAGCCGGGCGGCGTGGTGTTCGGCCTGGGGGCGCAGCCGGTCGTGCTCGGCGGTCGCGATGATCGCCGGGGGGAGCGTGGCCGGGTCGGGGTCCAGGAGGGGCGACACGTCGGGGCGGGTGGGGTCGGTTCCGCGCAGGTAGGCGCGCAGGGCGCGGTCCATGCCGGAGCCGGGGAGCCGCAGGCCGTCGGGGTCGGGCGGTGCGGGCGGGACGTCGCGCAGGTCGAGTGCGGGGTACAGCAGGACCTGGAGGACGGGTCTGGCGGGGTCGGGGGCGCGCAGGAGTCCGGCGGCCGCGGCGGCGAGCTGCCCGCCGGCGCTGTCGCCGGCGACGCCGATCCGGGCGGCGTCGAGCCCGAGGGCGTGGGCGTTGCGGACGGTCCAGCGGACGGCGGCGACCGCGTCGTCCAGTGCGGCGGGGAAGGGGTCCTCGGGCGGGCGCCGGTAGCCGGCCGACAGCCATGCGACGCCGCTGGCGGCGGCGAGGGCGCGCACGACCGGGTCGTAGGAGTCGACGTCGCCGAGGACCCATCCGCCGCCGTGGAGGTACACCAGTGCCGGGGCGGGGCCGTGCCATGCGGGCCGGTAGAGCCGGGCGGGCAGCGGCCCGGCGGGGCCGTCGACGGTGAGGTCCCGGACGGTGGCGACGGGCGGGCGGGGTGAGCGGGCGAGGTCGGCGGCGTGGGCGCGGCGCGCGTCCTCGACCGTCTCGCCCGCGCCGGCGGGTTCGGCGAGGCGGCGGCGCAGGAACGCCAGGTATTCCGGATCGCGGCCCACAGGGTGGAGCCTACGGGCTGCGGGGGACGTCCGGGGCGGGCCGTGGTCGCGGGGTGCCCGGCCGGTGTCCCGCGCGTGGGCGGGGCACCGGCCGGCCGCTTCAGAACGGGTAGGTGGCGATCTCGCCGCGGACGGTGACCCACTGGGTCTCGGTGAACGCCTCGATGTTGGCGTCGGGGCCGCCGAAGCGGGATCCGTTCCCGGACGCGCCGACGCCGCCGAACGGGACGACGGGCTCGTCGTTGACGGTCTGGTCGTTGATGTGGACGAGGCCGGTCGGGATCGCGTCGGCGATCTTCATGGCCTGGCCGACGTCGCCGAGGACGCCGAGCGAGAGGCCGTACTCGGTGGCCGACGCGAGTTCGATGGCCTCTTCGGGGGTGGAGAACGGCACGACCGGCGCGACGGGCCCGAACACCTCCTGCGCGTAGGCGGGCATGTCGGGCGTCACCTCGTCCAGGACGGTGGGCCGGTAGAACAGGCCGTCGTGGGTGCCGCCGGCGGCGAGGCGCGCGCCGGCGGCGACGGTGCTCTTGACGAGGTCGTCGACGTGGGCGAGCTGGGCCTGGTCGATGATGGGGCCGAGCGCGACCTGTCCGGCGGCGGGGTCGCCGACGGGGAGTTTGTCGGCCTTGTCGGCCAGTGCCGCGACGTATTCGGCGTGCAGGCTCTCGTGGACGAGGTGGCGGCCGGCGGTCATGCAGATCTGGCCCTGGTGCAGGAACGCGCCCCAGGCGCCGGCGGACACGGCGGCGGGCACGTCCGCGCCGGGCAGGACGATCAGCGCGTTGTTGCCGCCGAGTTCGAGGTGGGCGCGTTTGAGGAGCCGTCCGCACACTTCGCCGATCTTGCGTCCGGCGGCGGTGGAGCCGGTGAAGGACACCACGCGGACCTCGGGGGCGGCGACGACGGCCTCGCCGGCCTCGCGGCCGCCGGGCAGCAGTTGCAGCACTCCCTCGGGCAGGCCCGCCTCCTGGAAGATCCGGGCGATGGACACGCCCGCGCACACGGCGGTGCGCGGGTCGGGCTTGAGCAGCACCGCGTTGCCGAGCGCCAGGGCGGGTGCGACCGACCGCATGGCGAGGATGAGCGGGAAGTTGAACGGCGCGATCACCGTGACGACGCCGGCGGGGCGGCGCCGCGCCAGGCTCCACCGGGGCTGCGCGGACGGGAGCACCAGGCCCTGCGGGTGCGAGGCCAGCGCGGCGGCCTCGTAGCACAGGCTTTCGGCGAAGTGGGTCTCCAGTTGCGCTTTGGGGGGGATGGATCCGGACTCGCGGACGATCCAGTCGCCGATCTCGGCGGCGTGCTCGGCGAACAGCCGTCCCGCGGCGCGCAGGACCGCGGCGCGCTCCTCGTAGGTGCGGGCCGCCCAGTCGCGCTGCGCCGCCGCGGCGGCGCGGGCGGCCCGTGCGACGTCCTCGGCGGCGGCCTGCCCGAGGGTGCCGAGCGTGCCGCCGGTCGCGGGCTCGGTGACGTCGTAGACGCCGCCGTCCGCGGTCCGCCAGCCGCCGTCGAAGATCTTCCCGGCCCAGACGCCGGCGTCGAGCAACGCCATCGTTCCTCCTTGTTTCGGTGCGCGCGGTTTCATTGCACACGGTTTCGGTGCGCACGCTGCGGGTCCGCGCACGGGACGCGGATCCCCGTGTCCACCCTCACCATGCCGGACGCCCGCGGGTAGGTCATCGTTCCGTCCAGCGGAAACCTCTGTTCGCGGTCAGGCGGCGTCGCGGAGGCGGGCGTCGAGGGCGTCCAGGTCGGGGACGAACCACACGTGGGCGGCCGCGTTGGACTCCCGGACCAGGGCGGCCAGCGCGGGGCTGGCGGCCGTCAGCGCGGAGACGTCGCCGACGACGGCGAGCCGGACCCGGTAGTTGACGAACTTCTGCATGATGTCCCCGGCGAACCGGGTGCCCAGGGAGAAGAACCGCTCGTCGAGCCGGGTCACCGGCACGGCGACCGTCTCGGCGCCGGCGTAGGTCGCGCCGATCAGGTCGAGGGCGTCCTGCTCGGTCGCGATGGCGGGGCCGTCGGGGTCGCAGACCAGTACCGCCGTGCCCGCCCGCTGCTGGATCGCGTCAGCCATCGCCGGCCTCACCGGCCTCGCCGTCCAGGAGCCCGTTGCCGCCGCCGATCACGGCGTCCAGCATGCGCAGGACGTCGGCGGTCTCGGCCGCCCCGCCCAGAATGACGATCTTCAACCTGTTCCTCTCGTCGTCGTGGACGACCTGGAGCCGCAGCGTCCGGGCCGGGTCCCCGGCGCCGACGCCCGCCTGCACCAGGGTGGCCAGCCGGGCGGCGGCGTCCCGTCCGACCCCGTCGACCTGCACGATGCTGGACACCTCGACCGCCGCGGGGGCGGCGGGGCGGGGTTCGGGCCGCCCGGTCAGCGCCTCCAGGTCGGCGGGCGCGATGCGGTACTGCTTGCCGATCCGCACCGCGTTCAGGCGCCCGTCGCGGATGTAGCCGCGCACGGTCCGCACGTGCAGGCCGAGGAGCCCGGCCACTTCGTCCACGGAGTACATTTTCTTCTCCATCAGTCCCTAACGGTAGCTCATATGGGGAGTGATAGGGACTTTCAGGGAAGGATTTGCGGGTCAAGGGGTGGGGAGGAAGGCGGCGATGCAGTCCAGGACGCGGTCCAGGCCGTAGCGGAACTGCTCCTCGGCGCTCATGTGGGGGAGCCGCGCGTCCACCACGATCCGCTTGAACATCGGGTACCTGCCGGTGTCGAGCAGCCCGCCGACGTAGGCGCTGTTCTCGAGCATCCAGCGCTCGGGCGTCATCCCGCTCTGGCGCATCTCCCGCGCCCACTCGATCTCGCCGCGCACGACGCGCTCGACGTAGCCGTTCAGCATGTCGAGCAGGATGAAGACCTCGTCGATGGGGATCCCGACGTCCAGGGCGCCGAACGCGAACTCCAGCAGCCGCAGCCGGTTGGGGCCGAAGGTGGCGCGGGGCCGGTACGAGCCCGTGAGCCACGGGTGGCGCAGCCACATCCGCCGGGTGTTGTCGGCGATCAGCGTCAGATCGGCGCGCCAGTCCCCGGTGGGGCGCTCGGGGAGCTCCTCCTCCAGCAGGACGTGGTCGACCATCAGGTCGATCAGGTCGTCGCGGGAGGGGACGTAGCGGTACAGCGACATGGCGCCGGTGCCGAGGTCGGCGGCGATGCGGCGCATCGAGGCGGCGTCCAGGCCGTCGGCGTCGGCGATGCGGACCGCCGCCTCGGTGATCTGCGCGCGGCTGTAGGCGGGGCGCGGGCCGCGCCCCTGCCGCTCGGGGATCGACCAGATGCTGCCGTGCCGCTCGCCGCCTGCCACCCGGACCTCCTGTTCGACGCCTGTCCGGGCATCCTAGTTGCGTACGTCGTACCCAGTTGTTTATCGTAGCCGCGTACACCGTACCCAGAGGAGGCAGTGTGACGAACGAACCGATCGTGGTGGCCGAGGCGCTGCGCAAGCGCTACGGCGCCGCCCAGGCCCTCGACGGCCTGGACCTGGCCGTCCCCGCCGGGACGGTCTGCGGGGTCCTCGGCCCCAACGGCGCCGGCAAGACCACCGCCGTGCGGATCCTGGCGACGCTGGCCGACGCCGACTCCGGCCGCGCCCGCATCGCCGGGTACGACGTCGCCCGCAGCCCCGACCAGGTCCGCGCCCGCATCGGGCTCGCCGGCCAGCACGCCGCCGTCGACGAGAAGCTCACCGGACGCGGCAACCTGCGCATGTTCGGCCGCCTCTACCACCTGCCCCGCCGCGAGGCCGCCCGCCGCGCCGACGAGCTGCTGGAGCGGTTCGGCCTCGCCGACGCCGCCGGCCGGCAGGTCGCCGGCTACTCCGGCGGGATGCGCCGCCGCCTCGACCTGATCACCAGCCTGATCCTGCGGCCGCAGGTGCTGTTCCTGGACGAGCCCACCACCGGCCTGGACCCCCGCAGCCGCGGCGAGATCTGGGACGCCGTCCGCGGCCTGGTCGCCGAGGGCACCACCGTCCTGCTCACCACCCAGTACCTGGACGAGGCCGACCGCCTCGCCGACGACATCGCCGTCATCGACCACGGCCGCGTCATCGCCACCGGCACCCCCGACGAGCTCAAGGCATCCATCGGCGACCGCCTCGACGTCGTCCTGGACGACCCCGCCATGGCCGGCGCCGCCGCCGGCGTCCTGCACGCCCTCGCCGGCGCCCACCCCGCCCTGGACGGCGCCCGGCTCTCGGTCCCGCTCACCGCCGGATCCGTCCGGCTCGCCGACGTCGTCCGCGAACTCGACCGCGCCGGCGTCACCGCCGCCGACGCCGGGCTCCGCCGCCCCACCCTCGACGAGGTGTTCCTGCGCCTCACCGGCGGCCCCGCCACGACCCCCGCCACCACGCCCGCCCGCGCGCGCCAGAAGGAGACCGCCCGATGACCGCCCCCGCCCTCGCCGCCACCGCCGGCCTCCCGCCCACCCGCGCCGCGCGCCTGCGCTGGACCCTCGCCGACGGCCTCACCCTCATCGGCCGCGAACTGTCGCGCATCCGCCAGGAACCCGGCGAGCTCATCGCCGCGCTGGTCTTCCCCGCCGTCATGGTCGTCCTGTTCGGGTACGTGTTCGGCAGCGCCATCTCCGTCCCCGGCGGCGGCAACTACCGCGAGTACCTGATGCCCGGCCTGTTCGCCATGGTCACCTTCACCGGCACCATGGCCGTCACCATGCGGGTCGCCGCCGACGCCTCCCGCGGCGTCATGGACCGGTTCCGCTCCATGCCGACGGCCCGCTCGGCCGTCCCGTTCGGGCACACCGGCGCCGAGGTCCTCAACGGCCTCCTCGGCATGGTCATCATGGCCGCCGCCGGGCTGATCGTCGGATGGCGCGCCCACAACGGCGTCTGGCCCACCGTCGAGGCGTTCGCCCTGCTCGCCCTCATGCGGTACGCGCTGAGCTGGGCCGGGTGCTACCTCGGCCTCCTCGTCAAGAACGAGCAGACCGCCGACCAGCTCGTCCCGCTGGTGTTCCCGGTGACGATGCTGTCCAACTCCTTCGTCCCGACCGGCGGCATGCCCCGGGCGCTGCAGGCCGTCGCCGACTGGAACCCCGTCAGCGCCCTCACCGCCGCCTGCCGCGACCTGTTCGGCAACCCCGGCGCGCCCACCGGGGACGCCGCCTGGCCCCTCGCCCACCCCGTCGCCGCCACCACCGGCTGGGCCGTCCTGCTCCTGGCCGTCTTCGTGCCGCTGTCGGTCCGGACCTACCGGCGCCGCGGCCGCTGACACCCGCGGCCGCCCCCGGTTTCCCGGCCGGCCGGGAAACCGGGGGGAGTGGCATCGGCCGGCGCCGGTTATGGTGATTTCGGGGCGGATCGCGATGAGGGGCATGGTCGTGGACGACAAGGACCAGCAGGACACCGGGCTCGCCGAGCGGGCCCGGCGGGCCGACCAGGCCGCCGCACGGCGCCTGGAGGAGATCTTCGACGCGCTCGCGCCCGCCGCCGAGTCCGCCGCGCGGCTGGCCGCGCAGGCCGGGGAACCGGTCCGCGCCGCGGCCCGCGACGCCGCCGCGCTCGCCGCCGCCCGCATCCTGGAGCAGGCGTCCGGCACGCCCGCCATGCGCGCGATCGAGGCCGCCGCCCGGGACGCCGCCGCCCGCGCCGCGCGCGGCGCCGCCGAGCGCGCCGTCACCGAGGCCCGCGCCGCCGCGGCCGCCAACCCCGCGACCGCGGGCGCGTTCGAGGCCGCCGCCGCCGCGATGACCCTCGCCGAGCAGGCCGTCCGGCACCCCGCCGCGGCCGCCGCGCGCCGGTTCGCCGTCCGCAGCCCGCTGGCCCGCGACCTCGCCGGCGCCGCCCGCGACCTCGCCGGGCGCACCGCGTCCGCGCCCGTCGTCCAGGCCGCCACCAGGGCCGTCGTGGACGCCGCGATCGACACGGCCGCCGACGCCGCCGCCGACGCCGCCATGACCGCCGGCCGCGACATCGTCGCCCGCGTCGTGCGCGACACAGCCGAGCAGGCCGCTCGCGACCTCGCCGCCGCCCTGCGCGACACCGCCCGCGGCGCCGGCGCGGCCGCCGAACTCGGCCCGCTCGCCGACGCGGCCGGCGACCTGGCCGCACGCGCCGCCGGGTCCCCGACCGCCCGCGCCGCCGGAGACCTGCTCACCGCCGCGGCCGGCAGCGCGCTCGCCCGCACCGCCCGCGACCTCGCCGCCCGCGCGGCGACCCGCGCCGCCACCGCCGCCATGGAGGCCGCCCTCCGCGAACTGCTGCGCGACGCCCTCAGACTCGCCCTCCAGGAGCGGCTGCGCGGCATGATCCTGGAGATCTCCCGCGACATCGTCGTCGACGTCGCCAAGACCACCTGGACCACCGCCACCCGCCCCGCCGTCCCCGGCGCCGTCCCCGGTGAGACGACCGTCGTCACCGCGACCGTGGTCGTCGAGACCACCGCGCCCGCAGACGCCCCCCGCACCGGCGAGGAGCAGACCGGCGAGGAGCAGACCGGTGAGGCGGGGGGCGGGAACGCGCCGGCGGGCGACGTGTGGGCCGAGGCCACCGCGGACGCGCGGGGCGAAACCCCGGCCGGGGGCTGAACCGCCGCTCAGAAGATCCTGAGAGAACCATGAGAAACGCCCGCCCGCGGACGGGCCGCCCACCGGCGCTGCCTACGGTGAGTACATGGAGCCCGACACCCGCGGCGGCGAACCCGCGCGGATACTGGTCGTGGACGACGAACCCGCCGTCCGCGAGTCGCTGTCCAGCAGCCTGGAGTTCGAGGGGTACCGGGTCGCCGCAGCCGCCGACGGCGCCATGGCCCTGCAGCGGCTCGAACGCGAAAGCCCCGACCTGGTCGTCCTGGACGTCCTCATGCCGCGCATGGACGGGCTGACCACCTGCAGGCGGCTGCGCGCCCTCGGCGCCACCATGCCGGTGCTCATGCTCACCGCCCGCGACATGGTCGGCGACCGCGTCACCGGCCTGGACGCCGGCGCCGACGACTACCTCGCCAAACCGTTCGAACTGGACGAACTGCTCGCCCGCGTCCGCGCCCTGCTGCGCCGCACCTCGATGAACGCCGCGCTGAACGCCGGCCTCGACGCCGCCGCCGGGGCCCGGGAGGACGTCCTGGCCTTCGACGACCTGCGCATGAACACCCTCACCCGCGAGGTCACCCGCGCCGGCCGGCCCGTCGAGCTGACCCGCACCGAGTACATGCTGCTGGAGATGTTCCTGTCCCACCCCCGGCAGGTCCTCACCCGCGAGCAGATCCTGGAGACCGTCTGGGGCTTCGACTTCGAACCCGCCTCCAACTCCCTGGACGTGTACGTCATGTACCTGCGGCGCAAGACCGAGGCCGGCGGGCTGCCGCGGCTCGTGCACACCGTCCGCGGCGTCGGGTACGTCCTGCGGACGGCGGCGTCCCCATGAACGGACGGGCGACGGCGCCCCCGCCCGGCCCGCCCGGAGCGGCGCGCGCGGCGCGCCCGCCCATCGCGCGGCGGCTCACCCTGCGCGCCCGCATGGCGCTGCTCACCGCGGCCGCCGTCGCGCTCGCCGTCGCCGCGTGCGCCACCGCCGGATGGCTCCTCACCCGCAACCAGCTGTACCAGGAACTCGACCGGCGGCTGGCCGCCACCTCCGGCGGCCCGCCCGGCCCCGGCCACGACCGGCCGTTCCGGGGGCCGGGGATCGCCCGGCAGATCGAGGACGCCCTCGCCGCCTGCGCCCAGGCCCCCGCCCCGAGCGCGAACCCCCCGCCCGGCCCCTACGAGATGACGCAGGCGGTCGGCGCGGACGGCCGCCGCTGCACCCTCCCCGGCGCCGGCGCCCTGGAGGTCACCGCCGAGGACGCCGAGGTCGCCCGCGGCGAACGCGGCCACGCCTACCACGACGGGACCGGCGTCACCGCGGCCGGCGCCACCCGCCACGTCCGGATCCTCACCCGCCCCTTCCGCGCCGTGGACGGCACCACCGCCGCGGTGTCCTACGCCATCCCCCTCGACGAGGTCGAAGGCCCGCTGGACAACCTCGCGCTGCTGCTCACCGCCGTCACCGCCCTCGGCGTCCTGGTGTCGGCCGCCGCCGGCCTCATGATCGCCCGCGCGGCGCTGCGGCCGGTGGACGAGCTGACCGGCGCCGTCGAGCACATCGCCCGCACCGAGGACCTCGGCACCCGCATCCCCGAGGAGGGCACCGACGAGATCGCCCGGCTCAGCCGCTCCTTCAACAGCATGACCACCGCGCTGGCCGCCTCCCGCGAGCACCAGCGGCAGCTCATCGCCGACGCCGGGCACGAGCTGCGCACCCCCCTCACCAGCCTGCGCACCAACATCGACCTGCTGCTGCGCGCCGAGGCCACCGGCCGCGACCTGCCCCCCGCCGCCCGCCACAACCTCATGGTCAGCGTCAAGGCGCAGATGCTGGAGCTGTCCAGCCTCGTCGGCGACCTCCTGGAACTCGCCCGCCCCGCCGAGGCGCAGCCCGTCCGCGAGACCGTCCCGCTGCACGACGTCGTCGCCCGCGCCGTGGACCGCGCCCGGCTGCGCGGCCCCGGCCTCACCGTCGAGGCCGCCGCCGAACCCTGGTACGTCCTCGGCGACCCCGCCTCGCTGGAACGCGCCGTCGTCAACCTCCTCGACAACGCCGTCAAGTTCAGCCCGCCCGGCGCCACCGTCGCCGTCCGGCTCGCCGGCGCGGAGCTGACCGTCCGCGACCGCGGCCCCGGCATCCCCGCCGCCGACCTCCCGCACGTGTTCGAGCGGTTCTGGCGGTCCCCGTCCGCGCGGAGCCTGCCCGGCTCCGGCCTCGGACTGTCCATCGTCGCCCGCGTCGTCGCCGAGTCCGGCGGCCGCGTCGGCCTCGAACCGGCGCCCGGCGGCGGCACCCTCGCCCGCGTCCGCCTCCCCGGCACCCCCGCGCCCCCCGACTGACCCCCTCGCGCCCCCGCCGGGACGAGGACCGCGGCGATTCTCATGCCGCGTTAATCGGCGGCTCACCGGCCTCCCACGACCGCCGCCGAACCTCGGTCCCATGAGTCACCTCATCACCGAACGGGGCACGCCCGCCGCGCCGCCGCCGGCCCCGCACCAGCACGGGGGCCGGGGACGGCTGGTCGAGGTGGTCGTCCCCGTCCACAACGAGGAACGCGTCCTGGCCGCGAGCGTGGAACGCCTGCACGCCTACCTGGCCGGCACCTTCCCCTACCCGTTCCGCGTCACCGTCGCCGACAACGCCAGCACCGACGCCACCTGGCCGATCGCCGAGGACCTGGCCGCCCGGCTCCCGCACGTGCGGGCCGTCCGGCTGGAGCAGAAGGGACGCGGCCGCGCCCTGCGGCACGTGTGGAGCGGCAGCGACGCCGACGTCGTCGCCTACATGGACGCCGACCTGTCCACCGACCTGGACGCGTTCCTGCCGCTGGTCGCCCCGCTCATCTCCGGGCACAGCGACCTCGCCATCGGCTCCCGCCTCACCCGCGGCTCCGCCGTCGTCCGCGGCCCCCGCCGCGAGGTCGTCTCCCGCTGCTACAACCTGCTGCTGCGCACCACCCTCGCCGCCCGCTTCAGCGACGCCCAGTGCGGCTTCAAGGCCGCCCGCACCGAGATCGTCCAGGCGCTGCTGCCCGAGGTCGAGGACGAGGCGTGGTTCTTCGACACCGAGCTGCTGCTGCTCGCCGAACGCGGCGGCCTGCGCATCCACGAGGTCCCCGTCGACTGGGTCGACGACCCCGACAGCCGCGTCGACGTGCTGCGCACCGCCCGCGACGACCTGCGCGGCATGGCCCGCGTCGCCCGCCGCATCCGCACCGGCGCGTTCGGCGCCCCCGTCGGGCGGCGCGGACCCGCCGGGGCGCTGCCCGCCGGGATGGGCCGGCAGCTGCCCGTCTTCGCGGCCGTCGGGGCGGTCAGCACCCTCGCGCAGCTCGCCCTGTTCGTCCTGCTGCGCCTGGTCATGGGGCCGCTGTGGGCGAACGCGCTGTCCCTGGCCGTCACCGCGGTCGGGAACACCGCCGCCAACCGCCGCTTCACCTTCGGCGTCACCGGCGCCCGCCGCGCGGTCCGCCACCAGCTCGAAGGCGGCGCCGCGTTCCTGCTCGGCCTGGCCCTGTCCACCGGCGGCCTCGCGCTGCTGCACGCCGCCGCGCCCGGCGCCTCCCGGGCCGTGGAGGTCGCCGCGCTCATCGCCGCCAACGCCGCCGCCACCCTGGCCCGGTTCCTGCTGATGCGCGCCTGGATCTTCCACCCGCGCCGCCTCCGCCGCGGCGCCGGGCACACCGCGGCGGCCGGGGAGACCGCCGGAGAGAGCATCGGAGAGAGCACCGGAGGGACGCCGTCATGACCGCCGCCGCCACCGCACCCGCCGCCGACCCGGCCCCCGCCCCCCGCGGGCTCCTCCCGCGGATCCTGCTCGGCGGCCGGGACGACCCCCGCTGGGCCCGGCCCGCGCTCTGGGCCGTCCTCGCCGCCGCCGCGCTGCTGTACGGGTGGGGGCTGTCGGACGGCGGAACCGCCAACTCCTACTACTCCGCCGCCGTCAAGAGCGGCACCCAGAGCTGGAAGGCGTTCTTCTACGGCGCCCTGGACGCCGGCTCCTACATCACCGTCGACAAGCCGCCCATGGCGCTGTGGGTCATGGGGCTGTCGGCCCGCGTCCTCGGATTCGGGACGTGGAGCCTGCTGCTCCCGCAGGTCGTCGAGGGCGTCGCCGCCGTCGCCGTCCTGTACGCCGCGGTGCGGCCCGCGTTCGGGCACGCCGCCGCGGTCACCGCCGCCGCCGTCCTCGCGCTCACCCCGATCACCGTCGCCATCAACCGCGACAACAACCCCGACACCCTGCTCGTCCTGCTCATGGCCACCGCCGCGTGGGCGTGCCAGCGCGCCATCGCCACCGGGCGCGCGCGGCCGCTGCTGCTCGCGGCGTTCCTGGTCGGCTGCGGCTTCAACACCAAGATGCTGCAGGCGTTCCTCGTCGTCCCCGCGTTCGGCCTGGCCTACCTGATCGCGGCCCGCCCCGGGCCCGTCAAGCGCGTCCTGCACCTGCTGGCCGCCGGCGCGGTCCTCGCCGCGTCGTCGCTGTGGTGGGTGCTGCTGGTCGACCTCGTCCCCGCCCGCTCCCGCCCCTACATCGGCGGCAGCACCGACGGCACCGCCCGGGACCTGGTCATCGGCTACAACGGCCTCGGCCGCGTCCTCGGCGGCCCCGGCGGCCCCGGCGGGCGCGGCGGCCCAGGAGGCGGCGGCGGATTCGGCGGCCCGGCCGGCGCCGGACGGCTGTTCAACGACATCCTCGGCGGCCAGATCTCCTGGCTGATCCCGTTCGCCGTCCTCGCCCTGGCCGCCGGGCTCGTCCTGCTGCGGCGCCGCCCCCGCACCGACACCGCCCGCGCCGCGCTGATCCTGTGGGGCGGATGGCTCGCCGTCCACTACGCCGTCTTCAGCTTCGCCCAGGGCACCTTCCACCCCTACTACTCCACCGCCATGGCCCCCGCCGTCGCCGCCCTCACCGGCGCCGGAATCGTCCTGCTGCTCCGTGCGCACCGGCGGTCGGCGGCGTGGGCGTGGGCGCTGCCCGCCGGGACCGCCGCCACCGGGGCCTGGGCGTTCGTCCTGCTGGCCCGCACCCCGGACTGGCACCCGTGGCTGCGGTGGCTCGTCGCCGCCGCCACCGCCCTCGCCGCCGCCGCGCTCCTCGCCGACCGGTTCACCGGGCGGTTCGCCGGGCGGGCGGGGACGCGCGCCGCCGGCCTCGTGCTCGCCGCGATCGCCGGGCTGGCCGGGCCCGGCGCCTACGCCGCCTCGGCCGCGTCCACCCCCGCCAACGGCACCAACCCGCTCGCCGGGCCCTCCACCGGCAACGGCTTCGGCGCGCCCGGCGGGCAGGGCGGGCAGGGTGGCCCGCCCGGTATGCCGTCCGGACGCCCCGGCGCAATGCCCGGCGGCCCCGGCGGCCAGGACGGGCAGACCGGGCGGGACGGGCAGGGGCCGCCGGGCGGCGACCAGGCCGGGCGCGGGCAGCGGCCCGGCCGCACCGGAGGCGGCGGCCCCGGCGGCCGCGCCGACTCCCGGATGATCGCCTACCTGGAGCAGAACCAGGGCGGCGCCACCTGGCTCGTCGCCGTCTCCAGCGCGCAGGAGGCGTCCTCGATCATCCTGGAGACCGGGCGGCCCGCCATCGCCATGGGCGGGTTCACCGGCGCCGACCCCGCCATGACCGCCGGCAAGCTCCAGCGGTACGTGCGGGAGGGCAGGCTGCGCTACATCATGCTCGGCGGCCGCATGGGACCGGGCGGCGGCGCGGCCTCCGACGTCACCGCCTGGGTCCAGCAGAACGGGACCCCCGTCGGCGCGAGCGAGTACGGCTCGTCCACCGACACCACCGACACCTCCGGCGCCCGGCTGTACCGGCTCGGCTGAACCCCAGGGAAAGAGCACATGACCTCCGCGATCCAGGCCGCCCCGCCCGCGCCCCGCACCCCGCGCGGGCGGGGCGGCCTCCCCGGGCGGGTCCTGCGCGGCCCCGCCGCCGACCCCGCCTGGGCCCGCCCCGCGCTGCTGGCCCTGCTCGCCGCGACCGCCGTCCTGTACCTGTGGGGGCTGGGCGCGTCCGGATGGGCCAACGCGTTCTACTCCGCCGCCGTCCAGGCCGGCGCCACCAGCTGGAAGGCGTTCTTCTTCGGCTCCTCCGACGCCGCCGGCGCCATCACCGTCGACAAGACCCCGGCCGCGCTGTGGCCGATGGCGCTCACCGCCCGCGTGTTCGGCGTCAACACCTGGAGCATCCTCGTCCCGCAGGCGCTGATGGGCGTCGCGACCGTCGGCGTCGTGCACGCCGCCGTCCGGCGGCGGTGCCCCGCCTGGGCGGCGCTGCTGGCCGGGGCCGCGCTCGCGGCGACGCCCGTCGCCGCGCTGATGTTCCGGTTCAACAACCCCGACGCGCTGCTGGTCCTGCTGCTGACCCTCGGCGCCTACGCCGCGCTCCGTGCGCAGGAGGACGCCGGGACCCGCTGGCTGCTGCTCGCCGCCGCCTGCGTCGGCACCGGCTTCCTCGCCAAGATGCTGCAGGCGTTCCTGGTCGTCCCGGTGTTCGCGCTGGTCTACCTGGCCACCGCGCCCACCCCCGTGCGGCGGCGGCTGTGGCAGCTCGCCGCGGCCGGGGGAGTGCTGCTGGCGTCGGCCGGGTGGTGGGTCGCCGCGGTCGCGCTGGTCCCCGCCTCGTCCCGCCCCTACATCGGCGGGTCGCAGCACGACTCGGTCCTGGAGCTCGCGCTCGGCTACAACGGGCTCGGCCGCCTCAACGGCGAGGAGACCGGCGGCCTGGGCAACCTCGACCAGGACGCCGGATGGGGCCGCATGTTCGGGCCCGTCATCGGCGGCCAGATCTCCTGGCTGCTGCCCGCCGCCCTCATCCTGCTCGCCGCAGGGCTGTGGGGCACCCGCCGCGCGCCCCGCACCGACCCCGCCCGCGCCGCCCTGGCGGTCTGGGGCGGATGGCTGCTGCTCACCGCCGCGATCTTCAGCTTCATGCGGGGGATCTTCCACGAGTACTACACCGTGGCGCTGGCCCCCGCGATCGCCGCGCTCACCGGCATGGGCGCCGCGATCCTGTGGGAGCGCCGCCGCACCGCCGCGGGCGCCGCGGCCCTGGCGGTGACCGCCGCGGCCACCGCGATGTGGGCGTACGTGCTGCTCGGCCGGTCCCCGGACTGGCATCCGCTGCTCGCGCCCGCCGTCGCCGCCGCCGGCCTCGCCGCGGCGGCCGGCCTCGCGGCCGCCCGGGTGCTGCGCGGGCGCGTCCTCGGCGCGGCCGCCGCGCTGGCCGTCGTGTCCGGTCTCGCGGGGCCCACCGCCTACGCCGCCGAGACCGCCCGGACCCCGCACACCGGCGCCATCGTGACCGCCGGGCCCGCCGTGTCCACCGGGTCCGGCCCGGGACGCGGCGGGCCCGGCGGGTGGAACCGCGGCCCCGGCGCCGCCCCGCCGCCCCAGGGCCTCGGGCAGGGGCAGGGCGGCAGACGCGGCAGACGCGGGAACGGCCCAGGCGGCATGGCCCCGGGCGGTTCTTCGCGCGGTTCACGGGGCGGGGGACCGGGGCGCGGCGGGCCTGGCGGGCTGCTGGACGCCGCCGCCCCGAGCGCCGCCGCCACGGCCGCGCTCAAGTCCGGCGCCGCGTCCTACACCTGGGCGGCCGCGGCCGTCGGGTCCAACACCGCCGCCGGCCACCAGCTCGCCTCCGGCGAACCGGTCATGGCCGTCGGCGGGTTCAACGGCACCGACCCCGCACCGACCCTCGCCGGGTTCCAGTCCCTCGTCCGCCAGGGCAGGATCCACTACTTCATCGGCGCGGGGAACGGCGGCGGCATGACCACGCGCGCCCGGAGCGGCAGCGACGCCGCCCAGAAGATCAGCGCGTGGGTCGCCGCGAACTACACCGCCGCCACCGTGGGCGGCACCGTCCTGTACGACCTCGCCCCCGGCGCCGAGTGACACGGCGCCCCGCAGCGGGAAGGAGGGAGGCAGGAGAGGGAAGATGAGGCGTCCAGCGCCGACGACCGGGGAGTGACCGATGGCCGAAACGCTCGACGACACCGCCGTCGCGGAACGCCTGCGCGGCCTGCCCGCCTGGGACAGGGACGGCGACGCGATCCGCAGGCGGGTGAAAGCCCCCTCGTTCATGGCCGGGATCGACGTGGTCGCCGAAGTCGCCCGCGCCGCCGAGGACGCCGACCACCACCCCGACATCGACATCCGCTGGCGCACCCTGACGTTCACGCTGACCACCCACAGCGCCGGCGGCCTCACCGGCAAGGACTTCGATCTCGCCGCGCGGATCGACGAGATCGCGGCCCGGCACGGAGCGCAGTAGCGCCCGCGTGGCCGTCCAGGGCCCGGTGTGCGGGCGCACCGAACGCGTGCGGGGCCTGGCCTACCGGACCCGGGCGGCTCCTGGGCGGGCGCGGCGCCGCCGTGGTCTGCGGCGGGCGCGGCGCCATGGCCGCCGCCGCGGCGACCGGCTTGCGGCCCGGCCGCCCGGCCCGGGAGGCTAGTGGGCGGAGAAGCCGCCGTCCACGAAGACCGACTGGCCGGTGACGTAGCCGGACGACGCCGACGCCAGGAACACCGCCGCGCCCGCGAAGTCGTCCGCGAGGCCGTTGCGGCCGACCATGGTGCGCTCGGCGAGCGCCCGCACGTTCGCCGGGTCCGACGACAGGCGGGCGTTCAGCGGCGTCATCACGAACCCCGGCACGAGCGTGTTGGCGGTGACGCCGCGGCCCGACCACGCCTCGGCCTGCGACCGGGCCAGCGCCACCAGGCCCGCCTTGGACACCCCGTAGGCGCCGCTGGTCACCGACGCGCGGAACGCCTGCTGCGAGGCGATGTGGATCAGCCGGCCGAAGCCGCGCGCGGCCATGCCCGGCCCGAACCGCTGGCCGAGCAGGAACGGCGCGTCCAGATTCACCGCCATCGTGGTGTCCCACACGTCCGCGCCCAGGTCGTCCATCGGCGGGCGCAGGTTCACCGCCGCCGCGCTGACCAGGATGTCGGGCTCCCCGAACGCCGCCGCGGCCTCGTCGGCGGCCCGCGCGACCGCGTCCCGCGACCCCAGGTCGGCGCTGACCGACGCCGCGCGGCACCCGTGCCCGGCCAGTTCGGCGACGGTCGCGGCCAGTTCCGCCTCCCGCCGCGCGACCACCACGACGGACGCGCCGGACCGGGCCAGCGCCACCGCGATCGCCCGGCCGATGCCCGAGCTGCCGCCCGTCACGACCGCGACCCGCCCCTCCAGCGAGAACAGCTCCGACAGGTACGGGACGGGGGACGTGCGGTCGCTCATGACAGCGGAGTCTACGGTCCCGGCGGCGAGTCCCCGCGCACGTCCCCGGGCACGTCTCCGCGCACGTCCTCGCGCGGGTCGTCCGGCTGGGGCTCGTCGTCCGCGTCGCCGCGGCGGCGGTCCCGCCAGATCACCACCGCGATCACCGCGACCACGATGAACGTCGGCACGAAGAACGGCACCGCCGTGATGACCGGATGGGTCGCCAGCACCCCGCCGGCGGTCATGGGCCGGCCTTCGCGCGCGGCCCCGGCGCGGCGGGCGCGGGCGCGGGCTCGGGCAGCCGGCGGGCGATCCGCGCGACGCCCCAGCCGAGCGACAGCACCAGCGCCAGCGTGCACGCCAGCACCACCGCCGAGCACGCCGCCCACAGCCAGCCCGGCACGCCGGTCTTCAGCTCCCGCTGCAGGATCGACCGCTCGCTCTGCACCGGCCGGGTGAACCGTGCCGGGGCGGGCAGCTCCTTCGCGCCGATGGCCGGGTCGGCGGGCAGGTAGACCGGGACGCCGGCGAGGGTCCGCCCGTCGTGGATCCGGATCAGCGTCTTCCAGTCGCCGTGCAGCGGCATCGGCTCCCGCGTCCGGTAGACGCCCTCGCGTTCCCTCACCAGGTGGTCGACGTGCAGGCCCCGCCCCTGCCAGCCGGTAACCGTCACCCACGCCGGGCCGTCGACCGCGCCGGCGGGGGAGAACACGATCCGGGCGCCGGCGGTGCGGTGCGCGGCGTCGCCGCGGACGCCGGTGAGCGTCACCGTCGCCGCCGGTCCCTCCGGCACGTCGATGACCAGGCCGTTCGCGACCGCCGCCGACACCGCCAGGATCGCCCCCGCGAAGATCCCGCGCGCCGCCGCCCGGCGCGGCACCCGGCCGGCCAGGCCCTCGGCCAGCAGCGCCCCGCACAGCCCGCCCGCGACGCCGCCGGTCACCGCCATCGCCATGCCCTCGGCGAGGATGTCGGGCGTCCACGGCAGCCGGAACGCCGCCTGCCCGTAGGCGTACTCGGCGCCGAACCCGGCCGTCCCGATCAGCACCCCCGACACCGCGCCCAGCGCCAGCGGCCGCCGCGCCAGCGCCAGCGCCGCGACCTCCACGCACAGCGCCTCGGCGAAGTACAGCGGGACCGCCGCCCACAGCTCGCCGATCACGCCGGCGACCAGGACCGACACCCCGCCCCGCACCAGCATGTAGAACGCGGCGGCCAGGACCGCGGCGCCGCGTCCGGCCCACAGCCGCACCGCGACCAGCGCGCAGCCCGCCGCGAGCGCGATCAGCAGCGGCTGGTGGACGAGCCGGAACTGCGGCACCCCGAAGTCGTACTCGGCCTGGAACACCGACAGGCCGATCAGCAGCCCGCCGCCGATCATGCAGCGCCGGGCGTAGCGGACCCAGCCGGGCGGCTGCACGGCCGCGGGCCGGGCGCTGCGGCCCTCCCGCTCCAGGATCGCCATCGCCACCAGCGACAGCCCGGCCCCGCCGATCAGCATCAGGTGCGTCGGGCCCCACAGCGTCACGTCCTGCCCGAAGATGCGGTGCCACACGTCGTCGAGGGGGAAGCCGAGCAGCGCGTAGAACCCGGCGCCGGCCAGCAGGACGCCGCCGGCGGGCGCGTGCCAGTCCCGGGTGATCCGCACCGACGCCGCGCCGGGACGCTCGCCCTTGGGCAGCACCACGGCCAGGACGCCGGCGGTGAAGATGCCGAACAGGCCGATCAGGATCGGGTAGTGGGCGATGTTGGCCAGCGGCCCCTCGTCGCGGCCGTGCGAGATGTGCAGGGAGATGTCCCAGTACATGCCGAGGAGCGCGATCAGCAGCGACGCCATCGCGACGGGGAGGGGCAGCGCGACCCAGCCGGGCGTGCCGCGGCCGGGGCCCCGCTCGGCCAGGCGCGCCAGCCGGGTCAGCGCGGTGACGCGTCCGGTGCGGTGGCCCCAGCCGAACACCAGCAGCACCGCCGTGAGGGCGGCGGCGCCGGTGGAGGCGATGAGGATCTGGTCGAGCGCCGCGCCGCCCGCCGGTCTGGCCGGCGTCTCGGCGGCCAGCCGCAGCGCGGCGCCCGCTCCCGTGCCCGTCAGGTGGTCCAACACCGGTGCTCCCTCGCCGCAGGAACCAGAACAGAAGGGGGCGAACGCCCCGGACGTGGAGTATGCCATCTTTGAATGTGTCATTGTCTAGTGTCACACTTTGTGGTGTGGGACACCGGGACGAGAGGAACGCCATGACGCTGCGGACCATCGCGGCGGCGGTCACCGCCGCCATGGCGCTCGCGGCGGCCGGATGCGGGGAGCCCGCGCCCGGCCCGCCGCCCGCCGGCCCTTCGGCGGCCGCCGCGTCCGGGCCGCCGGCCGTGCGGGTCGCGGTGACCGTGACCGGCGGCGAGCCCCGCACCGCGCAGCGGCGCGTCAAGGTCGAGCGCGGCGCCGTCGTCGAGATCACCGTCACCGGCGACACCGCCGACGAGCTCCACCTGCACGGCTACGACCGCGAACTCGCGATCACCCCCGGGCGCCCCGCCACCCTCCGGTTCACCGCCGGCACGCCCGGCGTGTTCGAGGCCGAGCTGCACCACTCCGGCGCCCGCGTGCTCGAACTGCAGGTCGGCTGACCGTGACCGGCGGCATCACCGCGGCCGCGGCCGAGGGCATCGCCGGCGGGGCGCGCGTCCTCGCCCACGGGCTCGGCGGCCGCACCGACCTGCCCCTGGACGCCGTCGCCGCCATCGCCGGCGGCGGGATCGCGGTGGCCGCCTCGTCCGCCGCGCTCACCGCCGCCTGGAAACGCCCCCGCCTCCACCCCGAGGCCGGGCGCCCGCTCCCGGCGGCGCTCGCCCGCGTCCTGGACGCGCCCGCCCTCACCCTGGCCGGACGCGCCCTGGCCCTCGCCGCGGCCGCCCTCGTCGTCGCCGCCGCGTTCGCCGGGCCGCCCGACGCCGCCGCGAACCTGGCGCCGTGGGCGCTGTTCGTGACGTTCTGGGTCGGGCTCGTGCCCGCGAGCGTCCTGCTCGGGCCCGTATGGCGGCGCGTCAACCCGCTCCGGACCCTGCACGCCGCCCTCTGCCGCGCCACCCGCACACCGCCCGCCGGCCGCCGCCCCCTGCCCGCCCGGCTCGGATACTGGCCCGCGGCCGCGTGGCTCACCGCGTTCGTGTGGCTGGAACTGGTCGCGCCGAACCGGTCCGACCCCCGCGCCGCCGGGACGCTCATCCTCGCCTACGCCGCCGCCAACCTCGCCCTGGCCTGGTGGTTCGGCCGCGACTGGTTCACCCGCGGGGACGGCTTCGAGGCCTACTCCAGCCTCCTGGCCCGGCTCTGCCCCGTCGGGCGGCGCGGCGACGGGACGCTCGTGCTGCGCACCCCGCTCACCGGCCTCATGACCGGCGCCGCCGAACCCGGCCTCACCGCGACCGCGTGCGTGCTCATCGGCTCCACCGGATTCGACGGCGTCACCCGCACCACCTACTGGCGCGACAACGTCGACCCCTCCAGCGTCCCCGCCGGAACCCTGGGCCTCGCCGCCGCCGTCGCCGCCGTCACCGCCCTGTACGTCGCGGCGCTGCGGCTCAGCGCGCGGCTGACCGGCCAGGACCCGGCCGCGCTGCCCGGCCGGTTCGCCGCGACCCTGCTGCCGATCGCGCTCGGCTACACCCTCGCCCACTACTTCTCGTTCTTCGTCCTGGAGGGCCAGACCACGTTCATCCTCGCCGGCGACCCGTTCGGGACGGGCGCGGACCTGTTCGGCGCCACCGGCAACCGCATCGACTACGACCTCGCCGGGCCCACGCTCACCGCGCAGGTCCAGGTCAACGCCATCGTCCTCGGCCACGTCGCCGGGACCGCCGCCGCGCACGACCTCGCCCTGCGCACCCCCGCGCGGTCCCCGCGCGGGCAGCTCCCCGTCGCGGCCGCCATGGTCGCGCTCACCTGCGCCGGCCTGTTCGCCCTGCTCAGCGGCTGACTCCCCGCGGCGCCGCACCTCACCGGCCGCGGGCGGACGCAGCTCGCAGCGGGCGGCCCGCCCGTGGGCCAGGCGGGCGGGCCGAACGCGACCGCCACGGTCGGCTCCCCGGTCGGCTCCCCGCACGGCGCCCAGGGCGGCGGTCAGGGCGGCGGTCAGGGCGGCGGTCAGGGCGGCGGTCAGCGGGCGAAGGACCACCGCATCGCGCCGTACGGCTCCACCGTCGCCACCGCGAACACCGTGTGGAAGACGATCCGGTACAGGTACCAGGGCGGCGGGCCCGCGCTCTGCGCGCTGTAGGGCGCGGTGAACGCCTCACCCTCCACCCGCGCCGGCCAGCCGCCCTCCCGGTACCCCGCCGCGACCGCCTCCAGGACGGCCGGGTCGGTGACGCGCTCGGCGTCGCCCTCCAGCACCACGTCCCCGACCGGTGTCCGCACCGAGACCGTGCACGCCGGGTTCGCCGCCAGGTTCCTCGACTTGCGCGTGCCGGGCCCGCTCACGACGAACAGGTCGCCCTCGTGCCACAGCGCGCCCACGCCCGCCGAGTGCGGACGGCCGTCCGGCCGGACCGTGCCGAGGTACACCGGCGTCTCCGCCTTCGGAAGCGCCGCCGTCAGCGCGTCCCGGACGGCGCCCCAGGCCAGCTCGCCGCTGCCGTAGATGTCGAGGTTGCGCGCCCGGACGGGTTCACGGTCGCTCATCGTCTTCTCCCTTGCGATCGGCTTCCATGGATGGACGGCCGGCCGCGCGGGAACTCATCGCCCTCCCGGTTCCCTAGGGTGGCGGCATGGCTCCTTCGATCGCCTCGGCGAACCGCGTCGACCGTCCCGCACTGCTCGATTTCCTCCGTCCCCGCCATCATGCGCTGCTGTCCACCGCCCGGGCCGACGGGCGGCCCCAGATGTCGCCGGTGACCTGCGGCGTCGACGGCGAGGGCCGCATCGTGATCTCCACCTACCCCGAGCGCGCCAAGGCCCGCAACGCCCGCCGCGACCCCCGCGTCTCGGTGTGCGTGCTGTCGGACGACTTCAACGGCCCCTACGTCCAGGTCGACGGGACCGCCGAGGTCGTCGACATGCCCGACGCCGCCGACGCCCTCGTCGACTACTACCGGTGCATCGCCGGGGAGCACCCCGACTGGGACGAGTACCGGGCCGCGATGCGCGGCCAGGACAAGTCCCTGATCCGCGTCACCGTCGACCGCTGGGGCCCCATCGCCACCGGCGGGTTCCCCGCCCGCCTCGCCCCCGGCGGCTAGGAGGACCCCGGCCCGGCACCGGCGGCCGCCGCACGAGGGGACCGCGCTGCGCATCGCCTGCCTCGACATCGAGTCCGAGGCCCGCGAACCCGCCGGACTCCGCGTCGACCGCCTGGCCGCCGGGGACGTGCTCCGCCCCCTTCAGCGGCGCGCGTTCCCCCGCGCCCCCGGCTCCCGCGCCTCCAGGAGCGGCAGGCCCGCCGCGTACCGGCGGAGGAAGCCGGCGGTCGGGGTGTCCGCCGCCGCGACGGTGTCGGGGGCGCCCTCGGCGACCACCGCGCCGCCGTCCGGGCCGGCTCCCGGGCCCAGGTCGATCACCCAGTCCGCGGACGCGGCGACGCCGATGTCGTGCTCGGCCACGACGACGGTGTTGCCCGAGTCGAGCAGGACGTCGAGCGCGTCCACCACCCGCTGGACGTCGGACGGGTGCAGGCCCGAGACGGGCTCGTCGAGGACGACCAGCCCCGCCCCGCGGCTCGCGGCGCCGCGCCGGATCGCCGACGCCAGCTTCAGCCGCTGCGCCTCGCCGCCGGACAGCTCCGTGGCGCTCTGGCCGAGGGGGAGGTAGCCGAGCCCGACCCGGTTCAGGGCCCCCACGGCCTCCGCGAGCCGCCGGGGCTCGCGGAACCGCTCCGCGGCCTCGGCGACGGTCAGCTCCAGCACCTGGTCGATGGCCAGCCCCCGGTACGTGATCTCCAACGCCTCCGGCCTGTAGCGCCGGCCCTCGCACGCGTCGCAGACCACCCACACGTCCGGCAGGAAGTGCATGTCGACCAGCTTGCGGCCGTAACCGGTGCAGGTCTCGCAGCGGCCGCCGCCCGCGGTGTTGAAGCTGAACCAGGAGGCGTCGACGCCGCGCTCGCGCGCCGTGCCGGTCCCGGCGAACAGCTCGCGGACGCTGTCGAACGCCTTGCTGTAGGTGGCCGGGTTGGACCGCGGCGTCCGCCCGAGCGGTTCCTGGTCGACGACGGCGACCCAGCCGAACCCCTCGATGCCGGTCACCTCCCGCACCGCGCCCGCCGCGGCCCCGCTCAGGGCCGCCTCCACGCCCGCCGCGAGCGCGCCGAGCAGGCTGCTCTTGCCGCTGCCGCTCACCCCGGTCAGGCAGGTGAGCCGGCCGGCGGGCAAGCGCACCAGGTCCGCGGTCACGTTGTGGGCGCGCAGGCCGTGCAGCTCCACCCAGCCGGCGGCGCCCCCGGCCGGGCGGCGGGTCCGGCGCAGCCGCGGCCCCGCACCGGCCAGATACCGCCCGGTCAGCGACTCCGGGTGGGCGGCCGCGGCGGCGGGAGGCCCCGACACCATGACCGCACCGCCGAGGCGGCCCGCGCCGGGCCCCAGGTCGACCACCCAGTCGGCTCGGGCGATCAGCTCGGGGTCGTGCTCCACCAGGAGCACCGTGTTGCCCGCCTCGCGCAGCTCCAGGGCGATGTCGAGCAGGTGCGCCTTGTCCGCCGGATGCAGCCCGTTCCCGGGCTCGTCCAGGACGAAGACGATGCCGCTCAGCTCGGTGCCGAGCTGAGCGGCGAGCCGGGTCCGCTGCGCCTCGCCCCCCGACAGCGTCGCCGCGCTCCGGGACAGCTGGAGATGGGCCAGGCCGAGCCGGTCGAGGATCCCGAGCCTGCGGTCCAGGTCCCGCAGCAGCGGCCCGCCCACCTCGCGCCGCCGGGCGTCCAGGCCGTCCGCGACCCGGCCCGCCCAGTCGCGCACCTCCCGCACCTGCGCCGCGAGCAGGCCCGGGTAGGTCAGCCCGCCGAGCCGCACGGACCGGGCCGCCCGGCCGTACCCGCCGCCCCCGCAGGCGCCGCAGGGCCGCTTGCGCATGTACGGCAGGTAGCGCTGCTTGGCGCCGGCGGTCCCGGCGTTCACGAACACCCGCTCCACCTCGGCGAGCGCGCCCCGCAGCGGCCGGTTCGAGGTGTAGGTCATCACGGCCGTCTCGTTCCTGTTCGGCATGTCGACGACCGCCTCGATCGTCTCCTCGCCCGTGCCGTACAGCACGCAGTGGCGGAACTCCTCGGGCAGCGACAGCCATGGCCGGCCGAGGTCCACGCCCCGCTTTCCGGCGAGCGCCGGCACGAACGCGTGCTCCCCCGACCGCCACTTCGCGAACCACGGCGACGCGCCCTCGAACAGCGGAAGCTCCGGACGGGTGATGATCAGGTCCTCGTGCGCCCGCCAGCGCCCGCCCGCCCCGTGGCAGTCTCCGCAGCCCCCCTCCGGGGTGTCGCGGTCGAAGTGGGCGGTCGTCAGGGGCCCGTCCCCGCCCCCCGCCGCCGCGCCGAGCGCCGGAAGGCGCGAGTACAGCAGCCCCAGGTGCCCGTCGATGCCGGTGATCGTCGCGACCGTGGAGCGGGGGTTGCGGTTCAGGCGGCGCTGGTCGACCGCGAGGGTCGCGCCGAGCCCCCGGATGCGGTCGACCTTCGGCCGGTTGCGCTGGGTGATGTACTGCCGCACGAACGGCGAGAGCCCTTCCAGGTACCGCAGCTGGGCCTCGCTGTGCAGGGTGTCGATGGCCAGCGAGGTCTTGCCGCTGCCGCTCACCCCGGTGAAGGCGACGAGCCGCCCCTTGGGGATGCTCACCGACACGTCCCGCAGGTTGTTGGTGCGGGCCCCCACCACGTCGATGGTCCCGCGCCCCATGTCGCTCACGCCGCTCAGGACCGGGACGCCGAAGCGGGCCCGGCGGGATCGGACGCGTAGACGCTCATCCAGTGCGGACGCAGCCGGTAGTACACCACGTCGGCGTCCCAGTCGAAGGCGCCGGCGCCGTAGAAGTCCTTGAAGTAGGCGAGCAGGTCCGGCCAGTCCGCGGCCGGCCCGCCGTCTTCGGGGTTGAGGACCTCCACCGTGCCGTGCGTGAACACCCCCAGGTCCTCGCCGCGCATGTGCGCCGCGCTGACGGCCGGGCGGGCCGCCAGGTGGCGGGCCTTGACGGCGCCGCGCGCCGTGCCGAAATGCCACCTGCCGTGCAGGAAGTGCCCGTCCACGCCGCTGATCCGCGGCTCGCCCTTCGCCGTCACGGTCGACAGCGCCAGGGTGCACATGCCGGTGAGGACGCCGACGAGCCGCTCCGCCGTCAGTGTCCTCTCGGCGCCGATGATCGAGCGGAGGTGCGAGGAGGAGCGGGCCAGGGAGGCGTCCAGCAGGGACTGCAGCTCATCGAGTTCTTCTGGAGTTTCGCGCATGGAGTTCCTTGTCCGGCCGTGGGTGGGGCCGGTCCGCGCCCACCATCGGCGCCGACCGGTGAACCCATGGTCGCTCCCAAACCTGACATCCCGCGTCATGTTTCATTCCGGGTCCGGTACCTGACAGGAGATGTCAGCCTCTCCTGGAACGCTGGGCGCATTCCAACGACAGAGGAGTCGCCCCATGTCCGGTATCGCGGAGTTCGCCGCCGTCACCATCGACTGCCCGGAGCCGCCCGCCCTCGCGGCGTTCTACGCGGCGCTCACCGGCGGTGAGATCACCTACGACACGCCCGAGGCCGCCGCCGTGAAGCTGCCCAGCGGCCTGGACGTCTACTTCCAGGGCGCCCCCGGCCACCGGGCCCCGACCTGGCCCGAAGGGGACCGGCCCCAGCAGTTCCACCTCGACCTCTACGTCGACGACCTGGACAAGGCCGAGGCCGGCGTCGCCGAACTGGGCGGGAGCAGGCTGGAGTTCCAGCCCGGCGGGGACCGGTGGCGGGTCCTGGCCGACCCGGCCGGGCACCCCTTCTGCGTCTGCCTGCGGAGCTAGCGGACGCGGACGGGCAGGCCGCCGCGGGGCCGCATCGCGGTCACGCTCGTCGGGACGGCGCGGGAGGACACCAGGCGCAGCCGGGTGCGGCGCAGCAGGCACGCCAGCATCGTCTTGATCTCCGCGGTCGCCAGCGCCGAGCCGATGCAGCGGTGCGGCCCCCCGCCGAACGGCAGGTACGTCGACGGCGCGGCGGGACGGTGCAGCTCCGACGCCGGGTCCCAGCGCTCGGGCCGGAACCGTCCCGCCTGCGGCCACACCTCCGGCATCCGGTGGGTGACGAACGGCGAGTACAGCACCATCGCGCCCGCCGGGACCCGGTGGCCGGCGTAGGCGAAGTCCTCCACCGGGACGCGGGCGCTGAGCACGGCGGGCGGGAACAGCCGCAGCGTCTCGTTCACCACCCCGTCCAGGTAGGTCAGCGCGGGCAGGTCGGCGGCCCGCACGGGCCGGTCGCCGACCACCTCGGCGACCTCGCGGCGCGCCCGCTCCTCGGCGTCCGGGTGCGACAGCAGCGCGTACACCGCCCACGCCATCGCCGCGCTGGTGGTGTCGTACCCGGCGGAGATGAGGCTGATCACCTGGTCCTGCAGCTCCCGGCGGGTCAGGCCCGTGCCGTCCTCGTCGCGCGCGGTCATCAGCATGCCGAGCACGTCGTCGTGCCCGCCGCCCTCGGCCGACCGCCGGTCGATCTCCCCGTCGACGCGGCGGGCGACCTGGGCGCGGGCCGCGGCGACGCGCCGCATGTACGGGTTGGGCAGCGACCGCAGCGCCATCTGCAGGACGAAGTTCCGGTCGATCGCGGCGAGCGCGACCTGCAGCCGCCGCCCGATCACCTCGGCGTCGGCGGCGAGCCGGTCCCCGAACAGCACCTCCACGGTGCTGCGGCGGATCACCGACCGCAGCTCGGCGTAGGCGTCCAGCGTCCGGCCCGGCCGCCACCACTCCAGCGCCGCGTCGGTGTTGGCGGCGATCCGCGCCACGTACCCGCCGACGCGGCGGTGGTGGAACGCCGGCTGGACGAGGCGGCGCCGCCGCCGGTGGTCGGCTCCGTCGCTGACGATCAGCGCGGTCTCCCCGTTCACCGGCACCAGCAGGTCGAACGCCTCCCGCCACCGGAACAGCCCCGAGTTGGCGAACACGAACGCGTTGGCGTCCGGGCCGAACAGGTGCACGAACGGGCGGCGGCGCGTCCCGACGGCCGCGACCGGCCCGGCCTCGGCGTACAGGCGCAGCAGGCTCGCGCACGGGTTCCGCGCGAACGCGGCCCCGTGCCGGGCCGTCAGCGACGCCGACGGGCCCTCGGCCCCGCGGTTCCTGGACGGACGGGACCTGCGTACCGGGGTCTGGGGGGCCACCCGCCCACTATGGCACGCCCCCGCGGTGGGAGGATGGGACCCGTGACCACCGAGCGCGGCACGCAGCCTCCCAAGCCGGGGACGCAGACCGTGGACCGGTCGGTGGCGGTGCTCCGCTCCTTCGAGGACGCCGCCCGCCAGACCCCCACCGAGATCGCGTACCGGCTCGGGCTGTCGGTCAGCACCGCGCACCGCATCGTGCACGCCCTGCACGCCACCGGCATGCTCGCGCAGGACCCGGCGACCGAGCGGTACTTCCTCGGCCCCACCACCGCGATCCTCGGGCGGCTCGCGCTGGAGCGGATGGGCGCCACGCTGCTGCAGCCGGAGCTGACCGCGCTGCGCGACGGCACGGGCGAGTCCGTCAGCCTCGGCGTGCGGGCCGGCGACGAGGTCGCGGTCCTGCTGCACCTGCCGTCGGCGCATCCGCTGCGCTACGACCAGCCGCCCGGCGACCGCAACCCCATCCACACGTGCGCGATGGGCAAGGCGCTGCTGGCCTACGGCGGCGACCCGGTCGCGATGGACGAGCCGTTCCACCGCTACACCCCCGCCACCCTCACCACCCGCGGCGCGCTGGACGCCGACCTGCGGCGCGTCCGCGAGCGCGGCTACTCGGTGAGCGACGAGGAGCGCCTGGCGGGGGTCCGCGCGGTGGCCGCGCCGGTCCGCGACGGCGGCGGGCGCGTGTTCGCGGCGGTCGCGCTGCAGGGCCCGGCGGTGCGGTTCGGCGACGACCGGCTGCCCGGCCTGGCCGAGGCCGTCCTCGCCGCCGCGGGCCGCCTCACCGACCTGCACCGGCACCTGTCCTGACCCGAGCCCGCCCTGACCCGCGCTTGCCTCGACCCGAGCCAGCCCTGGCCCGGCGGCCGTCCCTCAGCGGGTGGGGGCGGAGAGCTCGTCCAGCAGCGCCGCCGCCGCGGGCGGCCGCGGCCCGGCCGGGACCAGCGCGCTGATGCGGCGGCTCCCCACGGCGGGCACGTCCGCGACGGCGACGCCCGGTTCGGTGTGCAGGCCGAGCGCCAGCTCCGGCAGCGTCGTGACGGCCAGGCCCCGCGCGACGAGCCGCTGGACCGCGACGTGGTCCTCGGTGGCGAACGCGATGTCGGGGGCGAACCCGGCCTTCGCGCACGCCCACCGCAGATGGTCGCGGCAGCGGGCGCAGCCCGACGCCCACGTCTCGGCGGCCAGGTCCGCCAGCCGGGGCCGGTCCGCCGCCGCGAGGGGATGCCCGGCCGGGACCAGGAGCCGCAGCGGGTCCTCGGCCAGCACCACCTCGCGGAACCTCGCGTCGGTGTCGGGCGGCGTGTGCGCGTACCGGAACACGACCGCGATGTCGGTCTCCCCGGCGCGCAGCATCGCCAGCGCCTCCGGCGGCTCGGCGTCCACCAGCGTGACCGACACGCCCGGCGCCCGCTCCCGCAGCCGGGCCAGCGCGTCCGGCAGCAGCCCCCCGGCCGCCGTCGGGAACACCGCGACCCGCACCCGCCCGGCCCGCAGCCCCGCGATCGCCGCGATGCGCTCCTGCGCGTCGTCCATGCGCGCCAGGACGTCCTCGACGTGCTCGACCAGGACCCGGCCCGCCTCGGTCAGCCGCACGCCGCGGCCGTGCCGCACCACCAGCGGCGTGCCGACCTCGGCCTCCAGCCGCGCGATGTGGTGCGACACGGCCGGCTGGGTGTAGGCGAGGGACCGCGCGGCGGCGGTCATCGAGCCGAGCCGCGCCACCTCCCGCAGGATCCGGCCCCGGTGCAGGTCGAGCATCTCCGCAAGGTATCAACCACATTGATGGGACGCCCAGAAAACCTAACTTTGCGCTATGGGACGCGGGTGCACGACGATCGTCGCATGACCCTCACCGTCACCGAGGCGCAGCGCGAGTTCGGCGCCGCCGTCGCCTACCTCGACACCGCCACCTACGGGCTCCCGCCGCGCGCCGCGCACGAGGCGATGCTCGCCGCCGAGCGCGACCGGGCCGCCGGGCTGATGGCCCCCGCCGCGCTGGACGAGGCGGTCACCCGGTCGCGGGAGTCGTTCGCGCGGCTGCTCGGCGTCCCCGCCGACCGGGTCGCGTGCGGCCCCCAGGTGTCCTACTTCGTCGGCCTTGTCGCGGCGTCGCTGCCCGCCGGCGCGCGGATCCTGGTCGCCGACGGCGACTTCACCTCGCTGCTGTTCCCGTTCGCGGCCCGCCCCGGCCTCCGCGTCCGCTCCGTGCCGCTGGAGCGGATCGCCGACGAGGTCGGCGGCGGAACCGACGTCGTCGCGGTGTCGGCGGTGCAGTCCTCCGACGGCCGCGTCGCGCCCATGGACGACCTGATCGGCGCGGCCCGCGCGCACGGCGCCCGGATCCTGCTGGACGCCACCCAGGCCGCCGGCTGGCTGCCGCTGCCCGCCGCGGACGTCGACTGGCTCGTCGCCGGCGGCTACAAGTGGCTGCTCGGCCCGCGCGGCACCTGCTTCCTCACCGGCGCCCCCGAGGCTCTGGACGCCCTGCCCGCGGCCGGCGCCGGCTGGTACGCGGGCGCCGACATCTGGGACTCGGTCTACGGGCTGCCGCTGCGCCTGGCCGCCGGCGCGCGCCGCCTGGACCTGTCCCCGGCGTGGCAGTGCTGGGCCGGGCACGCCCCCGCCCTGGAACTCCTCGAACGGGTCGGGACCGCGGCCGTCCACGACCACGACGTCGCGCTGGCCCGCCGGTTCCGCGCCGGGCTCGGCCTGCCCCCCGGCGACTCGGCGATCGTCTCGGTCGCCGTCCCCGGCGGCACCGCCGAGCGGCTGCGCCGCGACGGGGTGGTCGCCACCGTCCGCGCGGGACGGCTGCGGTGCGCGTTCCACCTCACCACCACCGAGGACGACGTCGACAAGGCCGTCGAACTGCTCGCCCCGCTCACCGGCGCGCGACCGGCCGGGTGAAATTCTTACAAGGTTCGAACAAGGTGCCTTGACCGGGCCCTGCGCGCCGCCCCGGCCGCGCCGCGCGGCCTACGTTCGTCGCCATGAACGTACTGCTCACCGGGTCGGCCGGCTTCATCGGCTCGCACATCGCCGCCGCGCTGACCGCCGCCGGGCACCGCGTCCGCGGCCTGGACCTGCGGCCCGACGGGCTCGGCGGCGCGCCCGCCGACGCCCGCGACGCCGCCGAGGTCGCGCGGCGGCTGGCCGGCGTGGACGCCGTCTGCCACCAGGCCGCCAAGGTCGGCCTCGGCACCGGCGTGTCCGACCTGCCCGCCTACACCTCGGCGAACGTGCAGGGCACCGCCGTGCTGCTGGCCGAGATGGCCCGCGCCGGCGTCACCACCCTCGTGCTGGCGTCCTCGATGGTGGTGTACGGGGAGGGCGCCTACACCTGCGCGAGCCACGGGCCCGTCCGGCCCCGGCCCCGCCCGCGGGAGGCGCTGGACGCCGGACGGTTCGAACCCGGCTGCCCCCGCTGCGGACGGCCCCTCGCGCCCGGCGCCGTCGGGGAGGAGACCCCGGCCGACCCCCGCAACGCCTACGCCGACACCAAACTCGCCCAGGAGCACCTGACGGCGTCCTGGGCGCGCGCGACCGGCGGGTCGGCCGCCGCGCTGCGCTACCACAACGTGTACGGGCCGCGGATGCCGCGCGACACCCCCTACGCGGGCGTCGCCGCGGTCTTCCGGTCGCGGCTGCTGAACGGCGAGGCGCCGCTGGTGTTCGAGGACGGCGGGCAGCGCCGCGACTTCGTCCACGTCCGCGACGTCGCCCGCGCCAACGTGCTCGCGCTGGAGCGGGTCGCGGCCGGGCCGCCCGAGCCCGGCGGGCTGCGCGCCTACAACATCGCCAGCGGCGAGCCCCGCACGATCGGCGCGATGGCCGGCGCGCTCGCCGCGGCGTCCGGCGGGCCGGCGCCGCGCGTCACCGGCGGCTACCGGCTCGGGGACGTCCGCCACATCGTCGCCCGGCCCGACCGGGCCCGCCGCGAGCTGGGCTTCTCCCCGTCGGTCGCGTTCGCCGACGGCATGGCCGAGTTCGCCCGGACGCCCGTCACCAGTTCGTAAGGGTCGCAGGACCGTCACCGAAAGTAGCGTCGGATCGTGATCGATGTCATTCTCCCGTGCCTCAACGAGGCCGAGGCGCTGCCCTGGGTGCTGACCCGGATGCCGTCCGGGTTCCGGCCCCTGGTGGTCGACAACGCCTCCACCGACGGCTCCGCGCGCGTGGCCGCCGGCCACGGCGCCCGCGTCGTGCCCGCCGCCGAACGCGGCTTCGGCGCCGCCTGCCACGCCGGGCTGCTGGCCGCCGAGACCGAGGTGGTGTGCGTGATGGACGCCGACGCCTCCCTCGACCCGGCCGAGCTGCCCCGGCTGGCCGCCGCGCTCGCCGCGCTCCGGCCGCCGGACGGGACGGGCCTGGTGCTGGGCCGGCGGCGGCCGACCGGGCGCGGCGCGTGGCCGCCGCACGCCCGCCTCGGCAACGCCGTCCTGGCCCGCTCCCTGAACCGGCGCGCCGGCACCCGCCTGCGCGACCTCGGCCCGATGCGCGCCGCCCGCCGCGACGCCCTGCTGGCCCTCGGCCTGCGCGACCGCCGGTTCGGCTACCCGCTGGAGATGGTGCTGCGCGCCGCCCGCGCCGGATGGCCGATCGGCGAGATCGACGTGCCCTACCGCCCCCGCACCGGAGCCTCCAAGGTCACCGGCACCCTCGGCGGGACGGTCCGCGCCGTCCGCGACATGCGCCGCGTCCTGGCCGAGGCCGCCCCGTGACCGCCGACCTCATCGTGATCGCCAAGGAGCCCGTGCCCGGCCGGGTCAAGACCCGCCTGACGCCGCACTACACACCGGCCGAGGCCGCCGCGCTCGCCGAGGCGTCGCTGCGCGACACCCTCGCCGCGGCCGCCGCCGCCCCCGCCGGGCGGCGCACCCTCGCGCTCGCCGGCACGCCCGGCCCGTGGCTGCCGGACGGGTTCGCCGTCGTCGCCCAGCGCGGCGGCGGCCTGGACGAGCGCCTGGCCGCCGCGTTCGCCGACGCGTGGGCGGGCCGCCCCCTCGTCCTCATCGGGATGGACACCCCGCAGGTCACGCCCGCGCTCCTCGGCCGCGCCGCCCGGGAGCTGCGGCGCCGCGACGCGGTGCTCGGGCCCGCCGCCGACGGCGGGTTCTGGCTCCTCGGGCTGCGCCGCCCCGACGCGCGGCTGCTGCGCGGTGTCCCGATGTCGCGGCCCGACACCGGCGCCGCCCAGCTCGCGCGGCTACGCGGCGCCGGGCTCGACACCGGGCTGCTGCCCGAGCTGACCGACGTCGACACCCCCGCCGACGCGCTCGCCGTCGCCGCGCTCGCCTCCGGCGGCCGGTTCGCCGCAGCCCTGCGCGGCCTGGGCGGCAGGACCGTCCCGGCATGATCGGCGAACTGTACGAGGAGGCGCTGCGGGGCCGCGCCCCCGTCGAGATCGAGCACGCCGACGGCCGCCGCCGCCCGCTGCCCCTCCAGGACTGGCTGGCGGCCCGGCCCGGCGACGCCGGGCTGCTGGACCGCTGCGCCGGCGCCACCCTGGACGTCGGCTCGGGGCCGGGCCGCCTCACCGTGGCGCTCGCCCGGCGCGGCGTCCCCGTCCTCGGCATCGACGTGGCCCCCGCCGCGGTCGCGCTGACCGTCGCGGCGGGCGGCCCGGCCCTGTGCCGGGACGTGTTCGGCCGCGTCCCCGGCGCCGGGCGCTGGCGCACCGCGCTGCTCGCCGACGGCAACATCGGCATCGGCGGCGACCCCGCCGCGCTGCTGCGCCGCGTCCTGGCGCTGCTCGCGCCCGGCGGCCGCGTCCTCGTGGAGGTCGACCCGCCCGGCGCCGCGTCCCGCGTCGAGCCGCTGCGGCTGCGGTCCGGCCGCGCGGTCGGCGAATGGTTCGCCTGGGCGCACGTGTCCGCCGACGCCGCGGCCGCGCTCGCCGCCGGGTGCGCCGCGACCGTGACCGAACTGTGGGAGGAGGCCGGACGGTGGTTCGTCGCCCTGCACTCCTGAAACCGGCGGTCCTGAGACGGGCGCTCCGGAGACCGCCGGCGCTGCTGGCGGGCCTGCCGGGCCGGTTCGGCAGCCGGCTCCACGACGAGCGGGTCGCGTCCTGGCTCGGCATCGCGCTGGGCGTCAGCGTCCTGGTCTCGTTCGGGACGGGCCTGGTCAGCCACTTCATGCAGCAGCCGGCCGGCTGGACGCGCTGGCCGTCGCGCCCGGTGAGCCTGTACCGGGTCACCCAGGGCGTCCACGTCATCGGCGGCCTGGCGGCGGTGCCGCTGCTGCTGGCCAAGCTGTGGACGGTCTACCCGAAGCTGTGGCAGTGGCCGCCCGTCCGCTCGGCCGGCCACGCCGTGCAGCGGCTGCTGGTGTTCGTCCTGGTCGGCGCGGCGCTGTTCCAGTCCGTCACCGGCGTGCTGAACATCGCCTACTGGTACCCGTTCGGGTTCTTCTTCACCACCGCGCACTACTGGACGGCCTACATCCTCGCCGGGGCGCTGCTGGTCCACGTCGCGAACGAGGGGGCCAAGGCGCGCCGGACCGTGATGACCCGGCCGCGGGACGCGGTGGGCCGCCGCGGGTTCCTGCTCACCGTCGCCGCCGCGAGCGGGGCCGTCGCCCTGACCACGGTGGGGGAGGCGGTCACCCCGCTCGCGCGGCTCGCGGTGCTGGCGCCCCGCCGCCCCGGCACGGGCCCGCAGGACGTCCCGGTCAACAAGTCGGCCGCCGCGACCGGCGTCACCGCGGCGGCCAGCGACCCCGGCTGGCGGCTCACCGTGACCGGCCGCGTCGCCCGCGAGGTCACCCTGACGCTCGCCGACCTGCGCGCCCTGCCGCAGCACACCGCGCGGCTGCCCATCGCGTGCGTGGAGGGCTGGAGCGTGGAGGCGGCCTGGCACGGCGTCCGGCTGCGCGACGTCCTGCGCCTGGCCGGAGCCGACGGAGACGCGCGGGTCCGCGTCGAGTCGCTGGAACGCGGCGGCCGCTACCGCGCCTCGCGGGTCGACCCGCCGCACTGGCACGACCCGCTGACCCTGCTGGCCCTCGGCATGAACGGCGAACCCCTGGCCCTCGACCACGGCCACCCCTGCCGCCTCATCGCACCGAACCGGCCCGGGGTCATGCAGACCAAATGGGTGCACCGGCTGGTGGTCTCGTGAAGGCCCGCATCGCCGTGTGCGCGGCGTACGCGGCGGGCCTGGCGCTCATCGGCCTCGGACTGCGCGGCATCGCCGCGGACGTCCCGGTCGGCCGGTGGGCGGCATGGTTCGCGGGGGCGGCGGTCCTGCACGACGGCGTCCTGGTCCCGGCGGTCCTGGCCGTGGGCCTGGCCACCGTGCGGATACCGGGCCCCTACCGGCGCATCGCGCGGGCCGCGCTCGTCACCGGCGGGTCCGTCGCCCTGATCGCGATCCCGGTCGTCCTCGGCTACGGCCGCCGCGCCGACGAGCCGTCCCGCCTCCCGCTGCCCTACGGCCGCAACCTCGCCGCCGTCCTGGCCGCGATCGCGGTGATCGCGGCGGTCGCGGCCGCGGCGCGGGCGGCCGCCGGCCGCCGGAAGGGGCGGGCGCGGTGACCCTCACCGGTACGCGCGAGCGCGCCGGGTCCGGGCGGCGGGCGCGGCGCGGGCGCGCCGGACGGGTCGCGGTCGCGGTGTGGGCGGCCGGGATCGCGGCCGCGTTCGCCGCCGGCTGGTACCTGCGGCGCGCCGGGCTGGCGACCGAGGACCCGCTGCCCCCGCTGTACGCGCGGGCCCGGGAGCGGCCGCTGACGTGGGAGCTGCTGCCCGCCGCGGCGTTCGCGGCGGCGGCCGTGGCGGCGCTGCCGGCGCTCGCGGCGCGGCTGCCGTGGCGGGCGCTGCCGGCCGCCGCGTGGGCGGGCGCCGCCGCGTGGGCGGTGGCGCTGGCGGTGAGCGACGGCTGGGACGCGCTCGCCGCGCCGCTGGACGCGCCGACCGAGTACCCGGCGGGCCTGGCCCAGGTGCGCCCCGGCCCCCTGGAGTGGGTGCGGACGTTCACCGAGCGGCTCGGCGGCTACACCACGCACGTGCGGGGGCATCCGCCGCTGCCGGTGCTGGTGCTGTGGGCGCTGGAGCGGGCCGGGCTCGGCGGCACCGGCCCGGCGGCGGCGCTGGTGATCGCGGCGGGCGCGTCGGCGGCGGCGGCCGTCGCGGTCACGGTGCGGTGCGTGGCGGGCGAGCGCGCGGCGCGCGCGGCCGTGCCGTTCCTCGTGCTGGCGCCGGCGGCGGTGTGGATCGCGACCGCCATGGACGCGTTCTTCCTGGCCGTGGCCGCGTGGGGGACGGCGCTGCTCGCCCTGGCCGCCCGCGCCGCCGGCGTCCGGGCCGCCGCCGCGGCGGCGGCGGGCGGGCTGCTGCTGGGCTGCGTCCCCTACCTCAGCTACGGGCTGCTGCCGCTGCTGGCCGTGCCGCTGGCGGTGCTGCTGCTGGCCCGGCCCGGGGCCGCGGTGCTCGCGGCCCTGGGCGCGGGCCTGCTGGTGGTCCCGGCCGCGTTCACCGCGCTGGGGTTCTGGTGGCCCGACGGCGTCCGCGCCACCCTCGACACCTACCTGGTCAGCCGCGGTTCGGCGCAGCGCTCCTACGCCTACTTCCTGTTCGCGAACCTGGCGGTGCTGGGGCTGCTGACCGGCCCGGCGACCGCCCGCGCGCTGCCCGCCGCGCTGGGCCGCGCGGTGCGGGACCGGGCCGCGTCGCCGGTGGCGGTGCTGGCGTGCGCGGCGCTCCTCGGGGTGCTCGTCCTGGACGTGTCCGGGGTGACGCGCGGCGAGGTCGAGCGGATCTGGGTGCCGTTCGCCGGGTGGGCGCTGGTCGCGGCGTCGCTGCACCGGCCCGCGCCGAGGGCCTGGCTGGCCGCGCAGGCGGCGACCGCGCTCGCCGTCCAGGCCCTCGTCCTGTCCCCCTGGTGACCCCGAGCCGGCGGCCCCGGGCAGAGGTTCCCCTACCAGGGGACGGGGCCGGCGTCGTCGAAGAACCCGCCGGTCGGGCCGCCGTCGTCCAGGGTGGCGAGGCGGATCGCGATGGCGGCGCCCTGCTCGGCGGTCCGGTCGGTCGTCCGGCCGGTGGCGCGGGTGAACTCCGCCGTGAAGTCGGTGGCGCAGGCGCCCGGCGCGGCGGCGTTGACCAGGATGCCGGTGCCGCGCAGCCGCTTGGCGTACTGGATCGTCAGCATGTTCAGCGCCGCCTTGGACGCCGGGTAGGCGGCGGAGGCGGCGGTGTTCCAGAAGTAGTGGTCCGGGTCGGTCATCGCGGTCATCGACGCGGTGCCGCTGGAGACGTTGACGATCCGTCCCGCCGGCGCCGCGCGCAGCAGCGGCAGCACCGCGTTGGTCACCCTGATCACGCCGAACAGGTTGGTGTCGAACACCCGCCGGACGACGCCGAGGTCGGCCTCGTCCGGCGGGTGGACGGGGTCGCCGGAGATGCCGGCGTTGTTGACCAGCACGTCCAGGCGCCCGGTCGCCGCGGCGACGAGCCCGGCCGCGGCGGCCACCGACGCCGGGTCGGTGACGTCGAGGGGCAGCGCGCGGGCGTCGTGGCCGGCGTCCCGCAGCCGCGCCGCGGCCCGCTCGCCCAGACCGGGGTCGCGGGCGCCGAGCAGGACGGTCATGCCGCGTCCGGCGAGCCCCCGCGCGATGGCGTGCCCGATGCCCTTGTTCGCCCCGGTCACCAGGGCCGTCTTCGTCGTCATGCCCCCACTCCACCACCGGGGGCGCCGCCGGCTCCAACACCGATCGCGCCGCGATCAATACCCTGGAGGCATGGATGCGGCGGACCCGGCGAGCCCGGCGGACCCGGTGAGCACGGTGGAGACGCGTGAGCTCGCCTACTTCCTGGCGGTGGCGCGGGAGCTGCACTTCGGCCGCGCCGCCGAGCGCCTCGGCATCGCGCAGCCGCCGCTGTCGCGGGCGATCGGGCGGCTGGAGCGGCGCCTCGGGGTGACGCTGCTGGAGCGCACCAGCCGCCGGGTCGTCCTGACCCCGGCGGGGGAGACGCTGGCGGCCGAGGGCGCCGCCGCGCTGGACGCCGTCGCGGCGGCGGTCCGCCGCACCCGCCGGGCCGGCGGCGCCGGGCCCCGGCTGGTCCTGGCGATGAAGCCCGGCGGGGACGGCGGCGGCCTGCTCCCGGGGATCCTGGCCGCCTACGAGCGCGAGCCGGACGCGGTTCCGGTGGAGATGCTGCTCGGGTACGGGGCCGACCGCGCGCTGCGGGACGGCCGCGCCGACGCCGCCCTGCTGTACACGCCGCGGCAGGACGCCGCCGGCCTGGCCACCGAGCCGCTGCTGGAGGAGCGGCAGGTCGCCGTCCTGCCGAGGAACCACCGGCTGGCGGGCCGCGCCGAGGTGTCGATGGCCGACCTGGACGGCGAGGTCCGGCCGCGCGCCGCTCAGGGGCCGGGCCCGGCCTCTGAGGGGCAGCCGGTCGGCGACGGCGGACAGCTGATGCAGCTGATCGCGCTCGGCCGGGCGGTGGCGGTGCTGCCGGAGTCGATGCGGGGCCTGCTGCGCGCGGACCTGGCGGCGGTGCCGGTGCGGGACGCGGCCCCGACCACGCTGGTGCTTGCGTGGCCGGAGGCGTCCCGGTCGCGGTCGCTGGCGGCGTTCGTGCGCTGCGCGGTCGCCGTCGCGGCCGAGAACCGCCGCGCGCCGCGCTCACGCACGCGCTGAACCCCGCGCGCGGGGTCAGGCGGGCGGCCAGGTGAGGAGGGCGTGGCCCCAGGTCACGCCCGCGCCGAACCCGGCGAGCAGCACCAGGTCGCCGGGCGCGAGCCGTCCGGTGCGCACCGACCGGTCCAGGGCGTAGGGGATGCTGGCGGCGCCGATGTTGCCGACGTCCTGCCCGACGATCGCCAGCTGGTCCGGGCCGAGCCCGGCGCCGGGGGCGAGCGAGGCGACCAGCCGCGGGTTGGGCTGGTGGGGGACGACCAGGGACAGGTCGGCGGGCTTGATCCCGGCCGCCTCGGTGGCCTCGGCGACCACGCGGGGGAAGATCCGGGTGATGAAGCCGCGGACGGCGCGGCCGTCCATGCGGATGGTGTGGCCGAGCCCGGCGAGGGTGTCGGCGCTGGCGGGCAGGCGGCTGCCGCCCGCGGGGATGAGGACGTCGTCGGCGCCCGAGCCGTCGGACCCGAGCGTGACCGGGCCGATCCCGTAGGGCGCGGGGACGGGCCCGAGCACCGTGGCGCCGGCGCCGTCGCCGAACACCGCGATGGTGCCGCGGTCGGCGGGGTCGAGGAACCGCGAGTACACCTCGACGCCGACGACCAGCGCGTACGGGGCCGAGCCGCGCTGGGTCGCCAGCCAGCCGAGCGCGGCCTGCAGCCCGAACACGTACCCGGTGCAGGCGGCGGCGACGTCGAACGCGGCGGCGCGGCGCGCGCCGAGCAGGGCCTGCACGCGGCAGGCGGTGGACGGGGCGACCAGGTCGGGCGTGGAGGTGCCGAGGACGATCAGGCCGAGGTCGCCGGCGTCCAGCCCGGCCGCGTCCAGGGCCCTCGCGGCGGCGGCCGCGGCGAGGTCGGAGGCGGCCTGCCCGGGTGCGGCCAGGTGCCGGCGGACGATCCCGGTGCGGTCCTCGATCCAGGACGGCTCCAGGCCCAGCGAGCGGGACAGGTCCTCGCTGCGGACGCAGCGGTCGGGCAGGTAGGCGCCGGTCCCTCGAATCGCCCATCCCGCGTCATGCCTCACGGCCATGCTCTTCCCCCTTGCACCACTGCCGGTTGCCAGAGCGACTCCACGAGTGAATAATCCCATTTCAGGGTTTATGTTCCATAACTGAGCGATAAGCGGCCTTTATCCGAATGGCAAAGTGAGCCTTCCTTCCAGGTAAGGAGACCCCGCGTGCCGTCCACCGCGTTCCGCCCCGCCGAGGAGCTCAAGCCCGACGACGTCTGCGCCTTCCTCTTCCCCGGCACCGGCTCGACCGGAGTCCCCGACCTGCCCGCCCTCGCCCGCACCGGGCCCGGCGCCGCCCGCGCCGTCGCCGACGTCCTCGACGCCGCCCAGGAGGGCCTGCCCGCCACCGGATGGCCGTCCCTGCGGACGATCCTGCTCGACGACCCCGCCGCCTACCGCGACGCCTCCCGCACCCCCGGCGTCGCCCAGCTGTGCGCCTACGCCGCCTCCGTCGCCGTCGACCGCGCCCTGCGCGCCGCCGGCGTCCACCCCGGATACGCCGTCGGGCAGAGCTTCGGCGAGATCGCCGCCCTCGTCAGCGCGGGCGCGTTCACCATCGCCGACGGCGCCCGCATGGCCGCCTCCGCCGTCGGCGTCCTGGCCCGCCGCGGCCGCGGCGGCGGCATGGCGCTGCTGGAGGCCGGCGAGGACGGCGCCCGCGCCTGCATCCAGGCCGCCGGCGCGCCCGACGTCGTCGTCGCCTGCCTGAACGCGCCGACCGTGACGATCGTGTCCGGGCCCGACGCGCCCCTGGAGGCCGTCGTGGCCGCCGCCCGCGCCGCCGGGACGCGCGCCGCGCGCCTCGCCGTCCCCTACCTGTCGCACCATCCCGCGATGGCCGGCGCCGACGACGAGTGGTACGCGATGATCCGCCGGCTTCCCCAGCGGCCCCTGGAGGTGCCCGTGCACTCACCCGTCCGCGGCCGCGCCTACCACGACGGCGACGACCTGCACCGCGCCCTCGCCGACTGCATCGTCGGACCCGTCCGGCTCCCCGACGCGCTGCGCGCCGTCCACGCCGCCGGCGCCACCGTGTTCACCGAGGCCGGCCCCGGCGACGCGCTGTGCCAGTGCGCGCGCCTCACCGTCCCCGGCGCGCGGACCCTGGCGCCCCTGCGCGACCGCCCCCGGCACGGCCGCGCGGGCAAGGCCGCGCCCGGCGTCGCCCCCCGCGAAGAGGAGCGCTGATGGACGCCGAGACCCGCGCCCGCCTGGACAAGGCCGTCCCCGAGGAGTTCTTCGCCTACCCCGACGGGCTCACCGCCCGCGAACGCCAGGCCCTCACCTACGACCGGCTGCGCCGCGCCGGCCTCGCCGCGCCGCCCGCCGCCGAACTGCTGGCCGACCCGCCGGCGCTGTGCGCGCTGCTGGACCGCGCCGCGATCGCCGACCCGGCCCTGTTCCACGTCATGCTGCTGCACTACACCCTCGCCCTCGGCCCCATCCTGCGGTTCGGCGACGGCCGCGACGGCGCCCGGGACGCGCTGGAGTCGATGGACGCGGCCGGGACGCTGCTGATGACCGAGGTGGGCCGCAGCAACAGCCACCTGTCGCCCCGCACCATCGCCCGCCACGACCCCGCCACCGGCGGGTTCGTGCTGACCACCCCGGACGCGCGGGCCGCCAAGTTCCCCACCAACACCGCCCACCCGGACGTCGCCAAGACCGCCGCCGTCTACGCCACCCTCGTCCACGGCGGCGAGGAGCGCGGCGTGTTCGTGTTCGCGGTGCCGCTGCGGGGACCCGGCGGCGCCGTCCCGCCCGGCGTCCGCATCGTCCCCGCGCCCGAGACGACCGGACTGCAGATCGACTACGCCGCCGTCCTCCTGGACGGCGTCCGCGTCCCCTACGAGGCGTGGCTGCGCGACGGCGCCGCCATCGGCGCGGACGGCGCCTTCCACGACCCCGCCGGGGACCCCGCGGCGCGGCTGACCCGCTCGATGGGCATCGCCCCGCAGGTGTGGCGCGCGGTCGTCTCCGCCTCCGCCGCGATCACCCGGGCGTCCGCCGCGATGCTGCTGGCGCACTCGGCCGGCCGCACCACCCTCGGCCGGCTCGCGCCCCGCCGCCCGCTGACCGACTACCGCAACCAGCAGGAGGCGGTGCTGGGCGCGCTGGCGTCGGCGTACGCGCTCACCGCCGTCGCCGCGCACGCCACCGCCCCCCGCCCCGGCGGCCCGCCCGCGTCCGGGCGGGGCGGGGCGGACGCGGGCGGGCGGGGCGGGCCGGTCACGGCGTGGGCGCCGTGGTCGGCGGTCGACCGCGACCTGGCGCTGCTGAAGGCCGCCGCGACCGCCCAGGCGCAGGAGACGGTGTCGGTGTGCCGCGTGCACAGCGGCGCGCCCGGCTTCGCCGCCGTCGAGCGCCTCAACGCCTACCGGGGCCTGACGCACGCCTACCAGAACGCCGGCGGCGACAACGAGCTGATCCTCTACGACACCGCCCGCGCCATGGCCGACCGGGACCGCTACGTCCCGCCCGAACCCGAGGCCGGCCCGCCCGACGGCGGCGACCTGGACTCCCCGGCCGTGTGGCTGTTCCTGGCCCGCGACACCGAACGCCGGATGGGCGACCGGCTCGCCGCCCGGGTCCAGGCCGCGCTCGGCGGCGGCGCCGACGCCTTCGCCGCCTGGAACGGCAACCTGGCGCTGGCCGCGCGGACCGCCACGGCCTGCGCCGACCGCGTCGTCCTGGAGATCCTCGCCGCCGCGTCCGGCGCCGGGCAGGGGACCGTGCTGCGGCTGCACGCGCTGAACCTCCTGGAACGCCGCGCCGCCGACCTGCTCAACGAGGGCGTCGCCCCGCCCGGCATGCTGGACGAGCTGTGGGCGGCGCGCCGCCGCGCCTGCGACGAGCTGGCGCCCCGGGCCGGGGAACTGGCCGCCGCGTTCGGGCTGCCCGCCGCCGTCACCGCCCCCACGGCCTTCCTCACCGGCCCCTGACCGCGTCCCCTACGCTCGGGATCGGACGAAACGGCACGCCACGCCGCGAATTCGCCAAGGAGCCGGGGGAACCGGCGCGGGATGGCTACCGTTCTCGTAAGACAGGCCGATCGCGGGTGACCGCACCCGCAGTCCCGATACGGAGGTAGACAACAGTGGGAGTCAGTCTGAGCAAGGGCGGCAACGTCTCGCTGACCAAGGAGGCTCCCGGACTGACCGCCGTCGTGGTCGGTCTGGGCTGGGACGTGCGGACCACCACCGGGACCGACTTCGACCTCGACGCCAGCGCCCTGCTGGTCTCGGCGGAGAACAAGGTGCTGTCGGACCAGCATTTCGTCTTCTTCAACAACCTCAAGAGCCCCGACGGCTCGGTCGAGCACACCGGCGACAACCTCACCGGCGAGGGCGAGGGCGACGACGAGCAGGTCAAGGTCAGTCTCAACACGGTCCCGGCCGAGGTCTCCAAGATCGTGTTCCCGGTGTCGATCTACGACGCCGACAGCCGCCAGCAGAACTTCGGGCAGGTCCGCAACGCCTTCATCCGCGTGGTGAACCAGGCCGACAACAGCGAGCTCGCGCGCTACGACCTGTCGGAGGACGCCTCGACCGAGACCGCCATGGTGTTCGGCGAGCTGTACCGCAACGGCGCCGAGTGGAAGTTCCGCGCGGTGGGCCAGGGCTACGCCTCCGGCCTGTCGGGCATCGCCTCCGACTTCGGCGTGAACGTCTGACCGCGGCCCCGTGCCCGCGGGGCGCCCCGGTCCGCCGGGGCGCCCCGCCCGGCGTCCGGGTCAGCCCGCGGGGACGACGGCGAGCGCCTCGACCTCGATGAGCAGGTCGTCGCGGACGAGCCGGGACACCTCGATCAGCGACGCCGCCGGCGACACGCCCGCGGGGACGAACTCGGCGCGCACGGCGCGGACGACGCCGACGCCGGAGGCGTCCCGCAGGAAGTACCCGAGCCGCACGACGTGCTCCCAGCCGGCCCCTGCGGCGGTGAGCGCGGCCTCCAGGTTGCCGAACACCTGCCGGGTCTGGGCCTCGAGGTCGCCGGGGCCGACGAGGTTCCCGGCGCCGTCCAGGGCGATCTGGCCGCTGACCACCACCAGGCGGCCCGGGACGTCGACGGAGATCACATGGCTGTAGCCGGGGCCGGGCGCCAGGCCGGGCGCGTCGATCCGCCGGATGCCGGGGTGCGGTTCACTGCTCATCACAAGATCACTTTACTCGCCCCGGTCAGCTGAGCAGTTCCTCGCGCAGCCGGGTCTTGAGGATCTTCCCGCCGGGGTTGCGGGGGAGCGGCTCGTCGCGGAACCACAGGTGGGCGGGCACCTTGAACGCCGCGATCCGCCCGCGCAGGAACGCCGCTATCTCCTCCCCGGTCACCGCCGTCCCGGGGCGCGGCACCACGACCGCGCCGACCTCCTCGCCCAGGACCTGGTGGGGGACGCCGATGACGGCGCAGTCGGCGACCGCCGGATGCTCGTACAGCGCGGCCTCGACCTCGGCGCAGTAGACGTTCTCGCCGCCGCGGATCAGCATGTCCTTGGCCCGGTCGACGATGTACACGAACCCGTCGGCGTCCAGGCGGGCCAGGTCGCCGCTGTGGAACCAGCCGTCCACGAACGCGGCGGCGGTCGCGTCGGGCTTGTTCCAGTAGCCCTTGATGACGTTCGGTCCCTTGATCAGCAGTTCGCCGACCTCGCCGGCCGGCAGCTCGTCCCCGGCCGGGCCGACGACCTTGACGTCGCAGACCGCGACGGGCGGGCCGACGCTCTCGGGCCGCTCCAGGTAGTTCACCCCGCCGTTGTAGGTGGTGACCGACGAGGTCTCGGTCAGGCCGTAGCCGTTGCCGGGCACCCGCTCGGGCAGCCGCTCCCTGATCTTGTCGACCAGGGCGGGCGCGGCCGGGGCGCCGCCGTAGCTGACGCCGGTGAGGCTGGAGGTGTCGTACCGCCCGAAGTCGGGGGACGTCAGCACCTGCCACGCCATGGTGGGCACGCCCCCGAACCCGGTGACCCGCTCCCGCTCGATCAGCTCCAGCGCCCGCCGGACGTCCCACTTGTACATCAGCACGACCGTGCCGCCCTGCAGCGCGCTGGTCACCAGCACCGAATGGCAGCCGGTGGCGTGGAAGAACGGGACGCTCAGCAGCGTCACCCGCGGCTGCGGCGCGGTCAGCTCCTCGATCGTCCGGCCCGCGCGGAACCCGGCCGACATGATCCCGTAGGCGAGGCTGACGGGGTTGGTGGTGATGTTGCGGTGCGTGCCCAGGGCGCCCTTGGGGCGTCCGGTGGTGCCGGAGGTGTAGAAGATGGTGGCCTCGTCGTCGGGGTCGACGGCCACCTCGGGCAGCGACGCCGCGGCCGGGTCGCCGGGATCGCCTGCGGCGTCGGCGAACGCTTCGGCGCCCTCGGGCAGGGGGCCGTCGGCGCGGGCGACCAGGCAGGCGACGCCCAGGCCGGGCAGCGCCCCGGCGAGCCTCTCGGCCCGCTCGGCGTCGGCGACCAGGACCTTCGCGCCGCTGTCGGCCAGCCCGTACTCCAGCTCGGCGGCGCTCCACCAGGCGTTCAGCGGCACCACGACCGCGCCGGCGACGGCGGCGCCGAAGAACGCCACCGACCACTCGGGGTAGTTGCGCATCGCGATCGCGACCCGGTCGCCCTTGGCCACCCCGTACCGGTCGACGAGCCGCCGCGCGAACGCGGCGGCGCGGGCGTAGTGCTCGGCGAAGGTGACGCGGTCGCCGTCGTAGACCAGGAAGGCGGCGTCGCCGTGGGCGCGGGAGATCTCCAGGACGTCGCGGAGGGTGGTCGGGGCGTTCTTCCAGACCCGGGTCCGGACGCCGCGGATGTCGGCCTCGTCCATCTCGAACAGCCGTCCGGGCGCGGTCATCGCCGCCCTGACCTCGGCGATGCGCGGCAGCCCGCCGTCCAGCACGCCCCCGTCCCGCATGCCGGGGTTCCGCACGTCATTCGCCTGCACTTCACGGTCCTGCACGTCGCGCCTCCCGCGGGTGACGGCGCGCCGCCGCGCGGCCCGATCGCCGAACACGATTCGGTGCGCCGTGCCGAGAATCTATGATCCACATCACGTGCAGGTCAACGCCCCGGGCCGGGCCGGCCGCGCGGGCGGACGGCCCGAGCGAAGATCCCCACCTGCGACAATGGGGGCATGACCGAACGCGGGCCGATCGAGTACTGGCTGTCGGACATGGACGGGGTCCTGGTCCACGAGGGGCGCCCCGTGCCCGGCGCCGAGGAGTTCATCGGGCGGCTGTCGGCGTCCGGCACGCCGTTCCTCGTCCTGACCAACAACTCGATCTACACCCGGCGGGACCTGTCGGCCCGGCTCGCGGCGGCCGGCCTCCAGGTCCCCGCCGAGTCGATCTGGACGTCCGCGCTGGCCACCGCCCGGTTCCTGGCCGACCAGCGGCCCGAGGGGTCGGCGTACGTGATCGGGGAGGCGGGGCTGACCACGGCGCTGCACGAGTCCGACTTCGTCCTCACCGACATCGACCCCGACTACGTGGTGCTGGGGGAGACCCGCACCTACAGCTTCTCCCAGATCACCCGCGCGATCCGGCTGATCGAGGGCGGCGCCCGGTTCGTGGCGACCAACCCCGACCCGGTCGGCCCGTCCCCGGAGGGGTCGCTGCCCGCCTGCGGCGCGGTCGCCGCGATGATCACCCGGGCGACGGGCGTGGAGCCCTACTTCGTCGGCAAGCCGAACCCGCTGATGATGCGGACGGCGCTGAACGTCGTCGGCGGGCACAGCGAGTCCACGGCCATGATCGGCGACCGGATGGACACCGACGTCGTCGCCGGCATCGAGGCCGGGCTGGAGACGATCCTGGTGCTGACCGGCGTGACCCGCAAGGAGGAGATCGCCCGGTTCCCGTTCCGCCCGAACCGGGTCGTCCCCTCCATCGCCGACCTCATCGACCTGGTCTGACCCGCCGGGGCGGGGGCCCGTCAGCCGAGGGCGCCGAGCGCGGTCATCATGCCGAGCACGTCCGAGACGACCCAGTACTCGGCGAACCGGCCGTCCTCGGCGCGGAAGATGTCCTGCCCCCGGAACGACACGGGCGTGCCGGGGGCGGCGGTCGCGCCGGGGATGCCGCCCCGGTAGGAGCCGTGGAAGCTCCACGCGGCGGCGACCATGCCCCCCTCGCCCCCGCCGGGGACCGTGCCGACGACCGGCCCGGCGTCCAGGGTGGTGCGGACGCCGGTGAAGTACTCGTGGGAGCGCCGGACCTGCTCGGCCGCCTCGTCCGGGCCGTGCACCTCCAGGTTCGGCCAGTGCCCGGTGAAACCCGGCGTGAGGATCTGCGCGGCCACGGCGAGGTCGCCGCCCCACACCTCGAACAGCCAGCGCCGGTACAGCGCGTCCAGAGGATCCATGCCCACAACGCTGACCCGCGGCGCGCCCGGTCAAACATAGACTCGGAGACCTCATGCGCATGATCAGGCAGGGCGGCACGCGCGAGCTGGAGATCCGCAGGTCCCGGTTCGTGTGCACGCTCGCCCGCGCCGCCGGGGAGGCCGAGGCGGTGGCGTTCATCGCCGCGCACCGGCGCGCCCACCGCGACGCCACCCACAACTGCACCGCCTACGTGGTCGGCGAGCACGGCGAGATCGCCAAGAGCAGCGACGACGGCGAACCGGCCGGGACGGCGGGCGTCCCGATGCTGGAGGTGCTGGTGCGCCGCGGCCTGACCGGCACCGCCGCGGTCGTCACCCGCCACTTCGGCGGGGTGAAGCTCGGCGCGGGCGGCCTGGCCCGCGCCTACGCCCAGGCGGTCGCCGGCGCCGTCGACGCCGTCGGGGTCGTGGAGCTGCGCCCGGTGGTGACGGTCACCGCCCGCCTGGACCACGCGCTGGCGGGACGGTTCCTCGGCGACCTGCACGCCGCCGGCCGCCGGCCGGGCGACGTCCGCTACGGGGCGGCCGTGGAGGCGGACGTCACCGTGCCCGCCGCGGACCTGGAGGCGTTCGAGGCGTGGGCCGCCGAGGTCACCGCCGGGCGCGCGTCGCTGCGGCGCGGCGCGGCCGGCCACGTCGAGGTCCCGGTCGCCTGACCGGCAGGGTCAGCCGAGGAACCCGGCCAGGACGGGCGCGAGCGCGCCGGGCGCGACGTCGTGGGTCTGGCCGTCCAGGGTGCGGTGCGTCCCGGCGGGCAGCAGCGCCGCGACGCGGTGGGCGGTGTCGCGCATCCACGCGGGGCTGTCGCCGCCGTCCATGACCAGCGCGGGGGCGGTGACCCGCTCGATGAGCGCGGTGGGGATCGCGCCGCCGCCGGCGTCGTCCATGACGGCCGAGTCGTAGGCGAGGGTGGGCGCGAGGGCCTCCAGCGCGGGCCACACCGGCGCGTTCCGCGCCTGCGCGATCATCTCGGCGGGCATCCCGACGCCGCCCATGAACAGCGCGAGCGCGTCGCCGCGGCGGCCGTCGGCCAGCAGCCCGGTCAGCTCGGTGTTGTAGGCGCGGGACCGGGTGAGCCGGTCGTCGTGCCCGGTGTGGAACGGCGGCTCGAACAGCGCGAGCCGGGTGACGGGCAGCCCGCGGGCGGCGGCGCGCAGCGCCAGCACCGCGCCCGACGACATCCCGTACACCGCGGCGGACCCGCCCGCCGCGCCGAGCACGGCGGCCAGGTCCTCGATCTCGCGGTCGACGGAGTAGGGCGGGGTGTCGCCGCTGTCGCCGCGGCCGCGCCGGTCGTAGGCGAGGACGGTGTGCCGGCCGGCCAGCAGGGCGGCGAGCGCGGCGCCGGAGCCGCGGTCGTTGAGCGCCCCGCCGACCAGGACCAGGGCGGGCCCGGCGCCGGTCCGGTCGAAGGCGATGCGGGTGCCGTCCTTGGAGTACACGGTTTCCATGAGGGTGTCCTTCCCCGTTCGGCGGCCCAGGACGGCGCCGTTCCCACCCCACCACTGATCGGGCGGCGGTGTACCCTTCCCGCGATGAGCAGGGGGACGATCGACGGCGACCAGGTGAGGGCGGGGATCCTGGACGCCGCCGCCGCGGTCCTGGCCGAGCGCGGCGAGGCGGCGGGCATGGCCGACATCGCCGAGGCCGCCGGGGTGGCGCCCGCGGCGCTCGGCCGCTACTTCCCCGGCCGCGACGCCCTGCTGGACGCGCTGTACGAGGCCGCGCTGGCCGACCTGGCGGCGCGGCTGGAGGACGCCCGCCTGGACTCGGCGCCGATCGAGGAGGCCGTCGCCGCGATGACGCGCGCGACGATAGCCGCGACCAGCCGGTACCGGGCGCTCGGCCTGCTGGAGAGGACGCCGCGGGAGGCCCGCCGCGTCGAGCGGCAGCTGGCGGGGCCGCTGCGCGCGGTGTTCGAGCGCGGCGCCGCCGGGGGCCGATTCCGCGGCGACCTGCCCGTCCACACGCTCGCCGAGCTGTACTTCAGCCTGCTGGAGGGCGTGGTGTCCCGCGTCGTCCGGCAGCGGCTGGGCGTGGAGGAGGCCAGCGCCGCCGTCACGACCCTGTTCCTGTCCGGCGCGCTGGCCCCGCCGCCGCGCCCCTGACGGGCCCGTCCCCGCCCGTCTCGGGGCGGGCGGCTGTTCTACGCTGGGCGGCGCGCTGCCGCCGGTGCCGGCGGGCGCGGGCATGCGGAGGCGAGGTGGCGGCCGGTGGCGGGGCTGGAGCCGGTGGTGATCGCGGGCCTGGTGCTGCTGGGGCTGGCGGCCGGGGTCGGGATCACCGCGGTGGGGCCGGGCGGGGTGCTGATCACGGTGGGGCTGTTCGCGTTCACCGGGCTGTCGCCGGCGGAGGTGGCGGGGACGGCGATCGTCACCAACGTCGCGACGGGGCTGCTGGGCACGGCCGTCTACACGCGGTCGGGGCAGCTGCGGGAGCCGGCGACGCGGCGGACGGCGGCGCTGCTGGCGGGCGGCGCGGTCGTGGGGACGCCGCTGGGCGTGCTGGCGAACGGGCTGGTGACGGGCCGGGTGTTCGGCGTGCTGCTGGGGGTGTTCGTCGCGCTGACCGCGGCGCTGGTGCTGTGGCGGCGGCCGGGCGGCGCGGACGGGCCGGGCGGGCCGGACGGGCCGGGCGGTCCGGGGTGGCCGGCGGCGGTCGCGGTGGGGGCGGGGGTGGCGGTGGTGGGCGCGATGTTCGGTGTCGGGGGGCCGCTGCTGAGCGTCCCGCTGCTGCTGGCGCTGGGGATGCCGGTGCTGCCGGCGCTGGCGGCGGCGCAGGCGCAGTCGGTGGTGATCGCCGGGATCGGGACGGCCGGGTACGTCGCGGCGGGCGCGGTCGACTGGCCGCTGGCGGCGCTGATGGGCGTCCCGGAGCTGGCGGGGGTGCTGGCGGGGTGGGTGATCGCGCGGGCGGTTCCGGCGGCGGCGCTGAAGGCCGCGCTGGTGGTGAGCCTGCTGGTGCTGGCGCCCTACGTGGCCCTGCACGGCTGAGCCGCGGCCCGGTCTAGGCGCGGGCGCGCAGGCGGCGGAGCATGCGGGCGTCGGTGAACCCGGCGGCGCGGGCGGCGGCGTCGGCGGTGGCGCCCTGCCCGATGAGGTGCTCGGCGTGCTCCAGCCGCAGTTCCTGCTGGTAGCGCAGGGGCGTGCGGCCGGTCGCGGCGGCGAAGCGGCGGGTCAGGGTGCGTTCGCTGACGCCCGCGGCGGCGGCGAGGCGGTGCAGCGGGAGGGGGCGGGTGTAGCAGGAGTCGATGAGGTCCTGCGCGCGGTGGACGGCGTCGGACAGGTGGGCGCGGTGGCGGAGCATGGCGCCGGCCTGCGGCTGGTCGCCGTTGCGGCGCGCGTACACGACCATGGCGCGGGCGACGCGGGCGGCGGCGCCGGGGCCGTGCCGGGCGGCGACCAGGTGCAGGGCGAGGTCGATGCCGCTGGCGATGCCGGCGGAGGTGATGACGCGGCCGTCGGTGACGTACAGGACGTCGCGGACGACGGTGGCGCGGGGGTGGCGGCGGGCGAGGGCGTCCTGCAGTTCGTGGTGGGTGGTGCAGCGGCGGCCGTCCAGCAGGCCGGCGTGGGCGAGGGCGAACGCGCCGGCGCAGACGCTGGCGACGGCGCCGCCGGCGGCGTGGTGGGCGGCCAGCCGGCGGGCGGCGTCCGCGGAGACCGGCGGGGCGTGGGGCGCGCCGTCGGCCCACCGCCATCCGGGGACCACGACGAGGTCGGCGGGGGTGAGGTCGGGCCAGGCCGCGGGCGCCCGCAGCGGCAGGCCCTGCGCGGTGGGGACGTCCTCCCGCCCGTCCGCCGCCGCGCCGCCGCCGGGGCGGTCGGCGGTGTAGGCGAGCCGGTAGGGCAGGCCGGTGTCGGCGGCGGTGGAGAACACCTGGGCGGGGCCGGCGAGGTCGAGCAGGTGCAGTCCGGGGACGAGCAGGAAGACGACGCGGTTCACGATCCGGTCACACTAGCGCGGCGGGTGCGAGGTCGTCGAGGGAGGCGATGGCGGCGAAGCGTCCGGCCAGCGCGTACTCGGTGCGGGCGATGATCTGGCCGGTGGGCAGGGTGGCGGGGTCGGCGAGGATCTCGGCGAGGTCCCGGCCGGGCGGGGCGTCGCGGTGCTCGATCGGGAAGGTGGCGGTGGCGTCGGTGACGAAGGTGACGCGGTAGCCGAGGTCGGCGGCCAGCCGGGCGGTGGTCTCGCAGCACTGCTCGGTCTGGATGCCGCAGACGGCGACCTCGCCGACGCCGCGGGCGGTGAGCAGCTGCTGCAGCCCGGTGGTGGTGAAGGCGTTGCGGGAGGTCTTGGTCAGGACGGGCTCGCCGGGGCCGGGGGCCAGGCCGTCCATGAGGCGGACGTGGCCGAGGCCGGGGTCGAAGGGGCCGCCGGTCGCGGGCTCGGCGTGCAGGATCCACACGACCAGGTCGCCCGCGGCGCGGGCCGCGGCGGCCAGCCGGGCGGCGCGCGCGGCGATGTCGGGCGCCGACACCGCCGCCCAGTTCGGGCGGCGGCGGAAGGACTCCTGGACGTCGATGACGAGTAGCGCTCGGTTCATACGGTCGATCCTGGCTCCTGCGGGCGCGCCGCGGCAGGCGTCATCGCGGCGCGATGCGGAACGATCCGGTCAGCCTCCCGGGCGGGGGCGGCGGAAAGATCTCGGCCGGTGGCGGGAGGGGGCGTCCTGGACGGGCATCCCTCGGGGTGACGGGCGCGCACGATCGAGGGGGGCACCGCATGGGCGGGGACGGCACGGGCGGACACCGCGCGGAAGAGACCCGGGCGCCGGGCCCGAGCATCGGGGTGGAGGAGGAGTTCCTGCTGGTCGACGCGGTGTCGGGGGAGTGCGTCCCGGACGCCGAACGGGTCCTGGCGGCGGCGGGCCCGCACCGGTGGGCCGCCACCGGCGGCTCGTTCCAGCCCGAGCTGCTGACCTCGCAGGTGGAGGCGGCGACGGGCGTGTGCCACGACATGGCGGACCTGGGCGCGCAGCTGCGGTTCGGGCGGGCGCGGCTGGCCGCGGCCGCGCGGGAGGGCGGCGCGCTGCTGGTGGCGGCGGGCACGCCGGTGCTGGACGGCCGCCCGCCGCCGCCCGCGCGCGGCGACCGGTTCGCCGCGATCATGGCCGCCTACGGGGACGTGGTGGAGGACTACCAGGCGTGCGGCTGCCACGTCCACGTCGGCGTCCCCGACCGCGACACCGCGGTGGCGGTGGTGAACCATCTGCGGCCGTGGCTGCCGGTGCTGGTGGCCCTGTCGGCGAACTCGCCGTTCGACCACGGCCGCGACACCGGGTTCGCGTGCCGCCGGGCCGTGGCGATGGCGCGGTTCCCCGGGGCCGGGGTGCCGCCGTGGTCGGCGTCGGCGGCCGAGTGGGACGCGCGGGTCGCGGCGCTGGTGGACGCGGGCGCGCTGGTGGACGCGGCGATGACGTTCTGGCTGGCGCGGCCGTCGCCGCGGTGGCCGACGGTGGAGGTCCGCGCGGCGGACGCGGCGGCCACCGCCGACGAGGCGGTGCTGCAGGCCGCGCTGGTGCGGGGCCTGGTCGGCGCCGCGCTGGCCGATCTGGCGGCGGGCCGGGAGGCGCCGCGGGCGGACGCGCAGCTGTGCGCGGCGGCGCTGTGGAACGCCGCCCGCCACGGCATGGGCGCCGCCCTGGCCGACCCGGTCGCGCGGCGGCCCGTCCCGGCGTGGCGGCTGGCCGGCGACCTGGTCGCGCGGGCCGCCCCCGCGCTGGAGGCCGCGGGCGACCTGGACACCGTCCGCACGCTGCTGGAGGCGGTCCGCAGCGCGGGGACGGGCGCGGACCGGCAGCGCCGCGCGGCCGCCCGGGGCGGGCCGCTCGCGGCGGTGCGGATGCTGGCGCGCCAGACCGGGCCCGCACGGCCCGCCGGAGGGCCCGGCGACCCGCCCGACCTGGCCACCACCGTGACCATTGGGGAAAAACCGGGCGTATGGGACGCGTGTGAGCGGGTACCGGAGCCGGACGCCACGCTCACGACGGAGGACACATGACCCTTCCCCAGGCCCCGGCCCGGGACGAACCACACGGCGCCGCACCCGACGCGGCACCGGCACGCGACGCTGCGCCGGCACCGCCGCCGCCGCGCGGACCGCTGTCCCGCGCCGTGACCGCCGCCCTGAACGGCGGCCCGCCCCCCGCCGACCCCGCCCGGCTCCCCGACCCGGCCGCGGCCGCGGCCGCCGACCCCTACGGAGACGACCTCCAGCTGGCCCTGCACACCTGCTACGAACTGCACTACCGGGGCTTCGCCGGCGTCGACCCCGACTGGGAGTGGGACCCCGCGCTGCTGCGGCTGCGCGGCGCCCTGGAGACGGCGTTCCTGACCGCGCTGCGCCGCGACGCACCCGGCGGCGCCGACGTCGACGCCGCCCTCCAGGACCTGCTGGTCGAACCGGTGGACGCGCACGGCGTCTCCCACCACCTGCGCGACCACGCCGAACCGTGGCAGCTGCGCGAGCACGCCGCGCTGCGCTCGGTGTACCACCTCAAGGAGGCCGACCCCCACGCGTGGGTGATCCCGCGGCTGCACGGCCGCGCCAAGACCGCGCTCGCCGCGGTCGAGAACGACGAGTTCGGCGGCGGCCGCCCCGACATGATCCACCAGGGCCTGTACGCCGGGCTCCTGGACGACCTGGGCCTGGACTCCTCCTACGGCGCCCACGTCGACGCCGCCCCGGCGCAGATGCTCGCGACCGTGAACATGATGTCGCTGTTCGGGCTCCGGCGGTCGCTGCGCGGCGCCCTGGTCGGCCACTTCGCCGCGGCCGAGATCACCACCGCCCCGTCCGCCGGGCGCATGGCCGGGGCCCTGCGGCGCCTCGGCGCGGGCCCCCGGGCCCTGCTGTTCTACACCGAGCACATCGAGGCCGACGCCGTCCACGAGCAGGTCCTGCGCCACGACGTGATCGGCGCGCTGCTGGCCGCCGAACCGGAGCTGGCCGCCGACGTGGCGCTCGGCGTGCGCGCCACCGGGCTGCTGGAGGACCGCCTGGGCGGCCTCCTGCTGGACCGCTGGCACGCCGGCCGGTCCGCGCTGCGCCGCCCGCTCCCCGACGCGCCGCCCGTCCCGCCCCCCGGCGGGGGACGGGAGGGCGGGCGATGATGCTGAGACCGCCGGGCGTGTACCGGCCGCAGTCCGACACCTCCCTGCTCACCCACGCCCTCGGCGGCGCCCTGGCCCGCGCGGGCCGCCCGCCGGGCGCCCGGGTCCTGGAACTCGGCACCGGCACGGGCGCGGTCGCGCTCGCCGCGGCCCGCGCCGGCTGCGAGGTCGTCGCCGTCGACGTGTCCGCGCCCGCCGTCCTGACCGCGCGGATGAACGCCCTGGTGCGGGGCCTGCCGGTGCGCGTGCTGCGCGGCGACCTGTTCGCGCCGGTCGCCGGCGAGACGTTCGACGTGATCGTCGCCAACCCCCCGTACGTGGCGGGCGACGCCGACCCGGCCGCGGTCCGAGGACGCGCCCGCGCCTGGGAGGGCGGCCGGGACGGCCGCACCCTGCTGGACCGCATCTGCGCCTACGCCCCCGCGCACCTGACGCCCTCCGGGACGCTGCTGCTGGTGCACTCGGCGCTGAACGGGGTCGCGGCCACGCTGGTGTCGCTGCGCGCCGCCGGAATGCGGGCGTCCGTGGTGGCCCGGCACCGCGAGCCGTTCGGGCCGGTCATGCGGCGCCGCGCGACCCGGCTGGCGGCGCGGGGACTGCTGCGGCCGGGGCAGCGGCACGAGGACCTCGTCGTGGTGCGCGCCGACCGGATCGGCACGCCCGCCGGGCCCATCGCCCACCGGGACGGGGACGGAGACGGGCATGCCCGCCGACACCAGCCCGCCTGAACCCGCCCCCTCCGACCGGCCCGCAGCCGACCGGCCCGCGGGGGACCGGCGGCGGGTGCGGATGGTGCCCGGCGGCCCGGTACTGGTGGAGGGCCCGGTCGAGATCGTCCTGGAGGACGGCTCGACGGCGGTGTCGGACCGGTGGCTGGTCGCGCTGTGCGCGTGCCGGCGCAGCCGCTCCTACCCGTTCTGCGACACCAGCCACCGCCGCCGCGTCCGCACCTCCCAGAACACGCCCGCCCAGAACACGCCCGGCCGCGACGCCGCGCGGAACGACGGCCCGGTGAACGACACGGCCCCGTGAACGACGGCGCGCCGTCACCCGGCGCGGACGACGACCGCGCCGGGTGACACCGCGCCGGGACGGCGCCCGCGGGTCAGCCGCCGAGGCTGTCCAGGGCGACGTCCAGGCGCTGCGCCAGCGCCTCGATCTTCTCCTGGTTGGCGCCGGTGTCGAGCTCGGCGATGACGGCGTCCCGCGTCGTGATCACCATGGCGTCCTCGGGGCCGCCGCCGCGGCCCGGATCGGACGGGACGACGGCGGCCCGCCCCCCGACGACGACGAGCGCCGCGTCGCGGTCGGTGGAGGCCAGCAGGGTGTGCAGATGGTCGGGAGTGATCGTGGGCATCGGATGACCTCCGTACGGTCGCGGACGTTGGAGACGGACGTTGCCGGGGACACCGGGTTCAGGGCCTGCGGCCGATGCCGGTGGCGAACTCGCGGGCGCGGGCCGGCCCGCCGGTGCCGGGCGCCAGCGGCGGCGTGGCGCGCCCCGCGCCGGTGCGCAGCCCCTCCAGGAACTCGCTGAAGGCCTCGCGCGCGGTGTGCCGGGGCGTCCAGCCCAGCTCGGACCGGGCCCGCGCGGTGTCCATGATCGGTATCTCCATGGCCAGGTCGAACAGGCCGGGGGAGGCCGGCACCAGATGCAGCCCCCACGCGGCGGCCAGCGCCGCCCGCACCCCGCGCTGCGGCACCCGGACCGTCCGCGCCCCCAGCACGTCGGCGAGCTCGGCCGCGTCCATCACCGGATCGGCCGCGATGTTGAACGCGCCCCGCGCCCCGCCCGTCACGGCGAGCCGGAACGCCTGCCCCGCGTCCGCCGAATGCAGGAACTGCATCCGCAGACCCGGCATGTCCGGCACGACCGGGATACCGCCCGGGCGGACCAACCGGCCCGGCAGCAGCGGCCCCGCGAACAGCCGCCGCTGCTCGCTCGCGGACTGCCGCTCGAAAATGAACCCCGGCCGGATCCGCACCACGCGGCACTCCGGATTCCCCGCCTCGAAGGCGTCCAGCAGCCGCTCGACATACGCCTTCTCCCGGGAGTAGGCGGCACCCGCCCAGCCGTGCGTCGGCCACGACTCGTCGACCGCGCGGTCCTTCGGGCCGGGGGAGTAGGCGCCCACAGAAGAGGAGTACACCAGCGCCCCCACACCCGCCTCGGCCGCGGCGTCGAACACCCGGCTGCTGCCGACGACATTGGCGTCCCACGTCACCGCGGGCCGGTGGGTCGGCTGGAACAGCCACGCCAGATGGACGACCACGTCGGCGCCGCGCAGCAGCGGGACCAGATCGCTGTCGGTGACGTCGGCCTCCGCCCACTCGATCTTGCCGGTCCCGCCCGGATCGGTCTCCTGGTCCGCGCCCGGCCCCGGCCGCCGGCGCGCCAGCCCCGTGATGGCGGTGACGGCCGGATCACCGGCGAGCTCACGCAGCGTGCTGGTCCCGATGTTGCCCGTGGCGCCGGTGACGACGACGCGCATGGCGATCTCCCCCTCGTCGGCGGTCCTCGTGCGGAGTCGTCCCCGCAGGTGGACCGCCCATTCCCGGCCAGCGCCGAACTATGCCCCGCCCCCCGCCGCGCCCCGCGCCGACGCGCTCACGCCGGCCGGCAGCGCGGGCACGGCCGGTACCCGGCCGCCCGCGCCGCCGCCAGACCACCGAACCCCCGCCGGTGCCCGGGCGCGATCCGCCGCGCGTCCCCGCACGTCGGATAGCACACGACCCCCGTCGTGTCCGACCCCAGCAGCCGCACCCCCCGCCGCGCCAGCTCCGCCGCCTCCACCACGTCCACGTCCTCGGCGCGCAGCAGCCGCTCCTTGGCGTCCGCGCCGAACACGTAGTCGCCCAGCGAACCGTCCGACCGGGTCACCCGATGGCACGGGATCAGCAGCGGCACCGGGTTGCGGCCCAGCGCCGAACCCACCGCCCGCACCGCCTTCGGCCGCCCCGCCTGCCGCGCCACCCACGCGTACGGACGGGTCTGCCCGCGCGGGATCCGCGCGGCCGCGCCCAGCACCGCCGCCTCGAACTCGCTGAGCCCGCGCAGATCCAGCGCCAGCCCCCCCGGCCGCCCCGCCCGCAGCGCCGGCAGCAGCCCCGCCGGAGGACGCGCCGCGGGCAGCAGCGGCCGCGCGAACCGGGCCCGGAACGCCTCGGCGAACTCCCGCTCGCCCATCCCGGCGCGCAGGAACGCCACCCCCCGGTCGGTGAAGGCGACCTGCAGCCCCTCCAGCGGCCCGTCCTCCAGCGGCCCCGGCACGCGCACCCGGCGCGCGGCGATCCGGTCCAGCAGGCCGGGCGGCGCGGCGGCGGCCAGCCCCGCCAGTTCCTCGGCCAGCGGATCCGGCGTCGCGCCGGACGGATCGGTGCGGTTCATCGTCCGCCCCCTCTCTCCTCGGGGTCATGCGCGGCGCGAAGCGCGCGCAGCCGGGCCAGGCCGCGCGAGACGTGCGACTTGACCGTCCCCTCCGGCAGGCCCAGGACGGCCGCGACCTCCGCGACCGGCAGATCCGTGACATGCCGCAGCACGACCGCGGCACGCTGCGTCTCGGGCAGCTCGGCCAGCAGCGCGGCCAGCTCCCGGCCGGTCTCCCGGCGCGCCGCGGCGTCCTCGACGCCCTCACCCGGATCGGGCGGATCGGGGGCGTCCTCGATCGGGCCCGCGGCCGGCCGCCGCGCCGCCGACCGCAGGCTGTTGCGCCACACGTTCGTCAGGATCGCCAGCAGCCACGCCCGCGGCCGCAGCTCCGCGATCCGCCCCGCCCCGTACCCGCCCAGCGCACGGTAGGCGCGCAGGAACGCCTCCGCCGACAGGTCCTCGGCCTCCGCCCACCGCCCGCACAGCCGCAGCGCCGTCGAGAACACCGCCCCCCGGTACGCCTCGTACAGGACGGCGAACCCGCCGTCCAGGTCGTCCGCCAGCGCCGCGACGACCTCCGCGGCCGCCCGGTCCAGGGCGGCCGGCCGGGCGCGGGCGCAGACTTCGTCCGTAACCGTCACATCCGTTCAACACCGCCGCGCCCCGGCCCGTTGCAGCGCGGCCGTTCGCGGCGCGCCCGTCGCGGCGCGGCCGTCGCGGCGCGGCCGGTCAGCCGAGCCAGCCCGGACGGATCACGCCCGTCTCATAGGCCAGCACCACCAGCTGCGCCCGGTCCCGCGCCCCCAGCTTGGCCAGGATACGGCTGACATGCGTCTTCGCCGTCGCCGGCGACAGCACCAACCGCCCCGCGATCTCCTCGTTCGACAGCCCCGCCGCGACCAGCTCCAGCACCTCCCGCTCCCGGTCGGTCAGCGCGTTCAACTCCACCGCGGGCGGCGGCGCGGTGATCCGCGACGCGAACTCGGAGATCAGCCGCCGCGTCACCGTCGGCGCCAGCAGCGCGTCCCCCCGCGCCACCACCCGCACCCCGTGGATCAGCTCCGGCGGCTCGGTGTCCTTCACCAGGAACCCGCTCGCACCCGCCTTGATCGCCCCGTACACGTAGTCGTCCAGGTCGAACGTCGTCAAGATCACCACCCGGACGGACCCCAGCCGCGGATCCGCGATGATCCGCCGGGTCGCCTCCAGCCCGTCCAGCACCGGCATCCGGATGTCCATCAGCACCACGTCGGGACGCAACTCCGCCGCCCGCGCCACCGCCTGCTCCCCGTTCCCGGCCTCGGCGACGATCTCGATGTCGTCCTCACCCTCCAGGATCGACCGGAACCCCGCCCGCACCAGCGTCTGGTCGTCGGCCAGCATCACCCGGATCACGCCATCTCCTCCATGCTCTGCCGCCACGCGCCAACCGTAGTTCAGCCCCGCCCGGCCCGCGATCTTCACGCCCGGCCCGCACCCTGACTTTCGTCGGTAACCCCCATTTCACCCGGCCAGTAGCGTAGAGCCGTGAACGACTCCGCGGCCCCCGACCCCCGCCCGCGCGCCCCCGCCGCGGCCGCAGCCGCCGCATCCGCCTGGGCACACCGCACCGCACGCACCGCCGCCCGCACCGCCCGCACCGCCCGGCCCGCGGCACTGCGCGCCGCGATCCGCCGCCCCACCCGCGCCGCACTCGTCAAGGACGCCCTGCTCTACGCCGTCCTCGCGTTCCCCGTCGCCGCCGACATGATCTCCCCGCTCCAGCCCCGCCACGCGTTCTGGTGGCTGGAAGGAGCCGGGCTCACCGTCCTCGCCGCCGCCGTCGCCGCCTCCCGCACCTGGCCCACCGCCGCGCTCCTCACCGCCATCACCCTCAACCTCATCCACGGCAACTTCCTGTTCGCCATGCCCGTCCTGGCCTACCTGACGGGCCTGCGCACCGTCCGCGCACAACCCCTCCTATGGGGCTTCACCGCCGTGTTCATCGGCGGCACACTCCTGTCGGTCGTCCGCGGCCTGGACGTCGCCACCTGGTTCCCCTCCACCGTCTGGCTCGTCCTCCTCGGCGTCCTGCCCTGGCTCATCGGCCGCTACTGGCGCCAGCACCAGGAACTCCTGCGCGCCGGCTGGGAACGCGCCGAACGCCTCGAACACCAGCAGCGCATCATCGCCGAACGCGAACGCCTCCGCGAACGCTCCCGCATCGCCCAGGACATGCACGACTCCCTCGGCCACGAACTCGCCCTCATCGCCGTCCGCGCCGGCGCCCTCCAAGTCGCCCCCGACCTGTCCGACCGGCACCGCGACGCCGCCGCCGAACTCCGCACCGGCGCCGCCGACGCCACCGACCGCCTCCGCGAGATCATCGGCGTCCTCCGCGAGGACACCGACACCCCCACCGGCCCCGGCCCGGGGGAGGAGCACCCCGCCGCACCCGTGCGACCCGCCCGCGAGAGCATCCCCGACCTCGTCGACCGCGCCCGCGCCTCCGGCGTCCCCGTCCACCTCACCGGCGCCGACACCCTGCCCGCCCTCGCCCCCATGACCGCCCTCACCGCCCACCGCATCGTCCAGGAAGCCATCACCAACGCCGCCAAACACGCCCCCGGCGCCGCCACCACCGTCACCCTCGCCCACGACGACGGCACCCTCACCGTCACCGTCGCCAACGAACCGCCCCCCGGCCACCCGCCCCTCCTGCCCGCCGGCGGACGCGGCCTCACCGGCCTCACCGAACGCGTCCGCCTCCTCGGCGGCACCCTCCACGCCGCGCCCACCCCCGACGGCGGCTTCCACGTCACCGCCACCCTCCACCCCGCACCCGCGAACCCGCCCACCCCCCACACCGCCCCCGGCCCCCCGACCAACCCGCCGGGGGAGTGGCCCTCCGAATCCGCCCGCCACCTCGCCCGCGAACGACTCCAGGTCCGCCGCGGCCTCATCACCGCCATCGCCGTCCCCGCCGCACTCATGGCCGCCCTCGGCACCGTCATGGCCGGCTACTACATCTACGCCACCCTCAACTCCGTCCTCCCACCCGCCGACTACGCCGCCCTCCGCGTCGGCACCCCCCAGCACCACGTCGAACAGACCCTGCCGCCCATGCAGACCATGGACACCGGCGCCGTCCGCGCCACCGTCCCCGAACCCCCCGGCGCCGACTGCCGCTACTACCGCCCCGACGCCAACGTGCTCGGCTTCAGCCGCATCTACCGCCTCTGCTTCACCGGCGGCGTCCTCACCGCCAAGAACAGCTACGACACCCGCCAGCTCAGCACCCAGCACCGAAACGACCAGGAGAACGAGTGATCCGGGCACTGCTCGCCGACGACGAGACGATGATCCGCGCGGGCGTCCGCGCCATCCTCACCGCCGACCCCGGCATCGCCGTCGTCGCCGAGGCCGCCGACGGGCACGAGGCCGTCGACCTCACCCACCGCCACCGCCCCGACGTCGCCCTCCTTGACATCCGCATGCCCCGCCTCGACGGCCTCGCCGCCGCCGCCGAACTGCGCCGCACCGCCCCCGACACCGCGATCATCATGCTCACCACCTTCGGCGAGGACGACTACATCGCCCGCGCCCTGTCCAGCGGCGCCGCAGGCTTCCTCCTCAAATCCGGCGACCCCCGCGAACTCATCGCCGGCGTCCACGCCGTCGCCGGCGGCGCCGCCTACCTGTCCCCGAAGGTCACCCACCGCGTCATCACCGAGATCGGCGGCGGACGCCTCGCCGGCGGCGCCCGCGCCCGCCGCCGCACCGCCGCCCTCACCCCCCGCGAACGCGACGTCCTCGCCCTCGTCGGCGCCGGCCTGTCCAACGCCGAGATCGCCGCCCGCCTCCACCTCGTCGAAGGCACCATCAAGGCCTACGTCAGCGCCATCCTCACCCGCCTGGACGTCCGCAACCGCGTGCAGGCCGCCGTCATCGCCCACGAAGCCGGCCTCGTCGACGACGACACCGCCTGACCCGCACACCACCTGACCCCGTCACACAGACGGGCCGCCCCCGGCGGCGCCTCAGCACCACCGGAAACGGCCAGACAGGGCCTTTGCCCGGCTAGCGGAGCGGCCCCTGACGACGCGTCACGCCGCCCATCACGTCCGGCATCGTCACCGACGCCTCGTCCACCGGAGCACCCCCCACCGGCTGCACGCCGGCCCGCGGCACCGCCACACCAGGCCCGCCGACCGGCCCGCCCACACCCGGCGACCCCGCACCGGCCACCGCCACCGGACGCGCACCCAGCAGCACCGCGCCCACCGCCACGCCCCGCAAACCCTCCACCAACGGAACCAGCACCCGCACCAGCACCAACGCCACCAGCGGAGCCACCACCACCCCCACCAGGAACCCCACCGCCACGTCATGCGGATAATGCACGCCCACGAACACCCGCGAGAACGCCATCAGCGCCGCCAGCGGCAGCACCAGCGGCGCCATCGCCCGCCACGCCACCACGATCGCCGCCGCCGACGCCGCCGCGATCGTCGCGTGATTACTCGGGAACGACCAGTCGCCCTCCGGCGGACACGCCGCGATGTGCACCGCCCCCGCCACCGCCCGGCACGGCCGCTCCTCCTCGATGAAGGTCTTCGACACCTCGCTCACCAGATACGCCGCCACCACCGCGAACGGCGCCAGCAGCGCCAGCCCCATCGCCCGCGCGTCCAGCCCGCGGGCCCGCCACCAGCCCGCCACGAACAACACGGCGAACAGCAGCAGCCCCGCATCGGTCCCCACGTCCGCCACCTCATGCACCCAGGACGGCGTGCCCTGCGCGAACTCGGTGATGTCCCGGTACAGATCGGCGCTGAAATCCGGCGCTCCCATGCTCTCCCTCACGCTCACGGCGACCCCTGCCCGACACCCTTGAGACACCGGACGGACCGCCCAAGTTCACCCTACGGCCCCCACCGCACGAACCCCGGCACTTTCCCCGATCACCCGCCCGGCGACGACCCCACCCGCCCCGCCGGATCCGCGTCCCGCCGCGCCACCACCGCCTCACCGCCCACCCGACGACGCCGCCGCCGCGCGAAACGCACACCCTCCACCACAGCCGTCACCGACAACGCCAACCCCAGCCCCACCGCCACCCCCATCAACGGATCGTCCTCGAACGCCACCCCGCCCACATAACCCAGCAACGCCCCGTACAACCCCCACGACACCGCCGCCACCGCCGCGAACACCGAGAACCACCGCAGCCGGTAACCCACCGCCCCCATCGTCACCGTCACCGCCGTACGCCCACCCGGCACATACCGCGCCACCACCAGGATCAGCCCGCCCCGATCGGCCATCGTCCGCCGCGCCCACCCGAACGCCGCGTGACGCCGCGTCCCCGGCCGCAACCCCCGCACCAGCCGCCCACCCGCCCGCCGCCCCAGCAGATACGACACATGATCACCGGTGAACGCGCCCAGCGCCGCCAGCACCACCACCGCCACCAGCTCCGGCCGCCCCGACGCGGCGTACACCCCCGCCGTGATCACCAGGCTCTCGCTCGGCACCACCGGGAAGAACCCGTCGATCGCCGCGACCGCGAACAACACCAGGTAGAACCACGGCGACGTCACCGCCGTGTCCACCACACCCAAGATCCCGTCCATGCACACGACGCTAGAAAACGATCACCCCCCGGCGGATCCCGCGAACGACCACCACCACCCCCGACTTTCGACAGGGGCACCCCGCACACCGAAGGACGCCGCCGCCGGCCTCGGCGCCAAGCTCGGCCCCGTCCTGCTCCAGCTCCCGCCGACCCTCCGGGCCGAACCCGGCCGCCCACACCCCGCCCGCGCCCACCGGCCCCCACCGCACGACCGAAAACCGTTCGCGAGCCGCCCCACCCGTCCGGCACACTCCACACCCTGTGGGACACCTGCACATATTCGACATGGACGGCACACTCCTCGCCGGCACCACCGCCAACCTCGAAATCGCCCGCCACCTCGGCACACTCCCCGAACTCCACGAACTCGAGGCGCGCTTCACCGCCGGCACCCTCGACACACGCGGCTTCTCCACCGAGATCCACCGGCTCTGGCACGACCTCACACCCGACATCGTCGCCGCCGCCTACACCGCCGCCACCTGGCTCACCGGCATCGCCGACGTCTGCGCCGACATCCGCGCCCGCGGCGAACACTCCGCCGTCATCACCATGTCGCCCGACTTCTTCGCCCACCACCTCCTCGACCTCGGCTTCGACGACGTCATCGCCTCACGCTTCCCCCCGATGCCCTTCACCGGCGCCCTCGACCCCGCCGGCATCCTCACCCCCGCCGACAAGGTCCGCATCGCCGAGGAACTCCGCACCCGCCACCGGCTCACCCCCGACCAATGCACCGCCTACGGCGACTCCATGTCCGACGCGCCGCTGTTCCGGCACCTCGCCAACACCGTCGCCGTCAACGCCGACCACCACCTCGCCGACATCGCCGCCCTCGACTACCGCGGCACCGACCTCACCGAGGCCTACGCCCTCGCCCGCACCCTCCCCGCCGCCTGACCGCCCCGCCCCGGGGGAGCCCCGCGGCAGGCGGGCAGGCCCGGCGCCGGGGGAGCGACGCCGGGGGACCGGCGCCTCAGCCGCCCCGCCGGCCCTCCACCGGACCCAGCAGCGGATGCACCCGCATCGCCGCCTCCAGCTCACCCGGCAACTCGTCCCGGTACCGGCCCAGCGTCGACAGATCCGCATGCCCCAGCACCCGCCGCACCGCGTCCATGTCCGTCGCCGCCGCCAGCAGATGCGTCGCCGTCGTATGCCGCAGCCCATGCGGCGTCACACTCCGCCGCCGCACCGGCTCCACCCGCTCCAGCACCCGGTCGATCACCCCCTGCACATCACCGCGCGCCAGCCGCCGCCCCCGCCACGACAGCAGCAGCGCCTTCGGCTCCCGCCCCCGGTCCAGCCGCGCCCGCCCCTCCGCCAGATACGCGTCCAGCACCTCCACCACCGGCCGGGGGAGCGGCACGTCCCGCGTCCGCCCGCCCTTGCCGAAGATCCGCCAGTACCGCGTCCCCCCGTTGACGAAGAAGTCCTCCGCGTTCGCCGCCGTCAGCTCCGACACCCGCGGCCCCACCGCCGCCAGCAGCAGCACGATCAGCCCGTCCCGCAACTCCGTCCGCTGGTCCCGCCGCCGCGGCGCCGCGGCCGGCTCCCCGGCCAGCTCACGCGCCGCCCCCAGCAGCCCCTCCGCCTGCTCCACCGTCAGCGCACGACGCTCCGCCCGCAGCCCGCCCCGATGCTTGGGACGCACCGTCACCGCCTCCATCGGATTCAGCTGCACCCACCCCGCCACCACCGCATACCGGAAGAACGCCGACACCGAACGCCGGAACCGCGCCTGCGACGCCGCACTCTGCAACGGCGCGCCCCCCGACTCCGCCGCCCGCACCCGCCGCCGCTCATCCGGCTTCCGCGCGAACCGAAGCAGCACCTCATCGACGTCCTCACCGGTCAGATCGTCCAGCACCCGCTCCGCGCCCGCCAGCGCCGCGAACGTCACCACGTCCCGCGCGTACACCTCCGCCGACGCCGGCGCCAGCGCACCCGTCGACATCTTCGCCCGCACCATCTCCCCGTAACGATCCACGGACTCGGCCACCGTCACACGCTGAACATCGGAAGGACGCACCCGCCGGACGCTACCGCCCGCCACCGACAACCTCCGTAAGATCGGGACGGTGACGGCCCGCGCACTGTTCGACCAGGTCGGCGAGATCATCCGAGGATCGACGCCCGCCGCCCTCGGACACCCCCACGTCCAGGTACGCCACAACGGCGTCAAAGCCTGGTTCGGCGACCCCGCCCCCCAGCACGAGCACTACGAGGCCCAGATCATCCCCGCCGACCTCGCCCCCGGCGCCCGCGCCCACGCCGTCGAGATCGGCTTCCACGCCGAGCACCGCGACGAGCCCGCCAACGACGCCGCCCTCACCCGCCTGCTCGCGTCCGAACCCGGCTGGCGCGCCGAACTGGGCGACGACCCCGTCACCGGCCCCTTCCTCGGCCGCGGCACCTGGCGCCGCATCTCCGAGACCTGGCCCGACCTCGCCCTCGACGACACCGACGCCCCCTTCGAGATCGGCGTCCGCCTCGTCGACTACATCCGCGCCCTCGAACCCCGCCGCCGCGGGGTATGACACGGGGCGGGGGATGACCACGGCACGCGCCGCCGGACGAGGGGGAGTGGCCGATGCTGATCGGCACGTCAGGATGGCAGTACGCCGACTGGCGCGGCGTACTGTACCCGCCCGGCCTCCCGCAGCGGCGCTGGCTGCGGCACTACGCCGGCGTCTTCGCCACGGTGGAGAACAACAACGCCTTCTACCGCCTGCCCGGCCGTGAGACGTTCGGGACGTGGCGCGACGGAACCCCGCCCGGCTTCGTCATGGCGGTCAAGGCCAGCCGCTACCTGACGCACATGAAACGCCTCAACGACCCGGCGGAACCCGTCGCGCGCCTGATGGACGCCGCCGCCGGCCTCGGCGCCAAGCTCGGCCCCGTCCTGCTCCAGCTCCCGCCGACCCTGCGGGCCGAACCCGGCCGCCTCACCGCCTGCCTGCGGCGGTTCCCCCGGGGCGTCCGCGTCGCCGTCGAGCCCCGCCACCCCTCATGGTGGACGGACGAGACCCGCCGCGTCCTGGAGCACCACGGCGCCGCCCTGTGCTGGACCGACCGCCTGGGTCGTCCCCAGACGCCCCTCTGGCGGACCACCGGCTGGCTCTACCTGCGGTTCCACGAAGGCCCCGCCGAACCGTGGCCGCACTACGACGACGAAACCCTCCGCGGGTGGGCGGACGAGCTCGCCGGCGCGGACGACGCCTACGTCTACTTCAACAACGACCCAGGCGGCGCCGCCGTCCGCGACGCCCTCCGCTTCGGCGAGATCACCGCCGCCCGCGACGAGCGACGGAAACCGCACCGCCAAACGGACTAATCGCCATAAAGTACGCAAACCAGACAGAAGCCGAATTCTGTCTGGTTTGCCGTAGAGAGCGGCGGCGGGCTCCTGCGGAGGAGGGGGCCGAGCGGCACTGCCGGCAGGGGAGCCGCACCGCCACGCCCGTTGTCACTTCTTGTACGGGGCCGCCTTCTCGCGCAGCTCCTGCATCGTGCCCTGGAGGAGCTGCCGCAGCCGCTCACGGTCGGCGCCGTCGGCGTAGTCGTCGACGTCGATCAGCTGCCCGCAGGTAGTGGTGGTCGCCGTCGGAGTTCAGGTCGATGAGCGCGTTGCCCTGCGCGACCGCCGCCGTGATGACGGCGCCGACGAGGAGATCGTCGATCTCGCGGGTGTGGAGCTGTTCGGAGAACCGCTGCCAGCTGCGGTTGACGAGCCGGCCGAAGACCTGGTCGAGCTGCTCGCTCACGATCACCTTCCAGTCGTTGTGGATCAAGGGACAGGAGGTGAGGCTCGCGGGCCGTCGCCCCGGTTTCATCCGATCCCGACGATCCCGACGGACTGCGCGGCGCACGCGCGGAAGACGCGCGTTGCGCGCCCGGTTCACCCTGCTTCCAGCAGGTCTGATCAATGGTCGATAATGTACATTATGTTAAGTAAAGGCCAGAAGGGGGTTGGGGCGCGACGCCTCGCGCTCCCGGCGTGCCCCCGCGCGCGTTGCCGTCGGCCGGAGGACGCGAGTGCGCCTGCTCGCTACATTGGCGGGGTCCGCTTGACGGCGATCCGAGCTCCGGATGGTGGTGCCGGCGTGGTTACCGAACGTGTTCCCGAGGGTTTCGTCCGGGCGTTGGACGGGTTCGAGGCGGTGCTCGCCGCGGTGTCGGCGGACCGGTGGCTTTCGCCGTCGCCGTGCGAGGGCTGGGCGGCGGTCGACGTGGCGGGGCATGTGACCGCCGGGCTGCTGGTGATCGAGATGCGGGCGGCGGGGCGGCCGCTCCCCCAGGACGACCCCGACTGGCGGGAGGTCGCCGGCGGGGATCCCCTGGCGAGCTGGCGGGCCGTGCGGGCCCGGATGACGGCCGAGCTGGTCCGTCCGGGGGCGCTGGACCGGCGGGTGGCGCTGGCGTTCGGCGAGGCGACGGTGCGCGAGTGGGTGGAGGAGTATCCGCTGGAGTTGCTCGTGCACACGTGGGATCTGGCGCGGGCGTCCGGGCAGGCGGTCGTGCTGGACGCGGACCTGGTGCGTTCGGCGCTGGAGACGGCGGGCCGGATGGCGCCGCGGGGTCGTGAGGCCGGGATGGTCGGGCCGGAGTCGGCGATCGCGGAGGGCGCCGGCGACCAGGCGCGTCTGCTGGCGCTGTTCGGGCGGGACCCCTCCGCCTGAGCCGCTCCCCTCCCCCGCCGGTACGGGGGTGCGTGCGCCGGTATGGGGGTGCGTGCGGAGGGGCGGGCGGTTATGGTGCGGGTATGCGCCGACGACATTGATCTTCACCTGAGGCGGGGCTCGCGCGGAGGGTGTACTCCTACGCGTTCCTCGAGGATTTCGTTCTTCTGTACCCGGTCTATGCGGTGCTGTTCGCCGATACCGGGTTGTCCCCTGCTGCGATCTCGTCGCTGTTCGTGATCTGGTCGGTCACGGCGTTCGCGCTGGAGTTGCCGTCCGGTGTGTGGGCGGACGTCTTCTCGCGCCGCCTGCTGCTCGTGGCCTCTCCCCTGCTGGCGGGGTCGGGTTTCGGCCTGTGGGCGTTCTTTCCCTCGTATCCGGCGTTCGCCGCGGGTTTCGTGCTGTGGGGCGCGGGGTCGGCGCTGCGGTCGGGGACGATGCAGGCGCTGGTGTACGAGGAGTTGGAGCGTGCGGGGGCGGCGGGTGCGTACGCGCGGCTGATCGGGCGGTCGGAGGCGGTGTCGCTGCTGGCCGTGGTGGCGGCGTCGGCGGTGGCGTCGCCGGTGCTGGCGGCCGGGGGTTACCGGGCGCTGGGGGCGGCGAGCGTGGCGGTGTGCGCGGCGTGCGCGGTGGCGGGGTGGTTCCTGCCGGAGTCGCGGGGTGCGGTGGCGGCGGAGGGCGGGCCGTCGTTGCGGTCGGTGGTGCGCGATGGGTGGGCGCAGGTGCGGGGTGAGCCGGCGGTGCGGTGGGCGCTGGTCCTGGTGATGGTGCTGGAGGGTGTGACGTCGCTGGACGAGTACGTGCCGCTGCTGGTGCGGTCGACGGGGGAGGCGGAGGCGTCGGTGCCGCTGTTGGTCCTGGTGGTGACGGTGGGCGATGCGGTGGGCGGGTGGCTGGCGGGGCGGCGCGCCGGGTGGCTGCCGCCGGTGCTGGTGGTGGGTGCGGTGTGCCTGGCCGCGGGGTCGTGGGGTGGGCGGCCCGGCGGGCTGGTGCTGGTGGCGGTGGCGTTCGGGGCGTTCCGGTGGGCGATGGCGGCGGCGGACGCGCGGTTGCAGGACCGGATCGGCGCCGGGGCGCGGGCGACGGTGACGTCGGTGGCGGGGTTCGGTTCGGAGACGGTGTCGGTGCTGGTGTTCGCGGGGTGGGCGCTGGGGTCGAGGTGGGCGGACGCGGGGGTGCTGATGGCTTTGGCGTCGGCGCCGTATGCGGTGGTGGCGGTCGTGCTCGGGGTGGGGGTGCGGCGGGGCCGTGTACATCGGGAGATGTAGGCGGGTGGCGGTGGCTGCGCGAAAGGCGCAGGGCGTTTGCACGCTCGGGCCTGATTCGCCGGTGGTGGGTGCGCGCCGAGGATCGTGGGGCGTTAGGACCCGATTTCTTGGAATGTGTGGTGATGGATGTGGACCCGCTGATGCTGGCGCGGGTGCAGTTCGCGTTGACGGCCGGGACGCATTTCCTGTTCGTGGCGCTGACTCTGGGCTTGGCGACGCTGGTGGCGTTGACGCAGACGCGGGCGGCGGTGTCGGGCAGTGCGGTGCATGCGCGGATGGTGCGGTTCTGGGGGCAGTTGTACGTCGTCAACTATGCGGTGGGGATCGTCACGGGGTTGGTGATGGAGTTCCAGTTCGGGTTGAACTGGTCGGGGCTGTCGCGGGTGTCGGGGAGTGTGTTCGGGGCGCCGCTGGCGCTGGAGACGATCATCGCGTTCTTCGTGGAGTCGACGTTCCTGGGGTTGTGGATCTTCGGGTGGGATCGGTTGAACCGGTGGGTGCATCTGGCGCTGATCTGGGTGGTGACGCTGACGGCGTACCTGTCGGCGTATTTCGTGCTGGTGGCGAACGGGTGGCTGCAGCGTCCGGTGGGGTTCGAGATGGTGGACGGGACGGCGCGGCTGACCGATGCCGGGGCGCTGCTGACGAATCCGACGGCGTTGCTGGCGTTCTTCCATGTGCTGTTCGGGGGGTTGCTGACGGCGGGTTTCTTCATGGCGGGGGTGAGCGGTTTCCATCTGCTGCGGCGGACGGCGGAGGTGGAGTTCTTCCGGCGGTCGATGCGGATCGGGTTGCTGACGGTGATCGTGACGGTGATGCCGGTGGTGATGTTCGGGGGGATGCAGTTCCGGTACGTCCAGCCGACGAAGGGCGGTGGGGGCGACGCGGCGGCGGCGGTGGCGGACTTCACGGCGCGGTTCGGGCCGGACGACTACACGGCGCCGTCGGCGGCGGCGGTCGGTGAGGGCTTGATGGTGTCGATGTGGGGGTTGATGGTGCTGGTCGCGGGGGTCGCGCTGGTGAAGTTTCCGTTCGGGCGGTGGCTGGTGCGGGGCCGGGTGTTCCATGTGCTGATGATCGCGGCGGTGCCGCTGCCGTATGTGGCGATGGTGTCGGGCTGGGTGTTCCGTGAGGTGGGGCGGCAGCCGTGGATGGTGTACGGGGTGCTGAAGACGCGGGACGCGTTGTCGCCGGGTGTGGGGGCGGGGACGGTGGCGGTGTCGTTCGTGGCGTTCTCGGTGCTGTTCGCGGTGCTGTTCGGGGTGAACGCGTGGTTGCTGGCGCGGTTCGCGCGGCGGGGGCCGGAGGGTGCGGGGCTGGGCGCCGCTCCCCCGGCGGAGCGGGCGCCGATGCTGAGCCCGACGTTCTGACGGTCCGCGTCGGTGCCGTTCTCCGGCCCGCGACTCTCTGACATGCGACGTTTCTGACAGGAGCCTGGTGATGGACTCTCTCGCGGTGGTGTTGCTGGCGGTGTTCGCCGGCGGGTATCTGGTGCTGGCCGGTGCGGACGTCGGGGTGGGGATGCTGCTGCCCTGGCTGGGCCGGGACCAGCGGGAGCGGCGGCTGGTGATCGCGTCGTTCGCGCCGTTCTTCCTGGGCAACGAGGTGTGGCTGGTGGCGGCGGTGGGGCTGGTCGCGGGGGCGTTCCCGGGGTTGGAGCACCGGCTGCTGGAGGAGCTGTATCCGCTGGTGGTGGTGCTGCTGATCGGGTGGGTCGTGCGGGACATGGGGTTGTGGCTGCGGGGGCGGGTGGACGCGGCGGCGTGGCGGTCGGTGTGGGACGGGGCGATCGTGGCGGGCAGTTGGGCGCTGGCGCTGGCGTGGGGTTCGGTGCTGGGGTCGGTGGTGGCCGGTGGTGGGCTGAACGCCGGGAGTGTGCTCGGGCTGCCGCTGGCGGTGCTGTTCGCGTGGCATGGGGCGGGGTTCGCGCGGTGGCGGTTGCCGGCGGGGCTGGCGGCGCGGGCGGGGCGGGTTCCGTCGCGCTACGGGTTGTCCGCGCTGGTGATGGCGGGTGCGCCGGTGGTCGTGGGTGTGGAGGTGCCGTGGTCGGAGGTGGTGGCCGGGGGCGGGGGGCTGACGTTGACGGTGGTGGGGACGGTGGTGGTGCTGCCGTTCCTGGTGGGGTCGCAGGCGTTGGTGTGGTGGACGTTCCGGGGGCGGGTCGAGGCCCCCTCGTACTTGTAGGGGGTGGCGGTGAAGGCGGTCGAGCGGCGTCTGCTGCGGCTTCTGCCCCGGTGGGTGGTGGTGCTGCTGGGTGTGCTGGCGGTGGGGCAGGGTGTTCTGCTGGTGGTGCAGGCGGAGTTGCTGGTGCGGGCGGTGGCGGGGTTGGACGCGGGTCCGCTGCCGTGGCTGGTGGGTGCGGTGGCGGGGCGGGCGGTGCTGGCGTGGACGGTGGCGCTGGTGGCGGGTGGTGCGGCGGCGCGGGTGAAGCGTGGGTTGCGGGGTGCGCTGCTGGGCGGCCCGGCAGATGGTGCGGGGGCGCGGGTGACGTTGCTGACGCGGGGTTTGGACGCGGTCGATCCGTTCTTCACCGGTTATGTGCCGCAGTTGCTGGCGGCGTGCGTCGTGCCGCCGCTGGTGCTGGGCCGGCTGGTGGCGGTGGATTGGGCGTCGGCGGTGGTGGTGGCGGTGACGTTGCCGCTGGTTCCGGTGTTCGGGGCGCTGGTGGGGATGCGGACGGCGGCGCTGACGGGCCGGCAGTGGGGGCTGCTGCATCGGCTGGGCGGGCATTTCCGGGACGTCCTGGCGGGGCTCGGGACGTTGCGGGCGTTCGGCCGGACGGGGCATCAGTCGGTGGTGGTGCGGGAGCTCGCGGGTGAGCATCGGCGGGCGACGGTGCGGGCGTTGCGGGTGGCGTTCCTGTCGTCGCTGGTGCTGGAGCTGGTGTGCGCGTTGTCGGTGGCGCTGGTGGCGGTTCCGGTGGGTCTGCGTTTGCTGGACGGCCGGATGGCGCTGGGGGCGGGGCTGCTGGTGCTGGTGCTGACGCCGGAGGTGTATCTGCCGCTGCGGGCGCTGGGGCAGCGTTTCCATGCGAGTGCGGAGGGGGTGGCGGCCGCGGAGGAGGCGTTCGCGGTGCTGGACGCGCCCGCTCCCCCGCCGCGCGGGGGGTTGGCGCCGGGCGGGCGGGCGCCGGAGATCGTGCTGGAGGGGGTGACGGTCCGGTATCCGGGTTCGGTGGAGGCGGCGTTGGAGGGGGTGTCGTTGCGTGTCGGTCCGGGTGAGCGGGTGGCGGTGACGGGTCCGTCGGGTGCGGGGAAGTCGACGCTGCTGCTGGTGGTGGCGGGGCTGGTGGTTCCGGATTCGGGGCGGGTGCTGGTGGACGGGGTGGATCTGGCGGAGCTGGACGTGGCGGCGTGGCGGGCGCGGTTGGGGTGGGTGCCGCAGCGTCCGCATCTGTTCGCGGCGTCGGTGGCCGACAACATCCGTTTGGGTGTGCCGGACGCCGGTGAGGCGCGGGTGGTGGAGGCGGCGCGGGCGGCGGCCGCGGATTTCGTCGAGGATCTGCCGCGCGGGTATGCGACGGTGCTGGGTGAGGGCGGGGCGGGGGTGTCGGCGGGGCAGCGGCAGCGGCTGGCGGTCGCGCGGGCGTTTCTGGCGGGTGGTCCGGTGATGCTGCTGGACGAGCCGACGGCGCGGCTGGATCTGCACAGTGAGCGGGTGCTGGTGGACGCGGCGGCGCGGTTGCTGGCGGGGCGGACGGCGGTGCTGGTGGCGCATCGTCCGGCGTTGCTGGGGGTTGCGGATCGGGTGGTGCGGCTGGAGGGCGGCCGGGTGGTCGAGCCGGCCGGGACGGAGGCGGCGTGAGGGGCGTGTGGGGTGCGGTGCGGCCGCATGCGGTGCGGCTGGTGGGGGCGGGGCTGGCGGGTGCGGCGGCGGAGCTGTGCGGGCTGGGGTTGGTCGCGGCGGCGGCGTGGCTGATCGCGCGGGCGTCGCAGCGGCCGGAGCTGGCGGCGTTGTCGCTGGCGATCGTGGCGGTGCGGGGGTTCGCGGTGGCGAAGGGGTCGTTGCGGTATGTGGAGCGGCTGGCGGGGCACGATGCGGCGTTGCGGGCGCTGGCGGAGTTGCGGGGGCGGGTGTTCGACGCGCTGGCGGCGGCGCGTCCGTCGGTCCGGGGGCGGGTGCGTGATGGTGACGCGCTGACGCGGATGGTGTCGGATGTGGACGCGGTGCAGGATCTGCTGCTGCGGTGTGTTCTGCCGTCGGTGGCGGCGGTGGTGTGCGGGGCGGCGGGTGTGGTGGTGTGCGCGGGCGTGCATGTGCCGGCGGGGTTGGTGCTGGCCGGGGGGTTGCTGGTGGCGGGGGTGGTGCTGCCGTTGGTGGCGGCGGGTGCGGGCGGCCGGGCGGCGGCGCGGGTCGCGGCGGGGCGTGAGGCGCTGGCGGTGCGGTCGCTGGACGTGCTGGAGGGGTCGGCGGATCTGGTGATGTTCGGTGCGTCGGCGCGGTTCGCGGCGCGGGCCGGGGAGGCTGCGGGGCGGCTGGAGCGTGCGGAGCGGTCGGGGGCGCTGGTGGCGGCGCTGGTGGCGGCGGCGGGTTTCGCGGTGCAGGGCGGGACGGTCGCGGCGGTGACGTGCGCGGGGTTGCGTGCGGGGGTGGGCGAGGTGGGTGCGGCGGTGCTGGCGTTGACGGCGCTGGTGGCGGTGGAGTCGGTGCTGCCGCTGGCGGTGGCGGCGCAGCGGTTGCGGGAGGTGCTGCCGTCGGTGCGGCGGGTGGGGGCGGTGCTGGCGGCTCCGGCGGAGGTGGTGGTGGCGCGTCCCGCCGTGCTGCCGCGGGGGCCGCTGGAGGTGGAGTTGCTGGGGCTGCGCGTCGCCTACGGGGAGGGGGTGGCGCTGGACGGGGTGGATCTGCGGGTGGAGCGGGGCCGGCGGGTGGCGGTGGTGGGGGCGAGCGGGGCGGGGAAGAGCACGCTGCTGGCGGCGGTGTCCGGGGAGGTGCCGGCGGTGGCGGGTGCGGTGGTGCTGGGCGGGCGGGTGCTGGCCCGGTACGCGCCGGGGGACGTGCGGGCGGCGGTGCGGGGGCTGGCGCAGGATGCGCACGTGTTCGCGGGGACGGTCCGGGCGAATCTGCTGCTGGCCCGTCCGGACGCGAGCGGGGAGCAGGTGCGGGCGGCGGCGGTTCGGGCGCGGTTCGCCGAGGTGGTGGAGGGGCTGCCGGACGGGTGGGACACGGTGGTGGGCGCGGGCGGGCGGGGTCTGTCGGGCGGGCAGCGGCAGCGGCTGCTGCTGGCGCGGGCGTTGCTGGCCGATCCGCCGGTGCTGGTGCTGGACGAGCCCGCCGAGGCGCTGGATCCGGTGGCGGCGGACGCGTTGACGCGGGATCTGCTGGAGGCGCCGGGCGGCGGGACGCTGCTGCTGGTGACGCACCGTCTGGCGGCGCTGGGGTCGGCCGATGAGGTGGTCGTGCTGGACCGGGGGCGGATCGTGCAGCGGGGCCGGCACGCGGAGTTGCTGGCGGTACCGGGTGCTTACCGGGACTTGTGGGATGCCGAGGTGCTGGCCGCCTGACCGGTCGGGGTGGTCGCGGTGGTCCGGGTGGTCGGGGTGTCAGGCGTCGGGGAGGAGGGGGCCGAGGGGGCCGAGGTCGAGGTTGAGGTCGTGGTCGTCGAGGTCGAAGTGGTCCTTGAGCCGGGTCATGGCCTCCTCCAGGCGCATCAGTGCGAGGCCGAGGTCCTCGATCTGGCGGTCGGTGAGGTCGCCGCCCTCGGCGCGGCGGAGCGCCTGGCGTTCCATCAGCTGCCGGATCAGCTCGACCAGGGTGAGGACGAGCTTCACCAGGTCGCGTTCGACGGTCTCGGGGTCCGAGCGCAGCCGCTGCATGGTCTTGGACGAGCGTTCCCGCAGGTCGTGTTCGCGGGCGGGCGCGGCGCGGACGGGGGCGCGGTCCTCGCGGCCGCCGGTGCGGCCGGTGGGGGCGTCGCCGGTGAACGGGTCGCCCGCCGCGGGGTCGCGGACCGTCACCTCTCCCGTCACCGGCTCCCGGGGCCGCGGGTGTTCGCGGGGGCGGTCGCGGGGGGCGGGGTCGTGCCGGTTCATGGGTGCTCCTGTTCGGGCAGCAGCTCGTCGCGGACGGTGGTGATGAGCGTTCGCAGCGACACCTGCACCAGGTCGACGCCGGCGATCGAGATCACCAGGTCGCCGGTGATGACGACGCCGCCGGCCAGGAGGCGGTCGAGCAGGTCGACGAGCGCGATGCGCTCCATGGGGGCGTCGCCGCCGTGGTCGAGGACGGCCGTCACGCGTCCCCCGGGGCGGGGGTGGCGGTGTCGATGAAGGAGTACGGCGGCCACGGCCCCGTGACCTCCACCTCGATGCCCTGCAGCCGCTCCCCCGCCGCGCGCGTCACCGCCAGGAACCCTTCGACCTGCTCTTCGTCCAGCAGGTAGGCGACGTTGAGGATCTGGGCGCCGGCCCGGCCGGACAGGCGGGGGTCCTGGGGCGGGTGGTGGCGGGACGCCACGGCGTGGTCGGCGAGTTCGGCGTGGACGGCGTCGGCCTGTTCGGCCACGCGGCGTCCCGCGTCGGCGCGGCGGCGGCGTTCCTCCTGTCGGCGCCGCAGGTACGCGGTGCCCACGCCGCCGCCGGCGGCGGGCTGGGGGCCGGTGAGGGGCTCGGCTCCGCGCACGAGCCCCCCACCGGGGTCTGTGCCGCCGCCGGACGGTTCGCCCGTGGCGGGTGCGTCGGCGGTGGGTGCGTCGCCGCGCATGGTCTCGGCGTCGGCGTAGGCCTTCACGCCCCATTCCGAGCGGCCGGAGATGAGGTCGAGGATCTCGGTGAACCGGTCGCCCTGGGCCGCCAGGACCTCGGCGACGCGGGCGTCGTCGCGGTAGATCGTCGCGATCCGCACCGGGGCGGTGGGTGCGGCGTGCGCGGCGCGGTCGACGACGTCGTGGTGGGCGCGGGCGGTGGCCTCCAGCCAGGCGAGGTCCTCCAGGTTGGCGCGCAGCGCGGCCTCGCCGTAGTCGGCGAGCGCGACGGTGCTGACCAGTGCGGTCAGCCCGCCGGCGGCCACGCCGCGCACGGGTGAGCCCGCGACGCCGGGCGCGTCGCCGAGCGCGGCCGGGTCCAGGCCGCGGGCCACGCCGTACAGGTAGACGGCGGTGCCGGCCGGGTCGCCGGGCGGCCGGGCAGCGGTCATGATCTGTTCTCCTTCCCCCGTCGTGCCGGGCGGGCCGCGTCGGCGGCGGCGTCCGCCCGGTCGGCGCCGGGCGCGCCGGTGCCGTCGTCGTTGCCGTCGTCGTTGCCGGGCGGGCCGGCCTCCAGGGCGGCGAGGCGTTCGCGCAGCCGCCGGTTCTCCTCCAGCAGCTCCCGGTCGGCGTCCCGCTCGCCCGCCTCGTCCCGCCGGGCCCTGGACGACAGCGACGGGTCGTGCTCCCACCAGTCGATGCCCATCTCCTTGGCCCGGTCCACCGATGCCACGAGCAGCCGCAGCTTGATGGTCAGCAGTTCGATGTCGAGCAGGTTCACCCGGATGTCCCCGACGATCACGATCCCCTTGTCGAGGATGCGTTCCAGCAGGTCCGCCAGGTTGGCCGAGGTCCGTTCCCCGGCCATCGACCGTGCCGGGGACGGCTGCCCGGTCCAGGAGATCTCGCTCACTGCGTCTCAGTCCCTCTCCACTCGTCCGCGGGGGTAGCGGCGGGCGCGGCGGTAGCCGACCAGCTCGCCGTCCGCGTCCACCTCGGTGTCGTAGGCCGCGAGGATGTCGGCGGAGTCGGGGATGCGGCGGGTCTCCACCACCTCCACCGTGACGCGCCAGCCGTCCTCGCCGGCGCGCTCGATCCCCACGATGCTCTCGGCGCTGCGGCCGGTCATCGCGGTGACGTGCTCGACCGCCCGCTGGGCGGCCTCGGACGCGGACATCATCACTGGCCTCCTCCCCCGGCTACCCGCGGGGCCGGTAGCCGCGGTCGCGGCCCTCGTTCAGCCGCCGGATGAGGTCCTCCTCGCGGGCGGCGGCCTCCTCCTCGGTGATCTCCCCGTCGGCGACCTCGTCGGCGATCTGCTGCATCTCCGCGGCGATCCGCCCCGGGTCGTACAGCTGCGCCTCGGCCTGCTCGGTGAGGGTCTCGGCGAGCCGGACCACGCCCTTGACGGGCGCGAGCGGCAGGGTGACCAGCCCGGTGAACAGTCCCATCCTCCTCACGCCTCCGGGACGAAGTCGTAGGGCGGCAGGGGCCCGATGAGGCGGATCCGGATCCGGTCGCCGTGCGCCTGGCCGAGCTTCTCCACGGCCTGCTCGAACCGGTCGCGGCGGTCGGCGGCGACGAGGAACGAGGCGTCCAGGACGTCCTCCTCCCGGGCGGGCGTCTTGCGGGTGAACGCCTCGGCGGCCGGGGCGGCGCCGTCCAGCAGGACCTGCCCGTCGTGCTCGCGGCGCCGCTCCATCGCCCGCGCGATCAGCTCGCCGAGCCGGATGCGGTCGTAGTAGACGGCGTCGGCGGCGTCGGGGGGGACCTCGCGCAGCCGCCGGGACAGCTCGGCGATCTCCGGTTCGGCGGACATGATCTCGCCGAGGACCTCGTTCTGGACGTAGGTGGCCTTCAGGCGCAGCTCGACGCGGCCGTCCAGCCGGTCCAGCACCTGCCCGAGGCGTTCGGAGTTGCCGGCGAGCAGTTCCTTGGCCACGGCGTCGCGGTCGGCCAGCGCCGCGCCGAACCGGAACGGCAGCACCACGGTGCCGGCGTCCACCAGGGCGTTCAGGACCCGCTGGTGCGCCACCAGGTCCGCGCGTTCGCCGAGTGCGCGGTCGGCGGGCAGGTCGCTGACGATCGCGGCGCACACGCCGCCGTCCTGCACCAGCGACACCGGCTCGTCGTCGAGGCCGGTGACGTCATCGGGAAGTTCGGCGTCCGTGCGGGTGACCCCGTACACGTACTGCGGGACCCGGTCGCCGGGCCCGGAGCCGCCGGGGGTTCGCGGCGTGCTCATTCTTCCTCGTCCTCCTTCTTGCGGGACGAGCGGCGCCGCGCGGGCTGCTTCTCCTCGCCGGAATCGTCGGAGTCGCCGCCGCCGAAGGTCTCCTTCAGCCGCTCGCCGGCGCCCTCCAGCGCGCCGCGGGTCTTCTTCTTGGCGCCCGACTCCTGCATGCCCTCCACGAACTGCGGGAGGCCCTGCGAGGTGCCGTCGTGGGCGATGTCGAGCCGGTTCACGGCCTCGGCGAACCGCAGGTAGGTGTCGACGCTGGCGACGACGATCCGCACGTCCACCGTGAGGATCTCGATCCCGACCAGCGACACCCGCGCGTACAGGTCGATGACCAGGCCCTTTTCCAGGATCAGGTCGACGACGTCGGCGAGGCTGCTGCCGGTTCCGCCGCGCTGGACGTAGTTGCTGCCCGAAGTCTGCTGGGCGATCGGCCCAGTCATGTCATCTCCTCGGTAGGGGGTGTTCTGGGGTTTGCACGACCCCGGTGTACCCACGCTGATCTCTCTAAACGGGCGACCTGGATTCGGTCACGCGATGGTCGGTGGCCGGTCGGCGGACGGCCGTGCGCAGGTCAAGGCCCTCGGGCCGGGGTGGTGGGAGAGCGGAACGCCCCCGCGCGGGGCGGGGGCGTTCCGGGTGGTCCGGGTTGGTCGGGGGGTCAGCGTTTCTTGGCGGTGAGACGTCCGACGACGACGCCGGCGACGGCGGCCGCCGCGACCGGCGCGGCCCGCAGGAAGCGCCGCAGCGTCACGAGCTTGGCCAGGGCCGTGGCCCGGCCGGGCAGCGCGGCGACCTGCCCGCCGACCTGCCCTGCGGCCCGTCCGGCGGACTGCGCGGTCGCGCCGGCGGCTCCGGCGCCCTCCCGCGCTGCGCCCGCCGCGCCGCCTGCGGTCTTGCCCGCCGTGGTTCCGGCGGCCTTCCCCGCCGTCCCACCGGCCGACTTGCCGGCGGATCCGGCGGAGCGGCCCGCCTTGGCGGCGTTCTTGCCGAGCTGTCCGGGCCCGTCGCCGGGCACCGAGGGGGTGTTCATCATCCGTCCTTCCATCGAGCTTCGTCGGCCCGGTCGGCGGCCCGCCGCGGCGGGCATCGCGGCCGCGGACCCCCGCTGCCCGGCGGTCCGCGCCCGCCGGAGGAGCTCCGCCGGCCGTACCGCGCCCTACCCGCGCGGCTCCCGCCAAACATGCCCCGCCCTCCGCGGGAGCCGCGGAGGGCGGGGCCGGGGCGGGGCGAACCGCTCCGGCCGGGGGGCCGGGAGTTGATCGCGGGCGGGCGGCGGGCCAGGCTGTGGTGTTCCACCGCCCCCGGGAGGAGGTTCCGGTGCCCCGCCGTGTCCCCCGTGCCGGCGCCGCCTTCGCCGCGGCGGCCGTGCTCGCCGGCGTGTTCGCGGGCGCGGGCGGCGGCGCGCCGGTCCCGCGGCCGGGGGCGGCGTCCGGGGCGGCGCCGCCCGCCCGCGTCCTGTCCCGCTACGAGACCGCCGCGCCCGGCAACAGCATCGACCGCGATTGCGGCTACAGCGTCGCGCTGCCCGGACGGCCCGGACGCAGCCTGTGGCTGTTCTGCGACTCGGTGTGGAAGGGCGCCCGGCCCGGGATGTGGTTCGGCGCGACCGCCGCGGCCGGGGCCGCCGTCCCCGGCCGCGTCCCCACCGCCCTCACCGAACTGCCCTCCCCCGCCGCGGCGCCCGACCCGGACGGCCGGGCGTTGGGCGGGGCGGCGCGGCCGCCGCAGGGGCTGCTCGGCGCGCCGCCCGGACTCGTCCTGCCCGGCGGGCGGCCCTGCCACGACCCCGGCACCGCCTACAGCGCCTCCTGGGTGTCGGGCGCCGCCCGCCGGCCCGGCACCGGCACGCTCCTGATCACCTACACCGACGTGTGCGTGACCGCCGCGTCCATCAGCACCCAGGGCTTCGGCATGGTCGAGTACCGGCCCGGCCGCGGCGTCCTCACCGGCCGCGCGACGCCGTTCACCGCGCCCGGCGGGCTGCCGTTCCAGCAGAACCTCGGCTCCCCCGTCTTCGCGGGCGGGTACCTGTACCTGTTCGCCGCCGTCTGCGACGTCCACGGGTTCGGCGCCTGCGCCGGCGGCCGCGTCACCCTCGCCCGCGTCCGCGCCGACCCCGCCGCGTGGCGCGACGCCGCCGCCTACGAGTACCGGACGGCCGGCGGGTGGACCCGCGACGCGTTCCAGGCGGCGAGCATCGTCCCCGGCGCCGCCCCCTACGCCGTCCACGCCGCCGGTTACGCGCGCGCGGGCAAGGGCCTGGTCATGATCGAGCAGCGCGGTCTGGACGGCCGGTACCGGCTCTGGCGCGCCCCGGCGCCCGAGGGCCCCTGGCGCCCGGCCGGGGACGGCACCGTCGGCTGCTCGGGCGGGACCGGGCTCGACCAGTGCCGCGCCCTCATCGGCCATCCCGCCATCAGCACCCCCGCCGAGTTGCTGATGTCGTACTACGACCCGGCCGACGACCACGTCCGCGTCCGCGCCGTCCCGTGGTGACCGCGGCCCGCAGCGGGGCGGGTCAGGCGCTCCACAGGCGGCGCTTGCGGTAGCGGGGCTCCCACAGCACCCGGTTGCGGTCGCGGACCGGGCCGGGCAGCGCCGTCAGGAACCTGCTGCGGTCCACGGGCGCGATCCCGTCCACGACCCACGGGACGAACAGCGGCGCGCCCGCCGCGCAGCGGCCCGCGGCGTCGGCGGCCAGCGCCCGCCACTCCCCCGCCTCCAGCGCCGCCTCCGCGAGCGGCAGCGCGGCGGCCTCCTCGTGCCGCAGGTGCGCCTCCAGCGCCTCCCGCAGGTCCCGCACCGCCGCGACCGCGGCGCCGTCCTGCGGCGGGCCGCCCGCGAGCGCGGCGTCGACGCGGGCGGCCAACGGCGCGATGCGGGCGTGCTCGGCGCGCATCTCCGCCAGCACGGCCCGCTCCGCCGGGCGCCCGGCGACCGCGCGCTCGACGCGCGGCCACAGCAGCCGGTCCTCCAGGTCGTGGTGCATGCGGAGCTGGTCGGTGAGGTTGTCCCACCCGGCGCGGACGTGCGCGGCCCCGCCCTTGCCCGCCGCGACCGCCGCCGCGAGCCGGTCCAGGTCCCGGCGGAACGCGTCGTGCGCGGCGTACAGGAGGGTGTGGCACGTGGTGTCGCGCTGCCGGACCACGAAAGTTCCCATGCCCATACGAACCACCCGCGCGCCGCGGTTGTGACATTCCCGCGCCCCTGAGAGACGCACCTCACACGGCGCGGCGGCGGGCGCGGTGGCGGGTGCGGTCAGCGCGGTGCCGCCTCGGCCAGGACCTCCAGGTAGTGCGGGTTGGACATCACGCCCAGGACGTTGCCGAACGGGTCGACCACCGACGCGGTCACGAATCCCGTCCCCTCGCCCCGCTCGGTGATCTTCTCGTGCTCGCGGGCGCCCATCGCCAGCAGCCGCTCCACCGCGGCGTCCAGGTCGTCCACGTGCCAGTACATGATCGCCCCGGCCGGGCCGCCGCCGTCCGGTCCGCCGGGGCGGAACCGGGCGTCGATCAGGCCCAGCTCGTGCTCGTAGTCCCCGGCCCGGAACTCGTAGTAGCCCGCGCGGCCGTCCGGGCCCGGGACGCTGAAGTACGGGCGGACGCCCAGCAGTTCGGCGTACCAGTCCTTGGCGGCCTCCAGGTCGTCGGCCCACAGGCTGATGGTGGCGAATCCGCGCAGCATGGCGTCCCTCCGTTCGCGAGACCCGGAACCTCCGGCCCTCGTCGTCGACGCTAGACCGCCATTAGGTCACTCAACGTCCTCAAGGGACGGCAGGATGGGGGCCATGCGCGACCCGTCCGGACGGCTGCTTCGGCTGCTGTCCCTGCTGCAGACCTCCCGCGAATGGCCCGGCCCGCAACTCGCCGAGCGGCTCGGCGTCACCGCCCGCACCGTCCGCCGCGACATCGACCGGCTCCGCGAGCTCGGCTACCCCGTGCACGCCGCCCGCGGCGGTACCGGCGGCTACCGGCTCACCGCCGGCACCGCGATGCCGCCGCTCCTGTTGGACGACGACGAGGCCACCGCCATCGCCATCGGCCTGCGCACCGCCGCCGCCGGCGCCGTCACCGGCGTCGAGGACGCCTCGCTGCGCGCCCTCGCCAAACTCGAGCAGGTCCTCCCCCACCGGCTGCGGCACCGCGTCGCCGCGCTCACCGAGGCCGCCGTGTCGCTCCCGCCGCAGGACGGCGCCCCGCCCCCCGCCGACCCCGCCGTCCTGGCCCTGCTCGCCGCCGCCTGCGTCACCCGCGAGCACGTCCGCTTCACCTACACCGCCGCCGGCGGCCGGCGGGACCGGCGGCTGGCGCAGCCGCACCGGCTCGTCGCCGCCGGACGCCGCTGGTACCTGGTCGCCCACGACGAGGACCGCGCCGCCTGGCGCACCTTCCGCGCCGACCGGATCACCGGCCCGCACCGCACCGGCGTGCGCGGCCCCGAACGCGAACTGCCCGGCGGCGCCGACGCCGTCTCCTGGACGATGGACGCCCTCGCCGGCGGGTCCGGGACGATCCGGGCGCGGCTGCTGCTGCACGTCCCCGCCGCCGAGGCCGCCGAGCACGTCACCGCCTGGCAGGGCGTCCTGGAGCCGGCCGGCGACCGCGCCTGCCTGCTGCACACCCGCTCGGACTCGCTGCGGTTCCTGGCCCACCGCGTCGCCCTGCTGCCCGTCGACTACACGCTGCTCGACCCGCCCGCACTCGCCCCGCACCTGGCCGCCATCGCCGGGCGCGCCGCCCGCGCCGTCCGCGGCTTCCCGCCCTAGGAGAGGGCTGGAGGCTCTAGGAGAGGGAGGTGTCGCCGAGCGACTCCAGCAGCGTGCGCAGCGCCTCCGCCAGCCGCTCCCGCCCGGCCGGGTCCAGCGCGGCCAGCAGCCGGTCCTCGTTGGCGGCGTGCAGGCCGAGCAGGTCGTCCACGGTCCGCAGGCCGGCGGGCGTGAGCCGGATCCGCACCGACCGGCGGTCGCCGGCGTCCCGGACCCGCTCGACGAGGCCCTTGGCCTCCATCCGGTCGATCCGGTTGGTGATCGCCCCCGACGTCACCATCGCCGCCCGCAGCAGCTCCCCCGCCGTCAGCTCGTAGGGGGCGCCGTGCCGGCGCAGCGTCGCCAGGACGTCGAACTCCCAGCTCTCCAGACCCCGCTCGGCGAAGAAGCCCTTCAGCTCCCGGCCCAGCAGCAGCTGCGCCCGGGAGATCCGCCCGACGACGCCCATCGCGGACACGTCCACGTCGGGCCGCTCCCGCCCCCACTGCGCCAGGATCGCGTCCACCGCGTCGGCCATTCGCCCCTCCCGACAATCTCAACATTGAGATTATCAACCGGGAAGCAGGACGCCCCCGCGGCGCGGCGCGCCCGGCCCGTTCAGAGCCGCGGTCACGCGGCCGGAAAAGGAGTGGACGGGGTGATGCGCGGGCTTGTAGCTTGCGGTCGGCCGCGACACAGTCCGAGGAGGTGAGACCCATGAACGCAGTATCGACGTGGGTGCTCCCCCTTTCCGTCACGGCCGGCGATTGACGTAGGTGTCGCCGGGAGCGCCGCCGCAGGGCACTCCCGAAAGGCAACACCAATGGACTCATCCCAGTTCACCGCCGAGCCGTCGTCGGACGGCACGGTCGAGCGCGACTTCACCGTGAGCGACGCCCCCGGACTCCGGCCGCAGACCTCCGGCGCCGATCACCCGCCCCTCATGTTCGACGTCATCATCGCCGGGTGCGGGCCGACCGGCGCGACGCTGGCCGCCGAACTGCGGCTGCACGGGGTGCGGGTACTCGTCGTGGAGAAGGAGACCGAGCCCGTGTCGTTCGTCCGCATCGTCGGTCTGCACATCCGCAGTCTGGAGCTGATGGCGATGCGCGGACTGCTGGACCGCGTCCGCGAACACGGAAGACGGCGCCCGGCCGGCGGATTCTTCGCCGCCATCGACAAGCCCGCGCCCCCGGACCTGGACTCCGCGCACGCCTATCTGCTGGGCATCCCGCAGCCGGTCATCGAGCGCCTGCTCGAAGAGCACGCGACCCGGCTGGGTGCGCACATCCGGCGCGGTTGCGCGGTGACCGGTCTCGAGCAGGACGACGAGGGGGTGACCGTCGAACTGGCCGGCGGAGAAAAGCTGCGTTCCCGCTATCTCGTCGGCTGCGACGGCGCTCGCAGCACGGTGCGCAAACTGCTCGGCGTCGGCTTCCCCGGCGAGCCCTCGCGGAACGAGACGCTGATGGGCGAGATGGAAGTGGGCGTGCCGCAGGAGGAGATCGCCGCCAAGGTCGCCGAGATCAGCGAGACCACCAAGCGGTTCTGGCTCAGGCCCTTCGGCGAAAGGGCCTACAGCGTCGTCGTCCCCGCCGCCGGAGTCGGCGATCGCGCGGAACCGCCCACCCTCGACGACTTCAGACAGCAGTTGCGCGCCAGCGCCGGGACCGATTTCGGCGTGCACTCCCCGCGCTGGCTTTCCCGCTTCGGCGATGCCACCCGGCTGGCCGAGCGCTACCGGGTCGGGCGGGTGCTGCTGGCCGGCGACTCGGCGCACATCCACCCGCCCATCGGCGGGCAGGGCCTCAACCTCGGCGTCCAGGACGCGTTCAACCTCGGCTGGAAACTGGCCGCGCAGATCCGCGGCTGGGCGCCGGGAACACTGCTGGACACCTACCAGGCCGAACGCCGTCCGGTCGCCGAGGACGTGCTGGACAACACCCGCGCCCAGACGGAACTGTCGTCCGCCGAACCCGGCCCGCAGGCCGTGCGCAGGCTGCTCACCGAACTGATGGACATCGACGAGGTGAACCGCCACCTGATCGAGAAGATCACCGCGATCGGCGTCCGCTACGACTTCGGCGAAGGCCCCGACCTGCTCGGCCGCCGCCTGCGCGACCTCGACGTGGGCCAGGGACGCCTCTACGACCTGCTGCGTCACGGCCGCGGCCTGCTGCTGGACCGCACCGAACGGCTGACCGCCGGCGGCTGGTCGGACCGGGTCGATCACGTCGCGGACCCCGCCGCGGCAGTGGACGCCCCGTGCGTCCTGCTGCGCCCCGACGGCCACATCGCCTGGATCGGCGACGACCAGCGGGACCTGGACGTCCACCTCTCCCGCTGGTTCGGCGAGCCCGCCGACTGATCCCGCCCGAGCGACCGGCGACGAATGCGAACACGCCCGTCCCGGATCGGGAACACGGCAGGGCAGTTTCCTGGGGCCGTCCCGCATATATATATGCGGCGAGATGGCAGGCGCGCTCAGGGGCTGTCCCCAATTCCTGCGCGGTCGCCGGAGGGGCTTGAGCCTCAGGAGTTCTCGGGGTTTGTGAAGAGGTGACGGTCGGCGGCGGGAAGCCACTGGCGGTCCGGGTCGAAGGGCCGATAACTGGCCTGGACGTGGCGGACGAGAAGGTCCAACGCCGGATGCCGGCCGGCGCGAGGGTAGAGCAGGGACCACGGGTAGACCGGGGTCGGGTCGACCAGGGGGATCCGGACGGTATCCGGGTGCCACGGGATCCGCGACCCCTCGCCGATGATGCTCGCCCGCGCGCCGCCGCCGACCTCCCTCACGAAATGCTCGTAGCCGAAGTCGGGCCCGGCGGTGTCGATCCGGATGCCGAACGCGCCGCCGAGGAAACGGTGGTATTCGGCCCATTCGCTTCCCTCGGCGTTGCCGGGCATCCAGACAGTGGCTCCGGAGAGCTGCGCCATTCCCACTTGCCGCAGGCCGGCCAGCGGGTGGTCGCGGCCGACCAGAAGATGCGCCGGTTCCAAATACGCCGACAGGCGCACCAGTCCGTCTTCCGGGGCTCCGGTGACCCGGCAGAAGGCCGCGTCCACGGATCCGCGGGTGAGCGCGCCGCGCGCGGACCGGAGCCCGTTGGAGGTGATGATCTCGATGTCCACGTCCGCGCGGGTGTCGTAGAACGAGCGGACCTGGTCGATGGCGGCCGTGCGGGTGTCCAGCACATCGATCCGGAGCGCGCGGCGCCGGCCGCGCAGCGTCGCCAGCGCCTGGTCGGCGGTGCCGACCAGCGCGCGCGCATGTGACAGGAAGATCCGGCCGTCCTCGGTGAGCTCGGCGCCGGTGCGCGCGCGGTCGAACAGTCTCACACCGGTCGCGGCTTCGAGGCTGGCGATGCGTTTGGAGATGGCCTGCTGGCTGATGCCCAGCCTGGCCGCGGCCTCACTGAAATAGCGGTCCTCGGTGATGGCGACGAAGGCCCGCACCGCGCCCAGGTCCAGATCCGCCGCACCTGCATGCACAACCGACGATTGTGACGATGCGGCGTGTTGGTTGTTGGACACCGCCGCTCTCCCTCCAGTCGAATGCTCGGGTTCGCGAATGAACCTACAACCGGAGGGCGTGGTCGTCGTGCGGTCGTTCGTGCACCTCCATGTGCACACCGAGTACAGCATGCTGGACGGCGCGGCCAAGATCGCCCCGTTGATGGACGAGGCCGCCCGGCAGCGGATGCCCGCGGTGGCGATGAGCGACCACGGCAACGTGCACGGGGCCTACGAGTTCTTCCACGCGGCGGCCCAGGCCGGCGTGAAACCGATCATCGGCACCGAGGCCTACGTCGCGCCGGCGTCGCGGTTCCACAGGCAGGCGGTGTACTGGAGCGAGGACCGCGCGCTGCGCCGGTCCGACGACGAGACCGGGGAGGGCGGCGACGTGTCGGGCCGCGGCCTGTACACGCACATGACGATGTGGGCGGCCGACGCCGGCGGGCTGCGGAACCTGTTCCGGCTCCAGTCGCGGGCGTGGCTGGAAGGCCACGTCCAGAAGTACCCGCGGATGGACGACGAGCTGCTCGCCGAGCACGGTGCGGGCATCATCGCCACGACCGGCTGCCCGTCCGGCGCGGTGCAGACCCGGCTCCGCCTGGGCCAGTACGAGCAGGCCGTCGAGGCCGCCGCGCGCTACCAGGACATCTTCGGCAAGGACGACTACTTCCTGGAGCTGATGGACCACGGCCTGGCTATCGAGCGGCGCGTCCGCGACGACCTGCTGAGGCTCGGCCGGCGACTCGGCCTGCCGCCCCTGGCCACCAACGACTCGCACTACGTGACCGAGGACCAGGCCGCGGCGCACGACGCGCTGCTGTGCATCGGCACTGGCAAGCAGCTCGCCGACCAGAACCGGTTCCGGTTCTCCGGGTCGGGCTACTTCCTCAAGCGCGCCGCGGACATGCGGGCGCAGTGGGACGGCGAGGTCCCCGGGGCGTGCGACAACACGCTGCTGATCGCCGAACGCGTCGGCGACTACGCGGAAGTCTTCGCCCACCGCGACCTCATGCCCGAGTTCCCCGTCCCCGGCGGGGAGAGCGAATCGTCCTGGCTGCGCAAGGAGACCCTGGCCGGAGCCCGGCGCCGCTACGGCGGCGACCCGCCGCGGGACGTCCTGGACCGCATCGACTACGAGCTGTCGGTGATCGACGGGATGGGGTTCCCCGGGTACTTCCTGGTCGTCGCCGACATCTGCCGGCACGCCCGCGCCAGCGGGATCGGCCTCGGACCGGGCCGCGGGTCGGCGACCGGGTCGATGGTGGCGTACTGCACGGGGATCACCGAGCTGGACCCGATCGAGCACGGGCTGATCTTCGAGCGGTTCCTCAACCCCGAACGCGTCACGATGCCCGACGTCGACCTCGACCTGGACGACCGCCGCCGCGACGAGATGATCGATTACGTCACCGCGAAGTACGGCGGCGACCGGGTGTGCCAGATCGTCACGTTCGGCACGATCAAGGCCAAGGCCGCGGTGAAGGACGCCTGCCGGGTACTGGGCTACCCCTACGCGCTCGGCGACCGCGTCACCAAGGCGTTCCCGGCCGCCGCCGGCGGCAGGGAGATCCCCCTGGCCGCCGTCCACGACCCCGCCCACCCCCGCCACGGTGAGGCCACCGAACTGCGGAAGATGTACACCGGGGAACCCGACGTCAAACGGGTCATCGACACCGCCATGGGCGTCGAGGGCCTGACCCGCGGAACCGGCGTCCACGCCGCCGGGGTGATCCTGTCGTCCGAGCCGCTGATCGACGTGCTGCCCCTGGTCAAACCCAAGCAGGACGGTCCGGTCCTCTCCGGGTTCCCCTTCACCCAGGCCGAGGAGATGGGCCTGCTGAAGATGGACTTCCTCGGATTGCGCAATCTCACCGTCATCAACGACGCGATCGCCGGCGTCAAAGCCAACAAGGGCGTCGACATCGACATCCTCAAAGTGCCGCTCGACGACACCCGAACCTACGAGCTGCTCGCCCGCGGCGACACGCTCGGGGTCTTCCAGCTCGACGGCGGCGGAATGCGGACCCTGCTGCGGCTGATGCGCCCCACCGAGTTCACCGACATCGCCGCGGTCTCCGCCCTGTACCGGCCCGGCCCGATGGAGATGAACGCCCACACCAACTACGCCCTGCGCAAGACCGGCAGGCAGAAGGTCGAACCGATCCACCCCGAACTCGAGGACGCGCTCGAACCCATCCTGGGCGACACCTACCACCTGGTGGTCTTCCAGGAACAGGTCATGGCGATCGCCCAGCGACTGGCCGGGTACTCCCTCGGCGGCGCCGACATGCTGCGCCGCGCGATGGGCAAGAAGAAGAAGGACGTCCTGGACGCCGAGTGGGGCAAGTTCTCCGCCGGAATGCGGGAACGCGGCTTCTCCGACGAGGCGGTCAAAGCCGTCTGGGACGTGCTGGTCCCCTTCTCCGGATACGGCTTCAACAAATCCCACACCGCCGGATACGGCGTCGTCTCGTACTGGACGGCCTACCTCAAGGCCAACCACCCCGCCGAGTACCTCGCCGCCCTCCTCACCTCGGTCGGCGACGACAAGGACAAGATGGCGGTGTACCTGGCCGACTGCCGCCGCCTGGGCATCAAGGTGCTGCCGCCCGACGTCAACCAGAGCGAACTGGACTTCACCGCCGTCGGGCACGACATCCGCTTCGGCCTGGGCGCGATCCGCAACGTCGGCGCGGGCGTCGTCGACGCCATCGTCGGCACCCGCCGGAACGACGGTCACTACACCGGCTTCAACGACTTCCTGGCCAAGGTCCCGCAGAGCGTCTGCAACAAACGCGTCATCGAGTCGCTGGCCAAGGCCGGCGCCTTCGACGGCCTCGGCCAGCGCCGCAAGGGTCTGGTCATGGTCCACGAGCAGGCCGTCGACGCGGTCATCGACCTCAAGCGCAACGCCGCCCGCGGCCAGGACTCCCTCTTCGGCGCGTCCTCCGAAGCCGCCGAGCCCCTGACGGTCGAGGTCCCCGAGCAGGAATGGGACACCGGCACCCTGCTGGCCTTCGAACGCGAGATGCTCGGCCTGTACGTCTCGTCCCATCCCCTTGACGGCGCCGAACCGGTCCTGGAGGCCAACCGCGACACCACGATCGCCGACCTGCTGGCCTCCTCTCGCGCCGACGCGCCGGTCCGGGTCGCCGGGATCATCTCCGGCCTGCAACGCAAGGTCACCAAGCAGGGCAGCCCGTGGGCGGTCGTCACCCTCGAAGACCACGACGCCGCCGTGGAATGCCTCGTCTTCCCCAAGACCTACACCCTCTACGGCCAGACCCTGACCGAAGACCGCGTGATCTCCGTGCGCGGCCGGACCAACGTCCGCGACGAGACGCTCAGCGTCTACGCCGAGGACATCACCACCCTCGACCTCTCCCAGGCGGAGAACGGGCCGCCCGTCGTCATCCACGTCCACGAGGACCGGCTGAACCTCCAACTCGTCCGAGAACTCAAGCAGACCCTCGCCACCCACCCCGGGCGCACACCCGTCCACCTGCTCCTGCACCGCCACGGGCCCAAGAGCGTCCTGTTCGATCTGCGTCCCTTCCAGGTCACTCCGGGCCCGGCCTTCTTCGGCGAGATCAAGGCTCTGCTCGGCCCCGCGTCCCACTCGTAGGCGGCCTCGAACCGCGGCGCCGCGGACCCGGTTCGGCGGAGGCGACGTCGGTATCTGATCCGCCGAGTCCGGGCACGGCGGATCACGCGGCGATGTATCGATCCCGTGCCGCGCCGTGTGGGAGCTTGCGGCCGTAGGCGACCAGCAGGAGGTCCTGGGCGCTGCCGGTCAGGGGTGCGCCGGCGCCGAGAGACCAGTCGAGGTCGTCGGCGCGCAGTTCGACGCCGTCGACATCGGCTCCGAAGAATCTGAGGGTCCGTGGAGTCACGTGCTCCAGGAGGAGGCGCACGCGGTCTTCCGGGCCGCGGCGGTCGACGCCGAGAGCGACGGTGATGTCCAGGCCGTGGACCACATCGTGGCCCAGGGCGGCCGTGATGCCGCCGACCGGTGGTTTCCAGGGATGGTCCGCGTTGTCACCGATCGCGCTGACCAACTCGGCCGTCGACAGGGCGGCCGCGTCCTGGCGGGCCCGCCGATCCGCCATCCGGTTGATGCCGCCCCGCGCCTTGACGAGTTCGAGGACCATCCGGCCCGCGAGGAGGATCGGACCGGATTTTGGCGGTAACCCCGGCGGGGTTGACGACGGTTCGGTGACGGCAGGTGGTCACCCTCGGGGCGGACCTGCGCGAACGCGGGGTGGGCCTGCACGTGATCGAGCAGGGCATCGACACCGGCACGATGGAGGGCCGCGCGATGTTTGGCATGCTGTCGGTCCTGGCCGAGCTGCAGCGCGAGTTGATCGTGGCCAACACGATGGACGGCCTGGCCTCCGCCCGTGCCCGCGGCCGGGTCGGCGGACGCCGGCCCAAGCTCACGGCCGACCAGGCCGCCCTCGCCCAGCAGCTGTACGACACGCGGGACAAGACCGTCCAGCAGATCGCGGACTTGTTCGGAGTGCCACGCTCGACGGTGTACGGGCACCTGAAGGGCGACACCGTGCCCCGCCAGCCGAAGAAGACTTCAGACAGGGCGTGATCGGGGCGCGGGGACAGGGTTTTGGTTATCCGGGTGGCTCCGTAGGCGGAAGATGGGACCGGATGTCGGTCAGCGAAGGCGCCACCATCCGGGCCGGGCCACCGAGCTCGGGGCGCGGTGGACGCCTCGTAGACCTTGGCTACTCAGGGGCCAGGCGGAGGTGCCAGGCCGGGTATCGGGTTCATCTACTCGCTCGACCAGCGGCCGGTGAAGAGCTCCTCGCCCGGCGGGGAACCGGGCAACGGGCCATGTCCCGGCCGCAACCCGTCGAGCGCTATCGCGATCAGCCGTCGGCGCGCCTCGGCGGCGGCGGGCAGCAGATCGCCCCTGCCCTGCTTGCGAAGCTGATCGATCACCGGGGAACGGCCGAACTGCTCGATGAGCAGCGAGATGTCGACCGCGGCCACGTCCCTGCGGAGTACGTCGGCCTGGTGCGCTCGCCGTACCAGCTCGTCGAGCAGTTCGTCGCCGCGGCGGGCTTTGGCTCTCATCTCCTGGGTCACCTCAATGGTGCCGGCGACGGGCGCCAGCGAGCCCTGCCCGAACGCGACACAGCCGTAGATGAACGCCGCCAGTCCTGCCCACGGGTCGGGATCGGCCAAGCCCTGCTCGGCCGCCTCGTTCCAGTGGTCGAGGGAGAGCAGGCTGAGCCGCTGGAACAGCTCTTCCTTGGTCTTGTAGCGCCGGTAGAGGCTGCCGATGCCGACCCCAGCCCGGGCCGCGATGGCGGCGACGGAGGCGTGGGCGCCGTCTTCGGCGAGAACGTCGCGGGCGGCCTGGAGCAACGTGCGGTCGTTGCGTTCTGCGATGTCTTTGCGTGTGGTCATCGCCACACATCCTACCAGTTGCGGAGCGATTCGCTCCGGCATAGTCTCAATGCGGAGCGAATCACTCCGCGAACTGGAGAATGCGACATGAATCCCGATATCGAGGCGATCGAGCAGGTCGTCCGCGACGCCGAAGAGCTGCAGAGCGACGTGGCCGGTTTCACCGGGCTGCTGACCGAGGAGGTGTCCCTGGTCAATTTCACCGGGATCCGGCTGCGCGGCCGCGGCCAGGTCAGGCAGGTCATGGCCAAGGCGCTGCGCACCCCGCTCAAGGACGTGCTGACCAAGAACGAGCTGCTCGACGTCACGTTCCTGCGACCGGACGTGGCGCTGGCCAACCTGATCAAGCACGTCAACGACGGCCGCACAGGAGCGCTGACATTCGTGCTGGTCAAAGACGACGGCACCTGGCGGATCGCGCTGGCCCAGACCACCCCGGTGGTGACGTCATGAGCGTGGCCCTGGTCATCGGCGCCACCGGCCGGCAGGGCGGCGCCACCGCGCGTCACCTGTTGAGCCGCGGCTGGCGCGTCCGTGCCCTGGCCCGCGATCCGAAGAGCCCGGCCGCCGGCCGGCTGACCGGTGCCGAGCTCGTGGCCGGCGACCTGGAGGATCCCGCATCCCTGGAGCGGGCCATGCGAGGCGTGGACGCCGTGTTCAGCATGCAGGCACTGGCGTACGAGCCGGAAACCCTCAAGGCCGAGGTACGGCAGGGCATGCGCGTCGCCGACGTCGCACTGGACGTCGAGGTCGGGCACCTGGTCTACAGCTCAGTCGGCGGAGCCGAGCGGCACACCGGGATCGAGCACTTCGAGAGCAAGGCGGCGATCGAGGCGTACATCCGCGCTCTGGGGTTGCCCGCGACGATCCTGCGGCCGGTGTTCTTCATGGACAACCTGCTGCACTACGCCGGTGTCGAAGGGGAACGGCTGATGGAGCTCCCGGTGCTCCCCGACCGGCCGATGCAGCTGATCGCCACCGACGACATCGGCCGAATCGCCGCGCACGTCATCGACCACCGGGACGACTACCTGGGCGTGGAACTCGAGATCGCCGGCGACGAGCTGACCTTCGCCGAGGTGGCCGGAATCTACGAGAAGGTCACCGCAGTGCCAACGCGCCTCGTCCCCCTGCCGATCGAGGAAAGGCTGTTCGAATGGTTTGCCGAGAGCGGCTACCAGGCCGACCTCGCCCAGCTGCGCAAGGACTTTCCTGGCTTGCTCACCTTCCAGGACTGGCTCGGCGGGCAGGTCCGCTAGACGTCACTGACATTCACCACCGAAAGAACGGAAGACAACATGAGCAAGGTTTGGTTCATCACCGGTTCGTCCCGCGGCCTGGGCCGCAGTTTCGTCGAGGCCGCCCTATCTCGCGGCGACAAGGTCGCCGCTACCGCCCGCAACACCGCGCGCCTCGATGACTTGGCCGCCGCGTACGGCCATGCGGTGCTTCCGCTTGAGCTGGACGTGACCAGAAGGGCCGCGGTCTTCGACAGCGTGAAGCGCGCCAGGGAGCACTTCGGCCGCCTGGACGTCATCGTGAACAACGCCGGCTACGGACTGTCCGGCGCGGTGGAGGAACTGACCGAGCAGCAGTTGCGCGACCAGCTCGAGACCAACCTCTTCGGCCCGCTGTGGGTCGTTCAGGCCGCGCTGCCCTACCTGCGGGACCAGGGCAGCGGGCACATCATCCAGATCTCGTCGGTCGGCGGCCTCACCGTGTTCCCACTCGGCGGCGGCTATGTCGCCTCCAAGTGGGCGCTGGAAGGCCTGAGTGAAACCCTCGCTCAGGAGGTCGCCGACTTCGGCATCAAGGTGACCTTGGTCGAGCCCGGCTCCTACGCGACCGAAGGGGCCGCCGGCGGCGTCCACGCCGACGCCAACCCGCTGTATGACGGTCTGCGCGAGAGTTTCGCCGACTTCGCCAAGACGCTAGATGTCGGTGACCCGGCCGCGGCAGGCCGGGCGCTGCTCAAGGTGGCCGACTCCGGCAACCCGCCACTGCGGGTGTTCTTCGGCGCCCAGGGCAACCAGATCGTTCCGCAGGTGTACGCCGACCGGCTCAACACCTGGGCCGACTGGCACGACCTCGCCGAGGAGGCACACGGACACACCCGGATGGCACCGGCTGTCTGACCCGCCGACCGATCTGCGGTAGGGGGCGCAGACCTCACCACGGGAATTTTCCAGCAAGACGACGGCTCTCCAAGCATGACCGCGGTCGGAGGTCTCCACGCCGAGGCGGAAGTAGGGGCCGACGCCGGCCGGGTGCCGGCGCCGACTCTTGGCTTGGGGCTCCGGCGCAGGCCGGCCCGGCTTGGGCCAGATGCTGCAGCACCGAATGACCGAGCCGGCGCAGCGTCTGCCCCCTGCCTGTACGGGTCGAGCTGGGCCGCACTACCCGCTGAGCGTGAACTCCAACCGGCCGCCGCCGGTCACCCGGCGCTCGGCCCCGGCCCGAGGTCGAGCTGTTTGCTCATGTCCAGCTCGAACCTGCCGTACAGGTTCAGATGGGGGCGCCGGTAAGAACCGTGTCATGAGCCCCAAACGAGCCTGCGGTAGCGGATCAGTACGGCCAAGGGCTGGTGAGCCCGGCGGGGCGGCGTGGTTAGTTGCCGGGCGTCCTCTGCTGTTGAGCAGCTGTGATGCGGGTGGCGTACACCCGGTAGGCCTTGCGTTCGGCCGGCCCGGCGCCCTCGGCGGCGAGGGCTGCGCTCTGTTGCAGCGCGGCGTGGTGGAGTTCGAGCGGCATGGTGAGACGGATGGAGTAGCCCTTGCCCGCGGCGGATGATCCGCCCCCAGATGAGCGCCTGGCGGATGGTGTCGTCGCCGACGGCCCGCAGGTGGTCGGCGAGCAGGCCGGGCAGGTCGAGCGTCACGGGCGTGTCCGCGGCAGGGCCGGACGGCCCCTCGGGAACGGGGAGCGCGTCGAGCTGGTCGGGGAGTTGGCGGGCGTGGGCGGCGTCCAGGACGCGGCGGATGGTCTTGGGCGCGACGTGATGCTCGCGGGCCAGGGCCTTGACGGTGGCGCCTTGAGAGTAGGCGGTGACGATCTCGGCGGCCTTGTCCGGGGCAAGCGCGGTTGGGCGGCCGAGGGTCTTGCCGGAGGCCTCGGCGGCGGCGACGCCCTGGCGGGTGTTCTCGCTGATCATGTCGCGCTGGAACTCCAGCACCGAGGCCAGCACGTTTGACCATCATCTTGGTGCCGGGATCGTCAGCGGCCAGGTCGATCCCCGACAGCAGCCCCGACTCCACCCGCAGGTGCAGGCCGCGGCGGATCAGCACGGGGCGCAGGGCGAGGATGTCGGCGACCGAGCGGAACAGGCGGGCGGCGTCGGCGATGCGGATGGTGTCGCCGACTGCGGCCTCGTGCAGCAGCTTGGTGAACCCCGTCCGGTCCAGGGAGAGCTGGCGGCTGGAGGTGGCGGGGTCGTCGTAGACGGGGGCGCCGGAGGCGATCAGCGCGGCCAGGGCGTGCCGCTGGCGGGCGTCGGTCTGCTTGTCGGTGGAGTGTCGCAGGTAGACGCGGTCGGCCATGCCCGATCAGGTCCTCCCCCGCAGGTGGCCCGGGAGGTGTGCAGCGGGCTCTGGTGGCCACTTTAGGGGGCGAAAAGGAGGGGCGGAAGTGGGGATCGGATCTGATTGGATCGGCGCCCAGTTCCGGCAGGTCGGGCGCTGGGTTCTGATTGGATCGAGCGAGGGGGCGTAGTCGTCCGATTCCGCCCCCACGGTTGATTGGCTGTCGGCGCGCCCGCACCGCCGCGGACGACCGGCTCAGCTCCTGCGCGGACGTCCGCGGTGGCGGCGGCTGTGGAGCGCGGCGACGAGCGCCCGTCCTTCCTCAACGTCGTGGGCGTGGTCGGCGGTCGGCTCATCGATGGGAAGGCCTTGCGGTCGCGCCCATTTGGCCCTCTGCTCGGGTCCGTGCGACCAGATGAAGAGTAGCTCTGCGTAGTTCTGGTGACTGGTGGTGACGGACGGTGCTGTCGATCGGCATCGGCTGCGACGAAAGAGGTCCTCGTCCTTCACGGGCCGGCTTCACCTGGCGCACAGGGCGTGGTCGACCAGCGTGCCCAGCGCGCGTCCGGTGCGCTGTTCAGCCTTCAGATCGCCGGGCGACCGGGAGGTCACCGAGACCACCACGCTGCGGCGGCTGTCGGCGGTGACGCCCAGCCGTGTCCGGTAGCCGTTGTCGTCGCCGCCGTGGCTCCAGTAACCGCCGCCGCAGGAGAGCGGCTGGTACACCAGGCCCAGGCCGTACCGGGCTCCAGGGCTGCCCATCATCCGCAGTTCCTCGGCCGGGACGGTCTTTTGCATCTCGGCCAGTTGGGCCGGGGCGAGCAACCGGCCGCTCACGAGCGCGCGGAAGAAGCGACCTAGGTCATCCGTTGTGCTGATCATGGCACCGGCGGCGTCGCCCAGCGTTTGGTTCTGAATGGTCACGTCCGTGAGCGGACCCCCCGGCGCGAACCTCTGGTACGCCTCGGCGTGCGGCTCGGGCACGTACGGCTCGGTGCCCGGCGTGCTGGTCTGGGTGAGGCGCAGGGGAGCGAGGATGCGCCGCCGGACCTCTTCCTGCCAGGTGCGGCCGGTGACCCGATGGATGATCATTCCAGCGAGGACGTAGTTCGTGTTCGAGTAGCTCCAGCCCTTCCCAGCCGCGAAGAGGGGCCGGTGACGCATGGCCAGTGCGACGAGCTGGTCCGGCCGCCAGGTCCGCAGGCGCCCCTTCTCCCATTCCCGCGGGGTCGTGGCCGGCTTGGTCAGGTAGTTGTACAGGCCGCTGGTGTGCTGGAGAAGCTGTCTGATGGTGACCTTGCGGCCGTCGTTGCCGTGGCCGTGGACGACGCCCGGCAGCCACTTGTCCACGGTGTCGTCGAGCGACAATCTTCCCTCGCCGGCCAGTCGCAGTACCACAGTGGCGGTGAACGTCTTCGTGGCGCTGCCGATTCGGAAATGGGCATCCGACGGCACGGGCGTACGCGTCGTCAGGTCGGCGACCCCGCTGCGGGCGAGCAGGCGATCCGGTGAACGTGCCTCGGCGAGCACCCCCACCACGCCGGTCGCGCGTACGGCGTCCACGTCACGCTGCAACTGCGCCTGGCCGTACCCATGTCCGGTTCGTTCGTGGCGCGCTCCGAGCGGTCTCGAAGTGTCGACGGCCAAGACCGTGGCGGTGATGGCCCCGGCGATCAGCACTGCAGCCGACGCGGCGGCCACGGGCGTAACGCGCCTGCTCCTGAGACGTGGCCTTTCGCCCCGTTCGGGGGTATGCGGTCGGTCGGCCTCCGGCCGGTCTGGGCTTCCGGGGTTGGGTGTCACAGATCCTCCTTGGTCATCCAGTGGTGTCGCGATGTGCGGTGTCGTGCCGGCCCGGATCGGCGCCTCGTGGGATCTCCGTGAGGCGCCGATCGTCGGGGCTCGGTTCAGCTCAGGGGTCGGGGATCGTCGGCGAGGTCGGGCCGGCGGGAGTTGCCGGGGTACCCGGGCCGCCGGTCACCGGCGGCTCAAGCCGCGGCGGGTGGACGCCGTGGCGGGGCACGGACGGCGGTTGTGGAGGCGTCGGCAGCACGCTGCCCTTCGGAAGGAGGGCGGCGCAGGCCCGTACTGCCGACTTGTATCGGGCGGAAAGGAGATTCACGCCGCTGCCGGTGAGATTCACCCGCCCGCCGGCCGTGATGGTGATGCTGGGAAAGCCGGGTTGTCCGTGCGTACGCATGCAGGTGCTGAAAGACCGGACCACGTCCGCCCTGCCCGTGCCGGCGGCGCCGATCTTCGTCGGTGACTCTCCGGGCTTCTCGGCGGTAGTGGCCGCTCCTGTGCGGATGGCCGCTGTGTCTGCTTCCGTGCGGACAGTCGCCGCGGTGCCGCGAGTGGTCGCCACGGCTGTCACCGGCACCGCGGCGGCGCTGGCCGCCGCGATCAGCGCGAACGCCGCGCGCCGCCGCCCGGATCCCCGATGTGGTCGTGGTCGAATCAACATGGGTGTTCCTCCTCGATAGGTCGAGATCGCTGTCGGGAGGTAGTCGACCGCAATGCCGGTTACCGGGCGGGAACGGCCGCTGTTACCACGCTGTAACCGCTTCCTGCGCGATGCTGGAGCCGATTCGGCGGCAAGGAGATGGACGATGCGTGTGCTGGTAGTCGAGGATCACCGTGGGCTCGCCGAGACACTGGCGGCCGGGCTCCGCCGCGAGGGTATGGCGGTCGATGTCGCATGGAACGGCGCGGCGGCGCTGGAGCGCACGTCGGTCAACCGCTACGAGGTCGTCGTGCTCGATCGTGACCTTCCCGTCCTGCACGGTGACGAGGTCTGCCGATCCCTGGTTGCCGGGGGCTATCCAGCGCGGGTACTCATGCTGACCGCCGCCACCACGATCGAGGATCGGGTGGACGGCCTGAGCTTCGGAGCCGATGATTACCTGCCCAAACCGTTCGCCTTCGCCGAACTGGTCGCTCGGATCCGGGCGCTGGCCCGGCGATCGCAGCCGGCGCTCCCTCCGGTGCTGGTCCACGGCGACCTCAGGCTCGACCCCGGGCGCCGGGGGGCGACGCGGGCCGGCCGACGGCTCGAGCTGAGCCCGAAGGAGTTCACCTTGCTTGAGTTGCTGCTGGCTGCCCAGGGCAGGGTCGTCTCCGCCGAAGAACTCCTGGAGCGGGCGTGGGATGAGGCCGCCGATCCGTTCACCGGCACGGTGAAGGTGACGATCAGCCGGCTTCGCCGCAGGCTCGGCGATCCGCCGATCATCGAGACCGTGCCCCAGGCCGGCTACCGAATCTGATGGGCACCGAAGACCTGGCACCGGCCGATCCGGAGCGCGCGAACTCGATACGCGGCCGTCGGCGATGGACCATCCGGCTGCGGCTGACCCTGCTGTACGGAGCACTGTTCCTGGGGACCGGCGTGCTGCTGCTGACCGTCACCTACGTGCTGACGGCTCACTCGTTGCCGTTCACGCCCGTCCGCCCTCCGTCACCGCCCCGGCCGGCCGGTCCGGTCGACGGACCGCCGGTTCCCGGCGTCTCCGTTCCAGACCTCGATCTGAACGGCCGGTTAGGCCGCCAGCGGGCTGAGGACCTGCGGCAGCTCCTGGCGGCGTCAGGTCTGGCGTTGATGATGATGACGTTCGTCTCCGTCTGGCTCGGCTGGCTGATGGCCGGGCGCGTCCTTCGCCCGCTGCGCACGATGACGGCGACGGCGCGGGAGATCTCGGCGCGCAATCTGCACCAGCGCCTCGACGTAGGTGGACCGGATGACGAGATCAAGAACCTGGCCGACACCTTCGACGGTCTCCTCGGCCGGCTGGAGGCCGCGTTCGAGGCCCAGCGCGCTTTCGTGGCCAACGCCTCTCACGAGCTTCGGACACCGTTGACGTTCGAACGGAGCCTGCTCGAGGTCGCCCTCGCCGATCCGGACGCGGCGGCCGCGGACCTGCGAGCCACATGCCGACAGGTACTGACCGGCAACCAACAGCAGGAACGGCTGATCGAAGCGCTTCTCACTCTGGCCCGCAGCCAGCGAGGTCTCGACCGCCCGCAGGACACGGATCTGGCGGCGATCGCCGCCGACGTCGTCGAGCCCGCACACACCGACGCAGGCGCTCACGGGATACGAATCGAGCCGGACCTGAACCATGCCGTGACATCGGGCGATCCGCATCTGGTGGAGCGGCTCTTGACCAACCTCGTGGACAACGCCGTGCGCCATAACGTGCCCGGTGGCCGGGTGAGCGTCTGGACCGGCGGGCACGCCGGGCGACCGGCGCTACGCGTGACCAACACCGGGCCGGCCGTTCCGCCGGAGCAGGTCGACGACATCTTCCAGCCCTTCCGGCGGCTGGACAGTACCCGGACCGGCGACGGCGAAAGCGAAGGTCTGGGGCTGGGGCTGTCCATCGTCGCGGCGATCGCCACGGCACACGAGGCGGACCTCGGCGTGCAGCCCCTGCCCGAGGGCGGGCTCGACATCAGCGTCGTCTTCCGGCCGGACACACTCACAGGCGAGGACTTCGGCGACTGCCTCAAGCCGCGATGAGCTCGGTCCGCAGCTTGTGGGCGCCGTCCGGACGCGTCGCCTCGTAGCACAGCCGCCATGCCCGGTCCGGAAGCTGAACCCGACGAGGTAGCGCAGCCCGCCGCCGGCGTACGGCGAGGCCGCGACCGGGAACGGTGTCCTGCTGTTCGAACACGCCGAACCCGCGTGGCGACGCCGGTGCACTCCTCGTGGTTCTCGGCTGCGCCAGCCCGCCCATCGCAGTAGGCGACGGTCTCGCCAATCCGCCACCGCACGCCCCGGGAGCCCCAGCGGCCGCGGCGTCCGTTCGGCACCGTCCCGTGCCAGGTCCACTCCACGCCGTCCGCGCTGGTGGCGTAGTCGGTCACCATCTGGTCGGCCTCGTCGGGGTCGGCGAGCGGGAGGCAGGAGGCCCAAGGAGTCGGGCATCGCAAAGCGCCTGCACACAGGAGCCGGGCCTGCGTTTCGTCGCAGGTAATGCCGACCGACAGCACCGTCCGTTACCACCAGTCACCAGAACTATGCAGAGCTACTCTTCATCTGGTCGCACGGACCCGTGGCCGCCGAGCGGCAGGCGCTTGGCCACGTCCAGGCGTACCTCGCCGTAGGGCTGGACGTGCTGCCAGAACAGGGGCGTCAGGCCGCGCTGGTCGGCGGGTTTGAGGAGCTTGGCCCACTGCGGGTCGGCGAGGACGTCTTGCAGCATCAGGGTGTTGATGTAGACGAGCGCGGCCTGCAGGATGCGCAGGCACAACACGGTCATCTCCAGTTCCTCGCGCCGGTTGGTGGCGATGTCGCCGCCCTTGCCGTTGAGGATGACCGAGTTGGCGCCGTTGGAGGCCTCCACCACGTTCAGGCCTTCCTGGATCTCCCGCTGGAGTTCGCGCAGGCGCAGGTAGCGGGCGACGAAGCAGGTCTTCTGCGCGCGGCCGACCTCCAGCATGGCCTGGTAGACCGGGTGGGAGGCGGACTCGGTGAACCGGCGCAAGATCGCCTCGGTGGAGGCGGTGCCCTGCTTGATCGCGGTCGCGTACTTGATCATCTGATCGTAGTTCTGCTCGATGAGCTCCCACCGGATCGGCCGGGTCATCGCCGTCGCCAGCCGCGGGTACCGGTCGCTTTCGCCGCTCTCCACCCGGTAGAGCCTCACCTTGTTGATCTGCTTGATGCGCGGCAGCAGGTCGAAGCCCAGCAGTCGGGTGACACCGAACCCGATCTCGGTCTGGCCGTGCGAGTCGACGTAGTTGCCCTCGACCTTCATGGTGGTGCCGTGCCGGACCGCGCCCTCGATCATCGCGGGGACCTCCGAGGCCGAGGCGCGCAAAGTCTGGGAGTGCACAACCATCGACCCGCGCTCGATGTGCCAGTAGATGAGGATGCCGCGGCCCCCGTACCGCGAGTGCCACTCGGTGAAGATGTTCTGGTCGTAGGCGCGCACGTGCGTGGAGTCGGAGGCGACGGTGGTGGTCCCTTGGCCCCACAGGGCGGTGTCGCGGGCGGCGAAGGTCGCGTTCGCGATGGCGATCGCGATGTCGGCGGCGACCTGGGGGTCAGGTAGCGGCGCCGGACGTAGCGGATGTCGTCCTCGCTGTGGGCGTGGCCGCCGGCGGCGACCGCCCGGATCCCGGTGTTGGTGCCGTACCCGAAGATCGCCAGCATCAGGCGCTCGGCCAACACCTCGGGCGCCAGGCTGGAGCTGCCGGCCACCGAGGTGACCGCGTCCAGGCAGCCGGTCCGCAGCACCGCCTCCTTCAGCATGTCGATCAGCGGGACCGCGCCCCAGCGGTGCCCCACCTCCTTCTTGATCTTGCGGAGGTTCCGTGGCTCCTCGGCTGCCTCGATCTTCGTCAGCTTGATCGCGCCGGACTTGCGCTCCTTGATCTCCACCCAGTCCAGTGTGGGCAGCGCGGTGTCCAGCGCCTCCAACTCCGCGCGCATCTCCGCCTTCAACTCGGCGATGAACTGCTTGGGGTCCAACGGCTTGCGCAGTTCGGCGTAGTTCTCCACGCGGCGCGCGGCGAAATCGGCCGGCAGGTCCTGCTCGGGGTCGCGGAAGGAGTCCGCGCCGACCACCCAGACCTCCTTGCAGCGCAGCGCCTCGCGCAACGCCTGGAAGGTGACGATCTCGTACACCATCCGCACCACCCGCCGACGCCCGCGCTTGTCGCGCTTGAACACCAGGTCCTCCCACTGGCCGGCGGTGCCGCGATGCTCGGGCACTCGCTCGGCGCGCGGGTAGTAGGTGGTGTTGCCCGCCTTGGCATACCGGCGGACCAGCTCCAGCGCCTCGATCACCGGCTGGTAGGCGGTGTTGTTGCTCTTGAACTCCAAGGTGTCCAGCAACGCGATCAACCCGCGCCGGTAGTGGTTGGTGTAGGAGGCGCGCAGCGTGGTCTGCACCGTGGTGCGGTAGGCCGGGCCCTTGGTCTTAAACTCGTGCACCAGGTCCTTCAGCGTCTGCTCCCCGCCGCTCACGGCCGGGAAGATGACCGCCCGGACCGGATCGTCGGGATGCCCCAACGCGGCGTTGGCGACCCGGAACAGGATGTTCTCCTTCCCAGTCACCCGCTTAAACGCGTTGATCAGCTCCTTGGTCACCTTGCTGTCGGCCCGCGCCTTGATCCGATGCACCGTCGCGATCAGCAACTCCACCAGCGTGTCGGTGATCTCCCGCTCACGCTCCACCAGCAACGCCGCCAACAGCAGCACCGCCAACTCGCGCGGATGCGTGCGCAGGTGAGAGGGAGCCTCCACCGCCGCCCGCGTCCGCCAGGCCGCCAGCACCTTGGGCGCCACATCGGCGAATACCCCCTCCGGCACGCCGATCGACCGCACCGCCTCCAGCTTGCGGATCTCGGTCATCATCGACTCCAGGCTCACGTTCCCCGGAGCCGACTTGATCAGCGCCAGCACACTGGAGCCGTCGTCGTCCTCGGCCGCCTGCATCACCTCGGTTTCAGCGCCGTCACCATCGTCGGTGTCCTGTTCGGTGTCATCGTCGATGCCGACCAGGGCGCAGATTCGCTGCGTGGCCGCCGGACCCAGCCGCGAGGCAATCCGCGCCGACCAAGTGACCTCCGCGTTGTGCAGGGCCGAGGCCTCGATCCGCGAAACCCGGCCCGGAGTCGGCGGTTCGATCCGCTCCTGACGCAGATGCTTCAGCAACTCCTCCCGCACCCGTTCTGGCCGATGCTCGGCATGGGCGACGTTCTCCGCCAGCCACACCGTGACCTTGTCCGCATCCGCAGTCGTACAGACCCGAAACCCCAGATGCGTACGGATCTGACTGCGGTGGTACTCGATCGTGGAACCAGACCACTCGTAAAGCCCCAGCTCCGAGGCGGGCACCTGGACCTGCTTGGCCACATGCCCCACGACCTCGTCGGCCAGCTCCGAGCGTCCCCGCGGGAACCGCCCGTGCCGGGTATAGAACTTCAGCAAGATCGCGAAACCGAGGCGCGTCGCGCCACGCTTCCCAGCGATCAGCTCCCGCTCCTCGTCCAGGACCGTCCAGTGCTCGACCAGCTCGTCGATGTGCATCGGGGGGTGCGTCATAGCCGCCCAGCATCAACCAGCCAAATCACAACAAGATCAAACCCCGTTTGGGGCTCATGACACGGTTCTTACCGGCACCCCGCTACCGCTAATTTCTGTACTCAGCCTCCTCGCGGGCCCCCTCACCCCGGGCTACCGCCAAAATCCGGTCCGATCCTCCTCACGGGCCAGTTGGCATGCCGCACTGAGCGGGGCCGCCTCCGCAGCCTTGCCGCAGCGCGCGGAACAGAGCAGGGGGCGCGCTCATCGACCAGGTCGATCGCACAACGAACCTGGTGCGCAGGGCCGCCTCGCCCACGGGCTCTCAGGCGGCCGCGGGTCCAGGTCCGACTCCCATGCCCGGTTGGTGGCGGGTGGTCCCGGGCCCAAGATGCCCCGCCTGGTCATTCTCCCTGTGCGCCAACCGTGCCAGAAGGTTCGACATCCGTTGCCGCGCCTTCGGCTCCGGGCGGCGAGACGAGGTTCGCCTGGACCGCCTGCTCGGCGCGCACGGCCCGCTCGCGCTGCTCGCCTTCGGCGGATCGGGCGGCGTCCCGTTCGCGTTCCAACACCTGCCGTTCGGCGTGATGCGCGGCCTTGCCGGCGATCAGGTCGGTGCGGGCCTGGTCGCGTTCGCCGCGCATCCGTTCGGCGGCGCCGAGGGCGCTCTGCCGCTGCTCGTCGGCGTGGCGTACCTGGTCCGCGGCGGTGTCACGGACGGCGGCGGTCTCTTGCTCGGCGCGTTCCAGCCGCCCGGTGAGGTCACCGATCGTCGTGTCCTTCCCGGTGAGCAGCTGGCGGGCGGCGGCCAGGTCGGCCGTGGCGGTCTCCAGCCGGGCGGCCCGGTCCTCGCGTTCGGCCCGGACGCGTTCGACCTCGACCCGGAGGCGTTCGAGGTCGGCCTGGACCTGGCCGAGCCGTTCCTCGGCCTCGGTGAGACGCCGCTGGGCCTCGGCCAGGGCCGCGCGGGCCTGGTTCCCGCTGGCGACGGCATCCTCGGTCTCCTTCTCCGCCTTGCTCCTGGCGGCCTGCTCGGCGGTGGCGACGCGTTCGGCCAGCCGGGCGCGCTCGTCGGCGCCGTCGGCGCGCTCGCCGGCACGCCGGGCGTCCCCGCGGGCGTCGGCGGCCTCGGTCTGGGCGGTCCGCTCGCGGCGCTCGGCGGCGTCACGTGCGGTTTCGGCCTCGGTCGCCTGGGCGGCGGCCTGGACGATGGCGGCTTCCAGTTCGGTGTTGCGGGTCAGCAGGGTCTCGCGGAGGTCGGTGAGGTCGCCGGTGAACCGCCGGTCGCGTTCGGCGGCCGCGGCCAGCAGTTCGGCGTGCCTGCGACGCTCGGCCTCCTCCCGTTCGGCCCAGGCGATGAGGGCCTGCAGCGGCTGTTCGACGATGGCGCCGACGGCCGACTCGCGTGCCCGCCGGGCGGCCTCCTTGCAGTCCTGCCCGCCCGGCCCCTCGCCGCCGCGGTGGTACTCGCGGCGCCGACCGGTGGCGGCCGGCGCCGGCAGCGGCCCTCGACAGTGCCTGCACCGGCCGTGCGGGGCCTCGGGGGGCGCCGTGACGGTGCGGGCGGCGCCATCGGCGGTCGGTGTGGGCGTCTGCTCGGGCTGATCAGTCACTTCTCCATCATGACCTGTTTCGGGGGCTGATGCTTGTGAAACCACGATTCCCTTTCGTGGTTTACGAAACGCGGAAGCTGCGAGGCGGCTAGATAGGGTTAATAAAACGTTAACCCGTACCAGCTCGAAGATCATCCGGCTATGCTTCGGCCCATGACACCCGCGATCGATGACTCCGGTCCGAACGAGGGCTGGAGGCGATCACCAGATCGAACGCACTCCGGCCCGCGCTGACACCGGCTCGATGACACGACCAGCGCTAGTGGCACACCCACTCCCCCGGCCAGACCAGCGATCCCTGAGGAGCACCCGGTGACCGAACACGACAGCGGCGGCCACGTCCCGCCGCCCCACCGCTCCGCCGCGGTCACCGCGATCTCGCCGACGCCGCCGCCCTCGGACCGGACGCTCTCACCGCAGGCCGCCGCCCGCATCGCAGCCGGGCTGGCCGACAACACCACCCGCGCCTACACCCGGCACTGGGCCACCTACATCCGCTGGTGCGAGCTGACCGGACGGACCCCGCTGCCGGCCGCCCGGGAAACCCTCGCCGAGTACGTGCACCACCTCACCGGCACCACCACCCAGTACGGAAAGCCGCCGGCGCCGTCGACCATCGACACGATGCTCAGCTGCGTCCAGTCCGCGCACAAGATCGCCGGGGCGGACTGCGACGCCCGGCTGGCCCGGATGGCGCTGCGGGCCTACCGCCAGGAGCGCGCCCGGCACCCCGACCCTCAACTGCGCTACAAGCGGCGGAAGGCCCCGGAGATCGACGTCGCGGCGCTGCGCGCCATGATCGAGGCGATCGCCGCGGCGGTGGCCGCGGGCACCCTGCATCCGCTACGCGCCGAACGCGACCAATTGATCCTGGTGCTCGGCTTCGCGATGATGGGCCGCCGTTCAGAGGTCGCCGCCCTCGACATCGAAGACCTGGACTTCAGCGACCGCGGCCTGACCATCACCGTCCGATTCTCCAAGACCGACCAGGACGCCGCCGGAACCGAGGTGTTCCTCAAACGCGGCCGCCATACCCGGACCTGCCCGGTAGAGCTCGCCCGCGGCTGGCTGACCACCCTCGCCGACCGCGGCGTCACCCGTGGACCCTTGCTGCGCGGCATCGACCGTCACGGCAACCTCGCCGGCGCCGGCCGGTTCGCCGGACGCGGCTCCGGGCGCATCGACGACGAGACGCTGAACACCATCGTGCGCGACGCCGCTCTGCGCGCCGAACTCGACAACGCCGCAGCCCACACCTTCCACGGGCTCCGCGCCGGAAGCGCCACCAGCGCCGCCGAAGCAGGCGCCGCCCCCTCGACCATCCAAGAACACGGCCGCTGGAGCAGCCTGTCGATGGTGTTCATCTACTGGCGCCGCGGCACCGCCTGGACCAACAACGCCCTGGACAACGTCGGCCTGTAGAAGGCCAGGCAGGACAACCAGGAACGCGCGCGGCCGTCCCCTTATAGGGCCCGATCAGGCCCGTGGAGCGGGCTTGATCGGCGCTGCAGCGCCCACACCTGGCGAGGCGCCCGCCAGGACGGACAGTAGCCAGGCCCGCCTCCGACGGGAGGGCGGCTCAGCCAGCAGCTCTGTTGGCTGCACCGAGTACAGCCTTACGACGTGATGCGTTCTATGGAGTTCCTGGCTCAGGACTTTGGGTTCGGGTCGGCATGACGTGCCGATGTCGTCTCCTGGAGCGGCATCGGGTGGGCATGCGGGACCAGATGCACCCGTCAGTGCTCATCGTGGGTGGCGAGCCTTTCGATCATTTTCAACTCTTGGTCGATTTCGTAAGGACGGCGCGGGGCGGCGCGCTTGAGTCGATCCGGTCCGCGTCCCGCGGAGACCTGGACGGCTGTCGCTCAGGGGCGTCACCGAGGGTTTCGGCGACGCCCCTGACGGGTCGATCGGCGGTGCGGCGGCCCGAGCGCGCTCCGGGCCGCCGCACCGCGTACAAGAGCGGGCGATCAGACGCCGAACGACGCCGCATAGCGGATGACGCCGCTCGGGACCGGCCGCTCGGGGTCGAGGGCGAGCGCCATCATGTACTTGTCCTCGACGTCGAAGGGCGGGCGGATGCCGAACCCGGAGGCCGGGGTGAAGCCGAAACGCGGGTAGTACTCGGCGTGGCCGAGCACGACCACCAGGTTCTCGCCCTGCTCGCGGGCGGCGCGCAGGCCGGCGCGGATGGCGGCGGAACCCGCGCCTCCCCGCTGCTGCTCGGGCTTGACCGCGCACGGGCCCAAGGCGAGGGCGGGCGCGTCGCCGACGTGGCAGCGGGTGAACAGCGCGTAACCCGTGAGATCGCCGCCGGGGGCCTCGGCCAGCCAGGACAGGCCGGGCAGCCACGCCTGCGGGTCGGCCCGCAGCGCTTCGATGAGGTCGGCCTCGTGCGGGCTCGGGAAGGCGGCCAGGTTGATGTCGCGGATGGCGGCGACGTCGTCGGAACTCTCGGGACGGGTCGTCCAGGAAGTGCTCATGGTCGGGTTCGTCTCCTCGTCATTCTGCGGGTGCAGGACGTAGCCGGTGTACTGCGCGTGGTGTTTTCCCGCAGGGTGGCCGCGACCGCCTCGCGCATCCCGGGGGCGGCCAGGTCGGCTGCTCGGGCGCGCTGTGACAGCGGCGTGTAGTACTCCTCGAACCAGTCGCCGTCGGGGAGCGGATGCTGCGCGGCGACGGCGTACCCTGCGGCGTGCGCCGCGGCGATGTTGCGCTCTCGTGTGCGCAGCGGATACGGCTGCTCCCAGAACGCGCGGGCTTGGGGTGATGGGGAGTCGGTACTCCATTCGCATTCGGTGACGACCAGTCGGCCGCCCGGGGCGAGCAGCCGCCGCCAGGAGCGCAGCGCGGCGTCGAAGCCGATGAAGTACGCGGAACCTTCGGCCCAGATCAGGTCGAAGCCTCCGTCGGGGAAGGGCAGGTCCGCCATCGACGCCCGTACGGTGTGGACGGCGAGGCCGCGATCGGCGGCGGTTCGTGCCAGTGCGTCGAGGTACGGCTGGTGCAGGTCGACCGCGGTGACCTCGGCGCCGGCCTGGGCCAGCACCAGCGGGGAGCGGCCCGGCCCGCAGCCGATGTCCAGCACGCGCGGGCGGGGCGGCAGTTGCCCGGCCAGGGACAGCAGGTGGCGGGTGGTCGCGTCGGAGCCGGGGCCCTGACGTGCCAGGTCGTCGTGCAGGGCGACCAACGCCGCCACTGTCGGGTCGTGCGCCATTTCGGGCATGGTGGCGCGGGCTCCTGGTGAAGGATGAGCGGCCGGCGAGAACGGTGGGACGCGGCCGGTCACGGCTGCTGGTCCCGGAACCGGTAGGTGGCGCGCAGGTGACTGGTGATGGCCTTCTGCCGGTTGGCGCGCTCGTCGCGCAGCCGGGCATCGGTACGCGAGGCCGCCCAGGCGTTCTCCCGTTGCAGCTTCCGATAGCTGCGCAGGCGACGTTCGGGCAGTTCACCCGCCTCGATGGCGGCCTGGACCGCACATCCCGGCTCGGTGTCGTGGGCGCAGTCGCCGAAGCGGCAATCCGCGGCGAGGTCTTCGATCTCGGCGAAGACCTGCTCCAGGCCGTCGGCGGCGTCGTGCAGGCTGATCCCGCGCAGGCCGGGCGTGTCGATGAGGACCCCGCCGCCGGGCAGGGGGACCAGCTCGCGGCGGACGGTGGTGTGGCGGCCCTTGCCGTCCTGTGCCCGTACCGTGCCGGTGGCCAGCAGTTCCTCGCCGAGCAGTGCGTTGGCGATGGTGGACTTGCCCGCCCCCGAGGGGCCGAGCAGCACGGTGGTGCCGTGCAGCAGCGCGGCCAGCGCGTCGATGTTGTGGCCTGTGGCGACGCTGGTGACCAGGATGTCCACGCCGGGGGCCAGCGCGGCGGCCTCGGTGTGGACGGACTCGGGATCGGTGGCCAGGTCCGCCTTGGTCAAGACGATCACTGGTCGCGCCCCGCTCTCCCAGGCCAGGGCGAGCAGCCGCTCCAGTTTGGCCGCGTCCAGCGGCGCGGCCAGGGACAGCGCGATGACGACCGTGTCGACGTTGGCGGCGAGCACCTGCCCGTGGGAGGACTTGGAGGCCGACGAGCGCACGATCGCGCTGTGCCGCGGCAGGAGTGCCGCCAGGTGCGGCTCGGCGCCCGGACGCAGTGCGGCCCAGTCGCCGGTGCAGGGCGTCAGGAGCGGGTCGGGCGGGTGCGGCGCGGTGAACGTGGCCCGCACCGGACCCGACGAGGTGATCGCCGTGCACCTGCCGCGGTCGACGCGGGAGATCCGGGCCGGTACGAGGCCCGCTTCGTGATGTTCGATGAAGGCTTGGTCGAGAGCGCCGGTCCATCCGTACCGGGACAGGCCGGATGGATCGGTGTAGGCGTGTGGCAACGTGAGACCCTTGCGATGAAGGGGCCCCGACGAGACGCGGAATCACCCCGCCCGAGCAAGCTGGCGGCTCAAGGCTGGGGGAAGAAGTAGGTCAGACCGGGGCCCGGGACGTGAGGTTGATCCGGGCGTTGCACGTGGCAACGGTCTTCACCGCGGTCATGCAAACCTCACCTCCCTCCCACGTAGATCCAATACCGGGGAGGAGCCTAGCACCCCGAGCAGGGTCGGTCATATCGCTGCCGTCTCCGATGAGGTGACGTACACCGCTGCCCGGCCTGGTCGCGTCCGTGACGGGGGGAATTCTTCCGCCCCCTACGCTGACCCATGTGACACCGATGCTCACTCGCCGCGCGCTCAACCGCGCCACGCTGGACCGGCAGCTGCTGCTGGCCCGTTCGACACTGCCCGTGGTGGAGGCGGTGGAGCATCTGGCGGGTCTGCAGGCGCAGACGCCGCACTCGTGGTACGTGGGCCTGGGCGTACGACTGGAGGACGTGCGCCCGGAGCAGATCGCGCAGCTGCTCCTCGACCGGCAACTGGTGCGCATCGCGTTGATGCGTTCGACGATCCACCTGGTGAGCGCGCGCGACTGCCTGTGGCTGCGCCCGCTGGCCCAGCCCGTCCTGGACCGCGACCTGTTCTCCAACCACACCCACGGCGAACCTGTCCAGGGCTTGGACATGGACGAGTTGGTCGCCGCCGCCCGGCCGTTGCTGAAGGAGAAGCCGCGTACGAGCAAGGAGCTCGGCGCGCTGCTCGCCGAACACGGCCGGACGGCGGGAGGATGGGGCGACCGGCCCCCGGCGTCGCTCGCGTACGCGGCCCGCAACAGGATGGCGTTGGTGCAGGTGCCGCCCCGGGGTGTGTGGGGGCGAAGCGGGCCCATCGCGCACACGACCGCCGAGGAGTGGCTGGGCCGGCCTTTGGCGGCCGACTCCTCCCTTGAGGAGATGGTTCTGCGTTACCTGGCGGCCTTCGGCCCCGCGTCCGTGAAGGACGTGCAGAAATGGTCAGGGTTGACGCGGTTGCGGGAGGTGGTGAACCGGCTGCGTCCCCGCCTGGCCGTCTTCACCGACGGCGACGGGCGTGAACTGTTCGACGTGCCCGACGCTCCCAGGCCCGACCCCGATATCCCTGCGCCGCCGCGTTTCCTGTACGACTTCGACAATCTGCTGCTGTCGCACGCCGACCGCAGCCGCGTCATCACCGACGCCTTCCGCGCGCAGAACTACGCCACACGCCGTCCGCTGCCCGGCATCGTGCTCCTGGACGGGTTCACCGCCGGTGACTGGCAGCTGGAACGTGAACGGGACACCGCGACGCTGCTCGTCCGGCCCTATGAGCAGCTCGCGTCGCGGGACAAGGATGCGCTGGCCGAGGAGGGCGAACGGCTCTTGGACTTCGCCGCCGCCGACGCCGCCACTCGCGACATACGCTTCGAATCCTGATGGGCCGCCGTTTCCGCCGCCCCTCACGGGCTCGACGCAGACATTCGCGGTTGGCCGGCACAAAGTCGCCGCCCAGGACGGCGACCGGCGCACCAGCCGGAGCTGCCTTCTCCTGGGGAGTGTGGGCGGCAGGGCGGTGAAGGTCTCGGGGAGCACGGCGACCGTGTCGGCGACCTGTTCGCCGTCGCACATCCGCAGCAGTGCGGTGCACTGCCACCAGCGGATCTTGTCGCCTCGACCGTCTTGGGCGCCGGGCAGGTAGTAGTCCGCCGGATCCGGCACCAGGTAGTGGACGCCCTCGGGCTCCAGGTGCGCTTGGAGCCATGGTCCGCCGCCGAGGCCGAGCCGGAGCCGTCCGGCCTCCTCGTGCAGGGCGCAGACCGCGTCGGTGCCGAGGGCCTTGAGAACGCGTGCTTCGGCGGGCGGCGGTCGGCGAGGTGCGGAGGGCGGCGTTCCCGGCCGTCCGATGTCGTTCGACTTCGTCCGAGAGGTTGTCGCGACGGCCGGGACGCCCGTTCGATGGGCCTGGGGATCCGCGGCGTCGCGGGGCGGGGGAAGACGCCGCCCGGCCGGGACGGGCGCGGGGACACGACTTTCAAGGGGGCCTGGATGGACACCGATGTCGTCCGGAGATTTTCAGTCCTGGGATCGCTGAAATTGTCGGTGGAGGGCCGGACGCCCGTCATCACCGCGGGAAAGGAGCGGGTGATAGCCGCCGCTCTGCTCCTCAACGCGAACGAGACCGTCTCGACGGACCGGCTCATCGAATACGTATGGGAGAAACCTCCGCGGGCCGCGCGCGCCTCGCTGTACTCGATGGTGAACCGCCTCCGTTTGTCCTTGGGCGACGCCGACGTCATCCGCACGGTGGGGTCGGGGTACGTGATCGACACGGCGCCCGACGAGCTGGACGTCCACCTGTTCCACACGCTCAGAGAGGACGCCCGCCGTGCGCGCGGGCGCGGTGACGCGCCCGGGGAGCGGGCCCGGCTCGACGAGGCGCTGGGGCTGTGGCGCGGCCCGGCCCTCGCCGATGTGCCCTCCCCCGGGCTGCGCGACGCGGAGGTCCCGCGCCTGGAGGAGCTGCGCCTGGAGGCGATCAGCCGGAAGATCGATCTCGACCTGGCCGCCGGGGACCATCTGCGGCTCGTGGGCCAGCTCCGGAAGCTGACCCGGGAGCATCCCCTGCGGGAGAGCCTCTGGAGCCGGCTGATGCTGACGCTGTACCGGTGCAACCGGCAGGCGGAGGCCCTCGCCGCCTACCACGAGGTCCGCCGCCTGCTGGACGAGGAGCTGGGCATCGAACCCGGCACCGAGCTGCGCGACCTGCACGCGGACATCCTGCGCGCCACCCCCGCTCTCGATTCCGCGGCCGACCCGGAGACCGCCTCGCCGCTGCGGGCGTGGGCCGGCGGCCGGGACTGGACGGAGATGTGCCATCTTCCGCCCACGGCCGCCGACTTCGTCGCCCGCGGCCGCGATCGCGCGCTGCTGGTCCGCCAGCTGACCGGCCGGGCGGGCGGCGCGGGCCGGCAGCGGGTGCTGGTGCTGTGGGGGCCCGAGGGCGTGGGGAAGTCGGAGCTGGCCGTCCGCGTCGCCCACGATCTGCGGAGGCGCTTCCCCGACGGGCAGTGGTACGTCGCGCTGGACGACGGCGGCGGGGCGCCCAGGTCCGTCGGCGAGGTGCTGGGCGACCTGCTGGTCGCCGTCGGGCTTGCGCCGGCCGCGCTCCCCCGGTCGGCCGAGGCGCGGGCCGCGGTGCTGCGTGCCCGGATCTCCGACCGGCGCGTCCTGCTGGTGCTGGACGGCGCCCGGGACGTCCCGCAGATCCGGGACCTGCTCCCGGGGACGCCGAGCGCCGCCGTCCTGATCACCAGCCGGTCGGCGCTGGGGGAACTCCCGGGGGCGCGCAGGCACCGTCTCGCCCCGCTCTCCCCCGACGAGTCCGTCACCATGCTCCGGGCCTTCGTCGGAGAGGAGCGCGTCTCCCGGGAGATCTCCGCCGCCCGGGAGCTGGCGGACGCGTGCGCGGGGCTTCCCCTGGCGTTGCGGATCGCGAGCGCGCGGCTGCACGCCCACCCCGGGCTCGCCCTGCGCGACCCGTCCGTGGTTCCGCGCCTCCGGGGCCTCGCGCCGGTACCGTCCGGGCCGGTCCCGGGGCGCGTGCGGGCCTAGACGTACTGGCGGCGGGCCTTGGCCTCCCGGAGGCTCAGGGCCCACCAGGCCAGCTGGTCGAGCATCGCCTTCGCGGCGAGGGCGGCGCCCGCCTCGTCGCGGGGGAAGCCGCCGTCGTCGTCGAAATGGTCGAGGACGCCGGGGAAGCAGACCGAGTCGCGCACGCCGACCGCGTGCAGCTCGGCCATCACCTGGCGCAGGTGCTCCACCGCCCGCAACCCGCCCGCCCGGCTCAGCCCGTAGGAGACGAACCCGACCGGTTTGGCCTGCCACTCGACGGTGCAGCAGTCGATCGCCGTCTTGAGCACGCCGGGGAAGCTGCGGTTGTACTCGGGCACCACCAGGACGTAGGCGTCGGCCGCGCCGATCCGCCGCCGGTACGCGGCGACCTCGGGCGCGTCCCCGTCCAGCGACCCGGGCAGCGGGGTGTCCAGCAGGTCCACGACGTCGGCGGCCATGTCGTCGCGCTGCGCCAGCCGGCCGGTGAACCACGACACGACATGCGGCGCCAGGCGCTCCCGCCTGACGCTCCCCACGATCACCGCGAGCCGGATCGGACGGTCAGAGGCGCCCATGCTCTTCCTTCCTTCGGTTTCCCGTCGCCGCGATCACCGGGCCGGCCGCGGACAGGACGGTGAGGAATACCAGCGCGGGCCTGACGGCGTCCGCGTCGCCCGGATCGGGGGCCGCCGGGAGCAGCGCGGCCATGAGCGTCAGGACGGCGGCTCCGCCCAGTTGGACGGCGGTCTGGTAGACGGCGCCGGTCATCGGCCGGTCGTCCCCGCCGACGCCCGCCAGCGCCTGCGTGTGCAGGGCCGTGAACTGGAGGACGAACCCCGCGCCGACCAGCAGGAGCGTCGGCAGAACACCCCGGGTGTAGGACGGCTCCGACCCGTTCGCCAGGTAGAGCGCGTACCCGGCGGGCGGCGCGAGCGCGCCCGCCAGGATCAGGCGCCGCGCCCCGAACCGGCTCACGAGCCGTCCCGAGCGGGGCGCCGCGAGCGCGAGCGGCAGGGCCGCGGGCGCGAGCGCCGCGGCCGTCAGGAGCGGCGACCAGCCCGGCTGCGCCTGCAACCGGAACGTCAGCAGGAACAGCAGCCCCCAGTACGGGCCGTTCAGGGCCGCCGCGCCCAGCGCGGAGCGGAGGAGGCCCCGGTTCGCCAGGACGCGCCGCCGGACGGCCGGGCCGGTGGTGGAGCGTTCGAGGCCCGTGAACACCGCCGTCAGCAGGACGCCGAACGTGAGGGCCGCCGCCGCGGACGTCCAGTCGCCCCGTCCGGCCCGCGCGATCCCGAGGAGCGTCAGGCCCGCCCCGCCGGCGAGGGCGCCGGCGCTCGCGAGGGCGGCGCGTCCCCCGCCGACCGTGCGGGGCCCGCCGGGCGGGATCAGGAGGGCCCCGAGGACCAGCAGGCCCGCCGCCACCGGGGCGGGGAACAGGAACGTCCACCGCCAGCTCGCCTCGGTGAGCAGGCCGGACAGCGGCAGCCCCGCGCAGAAGCCGCCGGCGCCGACCAGCGAGTAGACCGACAGCGCGCGGTCACGCGCGGGCCCTTCGGGGAACTCCGCACCGATCACGGCCAGGCCGGTGGGGGCCGTCAGCGCGACGCACAGCCCCTTGGCGATCCGTCCGGCGATGAGCGGCCCCGCGTGCGGGGAGAGCCCGCACAGCAGCGAGGCGGCGGCGAACCCGGCGAGGGCGCCGAGGTAGACCCGGCGCCGCCCGAGCAGGTCGACCAGGCGGCCGCCGGACAGCAGCAGCCCGCCGAACCCGAGCGCGAAACCGCTCATCAGCCACTGCCCGGCCGCCGGGGACAGCCCGAGGCCGGCGCAGGCCGCCGGGAGCGCGACGACCGTCGTGGACACTTCGAGCGCGTCGATGAGCATCGTGCCGGACAGGACGAGCAGCAGCCCCCGCAGGCGCCGGTCCGTTCTCCGCCGGGACGGCGGGGCGTGGGTCGTCGGTCGTGTCATGGCGGAACTCCCGGGTCGGGCCGTCTCGGGTCAGCCGGCCAGGGTCCCGCCCGTGGCGTCGAGGAAGGCGCCGGTGATCCAGCGCGCCTCGTCGGAGGCGAGGAACCCGACGACGTCGGCGATGTCGGCGGGTTCCCCGACCCGGTTGAACGCCGACAGCGCGGCCATCTGCGCCACGGCCTCGGGGACGCCGAACGCCGGGTCGCCGTTGCGGGTGATGCCCGGCGCGACGCTGTTGACCGTGATGCCGCGCGGTCCGAGGTACTTGGCGTAGTGCAGCGCGAGCATCTCGACGGCGGCCTTGGTCATGGCGTAGGCGATCTCCTGGGGGTTGGCGACGCGGGTGAGGCCGGAGGAGATGTTGATGACGCGTCCGCCGTCCGGCATGATCGGCAGCACCCGCTGGATGAGGAAGAACGGGGCCTTGGCGTTCACCGCGACCAGCTCGTCGAACTGCTCGGGACCGGTGTGCTCGGGCGCGGCGCCCCCCATGATCCCGGCGTTGTTCACCAGGATGTCGAGTTTCACCTCGCCGTCCCCGTGCTTGTCGAGGCCGGCCGAGACGCCGTCGAACAGGGTGTCGACGTCGCCGGGGACGCCCAGCCGGGCCCCGACGGCGAACGCCCGCCCGCCGGCCTCCTCGATCCCCGCCACGACCTGTGCGGCCGCGGCGGCGTCGGCGCCGTAGTGGACGGCCACCAGGGCGCCGTCCCCGGCCAGCCGTTCGGCCGTGGCCCGGCCGATTCCGCGGCTGGCGCCCGTGACCAGGGCGGTCTTTCCCGCGAGGTCGCTCATGTCAGTCCTCCTGTGGTTGAGAGTCGGTCGTCGTGTCGGTTGGGGACGCGGGGACGCCCTGGGCGGGCCGGCCGCTCGTCCAGACCACGCGCAGCGCCAGCCGCTCGAAACGCCAGCCGCCGGGGGCCCGGACGGCCGTCCCGTCGAGGACCGCGCCGAGCTGGAAGAGGTCGGGGCCCGCCGCGCCCGCCTCCCCCCTCGCCGCCCTGGGCGGGTGCACGTGGGTGGCGAGCATGTTCCACCCGACGGCGGCGCGGTCGCCGTCGAGCCTGACGAGGTGATCGGTGGCGTGGTGGTGCGTCCGCTCCCAGCGCCCCATGAACCGGGCGGTGAAGTCGGCCAGGCCCGGCAGGCCGGCGTGCCCGCCGACGGGGAAGGCGACCACGGCGTCCTCGGCGAAGACGGAGCGGGCCCAGGCGTCGTCGAACCGCCGCTCGTCGAGCGAGCGGTTGTAGTGCGCGATCAGGTCGATGATCTCGGCGCGGTCGGTGAGGCGGGCGATCCCGCCGTTCAGGCCACCGGTGCCGGTGTCTGTGCCGGTGTTTGTGCCGGTTCGCGGCATTGGATGTCCTCGTTCGGGTCGGCGGTTCAAGGGCGGCGCGGCGACCCGAACCAGCGGCGGAGCACCGTGGGCAGGTCCTGCCGCGCGGGGTCCGGCGACGCCCAGGCGACGTGGCCGTCGGGACGGACCAGGACCGCGTCGGCGCCCGCGAGCGGGCCGTCCGGGTCGGGCGCGTGCGGCTCGGCGGTCACGACGCCGATCCGGTCGGCCCACGGCTCGGCGGCGTCGCGGAGCGCGGCGTCGCCGGTCAGGTCCAGCAGGACGCCGCGGCCTCGGTGCAGGAGTTCGGCGGTGGTCGTCTTGCCGGGTTCGGCGACCAGTTCCTGGTTCGGCATCCGCAGGCCGAGCAGCGGGTGGCGGCCCGGCCCCATGTCGTAGCGGATCTCCAGGCCGCTCACCATGCCGACCAGGTGGCGGGCGACGTCGTCGTAGGCCATCAGCTCGCCCATCACCTCGCGCATGGGCGCCATCTCCTCGCCGGTGAGGAAGAGCAGCCCCTGGGCCCGGGTGTTGGTCAGCAGCCGCCGGCCGACGGGGTGGCGCTCGGTGTGGTAGCTGTCGAGCAGACCGGGCGGGGCCCATCCCGCGGCCTCGGCGGCGAGTTTCCATCCGAGGTTCACCGAGTCCTGGACGCTGGTGTTCATCCCCTGCCCCCCGGCGGGCAGGTGGATGTGCGCGGAGTCGCCCGCGAGCAGCACCCGGCCCCGGCGGTAGGCGTCGGCCTGGCGGGTCGCGTCGCCGAACGCGCTGACCCACTCGGGGGTGCCGTGGTGGATGCTCTCGCCGGTCAGCCGCTGCCACGCGTCGGCCACCTCCCGCCAGGGGGGCGGCTCGGCGCGGCGCCGCGGGGGTGTGCCGCGCTCGCAGACGATGATGCGGTCGACGTCCTCGGCGATGGCGACGGCCATCACCATGCCGCCGGGCACGGTCTCGCCGATGAGGCGCGGCCGGATGCCGCAGCCGCGCACGTCGGCGAGGAACATCTCGGTGGTGGCGTCGGCGCCGGGGAACCCGAACCCCGCGGCCCCGCGGACGCCGCTGCGCCCGCCGTCGCAGCCGACCAGGTAGGACGCCCGCAGCCGGTAGCCGCCGTCCGGGCCGCGCACCTCCGCCTCGACGGCGTCGCCGAGGTCGGTCAGGCCGGTGAGCTCGTGGCCCCGGCGGATGCCGGCGCCGGTCTCGGCGGCCCACTCCTCCAGCACGGCCTCGGTGCGGGCCTGGGAGATGTTCTTCGCCCCGTAGTGGGCGCCGCGCACGACCGAGAAGTCCAGGGGGAGCCCCCCGAAGTGGCCCCGGTCGCTCGTCTCGACGCGGCCGAAGCGCGGGAGCAGGCCGCGCTGGTCGAACACCTCCATCGTCCGGGCGGTGAAGCCGAGCCCGCGCGACTGGCCGGTCGGTTCCGGCAGGCGCTCGAGGACGATCACCTCCGCGCCGCCGGTGCGCAGCTCGCCGGCGAGCATCAGCCCCGCGGGGCCCGCCCCCACGACGATCACCTGGGTGTCCATGCCGTTCTCCTCTCGAGGTGCTCTCATGGGTCACGCCCGCCTGACCGGGAGCCGGTCGAGGGCGTGGAACGCGGCGGACGGGCGCGTGGTGAGGTCCTCCCCGGCGAGGACCAGATCGGGGAAGCGGACGAACAGCCGCCGCAGCGTCTCCTCCGCCTCGGCGCGGCCGAGGGCCCTGCCGATGCAGTAGTGGGCCCCGCCGCCGAAGGAGAGGTGGCCGGGGTCGGGGCGCAGGACGTCGAACCGGTCGGGGGCGTCGTAGCGGGCCGGGTCGCGGTTGGCCGCCGCCAGGTCCAGGACGAGCTGGGCCCCTTTCGGGATGGGGTTCCCGGCGAGGACGGCGTCCTCGGTGGCGGTCCGGCTGAGGTAGCCGATCGGCGAGTCGAGCCGGAGGATCTCCTCGACGGCCGAGGCGGCCAGCCGGGGGTCGTCGCGGACGCGGCGGGCCTGCGCGGGGTGGCGGAGCAGTTCGAGGGCGCCGTTGGCGATCAGGTGGGCGGGCGGCTCGTGCCCGGCGATGAGGATCTGGACGATGATCGTGAGCGTCTCCTCGATGGGCAGCGGCGCGCCGTCGAGCTCCAGCGTCACCAGGGAGCTGATGAGGTCCCTGCCGGGGTTCGCGCTCCGTTCGGGCAGCAGCGGGAGCAGGAACGTCGCGCAGTCGCGCACCGCCTCGCCGGCGTCCAGCAGTTGCTGCTCGTCCGGCCTGAGCTCCAGGACGGCGAAGATCCGCGAGGCGAATCCGAGGAGGGCCCGGGCGCCCTCGACGCCGATGTCGAGGAGCTCGGCGATCACCCCGGCGGTGACCGGGTAGGCGAGGTCGGCGACGATGTCGAAGGCGGGCCTGTCCCGCAGCCCGTCGAGGGCGGCCTCGGCGATCGCGCCGATCCGGGGGCGCATCTCCTCGATGCGCTTGGGCGCCAGGTCGCGCGTGACCGTGAGGCGGAACCGGTCGTGCGCCGGGCCGTCCATGAAGAGCCGGAGCATCGCGTTCAGCAGGCTCGGCAGCTCGTCGAAACCGCCCAGTCTGGGGAGCAGCCGGTCGAGCCGGTCGGTGACGAAGGCCGGGTCTGCCAGGACCGTCTTGGCCGCCTCGTGGGAGGAGATGACGTAGACGTCCATCTCCCGGTCGTGGTGCACGGGCCCGCCGCCGTCGGCGAAGGCGCGGAGGCGGGCGTTCACGGGGCGCCCTCCCCCGCCGGCGCGGCGTTCCAGAACCCGGCGTCCTGCAGGCCGAGCGGAGTCGACGGCTGGCGTTCGCCGTCCAGCTCCGCCATGACGTCGGCCCAGTGGCCGGTGGAGCCGAGCGCGCCGAGAATGGCGGTGACCCCGGCGTCCATGCGGACGAAGAACAGGACGTCCGGCGGCATGTTCATGCGCTTGACGACCCGGCCGTGCTCCCCGAACGGGGAGAACAGCCGGCGGGCGACCGCCGCGGCGTGCTCGGGGGTGTAGGTGAAGGGCTGCTCGGCGGTCATCGGACGCCACTGCTCGGACATCCATTGGAGCAGCGCGTCGGGGTCCGGCGCCCGGTCGCGGCGGATCGAGCCCAGGGCGGCCGACGCCCGCCAGGTGCGCCCGGCGTCCCCGGCCACGCCCGCCTGGACCATGTCGACCAGGTGCGCGAGCTGCTCCGGCGGGTAGCGCTTGACGCAGCCGAAGTCGAGGAAGGTGACCGAGCCGTCGGCGTTGAAGAGGTAGTTGCCGGGGTGCGGGTCGGCGTAGGCCATGCCGAACCTGCGCAGGCCGCCCCAGACGAAGCGGAAGACGGCCTCGCCCCAGGCGTCCCGCAGCCGCTTGTCCTGCCCGGCCGCCTCCGCCCAGGTCATGCCCTCGGCGAACTCCATGGTCAGGACGCGGCCGGTGGACAGCTCGTCGATCACGGCCGGCACGCGGATGAAGGGGTGGCCCCGGTAGGCGTCGGCGAAGTCCCGCTGGTTGGCGGCCTCGGCGCGGTAGTCGAGCTCCTCGCCGATGCGCTGGGCGATCTCGCCCACCAGCGCCTTGGTGTCCACCTTCGGCATGCCCGGCGACACCACGCCGGCCACCCGCAGGAACGCCGCGAGCATGTCCAGGTTGGCCAGGTCGGCGCGGATGGCGTCGCCGACACCCGGATACTGCACTTTCACGGCGACGGCGCGCCCGTCGTGCAGCCTCGCCCGGTGGACCTGGCCGATGGACGCGGCGGCGAACGGCAGCGCGTCGAACTCGGCGTAGACCTCCCCGGGCGGGGCGCCGAGCTCGGCCTCCACGACCGTCGCGGCCTCGCGCGGGTCCATGGGCGGCGCGTCCGCCTGGAGCGTCCCCAGCGCGTCGCGGTAGGGGGTCGGGTCGCCGGGATCGGCCGGGGTGCCGAGCGACATGAAGGAGATGATCTGGCCGGCCTTCATGAGAACGCCGCGCGATCGGCCCAGCAGGTCCGCGTACCGCTGCGCGGCCCGCCGCCGGGCCGCGCCGGCCGGGCCGTCCGGCCCGTGGGGGCCGCCGCCCCGCTGCTGCAGGGCGGCGACCATGCTCTCGCCCGCGGTGCGGCCGGCGAGCATCGCCAGGGGCAGCGCTCTGCGCACCCGCCCGGCCGGCGCCGGGCCGGTGGGCCTGCGAGGTTCTCCTGCCATCGTGGTTCCTCTCACTGGGGAAGGGCCGGGATGTGCGCCACGTCGGCGACGAGGAAGGCGAACTGCCTGAGGTTGTCCCTGACGCGCGGGTCGAGGCCGGCCTCCTCGATCGCGTCGGCGGCCTCCTGCGCCAGCCCCGAGCACACGCGCCGGACGTGCTCGGGGACGCCGAGGTCCAGGAGCAGCCGCTGGGCGGCGGGGACCTCGTCCTCGCGCAGCCGGCCGTCGCCGATCCTGTCCAGCAGTCCGCGGCGGGACGCGTCGCCGGCGGCCAGGCGCTCCCGCGCGTACGCGAGCAGCATCGTGCGCTTGCCCTGCCGCAGGTCGTCGCCCACGGGCTTGCCCGTGGCGGCGGGGTCGCCGAGGTCCAGGAGCAGCCGCTGGGCGGCGGGGACCTCGTCCTCGCGCAGCCGGCCGTCGCCGATCCTGTCCAGCAGTCCGCGGCGGGACGCGTCGCCGGCGGCCAGGCGCTCCCGCGCGTACGCGAGCAGCATCGTGCGCTTGCCCTGCCGCAGGTCGTCGCCCACGGGCTTGCCCGTGGCGGCGGGGTCGCCGAGGGCGCCGATCAGGTCGTCCCTGAACTGGAAGGCGAGGCCGGCGGAGCGGCCGTAGGCGCCGAGAGCGCCGCCGAACTCCTCGATCCGCCCGGCCAGGGCCGCCCCCAGCCGCAGCGGCCCCTCCACCGTGTAGCGCGCCGTCTTGCACCTGGCGATGTCCGCGGGATCGGGGCCGTCGTCCACGGGGCGCGCGGCCGCGACGAGGTCGAGGTACTGGCCGACGCAGACGTCCTTGGCCATCGCGTGGAACTCGCGCCGGGCGTCCGCTCCGGCGTCCGCGAGAAGGCCCGCCGCGCAGAAGAACGCGTAGTCGCCGGCCGTGACGGCGGCGCCCTCGGCGAAACGGCGCCGCTCCCCCGAATACCCCGACAGCCGGTGCGCGTCGGCGAACCGGGCGTGGGCGGCCGGACCGCCGCGGCGGGTCGGCGAGTCGTCCATGACGTCGTCGTGGACCAGGAAGGCGGTGTGCAGCAGTTCCAGCGCGGCGCCGAGGTCGACGACGCGGGGATCGGCGGCCGGACCGCCCGCGCCGGCGAACCCGAGGAGCACCAGGGCCGGGCGGAGCCGCTTGCCGCCGCCGGACGCGGCGGTCCGGACCGCGTCGGCGACGTCCGGCGCGAACGGCCCGAGCGACGCGTCGCGGTCGCGGTCGTCGAGCAGCACCGCGTCGACGCGCGCCCCGACGCGGTCGCCGAAGCGGCGCACCGTCTCCCGGACGTCGGCGGCCACCGCGGCCGGCCGGACGCCTTCCACTGGACGGATCGTCATGCGGACCACTCCCTCTGCGGTCGGTGGGCGCGGCGGCGGGACGGCGCGCCGAACCAGTGGTGGAGCGCGCCGGCCAGGTCGCTCTCCTCGCCGTCCGCCCAGGCCACATGGCCGTCCGGGCGCAGGAGCAGCGAGTGCGCGTCCTGGAGCGCGGCGGCCTCCGGCGCGGGTTCCGCGTCGACGACCGACACGCGGCCCGCCCAGCCCGAGACGAGTTCGCCGATCTCGGCGCGGGTCCGCGGGGATCCCGGCAGGCGGAGCAGGACGCCCCGGCCCCTCCCCCACAGATCGGCCGTGGAGGAGGCCGCGCCCGGCCCGGCGGCCCGCAGCGCGACGTGGGGCACGCGGCGCCCGATCAGCGGATGGCGGCCCGTCCCGTAGCGGACGTCCAGGCCGCTGACCAGGCCCGCCAGGTGATCGTTCGCGCCCTTGCGGGTGAGGAGCTCGGCCAGCACGGTGCGCAGCGCGGCCACCTCGGGCCCGCCGAGGAGCAGGGTCTCCTGCGCCCGGACGGCCCGCAGCACCCGGGCGGCGACGGGGTGCCGTTCGGCGTGGTAGCCGTCCAGGAGGCCGTCGCCCGCCCAGCCGTGCACGCGGGCGGCGAGCCGCCAGCCGAGGTTCACCGCGTCCTGGAGGCCGACGTTGACCGACTGGCCGCCGATCGGCATGTGGCGGTGCGCGGCGTCGCCCGCCAGCAGGACCCGTCCCCGCCGGTAGCGGGTGACCTGGCCGTGGGCGTCGCCGAAGGCGTCCACCCAGATCGGGGTCCCGTGCGAGATGTCCTCTCCGGTCACCCGCTCCCAGAGGTCCGCGACCTCGGCGAACGCGGGCGGGCCCTGGCGGGCGGCCGGGGCCCGCCCGAAGGCGTGCACCATCACGCGGGTCACCCCCTGGCGCGTCATGGCGACGGCCATCCCGCGCTCCAGCCGCTCGAAGCGGCGGTCGGGGACGTCGATGCCGGTCACGTCGGCGCGCAGCAGTTCCCTGGTCTCGGCCGCCCCGGGGAACGCGAAGCCGGCCAGCTCCCGGACGGCGCTGCCCTCGCCGTCGCAGCCCGCGACGAACCGCGCCCGCAGCAGCACCGGCCCGTCCGGGCCCTCCGCCCGGCAGAGGACGTGCCGCCGGTGGACGGTGAGCCCGCGCAGCTCGCACGGGCGCAGGATCGCGGCGCCGAGGTCCCGCGCCCGCCGCGCCAGCGCGGCCTCGGTCCGGTACTGCGGCACCTTCCAGTTGCCCGCGTACGGGCTGTCCAGCCGGGACAGGTCGAGACCCAGCCCGCCGAAATGCGCCCTCGGCTCCGGCTGCGCCTCGTCCAGCAGGCCCTTCAGCCCGCGGGCGTGCAGGATCTCGGCGGTGCGCGTGTTGAGCTGGGACGCCCGGGACTCCTGCATCGGTGCGGGCAGCCGGTCGATGACGGCCACCGAGACGCCGGCCGACCTCAGCTCGCCCGCCAGCATCAGGCCGACCGGGCCCGCGCCCACGACGACCACCTGCGCGTCGAGCGGCTCGCCGGTCCGGGTGCTCACGGGTGTCCTCGCCATGGCGATCGTCAGGCCCGCGCTTCGGCGTACGCCTTGGCGTGCCCCAGCGTCGCCCGGCTGTTCGCGCCCAGGGCCTCGCGGACGAAGGCGCGCGCTCCGGCGAGATCCGCGCCGTCGCCGAGCACCGGGGCGATGGCGTCCTCGTCGATCCGGACGGTGTGTCGCGAGACGACCGAGACCCCGCCGCCCGGCCGCGCGCCGATCAGCCACGCACCGGTGTGCAGCGTCATCAGGGCCGGTACCTGGATCTGCTTGTAGACGATGCTCGCGTGCGGCCGGCACACCCGCACCGATCTCGTGGTGTGCCGCGCGCCGTCCTTGGTGCTCGTGTCCATCTCGAGGACCTGGAGGCCGGGGGTGGGCTCGTCCACGACGACCCGGGCGACGTGGGGCAGCCGCTCCCGCCACGATCCGGCCTCGTTCAGGAAGTCGTAGACGTCCTCCGCCCGGCCGTCGACGCCGAGCGCGTCCTCGAACGTCAGCAGCGGCCCGCCGCCGCCCCGGCGCGCCTCGTCCGCGCGCGCCGCGAGCGCGGCCAGTTCCTGGACGCTGTTGCGGTCGACGGCCCTGTCGATCCATGCGAGGTCGGCCGGGTCGTCCGTCGCGGCGCGGTAGGCGTGGAGCAGCCTGACACGGCATCCGCCGCCGGGCAGCGGCTCGATCACCCACTCGCCGCTCATCGCGCCGACGGGCGGCTGGGACCTCTCCTGCCGGAACCCGATGCGCAGCGCCGCCGCGTCCAGCTCGCGCCGGGACGTCCAGGTCTTCGCCGCCCCGTTCGCCGTCGCCCAGATCCGGATGCGCTCCCAGCCGTCCCCGCCGCCGACGCGCTCGGCGTGCACGGTCGGCCCGAAGATCTGCGGCCAGTCCTCGACGTCGGCGACGATCCGGTAGACCGCCTCGGGCGGGGCGGCGACGGTGATGTCGTGCTCGACCTCACGGTGTGGGCCCGTGGGCATGGTTCCTCCAGAACGGTCAGAAGTTGCCGAGGCCGCCGCAGACGTTGACGGCCTGGGCGGCGATGGACGCGGCGGCGTCGGAGGCGAGGTAGCCGACCAGCGCGGCGACCTCCTCCGGGGTCGTGTACCGCCCCAGCGGGATCTTCGCGGTGAACCTGTTCAGCACCTCGTCCTCGGTGACGCCCCAGAAGTCGGCGTAGCGCCGCCGGACGCCCTGCGCCATCGGCGTCTCGACGTAGCCGGGGCACACGGCGTTGACGGTGATGCCCGTGCTGGCGAGCTCGTTGCCGAGCGCCTTGGTGAACCCGACGACGCCGTGCTTGGACGCGGAGTACGGGGCGCCCAGCACGACGCCCTGCTTCCCGGCGGTGGAGGCGATGTTGATGATCCGCCCCCAGCCCGCGTCGCGCATTCCGCCGGTGGTCAGCACGCTCCGGGTCATCAGGAACACGCTGTTCAGGTTGGTGTCGATGACGTCGAACCAGAGGTCGTCGGTGAGGTCGGCGGTGGCGCCGCCCCCGCCGCGGCCGGCGTTGTTCACCAGGATGTCGACGGGGCCGTACCGCTGGACGGCCGCCTCGACGAACGCCGCGATCTGCTCGGGTGACCGCACATCGCAGACCGCGCCGTCGACGTCGCGGCCCCCGTCGCGCAACCGCTTGACGGTCAGGGCGATCTCGTCGGCGCCGCGCGCGCAGAGGTAGACGCGGTGCCCCGCCCCCGCGAGCAGCTCGGCGGTCGCCAGGCCGATCCCGCTGGTCGCGCCGGTGACGATGGCGGTCCGCGCGGCCGTCGTGGCGGTCTCGGCCGCCGTGGTGTCGGTCGTCTCGGTCATCGCGATCAGCCCGCGTTCACCAGCGCGAGCAGCTCGCGCGGCGTCCTGGTCTCGAGCGCGGCGTCGACCTCGACCCGGTACTCCCGGCTGAGGCGCGAGGCCGTCTCCAGCAGGGCGATGGAGTCGTAGCCGAGGTCGCCGAAGTCGCTGTCGAGGATGTCGCCGTCGAGGCGGACCCCCTCGATCTCGCCCGCGCCCTCGCGCAGGATCCTTCTGAGGTCGTCCAGGGTGATGGAGCTCTGTGGCATGGCTTCTCCTACCTCTCCTTGTCGTCGGCCGCCCCGGCGCGCAGCACGAGCGCGGAGTTGAACCCGCCCGCCCCGCGCGCCAGGACCAGCACCGTGCGCACCACCATCGGGCGGGCCCGGCCGGTCACCAGATCGAGCCGGTGGTGCGGCGCGGGCCGCACCTTGGTCGTCGGCGGGACGACGCCGTCCCGCATGCACAGGAGCGCGGCGGCCGCGTCGAGCGCGCCCGCGCCCGCCATCAGCCGTCCGGTCGCGGTCTTCGGCGCGGTCACCGGCACGGCGCCGGGCCCGAAGACGTCGTTGATCGCGGCGGCCTCGGACCGGTCCAGGTCGGGCACGGCGGCCGCGTCGGCGAAGACCACGTCCACCTCGGCCGGTTCGGTCCGCGCGTCGCGCAGGGCCGCCTCGATCGCCCGCCTCAGGGCGGGTTCGCGGCCGGAACCGGGCGCGGGATCGAAGGTCGCGGCGTATCCGGCGACCTCGCCGTAGACGCGCCGGGCGCCGCGTTCCCGCGCGGCCTCCCGGTCCTCGAGGACCAGGATCGCCCCGCCCTCGCCGGGCACGTGCCCGGCGGCGCGCGGGTCGAAGGGCAGGTAGGCGGTCGCCGGGTCGTCGCGGGCGCTGATCCGTCCTCCGGCCAGCTGCGCGACCCAGCCCCACGGGCAGATCGAGCCGTCCACCGCGCCGGAGAGCATGAGCCCGGCCCTCTCCCGGAGCCGGCGCCGGGCCTGGCCTATCGCGTCGAGGCCGCCCGCCTGCTCGGTGACCACGACGCCGCTCGGCCCCTTCATCCCGTTGCGGATGGAGATCTGGCCGGTGTTCACCGCGTAGAACCAGGCGAACGACTGGTACGCGCTGACGTGGTCGGGCCCCTTGCTCCACAGGTTCCGCAGCTGCCGCTGGCCGAAGTCGAAGCCACCGGCGGAACTCGCCGTGACCACCCCCGCCTCGAACGGCGCCGGGCCGCCGGGGCGCACCCCGGCGTCGGCCAGCGCCCAGTCCGCCGCCACCAGCGCCAACCGGGTCGTCCGGTCGGTCTGCGGGAGCAGCCGGCCGGGCAGGTGCTCGGCCGCGTCGAACCCGGGCACCTCTCCGGCGAGCCGCGCCGGGTATCCCGACGCGTCGAACAGGCTGACCTCCGCGATCCCGTCGCGGCCCTCGCGGGTCGCCGTCCAGTACTCCTCGGTGCCGAGGCCCGTCGGGGCGACCACGCCGATCCCGGTCACCACCACCGGGCCTCCGCCGCGCTCAGCCACGGCGCCTCCCCGGGCCGGCCAGCACCATGGCGCTCTGGAAGCCCCCGAAGCCGCTGCCCACGGTCAGCACCGTGCGGGTCCGCCACGCGCGCGCCTCGCGGGGCACGTAGTCGAGATCGCACTCCGGGTCGGGGGTCTCGAGGTTGGCGGTCGGCGGGACGACGCCGTCGCGGATGGCCAGGACCGACGCGGCGATCTCCAGGGCGCCGATCGCGCCCAGCGAGTGCCCGATCATCGACTTGATCGAGCTGACCGGGACCCGGTGGGCGTGGCCGCCCAGGCTCCGCTTGAACGCCGCCGTCTCGTGCCGGTCGTTCTGCCTGGTCCCGGACCCGTGCGCGTTGACGTAGTCGACGGCGGCGGGGGCGGTCCGGGCCTGGTCCAGCGCCGCGGTGATCGCCGCGGCCATCTCCGCCCCGTCCGGCCGCAGCCCCGTCATGTGGAAGGCGTTGGAGCGGGAGGCGAACCCGGTGATGGACGCGTAGACGTCCGCGCGGCGCCTGCGCGCGTGCTCGCCCTCCTCGAGGACGAACATCGCGGCGCCCTCGGCCAGGACGAACCCGTCGCGGGTCGCGTCGAACGGCCGGGACGCGCGGGACGGGTCGTCGTTGCGGGACGTCGTCGCCCGGATGGCGTCGAAGCACGCGAAGGTGATCGGGGACAGGGGCGCCTCCGTCGCGCCGGCGATCACGACGTCGGCCGAGCCCTCCCGGATGAGGTCGCGGGCGTGGGCGACGGCGTCGAGCCCCGACGTGCACCCGGTGGAGATCACCGCCACCGGCCCCTCGGCCCGGCAGTCGCGCGCCACCTCGACGGCGAACGAGCTCGGCACGAAGTGGCCGTACAGGTGCGGCACCGCGTACCGGTGGTCGACGAGATGGGTCCGGCCGTCGTCGCTGACGACGCGGTACTCGTCCTCCAGGCCCATGGTGGCGCCGACCGCGGTGCCCACGGTCACGCCGCGGCGGCACGGGTCGAGGTCGTCGAGCTCGATGCCGCTGTCCGCGACGGCCTCCCGGGCCGCGACGACGGCCAGCTGCGCCGCGCGGTCCATGCGCCGGATCTCCCGGAACGTCAGCCCGCTCGCCGCGGCGTCGAAGTCGATCTCCCCGGCGACCCGGGAGCGGAAGGGGGCCGGGTCGAAGGAGGTGACCCCGCGGGTGGCGGTGCGGCCCTCGGTGAGGAGGCGCCAGAACTCCTTGGCGCCGGCGCCGCCCGGCGCGAGCGCCCCGATGCCGCTGATCACCACGTCACGCGCCATGACGGCCCCCCGGATCGCGGGCGTCCCAGTGGTAGAAGCGGGTGGCCATGGCGTCCTTCGGGGACCGCCACGTCTCCGGGTCGTACGGCGTGACGAAGGGCTTGAGGTCCTCGCTGATGCGGACGAACCTCGGGTCGGTCCGCGCCGCCTCGACCGCCCGGTCGCCGTCGTCCCCGTCGAAGTCCTGGAGGTGGAAGTACAGGCCGCGGTAATGGAACAGTTCGCGCCGCCGGGTCCCCATCAGGGACGGCATCTCGCTCCCGTCGAACTCGGTGAAGAGTTCCGCGACGGAACCGGCCCGAGCCGGGTCGAGCCGCGCCACGATCAGTGTGCTGTGCATGGTGTCGTTCACTCCTGCCCGGGTGGAGGGCCGGCCGGACGGGGCCGGCGGTGCGCGGCGGCGGCCAGCCCGATGCCCGCGAGCGTCCGCGCGGCGGCCGCGGCCCTGAACGCCGTGCTCGGGACGCCGCGCCTGATCAGGTCGTCGAGGGCGCCCTTGCGGAGTTCGGCGAGCTTCAGCCGGTTGATCGCGATGTCCCACTCGACGAAGGGGCGCACCGACGGGGCGACGGTCCTCGGCCAGCGGAGCGCCGACTCCAGCAGGCGGCCCGCGCGGTCCGCCTCGGCGGCGATCACGTCGCACAGGGCCGGCGACAGGGGGCCGCGCTCCAGCTGCCGCTCGACGCCCTCCCGGTCCAGTCCGCAGGAGGCCAGCCGGTCCAGGGGGAGCATCAGCTGGCCGAGCGCGAGGTCCTCGCGGAGGTCCCAGAGGATGTCGATCAGCTGGAACGACACCGTGGCGTCGCGGCACAGCCGGTCCGACTCCGCGCCCCGCCTCTCGAAGAAGGTGTTCGCCCAGATCGCCGGGGGCGCCATCGGGTCGAGGTACTCCTTCTCGAAGACCTCGTAGGTCGCGTACTCCCGCCGGTGGAGGCCGCCGCGCTGGAAGCGGAGGTAGTCCCGCGCCTCCTCGATCGGCAGGTCCCAGGTCCTCATGAAGTGGACGAGGGCGGTCATCAGCGCGCCGTTCAGCCGGTCCTCGGCGGCCGTGCCCGCGCCCGCGGGCGGCGGTTCCCCCTCGACCGCCGCGCCGAAGGCCGCGTCCAGCCGGTCGAGACGCCGGTCGCGGGCGGCGGCGCCGCGGGTCCGGTCGTCGACGATGTCGTCGAGGTAGGTGATGAAGGCGAAGAGCAGTTCCAGGTAGGGGCGCTTGTGCGGCGCCACCAGGCGGCCGATCGGGAACGGCGCGCCCCGTTCCCGGGCCTTGGTCCGGAGCAGATCGCTCGCGATCAGGTAGCCGGCGCGGGCCGGCCCCGTGATCCCGGCGGAATCGAGCTCACGAGAAGTCACTGCGCCCTCCTTGCGCGGTCGAGACGCCGATGGCGGCCGAGGCGAACAGCGTGGACATCACCGGGGAGCCGAAGAACACCGGGAGACGCCCGAGCTTGAAGTAGGGGTGCGCGGGCCAGGAGCCGTCCGGCGCCTGCAGCGCCAGCAGCGCCCGCAACCGGCTCTCCCGGCCGTCCCGCCACCCGATGTTGTGGGCCGCGAGCCCCCGGAGCGCGATGTTCAGGGCGTCCGTGGTGAGTGCGTCCGTGGTGAGTGCGTCCGTGGTGAGTGCGTCCGTGGTGAGTGCGTCGATGTTGAGTGCGTCGATGTTGAGTGCGTCGGCGTTCAGGGCGTCGGCGGCGTCGCGTTCCGTGATCGCCCGGGCCAGGGGGGCGGCGAGTTCGGGGAAGCCCGCCGCGAGCCGGGACGCCGCGTAGAGGAACGCCTCCGGAGCGGGGTAGTAGCGGGTTCCGCCCCGGTAGGCGCCCGAGGCCAGATGGTCCAGGACGTACCGGCGGGTGGCGCCGATGACGGCGCCGGCGCCGTGCAGGCCCAGGCGCCGGGCCTCTTCGAGGACGACGAGCACGTTGGCGCAGACGACCGGGTCCCGGGTCCGGCTGCGGGGCAGCGCGTGGGGCTCGGCGCCGTCGGCCCAGTAGACGGTCGGCACGCCCTGGGGCGCGGCCTCTCCCCCGTCCGGTGCGGCGGCGCGCAGCAGTTCCTCCGCGATCGCCGTCAGCTCGCCGGGCGGGATCAGGCCGCGCTCGTACAGCGCGTGGCCGGCCACGGCCGTGCAGTCCGTGTCGGCCGGGAAGCCGTTGCGGCCCGCGAAGAACCGGAACCGCCGTCCCACCCGGCCCCGCTCGATCAGGCGCGCGAAGTGGCCGGCCAGCCGGTCCCGCCCGGGCGGCAGCAGCGGCAGGCCGCAGATCGCGGCCCACAGGTCGCCGCCCAGGTCGTAGCCGATGTCGACCCCCAGGCGCCGCTGGATGTGCGCGCGGGCGCCGGCGGCCTCGCGCGGCGAGGAGAAGGAGGGGTCGAACGCGACGAGGCTCGACGTGGCGCCCGTCTCGGCGGCCTCGTCCAGGAAGGCGAGGGCGTCGTGCACGGCCCGCTTCGCCTGCGCCGTGGCGTCGGACGCCTCGACGCCGTCACGCGGGTTCACGGTCGCCCCCCTCGGGGGTCAGTCCGGAGAGCGTCTGCGCGAGGAGGTCCATGCCTCCGTCGACCGTGACGAGCTGCCCGGTCGCGGCCGTGAAGCGCCGGTCCGCCACCTGGGCGATCACCCGGCCGACGTCCTCGGGCTCCAGCAGCCTGCCGAGCAGGGAGCGCTCCTCCAGGTACTCCCTCAGCCCGGGGACCATCGCCGCGGCGCTCGCCTCGGTGAGCACGAAACCCGGCGCGACGGTGGTGACGGCCACCCCGGACCGGGCCGCGTCGCCCGCCACGTGCCGGCTGAAGGCGTTGAGCGCCGCCTTGGCCGCGGAGTGCGGGATGCTGCCCGCCCCGGCGTCGGCGGCGGTGCTCGACACGAACACGATCCGGCCCGCGCGCCGCTCCCGCATGACCGCGAGCACCTGCCTGGTCAGGAAGAAGGCCCCCGACAGCTCCCTGACGAGCTTGCTCTCGAAGCCGCTCCACGGCAGCGCCGGCAGCGGCTCGAACGTGGGCGGCGCGGTGTTGGCGTTGCAGACCAGGACGTCGATCCGGCCGTGCTCGCCGACCACCCGGTCGACCATCGCGGCCACCTGGTCCTCGTCGCAGACGTCCGCCCGGACCGCCTGGGCGGCGCCGCCCTCGGACTCGATCGCCTTCACCACCCCGGCCGCCGCCTCGGCGTCGCGGAGGTAGTTGACCACCACCCTGTATCCGCGGCGGCCCAGGACCTTCGCGGTCCCGGCGCCGATCCCCCGGCCCGCCCCGCTGATCAGGGCGACCTCGCGCGCCTCGCTCATCGGCGCTCAGACCTCGTCGCCCGGACGGACGTCGAGCTCCACCCGGAAGTCGACGGGCCGCGCGACGATGTGCAGTTCCGGGTCGTCGAGGATCCGGTGGACCGAGGCCCTCCATTCGGGGTCCTCGCGGGCCGCGTCCAGGGCCTTGCCGCTCTCCCAGTCCGCGATGTTGACGAAACGCGTCTCAACGGTGTCGTCGAGCGCGCGGTACATCACCGCCCGGACGAATCCCGGCTGCCGCGACATCGCCCGGACATTGTCCCGCCACCGCATCATGAAACGCTCCGACTCCTCCACCGGAACCGTGAACGCGTTGATCAACGTCACCGGGGAATCGAGACCCGACTGGTTGAGCCTGATGCCCTCGAAACTGATGTCCCTGCTCATTTTCGGTCTCCCTTTCGCCCGCGAGGCGGAATCATTTGAAGGATCCGGCGTGGTCGGACGCCCATTCCTCGAAAGTGCGCGCGGGGCGTCCCGTGACGTCCTGGACGGCGGTTCGCACGCCGGGGCTCTGCATGAAGCACACGCCGAAGTCCTCGGCGACCTCTTCGGGGGAGGTCCTGATCCGCTCCATCAGCTCCGGGTCCGCGGTCTCCTGGAACGCCAGCCGGCGCCCGAGTGCCTCCCCTATGGCGCGGACCTTGTCCGCGGCCGTCAGTTCCGCCGGCCCGGTCAGCGCGTAGGTCCGCCCGTCGTGCGCGTCGTCGGCCAGGACCCGCGCCGCGACCTCGGCGACGTCCGCGGGGTCGATCACCGGGGAGGGCACGCCCGCGCTGGGTTTGCGGACGGCGTCGCCGCGCCTGATCTCCTCGGCCCAGGCCAGCGTGTTGGAGGCGAACTCCCAGGGCCGCAGGACCGTCCCGGCGAACCCGCCCTCGCGCATCGCCCGCTCGGCGCCGAGCGAGAGGCGTCCGACGAACGACGCCGGACGCGTCTCGGCCAGCAGCGAGGACACGAGCACGACGCGGCGCACGCCGGCCCGCCCGGCCGCCTCGAGAACACGGACCGGATCGCCCGCCTCGAGAAACAGGAACAGGCCGTCGACGCCGCGCAGAGCGCGTTCGAGGAACTCCTGCTCGGTGAGGTCGCCTTCGGCGATCTCGACGCCGTCCGGGAGGATTCCCTGGGCGCGTCGCGCATTCCGCGTCGTCACCCGCGGCACGATCCCCGTTTCGCGCAGCCGCCGAACCAGTGGAACTCCCATGTTCCCGGTCGCCCCGGTCACCAGAATCATCGCCAGAACCCCTCGGAAGGCCGTCGCCAGAACGCGCAGAATTCCCTCATCGGAATCACGAGAAGAACGCTAACGAGCGCTGTTGGCGCATTCCTTGCGCAGCCCTTGCGCGGATGTTTCAGGACGCGCGGCCCCGGTCATCAGGCACCGCCTTGCCGTGCTCGCGATCGGTCGCCGGACCTCGGCGGGTTCCGGGCGGATGCCGCGGCGGCCGGGGCGGCCCGCCCGCCGCGGCATCCCCGGCTAGTCGCCGGGCATCACGGTGAAGGCGAATCCGGCGCTCGTCCGGCGGCGCGGCGGCACGTCGCACTTGATGCGGCGGCGGACCTCGTTCCTGCTGAGGCCGAGCCCCTGCGCGATGAGCCGTTCCGGGCGCACCGGCACCGGGTCCGCGAAGACGACCTCCACCCGGACCGGCCACCGCTCGTCGAGCGGCACCGGCGGGGCGTCCAGCCGCCAGGCCCCCGTCCAGTCCAGGGTGAAGCGGTCGCGCCGGGCGAGCAGCGGGTCCAGCAGCGTGGACGCCACCAGTTCCGGGTCGTTGGCGCGGTAGCCGTTGAGGTCGGCCGGATCGAGGGACGCGACCGGCGCCCGCTCGTGCACGGTGAGCTTGGCCGTCCGGTCGCAGGACGTGCAGCGGACCAGCAGCCACACGTCCAGCCGCTTGCCGTTGGCGTTGACGCGGAACCTGCCCGCGCCGGCGGCGGCCGACTCCGACCGGCAGTCCGCGCACCGAAGCGACAGCAGGGGCAACCCGGTCCGGCGGACGACCCAGGGCAGCACGGTATGAGGTTGTGAAGACATGATCTCTCTTGACCTGACACGAGGCCGATTGCGCGCGGCCTCGGACGCTGTATGACCGGGCGCGCCAGGGCAGCCCGGCGGAACCGACGGCGAGCGTCGGCTACAGGTGAGCGGAAGAAGGTGTCAGGTCTGAAGAACAGGCGGGGTCACGCGGTTCGTCCTCTGTCCTCGCTGCGACGGGGCCGCAGGCAACCTACGGCAGCGCGGAAGGGGCGCTCAAACCGTTTTCCGGCCGGGACCCTGCGTCAGCCCCGGCCGAGGACGCAGAACTCGTTGCCCTCCGGGTCGGCGAGGACCGTCCACGGGACGTCGCCCTGGCCGAGGTCGATGTCGGCGGCGCCGAGGGCCCGCAGGCGGGACACCTCCGCCTCCTTGTCCTCGACGGGGTCGGGCAGCAGGTCGAGATGCACGCGGTTCCACCATGTCCGCGCGTCGGGCGCGCGCAGGAACTCCAGGTAGGGCCCGACGCCCTCGGCCGAGCGCAGCACCGCGTGGCCGTCGGTCACCTCGTGCAGGGTCCAGTCGATCGCCTCGTCCCAGAACCGGGCCATGGCGCGCGGGTCGGCGCAGTCGACCACCACCACGGCGATCGGCCCGGTGTCCCGGTAGACCTCCCGGGGCTCCAGCACGCAGAACACGTTGCCCTCCGGGTCGGCCAGGACCGTCCACGGGACGTCGCCCTGGCCCACGTCCGCGGGCGTCGCGCCGAGATCCTTCAGGCGCGCGACCAGCTCCGCCTGATGGGCCGCGGAGGTGGTCGCGAGGTCGAGGTGCACGCGGTACTCCACCGTCTCGGGGTCCGGGACGGCGACGACGTCGACGCAGACGGCGGAGGGGTCCGGCCAGGTGAAGCCCACGGGTTCGACGTTGGTCACGCCGGGGCCCTCGCTGGAGACGCCCCAGCCGAGGGCGTCCGCCCAGAACCGGCCCAGGGCCGAGTCGTCCCCGGCCTTGAAGTTCACCTGAACGAGTCGCAGCGCCATGCCTCCCGACCCTATGCCCAGGTGGACGAGTGCCATGAACCGGCCGTTCCTCCGGCGCCGGCGGCCGGTGAGGCGGAACTGCGCATCGACCGCCTCACCGCGCTCCCGGCCGCCTCTCCCGCTCGGACGCGTGACCGGGCGGCACGAACCTCGGCGGCCGCCGGCCCGCGGTCATGATTCCGCCGGTGGCCACCATGTCCGTCCTGCGGGGGCGTCCTTGACGAACACGATGGCGTCGGTGGCCGCCAGGTGGGCGGGGTCGAGCGGGGCGTAGCCGAACCACGGGGACACCCGGGGGGCGGGCGCCGCGCCGCCGAGGGCGGCGGCCAGCCGGCGGGCGTCGAGGAGGCGCCGGTCCTCCGGGAGCGCGTACAGGAGTCCTTCGAGGGTGTCCGGGGGCGGTGCCTGGACGCCGCGGTGGCGGATCGTGCCGAGGGCCGTGGCCAGGAACGCGTACTCCTCGCCCATCTGCGCGCTGACGATCGCCCCGGCGTTCCACCACTGCACCGGCCGCCCGGCCATGTGCGCGCGGTTCACGTCCCGTTGGAGATGCCCGTTGTGGGCGTACACCAGCGCGGGGCCGCGCTCGGCGACGGCGAGCAGGTTGGCGGCCATCATCGAGGCGCGCTGGCCCAGCAGGCGCGCTATGCGGCCCGGCGAGGTGTCGGCCGTCCAGTGGTGGTAGCGCAGCAGCCCGACGGCGGTGCGGCCGTACAGGCGGGCCCGGTCCCACTCGTCGCCGGACGAGGCCGCGGTCAGGTGCGGGGTCTGCGCGTCGAGCAGGGCCGTCAGGTCGTCGGCGAGGAGCCGCAGCCGGTCGGCCTCGGGGGTCCGGCCCACCGACCGGGACGGGTCCGTCATCGCGGCGGGGTCGGTCCAGCGGTCGTCGGCTCCGAGCAGGCGGTCGAGCGTTTCGGCGGTGCAGGGGAGGAGTGCGGCGTCGACCCGCGCGGCGAGGTAGGCGTGGAGTGCGGTGAGGGCCTGCCGGGGACTGGCGGCGCCGGTGATCTCCAGCGGGCCGTCCGCACCGGCGAAGTGCACCTGTTCGGACGGGGGCCGCCCGTCGTTGTACGCGCGCATCCAGGCCACCAGTTCGCGGTTGGCCGGGGACGCGCCGAACCCGTGGCTGAAGCCGCGCTCCACGGCCTCGTCGAGCGAGCCGGCGCCGGAGGTGACGTAGTCGTCCACGGCCAGGCCCATGAGGCAGTCGCTCTCGATCGCGATCGTGCGGTGGCCGTGCCGTTCGACGAGTTGCCGGAAGAGGTCGTTCCGCAGGTGGAGGAGGACGTCCTCGCCGTGGGCGGGTTCGCCGAGGGCGAGCAGTCGCGGCCGTGCGGGGAGCAGTTCCATGACGCGGGACGCGTCGACGGCTTGTGCGGCGTCTTCGATACCGAGGGTCATACCCCTCAAGCGTATCGTTGAAGAAACGGTAGAAGGTTGGCCGCGATATCAGCGGCTCAATGAGGCGAAACCTTCAAAACACGGAGCAACGCGTCTGCGCGCGGGGCGTGGTTGGACGGCTCCGCCGCGCCGGGCGCGGCCACCGCCCGGCCGCGCCGATCACGCAACGGCGCGCGGGACGGCGACGCGGCCGCGGAGGTGTCGGGTCAGCGCGCTTCCTGGATGCGGATCAGGTCGCCCGCCGGGTCGCGGACGCCGCGGTCCCGGACGGCGTAGTCGCGGACGGCGTAGTCGCGGACGGCGTAGTCGCGGACGCCGTGGGGCTGCCCGGCCGGTTCCCGGGCGGTCCCGGCGCTTCCCGATTCCTGATCGGGCGGGTCACCTGCTTGGCCACGCACGACGGCATGCCCGCGGTCGCGTCCGCCGCCCGGCGCCGGTAGACGCTGGGCGGCACGCCGACCAGTTCGGTGAAGCGGGTGCTGAAGGTGCCCAGGGACGAGCAGCCGACCGCGAAGCACACCTCGGTGACGGTGAGGCCGCCGCGGCGCAGCAGCGCCATCGCGCGCTCGATGCGCCGCGTCATCAGGTAGCCGTAGGGCGATTCGCCGTAGGCGAGGCGGAACTGGCGGCTGAGGTGCCCGGCGGACATGTGGGCGCCGCGGGCCAGGGTCTCGACGTCCAGCGGCTGCGCGTACTCCCGGTCGATCCGGTCGCGGACGCGGCGCAGCCGCGCGAGGTCGCGCAGGCGCTGCGTCGCGTCCGGTGTGCTGCCCACCTTCGTGATCCTGCCATAGGGATCCGCCGGGCGGCCCGCCGCCGGCCGCCGGGGCCGGGCCGGGGGCGAGCCTCCCCGGGTTCAGGCGCCGATGTAGGACGCCAGGTGCTCGCCGGTGAGGGTGGAGCGGGCGGCGGTCAGCTCCGCGGGCGTGCCCTGGAAGACGATCCGGCCGCCGTCGTGGCCGGCGCCGGGGCCGAGGTCGATGATCCAGTCGGCGTGCGCCATGACCGCCTGGTGGTGCTCGATGACGATGACGGACTTGCCGGAGTCGACGAGCCGGTCCAGGAGGCCGAGCAGCTGCTCGACGTCGGCGAGGTGCAGGCCGGTGGTCGGCTCGTCGAGGACGTAGACGCCGCCCTTGTCCCCCATGTGGGTGGCCAGCTTGAGCCGCTGCCGCTCGCCGCCGGACAGGGTGGTGAGCGGCTGCCCGAGGGTGAGGTAGCCGAGGCCGACGTCGGCCATCCGCCCGAGGATCTTGTGGGCGGCGGGGATCCGCGCCTCGCCCGCGCCGAAGAACTCCTCGGCCTCGGTGACGGGCATCGCGAGGACCTCGCTGATGTCGCGGCCGCCGAAGCGGAGTTCCAGGACCGCCGCCTGGAACCGCTTGCCCTCGCACTCCTCGCAGGTGGTGGCGACGCCGGCCATCATCGCCAGGTCGGTGTAGATGACGCCGGCGCCCTTGCAGACGGGGCAGGCGCCCTCGGAGTTGGCGCTGAACAGCGCCGGCTTCACGCCGTTGGCCTTGGCGAACGCCTTGCGGATCGGGTCGAGCAGCCCGGTGTAGGTGGCGGGGTTGCTGCGGCGGGAGCCCCGGATGGGGGTCTGGTCGACCGCGACGACGCCGTCGCGTCCCGAGACCGAGCCGTGGATCAGCGAGCTCTTGCCCGAGCCCGCCACGCCGGTGACGACGGCGAGCACGCCGAGCGGGATGTCGACGTCGACGTCCTGGAGGTTGTGGGTCCCGGCGCCGCGGACCTCCAGTTTCCCGGACGGCCGGCGCACCGACGGCTTCAGGGCGGCGCGGTCGTCGAGGTGCTGCCCGGTGAGCGTGCCGCAGGACCGCAGCCCTTCGACGGTGCCCTCGAACACGACCTCGCCGCCGGCGGTGCCGGCGCGGGGGCCGAGGTCGACGACGTGGTCGGCGATCGCGATCGCCTCCGGCTTGTGCTCGACGACCAGCACGGTGTTGCCCTTGTCGCGCAGTTGCAGCAGCAGGGCGTTCATCCGCTGGATGTCGTGGGGGTGCAGCCCGATGGTCGGCTCGTCGAAGACGTAGGTGACGTCGGTGAGCGAGGACCCGAGGTGGCGGATCATCTTGGTGCGCTGCGCCTCGCCGCCCGACAGCGTCCCGGACGGGCGGTCGAGGCTGAGGTAGCCGAGCCCGATCCCGGTGAACGAGTCGAGGGTGTGGCGGAGCTTGCCCAGCAGCGGCGCGACGGACGGCTCGTCCAGCTTCCGCACCCATTCGGCGAGGTCGCTGATCTGCATCGCGCAGGCGTCGGCGATGCTCATCCCGTCGATCTTGGAGGACCGGGCGGCCTCGCTGAGCCGGGTGCCGCCGCAGTCGGGGCAGGTGGTGAAGGTGATCGCCCGGTCGACGAACGCGCGGATGTGCGGCTGCATCGCCGCCCGGTCCTTGGCCAGGAACGACTTCTGGATCTTGGGGATCAGGCCCTCGTAGGTCAGGTTGACGCCGTCGACCTTGATCTTGGTGGGTTCCTTGTGGAGGAGGTCGTGCAGCTCGGCGCCGGTGAACGCGCGGATCGGCTTGTCGGGGTCGAAGAAGCCGCAGCCGCGGAAGATGCGGCCGTACCAGCCGTCGGTGCTGTAGCCGGGGACGGTGAGCGCGCCCTCGTTGAGCGACAGGCCGTCGTCGTACAGCGCGGTCAGGTCGAAGTCGGTGACCGAGCCCGTGCCCTCGCAGCGCGGGCACATGCCGCCGGTGATGTTGAAGGTGCGCCGCTCCTTCACGGTCTTGCCGGCGCGCTCGAAGGAGACCGCGCCGCCGCCGCTGATCGAGGCGACGTTGAAGGAGAACGCCTGCGCGGAGCCGATGTGGGGCCGCCCGAGGCGGCTGAACAGGATGCGCAGCATCGCGTTGGCGTCGGTGGCGGTGCCGACCGTGGAGCGGGGGTCGGCGCCCATCCGCTGCTGGTCGACGATGATCGCGGTCGTCAGCCCCTCCAGGACGTCGACCTCGGGCCGCGCCAGCGTCGGCATGAAGCCCTGCACGAACGTGCTGTACGTCTCGTTGATCATCCGCTGCGACTCGGCGGCGATCGTGTTGAACACCAGCGAGCTCTTGCCGGAGCCGGAGACGCCCGTGAAGACCGTCAGCCGCCGTTTGGGGATCTCGACGCTGACGTCCTTGAGGTTGTTCTCGCGCGCGCCGTGCACGCGGATCAGGTCGTGGCTGTCGGCGGCGTGCCGCGCGGTCGGCGGCGCGTCCGTCTTCGTGGCCTTGCTCATCGTTCTCCTTCACCCCGGCGCGGTCACGGCAGGGGTCACTGTCTACCTGATCGGCGATGCCGGGCGAACCTGCGCGGCGCCCGGCGGAGGCGGCGTCCCCCGGCCGGCGGCGCGGAGTCCCCCGTGGTGGTCACGCTAGCCGCACCGCGCCGGCCCGCGCTTCTCGATTCCTGATCGGCGCGGGCCGGCGCCGCCGGGGCCGGGTCAGCGGGTGCGCGCCGACCGGCCGAGGCCGGCGATCAGCACGGCGCCGACCAGCACGTGCATCGCCGCCAGGACGGCCCTGGAGGCGGTGTCGCCGGCGCTGCCGAGCGGCCCGGTCAGCGACAGGGCGAGGACGGCGAGCGCGGTGATCGTCCAGGTCCGCCGGGGGCGGCGGGCGGCGCGTTCCAGCAGCGCGAGCAGCGCCCACGCCGCCAGTCCCGCCAGGACGGCCGCGGCCGCGACCGCGCCCGCCCCGACCGGCCGGGTCTCGCCGCCGGTCTCGGCGGCGAGGTCGAGCCCCGCGACGGGGCCGGTCAGCGCCCACAGCGCCAGGGCCGCGAGGGCGGCGGCGGCGACGGCCGCCGCCCGCCGGGGCCGCGTCCCCCGGGGGGTGTTCCGCGTGGCTGCCTGCCGGGTCGTTGCGTCGCCGGACATGTGCGTCTCCTTAGCTCGGTTCACGTCCGGTCAGCGTCGCGCCGGGGCCGGGCCGGCCGCATCGGGCGGGCGTCGGCGGCGGGTCCGCCGCGGGGAGGGGCGGGCACCGACTTTGGTCGGTGTCGGCCCCCGGGGGGCGCGGCTAGCCTTTGGCCGATGGACGAGGTGGTGTTCGGGCAGGTGGCGGCCGGTCCGCGGCGCATCCGGTCGGGCGCGGCGATCATGCTCGCCGTGTCGGGGGCGCTGGTCGCGCTGACGGTCTGGGGCCGGTCCGGCTCGGGCGGCTCACTGGCGCCGGACATCGCGGTGGGGGCGGCGGGCTGGCTGCTGTCGCCGCTGCTGCTGCTGCGGCGCCCGGTCCCGGTGGCGCTGGCGCTGAGCGTGCTGGCGGCGCTGTCCCCGGCGGCGACGCCGGTGGCGAGCATGGGCGCGCTGCACGTCGCGCAGCGGCGCCCGTTCCCGGTCGCGGCGGGCGTCGGCGCGGCGGGGATCGCCGCGCACGTCGCGCAGGGGCTGCGGCAGCCGAGCGGCGGGATCTCGTTCGGCTGGTGGCTGCTGCTGGTCGCGCTCGGGTACGGGGCGCTGGTCGGCTGGGGCGCGCTCGCCCGGGCGCGCCGCGCGCTGCTGGTGTCGCTGCGCGAGCGCGCCCGCCGCGCCGAGGCCGAGCAGGGCCGCCGGGTCGCCGAGGCGCGGATGGCGGAGCGGACCCGGATCGCGCGGGAGATGCACGACGTGCTGGCGCACCGGCTGTCGCTGCTGGCCACCTACGCGGGCGCGCTGGAGTACCGTCCCGACGCCCCGCCGGAGAAGCTGTCGCAGGCCGCGGGGGTGGTCCGCGCGGGGGTGCACCAGGCCCTCGACGAGCTCCGCGAGGTGATCCTGCTGCTGCGCGCCGACGACGACGGCGACGGGGACCGGCCGCAGCCCGTCCTGGCCGACGTCCCCCGGCTGGTGGCCGAGTCGCGCGGCGCGGGCGGGCGGGTCGACCTGCGGGACGGGGTGGCCGACCCGGAGGCGTTCCCCCCGGCCGCGGGGCGGGCCGCGTACCGGGTGGTGCAGGAGGCGCTGACCAACGCCCGCAAGCACGCCGCGGGCCGTCCCGTCCGGGTGGCGCTGGAGGGGCGTCCCGGCGCGGGCCTGGTGATCGACGTCCGCAACGCGCTGGCGGCGGAGGGCGGGCAGGCTCCGCCGCCGGGCAGCGGGACGGGCCTGGTCGGGCTGACCGAGCGGGTCCGGCTGGCCGGGGGGCGGCTGGACCACGAGGTCGCCGGGGGGGAGTTCCGGCTGCGGGCCTGGCTACCATGGCCGGCGTGACCCGCCCCCTGCGCGTGCTGATCGTGGACGACGACGCGCTCGTCCGTGCCGGGCTGTCGATGATGCTGGACGGGACGGGCGGCATCGCGGTGGCCGGCGAGGCCGCCGACGGCGACGAGGTGCCCGCGGCCGCCGACGCGCACGCGCCCGACGTCGTGCTGATGGACCTGCGGATGCCGCGCGTGGACGGCGTCACCGCGACCCGCAGGCTGCGGGCCAGGGCGAACCCGCCCGAGGTCATCATGCTGACGACGTTCGACTCCGACGAGAACATCCTGCACGCGCTGCGCGCGGGCGCCAGCGGGTTCCTGCTGAAGGACACCCCGCCGGACCGGATCGTCCACGCCGTCCGGCGGGTCGCCGCCGGGGAGCCGATCCTGTCGCCGCGCATCACCCGCCGGCTCATGGACCGCGCGGCGGTCGAGGCCGGCGCCCACCAGCGGGCCCGCGCGGCGCTGGACCGGCTCAGCCCGCGCGAGAACGAGGTGGTCCTGGCGATCGCCCGGGGGCGGTCCAACGCCGACATCGCGGCGGAGCTGTTCATGAGCGTGGCGACGGTGAAGGCGCACGTGTCGAGCGTCCTGACCAAGCTCGATCTGGACAACCGCACCCAGATCGCCCTGCTTGCCCACGACGCCGGCCGGGCGTGACGCGGCGCCGGGTTGCGTTAACCTCGCCGTCCGGCGGATACAGCACCAGTGGGACGAGGGGGGACGATCCATGCCGCAGGGTTCGCACGCCACGATCAGGGAGTACGCGGTCTCCGGCCCGGACGCGGGCCCGTACGGCATCACCGCCGGGCCGGACGGCGCGCTGTGGTTCACCCTCGTCCACGACGGCCGGATCGGCCGCATGGCGCCGGACGGGGACCTCGCCGTGCACGGCCCCGCCCCCGCCGGCCCGATGGTCATCACGGCGGGCCCGGACGGCGCGCTGTGGTTCACCGCGTTCGCCGACCACGCGATCGGCCGGATCACCACCGCCGGGCAGGTCACCCGGTTCCCGGCGCCCGAGGGCTGCGGGCCGTGCGGGATCGCCGCCGGCCCCGACGGCGCCCTGTGGTTCACCCAGATGCACACCGGCCGCATCGGCCGCATCACCACCGCCGGGCAGGTCACCGACTTCCCGGTGCCCGGCGAGGGCGCCATGCCGTCGATGATCGCGGCGGGGCCGGACGAGGCGCTGTGGTTCACCCTCAACCAGGGCAACGCCGTCGGCAGGATCTCCCCGGACGGCGACGTCGCCGTCCACCCGCTGCCCACCGAGGGCACGGCGCCGGTCGGCATCGCCGCCGGGGCCGACGGCGCGCTGTGGTTCACCGGGATCGGCGCGGGCCTCATCGGGCAGATCACCACCGACGGGAAGGTCACCGAGTTCCCGCTGCCCGACCCCGCCGCGCGGCCGCACGCCATCGCCGCGGGCCCCGGCGAGGACCTGTGGTTCACCGAGTGGGGCACCGCGCACATCGGCCGGATCACCCTGGACGGCCGCGTCCACGAGCATCCGCTGCCGACGCCCGGCTGCGAGCCGCACGGCCTCGCGCTCGGCCCCGACGGCGCGCTGTGGGCCGCGCTGGAGTCGGGCGCGCTCGCCCGCATCACCGTCGGCTGACCGCCCTGGCCTTCGCCGTCCCCTGCCGGGGCGGGAAAACCCGTTGGCATGACCGGCGCGGCTCCCCTACAACGGTCGGATGCTCCGCAAATACCCCCGGACCCGGCACATCGAGGGGTCCCGGCTCCAGCCGGGCGACCACGACCTCGCCGCGGTGCCGTTCGCGTCGATCGCGGGGCGGTACCTGGTGGTGGAGGAGAAGCTCGACGGCGCCAACGCCGGCATCAGCTTCGCCCCCGGCGGCGGGCTGCGGCTGCAGAGCCGCGGGCACTACCTGGCCGGCGGGCCGCGCGAGCGGCAGTTCGCGCCGCTCAAGGCGTGGGCGGCGTCGGTCCAGCACGTCCTGCGCGAACGGCTGCGCGACCGGTACGTCCTGTACGGGGAGTGGCTGTACGCCAAGCACACCGTCTTCTACGACGCGCTCCCCCACTACTTCTGCGCGTTCGACGTCCTCGACCGGTCCGACGGGACGTTCCTGTCCACGGCGCGGCGCCGGGAGCTGCTGGACGGCACGCCGGTGGTGCCGGTGCCCGTCCTGCACGAGGGGCCGCTGCCGGACGCGGCGGCGCTGACGGCGCTCGCGGGCCCGTCCACCTGCCGCACGCCCCGGTGGCGGGACGCGCTGCGCGCCGCGGCGGAGGCGGGCGGCGCCGACCCCGAGCGCGTCGCCGCCGAGACCGACGGCGGCGAGGACATGGAGGGCCTCTACGTCAAGGTGGAGGAGGACGGGCGGACCGTGGGCCGCTGCAAGTGGGTCCGGCCGAGTTTCCTGACCGCGATCCTGGACGCGGGAGGCCACTGGCTGGATCGGCCGATCGTCGCCAACGGCCTCGCCGACCCGGAGGTGCTGTATGCGGGTGTTCGATGAGCTGTGCCCGGCGCCGCCGCGCTGGGACGTCCCGTGGCGCGAGATCCGGGAGGCGTTCGGCTGGGTCCGCGATCTGGCCGGAGTCCCGCAGGACCCCGTCTTCCACGGCGAGGGCGACGTGGAGGTCCACACCCGGATGGCGTGCGAGGCGCTGGCGTCGCTGCCGGGGTGGCGGGCCCGGCCGGCGGCCGAGCGGGTGCGGCTGTTCGCGGCCGTGCTGATGCACGACGTCGCCAAGCCGCACTGCACCGCCTCCGGCGACGGCGGCCGCGTCACCGCGCGCGGCCATTCGCGGCGCGGCGACCTGATGGCGCGGCGCATCCTGTGGGGGCTGGGCGCGCCCGTGGCGTGGCGCGAGCACGTGGCGGCGCTGATCCGCCACCACCAGGTGCCGTTCTGGGCGCTGGAGCGCCCCGACCTGCAGCAGATCGCGTTCCGGGCCAGCCTGCTGGCCCGCAACGACGACCTGGTGCTGCTGGCGTCGGCCGACGTCCTCGGCCGGATCTGCCCCGACACCGCCGAACTGCTCGACAACGTCGCCCTGTACGGGGAGTACTGCGCCGAGCAGGACTGCCTGGACGCGCCGCGCGCGTTCCCGTCCGACCACGCCCGGTTCTGGTACTTCCGCACGCCGGGCCGCGACCCCGGCTACGCCGCCTACGACGACACCCGCTGCACCGTGACCGTCCTGTCGGGCCTGCCGGGCGCGGGCAAGGACCACTGGGCCGCCGCGAACCGCCCGGACCTGCCGGTCGTCAGCCTCGACCGGATCCGCGCCGAGACGGGCGCGTCCCCCGCCGGCGACCAGCGCGCGGTGGCCGCCGCGGCGCACGAGCAGGCCCGCGGGCATCTGCGCGCCGGCCGGTCGTTCGTGTGGAACGCCACCAACGTGTCCCGGCGGCAGCGCGAGGTCTGCACCGGCCTGGCCGCCCGCTACCGGGCGCGGGTCGAGATCGTCGCGCTGGAGGCGCCGCCGCACGTCGTCCGCGACCGCAACCGGGCCCGGCCGGCGCCCGTCCCGGACGCGGTCGTCGACCGGCTGGTGCGCCGCTGGGAGACCCCCGACCCGACCGAGGCGCACCGCGTCGACTGGCTCAGCACCGCCTAGCCGCCCCGCGGACCGCACGTCCCGGCACGCCGCCGCAGGTCCCGGCACGTCGGCCCGCGGTCCCGCGCGGCTGTCCGCGCGTTGCCGCGGCCGGACACGTTTAGCCCCTGACAAGGGGGAACGCCTCCTCCAGGCTTCGAAACGAGAACGCGGAGGGGGCCTGAGGGCTATGAGCATCGTGCGGCCGACGCATGACGGCGAGACCACGGCCGAGAGCATGGGCGCGCACAGGCAGGACCAGGCCCGCGCCCCGGAGTTCACCCGCCACGGGCACGACGGCGCGGGGACCGGCGAGCTGGTGCGGCAGGCCGCGCAGCAGGTGTCGGAGCTGATGCGCGCCGAGCTGCGGCTGGCGGTCGCCGAGCTGAAGGACAAGGGCCGGCACGCCGGCACGGGCGCCGGGATGTTCGGCGGCGCCGCGCTGGTGGCGCTGTACGGGGTGGCGGTGCTGCTGGCCGCCGCCGTCGCCGGGATCGCGGTGGCGCTCCCGGTGTGGGCGGCCGCGCTGATCATCGGCGGGTTCCTGGTGCTGGTCGCGGGGGTGCTGGCGCTGATGGGCCGGTCGCAGACCAGGCGCGCGACGCCCGCCAAGCCGGAGATGGCGATGGACGAGGCCCGGCAGACCGTGGCCGAGCTCAAGGAGAGGGCTGCGCACCGATGACCACGCAGAGCAGGCACGGCGCCGAGGCCGGCACCGACGAACTGCGCGAGGAGGTCGACCGGGCGCGCCACGAGCTCGGCGACACCTTCGAGCAGCTGGCCGCCAAGGCCGACGTGAAGGCGATGGCCAGGGAGCGCGCCGAGTACGCCAAGAGCCGGGCGCGGGACGCGGCGGCGTCGGCGTGGGAGGCCGCGGGCTCGGAGCGGACCAGGGCCTGGGCGCTGCGGGGCGGCGCGGTCGTGGTGTCGGCGGGCGCGGTCGCGGCGGCGGCGGTGTGGATGCGCCGGCGCCGGGCGTCCACGACGCGGATCGGGCCCGTGCGGGTCCGCGTCCGCGCGGGGCAGCGGCGCGCCGTGAAGGTGCGGCGCGGCAGGGGCCGCTGGCCCGCACCGATCCGCTGAGAGGACGTCATGCCCACCCCTAGCGTCATCGCCGACCCCCCGCCCGCCTCCTGGATGGCGGCGCTGAAGCGCACGGCCGGGGAGGTCAAGGACGACAACCTCACCGCGTGGGCGGCCGCGCTCACCTACTACTCGGTCCTGTCGATCTTCCCGGCGATGCTGGTGGTGGTGTCGCTGGTCGGGCTGGCGGGCCGGTCGACCACCGACGACCTGATCTCCAACATCGGCGGCCTGGCGCCGGGCGCCGTCCGCGACCTGCTGGTCGGCTCGGTGCGGCAGCTGCAGGGCGGCGCCGGGGGCGCGGGCGCGATCGCCGTGGTCGGCCTGCTGGGCGCGGTGTGGTCGGCGTCGGGGTACGTCGGGGCGTTCATGACGGCCTCCAACGTCGTCTACGACGTCCCCGAGGGCCGTCCGATCTGGAAGACCGTCCCGCTGCGGATCGGCGTCACGCTGGTCACGCTGGTGCTGCTGTCGGCGTCGGTGATCGCGGTGGTGGTGACGGGGCCGCTGGCCCGCAGGGTCGGCGACGTGATCGGGGCGGGTTCGCAGGCGGTGGCGGTGTGGAACATCGCCAAGTGGCCGGTGCTGCTGGTCGTGGTGGCGTTCCTGTTCATGCTGCTGTACTGGGCGTCGCCCAACGCCAAGCGCGGTCTCCGGGGGCTGGTGCCGGGCGGCGTCCTGGCGCTCGCGGTGTGGCTGGGGGCGTCGGCGCTGTTCGCCGTGTACGTGGCGAACTTCTCGTCCTACAACAAGACCTACGGCAGCCTCGCGGCGGTCATCATCTTCCTGGTCTGGGTGTGGATCACGAACCTGGCGATCCTGCTGGGGGCCGAGCTGAACGCCGAGCTGGAGCGCGGCCGCGCCATCGCGGCCGGGACGCCGCCGGAGGAGGAGCCGTACGTGCGGTTCCGCGACACCCGCGCCTTCGACGAGGAGGACCGCCGCGAGACGGGCCTGGCCGGCCGGGACGACGCCGGGGACGCCGGGGACGCCGGCGGCCGGGACGCCGAAGGCCGCGGCGGCGGGGACGGCGCGTCCGTGCAGGGCGCGGGCCGCGGGCGGCGGCCGGGCCGGCCGTAGTGCTCCCGGGGAATCACGGGTCGCACACGGCGGGCACGGTGAATAGGATCACCGCATGCTCCGTCCCGCGTACCCGATCGAGACCGAGCGGCTCGACCTGCGTCCGTTCCACGAGGGCGACCTCGAGGGCCTGTACGCCTACCAGTCCCTGCCGGAGGTGGCGCGCTTCCTGTACTGGGAGCCGCGGTCGCTGGACGAGTCCCGGTCGTTCCTGAAGCAGAAGATGAACGCCTCCACCGTCGAGAAGGAGGGCGACTGGCTCGTCCTGGCGGTGGTGTGGCGCGAGACCGGCGACCTGATCGGCGAGGTGAACCTGCAGTACCGCAGCCGGGAGCACCGGCAGGGCGAGATCGGCTACATCTTCAACCCGGCCTTCCACGGCCGGGGGTTCGCCACCGAGGCCGCCGAGGTCGTGCTGCGGCTGGGGTTCGAGGGCCTGGACCTGCACCGCGTGTGCGGGCGGCTGGACGGCCGCAACGCCGCGTCCGCGCGGGTCCTGGAGCGGCTCGGGATGCGCCGCGAGGCGCACCTGGTGCAGAACGAGATCGTCAAGGGCGAGTGGAGCGACGAGGTCGTCTACGCGATGCTGCGCCGCGAGTGGGACGCCCGTCCCGCCTCCTGAACCGGTCCCGCGCCCGAATGACTCACTTCTCCACAACGCCGCGCGCGTTTCTTGTTACCGTCCCATGTAGATCGTTTTCGCCGAGGCGAGGACACTCTCCCGGAGTCGCGCGGCCACGGGGGTCGGGCCTGACCGCGAGGTGAGCAGATGACACCCTCCGTCCGCCGTCGTTCACGCAGGATCAACGGGCGGCGGTCGCTGGCGTCCGGCGCGATCGGCGTCGTCCTGGTCGCCGGGCTCGGCGGGCTGGGCGCGGGGCCGGCGCAGGCGAAGGCGGGGCCGGTCAAGGCCGACGACGGCGCGCGCGTCACGGCGGAGAAGAAGGTCGGCGCCCGCGAGGTCGACATCACCATCGCCTCGCCCGCGCTCGGCAAGTCGGTGAAGACGCGCATCCTGCTGCCGGCGAACTGGACGCGGGACTCCACGGCGACGTGGCCGGTCCTGTACGCCTTCCACGGCGGCCAGGACGACTACACCTCGTGGACGAAGAACTCCGACATCGAGGCGTGGGCCGCCAAGTACAACGTCATCGTCGTCATGCCCGAGGGCGAGAACGGCTCCTACACCGACTGGTACAACTACGGCAAGGGCGGGTCGCCCAAGTGGGAGACCTTCCACACCGCCGAGGTGCGCCAGCTGATGGAGCGCAACTACCACGCGGGGGCGCTGCGCGCGGCGATCGGGAACTCCTCGGGCGGGGCGGGCGCGATGGCGTACGCGGCGCGGCATCCGGGGCTGTTCAAGTACGCGGCGTCGCTGAGCGGGATCCTGTCGATGCGGTCGATCGGGATGCCGGCGATGCTGATGTTCACCAACGCGGGCAACGGGCAGGACCCGTTCGCGATCTGGGGCATCCCGTGGGCCGACGACGCGAACTGGCAGGCGCACGACCCGTACACGCTGGCGCCCAAGCTGCGCGGCACGGGGCTGTTCTTCTCCGCCGGGACGACGGGCCGTCCGGGGGCGGGCGACCCGAACGTGGCGCCGTGGGACATCGGCCTGCTGAGCGAGATCGCGGTCGGCGCGAACAACAAGGACTTCCAGAAGCGGCTGGACGAGCTGAAGATCCCCTACACGGCGCACATCTACGGCGACGGCCGCCACAACTGGCCGGCGTGGGTGCGCGAGACGCGGTTCGTCTGGCCGGCGCTGATGAAGTCGATCGGCGCCCGGCAGGCGTGACGCGCGGCTGACCGGGTGGGAGCGGACCCGGCCCGGTCCGGGGGCGGCCGCGGCTGCCGTTCCCGGACCGGGCCGCCGGCTCCGGCGTCCCGCCCGCCGGCGGCGGTTCAATAGCTCAGGCCGTGCCCGAACGGGTAGAGGACGGCGCCGGGGTCGTCGCGGACGGGGATGGCGACGGGCAGCCGCCCGCGCGGGTCCAGCTCTCCGAACAGGACGGCGGCCGCCGACCGCAGTGCCTCGGCGGTGTAGGAGTAGGTGGCGAGGTAGGTGGTCGCCCCGGGGAACCAGGCGATGTCGTAGGGGTCGCGGACGGCGATGACGACGACGGGTGTCCCGGTGGCGACGAGGGCGTTGACGAGGTTCATCTGGCCGGGCCCGTTGTGGCCGGGTTCGTCCTTGACGTCCCAGGCGCGGTTGGTGACGGCGATGACGAGGTCCCGGCCGCGTGCGGCGGCGGCGGCCTCGTCGATCTGCGCCGGGCCGGGGTCGATGCCGGTCTCCCGGACGGTGGCGGTGGCGCCGCGCCGGGCCGTCTCGGCGCCGATCGTCGCGGTGGCGGCGGCGCCCCAGCCGGTGACGAGGACGTCGCGGGGGCCGGGCCGCAGCGGCAGCACTCCGGCGTCGTCGCGGACCAGGGTGGTGGTGCGGTCGGCGGCGCGCTGCGCGGCGGCCAGGTGCGCGGGGGTCCCGACGGTCTCGCCGACGCGGGACTCGTCGGCGTAGGGGTCGCGGAACAGGCCGCGCCTGCGCTTGAGGTCCAGGATCCGGTACACCGAGGCGTCGATGCGCCGCTCGGTGAGCTCCCCGGTCCGGACGGCGTCGACGACGGCGGCGAGCTGGCGGGGGAACACGCCGGCTCCGTTGGCGTCCGCGGGCGGTTTGAGCAGGACGTCCGCGCCGGCCTTGAGGGCGAGGACGGGGATGTTCTCGTCGCCGTACTTGTCGCGGACGCCCTGCATGTCGAGCGCGTCGGTGACGACGACGCCGCGGTAGTGCAGCCGGTCGCGCAGGATGCCGGTGAGGATGGGCCGCGACAGGGTGGCGGGGTCGCCGGAGGGGTCCAGCGACGGGACGACGATGTGCGCGGTCATGATCGCCTCGGCGCCGTGGGCGATCGCGGCGCGGAACGGCGGCAGGTCGAGGCGTTCCCATTCGGCGCGGGTGTGGTCGATGCGGGGGACGCCGGTGTGGCTGTCGGCGGCGGTGTCGCCGTGGCCGGGGAAGTGCTTGACGGTGGCGGTCACTCCCCCGGCCCGGTATCCGCCGATCTGCGCGGTGACCATGGACGACACCAGGGCGGGGTCGGAGCCGAAGGACCGGACGCCGATGACGGGGTTGGCGGGGTCGACGTTGACGTCGGCGTCGGGGGCGTAGTCCTGGTCGACGCCGACGGCGCGCAGTTCCCGCCCGGTGATGCGGGCCAGGGCGCGGGCGTCTCCGGTGCGGCGCCCGGCGGCCAGCGCCATCGCGCCGGGCGATTGGGTGGCGGGCGGCTGCACGCGGGCGACGATGCCGCCCTCCTGGTCGGTGGCGATCGTGGCGGGGACGCGGTGCGGCTGGGCTGCGGCGGCGCGCTGGATGCCGTTGGAGAACGCGGCGAGCTGCCGCGGGTCCCGGACGTTGTCGCCGTAGTAGATGAATCCGCCGGGGCGGTAGCGGGCGACGACCTGCGCGGCGTTGTCGACCCCGTACAGCCTCCGGTTGGCGGCGACGGCGGCGGGCTCGGCGGTGTCGGCGGAGGTGCCGTGGATCTGCAGGACGAACAGCTGGGCGGCCTTCTCCTCCAGCGTCATGGAGTCCAGGATCCGCAGCAGTGCGGGGTCGTTCCCGGGCGTGTCGCCGGCGGCGTGCGCGGCGGGGGCGCCGGCGCCGGTGCCGGCGAGCGCCGCGGCGGTGAGGCCGGCGAGCCACCGGCGGCGGCGCGTGCGGGGACGGTTCATGTCGGCTCCCTCCGCCTCCCCCGACCATCTGATGATCATGCTTTCTGCACGGTAGCGCCGGGCGGCGCCGCCGTCCACGGCAATGCTCGACGACACCCCGGGCGCCGCCGCCGGGGCAGCGTCGGTCAGTTGCGGCGCAGCCAGCGCCACCAGCGGGCGCCGGGCGGGTCCGGCACGGTCAGCGGATGCTCCTGGACGTCGTAGCGGCGGATGTAGGCGCCGGCGAACGCCTGGAGGCTGGCGCCGAGCGGGACGCCGAGCAGGATCCCGACGGGCCCGGCGACGGCGGCGCCGGCCAGGACGAGCCCGAACGCGACCGCGGGGTGCATGTCCAGGGTGCGGGCGGTGATGCGCGGTTGCAGCAGGTAGTTCTCCAGCTGCTGGTAGGCGAGGATGAACAGGAACATCCACAGCGCCGTCGCCGGGGACACCGTCAGCGCGATCAGGACGGGGACGGCGCCCGCCAGGTAGGTGCCGATGGCGGGGATGAACTGCGACACCACGCCCACCCACACCGCCAGGATCGCCGCGTACGGGACGCCGAGCCAGGCCATGGCGGCGTAGTGGGCGATGCCGGAGATGAGGGCGAGCAGCCCCCGCGAGTAGATGTAGCCGCCGGTCTTGTCGACGGCGATCTCCCAGGCGCGCAGGACGGCGCGCTGGCGGCCTGGGGGCAGCAGGGAGCAGACCGTCCGGCGGAACCGGGGTCCCTCGGCCGACAGGTAGAAGGTGAACAGCAGGACGCCGAGGCCCTTGAAGACGACGCCGAACGCGGTGGCGCCGATCCCCCACACGTTCTGCGCGAGCGACGACAGGTGCCGCGACAGGGCGCCGGTGACGGTGGGCAGCCGCTGGAACACGGTGTCCTGGGACAGGTTGGTCCCGAACGTGGCGTTGACCCAGGCGATGACCTGCCGCACGTGCCCGGGGAATCCCTCGATGAGGTGGGAGGCCTGGGCGGCCAGCAGCGACCCGATGCCGCCGAGGAACCCGGCGGCCAGCGCGCCGACGACCACGAACATCAGCGCGGTCGCGGCGCCGCGCCGCCACCCGTGCCGGGCCAGCCGGTTCACGGCCGGCTCGATCGCGAACGCCAGGAACAGCGAGATGAGCAGGAGCAGCAGCAGTTCCCGCAGCCGTTCCAGCAGCCACAGCCCGGCCATGAACGCCAGGACGACCACGCCCGCCAGGACGAACGCCTTCGGCAGCCACGGCGGCATCCGGCCGGGCGCGGCGGCGTGCGCGGCGGGGTGCGGTGCGTCGGGGGCGTCGGGCGGGACGTCGGCGGGCGCGTAGGCGGAGGTGTCGCCGGGCGTCTGCGGCATGCCCGCACGCTAACGGCCGCGCGGCCGCGGGCCGGGCGCCCCGCCCGGCGGCGGGGGCAACTTTTGCCGACCCTTCAGCCCGCGGCGGGATCTCCGGGGAGGAGGCCGGGCGGGGCCGGCTTCACCGGGACGATCGGGACCGCGGCCGCTGCCGGTGGCGCGTGGTCTAGGCGGTGCGTGGTCTAGGCGGTGCGGCCGGGCGGGAGGAACTCGGGCTGGTCCAGGACGCGCAGCCAGCCGCCGTCGGGCTGGCGGCGGACGACCTGGGCGCGGGCCCCCGCGCCGTCCCGGGGCGGGGTGGCGGTGAGCGCGAGGTCGCCGCTGATCAGGGTCGGCAGCGGCTCCTCGGGTTCGAAGCGGGGCCGGGCGGCCAGGACCTTCTCCCACAGGGCGCGGATCGCGTCCCGTCCGACGGTCTGGGAGCCGGGCGGGTAGGCCAGGACCGCGTCCTCTTCGTAGAGGGCGGCGACGCCGGCCGCGTCGCCGGCGTTGGAGCGCTCGACGAACAGGCGGGTGATGTCCTCGGGCCGCATGGCCTTCTCGTATCGCGTCATGGCCTTCTCCTTGTTCGGACGCCGTCGTGGGGCCGGGGTGCCCCGCGTCCCATCGTGGCCGCCGCACCCTCAGAAGTCCAAGAGATGGATGTTCTCGCTACCAGAAGCAACGCTTATGGACAGGTGGGGAGGCGCGTGCGCGGGATGCGGCAGTATGCCGGGCATGGGTGATGTTTTCGCGCATCGGCTGCGGGTGCGGTACAGCGAGTGCGACCAGCAGGGCGTGGTGTTCAACGGCCACTACCTGTTCTTCTACGACGTGGCGCTGACGGAGATGTGGCGGGCGCTGTTCGGCGAGTACGCCGACATGGTGGAGCAGGGGTACGACCTGGTGGTGGCGGAGGCGCGGATCCGCTTCCGGGAGGGCGCGCGGTTCGACGACCTGCTGGACGTGTCGATGCCGGTGGCGCACCTGGGGACGACGAGCATGGTCGTGCGCCCGGTGTTCCGGGTGGGCGGGCGCCTCATCGCCGACGGGGAGGTGCGGCACGTGTTCATCGACCCGGCGTCCAAGGCCAAGAAGGAGATGCCGCCCCGGGTGCGGTCGGTTCTGGAGCCCTACCTGGACGCCGCGGGGCAGGCCGCCGGATCCGCGCCCGCCTGACCGCCGGGCGGGGGCGGGCGGCCGCCGGGGGCGGGGCGCGCGGGGGTGGCGCGCTGGGCGATGTAGGCGCCGGTCAGCACGATCGCGCCGCCGGTCATCTGCACCGGGGTGAGGCGCTCGCCGAGCACCGCCCAGGCGATGAGCGCGGCGGCGACGGCCTCGGTGTAGCAGATCGCGGCGCCGACCTGCGCCGTCAGCCGCTGCAGGCCCGCGACGCCCGCGAGGTAGGCGAGGACGGTGCTGACGATCCCGATCCAGGCGACGAGGGCCCAGCCGGGCGCGGTGAGCCCGGCGACGGGGACCCGCGCGGGCAGCACGTCCCACGGCAGCGCCCACGGGGCGGCGGGCGCGGTGAGCGCGAGCGCGGCGACGACGCTGCCGGCGGAGGTGATGGCGAGGGGGTCGACCCGCCCGGCGAGCCGGTCGACGATGAGGAAGTACCCGGCCTGGCACGCCGCGGCGCCCAGGCCGGCGGCCAGCCCGACCGGGTCCAGCGACAGGCCCGTCCACACCCGCACGACCAGCGCCAGCCCGGCCATGGCGATCGCGACGCCCGCGGCGGCGGTGCGGTGCACGGGGACGCGGCGCACCAGCCGCAGCCATCCGAGCACGATGACGGGCCCGCTGAACTCCAGCAGGATCGCCACGCCCACCGGCAGCCGGGACGCGGCGACGAAGTAGAACGCCTGGCAGCCGGCGACGGCGGTCAGCCCGTACACGACCAGGGCGCGGGCGTGGCGGCGCAGTCCGCGCAGCGCCGCGCGGCCCCGCAGGACCGCGGCGAGCGGGACCAGGACCAGCGCGGCGACGGTGATCCGCAGCCACACCGCCTGCAGCGGGCCGAGCCCGGCCTCGATGAGCGCCTTGCCGAACGGCCCGGACGCGCCGAAGCACACCGAGGAGAACACCGCGAGGCCGAGGCCCGTCCCGCGGGCGCGCGCCGCGCCGTCCATCGCCACTCCCGCCGCACGGTCCGCCCGCCCCCGCGGCGAGCTAATGAGCATCCTTCCATAACAGTCCTTACATGCCGAGGGGTGGAGACCGGCCCGCGACCGCCCCGCCGATCCCGCCGAACGAATCGGCCGGATGATTTCGGAAGAGCGGTCTCGCGCGATGCCGGACGGGACGCGCCGGGCGACTACTATTCGCCGGATGAGCTGGCAGGCGGCCGGGGCGGGGCCCGGCGGAACCGGAGGCGGCCCGAGCGGCGACCTGTTCGCCGCGGTCGAGGGCAACATGCGCGAGCTGGTGGCCTCCCCGTGGTGGCAGACCGCCCAGCCCGCCGACCGCGCGGCGCAGGTCGCCGCGCGGATGCTGTGGGGCGCCGGCGAATGGTGGCTCTACGGCGCGTGGGGCCGCTGGTACCGGTGCGGCCTGGACGGCGCCTGGCACCCCTGCCCGCCCCCGGCCGAGCCCGCCGACCGCCGCGCCGCCGTCCCCGCGCCGCGCGGCGCGGGCACCCCGCCCGTCCCGCCGCAGCTGTTCCCCACCGGCCCCGACCTGGCGGCCGGGCGCGTGGCGCCGCTGGGGTTCCTCGGGCCGGTCCCCGACACCGCCGTCGTGGCGCGCATCTCCCAGGCCCTCACCACCGCGCTGGCGGTCGACCCGCAGCAGTTCGCCCAGCGCGACCCCATGTTCCAGCCCGGCACGCCCAGCACCGTCGCCGCCGCGTGGGGCGCGCTGCTGTGGTGCGCCGGGTCCCCGGTGGCGCTGACCGAGCATCCGCTGATCGAGTCGTTCATCCCGTTCCTGACCACCTCCGCCGACCGGCTGCACTGGATGATGCCGCCCGACTTCGCCACCCTGGCCGGCTACTACGTGCACCGCCTGGGCGCCGGCGACGGCGGCGGCGCCGCCCACGTCGCCCGCGTCATGTACGAGGTCGCCGCCGGGCTCCAGGCCGATCCCCGGTTCCGGCCCGGCGCCGACGCCCTCGCCGCCGTGACGGCCGCGTCGCTGCGGATGGTCAACCAGGACATGGCCACCGTCCGGTACGGGCCCGACGCCGTCCTGCAGGAGTGGCGGCGCCGCTGCCCCGCCGAGTACGCCACCCCGATGCTCCGCGACACCGCGCCCGGCGAGTACCTGCGCCTCGCCCTGTACGACCTGCAGCAGATCGTCGCGGGGCTCACCGGGCCCCGCCCGGCCGCGCCCGGCCGCGGCCACGACGAGGTCCGCCGCGCCGGCATCGCGGTGCTGGCCGCCGACCTGCAGGCCGCGCCGGGCGCGCTGCCGGCGCTGCAGCGCTGGCTGGACCCCGACGGCGCCCGCACCCTGCAGTCGGTCCTGGGCGACCCGGCCAGCCCGCTGCGGTCGCTGTGGCCGCGCGACGGCCGGCTCCCCGACGCGCTGCGCGGCGACGACGCCGATGCCCTCGCCGCGCTGCTGTCCACCACCTACACCCTGGGGCTGACGTGGTGCCGGCTGGCGCAGGTCCCGCCGCCGGCGAGCGGGTTCGCGGTGCCGCAGGCCGTCGCCGCGGAGCTGACGTCCCCGGCGATGCACAGCCCGCCGTCCACCGACGAGCTGTCGGCGTGGGACATCATCAAGGCCGCCCGCGCCCACATGGCCGCCGAGCGCGCCGCGTCCGGCGCCGACCGGCCGGTCGCGCCGGTGCCCGAGCCGCCGCAGGACGCGCCGGGCCCGCCGCCCGCCGTGGCGCCCGCCCCGCCGCCGGCGGCGCCCGAACCCCCGCTCGAGCCCCCGCCCGCCGCGCCGGAGCCGCCCCGCCGCGCGCAGCCCGCGCCTCCCCCGGCGCCTTCCCCGGTTCCCGCGCCGGCGCCGCCGGCCGACCCGTTCGCCGCCGACGCCCCGCCGCCGCGGATCGCGCCCCCGCCCCCGCCCGGGTCTCCCCCGCCGGCCGCCCCGGAGCCGGCGCCGCGCCCGGACGCGACGACCACCGACGCGGCCGCCGCCGGGCGGCCGCCCGCCCCGGCGCACTACCCGCCCCCGGCCCCCGACCCGGTGTGGCCGGTGGAGCCGCAGCGCACGCAGCTGGACACCGACGCGTTCAAGACCCAGCTCGACCCCGGCCCGGCGTGGCCCGGCGCCGCCGCCCCCGCGCCGCCCGTCCCGCCGCCCGCGAGGGAACCGGGCCCGGCGCCGGGCGCGCCGCCCGCGCCGGCCCCGCACGCGGACCTGCCGCCCCCGCCGGCGCCGGTGCCCGAGCCGACGCCCCCGCCGCCGCCCGCCGCCGGTCCCGACCCGGACCCGCGGGTCGCCGAGGCGTACGGGATCCGGTTCCTGTGCGGCGCCGACGACATCGAGCGCGTGGTCACCGAGGTGCGGCGGCGCGGCAAGTGGGCGCGGCGGCTGCGCGGGCAGGAGGTGTCGAGCGCGTCGGCGCCCGCGCTGCTGCTGATCGGCGCGCCCTCCAGCGGGCAGCGGCGGCTGGCCCGGATGGTCGCCCGCGCGCTGGCGGAGGTGGAGGCCTCCAGCGGCGAGGTCCACTCCGTCCACGCCGAGGACCTTCGCGAGCACGGCCCCGACGGGCTGCGCGCCGCGCTGGGGGACCACGCGGGCCACGTGCTGCTCCTGGACGGCCTCGACGGCCTGATCCTGGACGAGGCCGACGGCGCCGCGTACGCGTCCGTCCTGTACCGGACGCGGCTGGAGGGCGTCAACGACACCGCGCTGCTCGGCACGTGCGAGCCGGACCGCGTCGGGGAGCTGTCGGCGGCGTCGCCGGAGCTGACCGCCGACCTGCGCGCGGTGCGGCTGCCGGACCTGTCCGGCGCGGACGCGCGCGCCGCGCTGCTGCGGCTGCTGGCCGAGGAGCGCGGCCTGCGGCTCGGCCCGGACGCGCGGGCGGTGGCGGCCCGCGAGGCGGGGGCGCTGCGCCCGCGCGGGCGGCTGGCCGGCGCCCGGCTCGTGGAGGCCTACCTGGACCGGGCCGCGACGCGGCATCTGGGGAGCGCGGACGCGACGCAGGCGATCGGGGGCACGCTGTCGCTGACGGCGGGCGACTTCGAGGGCCTGGCGGCGGAGCTGTCCGGCCGCTGACCGCGGCCCCCGCGCGGGCCCGGTTCCCTTGCGGGTAAGGGTTTTGGGTCCCCGCGGCGCGGTGCGATGGCGGCGCCGCGGGTCACGATGGGGGCGTGGATCGCGTAGACCGGCTGCTGGCGGTGGTCGCCGAGCTGCGGGCGGCCGCCCCCGAGCCGCTGGACGCGGCGGCCCTCGCGGCGCGCCTGGGCGTCAGCGGGCGGACCGTGCGCCGCGACCTGGAGCTGCTCGCGCACGGCGGGCTGCCGGTGCGGGCCGAGCAGGGCCGCGGCTACGTCCTGCCCGAGCCGCCGGAGCCGGCGCCGCTGGGCGAGGCGGGGTCGCTGGTGGGCCCGGTGCGGGGCACCCTCGCCGAGGCGGTCCGCACCCGCCGCGTCGTGCGGCTGGCCTACACCGGCCGGGCGGGGGCGCGGACCTTCCGGGACGTGGAGGCGCACGGCCTGGTCGTCGCGCCCTACGGGGAGTACCTGGTGGGGTGGTGCCGGATGCGGGACGGGCCGCGGATGTTCCGGGTGGACCGGATCGGCGCGGCGTTCCTGTCGGGGCGGGGCGCGGAGGTCCGGGACCTGGACGGGCTGCTGGCGGCGCTGCGGGTGCCGGTGCCGCGCCCGCCGGCGGAGCCGGGCCGGCGGGGTCCGGCGGATCCGGAGCGGGCCCGCGCGTGGACGCTGGACCGGCTGGAGTCCGTGCGGTCGCGGCTGCGCGACGCGGCCGCCGAGGCGCGCCGCCCGGCGCGGCCGGGCGGGGGCGCGGGCGCGGCGGCGCTGCGCGCGGTGCTGGGGCATCTGGCGGAGTGGACGCGCTGGCAGGCGGCGGCGATCCGGTCGGCGGCGACGGGCGAGGAGCCGGCGCCGGCGGGGCGGCGTCCGGCGTTCCCGCCGGTGTTCGACCGGGAGTCGCCGTTCGACGCGCGGGAGCGGATGATCCAGGACGCGATGGCGCCGCGGTCGCTGGGCGAGGTGGCGCGCGACCTGCAGGAGGTGCTGGAGTCGGTGGGGCACTGGGCGGCGGGCTGCGACGACGCGCTGTGGTCGGCGGAGCTGCCCGATCCGCGTCCCGGCGGCCCGCCGGGTCCGCCGCGTCCGCTGGCGGACCTGCTGGCGGGCTGGCGCGGCCCGCTCGCCCATGTCGAGTGGCATCTGGACCGCCTCACCGACGAGCCGCCGCCCCCGCCGGGCGGCGACGAGGAGGAGGCGTGGGTCGTCGACCGCTGCCCTCTGCAGGCGTGACCCCGCCCGGGGGTCCGCCGGGTCAGGGCGCGGGCGGGCCGTCCGGTTCGGGCCGCCGGGGCGCGGGCACCGCGCCGTCGCCGGGCGCCGCGGTGTCCCCTGTGGTGTCCGCGGGCGCGGTGGTGACGCGGCGGGTGAACCAGACGGTCTTGCCGGGGGGCCGCGGGCGGGCGCCGAAGGCGGTGGCGAGGGCGGCGACCAGGAGCAGGCCGCGGCCGGCCTCGGACCAGTCCAGGACGCGGGGCGGCCCGCCGGGGACGGCGGGCGCCGCGGGGTGGGCGTCGCTCACCTCGGCGGTGAGCAGTGCCCCGTCCAGGCGCAGGGCGAGGCGGACGGGGCCGGTGCCGTGCACGACGGCGTTGGTGACGAGTTCGTCGACCATGAGGACGATGTCGGCGGGGTCCGTGACGTGCCAGTCGCGCAGGGTCCTGGCGGTGAGGTCGCGGGCGCGGGACGCGGCGTGGGCCTGGGCGGGCAGGTCCCACGCCGCGTCCGGGCCGCCGCCGTCCGCTCCGTCCGCGGCGTTTCCCATGCGGTGGTGCGTCGCGGTCCGTGCGGGGCGTGCGGTTCCGGTCCCCGTGGTCGGCATGGCTTGGTCCCCCGGTTTCGTGCGGTTCGAGCGCGCGGTCATAGTCAGGGACGCGTGCGGCGCCGGGGCGGTGCACGGGTGCAGGGAAGCCTCACCGGGGGGTGAGGTGAACGCCACTCGCGGGGTGGCGGTGGAGGAGGCACCCGCCGGGAGCCGTTACAGTGGACGGGTCGGTGTGGCATGTGTCCCCCGGGCTCTACCTGATGCCTTCGGGGAATACCGCCGGTCCCATGCGGTCCGGGCTGGAGCTTCGTTGTGCCTTTCGCCGTGAGGCGACCACCACACCGGCATGAACGCCGAGGCCCCGGCGAGATCGTTTTCTCGCCGGGGCCTCGGCGTTCGCGTGTCGGTGGCGGGGACGGACGGGCGTTACAGGACGGCGGCCGCGATGCCGGCTGCTACCGCGGCCAGGACGATGATGACGGCGGCGGTGAGGACGACGATGCGGGCGCGGCGCCCGCGGGGGGTGCCGAGGCGGGCGAGGCGCTGGGCCAGCCGCGGGTCGTCCTCGCTCAGGCGGACCTCGATCTGCGTGAGGATCCGCTGCTCCTCCATCGACAGCGCCATGCTTCAAACCTCCGGGGGGTGGTCAGGTGACTGATTCCTCCCCCCAGTTCATGATCATTATCCCTTCGGCGCGTTGACCGTTGCGCCGCGTCCGGGGGCGCTCTCGTGGTGGAGGCGGTCCAGGGCGGTGACGTAGTAGGTGTAGGCGCGGCCGGGTTTCGCGGACGGGTCGATGATGCCGCCGCCGCGGACGTCGGCGATGAGGCTGTCGGGGTCGGCGGGGGCGCAGCCGGGGCCGGCGCCGTCGACGCGGTAGACGGCGTAGGACGCGGCGCCCGTGGAGGGCCGCCAGGTGACGCGGACGCCCTTGCCGTCGGGGGCGGCGGTGGTGCCGTGGACGGGCGGGGGCGCGGCGCCGTCCTCGCCGGGGCCGGCGGCGACGGGCCGGATCGCGGGGCGGGCGTAGTGGTCGTCGCGCAGGCGGGCGGCGAAGCCGCGGCGGTTGGCGGCGATGTCGGAGGCGCTGAAGAACACGTCGCCGCGGACCTGCGGGTACTTGGCGTTGAGGGTGAGGTGCCGCGACAGTTCGGCGGGGTTCTTCCAGGCGGTGTCGGAGCCGACGCGGTAGGCGGCCTGCCCGATGGTCAGCTGGACGCCGGTGCCCTCGACCTGGGCGGCCCACCAGGCGACGAGCTCGGCGTAGTCGGCGCGGGGGTCGCCGATGGGCCAGTACAGCTGGGGGGTGATGTAGTCGACCCACCCCTTCTTGATCCATTTGCGGGTGTCGGCGTAGATGTCGTCGTAGCTCTGCAGGGCGCGGGTGGGCGATCCGGCGGGGTCGTTGCTCTTGTTGCGCCAGACGCCGAAGGGGCTGATGCCGAACCGCACCCACGGCTTGGCGCCGTGGATCTTCTGCGACAGCGACTCGACGAGGGTGTCGACGTTCTTGCGGCGCCAGTCGCCGCGGTCCATCCCGGCGCCGTGGGCCTTGTAGGCGGCGTCGTCGGGGAAGTCGCCGTCCTCGGGGTAGGGGTAGAAGTAGTCGTCGAAGTGGACGGCGTCGACGTCGTACTTCTGGACGACGTCCATGACGGCCTTGGTGGCGAGGTCGCGGACCTGCGGCAGGCCCGGGTCGTACCACAGGCCCGCCCCGTACTTGCGGACCCAGTCGGGGTGCCGGCGGGCGGGGCTCTTGGGCGACAGCTTCTTCACGTCGTCCTGGCGGGACACGCGGTAGGGGTTGAACCAGGCGTGGAACTCCAGGTTGCGGGCGTGGGCCTCCTTGAGCATGAACGCCAGGACGTCGTAGCCGGGGTCCTTGCCCTGCGTGCCGGTGATCCACTGGGACCACGGCTCGTACGGGGAGTCGTAGAACGCGTCGGAGTTCGGGCGGATCTGGACGAACACGGCGTTCATGTTCATCGCGGCGGCGGTGTCGAGGAGCTCGACGTACCGCTTCTTCTGGCCGGCTGCGGAGCCGCCGCCGTCCCCGGGCCAGTCGATGCCGCCGACGGTGGCGATCCACATGCCGCGCAGCTGCCGGTGCCGCGAGTCTCCGGGTGCGGCGATCTGGGCGCACTCGGCCTTGGCGCCGGGCGGCACGGGCCCGCGGCCGCCGTCGCTCCGCTCCCCGAACGCGGGGATCCCGCACGCGGCGAGCGCGCCCGCCGACACCCCCGCCGTCAACGCCGCCGCCACTGCCCGGATCCTGGATCGCGATGCCATAGCGGCCCATTGTTACGCACCCGTTGCGATGCTCGCGCCAGAACACCGACGCCCGTGTACTCCCTCTCCGTCCTGTTTGCCCTGATCCCTGCCTTGCGATCTTCGAACACACGTTCCATACTGGCGCGACGGCGAATCGTTCACACGTTCGAAATCGGCTCGGAGAAGACCTCGGAGGGGACAGGGTGCGCTGGGACCACCTGCGGCTGGACGCCGAGAGCGGCCCCGAGCCCGGCGCGGCGCAGCCGCTGATCGAGCGGGGCGCCGTCACGCGGACGATCGACACCCCCGAGTTCCGCGGCATGACCTTCTTCGAGATCCGCGCCAGGACCGTCGTCAACAAGGTCCCGGCGGCCTCCCGCGTCCCGTTCCGCTGGACGATCAACCCCTACCGGGGCTGCTCCCACGCCTGCGTCTACTGCTTCGCCCGGAAGACCCACGAATATCTGGACATGGACGCGGGCGCCGATTTCGACTCGCGGATCGTGGTGAAGGTGAACGCCGCCGAGCGCGTCCGGGCGGAGCTGGCGGCGCCGCGGTGGCGCGGCGAGCACATCGCGATGGGCACCAACGTCGACTGCTACCAGCGCGCCGAGGGCCGCTACCGGCTGATGCCGGGCGTCCTCGCGGCGCTGCGGGACGCGGCCAACCCGTTCTCGATCCTCACCAAGGGATCACTGATCCTCCGCGACCTGCCCCTCCTTCAGGAGGCCGCCGCCCGCACCGAGGTGGGCGCCGCGGTGTCGGTCGGGTCGGTCGACACCGACCTGTGGAAGCAGGTCGAACCGGGCACCCCGCCGCCCCGCCGCCGGCTGGAGGTCTGCGCCGCGCTGAACGACGCCGGCGTCGGCTGCGGCGTCCTGATGGGCCCGGTCATGCCCTACCTGTCGGACTCCCCCGCCCAACTGGAGGCCGCGGTCCGGCAGATCGCCGACGCGGGCGCCACGTCGGTGTCGGCGATCACGCTGCACCTGCGCCCCGGCGCCCGCGAGTGGTTCCTCGCCTGGCTGCGCGAGCACCGCCCGGACCTGGTCGTCCCCTACGCGCGCCTGTACCGCGGCGGCGCCTACGCCCCCCGCGACTACCAGGAGGCGATCTCCCGCCGGGTCCGCGACCTGGCCGCCGCGTACGGGATCGGCGGACGCGCGCGGCACCGCCCCGCCCCCGCGCCGCCGCCCGCGCGCCCCCACCAGCTGTCCCTCCTGTGACGGCCCGCACGCGGCCCGCCGCACCCGCCCGCGGAGTCGCCGGGAGGCTGCGGGTGCGGGGTCGGGTTCGGCCGACTCGGCGATGACGCCATCCCGGGCCCACGGTCTCAGCGCAGCGTCGACAGCCCGCCGTCGACGTGCACGACCTGCCCGGTCACATAGGACGCCCGGTCCGACAGCAGGAACACCGCCACGTCGGCGACCTCCCACGCCGTCCCCTGCCGGTGCATCGGGATCAGCCGCGCGACCTGGTCGCGGTTCTGGTTCCCCGCGGAGGCGTCCCGCCCCATCACCGTGTCGATCAGCCCCGGCGCCACCACGTTCGCGCGGACCCCGCGCGGCGCGCCCTCCGCGGCGACGTGCCGCACCAGCCCCTCGAGGCCCGCCTTGGACGCGTCATAGGACGGGGACCGCGACCCCGGCTTCGTCCCCGCCAGCGACCCGACGAACACCAGCGACCCGCCCGCCTCCAGCGCGGGCATCGCCGCCTTGCCGACCAGGAACGGCGCCCGCAGGTTCACGTGCAGGACCCGGTCCCAGTCGGCCAGCGCCGTGCCCGCCAGCCCGTAGCCGATCCCGATCCCGGCGTTGAACACCACCCCGTCCAGCCCGCCCAGGCCCTCCGCCGCCTGCGTCACCACGCGGTCGCACGACGCCGGGTCGGTGACGTCCGCCACCACCGTGCACGCCCGCCCGCCCTCCGCCCCGATCATCGCGGCGGTCTCCCCGGCGGCGCCCTCGTCCACGTCCGCGCACGCCACCGCCGCGCCCTCGCGCGCCGCCGACACCGCGATCGCGCGGCCGTTGCCGACCGGCGCGCCGGGATCGGCGCTGGGCCGCGTCCCCGCGCCGACGACCAGGATCCGGCGTCCGGCCAGCAGCCCGCCGGAGGGGCGAAGATCGGGCATGACCGGCACCGTAGCCGACCGCGCCGCTCCCGCCCAGACCCAAGATCGCCACGGCGGCGGGCGGGCGGCGGCTAAGGTGCGGGCATGGGAACCGCCGCACCCGAACCGGTCGTGATCCAGCGCGCCGCCGGCGCCGGCGGCGAGCTCGTGCTGCGCCGCGCCGGCGCCCACTACGAGATCATCAGCAACGGCGTGTTCCTCATGGACACCCGCAACGGCGAGTCCGAGCGGCTCCTCGTCCGCACCGCCGTCCAGGGACTGGACGGGCCGGTCCGGCTGCTCATCGGCGGCCTCGGCGTCGGGTTCTCCCTCGCCGAGGCCCTCACCCTCCCCGCCGTGACCCGCGTCACCGTCGTCGAACGCGAACCCGCCGTCATCGCCTGGCACGCCGCGCCGCTGCGGCCCTGGTCGCGGGGCGCGCTCGACGACCCTCGCGTCACCGTCCGCCGCGCCGACCTCCTCGACGTCCTCGCCGACCCCGGCACGGGCCGCTTCGACGCCCTCTGCCTGGACATCGACAACGGCCCCGACTGGACCGTCACCCCCGGCAACGCACGCCTCTACGCCCCCTCCGGCCTGGACCTGCTCACCCGCCGGCTCACCGGACGCGGCGTCCTCGCGGTGTGGAGCGCCAACGCCGCACCGGCCTTCGAGGCGCTGCTGCGCGAACGGTTCGCCCAGGTCGGCGTCCACCCCGTGCCGGTGCCGCGCGGCGAACCCGACGTCGTCTACCGCGCCGCGCGGCCGCGCCCCGCCGGATGACCGCCCCGCCCCCGCGCGGCGGCCCGTACAAAGCGGGCCGGGCCGTTTCTGTAGCCCACGTGAACCTCACCGGAACACCAGTTCGCTAAGTTTCGGCCTGACAAAACCATTTTGGGAGGATCTGTGGCTACTGCCCACGCAACCCAGCGGCGCCCCGCCGTCCTGGGCGACCTGCTGCCCGGTTCCCTGGCCCGCGACGCCGCCCTCGTCGCCGGCGCCGCCGCCCTCGTCGGCGTCGCCGCGCAGATCGCCGTCCCGCTGCCCGGCACCCCCGTCCCCGTCACCGGGCAGACCTTCGCCGTCCTGCTCGCCGGCGCCGCCCTCGGCCCCGGCCGCGCCGCCCTCGGCATGCTCGTCTACCTGCTCGCCGGGATCGCGGGCGTCCCCTGGTTCACCGACGGCGCCTCCGGCGCCGGCTTCCCCACCCTCGGCTACGTCATCGGATTCGTGGCAGCAGCAGCAGCCGTCGGACGCCTCGCGCAACTCGGCGGCGACCGCACCCCGCTGCGCACCGTCGGCACCATGCTCGTCGGAACCGTCATCATGTACGCCGCCGGCGTCCCCTACCTGATGGCCTCCCTCGACGTCGACCTCGCCAAGGCGGTCGACCTCGGCATGACGCCGTTCCTCGCCGGCGACGCCCTGAAGGTCCTGCTGGCGGCCGGGCTGCTGCCCGCCGCCTGGAAGCTCACCGGCGCCGCCCGCCGCTGACCCGCACCGCCCACCGCCGTCCCGTCCCCCGTCCCCCGGCCCCCGCGCATGGGGACGGGACGGACGGGCATGCACCAGGCACACCGGCGAACCGCCCACCGCGACACCCGCCGCCAGACCCGCCGGAACGCCCCACCGGACCCGCGGCTGTGGCGCACACCTCACCCCGCACCCCCGCCCCCACCGTTTGAACAGGTTCAAATCTGTCGTACAGTGGCCCTGTGAAGCTCGCCGTGACAGCACCGGACCGACTCACCGTTCGCACCGTCCCGATCCCCGACCCGGGCGACCTCCTCGCGCGGCTTCCGCACCCCTCCGCACTCGCCTGGACCCGCCACGGCCAGGGCATCGTCGGCTGGGGCGAGGCCGCCCGCCTCACCCTCCCCGGCGGCGGCGACCGCTTCACCGACGCCGCCCGCATGCTCACCGACCTCTTCGGCGCCGCCGCCGTCGACGACCCCGTCGCCGTCCCCGGCACCGGCCCCGTCGCCTTCGGCTCCTTCGGCTTCGACCCCAAATCCGGCGACTCCACCCTCATCGTCCCCCGCCGCATCCTCGGCCGCCGCGACGGCCGCGCCTGGCTCACCACCATCGGCGACGACACCGACCCCCTCACCCTCGCCAACCCGCCCCAACCCCCCACCGGCCTGCACTGGAGCGACGGCGCACTCCCCGAACACGACTGGGCCGACGCCGTCGCCACCGCCGTCGACCGCATCCGCGCCGGCCACCTCGGCAAAGTCGTCCTCGCCCGCGACCTCACCGCCCGCGCCACCGCGCCCATCGACGCCCGCGTCCTCCTGCAGCGCCTCGCCGCACGCTTCCCCGCCTGCTACACCTTCTCCTGCGCCGGCCTCGTCGGAGCCACCCCCGAACTCCTCATCCGCCGCACCGGCGACGACATCGAATCCCTCGTCCTCGCCGGCACCACCGCCCGCGGCGCCACCCCCGCCGACGACCACGCCCGCGCCGGCCACCTCTTCGGCTCCGCCAAAGACCGCGAAGAACACCGCTACGCCGCCGAAATGGTCCGCGACGCCCTCACCCCCCTCTGCTCCCACCTCACCGTCCCCGCACAGCCCGAACTCCTCACCCTCCCCAACGTCCTCCACCTCGCCTCCCCCATCCACGGCCGCCTCACCGCCGACCGCTCCGTCCTCGACGTCGTCGCCGCCCTGCACCCCACCCCCGCCGTCTGCGGCACCCCCACCGACACCGCCCTCGACCTCATCCGCGAACTCGAAGGCATGGACCGCGGCCGCTACGCCGGCCCCGTCGGCTGGGTCGACGCACGCGGCGACGGCGAATGGGGCATCGCCCTGCGCTGCGCCGAGATCGACGGCACCCGCGCCCGCCTCTTCGCCGGCTGCGGCATCGTCGCCGACTCCGACCCCGACGCCGAACTCGCCGAAGCCCGCGCCAAATTCCGCCCCATGCAGTACGCCCTCCACGGCTGACCGCCCCCACACCGGCACCGGCGAGACACGGGCACACTGGGACGATGCGCGCGAGCCGGCTGCTGTCCCTCCTGCTCCTCCTGCAGACCCGCGAACGCATGACCGCCCGGGAACTCGCCGCCGAACTCGAAGTCTCCGTCCGCACCGTCTACCGCGACGTCGAATCCCTCAGCACCGCCGGCGTCCCCGTCTACGCCGACCGCGGACCCGCCGGCGGCTACCGCCTCCTCGGCGGATACCGCACCCGCCTCACCGGCCTCACCGAAGCCGAAGCCGCCTCCCTCCCCCTGTCCGGCATCCCCGGCCCCGCCACCCAACTCGGCCTCGGCGACGTCCTCGCCGCCGAACTCAAACTCCTCGCCGCACTCCCACCCGCCCTCCGCGGCCGCGCCACCAGCATCCGCGAACGCTTCCACCTCGACGCACCCGGCTGGTTCCGCACCCCCGACGACGTCCCCCACCTCCACGCCATCGCCGACGCCGTCTGGAACCAGCACCGCATCGACGTCCGCTACCGCCGCTGGCGCCACCCCCAGCACGTCACCCGCACCCTCGACCCCCTCGGCGTCGTCCTCAAAGCCGGCTCCTGGTACCTCATCGCCCGCACCCCCCACCAACCCGGCGAACCCCGACCCGAACCCCGCACCTACCGCGTCTCCCGCGTCCTCACCGTCCACACCCGCACCGAGCACTTCGAACGCCCCGCCGGATTCGACCTCGCCGCCCACTGGACCGCCTACACCCAGCGCTTCGAAGCCGACTCCTACCCCGAGCACGCCACCGTCAGGCTCTCCCCCGACGGCCTCGCCCGCGCCCCCGTCCTCCTCCCGCCCGCCATGGCCCGCGCCGCCCTCGACGGCGCCACCGCCACCACCCCCGGCCCCGACGGATGGACCCAGGTCACCCTCCCCATCGAATCCGTCCGCCACGCCCACGTCGAATTCCTCAAACTCGGCGCCGACGCCGAAGTCCTCGACCCGCCCGAACTCCGCCACATGATCACCGCCACCGTCCGCGCGCTCGCCACCCGCTACGCCCCCGACGCCCCCCATCTGCGAGGATGACCCGCCGTACCCCTCACCCCGCACCCCCGCGGCCCCGGTACGGTCAACAACGACCCCAGCCCACTGAGACGGAGGACGAAGCACCGTGGACGTCGAACGGACCGCTTTGCCCGGAATCGGCCTGCAGCACGTCATGACCACCGGCCGCGGCCGCCAACTCGGCGTCATCTCCCACCGCACCGGCCGCCGCGACCTGGTCATCTACGACAAAGAAGACCCCGACAGCTGCATCGCCACCGTCGCCCTCACCGCCGAAGAGGCCAACGCCATCGCCGAACTCCTCGGCACCGGCCGCATCATCGAACACCTCGCCGAACTCCACGCCCAAGTCGAGGGCCTCGTCACCGAGCAATACCCCATCGCCCCGGACTCCCCCTACGACGGACGCTCCCTCGGCGACACCCGCGCCCGCACCCGCACCGGCGCCTCCATCGTCGCCGTCGTCCGCGACGGCCAAGTCCTCGCCAGCCCCCGCCCCGACTTCACCTTCACCGCCGGCGACGTCATCGTCGTCGTCGGCACCGGAGAAGGCACCGCGGCCGTCGCCCAGATCCTCGCCACCGGCTGACCGCGCATGCACTCAGCCGTCCAACTCATCGAACTCGGCGCCATCATCCTCGGCCTCGGACTCCTCGGCGCCGTCTCCGTCCGCTTCTCCATCTCCCCCATCCCCCTCTACCTCATCGCCGGCCTCGCCTTCGGCTCCGGCGGCATCCTCCCCCTCACCACCAGCGAAGAATTCGTCTCCATCGGCGCCGAAGTCGGCGTCATCCTCCTGCTGTTCACCCTCGGCCTCGAATACACCGCCGGCGAACTCGTCGGCACCCTGCGCACCTCCGCACCCACCGGACTCGCCGACCTCGCCCTCAACGCCGCCCCCGGCGTCGCCGCCGCACTCCTCCTCGGCTGGGGACCCGTCGCCGCCGTCGCCATGGGCGGCATCACCTACGTCACCTCCTCCGGCATCACCGCCAAAGTCATCGGCGACCTCGGCTGGATCGGCAACCGCGAAACACCCGCCCTGCTGTCGGTCCTCGTCTTCGAAGACCTCACCATGGCCGCCTACCTGCCCATCCTCACCGCACTGCTCGCCGGCGCCGGACTCATCGGCGGAGCCGCCGCCCTCGGCATCTCCGCCGCCACCATCACCGTCATCCTCTACGTCGCCCTCCGCCACGGAAAACTCGTCGAACGCTTCGTCGCCAGCCCCAGCGAAGAAGTCCTCCTCCTCAAAGTCCTCGGCCTCACCCTCCTCGTCGCCGGCATCGCCCAGCAACTCCAGGTCTCCGCCGCCGTCGGCGCCTTCCTCGTCGGCATCGCCCTGTCCGGCACCCTCGCCCACACCGCCCAGAAACTCCTCGCACCCCTCCGCGACCTCTTCGCCGCCGTCTTCTTCGTCTTCTTCGGCCTCCACACCGACCCCGGCGACCTGCCCCCCGTCCTCGGCATCGCCGCACTCCTCGCCGCCGCCGGCATCCTCACCAAAATGGGCACCGGCTGGATCGCCGCCCGCCGCGCCGGCGTCGCCACCACCGGACGCCTCCGCGCCGGCGCCGCCCTCGTCCCCCGCGGCGAATTCAACATCGTCATCGCCGGCCTCGCCGTCAGCGCAGGCACCAACCCCCGCCTCGGCCCCCTCGCCGCCGCCTACGTCCTCATCCTCGCCGTCGCCGGCCCCGTCCTCGCCCGCGGCACCGAACCCCTCGCCGCCCGCCTCCGCTCCCGCCGCGCACAGCGCCGCGCCCCGCAGACCGACGACGACGTACCGGTGATCTCCAGAACCGTCCACAGCGGCGACACCGGCCCCACACCCACCATCCCCTGACCGCCCGCGTTCCGCGTCACGGCGGACCCGTCACACCGCGGACGGCTGGCACCCCGGACACCAGAACAGGTTCCTGGACGCCACCTCCGCCACCGCCACCGGCGTCCCGCACACCAGGCACGGCAACCCCGCACGCCGGTACACGTACACCTCACCACCATGATCGTCCACCCGCGGCGGACGCCCCATCGCCTCCGGCATATGCTCCGGACGAACCGTGTCGATCCGCCCCGAACGCACCCCGTCCGCCATCAGCAGCACCAGATCGTCCCAGATCGCCGACCACTGCCCCGCCGCCAGCCGCCGCCCCGGCAACCGCGGATCGATCCCCTGCCGGAACAGCACCTCCGCCCGGTAGATGTTCCCCGGCCCCGCCACCACCGACTGATCCATCAGTAGCACCGCGACCGGCGTCCGCGACCGGCCGATACGCCGCCACGCCGCCTCCGGATCCGCGTCCGCCCGCAGCGGATCGGACCCCAGCCGGTCGCGCAGCAGCTTCACCCCGCCCGGCTCCAGCACCTCGCACGCATTCGGGCCCCGCAGATCCGCGAAACGCCCCCCGCCCGACAACCGCAGCCGCACCAGCCCCACCGGATCCGGCGCCGGCAACTCCCCGAACCCGAACCTGCCGTAGATCCCCAGATGCACATGCAGCACCGACTCGTCGTCGAACCCGAGCAGCAGATGCTTGCCGTGTGCGTCCGCCTCCACCAGCACCCGCCCGTCCAGCCGCAGCGCCCCCTCCGCGAAACGCCCCTGCGGGCTCACCGCGGAAACGGCGAGGCCGCCGAACATCATCCGATGCTCGGCGGCCAGGCGATGAATCGTGTGTCCCTCGGGCATGGCCCGGAGCATAGCCCCGCGGCTACCGCAACGGCTCCCCGATCTCCCGCATGTGACCGAGAACCTGCCGGTACGAATCCACCAGCCCCGTCTCCGTGTACGGGACGCCCACCGCCGCGCAGTGCTCCATCACCAGCGGCCGCACCCGCCGCAGGCTGCACCGCGGAATCCCCGGGAACAGGTGGTGCTCGATCTGGTAGTTCAGCCCGCCCATCAGCCAGTCGGTGAACACCCCGCCCCGCACGTTCCGCGACGTCAGCACCTGCCGCCGCAGATGACCCCACCGCTCACCCGGCTCCGGCATCGCCATCCCCTTGTGGTTCGGCGCGAACACCGCACCCAGATGCACACCGAACAGCGCGTGCTGCACCGCGATCAACGCCACCGCCTGCGCCGGCGGCAGCAGCGTGAACGCCAGCGCCAGGTACCCGACCGCGTTCAGCAGCAGCAGACCGCCCTCCACCAGCTGGTCGCGCCGGGAACGGCCGCGCAGGAACAGCAGGCTCCCCACCTTGAGATTGACGCCCTCCAGCGTCAGCAGCGGGAAGAACAGCGCCGCCTGATGCCGCGCCACCCACCGCAGCACGCCACGCTTACTCCCGGCCTGCTCCTGCGTCCACGCCAGCACGCCCTCCCCCACGTCCGGGTCCTTGCCCACATGGTTCGGATTCGCGTGATGCCGGTTGTGCTTGTCGTTCCACCACCCGTGCCCCATCCCCAGCAGCAGGTTCCCCAGCACCAATCCCAGCCACCGGTTCCCCCGCGCGGACCGCGCGATCTGCCGGTGCCCCGCGTCATGCCCGAGGAACCCCAGCCGCGCCGCCAGAACGGCGAGCGGCACACCGAGCAGGACCGTCCACCAGCCGGCCCCCGCCCACGCGACCGCGGCCCACACGGCGGCGGTCGCGGCCAGGTTCAGCCCGATCGCCCGCGTGTAGTAGCCGCGGCGGCGCTCCAGCAGCCCGCTCTCGCGGACCCGCCGCGCCAGCGGGGCGAAATCACTCCCGGAAGACCTTCCGGGAGCCGCCGGCGGAGCGGACGGAGCGTGCAGGGTCGCGGGCATGGAACCTCCATGACGAGCAGGGAAGACGACTCCTTGAAGCTACGGAGGGTGAGGCACGCCCGTCGCCACGCTGCGGAGCCAACCCCGTTCTAGCTCGCAGGTCCCGGTCCGGGCCCCTATGTCTCGTTCCCTCCGGCGACGCACAACATCCGGGACCCTGCGTAAAAGAGCGGGATCCTCCGCCCTATAGGGTCATAAGTCATGGACGATGGCACGCGGTGGATCGAACTGGACGGTGCGGTCAACGCCCGGGACCTCGGCGGGCTCCCCACGACCGACGGCCGGTCCACCCGGCGGGGACGCGTGCTCCGCTCCGACAACCTTCAGGACCTCTCGGTCGCCGACGTCCGCCTCCTCCTCGACGACTACGCACTGAAGAACGTCATCGACCTGCGCAGCGACGCCGAGGTGCGGCTCGAAGGCCCCGGCCCCCTCACCCGGATACCGACCGTCACCGTCCACCAGCTGTCGCTGTTCTCCGAGGGCGGCCGCCACACCGACGTCGCCGCGGACGTCGACAAGGCGCTCCCCTGGCAGGACCGCACCACCGGCCACTACCTCGGCTACCTCGCCGACCGCGGCGACTCGATCGTCGCCGCCCTGCGCGTCATGACCCGCACCGACGGCTCGTCACTGGTGCACTGCGCCGCCGGCAAGGACCGCACCGGGGTCGTCTGCGCCCTCGCCCTGGACGTCACCGGCGTCACCCGCGAGGCGATCGTCGCCGACTACGCCCAGACCGGCGAGCGCCTGGAGGCGGTCCTGAACCGGCTGCGCGGCAGCGACACCTACGCCGCCGACCTCGACTCCCGCCCCGCCGACACGCACCGCCCCCACGCCGCGCTCATGGAGAAACTCTTCACCCGCGTCGACGAGGAGTTCGGCGGGACGCTCGGCTGGCTGTCCGGCCACGGCTGGACGCCCGAGGACACCGACGCCCTCCGCGAACGCCTCCTCTCCACCTGACCCCACCCCCCGACAGCGCTTCGGCGTGGCTGAGGGGTTTTGTTTTCAAGTCGATGGGGCATTGCCACGGCCCGGGGCCTTTACATTGTAAGTTAAAGGGTGAACCATCCGCCGCCTGGTCACGGCGTGTGCGGGGTGATCAGCCCAGGGTCGTGCGGACGGCCGCCTGGGCGGCCTTGCGGATGTCGGCGTGCAGCGCCGCGTTCGCCTCCCTGCCGGTGCGGGCCTCGATGATCCGCAGCCCCTCCCCCGCCATCGCCTTCGGCAGGTCGGCCGCGGCCTCCAGCCGCCGGTACGGGACGCCGTGCGCGGCCGCGACCGTCTCCACGTCCACCTGGTGCGGGGTCCCGAAGACCCGCTCGAACGGACCCCGCAGCGCCGCCTGCGGAAGCAGCGAGAAGATCCCGCCGCCCTGGTTGTTCACCACGACGACCGCCAGATCCGGGCGCCGGTCGTACGGGCCGATGATCAGCCCGTTCTGGTCGTGCAGGAACGCCAGATCGCCCAGCAGGGCGTAGGAGCGCCCGCTGTGCGCCAGCGCCGCGCCGATCGCCGTCGAGATCAGGCCGTCGATGCCGCTCGCGCCCCGGTTCGCCATGATCCGGATGCCGCGCCGCGGCCGCATCACCTGGTCCAGGTCCCGGATCGGCATGCTCGCCGCGGTGAACAGCAGCGACCCGCCCGGCAGCCCCGCCGCCAGGTCGCGGGCCAGCCGCGGCTCGGTCACCTCCGGCACCGCGTCCAGCACCGCGTCGACCGCCGCCGCGGCGGCCAGGTCCGCGGTCCGCCACGACTTCAGCCACGCGTCGTCGCCCGACACCATCGGGATCTCCACCTCGGGGGCCACCTGCGTCGCCGACCGGACGGGATCGGGCCAGTGCGCCAGATCCGGCGCCAGCACGATGTGCTCCTCGGCGCGGCGCAGCAGCGACAGCAGCGGGCGCGACAGGCCCGGCTTGCCCAGCGTCACCACCACCTCGGGACGGTGCCGCTCCACGAACTCGGGGACGCCCAGCAGGAAATGGTGCGACGACAGGGCGTGGTCGCCGTACCGGGCGTTGCCGTTCGGCTCCGACAGGACGGGCCAGCCGGCCATCGACGCCGCCGCCACGTACCGCTTCACGTTCACGGCGCCGTCCCCCACCACGAGGACGCCGCGGCGGGTCGGCGGCACGTGCAGCACCGACCCCGGCGTCGCCGGGCGCACCTTCGTCCACGCGCCCGTCGCGTCCCCGTCCAGGGGCTCGCACCACGACTCGTCACCGTCCGGGATCAGCGGCTCGCGGAACGCCGCGTTCACGTGCACCGGCCCCGGCGAGGGCGCCTGCGCCGCCCCCCACGCACGGCTGACGAGCGACCGCCAGTACGCCACCATGCCGGGACGGTTCTCCGGCACGCCCACCTCGGTGCTCCACCGCACCGCCGTCCCGTACAGCTTCACCTGGTCGATCGTCTGGTTCGCGCCGGTGCCGCGCAGCTCCGGCGGACGGTCCGCGGTGACCACGATCAGCGGGACGCCCGACTCGTGCGCCTCGATCACCGCCGGATGGAAGTTCGCCGCCGCCGTCCCCGACGTGCACACCAGCGCCACCGGACGGCCCGACCGCTTCGCCAGGCCGAGCCCGAGGAACGACGCCGACCGCTCGTCGATCCGCACGTGCAGCCGGACCCGCCCCGCCTCCTCCGCGGCGTGCAGCGCCAGCGCCAGCGGCGCCGACCGGGACCCCGGCGCCAGCACCGCGTCGGTCATCCCGCACCGCAGCAGCTCGTCGACGAGCACCGTCGCCAACGCGGTCGCCGGGTTCACCGCGCCGCCCCGAGCACCGCCGGGCCGGCCATATGCTCCTGCGCGGCGAGGGCGCGATCCCGCCAGCCCGCCGCGTCGGGCGCCGCCCAGCGGCGCAGCGCCTCCTCGTCCACCGCGGGCCGCCGCACCTCCAGCTCGCCCGCCACCGGCCGCAGCGGGTCACCGGCGACGTCGCCCTCCAGCAGCGACAGCGTCCCCAGCCCGCACGCGTAGGGCAGCTCCGGCAGCGCGGCGGCCAGCGCCACCCCCGCCGCCAGCCCCACCGACGTCTCCACCGCGCTCGACACCACGACCGGCAGCCCGCACGCCTCCGCGACCCGCAGCGACGCCGCCACCCCGCCGAGCGGCTGCACCTTCAGCACCGCGACGTCGGCGGCGCCGGCCGCCCGCACCTTCAGCGGGTCCTCGGCGCGGCGGATCGACTCGTCCGCCGCGACCGGCACGTCCACGCGCCGCCGCACGAGCGCGAGCTCCTCCAGCGTCGCGCAGGGCTGCTCGGCGTACTCCAGCCCCCAGCGGTCCAGCGCCCGGATCATCCGGGCCGCGTGGTCGACGTCCCAGCCGCCGTTCACGTCGATGCGCACGCGGCCGTCCGGCCCGATCGCGTCGCGGACGGCCTCGACCCGCGCCATGTCGTCGGCGTCGCCCTGGCCGCGCTCGGCGACCTTGACCTTCGCGGTCCGGCAGCCGGACTCCTTGGTCATCGCGTACGCCCGCTCAGGCGCGACCGCCGGGATCGTCACGTTCACCGGGATCCGGTCGCGGACGGGCGCGGGCCAGCCGTCGCAGGCGGCCTCGCGCGCCGCGGCCAGCCAGCGCGCGCACTCGGCCGGGCCGTACTCGGCGAACGGCGAGAACTCCCCCCAGCCGGCGGGGCCCTGGATCAGGACGCCCTCCCGGCGCGTCACACCGCGGAACCGCGTCCGCATCGGGATGGAGTAGACCCGCACCCGCCGACCCCCTGACCTGCCCGTCTAATCACGGTATTCCGGACCACACCGTGCCTTGGGTCCATTAGTAGTACCACGGGAAAGGCGACCAATCGGGGTCGCGCTTCTCCAGGAACGAGTCCCGCCCCTCGGCGGCCTCGCCGGTGCCGTAGGCCAGGCGCGTCGCCTCGCCGGCGAACACCTGCTGCCCCACGAGCCCGTCGTCCACCAGGTTGAACGCGTACTTCAGCATCCGCTGCGCCGTCGGGCTCTTGCCGTTGACCTTCCGCGCCCACTCCAGCGCCGTGGCCTCCAGCTCGGCGTGCGGGACGACGGCGTTGACCATGCCCATCCGGTGCGCGGCCTCGGCGTCGTAGGCGTCGCCCAGGAAGAAGATCTCCCGGGCGAACTTCTGCCCGACCTGCCGCGCCAGGTACGCCGACCCGAAGCCGCCGTCGAAGCTCGCCACGTCCGCGTCGGTCTGCTTGAACCTGCCGTGCTCCCGGCTGGCGATCGTCAGGTCGCACACCACGTGCAGGCTGTGCCCGCCGCCCGCCGCCCAGCCCGGCACGACGCAGATGACGACCTTGCCCATCATCCGGATCAGCCGCTGCACCTCCAGGATGTGCAGCCGCCCCGCCCGCGCCGGGTCGATCGTCTCCGACGTCTCGCCGTCGGCGTACCTGTACCCGTCCTTGCCGCGGATGCGCTGGTCGCCGCCGGAGCAGAACGCCCAGCCGCCGTCCCTCGGCGACGGCCCGTTGCCCGTCAGCAGCACGCACCCGATGTCGCTGGACATCCGCGCGTGGTCCAGCGCCCGGTACAGCTCGTCCACCGTGTGGGGGCGGAACGCGTTGCGCACCTCCGGGCGGTCGAACGCGACCCGCACCGTGCCGTGCCCGACGGCGCGGTGGTAGGTGATGTCGGTGAAGCCGAATCCCTCGACCTCTTTCCACGCGTCCGCGTCGAAAAGCTCCGAGACCATGTCTTCCTCTCCATGAAGCGGCCGCGCCGGCGGGGTCGCGGTCGGTCGTGACCCATTCAACCGCTCCCGTGTTTGAACGCGTTCAGCGGGGTCGTCTAGGCTGATGAGATCATGGACCGCCCACTGCACGCCGTCGTCCTGCCGCCCGGCCCCCGCCTGCTGCGGGCCCTGGCGGACGCGCTCGGCGGCGGCCCCGCGATCTGCCCGCTCCCCCCCGGCCTGCCCGCGCCCGCCCTCCGCGACCTGCTGGACGCGCTGGCCCCCGACGCCATCGAGACGCCGGACGGGCTCGTCCCGCACCGCTCCGGCGGCGGCCACCCGCCCGCCGACGCCGGCACGGCGGTGCTGATCGCCACGTCCGGCTCCACCGGGGCCCCCAAGTTCGTCGAGCTGTCCGCGGCCGCGCTGCGGCACTCCGCCGCCGGCACACTGGCCCGCATCGAGGCCGCGCCCGGCGACCGGTGGCTGTGCTGCCTGCCCACCAGCCACATCTCCGGCGTCCAGGTCCTCGTCCGCTCCCTGGTCGCCGGCACCGCCCCGGTCATCGCCCCGCGCTTCGACGCCGCCGCCGTCGCGGCGGCGGACGGCCTCCACGTCTCGCTCGTCCCCACCCAGCTGCGCCGCCTGCTGGACGCGGGCGCCGACCTCTCGCGGCTCGGGGCCGTCGTCCTCGGCGGGGCCGCCGCCGCGCCCGGCCTGCTCGCCGAGGCCCGCGACCGCGGCGCCCGCGTGTTCACCACCTACGGCATGAGCGAGACGTGCGGCGGCTGCGTCTACGACGGCACGCCGCTGGACGGCATGCGCGTCGCGCTCGGCGACGGCGGCCGCATCCGGCTCGCGGGCCCGTCCCTGTTCACCGGCTACCGGCTGCGGCCCGACCGGACCGCCGAGGTCAGGGACGGCGCCTGGTTCGTCACCCAGGACCTCGGCGCCGTCGAGGACGGCCGGCTCCGGGTCCGCGGCCGCCTCGACGACGTGATCAACACCGGCGGGGAGAAGGTCGTCGCCGGGGAGGTCGCCGCCGCGCTGTCGCGGCACCCGGCCGTCCGCGACGTCGTCGTGGTCGGACGGCCCGACCCCGAATGGGGCGAGCGCGTCACCGCGGTCGTCGTCCCCGCCCGCCCGGCCGTGCCCGAGCTCCCGGACCTGCGCGCCTTCGTCCGCGAGACGATGCCCGTGTACGCGGCCCCCCGGGAACTGGAGCTGGTGGAGGCCATCCCGCTGCTGGCGTCCGGGAAGCCCGACCGCGCCCGCCTGCGCTCCCCCGGGGCCGGCACTGCCGCACGCTGAGGTCGCGCCCGCTTCCGTCCGGATGGTCACGCCGCTCCGGCCCGATGCCTTTACGCAGTAAGGTCAGATCTGTTCAGGTCAGACGGTATGAATCGGCCCATTCCGGGCACCAGGTGCTTCTGGATCGTTCCTCCGCGATCCGCCGGCGGGCCGCCCGTCCCGCGGCGCCGGGAACAATGACCCGGCCGTGCGACGTTCCGTTAAGTGCGTGCGCTACCAGCGAACTCACAATCCGCGCCGCACTCACACACCGAAGGGAGGGGGGTGTCCTCATGCCGCGAAGCGCCGTCGAGACCCCGCTCACGGAGACGGCGGGCCCCGCGCTCAACGAGCTCCTGAAGCGTGGTCGCGCCCAAGGGCGCCTCTCGCTCGACGAGGTGCGGGGCGCCTTCGAGAGCGCCGGGATCAGCCCGGCCCAGGGCCGTTCCATCCTGCGCGAGCTCTCCGAGGCCGGCATCAGCCTGGCGGGCGAGCCCGACTCCGTCCGCAAGCTGGCCGCGGCCGCCGACCACGACGGCGGGGAGACCGCCCAGGCGGCGCCCGACCCCGTCCCGGCCCGCGCCGCGAAGAAGCGCACCTCCCGCAAGGCCGCGGGCGGGACGCCCGCCAAGACCGCCGGCAAGACCGCCAAGGCCGCCGGAGGCGCCACGGGCGCGTCCGCGGACGAGGAGTTCGACGTCACCGAGGTCGAGGCCGCCGACGCCCCCGCGGACCTGGACGACCAGTCGACCACCATGGGCGACTCCGTCCACACCTACCTCAAGGCCATCGGACGCCGCCAGCTGCTCACCGCCGAGCAGGAGGTCGACCTCGCCAAGCGCATCGAGGCCGGGCTGTACGCCGAGCACAAGCTGGAGTCCGGGGACCTGTCCCGCGGCCAGCGCGCCGACCTGGAATGGGTCGCCGCCGATGGCCGCCGCGCCAAGGCCCACATGCTGGAGGCCAACCTCCGGCTCGTGGTGTCGGTCGCCAAGAAGTACTCCGACCGCGGCCTGTCGCTGCTGGACGTCGTCCAGGAGGGCAACCTCGGCCTGATCCGCGCCGTGGAGAAGTTCGACTACTCCAAGGGCTACAAGTTCTCCACCTACGCCATGTGGTGGATCCGGCAGGCCATACAGCGCGGCTTCGCCGACTCGGCCCGCACGATCCGGCTCCCCGTGCACGTGCTGGAGATGCTCAGCAAGCTGAGCCGCGTCGAGCGCGACATGCACCAGCGCCTCGGCCGCGAGCCCACCCCGGAGGAACTGGCCGTCGAGCTGGACAAGAGCCCCGAGCAGGTCCGCGAGCTGCTGCGCACCAGCCGCCAGCCGATCAGCCTGGACTCCACCATCGGCGAGGACGGCGAGACCCGCATCGGCGACCTCATCGAGGACACCGACAGCCCCGAGGCGTCCGAGCTGGTCGACCGGCAGCTGATGGCCGACCAGCTGCGCCGCACCCTCGACATCCTGTCCCCGCGCGAGGCCAAGATCATGGCGATGCGGTTCGGGCTGTACGACGGGACGCCGCGCACCCTGGACGAGATCGGCAAGGCCCTCGGGCTGACCCGCGAGCGGATCCGCCAGCTGGAGAAGGAGTCGCTGTCCAAGCTGCGGCACCCCAGCAACGCCCGCCCGCTGCTCGATTTCGCCGTCTGACCTCCTCCCCCGCACGCGCAGGGGCCCGCCCGGACCGTGCCGGTCCGGGCGGGCCCCTGTCGCGGTCCGGCCGCCGGTCAGCAGCCCCGGACGGCGAAGGCCAGGAACTCGGTGGCCTCGCGGGCGTCGAAGTTGTCGTCGGACCCGGTCACCAGCGTGCACTCCCCCGTCCTCAGCCGCGGCCCCCACGCCAGCGACTCCAGGTTCTGCGGCGGGTCGGCGTACCGGCCGAGGTCGGCGACGAGCCGCTTGCGCGCCGGACGGAACCCGCCGCCCTCGGCGAGGCCGTCGCGCTGCAGCACGTCCGTGGCGCCCCTGATGTCGAACTCGTACAGCTTGGCCTTGTAGCCGACGCCCTCCAGCCAGGACCGCTCCAGCGCCAGGAACCGGTGGCCGTCCACGGCGAGGATCTCCGAGACGCCGCTGTCGGCGATGCCGGACGGCGGCTCCGGCGCCTCCGGGAGCCGGTCGACGGGATAGGCGTACTGGGCGCGGACCCGCCCGCCGCGGCTCCACAGCGTGAGCCGGGTGAGGGCGCCGTGCTCCACCGTCGGCGGGTCGCCGTCCTCGTAGCGGGGGCCCTCGACCATGGCGGCGATGCCGTCCGGGGTGAACGTCAGCGCCTCGAAACCGAAGTTGCGGCGCGGCCCCCGGTGCTCCTCGGTGAGCCGGAGCCCGGCCGGGACGGGCAGCCGCCCGGCGTACCCGCCGTCCCGCCGCGCCCAGCCCAGCGACATCGGCGCGAGCGGGATGCCGGGATGGGTCTCGTCCGGGCGGTCGCCCTCGCTGCCCCACAGCACCCGCCCCGAGCGCGCGTCGAACCGGATCGTCTCCGGGTCGGCCGACTCCGGCTTGCCGAACCCGGGGTAGGGGCTGCCGTCCGGCCGCTTCAGCGTGGTCACCCCGGTGATCTCGACGGTCTCGAACGCGCCGGTGGCCCGGTCGAAGCCGAACCGTCCGGTGTAGAAGCGCGCCGGGTCGTAGCGCCACCGGTCGTCGGACACGAGGTACCAGGTGCCGGTGCGGGGATCGCGGTCGATGCCCGACAGCCCGCCGACCGTGGTGCCCTCGAACTTCATCATGTGCGGGAGGCGCTGCTCCCCGAGGAACCGCGTGATCCGCACCCCCTCGCCGGGCGCCGCCGTCGCCGCCCCGCCTGCCGCCACGGCCGTCCCGCCTGCCGTGGCGGCGGTGCCGACCGCCTGCGCCGCCGTCACCGCCGCGAGGGCGGCGGCCGTCGCCGCCGCCGCGCGCCACATCGTCCTGTTCCCGTTCACGTGCGTGCCGTCACCCTTCGCATCCGACCGAGTGCGCGGAGTCGCGCAGGGTCAGTATCGTTCATCGCGGAGCGTGACGGCAGTGTCCTCTCAGTCGGCGCGGCGGAACTCCAGGATGGCGACGCCCATCAGGCCGAGGCCCATCCCCAGCACGATGACGATCTCCAGCCAGATCGGCACCGTCCAGCCGCCCCAGGTCACGCCCGGGTCGAACGTGCGCAGCAGGCCCGGCGAGACGTCCAGGTGCGCGAACACGACGTGCCGCATCGGGTCGACCGCGTAGGTGAGCGGGTTGAACCGGGTCAGGACGCTCAGCCACGTCGGCAGGCCGTTCAGCGGGTACAGCGCGCCCGACAGGAACATCATCGGCATCATCGCCATCTGCATGAGGCCGAAGAACGCCTGCATCTGGGTGATCCGCGCCGCCATCATCACCCCGAACCCGGTCAGCGCGAGCGCCCCGATGAACATCAGGCCGATCAGCTGCAGCATCAGCGCCGGGTCGTAGGGGACGCCGGCGAGGGGCGCGAGCAGCACGATCACCACGCCCTGGAGGGTCGCCACGACCGCGCCGCCGATGCACTTGCCGATCACGATGGCGGCGCGGCTGACGGGCGCCACGAGCATCTCGCGCAGGAACCCGAACTCCCGGTCCCAGACGATCGACCCGGCGGAGAACATCGCGGTGAACATCACCGACATCGCGCACACGCCGGGATAGATGAACGTCTTCAGGTCGACGTCCCCGGCCGGGCCGCCGCCGCTGGCCACCAGGTTGGACAGGCCGGTGCCCATGACCAGCAGCCACAGCACCGGCTGGACGAGGCCCGACACCATCCGCAGCTTGTCCCGCCAGAACCGGATCAGCTCCCGGTGCAGGACGATCTTCACGGCGCGCAGGTCCTGCCGCAGGCCGCGCTCGGGCACCCGGACCCGGACGACCCCGGTGGCCGCCGCCTTCTCCGCCGTCCTCGCCATCGTCACCTCCTCATCGCGCGCATCGCGACGCGCATCCGGTCGTTCCCCGACGCCTCGGCGTCCCGGATCGTGGAACCGGTGAAGGACATGAACACGTCGTCCAGGGACGGCCGCGCCACGTTCACCGACCGGATCGGGACGCCCAGCTCGGCGAACAGCCGCGGTACGAACGCCTCCCCGGAGGCCACCGAGAACGTGACCGCGCCCTCCGACACGACCGCCTCCAGGCCGAACCGCTCCCCGATCGCGGCGATCGCCGCGAGGTCGTCGGCGGTCTGGATGCGGATCCGGTCCTTGCCGACGCCCGCCTTGAGTGCCTCCGGGGTGTCGAGCGCTACGATCCGCCCCGAGTCCATGATCGCGATGCGCTCGCAGAACTCGGCCTCGTCCATGTAGTGCGTGGTCATGAAGATCGTGATCTCCTCGGCCGCCTGCAGCTGCCGGATGTACTCCCAGATCGACGCCCGGGTCTGCGGGTCCAGCCCGACGGTCGGCTCGTCCAGGAACAGCACCCGCGGCGAGTGCAGCAGGCCGCGCGCGATCTCCAGGCGGCGCTTCATGCCGCCGGAGTAGGTCTGCACCAGGTCGCCGCGCCGGTCCCACAGGTTGACCATCTCCAGCACCTGCCGGATGCGGCCGCCCGTCACCGAGCGCGGCACCCCGTACAGCTCGGCGTGGAAGCGCAGGTTCTGCTCACCCGACAGGTAGCCGTCGAGCGTCGGGTCCTGGAAGACCAGGCCGATGTTGCGGCGCACGCTGTCGCGCTCGGCGGCGACGTCGTGCCCCGCCACCCGCGCGCGGCCCGCGGTGGGGCGCAGCAGGGTGCAGAGCATGTTGATGGTCGTGGACTTGCCCGCGCCGTTCGGGCCGAGGAAACCGAAGATCTCCCCCGGCCGCACGGCGAAGTCGATCCCCCGCACGGCCTCCACATCGCCGAACCTCTTGATCAGGCCGTCGACCTCGACGGCGGGTCCCCCGTCCGGCATGGGGCCTCCCTCCGCATGGAGCGCACGCCCATATCTTGGGCGTTCCAACGGTAGGAGTATCCTTTCTCTCACGTCAAGAGAGATAGGAAGCCCCAAGCGATCGCGAGGAGCCGTGCCGTGACGGACCAGCCCGACCCGATGCTCGACTCGCCCACGTACCTGATGTTCGAGACGGTGCGGCTCGTCCGGCGGACCGCGGCGCGGATGCTCCCCGGCCAGCCGCGGCTGCCCCACCTGCTCGTCCTGTGGTGCGTGGCGCGGTCCGGGCCGCTCTCGCAGCGCGAGGTCGCCGAGCGGCTCAGCATGGACCCCGGCGACCTGGTCTCCATCGTCGACGCGCTGGAGGAGGCCGGCCACGTCGAGCGCCGCCGCGACCCCGAGGACCGGCGCCGCTACGCGCTGGACGCCACCGAGGACGGCCGGCTGTTCCTCGGCGAGAGCCTCGACGCCCGCGTCCGCCTCAACGAGATCCTGTTCGAGCCGCTGTCACCGCACGAGCGGCGGCTCTTCAGGGAGATGCTGCTGCGCGTCCTCGCCCACCACGACGACCGGTTCGCCGGGACGCTCCAGCACACGGAGGAGCGCCGGCGCACGCAGGAGCGTCAGCGCGCCGAGGAGCGCCGGCGCACGGAGACGGGCCCGCTCACCAGCGACCGCGCCTCGTCGTAGCGCCGCAGGACGAGCCGCGCCACCGCGTCGTCCGCCCCGACCGGCGCGGTCACCGCGTCGGCGCCGCACGACCGCGCCCGGTCCAGGAACCGGCCGGGCGCCAGCAGGTACGACGCCACGACCACCCGCCGGGCGCCCCGCCGCCGCCGCTCCGCGACGACCTCGTCCAGCGCGGGGCCGCCCGCGGCGACGAAACCGTGCGTGACGGGCCGCCGCAGCCGCCGCGCCAGCAGCCGGGCGGCGGCCCGCACGTCTTCGGACCCCGCGGGGTCGGCGGACCCCGCCGCGCCGAGGACGACGGCGTCCGTCCGGCGCGGCGGGATCCGGGTCTGCGCGCACTCGCCCAGGCGGCGGGCGAGCGCCTCGGCCAGCAGCGGGTCGGGGCCGAGCGGCCGGGCCGCGACCGAGCCGGGCAGCAGCCGGGCGGCGCGGTCAGGGATGTCGATGAGCGCGTGGTAGCCGCGCGCCAGCATCAGCGGCACGACGACCACCGGCCCGCCGGCCGCCCCGGACGCGGCCTCCTCCAGCGACGGCTCCGACAGCTCGCCGTACGCCTCCGCGACCCGCAGCCCCGGCCGCATCGCCCGCACCCGGTCCAGGAGGTCCCGGACGGCGGCGGGCCCGGCCGGATCCCGCGTCCCGTGCGCGACGGCCAGCAGCGCCGGGCGCCGCGGGTCAGCCACCCGCGCCCGCCGCGAGCCGGTCGGCGAGCCGCGGGTCGCACGCGAGCCGGTAGCCGCGCTTGACGACCGTCTCGACGATTCCGGGCCGGCCGAGGCCGCGCCGCAGCCGCGCCACCGCCATCTCGACCGCGTGCTCGTCGGCGTGCGGCCGCGCCTCCCGGCTCCGCAGCAGGCCCATCCCCGCCGGGCGGCTCGGCAGCGCACCGCACAGCTCCGCCCGCGACACCACGTGCCCGGGGCGCCGCGCGAGCGCCCGCAGGATCGCCATCGGCGCGGGCGCGATCGGCCGCAGCTGCCCGTCCAGCACGACGGCGTGCCCGCGCAGCTCCAGCGACGCCCCGCGCACCGACAGCCGCCGCGACCGGCGCCGCGGCAGGTCCGTGACCAGGGCGCGGACGAGCGCGCCGAGCCGGGCCCGCTCCGGCTGGACGGTCGGCACGCCGTGCTCGGTGAGCGCCCGCGCGGTGACCGGCCCGACGCACGCCGCCACGACGTGGGTGCGCATGGCCTCCAGCAGGGCCTCCTCCAGCCCGTCCTCGGCGGCGACGGCCAGCGTCGCGGCGACCGCGGGCGCGCTGGTGAACGTGATCGCGTCGACCGTGCCCGCCACCGCCTGGCCGGCGAGCCGGCGCAGCGGCGAGGGGTCCTCGGTGCGCGACCACCGGTACACCGGGATCTCGATCACCTCGGCGCCCGCGGCGCGCAGCGCCCCGGTCAGCTCCGGCTGCCGCTCCCCGTACAGCTGCACGGCGACCCGCGCGCCGGCCAGGTCCTTGGCCAGCAGGTGCCGGGTCACCTCGGCGCAGCCCTCCGACTCCGGCGACCACGCCTCCCGCAGCCCGGCGGACCGGATCGCGCCGCGCGCCTTCGGCCCGCGCGCCACGATCTCGGCCCCGGCGAGCCGGTCGACGAGGGCGTCCCGCAGCCCGTGCCCGTCCGCCGCCTCCAGCCACGCCCGGAACCCGATCCCCGTCGTCGCGACGACGTGGTCCAGCGGCCCCGCGGCGCACGCCCGGGTGGCCTCCAGCAGTTCGGCGTCGTCGGCGAGCGGGACGAGCCGGATCGCGGGCGCGAGCACGACCCGGGCGCCGCGCCGCTCCAGCAGCGTCGCGAGCTCCTCGTGCCGGCGGGCCGCGGTCACGCCGACGGCGAACCCGGCCAGTGGCTCACTGCCGGTGCTCATCGGTGAGCGCCACCTCCACCCGGTCCCCGGAGCGGCGGACCGGGAAGGCCGGCACCGCCACCCGCGGGTCGTCCAGGCACGCCCCGGTGCGCAGGTCGAACACCTGCTTGTACATGGGGGACGCCACCGTCGGCGTCCCGTCCCGGGTGCCGAGGATCCCGCGCGACAGGACGCAGGCGCCGCTGAACGGGTCGAGGTTCGACAGCGCGTACAGGGCGCCGTCGAAGTCGCGGAAGACCGCCACCTGTGTTCCGTCCACCATCGCGCAGACACCGCGCTCGGGGATCAGTCCGGCGTAGGAGCAGATGTCGAACCAGCGGGCCGCCGCCCGGACCGCCCGGTCCCTGGTGATCGTCGCTTCGGGTGTCGTGGTCATGCCCTGATCCTCCGTAAAGGCGGTTTCGCCGCTGGGTCTCCTTTGTCACCGCCGTGTTAAAACGGGCTCACTCCCACCCGGACGGCGCACACCTTGAACTCCGGCATCCGCGACACGGGGTCCAGGGCCGGGTTCGTGAGCAGGTTCGCCCGCCCGTCCCCCGCCCAGTGGAACGGCATGAAGACGGTGTCGCCGCGGATCGCGTCGGTCAGCCGCGCCCGCACGGTCACCGAGCCCCGCCGGCTCTCCACCCGCACGTCGGCGCCGTCCTCGATGCCGAGGCGCTCGGCCAGGTCGGGATGCAGTTCCACGAACGGCCCCGGCGCGGCCTCGGCCAGCGCCGGGACGCGCCTGGTCTGCGCGCCCGACTGGTACTGCGCCAGGACCCGCCCGGTCGTCAGGTACACCGGATGGTCCTCGTCCACGTCCTCCGCCGGGCCGTGGTGCTCGGCCGGGACGAACCGGGCCCGCCCGTCCGGCGTGGGGAAGCGGTCCAGGTAGGGGCGCGGCGTGCCCGGGTGGTCCGGGGACGGGCAGGGCCAGAACACCCCGCCCTCCGCCTCGATCCGCGCGTAGCCGATGCCTGAGTAGTCGGCGGCGCCGCCCGCGCTGGCGCGGCGCAGCTCCCCGAACACCGTCTCCGGGTCGGCGCTCCACTCCCCCGGCGCCTTCAGCCGCTCCGCGAGCGCCCCGATGATCTCCAGGTCGGTGCGGACCCCGGCCGGCGGGCGGACGGCCCGGCGCCGCCGCAGCACGCGGCCCTCCAGGTTCGTCATCGTCCCCGACTCCTCGGCCCACTGCGCGGCGGGCAGCACGACGTCGGCGCGCAGCGCCGTCTCCGACGGGACGAAGTCGGCCACCACCAGCAGGTCCAGGGCGGCGAGCCGCTCCTCGACCCGCGCGGCGTCCGGCGCCGACACGACCGGGTTGGACCCGAACACCAGCAGCGCCCTCGGCCCGCCGGGAGCGCCGAGCGCCGACAGCAGCTCGTACGCGGACCGCCCGGGGCCGGGCAGGTCCGCGGGGTCGACGCCCCACACGGCCGCGACGTGCGCGCGGGCCGCCGGGTCGTCGATCCTGCGGTAGCCGGGCAGCTGGTCGGCCTTCTGGCCGTGCTCGCGTCCGCCCTGCCCGTTGCCCTGCCCGGTCAGGCACCCGTACCCGGAGCCCTCGCGGCCGGGCAGCCCGAGCGCGAGCGCCAGGTTGATGAACGCGGTGACCGTGTCGGTGCCGCGGGCGTGCTGCTCGGCGCCCCGCCCGGTCAGCACGTGGGCGCGGCGGGCGCGGGCCAGCAGCCGGACCGCCTCCCGCATCGCCGGGACGGGCACGCCGGTGATGCGCTCGGCGCGGTCCGGCCAGTACGCGTTGACGACCGTCCGGACGGCGTCGAACCCGGCGGTCCGGGCGGCGATGTAGTCGTCGTCGGCCAGCCCCTCGGCGAGCGCCAGGTGCAGCAGCCCGTTCGCGAGGGCGATGTCGGTGCCGGGCGCCGGCTGCAGGTGCAGGTCGGCCTGGCGGGCGGTGGCGGTGCGGCGCGGGTCCACCACGATGAGGGCGCCGCCGCCGTCGCGCATCTCCGCCAGGTGCCGCATGAACGGCGGCATCGTCTCGGCGGGGTTCCCGCCCGCGACCAGGACCGCGCCGGACGCCGCCAGGTCGGTGACCGGGCCGGGCAGCCCGCGGTCCATCCCGAACGCCCGGCCGGACGCCGCCGCGGCCGACGACATGCAGAACCGGCCGTTGTAGTCGATCTGGGACGTGCCGAGCGCGACGCGGGCGAACTTGCCGAGCTGGTAGGCCTTCTCGTTGGTCAGCCCGCCGCCGCCGAAGACCGCGACCGAGTCCGGGCCGTGCAGCGCCCGCAGCCCGGCGGCCTCGGCGGCGACGCGGTCGAGCGCCTCGTCCCAGGTGCACGGCTCCAGCGGCGCGCCCCGGTCGCGCCGCATCATCGGCGCGGTCAGCCGGTCGGGGACGGTCAGCAGCTCCGCGGCCGTCCAGCCCTTCTGGCACAGCCCGCCGCGGTTGGCGGGCACGTCGTCGCGCGGCACGACCCGCAACGGGTCCGCACCGGCTCCGGCGCCGGGCGCGTGCAGGGTCATGCCGCACTGGAGGGCGCAGTACGGGCAGTGCGTGGGAGTCCCGGTCATGCGTCCGAGACTCGGCGGGCGCCGTTTCGCCGGCGATTCCCCGGTGTGACCCCGGCGTTAAAAGACCTTCACGCGGCGCGTCCGCCGAGGTCAGGCCGGTGCGCCGGACGCCGCCCACGGGACCTTGACGCAAGCGTGTCAAGCGTTGTCGATCCTTGTCATGGCCTATTCGTCATTTTTTGCCCCGTTACCGAACGGATTCGCGGTGGCCCGGCGATCTCGCGGACGGATGCGGCCGCCGCCGCCCCGGCCCCCCGATCACCCCCCGGTGATCACGCCTAACCTCGGTACATGCCCGACCTTGCTTACTACGCCTCCCTGCCGCGCGCCCGCGGCGCCGCGGCGGCCCTGCTCCTGGACGACCTCGGGCGGGTCCTGCTGGTCAAGCCCACCTACAGCGAGGGCTGGTACCTGCCCGGCGGGGTCATCGAGGCCGACGAGTCCCCCCTGTCGGCGTGCCTGCGCGAATGCGAGGAGGAACTCGGCCTCGTCCCCCGCCTCGACGGCCTCGCCTGCGTCGACTGGGGCTCGCCGCGCGACGACGGCGTCGACGCCGTCAACGTGTTCGTCTTCGGCGGCACGATCACCGGCGCGGAGATCGCCGCGATCCGGCTGCCGCCCGAGGAACTGTCCGACCACGTCCTCGTGGCGCCGGAGAAGATCCCCGAACTCGCGCCGCCGCATGTCTCCCGCCGGATGGGCCCCAGCCTCCGCGCCATGGCCGAGAGCCGCGCCGTCTACCTGGAGGACGGCCGCGAGCAGCAATTCGGCACGCCCGGCGGCTGAAACCGCCCGGCGGCCGAACGCGCACCGCGAATGGACCGGTCCCGCCTCCCGGCCGGGACGCGTCCTGGACCGGGACCGCGCCCTAGCTAGACCCGGACCGTGCTCTAGACCGGGACCGTGCTCTAGACCGGGACCGTGCTCTAGACCGGGACCGCGTCTTAGACCGGGACCGCGTCCTGGATCTGGCGCGCGCCCTCCGGGTCGACGGCGCGGGCGCAGTGCGCGCAGCAGTAGAAGTGCCCGCTCACCTCCACGCCGTGCCCCATGATCCGGCACTGGCAGTGCTCGCAGATCGGGGCCATCCTGGTGACCGCGCACTCGAACGAGTCGAACGTGTGCACCTGGCCCTGCGCGTGCACCTCGAAGGCCATCGCGTAGTCGTTGCCGCAGACCTCACAGGTCGCCATCGGTCTCGTCTCCGTTTCCCCCGCCGCTCGCGATCCCCTGCCTACCCGTCCGGGCCCGGATCTACCCCGCGCCTCACAGCCGGCGGGGACGCGCTGTGCGGCGGAGTTATCACCGGCGTATGACCGGTCACACGCGGGCGAAACCCCGGCTTCCTACGGTCGGCCCGTCCGAACCGACCAGGGAGAGCGCCTCATGACCGTCACCACCGAGACCGCGCGCGGGGACCGCGCCCGGCCGCCGAAGGGCCGCTGGATCGACGACTGGCGGCCCGAGGACCCCGCCTTCTGGACCGCCGGCGGCGCGCGCGTCGCCCGCCGCAACCTGATCTACTCGATCCTCTCCGAGCACATCGGGTTCTCGGTGTGGACGCTGTGGTCGGTCCTCGTGCTGTTCCTCGGCCCCGCCTACGGCGTCGACCCGGCCGGGAAGTTCACCCTCACCGCAGTCCCCGCCCTCGCCGGCGCTGCGCTGCGCATCCCCTACACGTTCGCCGTCGCCCGGTTCGGCGGCCGCAACTGGACGGTCTTCAGCGCGGCGCTGCTGCTCGTCCCGGCGGTGCTCGCCGCGTTCCTGGTCGAGCCCGGCGTCTCGTTCACCACCCTGGTGCTCCTCGCCGCCGTCGCGGGCGTCGGCGGCGGCAACTTCGCGTCCTCGATGGCCAACATCAACGCCTTCTACCCGCAGCGGCTCAAGGGCTGGGCGCTCGGGATCAACGCCGGCGGCGGCAACCTCGGCGTCGCCGTCGTCCAGCTCGTCGGGCTGCTCGTCCTCGCCACCGCCGGCAAGGACCACCCCGGGCTCGTCGCCGGGATCTACATCCCGCTGATCGTCCTCGCCGCCCTCGGCGCCTGGTTCCGCATGGACAACCTGGCGCACGCGCGCAACGACCGCCGGGCGATGCGGGACGTCTGCGGGGACGCCCACACCTGGATCATGTCGGTGCTCTACATCGGCACGTTCGGGTCGTTCATCGGGTTCGGCTTCGCGTTCGGGCAGGTCCTCCAGGTGCAGTTCGCCGACGACTTCGACACCCCCGTCAAGGCCGCGTACCTGACGTTCCTCGGCCCCGCCCTCGGCTCGCTGCTGCGCCCCGCCGGCGGGCGCCTCGCCGACCGGCTCGGCGGCGCCGCCGTCACCTTCTGGACCTTCGTCGCGATGGCCGCGTCCGCCGGCCTGGTGCTGGCCGCGTCCGTGCGCGGGTCCCTGCCGCTGTTCCTCACCGGGTTCGTCCTGCTGTTCGCGTTCAGCGGCGTCGGCAACGGCTCCACCTACAAGATGATCCCCGCGATCTTCCGCGCCAAGGCCCCCGAGGCCGAGGCCCGCCGCCTGTCCGGGGCGCTGATCGGCATCGCCGGCGCCGTCGGCGCGCTCGGCGGCGTCCTGGTCAACATCGCCTTCCGGCAGTCGTTCCTCGCCACCGGCACCGGCGACGGCGCCTACCTCGCGTTCATCGCCTTCTACGCCGTGTGCTGCGCGCTCACCTGGCTGGTCTACCTGCGGGACCGCCCCGGCAGGCCCGAGGGCGTCTGACGGCCGGACCGGCGCCGCGACCGGCCGGACCGGTCGCCCGGCCGGTCGTCGGGCTCGGGCCAGCGCGGCGACCGGCCGGACGAGCGCAGCACCGCCTCCCAGGCGTCCCCCGCCGCGAGCGGCAGGTGGGGGACGCCCCAGTGCCACGCCGACACCAGCAGGTCGGGGTCGCGCGGCCGGTAGTCGGCGCCGCACGCGCGGGCCATGTCCCAGGCGTGCAGATGCCACTCCACGCACGCCGCGCCCGCGTGGTCGCCGACGGTGTACTTGGTGCCCCGGTAGATCAGATGGGTGCGGTCCCACATGTCCGGCAGCAGGTCGGCGTACGCCCCCGCCGACACCCCGAACGCCATGATCCGCTCGGGGCCGGGCTCGGGCGGCAGCACCGCGAGCTCGGTCGCGTTCTGCCGCGCCTGCTGCCGGATCAGCACCGCCGTCGCCGCCTCCTGCGCGAACAGCGTCGCCAGCCGGCTGTCGGGCGCGTCCTGGAGGTACTCCAGGAAGTTCTCCGCGACGCAGCGCAGATGGCCGGCGAGGTCGATCAGCCGCCAGTCGGCGCAGGGCGTCGGCGCGTCCCAGTCGCGGGCGTCCGCCGACAGCGCGCGGATCGCCTTCACCCCGTCCTGGTAGGACTCGAGTACGCGGCACCGGTCCGGCGGCGTGCGCTCCACGTGACATCCCCCAACGTCCAGAGCACCGTGTGCCCTCTCCGCCGGGACGCGTCCGCGCGCACGTGATGGCGGCGGGGGGCGCCCCCGGCGTTCCCCGAGAGGGCAGACTGTCAAAGTTCGGTGGCCGGTGCCACCCGGTGACGCTGTGTCGTCACACGTGCGGGACGGCTCAGCCGAGCGCGGACGGCACCGTCCTGAAGCTCAGCCGGTGCGCCTCGCGGGCCGTGCGCAGCCGGTCGACCTCGTCCGTCCACGGGCGGACCGCCGGGCGCGCCTTCGCCTTGCGGTAGGCGATCTCGGCGGCGCGGCGCGTCTTGGCGTCCTGCGTGCCGGCCGTGTACACCTTCGGGCCCATCGTGGCCCGCTCGGACGCCTCGGCGGCGGCGAGCACCGCCGTCATCGCCTTGTCGAACGCCACCGTCAGCGCGCGCAGCTCCGGGCCGGCGACGTGCGCGGCCTGCGCCTCGCGCAGCGCCCGCTCCGCGTCGCCGGCCGCCGCGAGCCGGTCCTCGTACTCGGCGGCCAGCCGCTGGTCGGCCTCGTACGGCTCCGCGACGTCCTTGCTCACCCGGCGGCCCAGCGGCATGGTGGTACTCCCTCGACGGTCTTCAATGCCTGGTCCAGGTAAGCGTACGCGGGGTTCCGGCGTGTCGTGGCGGCGGACACCCGGCTTCGGCCCTTTACGCAGTAAGGTGACGTCCCATGGTCCGGCAGCCCAGCATCAACGCCCAGCACCGCGCACCGCTGTCCATCGAGCGGATCATCGAGGCGGCCCTGCAGATCGTGGACGGCCAGGGACTCGGCCGCCTCACGATGCGCCGCCTCGGGGACTCCCTCGAGGTCGAGGCGATGGCGATCTACCACCACCTCCCCCGCGGCAAGGAGCAGCTCCTCGACGGCCTCGTCGCGCACGTCGCCTCCGCCCCCGCCGAGGACTCGCCGGCCCGGCGCTGGCAGGACGTCCTGCGGGACTGGGCCACCGCCTACCGGGGACGGCTGATGGCGCACGCCGGGGTGCTGCCCCTCGTCGTCACCCGCCGCAACCCCGTCGCGCTCACCGCCACGGTCGCGTCCCTGCGCGAGGTCATGCGGCGCGGCGGCGTCGCCGAGGACGCCGCGGGCGTCGCCGCGCACACCCTGCTCGGCTACGTGATCGGCCACACCGCCCTGGAGGTGCGCGGCACCGGCGAGGACGGCGCCGACCGCGTGGTGGACTGGAACGCCCGGTTCACCGCCGGCCTCGACCTCGTCGTCGGCGGCGTCCGCTAGCCGCCGGCCGGGTCGTCCGCTCAGTCCTCCACGAGGATGATCTCCAGGTGGAGGGGGCCGTGCACGCCCACCACCCTGGTCGCCTCGATGCCGTGGGTGGCGGACGGGCCGCTGATCCAGGTGAGCGGCCGCGCCGGGTCCAGGCGCGTGACCGCCTCCGGGACCGTCCCCACGATCTGGTCGGCGTGGACCACGCACAGGTGGAACCCGGGCACGAGGGTGAGCGCCCGCCGCCCCTGCGCCCGGCCGCCGTCCAGGACGACCGTGCCCGTCTGCGCCACCGCCGCCGCGCAGCCCGTCACCACGCCGTCCGCGGCGGCGAGGGCGTCGAGGTCGAGCGCCGGGGCGTCGGCGAGCGCCCGGACGCCGTCCAGCTCGGCGAGCCAGCCGAACGGCACGTCCGCGGGGACGACGATCTCCTTGGCCTCCCGCCCCCACAGCGCGGCGGCCACCGCGGTGCCCACCTCGTCCGCTCCGGCGTGCCGCACGGCCGCCCGGTTGTCGGCGACCCGCTCGGTGAACAGGGCGAGGACGTCCGCGCGCGTCGCGGCCTCCGCGGCCGGCAGCCGGCGCGCGTAGCCGCGCGGCACCGGCGGACCCGGGCCGCGCGACCCGCCGAGCGCCTCCCGCACCCGGCGCAGCATCTCCTCGCGCGCGGTCACGTCCGGGTCCCGTTCCACCAGGCGCGGAAGCTCTCCGCCGGCGGCGCCGGCAGGTCGCGGGCCTCGGTCCACTTGCCGAGCAGCCCGGGCAGCCGGCGGATCCGCCCGCCGCGCGACAGCAGCCGCGCCCACCGGGTGCCGCGGCGCAGCGCCGCCTCGTGCCGGCGCGGATCCCCCATCGTCCACGCCAGGCCGCGCATCAGCACCATCTCGGGCGTCGGCACGGGACGCCGCCGGCGCGACTCGACCACCGCGCCGCGCAGGTGGACCAGCACGTCCGGGATGTCGATCTTCACCGGGCAGACGTCGGCGCAGGCGCCGCAGAGCGTGGACGCGTACGGCAGCGACGCCGCCGCCGCGCTCTCCACGCCGCGCAGCTGCGGGGTGAGGATCGCGCCGATCGGCCCCGGGTAGACGGGCCCGTAGGGCCGCCCGCCCGTGCGCTCGTAGACCGGGCAGACGTTCAGGCAGGCCGAGCAGCGGATGCACCGCAGCGCGGCGCGCCCGACCTCGTCGGCGAGGGCCCTGGTGCGGCCGTTGTCGAGCAGGACGAGGTGGAACGCGCGCGGCCCGTCGCCCGGCGTCACCCCCGTCCAGGACGAGACGTACGGGGTCATCCGGTCGCCGGTCGACGAACGCGGAAGGAGCTGAAGGAACACCTCCATGTCATCCCACGTGGGGACGACCTTGTCGATGCCCGCGACGCAGATCAGCGTCTCCGGCAGCGTGAGGCACATCCGCGCGTTGCCCTCGGACTCGACCACCACGACCGTGCCGGTCTCGGCCACCAGGAAGTTCGCGCCGGTGATCGCGACGCGGGCGCGCAGGAACCGCTCCCGCAGATGGGCGCGGGCCGCGGCGGCGAGGGCCGCCGGATCCTCGCCCGGGCCGGGCCCCCCGGCGGGCATCGCCCGCCGGAACACCTCCGCGATCTGCGCGCGGTCGCGGTGCGCGGCCGGCGCCAGCAGGTGCGACGGCTCGTCCTCGCCGAGCTGGACGACCAGATCGGCGAGCGCGGTCTCGTGCGCGGTCACGCCCATGCGGGCCAGCGCGCCGGCCAGGCCGATCTCCCGGACCGCCAGCGAGGCCGACTTCACGACCTCCGTCACGCCGGCGGCCCGCACGAGGCCCGTGACGACGCGGCGCGCCTCGGCCGCGTCCGCCGCCCAGTGCACGGTGCCGCCCGCCTCGGTGACGGACCGTTCCAGCTCCTCCAGGTGGACGTCGAGGCCGCGGAGCGCGTCGTCCCCGATCGCGCGGCCGGCCTCGCGCAGGTCCGCCCAGTCGGCGGGCTCCCCGGACGCGGCGGCCGCCCGCTCGCGGAGGGCCGCGGTCGCGCCGCGCAGGTTGCGGCGCAGGCCGGTGTCGGCCAGCGCGGACCTTGCGGCGGCGGCGAACTTCGGCATCGGCAGCGGGACGGGCCCGCCCGGCTGCGCGCCGGTCACGACGGCCCCGTCGCGGCGAGGATCTCGGCCAGGTGCATGGTCCGGACGCCGGCGCGGAGCCGCGACAGCGCCCCGCCGATGTGGGCGAGGCAGGAGTCGTCCACCGCGCACACCACGTCCGCGCCCGTGCCGCGGATGTGCCTGACCTTGTCGGCGACCATCGCGACGGACACGTCCGCGTTCTTCATCGCGAACGCGCCGCCGAACCCGCAGCACTCCTCCGCCGCGGGTAAGTCGACCAGGTCGAGGCCCTGCACCGCGCGCAGCAGCCGCAGCGGCCGGTCGCCGATCCCGAGCGTCCGCATCGACTGGCAGGACGGGTGGTAGGCGACCCGGTGCGGGAAGCGGGCGCCGACGTCGGTGACGCCCAGGACGTCCACCAGGAACTCGGTCAGCTCGTAGACGGCGAGGCCCTCGGCGGCGCGGGCCAGCCCGGGGTCGCGGGCCGCCCGCGCGATCCTCGGGTAGGCGGCCCGGACGGCGGCGGCGCAGGACGCGGACGGCGCGACCACGACGTCCCCGCCCTCGAACGCCCGGGTGTAGCCGCGGGCGAGGTCGGCCGCCTCGCGGTGGTAGCCGGACGTCCAGTGGATCTGCCCGCAGCACGTCTGACCGGGCGGGAATACCACTTCGTGGCCAAGACGTTCCAATAGGACGGTCACGGCCCTCCCCGTCTCGGGGAAGAGCGCGTCATCGAAGCACGCGACGGACAACGCGACCCGCATCGGCCTCACTCCCCCTACGCCGCGACGGCGTTCCCCGCCCGACATCGTAGGGGTTCCGCGCCCCCCGGCGTGTCGTTCACCGTCCGTCATCGCGCGGGAGGGAGCCTGTGCGTGGCGCCTCGGAGTGAGAGTGATCACACCGTCCCGGTACTCCGGTACCAGCGGACAACCGTCCCAACGGGCTATAGCCGGTCGGGGCGAACCACTCCACACTGGGGTGCGTCAATTAAGGAAAGCACCACGACCTACCAGTAGTTGAGACCGGAGGCACACGATGTGCCCGCACCAGCCGCTCTGTCCCTCGTCCGACGCACCCGACCGCGACGCCGCGCGGACGCTGGCCGCCCACCCCGAGCAGGGGTGGAGCCTGCTGTGCAACGGCGTCGTGCTCTTCGAGGACACCGGTGAGCTGCTGCCCGACGGGGAAGTCATCGCGCCGCACCGGCCGACGGACCTGCAGGCGCCGTCCGCCGCTTGAGCGGTCTCCACGGGGGGACTAGTTCAAACGGGTGATCATCCTCGGGGGCAACGCCCGCCGCTGTCCTGAGACCTCTGGGCCCGACCGGGCCCAGAGGGAACCTGTCCAAGGCCCGTCCGCACCGGACGGGCCGTCCATTTCTCCAGCCACGGCCCCGCCGCGCGACCGACCGCGGCGGGATCCCTGCTCAGATCGTGCCGCTCCCCCGGCAGCACCGCCACGTGCGCCGCGTCCGCCGCGTCCGGCACGCCGAACGGGTCGCGGTCGCCGTTGACGACGAGGACCTCGACCCCCGCCGAGCGCAGCTCGTCCACCCGCGTCTTCCGCGGATCGCGGGGCGGGTGGAGCGGGAACGCCAGCGCCACCACGCCCACCGCCCCAGCCGCCCGCGCCGTCCGGCACGCCACCCGGGCGCCGTTGCTCCGGCCGCCCTGGACGAGCGGGACGCCCGCGAACCCGTCCCGCAGCCGCGCGATGACCTCCAGCCACGCCTCGTCCTGCTTGACGGGCGAGCCGGGCGCCCGGCGGCCCGCGAACCGGAACGGCTGCGTGACCCGCGCGACGGCGCCGCCGAGCCCGAGCGCGGCCTCCCGGACGGCGAGCAGGTCGGGCGCGTCCACGCTCCCGTTCGACCCGTGCGTCAGGACCAGCAGGAACGCCGGGTCGCCGACCTCGTCGAGGACCACCTCGGCGGGCCCGTGCGCCGTCACGACCTCCATGCGCCCACCGTATCCGCAGGCCCCGGACCCCGCTGTCCCCGGCCGTCGGGGACTAGCCCTCCGGCCAGTTCGCGACGGTCGTGCCCATGGCCAGGCGGAGCCGCTCGGCGAAGCTCTCGTGCAGGAGCGGCCCCCACGGGTAGCCGCTCGGGACCCGCACCGCGCCGCCGAGCACCTCGTGCGCCTCGTCCTCCCGGCGCTCGGCGTACCGGACGGCGAGCAGCGCGTACATGTGGTCGAGGGCGCCGAACGCCTCGCCGGCGAGCGCCGGGAGCGTCCCCTCCGACACGGCCTGCTCGACGACCGGCTCCCACCACAGGCCGGCGTCGGCGTCCTCCTCGCCGAAGTCGCGGCGCAGCCTCGCCCGCACCTGCGGCGCGACGCCCGGGTCGGCCAGCCCGCGCCGCCACACCTCGGCCGCCTCGCCGCCGCGTCCCCGCAGCGGCAGCGTCCGCGCCAGCAGCTCGGTGGCCAGCGGCCCGGCCTCCGGATCGGACGGCTCCGCCGCCAGCGCCGCGCCGAACGCGCCGATCGCCTGGTCGAGGTAGGAGATGCCGAGCGCGACGGCGAGCCGCGCGTACGCGTAGGGGGCGGCGTCGCGGTCGATCAGCCGGAGTCCGGCGGTCAGGACCCGCTGCGCCCGCGCCGGGTCGCCGCGCTCCAGCAGCCGCTGCGCCAGATCGTGCGCGGCGAGCGGGCCGTACTCGGCGTCCCCCGTCCCGACCGCGGCCTCCCAGTGGTCGCGCGCCGCGTCGAAGTCGCCGGCGTCGTCGGCGATCCGGGCGAGGGCCAGGTGGGCGGGCGGCAGGTACGCGGGGTTGCCGAAGTCGACCACCGCGCCCCAGGCGGGCGCGGCCAGGCCGGGCTCTCCGGCGCGCTCGTGCGTGAGCGCCAGGTGGTAGGCGGCGCGCGGCCCGTACTCGGGGTCGGCGGTGGCGATCGCCACCTGGTCGGCCTCCCTGGCCCGCTCCACCTCCCCGGCGTCGTCGAGGACGACGGCGAGCCCGAGCGCCGCCTGCGCCCGGCAGGGCGTCTCGCCCAGGGCGAGCACCTTCTCGAACAGCGCGGCCGCCCGCCCCGCCTCACCGCTCTCGGCGAGGTTCCGGGCCTCCTCGCACATCTGCGCGGGGCCCGGCGCCCCGTCCGCCAACTCGCTCATCGGCCTCTGCCCTCTGGGGGTTTCTGGAGTCCGCACAGAGACTAGCGACCCGTCCGCGCCGCGTCCCGCGACGACACCCCGAAACCCCCACCAAGATCACATATCCATCCCGCGTCCTCAGTCCTCGAACGCCTCGGGGGGCGGGCAGGAGCAGACCAGGTTGCGGTCGCCGTAGGCCTGGTCGATGCGGCGGACGGGCGGCCAGTACTTGTTCTCGCGCAGGGACGGGACGGGGTAGGCGGCCTCGTCGCGGGTGTAGGCGTGCTTCCAGTCGTCGGAGATCAGGCAGGCGGCGGTGTGCGGGGCGTTCCGGAGCGGGTTGTCCTCGCGGTCGTAGCCGCCGTCCGCGACCCGCCGGATCTCCCGGCGGATCTCGATCATGGCGTCGCAGAAGCGGTCCAGCTCGGCGAGGTCCTCGGACTCGGTGGGCTCGATCATCAGGGTGCCGGCCACCGGGAAGGACAGCGTCGGGGCGTGGAAGCCGTAGTCGATGAGGCGCTTGGCGACGTCCTCGGCGGTGATCCCCGTCTCCTTGGTGATCTTGCGGAGGTCGGCGATGCACTCGTGCGCGACGAGGCCGCTGCGGCCGGTGTAGAGGATCGGGTAGTGCGGGGCGAGCCGCGCGGCGAGGTAGTTGGCGGCGATGATGGCGCCCTCGGTGGCGGCGCGCAGGCCGTCCGGGCCCATCATCGCGATGTAGGCCCAGGAGATCGGCAGGATGCCGGCCGAGCCCCACGGGGCCGCGGAGATCGGGCCGACGCCGGTGCCCGGGCCGGCCTCGGCGCGCAGCGGGTGGTTCGGCAGGAACGGCGCGAGGTGCTCGCGGACCCCGATCGGGCCCACGCCGGGGCCGCCGCCGCCGTGCGGGATGCAGAACGTCTTGTGCAGGTTGAGGTGCGAGACGTCGGAGCCGAACTCGCCGGGGCGGGCCAGGCCGACGAGCGCGTTGAGGTTGGCGCCGTCCACGTAGACCTGGCCGCCCGCCTCGTGCACGGCGGCGCACACGTCGGTGATGGACTCCTCGAACACGCCGTGCGTGGACGGGTACGTCACCATGATCGCGGCGAGCCGGCCGCCGTGCTCGCCGATCTTGGCGTGCAGGTCGTCCAGCGCGACGTTGCCGCCCTCGTCGCACTGCACGACGACGACGCGCATCCCCGCCATGACGGCGCTGGCGGCGTTGGTGCCGTGCGCGGACGACGGGATCAGGCAGACGTCGCGGTGCTCCTCGCCCCGGGACGCGTGGTAGCCGCGGATGGCGAGCAGCCCGGCCAGTTCGCCCTGCGAGCCGGCGTTCGGCTGGACGGAGACCTTCGCGTACCCGGTGATCTCGGCGAGGGCGTCCTCCAGCTCGCCGATCAGCTCGACGTAGCCGGCGGCCTGGTCGACCGGTGCGAACGGGTGGACGTCCGCGAACTCCGGCCAGGTGACCGGCTCCATCTCGGCGGTGGCGTTCAGCTTCATCGTGCAGGAGCCGAGCGGGATCATGGAGCGGTCGAGCGCGACGTCCTTGTCCTGGAGGCGGCGCAGGTAGCGCAGCATCGCGGTCTCGGAGCGGTGCGCGTGGAAGACCGGGTGGGTCAGGTAGGGGCTCTCGCGGCGCAGCGCGTCCGGGATCGCCTCCGCGGCGTCGCGGGCCGCGCCGGCGGCGCCGAACGCCTCCAGGACGGCGGTGACGTGCTCGGGCAGCGTCGTCTCGTCGCAGGCGATCCCGACGTGGTCGGGGCCGTCCGGGCGCAGGTTGACGCCGCGTTCGCGGGCCGCGGCGACGACCTCGGCGGCCCGGCCCGGCACCCGGGCGAGGACGGTGTCGAAGAAGGAGCCGTGCACCACCTCCACGCCGCCGCCGCGCAGCCCCGCGGCGATCTCGGCGGCGCGGCGGTGCGCGCGCTGCGCGATCGCCGCCAGCCCCTCGGGGCCGTGGTAGACCGCGTACATGCCCGCCATCACGGCGAGGAGCACCTGGGCGGTGCAGATGTTGCTGGTGGCCTTCTCGCGGCGGATGTGCTGCTCGCGGGTCTGCAGCGCCAGCCGGTAGGCGGTGGCGCCGTCCGCGTCGACCGACACGCCGACGAGCCGCCCGGGAAGCTGCCGCTGGATGCCCTCGCCGACCGCCATGTAGCCGGCGTGCGGCCCGCCGAAGCCGTAGGGGACGCCGAACCGCTGCGCGGACCCGACGGCGATGTCGGCGCCCGACTCCCCCGGCGGGCGCAGCAGCGTCAGCGCGAGCAGGTCGGCCGCCACGACCGCCTTGGCGCCCCGCTCGTGCGCCTGCGCGATGACGGGCTCCAGGTCGCGGACGGCCCCGGACGCGCCCGGGTACTGCAGCAGCACGCCGAAGAAGTCGCCGTCCGGGAGCCCGCCGGACAGGTCGGCGGCGACCACCTCGATGCCGAGCGGGATCGCGCGGGTCCGGACGACCTCGATCGTCTGCGGGAGCGCGTCGGCGTCGACGAGGAACGTCCCCGGCTCCTTGCGCTTGGACAGGCGGTGCGCGAGGGCCATGGCCTCGGCCGCGGCGGTGCCCTCGTCCAGCATGGAGGCGTTCGCGACGGGCAGCCCGGTCAGGTCGCCGACGACGGTCTGGAAGTTCAGCAGCGCCTCGAGCCGCCCCTGCGAGATCTCCGGCTGGTAGGGCGTGTAGGCGGTGTACCAGCCGGGGTTCTCCAGGACGTTCCGCCGGATCACGCCCGGCGTGGTCGTCCCGTGGTAGCCGAGCCCGATCATGGACGTCAGCACGGTGTTGCGGGACGCGAGCTCGCGGAGCCGGTCGAGCGCGGCGGTCTCGCTCAGCGCGGGCGGCAGGTCCAGTGGGCGGGCCGTGCGGATCGCGGCGGGGACCGCTGCGTCGACCAGCGCCTCCGCGCCGGAGTAGCCGATGGCGGCCAGCATCCGGGCCTGGTCGTCCGGCGCGGGGCCGATGTGCCGGTCGGCGAACGCGGCGCGCGGATGCTGCGGAGAGGCCACGGGGGCGAAGAACTGGGCGGTCATGGAGAGAGCCTCCTGGGCTGCTGCGGTCGCTCAGGTCCACCGCCGGCACGCGTGCCGGCGGCCGGTCTCCCCCTCTGTCATCGGCACCTGAGAGCTTCACCCGCGCGCGGCGGGGTTTCCCCTTCGGTGAGCCGCCGCCCCCGCGTGCGGGGACCGGCGGCTGCTTTCCAGAGGTGCCTCGCCCGAGCGGTCCTTTTGCCTGAGAGGTTCCGGGGATGTTGCCCCTTCGGCGCCCCACGCTGGCGGCGTGGGGTCTCTCCCGCCCAGGGTCGACGGCATGTCCTGGGACGAACCCTACCCAAAGACGGCTCCGGACGATCGTTCCGGCCCCGGGCGGCCGGGGCGGGATCCCGCCCGGACGCGGGGGCCGGGCCCACCGCGTCCGGGCGGTACCGGCCGGTACGATGTGCTCACTCACCTGGGACAAGACGAGACCCCGGGCCATGGGGGCGGAGATGGGGCTGCGGGGTGCGCGCGCGTCCGGGCGGATGCCGGGACGGCGCTCGACGGCGCGCGGCCGGTTCTGGGACGCTGACCATGATGACGGACGGCCTGGGCGGCGGAACGGCGTGACACAGACCCGCGACGGCACGGCGCGCCCGCGGCACGGCGCGTCCGCGGGCGTGCCCGTGGACGAGCCCGCCCAGCCGGACCGGATCCGCCGGCCGTCCGACGCGATCAGGTTCGCGGCGTCGGTGGTGGGGCTGGCGGCGGTGATGCTGCTGGTGTCGATCGCGCAGCAGACCACGCACGGGCTGCAGACCGACATCGCGGAGGGCACCGCGCACGCGCCCCGGCCGCTGCTGACGCTCGCGACGCTGGTGTCCAGCTTCGGGGTGCTGACGGTGCCGATCGCGTTCGCGATCGAGCGGCTGTTCCGCAAGGACGGGACGCGGGTCGCGATAGCGCTGCTGGCCGCCGTGATCGCGTTCGGGGTCACGGTCGGCCTCGACGACCTCGTGGTGCGGGCCGCGCCCGGCGGCGTGCTGGACTCGCTGATCTGGGGCGGCACCGAGACCGCGCCCGTGCACACCGACATCGCCCCCGTGATCGCGTTCGTCAGCGCGGTCGGGATGGCGGGACGCGCCCGCTGGCAGGCCGCGACCTGGACGATGATCGTGCTGGCGGCGCTGACCGGGCTCACCGCGTCCTACGCGTCCGTCGCGGCGCTCGCGGCGACCTACTTCCTCGGCCGCGCCATCGGCCACGGCACCCTGTACGCCGTCGGGACGCCGAACCCGCGGCCGACTGGCGCGACGGTCGTCACGTCGCTGGAGCGGCTCGGGCTGCGGCCGGCGCGGGGCGCGCGGCTGGACGAGCCCTCCGACGACACCGAGGACGGCCGCCGCTACGGCGTCGTCCTCGCCGAGGGCGGGCCGCCGGACGGGGACGGCCTCCGGTTCCACGGGCGGCACGGCGACTGGGACCTGGAGGTCCGCGTCCTGGACCGCGACCAGCAGACCGCCGGGCTGGTCTACCGGATCTGGCGGCTGCTGCGGCTGCGCGCCGCCACGACCGGGCGGACGCTGCGGTCGCTGCGCCGGTCCCTGGAGCTGGAGTCGCTGATGGCGTACGCGGTGGCCGCGGCGGGCGTGCGGACCCCGCGGCTGGCCGGCGCCTGCGAGGTCGGCACGGAGGCGGCGCTGCTGGCCTACGAGCACGTGCCCGGCCGGCGGCTCGGCGACCTGCCCGGCGAGGAGGTCACCGACGAGCTGCTGACCGACGTCTGGCGGCAGTTCCGGTCGCTGCAGGGCGGCCGGCTCGCGCACCGGCGGCTGCAGGACGACGCGCTGCTGATCGGCGAGGACGGCCTCGCCTACGTCACCGACCTGCGGGCCGGGGAGACGGCGGCGGGCGATCTGGCGCTGCGGCTGGACCTCGCGCAGCTGCTCACCACGCTGGCGCTGCGGAGCGGGCCCGAGCGGGCGGTGCGGACCGCCGCGGCCGTGCTGGGCGAGGAGGCCCTGGGCGGCGCGGTGCCGCTGCTGCAGCGGGTGGCGCTGTCGCGGGCGACGCGGCAGGCGCTGCGCCGCGACCGGGACCTGCTGACCCGCATCCGGGAGCAGATCGTCCGGCTGAAGCCGGAGGTCGAGGCGGCGCCGGCCAGGCTGGAGCGGTTCCGGCCCCGGACGATCTTCAGCATCGTGGCGCTGTCGATCGCCGCGTACATCGTGATCCCGCAGGTGACCAGCCTGGACGTCGGCTACCTGGCGGCCACGGCGAGCTGGCACTGGGTCGTCGCGGCCCTCGGCGCGGCGGCCCTCACCTATGTCGCCGCGGCGCTCATGCTGATGGGGTTCGTCCCGGAGCGGCTGCCGCTCCGGCGGACGGTCCTGGTGCAGGTCGCCGCGTCGTTCGTGAAACTGGTGGCGCCCGCGGCGGTCGGCGGCGTCGCCGTCAACACCCGCTACCTGCAGCGCTCGGGGGTGCGCCCCACGCTGGCGGTGGCGAGCGTCGGCGCGTCCCAGCTCGTCGGGATGGTCACGCACATCCTGCTGCTGGTCCTGTTCGGGTTCCTCACCGGCTCCACGGCGAAGGCGACGCAGGACCTGGCGCCGTCCCGCACGATCGTGATCGCCGTGCTGGTGCTGGGGCTGGTGGCGGGCCTGGCGCTGACGGTCCCCCGCGTCCGCCGCGTCGTCACCGCGCGGCTGAAGAGCATGTTCTCGGGCGTGGTGCCCCGCCTGGTGGACGTCCTGCAGTCGCCGAAGAAGCTGTCCACCGGCATGGGCGGCACGCTCCTGCTGACGCTGGCGTTCGTCCTGTGCCTGGACGCGTCGATCCGCGCGTTCGGCGGCTCGCTGCCGTGGACGACGGTGGTGCTGGTGTTCCTCACCGCGAACGCGGTGGGGTCGGCGGCCCCGACGCCGGGCGGTCTCGGCGCCGTCGAGGGCGCCCTGACGCTGGCGTTGACGATCTCGGGGCTGTCCGCGGAGACGGCGACGTCGGCGGTGCTGCTCTACCGGCTCTTCACGCTGTGGCTGCCGGTGCTGCCGGGCTGGGGGGCGTTCGCCTTCCTGCAGCGCAAGGAGGCGCTCTGAGCGTCAGCCGCTGCGGCGCACGCGCCGCCGGTAGGCGAGCTCATCCTGGGGGTGGTCGGGAGGGTCCGTGGCGGCCCGCTCACCGGGCAGCTCCGCGAGACTGCCCTCCACCTCCTGCCACACCCGCCCGAGCGCTATGCCGAACACGCCCTGCCCGCCCTGCAGCAGATCGACGACCTCGTCGGCCGACGTGCACTCGTACACGCTGACGCCGTCGCTCATCAGCGTGATCTGCGCGAGGTCCTGGACCCCGCGGTCGCGCAGATGCGTCACGGCCGTCCGGATCTGCTGCAGCGACACGCCCGTGTCCAGCAGCCGCTTCACGACCTTCAGCACGAGGATGTCGCGGAAGCTGTACAGCCGCTGGCTGCCCGACCCGTGCGCCGCGCGCACGCCCGGCTCGACCAGCTTCGTCCGGGCCCAGTAGTCGAGCTGCCGGTAGGTGATTCCCGCCGCGGCGCACGCCGTCGGGCCGCGGTAGCCGACATCCTCCGGCGGCGCGGACACCTGCGTGTCGAAGAGCAGGCCCTGCTCTCCGGCACGGCGGGACGCCACGTGCCTGTCGGGGGTCGCCTTGCCCTCGCCGCTGCTCACCGCCACGCGGACCTCCGGCTTCTATCACCCCGTGGCGCTTCGTCAAGGGGGTTTGACGAATTACACCACGGGTGTTCCACCAGCACGGTAGGTGCCGGTCAGGGTGTGGTCAACGTTCATCGTCGGCGCGTCGCATGCCCGGATGAACCGGCTTCACATGGGCAAACTGCACACCTCCGCCACCCACCCTCTCCTACCCCAAAGCGGGACCCCCAAAAGCGGCACTTATCGCGCCCCCTCGGAGCCGCCCCCGAGACCGCCGTCCGGCACGGGCCGGAGGGCTGATCACCGCGGTCGCTCCGACCCGCTGAGCGGGCCGCCATGCCATCAGGGGACGCGGCGGCCCGAACCGGGGGTCGCGTGGCGGCGGAGCCTCACACCAGGGCCACAGGGCCGGGATGACGGCGAGGATCAAGGCGGATGCACGCCACTGCCCGCGACCGGGCATCTCCCGCGCCTAGCCGTCACCCGGCGCGGCCGAAGTCCTCCGGGGTGATCGTGTCGAGGAATTCGCGGAACTTCTCGACCTCGTCCTCCTGCTCGTCGGGGATGGCCACGCCGGCCTCCTCGAGGACGTCCTCGCTGGCGAAGATCGTGGCGCCGGTGCGCAGGGCCAGGGCGATGGAGTCGGACGGGCGGGCGCTGACCTCGACGCCGTTGGAGAAGATCAGGTCGGCGTAGAAGATGCCCTCGCGCAGGGCCGTGATGTTCACCGTGCGTAGCTGGACGCTGAGGGCGTCCAGGACGTCGCGGAACAGGTCGTGGGTGAGCGGCCGCGCGGGCAGCACCCCCTGTTGCGCGAAGGCGATCGCGGTCGCCTCGACCGCCCCGATCCAGATGGGCAGGTAGCGATCGCCCTCCGTCTCCTTCAACAGGACGATCGGCTGATTGGAGGGCATCTCGACCCGGACGCCGACGACCTCCATCTGCTTCACAGCGGCTCCCTGCTGGTTCTCGCTGTCTCGATCACCACGTGCAGCGGATCGATTCCTGACCGAACCATGTAGCCAACGTACACCCAGGCTCGGACAGCTCGTCGCGCCGCCGGTGCGGGAAAATCCTCCGCGGCGCCCATGATCAGTGGTCGAGGCTTTCCCGCAACCCCGCGCTGACCAGGGCGGAGTGGAGTCTCACGGACAGCGCGGCGATCTCCCGGGCCGTTTCGGCGGCCTCCTCGTGGGCACCCTGGTCGCGGCGCCGCAGCTGCGGCGCGACCACCTGCTCGATCAGCGAGACCTGCCGGTCGGCGGCGGCCTTCACGGCGCGCAGGTGCCGGACCTCGAAGCCGAACTCGCCGAGCGCGGCGGCGATCCGGCAGATGCCGAGCGACTCCCCCGCGTAGTGCGGGCCGCTGCGGTGGACGAGGCCGTACTCCTCCAGGCGGGCGAGGAGGGCCTCGTCGATCCCCGCGCCGTCGAGGAGCTGGCGGCGGGTGAGCCGGACGGCGGGGTCCGGCGCGGTGGTGTCGGCCGCCACCAGCGTGCGGGGGCGGCGCCGCGCCGGTTCGCGGCCGCCGAGCGGCGGGACGCTCTCGCCCCGGTCCCGGGCCTCCAGGTGCTGCCTGATCACGCGCAGCGGCAGGTAGTGGTCGCGCTGCGCGGTGAGCACGAGCCGGAGCCGCTGCACGTCGGCGTCGCCGAACTTGCGGTACCCCGAGGGGCTGCGCTGCGGCTCGACCAGGCCCTCCGACTCCAGGAACCTGATCTTGGAGATGGTGATGTCGGGGAACTCGGGCCGCAGCAGCCCGAGCACGTCCCCGATCGTCATCAGGGCCCGGGCCGGCTCCGCGTTCAACGCCCCTCCGTTCCGTCAGCCGTGCGCCGGATTGGTCAGGAACACCAGCCGGAACTTGCCGATCTGCACCTCGTCGCCGCCGGACAGGCCGGCCTGGTCGATCCGCTGCCGGTTGACGTAGGTGCCGTTGAGGCTGCCGACGTCGCGGACGGAGAAGGTGCCGCCCTGGCGGGCGAACTCGGCGTGCCGGCGGGACACGGTGACGTCGTCCAGGAAGATGTCGCTCTCGGGGTGCCGTCCGGCGGACGTGCGGTCCTTGTCGAGGAGGAAGCGGCTGCCCGCGTTCGGCCCGCGCTTGACGACGAGGAGCGCGGTGCCCGGGGGCAGCGCCTCCATCGCCATCTGGTCGGGACCGGCCTGCTCCTCGGCGCCCGTGTCGGTGTCCAGCGCCTCGAACCCGCCGATGGAGATCGTGGACGTGGACTCGCCGGGCGACTCGCGGTACGGCGGCGGCGCGGACGGACTCCGGGTCAGCGGAGTGCCGCAGTTCGAGCAGAAGCGGGCATCATCCGGGTTGGCGTGACCGCACTGCGTGCAGTAGACGCTCGGCATCGATCGGCTCGGCCTCCTACCATCGGCGTGCCGCACGCGGACGCCCCGCCGCAGCGGGAGCCGCCTGCGCAACGCGCATCCTTCACCCAACCCATGCCGGGGACCCGCCCCCGACCACGGTCCAACTCACCGCCCGCTCACGCGACGGTCGCCGCAACTTACGCGGGTATTGCCCGAGGGGTCAACTGGAGCGGTGAGCCGACCGGACCAAACTACATTCGCCGCAGATCGCAGGTCTACGCCGCCGCGCGGACCACCGCGATCGCGGCGCGCGAGCCGGTCGCCCGGTTCACCGCTCCCCCCGTTCCCTCTAGGGAGACCGTACCGCGCCGACGGTCACTTTCGCGCGCGGGGTGATCAGGACCGCGGCGCCCGCGCCGCGCAGCGTCCGGACGAGGCCGCCCGGGATGTTGAGCGCGGTGGTCATCGTGTGCGCGTCGCCGATGGCCAGGAACCGGTACGGGGCGGCCAGGAGCCGCCCGTCGGCCCGGACGCCGTCCCGGCCGTCCAGGAAATAGGTGTCGACGCCGACGCGGACGTCGTCGACCTGGACGACCTCGGCGCCCGCGTCGCGGAGTTCCTGCAGGGCGTCCAGCAGGTTGATCGCCTTGACGCGGCCGCCGGGGTCGCCGATCAGCATCTCGATGCCGGGCCCCTCGGCCGGGAGCGTCCCGGCGAGGATGCCGTAGGTGGCCGTCCGCTCGCGCGCGTCCTCCAGGGCGGTGCCGCCCTCGGCGTCCCGTTCGAGCCGGGCCCTGGTGGCCTCCAGGTCGCGCAGGTCGGTCCTCAGCCGCTCGGAACGCTGCCCCAGGTCGGCCAGGATCCCGGCGAGCTCGTCCTGCCGCGCGGTGGCGAAGGTCGTGTCCCGCTTCGTCGACTGGACCTGCACGGCGATCGCGAAGCCGAGCAGCAGGCACAGCAGGCCGCCGGCGATCTGGCCGGCGCCGGCCCGCGGGCGCAGCAGGCCGATGAGCCCGCTCAGCCCGGCCGGCCGGGCCCGCCCGCCCCGCTCCTCGCGGTCGCCGCCGGTCATGCGCCGAACAGCTTCCGCCGGATGGCGGCCACGTTGGAGAAGATCCGGATGCCGAGCACCACCACGACGCCGGTGGACAGCTGCGACCCGACGCCGAGCTGGTCGCCGAGGAGGACGATCAGCGCGGCGATGACGGTGTTGCCGACGAAGGAGACCACGAAGACCTTCTCGACGAAGACCCCCTCCAGCCGGGCCCGGACGCCGCCGAACATGGCGTCGAGCGCGGCCACGATCGCGATCGGCAGGTAGGGCTGGAGCCAGAGGGGCACGTCCGGCTGCAGCATGAGCCCCAGCGCCACGCCGATGACGAGGCCGATCAGCGCGATCACTCCCGGCCCCCTCCTCTCCCGCTCATCGGCCTCATCGGCCTCATTGGCCGGCCTCCGGGCCCGGGGCCGCGTAGCGCAGCCGGTCCGTGCCCGCCGCGGGGAGCCGTGCCGCGGACGAGCCGCGCACGTCGTAGCGGATCCCGAACCGGTCGTGCAGCGCGGTGAGGCGCCGGTCGGCGGCCGAGCCCGCGAAGGCGTCCCGCAGGCGGTCCGGGTCGCCGAGCGCGGTGACCTCGTAGGGGCCGCTCAGCGGCCGGTAGTCGACCATGATCGCCTCGCCCGCCGTGCGGATCGCGGTGGTCGGCGCGAGCCGCTGCCCGTTGACCCCGATGGCCCCGGCGCCCGCCGCCCAGAGCCCGTTCACCAGGACCTGGAGGTCCTGATCATAGACCCGGCCGCCGTCGGCGGCGCGGCGCGGCGCGGCGGGTCCGCCGGGGCGCGCGGCGTCGGCGAGCGTGACCACGATCCCGGCGCCGGCGGCGGGCAGGGCGGCCGCGGCGGCGCCGGCCCGGGCCAGCCGCCGCCGGACGCGCCGCCCCTCGTCGCTGCGGGCGAGCGCGCCCGCCCGGCGGCGCTCGGTGTCGGCCCGCAGCCCGTCGAGGCGGCGCTGGAGGCCGTCCGTCTCGGCGGTGCGGGCGTGGATCTGGTCGATCAGCCGCGTCCGCTGCGCGGCCGCCACGGGCTCGCCGCGGCGGGCCTGCTCCCCGGCGACGGCGATCAGCGTCCCGGCGAGGACGAGGACGAGCAGGACGCCGCCGCCCCGCAGCCGTCCGCGGCGGGGCGCGGCGCCGCCGTCCGCCGCGCGGCGCGCCGCCGCCTCCGCGTAGCCGGGGTCGAGGAGCCTCCCGGCGAGCAGGTCGGCGAGCAGCGACACCGCCGCGCCGGGCGGCCGCCCGGGCGTAGGCCGGCGGCCGCCGGGGTCGTCCCGTCGTGCGATCACCGCCCCATCATGGCAAGCCCCGGCCGCCGCGGCGCGGGCGGCGGGGCCCGCGTCAGGCGGCGGCGGGCCGGTAGAGGCCGGTCTGGACGGCGAGCGCGGCGAGGACGGAGCCCATCGCGTACCGCTGGGCGCGCTGCCAGCCGGGGCGGCGCGCCAGGAAGGCGGCGATGCCGCCGGCGGCGAGCACGATGAGGCAGTTGACGGTGAGCGCGATCGTGATCTGGACCAGGCCGAGCAGCATGATCTGGACGGCCATGGACCCGCGCCCGGGGTCGGCGAACTGCGGCAGCAGCGACACGTACAGGATCGCGATCTTCGGGTTGAGCAGGTTGGTGACCAGGCCCATCGTGAAGAGCCGGCGCGGCGGGTCGGCGGGCAGGCCGCGCACCTCGAACGCGGTGCCGCCGCCCGGCCGCAGCGCCTGCCACGCCAGCCAGAGCAGGTAGCCCGCGCCGGCCAGCTTGACCGCCGTGTACAGGGCCGGGACGAGCGTGAAGACGGCGGTGAGCCCGGCGGTGGCGGCGGCGACGTAGACCAGGAACCCGGCGGCGACCCCGCCGAGCGAGACCAGCCCGGCGCGGCGGCCCTGCGTCGCCGTCCGCGACACCAGGTAGATCATGTTGGGGCCCGGGGTCAGCACGAGCCCGAGGGCGAATGCGGCGACCGCCGCGGCGGCGGTGGGCGAGATCATTGCACTCCCGGGGTCCGAGGGATTTCGATGCTAGATCTCCGAGATATCTCGGTGCAATAATATGGATTGCACTCGGTGCAATGTGGAGGGCGCATGGAGGACTTCCGCCGGATCGCGGACGAGGTGGCCGCCGCCATCGCGGCGGGTCGGCTGCGGCCGGGCGACCGCCTCCCGCCGCAGCGCGCCTTCGCCCGGCGGCGCCGCATCGCCGGTTCGACGGCGAGCCGCGTGTACCGGGAGCTGGGCAGGCGCGGTCTCGTGGTCGGCGAGGTCGGCCGCGGCACGTTCGTCCGCGCCGCCGAGCGGGCGCCCGCCCCGGCGCTGGCGGAGCCGGCCGGGGCGCGCGTCGACCTGGAGCTGAGCCAGCCCGCGGTCCCGGAGCAGAACGCGCTGCTGGCCGCCGGGATGGAGCGGCTGCTGCGGCCGGACGTCCTGAACGCGGCGCTCGGCCCCGTGGGCGTCGCGGGGACCGCGGCCGCCCGAGAGGCCGCGGCGGCGCTGCTGACCGCGCCGGGGCTGCGCCCCGACCCGTCGCGGGTGCTGTTCGCCGGGAACGGCCGGCAGGCGATCGCGGGCGCCGTGGCGGCGCTCGTCCCGCCGGGCGGGCGGCTCGCCGTCGAGGCGCTGACCTACCCCGTCGTCAAGGGCGTCGCGGCCCGGCTCGGCGTCACGCTCGTCCCGGTCGCGGCCGACGAGCACGGGCTGCGCCCCGACGCCCTCGCCGACGCGCACCGCGCCGCCCCGCTCGGCGCGCTCTACGTCCAGCCGACGCTCCACAACCCGTGCGGGACGACGATGCCGTGGCGCCGCCGCGTCGAGATCGCGGGCGCCCTGGAGCGGCTCGGGCTCAACGCGATCGAGGACCGGGTCTGGGCGTTCCTCCCCGCGGACGCGCCGCCGCCGCTCGCGAGCGCGGCGGCGGGGCGCACCGTGCTCGTCGACAGCCTGTCCAAGCGCCTCGCCCCGGGCCTGACCCTCGGGTTCGCCGTCCCGCCCGCCGGGCTCGCCGGACGGGTCGCGGCCGCGCTGCGCTCGGGCGGCTGGGGCCCGGCGCGCTTCGCGCTGGACGCGGCGACCGGCTGGATCTCCGACGGGACCGTCGACGCGGTCGTCCGCGCCAAGCGCGCGGACGCCGCGGCCCGGCGGCGGATCGTCGCCGAACGCCTCGCGGGCGCCGCCGTCCGCTCCGCCCCGTGCTCGTACTTCTGCTGGTGGGACCTGCCTCCGCGGTGGCGCGCGGAGACGTTCGTGGCGGCGGCCGCGCGGCGCGGTATCGCCGTCACCCCCGCCGCCGCCTTCGTCGCGGGGGCGGGCGCCGCGCCCCGCGCGGTCCGCCTCGGCCTGGCCTCACCGCCCCTGGACGCCCTGGCGCGCGCTCTGGACGTGCTCGCCGAGATCGCCGCCGGCGCACCCGACGACGTGCCCGTCGACTGACCGGGCGGCCGGTCGGAAGCGCGGTGCGGCGGGGCCGGGCGGGGTCAGGAGCCGGCGCGTTCGACGACGGCGGCCCATTCCTCCAGGAGCGCCTGGGCGGCGTCCGCGTCCGGGCCCTCGGCCCACAGGTGGGTGACCGCCTCCGCCGGGTCGGGCAGGACGAGGACCCAGCGGCCGTCGCCCTGCACCACGCGGACGCCGTCGGTGGTGTCGATCGTGCGGTCCCCGGCGGCCTCCACGACGTGCCGCATCACACTGCCCTTCGCCGCCCACGGGGTCGGGGCGGAGCGGCGCAGGAGGTGCGCGTCGGGGATGCGGCGGTCGATCTGCGACAGCGTCAGCCGCGTCCGCGCGACGAGCCCGACGAGGCGGACGAACGCCGCGATCCCGTCGACCGTCCCGCTGAACTCGGGCATGAGGAAGCCGCCGCGGCCGTCCCCCGCGAAGATCACGCTGGGCTGCGCGGCGGCCTTGGTGAGGACGTCCTGCGAGGTCGACGTCCACTCCACCTGGACGCCGTGGAACCGGCACACCTGCTCGGCGACGCGCGTCGTCGTGACCGGCAGCGCCACCTTGCCGCCGCGCCGCTCGGCCGCGACCAGGTCGAGCATCACCAGCAGGGCGCGGTCGTCGCCGACCAGCTCGCCGTTCTCGTCCACCAGGGAGATCCGCTCGCCCACCGGGTCGAACCGGACGCCGAACGCGGCCCGCGACGACGAGACCAGCTCGCCGAGCCGCTCCAGGTCGCGCATCCGCTCGGCGAGCGTCTCGGTCGGGTTGGCCTCGTCCAGCCCGGCGTTGCGGGTGAGGACCTCCACGCCGACCTTGCCGAGCAGGTTCGGCAGGACGAGCGAGGCGACGCCGCCCGCGCAGTCCAGGACGATCTTCAGCCCGGCCTCGCGGACGCCGCGGATGTCGACGCGGCGCAGCAGGTCGCGGGTGTAGGTCTCCACGACGCGCGGCGGGTAGGTGAGCTCGGCGATCTCGCCGGGGAACGCGCGGCGGTACTCCTGGCGGCCGAAGACGCGCTCCAGCTTGCGCTGCGCGGCCTGGGACAGGTCGGCGCCGCCCGCGTCCAGGAACAGGATGTCGACGCCCTGCGGGTCGCCGAGCGTGGTGCGGATGTAGATGCCGCCGACGGCGTCCTCGCGGCCGGTCTCGAACCGGGCGACGGTCAGCGGGGTCGCCTCAAGGTCGTGGACGTTGATGGCGCTGGCGGTCAGCGCGCTGTTCACGGCGCGCTTGAGGGTGCGGGCGGCGCGGGAGACGTCGCGGCCGGTGACGACCGTCGTCCCCTTCTTCAGGGTCGTCGCGTAGGCGCTCGCGAGCCGTACCGCCAGCTCGGGCGTGATCTCCACGTTGACGAGCCCGGACACGCCGCGCGGCCCGAAGAGGTTGCGCTGCCCGCGCGACTCCCAGATCACGCTGGTGTTCACGACCGCGCCGGCCTCGATGGTCTTGAACGGGTAGACCTTCACGCCGCTGGAGACGTACGCCTCGGCCTCGATGACGCACTCGTCCCCGATGACCGCGCCCTCCTCGACGCGGGCGCCGGCCATGATGTCGGTGTTCTTGCCGATGACGCAGCCGCGCAGGTTCGTCGACGGCGCGACGAACACGTTGTCGTGGACGATGGCCCGGTGCAGGAACGCGCCCTCCTTCACGACGACGTTGCTGCCGAGGACGGTGTACTCGCGCAGTTCGACGCCCGCCTCGACCTTCGCGTAGTCGCCGATGTAGAGCGGGCCCTTGAGGACGGCCTCGGCGTCCACTTCGGCGCCCTCGGCGACCCATACGCCCGGCGACATCTCGAAGCCGTCCAGTTCGATGCCGACCTGCCCGGACAGCATGTCGGCCTGGGCCTTGAGGTAGCTCTCGTGGGTGCCGACGTCCTCCCAGTAGCAGTCGGCCACGTACCCGAACAGGCGCGCGCCCTCGGCGAGGAGCTTCGGGAAGACGTCCCCGGACCAGTCGACGGACTCGCCCTCGGCGACGTGTTCGAGGACCTCGGGCTCCATCACGTAGATGCCGGTGTTGACGGTGTCGGAGAACACCTGCCCCCAGGTGGGCTTCTCCAGGAACCGCTGCACGCGGCCCTCGTCGTCCACGATGATGATGCCGAATTCGAGCGGGTTCGGGACCCGCTTCAGCCCGATCGTGACGAGCGCGTCGTTCTCCTTGTGGAACCGCACCATGTCGGTGAGGTCGATGTCGGTGAGCGCGTCGCCGGAGATGACGAGGAAGCGGTCGTCGCGCAGCGCCTCCTCGGCGTTCTTGACGCTGCCGGCGGTGCCGAGCGGGATCTCCTCGGTCGCGTAGCTCAGCGACATGCCGAGCTCCTCGCCGTCGCCGAAGTAGTTGCGGATCAGCGCGGCCAGGAACTGGACGGTGACGACGGTCTCGGAGAACCCGTGCCGCTTCAGCAGCCGGAGCACGTGCTCCATGATCGGCCTGTTGACGAGCGGCAGCAGCGGCTTGGGCTGGTTGGCGGTCATCGGACGCAGCCGCGTCCCCTCGCCTCCCGCCATCACGACGGCCTTCATCGGGGGGTCTCAGCTCCCTTCTGGTCGCCGGCCGCCGGTTCCGCCCCCGGACCGGCCCCGTCCGGTGCGGGGCCGCCCGGCCCCGGTTCCGCCCCGGGGGCCGGGGGCGCGGCGCGGCCGGCCAGCACCAGTTGCCGCGTCTGCGCCCAGTACAGGACGGCCGCCCACCAGTACAGGCCCGTCCCCCAGATGGCGAAGGACCATCCGGCGACCTTCGCCGCCGTCCCCGCGCCGCCGTCGTGGTCGCCCAGCAGCAGCAGCGGGAAGGCGTACAGCAGGCACATGGTGCCCGCCTTGCCGATGAAGTGGACGGGCAGCGTCCCGCCGTACCCCAGCCGCCGGACGATCGGCGCGATCGGCAGGATCGCGAACTCCCGGGCGACCAGCAGGACCACCAGCCACAGCGGGATGATGTCGCGGATGGTGAGCCCGATGAGCGTGGCGAGGATGTAGAGCCTGTCGGCGGCCGGGTCGAGCACCGTCCCGAGCCTGCTGGTCTGGTTCAGCGCGCGCGCCAGCTTGCCGTCCAGCCAGTCGGACAGGCCGGCGAACACGAGCACGCCGAGCGCCCACCAGTCGGCCTCGGCGAGGACGAGCCACAGGAACAGCGGGACGCCGACCAGCCGCGCCAGGCTCAGGATGTTCGGCACCGTGAGGATCCGGTCCTGCGGGGCCTCCTGCAGTGTGCTCACTGACGCGTTCGCCTCCCCTGGTCCCCTTGATCCTGACCCTACCGGTAAGGGTTTGAAAGCCCCCGGGAGCGTCCGCCCCGGCGAGCGCGAACGCCGGGCGGAGCCTCGGCGGGCGAGGACGGGCAGGGCGCCGCCCGCCGCCGGCCGGCGGCGTTGGGAGATTCCCGTCGGACGGGTCGAGCCGGGCGGAATCCCCGCCGGGGCGGCCGTGCGGGAGCCAGGCCGGGGGTGCGGGGCACCGCGCGGAGGCCGTGCGGCGCCCGCGCGGAGTCCGGCCCGGCCCGTGGCCCGGGATGGCGTTCATCACATTTCACCGGGGAGATCGGCGCCGCGCCGCCGCCGCCGGGTCCCGCCCTATTTCGCCGCCGAGCGGCCGACGGCGTCCGCGAGCGGGAGGACGGCGGTGACGACGAACCCGCCGCGCTCCCCCGGGCCCGCGTCCAGCGTGCCGCCGACGCTGCGCGCGCGCTCGATCATCCCGAGGATCCCGAAGCCCTCGGGGGCGCCGCCGGACGGCCCCCTCCCGTCGTCGGCGACCCGCACGACGAGCCCGCCGCCGGCCCGCGCGAGGCTCACCGCGGCGCGCTCCGCGGCGGCGTGCTTGACAACGTTGGTCAGGGCCTCCTGGACGATCCGGTACGCGGCGACGCCGATCTCCGGCGGCAGCGTCCCGACGCCGTCCTCCGACAGGTCAACGTCGATCCCGCCGCCGCGCGCGGCGCGGACGAGGTCGCCGACGCCCTGCGGGCCGGGCGGCGTCCCGGCCGGCTGCACGTCGGTGCCGCGCAGGACCTGGAGGGTGCCGCGCAGCTCCGTCCGGGCGTCCCGGCAGGTGCCGGCGATCGCGGCGAGCGCGTCGGCCAGCTCGGCGCGGTCCAGCGGCCGGTCGCCGCGCAGCAGGTGGGCCGCGGCGCCGGCCCGCACGCCGATCAGCGTGATGCTGTGCGCGAGCAGGTCGTGCAGGTCGCGGGCGATCCGCAGGCGCTCCTCGGCGACCCGCCGCCGGGCCTCCTCCTCGCGCGTGCGCTCGGCGCGCTCGGCCCGCTCGGTGATCGTCGCGAGCCGCGCCCGGTGCACCCGCCACACCTGGACGGCGATGACCACGGCCACCACGGCCTCGATGACGGCGATCTGCTCGCGGACGGAGCCGCCCCCGGCCCGCATCGCCATGCCGAGCACGCAGACGGCCAGCAGGAACGCGGCGACGGTGAGGACGATCCGCACCCGCCGTCCGAGGACGGCGTAGGCGAACAGCGCGACGACCTCGGCGGGCACCAGCGCGTGGTGCTGGTACTGCGCCAGGTGGTAGGGCAGCACGAGGATCACCAGGGCGACCAGGCCGGGCGCCGGCCACCGCCTGATCACCGCGAGCGGCGCGTGCGCCGCGACGAGCAGCAGCGCCCCGGCGGCGTCGAGCTCCCGGACGCCGGGCCACACCACGGCCACCAGCGCCGCGATCCCCGCCAGCAGCGCCGCGGGCAGGGCGTCCTTCGCCGTCACACCGATCCGGGGCACCGTCACCACCCGTCCATCTTGCCCGACCCCCGCGGCCGCCGCGCACCACCCCCGCACCGCGACGCGGAAAGGGCCGCCTGGATGAAGGAGAAAGCGGCCGAGTCCCGGGCGGCCGGCGGGCGGGCCCACCCGCCGCTCCGGGCCCGTCCTGACCGGGATTCCGCAGGTCACCGCAGGCCCGCCGGGGCGCCGTCCGCGGCGGGCCGACGCATCCCGGGGCGGGTCCGGCCACCCGGCGCGGCTACTATCGAGGGACCGTTCCAAAGCCGCGGATCCCCCCGAATCGCCGCAGGCCCGTACCCGCCGGGAAAGGACCGACGACCCACGTGACCAGCGACGACACGCCGACGGCTCCCGCCCGGGCGGTGCGCGCCGACGTGCGCCGCAACCGGGCGCGACTGCTCGCCGCGGCCCGCGAGACGTTCGAGCGCGGCGGGGCGGACGCGTCCCTGGAGGGCGTCGCCCGGCTCGCCGGCGTCGGCATCGGGACGCTGTACCGCCACTTCCCGACCCGCCGGCACCTGCTGGAGGCGATCCTCGCCGACGCCTACGAGGAGCTGGCCGGAGCGGCCCGCGACCTGCTGGTCTCGCCCGCGCCCGGCGAGGCGCTGATGACGTGGCTGCGGGCGTTCGTGTCGCGGGTCACGGTGTTCCGCGGACTCGCGGCCTCGGCGGTGGTGTCGCTGCGGGACGAGCCGCCGGAGCCGGCCCGCTCGCGCCGGGCGATGTGCGAGGCGGGCGAGGCGCTGTTCGCCCGCGCGCAGCGGGCCGGGGACGCGCCCGCGGGCGCCGCGTTCGCCGACGTGCTGTGGCTCACCGGCGCGATCGCGGCGGCCACCGAGCGGGAGCCGGAGGCCGCCGGGCGGCTGCTGTCGCTCGCCGCCGCGGGCATGGTGCCGGGCAAGCGGTGACCCGGGGGCCCGCGGGCCCTCCGGCCCGTCAGTCCGTCTCCGGGACGGGCAGGACGCGGCGCGGGCCGCGCGGCGCCTCGCCCCGTTTCCGCCACTCGCGCGGGTAGCCGACCGACACCTCGATGTGCGGGACGCCGCCGGTCCAGATCGTCCGGGGGATGTGCAGGTGCCCGTACACGACCGACACCGCGCCGAACCTGCCGTGCCAGTCGGCGGTGCGCTCGGTGCCGCACCACTGCGCGAACTCCGGGTACCACAGGACGCGCGTGGGCTCGCGGACGAGCGGCCAGTGGTTGACGAGCACGGTCCGCGTCCCCGGCGCGAGGGAGGCCAGGCGCTCCTCGGTGTAGGCGACGCGGGCGCCGCACCACGCGTCCCGCGTCGGGTGCGGGTCGGGATGGAGGTAGACCTCGTCGGTGCACACGACGCCCGCCTCGTGCGCGACCTCCAGGGCCTCCTCCTTGGTGGACGTCCCGTCCGGGCGGAACGTGTAGTCGTAGAGGATGAACAGCGGCGCGATCGTCACGGGGCCGCCCTCGCCGTCCCAGACGGGGTACGGGTCCTCCGGGGTGAGCACGCCCAGGCCGCGGCACATGTCGACGAGCCGCCGGTAGCGGGCCTCCCCGCGCAGCCGCACGGGATCGTCCTTGACCGTCCACAGCTCGTGGTTGCCGGGGACCCAGATCACGGTGGCGTAGCGGTCGCGGAGCGTGCGCAGCGTCCACTCGACGTCGGCGAACCGCTCGGCGACGTCGCCCGCGACGATCAGCCAGTCGTCCGCGGACGCGGGCCGCAGCCCCTCGGCGAACGCGCGGTTCTCGGGAAAGCCCACATGCAGGTCGCTGATCGCGAAGACACCGGCCATCCAGTGATCGTAAGCCCGGGGCGGGCTCAGTCGCCGTCGGCGGGCAGGGTGAAGAGCCGGATGTGGACGGGACGCGCGCCGGGCGGCGCGTCCTCCCGCCGGTGGGCGTGCTGGTGCAGGAGCCGGATGTAGTCCTCGAAGAACTCGGCGAGGCCCGCCTCGGTCATGTGGGCGAAGCCGCGCGACAGCAGCGCCCACGTCCGCTCCCGCTCGTAGGCCGCCGGCAGCCCGGCGAGCAGCTCCATGTCCTCGGCGTGGCCGATCCGGAGCAGTTCGGCGAGGACGGGCCGGTCCTCGGGCGGCAGGGACTCCGGGGCGGGCGTGCGGAGGTCGCGCGGCCCCGCGGCGGGGCGCCACCACCGCTCCCGGCCGGCGGACCGCTCCGCGATCTCCTCGATGAACCCGTACTTCTCCAGCTGCCGCAGGTGGTAGCTGGTCGTGCCGGTGTTGGCGCCGAGCGCCTCCCCGATCGTCGTGGACGTCGCGGGCCCGTGCACCCGGAGCCGGTGCAGGATCCGGCGGCGCAGCGGATGGCTCAGCGCCTTGATCCGGCCCGGGTCGTCCAGGATCACGGGTTCGGTCACGCGCCCGGCGTCGTCCTCCATGGGGAGCAGCCTAGTACTCCAGAGCCATCTTTGCAGAGAACTCTTTGCAGACCTTTCTCTGTAGTCCTACGGTCGTCGCCATGAGAACAGTGATGACCGTCGCGCTGGCGCTGCTGGCGCTGTGCGCGCTGGGCCCGGCGCCCGCATGGGCGACCGCCGCCCGGTCCGGGCCGGTGCCCGCCCCGTCCGGGCTGACCTCCGCCGAAGTGAGCTTCCAGGGGGCCGGCGGGCTCACCCTGCGCGGCACCGTCCTGGCCCCGGCGAAGCAGGGCCCGCCCCGGCCCGGCGTCGTCCTCGTCACCGGGTCGGGAGCCGGCGTGCCGCGCGAGCACCTGCGCACCGAGGCCGTCGAGTTCGCCCGCCGGGGCCTCGCCGTGCTGATCTACGACAAGCGGTCGGAGGGCTACACCGACTTCCACCGCGACTACTCCGTCCTCGCCGACGACGCGCTCGCGGGCGCGGCGGCCCTGCGGGCGCGGCCCGGCGTCGACCCCGCGAAGGTCGGGCTGTACGGGCTCAGCGAGGGCGGCTGGGTGGCGCCGCTGGCCGCGTCCCGCTCCGCGGACGTCGCGTTCGTCATCGTGGTGGGCGGCAACGCCATGACCCCGCTCCGGCAGCAGAACTGGAACGAGGTCTCCGCGCTGCGCCGGGCGGGCGTGTCCGGCTCGCTGCTCGACCGCGGCAAGCCCGCGCTCGCCCGGCTGGCGGCCGACGCCGGGCTGTTCGCCGAGGCCCACTTCGACGCCCAGGGCGTCCTGCAACGGGTCCGGCAGCCGCTGCTCGGCGTGTGGGGCGGCCACGACCTGCAGACCCCGCCCGAGGAGAACCCGCCGCTGTTCGCGCGGGCCCTCCGGCGGGGCGGCAACACCCACTACACCTTCCGCTTCTTCCCCGACGCCGACCACGCGGCGCACCGGACGCCGGACGGCGGGCTCACCCGCGGAGAGGCGCTGGCCCCCGGCTACGCCGACCTCGTCGGCCGGTGGGTCGGCGACGTGACCGGCGGGAAGCTGCCGGACGCCGACACCGCGCCCCCGCCCCGGCAGGAGTACGCCAGCACTCCCCTGCGCCCCCTCGCCTGGTGGGAGTCGGGCTGGGTGCAGCTCGCGGCCGCCGCGCTGTTCGCCGCGGCGTTCACCGCGTACCCGCTGACGGCCCTCGTGCGGAGGCTGCGGGGACGGCGGGCCGCCCCCGTCAGCCGCTGGGCGCCGCTCCTCGCCGGCGCGGGTCTCGTCGCCGCCTTCGCGCCCGTCGTGTACCTCCTCTACCTGGCCGCCGGACGCGCCCCGGACCCGGGACCGCTCGTGGCCGGGCGGCCCCTGCCCTGGCTGGCGCTCCAGGCGCTCGCGGTGGCCGCGGTCGCCGCCGGGATCGCCACCGCGGCGGCGTGGCGGCGCGCGGGGCGCACCGTCCCGGCGGGCGAGCGCGTCCGCCTCGGGCTGCTGCTCGCCGCCGGCGCCGCGTTCGTCCCCTGGGCGCTCCACTGGGGCCTGCTCCTGCCGTGAGCATGGCGCGGGTGTGCGGCGAGCGGCTTGAGAGCGGCGCCCCGCCGTGTGCCGGTTGGTAGGACGGCCGGCAGGAACGACGAGGCGGCCCGCGCCCCGGAACGGGACGCGGGCCGCCTCCCGACGTCAGCCGTCCTTCCCCCAGAGGTAGACGCCGAGGGCCATCGCGAGGAGGCTCGCCCAGCTGAACACCGCCCTGACGTTGTTCCAGGCGGTCCAGCGGCCGGAGTAGTCCGACCAGATCCTCGCCGCCTCGCCCGCGTCCCCCGGGACCGTCACGCCGTCCAGGTCGTTGTTCAGCGGGATGTTCACCGCGAAGCTCGGGACGAGCGCCCCGGCGAGGTACACGGCCGCCGCCGCGAAGAACAGGATGGCCGCGGGCTTGCGGTCCAGGGTCAGCAGCAACACCCCCGCCGCGGCCGCCAGCACCGGGACCAGCATGAACATCGCGATGAACAGCGGATTCCGGATCCTCTGGTTGATGCCCTGCATGGCATCGATCGCCGCCCCCGGCCTGGCCGCGTTCAGGCCCGGCATCACGCCGGTCGAGAAGCCGAAGAACGTCCCGGCCATGCCGGCCGCCATGATCAGGGAGAGGGTCGCCGAGATCCCCGCGAGAGAGGCCCGCATCGTCACTCCGATCCGTTCCAAACGCCGCTGGCCGCGGTCTCCCGCGCGTACTCGGCGAAGTCGCGGGGCGCGCGGCCCAGCGCCCGCCGGACGCCGTCGGCGGGCAGCGCGTTGCGCCCGTCCAGCACGGTCGTGAACAGGTGCGTCAGGAACTCGATGAGCTCGCCGGGCACACCGTGCCGCCCGAGGACCGCCGCGTAGTCGGCCGCGGCGACCGGGACGAAGGCGATCTCGCGGCCGGCCGCGCGGCCGATCTCGGCGACCGCCTCGGCGAAGGTGAGCGCGCGGGGGCCGGTCACCTCGTACACCTCGCCCGCGTGGCCGGCGGAGGTGAGCGCCGCGACGGCCACGTCCGCGATGTCGCCGGCGTCCACGAAGGGCTCGGGGACCTCGCCCACCGGCAGGGCGACCTCGCCGGCGCGGACCGGGTCGAGGAGGTAGTCCTCGCTGAAGTTCTGGGCGAACCAGCTCGCCCGCACGACCGTCCACTCCAGGCCCGACGCCCGGACGATCTCCTCGCACTCCCGCGCCTCGGGTTCGCCGCGCCCCGACAGCAGCACCGCGCACCGCACCCCCGCCTCCACCGCCTTCGCCGTGAAGCCGCGGATGGCCTCCCGCGCGCCGGGCGCCGTCAGGTCGGGGTAGTAGGACAGGTACACCTTCTCGACGCCCCGCAGGACGGGCGCCCACGTGGCCTCGTCCTCCCAGTCGAAGGCCGGCGACGCCGACCGCGATCCCATCCGGACCGGGACCTCCAGGGCCTCCAGCCGCTCCACCACCCGGCGGCCGGTCTTGCCGGTCCCGCCGAGGACGAGGGTCAGTCCGTTCTCCAGCTGCGTGTTCGTCATGCCCTTGAGTCAACCGGCGGGCGTTCCCGGCGACCATCGTCGAGAAGCTCGACCCCATACGCGAGCGTCTAGGCTTGCCGCATGGACGCCCTCACCGACCTCCTCGACGGGCCGCGCGCCCGGGGCGCGTTCCTGCTCCGCTCGACCCTCACCCCGCCCTGGTCGGTCCGCATCCAGGACGAGGCGCCGCTGACGCTGCTCTCCATGGTCGGCGACGACGCGTGGCTGATCCCCGACGAGGGGGAGCCGCAGCGCGCCCGCCCCGGCGACATGGTCGTCTTCCGGGGGCCCGACCACTACACGGTCAGCGACGACCCGGCGACCGCACCGCAGGTCGTCATCCACCCGGGCCAGCGCTGCACCACGCCGGACGGGACGAGCCTGTCCGACGCGATGGACCTCGGCGTCCGCGCCTGGGGCAACGACCCCGGCGGGACGTCGGTCATGCTGATCGGCACCTACCAGATGCGCGGCGCCGTCACCCGGCGGCTGCTGTCCGCGCTGCCGCCGATCGCGATCGTCCGCGCCGGCACCTGGAAGTCGCCGCTCGTCGACGTGCTGGGCGAGGAGATCGGCAAGGACGAGCCCGGCCAGGACGTCGTCCTCGACCGGCTCCTCGACCTGCTGCTGATCGCGACGCTGCGCGCCTGGTTCTCCCGGCCGGACGCCGAGGCGCCCGGCTGGTACCGCGCCCACGGCGACGCCGTCGCCGGGCCCGCGCTGCGCCTGCTGCACAACGACCTGGCCCACCCCTGGACGGTCGCGGACCTGGCCGCCGGGGTCGGGGTGTCCCGCGCCGCGCTCGCGCAGCGGTTCACGAAGCTGATCGGCGAGCCGCCCATGGCGTACCTGACCGGCGTCCGGCTCGCGCAGGCCGCCGACCTGCTGCGCGAGAGCGACGCGACGCTGGACGCCGTCGCGCGCCAGGTCGGCTACGGCACCGCGTTCGCGCTGAGCACCGCGTTCAAGCGCGAGCGCGGCGTCAGCCCGCAGGAGTACCGCGCCGGCCGCGGCTAGTACGGCTGGTGCCGCCCGCGCAGCGTCGGCTCGGCGCGGACGACCGAGTCGCCGGCCGCGTCCGGGATGAAGGGGATCACGAACGCGTACTCGGCCAGCACCTCCTCGGGGAGCTCCGCCGACTCGCCGAACGCGGCGATCTCCCCCCAGCAGGGCGAGCCGAGGGAGCCGCTGCGGTGCCGCACCGACAGCCCGGCGCACAGGTTCGCGAACCGGAGCCGCTCGGCGAGCGGCAGCCCGGCGAGCGTGCCGAACACGAACCCGGCGGCGAACACGTCGCCCGCGCCCGTCGGGTCGAGGGCCTCCACCGGCAGGGCGCCGACCTCGGCCCGCTCCCCCGTCCGCGAGTCGATCGCGATGGCGCCGTCGCCGCCGCGCTTCACCACGACCACCGGCACCCGCCCGGCGAGCGCCTCGGCGGCCTCCGCCGGGGTGCCGGCGCGGGTGTAGGCCATCGCCTCGGCCGCGTTCGGCAGGAAGACGTCCACGTGCGCGAGGCGGTCGAGGACCTCCGCCGGCCAGGCGCCGGTCTGGTCCCAGCCGAGGTCGCCGAACACGAGCGACCCCCGCGCGCGCATCGCGGCCGCCCACGGCGGCACCGGGCGGTCGACGTCGACGAAGCACGCCCGCGCGGCCGGCGGCGGCCCGCCCAGGTCGTCCAGCGGGGACGGGGCGGGCTTGACGAACGTCACCATCGCGCGGTCGGAGTCGTAGGCCATCGACACGGTGACGGGCGTCGACCAGCCGCGCACCCGCCGGGACAGGGCGAGGTCGACGCCCTCCTGCTCGGCGAGGGTGCGCCACAGGTAGGCGCCGAACATGTCGTCGCCGAACGGCGCCGCCAGCCCGACCCGCAGGCCGAGCCGGCTCATCGCGACCGCGATGTTGGCGACGCCGCCGGGCGCCGAGCCGAGCCCGTCGGTGACGATCTCGGTGCCGGGCGGCGGCAGCCCCGGCAGCCCGGTGAAGATCATGTCCATGAAGACCTGGCCGGACAGGAACACGTCCAGCCCCGGGCCGTCCCCGCCGGCGCGCAGCCGCCGCCCCGCCGGCTCCCGCTCCGCGCAGGGGTCGGCGAGGGACGGCTCGGGCGCCCGGCCCGTCGCGGTCTGCTGTGTCACGAGGCCCCCCGTGGCGCGGCCGGCAGGTTCCTGCGGACCCTAACGCGCGCCTCCGACGTTCTCCTTGCCTACCTCGGAACGTACAACCGGATGTCGTCCACCTGCGCCCTCCCCTCGTAGAAGTTCATGTGCGGGTCGCCGATCATGAACCGGTCGGGGTAGGCGGAGCCGGCGGGCCAGGTGCCGCGGTCGACCAGGGTGCCGCCCGGCCCCGTCCAGGTCCAGTCGGCGTCGAACCGGCCGTCGTACTCGTCCGGCCGCTGGTTGTAGTGCCAGATGGGCTCGCCGTCCTGGACGAACGCGCGCGTGTACCGGAAGGTCGCCCGGCCGGCGTGCGCGAAGACGCCCGACATCTCCATCGTGTACGCGCCGCCGCGCCGCTCGACCGCGAACGTGTAGGGCTCCCGCGGCAGCAGCTCGGGCCGCAGGTCGACGGTCGAGACGATCGCGCCGCCCTTGCGGAGCCCGCACTCGCTCTCCATCAGGTACTCGGTGCCCGGCATGGCCGCGTACCTGCGGTCGTCGGTCATGAAGATCGCGTTGACGCCGTTGCCCGTCCCCGCCGCGTACGGCTCGTACTCGCCGGTCGCCGGGTTGCAGTACAGCAGGCCCCCGCCGGTGTACTCGTACCGGTTGTAGCCGTCCATGGCGACCTTCCGGTGGCCGTGGACGAAGACGTTGTTGTGCGGCGCCACCCGCCGGTAGTCCATGATCGACATGTAGTAGAAGCCGTTGGAGTCGGTGCGGACGTCGGCCCACTCGCACTCCGGCCGGGCGAAGTCGCCGCCGGACGCCCACGGGAAGTTGGTCTTGCAGCCCTCGGGCGAGTAGCCGTTGATCCGCCCGTCCGGGTAGTCCCACAGGCCGTCGCGCCGCCCGCCGAAGTCGAGGCCGCGCAGGGTCGTCTCCACGCGGTACTCGGCGGGCAGGTCGCGGGTGGAGCGGATGACGACGCCCGCCTGGTGGGCCGGCTCGTCCAGCCGCGCGACGCCCCCGGCGGACGTGAGCGACGGCGGATCGTCCGGCCGGCCGTCGCCGTCCGCGTCCCGGGCGGCGAGCTCGGCGGTCAGCCAGCCCTGCCGGCCGAAGGCGAACGACTTCCGGTAGGTCTTCATCCGGGCGAGCTGCGTACGGAACGCCGGCCCGCCCACCGTGTCGAAGTAGGCGCCGTCGTTGTCGTAGACGTCGACGTCGTAGGGGCTGGAAGGGCCGTCGCCGTCCGCCCGCCACGGCGTCTTCGCGTCGTCCAGGCGCCGGTCGAACGGTTCGGCGGCGACCAGCCGCCACCCGTCGCGGGCGCCGGGCGGACCGGCGCCCGCGCCGCCGGCCGCGTGGGCCGGGACCGCGCAGAGGGCCGCGGGCAGGACCAGGGGCAGCGCCATCGCCAGGGCGCCGCGGGCGAGATTCCTCATGGCGCGACCGTAGGCCGGGCCGCCCGGCCGTCACCACGGCAAACATCGCCAAAGTGGTATTGACCAGTCACCACAATCGGACATACGGTGTGCAACCACAGGAACCACACTCTGGGAGGTGAACGGCGTGCCATCCGCCGGTGAGGCCCCGTCCGGGAGCACGAAACGGCAGGCGGTGCGCCGCGAGCTGCTCTCGATGCTGGACGGCCTGGACACGGGGGACGTCCTGCCGTCCGAGCGCCGGCTCGCCGCGGAGTTCGGCGTCTCCCGGCCGACGCTGCGCCAGGCCATCGACGGCCTCGTCGCCGAGGGGCTGCTCGACCGGCGGCACGGCAGCGGCACCTACGTGGCCGAACCCCGGATCGCGGTGTCGCTGACCATGACGTCGTTCACCGAGGACATGATCCGGCGCGGGATGAAGCCGGGCGGCCGGGTCCTGTCGTTCCGCACCGAGACCGCGGGGGCGCGGATCGGCAGACGGCTCGCCCTCCCGCCCGAGGAAGAGGTATTTACCATTCGCCGGCTCCGGCTGGCCGACGAGACCAGCATGGCCATCGAGACCCTCTACCTGCCGCGGGCGCTGCTGCCCGGCCTGCGGCGGCACGACCTGGAGGGGCGGTCGTTCTACGACCTGCTCCGCGGCGGCGGCGTCGTGATCGCCTCGGGCACCGAGACGATCGAGCCGACCGTCACCACCGCCGAGGAGGCCGCCGAGCTGGGGGTGCCGGTGCACACGCCGGCGTTCCTGTTCGAGCGGATCACCCGGGACGCGGGCGGCCGGCCCGTGGAGTACGTCCGGTCCGTCTACCGCGGCGACCGGTACCGCCTGGAACTCGACCTGCGACCACCGACCCACTGACCGCCCCCCACGACCATCCCCCTGGGAAGTGAGGCGACTTCGCCATGGACGTCATCAAGGACATCCTCACCTTCCTGGCCGACAACGTGTTCGGCCAGGTCCCCATCCTCATCGGCCTCATCACCCTGCTCGGGCTGATCCTCCAGCGGAAGAGGTTCGAGGACGTCTTCGCCGGCGCGCTGCGCGCCACGATCGGCGTCGTCATCCTGTTCATCGGCGTGGAGGTGTTCACCGGCGGGCTGACCAGCTTCCAGACCGTCCTCGCCAGCGCGATGGACACCGCGCCCCCGACGGCCGACAACACCCTGGCCGACTTCCTCACCCAGCAGGGCGGCACGGTCGCGCTCGTCATCACGGTCGCGTTCCTCGTGCACGTGCTCGTCGTCCGGCTGTTCCCGGCGGCCCGCTACCTGTACCTGACCGGGCACCTCATGTTCTGGATCAGCACGGTGACGGTCGCGTCGCTGGTGACGATCGCGCCGGACGCCGACCAGCTCACGCTGGTGCTGTGCGGGGCCGGGTTCGTCACCGCGTACTGGACGGTCCAGCCGCTGTGGATGCGCCCGCTGATGCGCCGCGTCATGCCGGACGACCGGTTCGGGTTCGCGCACACCAGCTCGCTCGCCTGCCTGATCACGGGGTACGCGGCGCGCCCGCTCGGCAGCCGGGAGAAGCACGACACCGAGAAGCTGAAGCTGCCCCGGCAGCTGTCGTTCTTCAAGGACGTCAACGTCAGCACCGCGCTCATCATCACCGTGATCATGCTGGTGGGGGTCGCGCTCGCCGACGACGGCGTGGTGGCCAAGGCGGCGGCCGAGATGGACGCCAAGCTGTCCCCGTGGGTGTGGGCCGTCCTGGTCGGCCTCCGGTTCGCGGGCGGCATCGCGATCCTGCTGTTCGGCGTGCGGATGTTCCTCGGCGAGATCGTCCCGGCGTTCAAGGGCTTCAGCGACCGGGTCATCCCCGGCACCCGCCCCGCGCTGGACGCGCCGACCGTGTTCCCCGTCGCGCCGACCGCCGTCATGGTCGGCTTCGTCTCCTCCACCGCGGTGTTCCTGGTCTGCCTGGGCGTGTTCGCGGCGGCCGGCTGGTTCACCCTGGCCCCGCCCATGATCATGCTGTTCTTCGTCGGCGGCGCCGCGGCGCTGTTCGGCAACGTGGTGGCGGGCTGGCGCGGCGCCGTCCTCGGCGGCGTGGTCACCGGGCTGATCCTCGCGGTCGGGCAGGCCGTCACCTGGGACCTGTACGAGAAGACCGCGCCCGAGCTCGCCACCCTCGCCGACCCCGACTGGTACGCGATCGCGTGGCTGCTGAAGGCCGTGGAGCCGGTCGCCGGCGGCAACGCGGTCTGGCTCGTGCCCGCCGCCGCGCTCGCCGCGATGGTCGCGACGCTGCTGCTGCTCGGCCGCGCCGAGAAGCGCCGGGCGGCGGGCGGCGAAGGCGCGGACGGCGCGGACGCCGCGCCCGAGGGCACGGCGCCCGCGAAGGCCTGACCGGCGGGCGAGGGCCCGGCCGGCTGACAGGGAGAGGAACCGACATGGCACTGGACCGGCAACTGGAGATCCTCGCGGTCTGCGGGGTCGGCATGGGCTCCAGCCTGATGCTGAAGATGACCGCCGAGGACGCGCTGCGCTCGCTCGGCGTGGACGCGCGGGTGGAGAACACCGACGTGTCCTCGGCGCGGGGGATGACGCCCGACGTGGTGATCGGCCAGGGCATGCACACGAGCGAGATCACCGACCTGGCGCCCGTCGTGATCACCGTCAGCGACTTCCTCGACAAGGAGGGCCTCGAAGCGCAGCTCAGGGAGCGGCTGACCGCGCAGGGCTGGCTCTCATGACGATCGTCGCGGCGGTCGACGGCGCCCGCGCGCCCGGCTGGCGGGAGGCCGTGCGGACGGCGGCCTCCGCGCTGGTCGACGCGGGCGCGGCGGGCGCGGGCTACCCGGACGCGTGCGTCCGGGTGGTCGAGGAGAACGGCCCGTACATCGTGCTGACCAAGGGCCTCGCGCTCGTCCACGCGCGCCCGGAGGAGGGCGGGCTTGCCGTCGGCGTCGGCGTGACCCGGCTGGCGGCGCCGGTCGAGTTCGGCCATCCCGACAACGACCCGGTCGACCTGCTGCTCGCCTTCTGCACGCCCGACCCCGACGCGCACGTCGGCGTCCTGTCCGGGCTGGCGCGCGCGCTGTCCGGCGGCCTGGCCGACCGGCTCCGCGCGGCGTCCGGCCGGGACGACCTGGCCCGCACCCTGAAGGAGGCCGTGCCCGATGCCTGACGCCGCGTCCCCCGGGAGGCGCCGCGCGGACCCCGGCGGCGCGGGCTCGGGCGATCCGCGCCCCGCCGCCGCGCCGCCGACGCCCGGCCCGCCGGCGGGTTTCCCCGCCCGGGTGCGGACGCTGCTGGACGACCTGGACGCGACTTCGGGCGAGGCGGTCGACGCGGCCGCCGCGCTGGTCCTGGACTCGGTCGAGGCCGGCGGGATCGTGCACGTCGCCGGGGCGGGGCACTCGCTCGCGATGGTGTTCGAGACGTTCTACCGGGCCGGGGGCCTCGCCGCCGTCCGCCCGATCTGGGACCCCGGCGTCGTCCCGCTCGGCGACGCGGTGCGCAGCACCCGCGTCGAGCGCGAGGCCGGGGTCGGGCGGGCCGTGGCCCGGAAGGCCGCGCCCGCCCCGCCCGACGTGGCGGTGGTGTTCTCCACCAGCGGCCGGAACCCGTACCCCGTCGAGGTCGCGGCGGAGTGCCGGGCGCTGGGCGTGCCGGTGATCGCGGTGACCTCGGCGCGGGCGTCGCGGGGCGCGGCGGCGCGGACCGAGACGACCCTGGCCGACCACGCCGAGATCGTGCTGGACACGCGCGTCCCGCCCGGCGACGTGCTGCACCCGGCGGCGGCGCCGCGCACCGCGGCGGCGTCCACGATCCTCGCCGCGTACGCGTGGTCGCGGGTGCTGGCCGCCCTGGACGACCTCGCCGCGGCGCGGGGCGCCGACCCGCCGCGCTGGACGAGCGCGAACGTCCCCGGCGGCGACGAGGTGAACGCCGCGCTGCTCGCGCGCTACCGGCACCGCGTCCCCGAGCTGACCGGGGATGAATAGCCGGAAACCTGGGCTCTTCCTGCGGCGTTTCGCATATGGGCGGGCTCGCTCCCTGTGAGATGATGCTTGGCTACCATCTGACCGAAGGAGCGAGATGACGACACGACCGACCGGGGACGACCTTCTCGCGCTGTTCACGCGCGCGGACCTCGGCGGCGACCAGAGGCTCGACCTGATGGAGTTCACGCTCGTGCTGGACGAGCTCGGGCTCGCCTGGACACGCGCCGAGACGCAGGACAGGTTCGAGCGGGCGGACGGCAACCTCGACGGGTTCATCTCCTACGAGGAGTTCCGCGCGGTCATGGAGTCCCAGGACTGGGCCGGGCCGCTGCCCGCCGCCGGCGCCTGACCGGCGCGAGGGCCCGCCGGAACGCCGGCGGGCCCTTCGCATGCGCTGGGACCCCGCGGTCAGGCGCGCCGGCCGCGCAGCTCCCGGTACCGGCGGACGAGCGCGGCCGTGGACGCGTCCGGCGTCCCCGCCGGCGGCTCCGGCGAGGTGAGCGCGGGCACGAGGTCCATGGCCATGACCTTGCCGAGTTCGACGCCCCACTGGTCGAAGGAGTCGATGCCCCAGATCGTCCCCTCGACGAACACGATGTGCTCGTAGAGCGCGACGAGCGACCCGAGGGTCTTCGGGGTGAGCTTCGGGACCAGGATCGTGCTGGTCGGCCGGTTGCCCGGCATCACCTTGTGCGGGACGACCGCGGCGGGCGCGCCCTCGGCGGCGATCTCCTCGGCGGTCTTGCCGAACGCGAGCGCCGAGGTCTGCGCGAGCATGTTCGCGGTGAGCAGGTCGTGCATGCCGGCCGGCCCGTCGACGGCGGGCTCCTCGAACGGCTCGGCGAAGCCGATGAAGTCGGCGGGGACGAGCCGGGTGCCCTGGTGCAGCAGCTGGTAGAAGGCGTGCTGCCCGTTGGTGCCGGGCTCGCCCCAGAAGATCTCGCCGGTCTGCGCGACGACGGGCGCGCCGTCGGCCCGCACCGACTTGCCGTTGGACTCCATCGTGAGCTGCTGGAGGTAGGCGGGGAAGCGGGCCAGCCGCTGGCTGTAGGGCAGCACCGCGCGGGTCTGCGCCCCGAAGAAGTCGGTGTACCAGACGCCGAGCAGGCCCATGAGCACGGGCATGTTCGCCTCGAACGGCGCCCGCCGGAAGTGCTCGTCGATCTCGCGGAAGCCGGCGAGCATCTCGCGGAACGCCTCGCCGCCGATCGCGATCATCAGGGACAGGCCGATGGCGCCGTCGAAGGAGTAGCGTCCGCCGACCCAGTCCCAGAAGCCGAACATGTTGGCGGTGTCGATGCCGAACTCGGCGACCCGCTCGGCGTTGGTCGACACCGCGGCGAAGTGCCGGGACACGGCCTCGCCGTCGCCGAGCCCGTCGACGAGCCACTGCCGCGCGGCCTTGGCGTTGGTCAGGGTCTCCAGCGTCCCGAACGTCTTGGAGCTGATGACGAACAGGGTCTGCTCGGGGTCGAGGCCCGCGAGCTTCCCGACGATGTCGGCCGGGTCGATGTTGGAGACGAACCGGCAGGAGATCCCCGCGCCGGCGAAGTCGCGGAGGGCCTCGTAGGCCATGGCGGGGCCGAGGTCGGAGCCGCCGATGCCGATGTTGACGACCGTCGTGATGCGCTTGCCGGTGAAACCGGTCCACTCCCCGGAGCGGACGCGCCCGGCGAAGTCGGCCATCTTGTCCAGGACGGCGTGCACGTCGCCGGCGACGTCCTGCCCGTCCACGGTGAGGGCCTCGCCGGGCGGGAGCCGCAGCGCGGTGTGCAGGACGGCGCGGTCCTCGCTGACGTTGATGTGCTCCCCGGTGAACATGGCCTCGATCCGGGCGCGCAGCCCGGCCCGCTCGGCGAGCGCCACGAGGAGCGTCAGCGTCTCGCTCGTGGCGCGGTGCTTGGAGTAGTCCAGGTGGAGGTCCCCCGCGGTCACCGTCATGCGGTCGACGCGCCCCGGATCGTCCGCGAACAGGTCGCGCAGGTGCCGCCCGGCCAGCGCGGCGTGGTGCCCGGCCAGCGCGGACCATTCGGGCGACTCGGTGATATCAGCCATTGCCTCTCTCATCTCCTCGCGGGGCGGGCGCCGAATCCCCCGGGCGCCGTCCCCACGGCGATCATAGGTCGACCGCGCGTGACCGTATCAGGGTCGTCCCCGGGCGCGCAGGCGCCCGCCCCGGATGGCCGGGCCCGCCCGGCGCCCGAGTAGGGTCGCCGCGACGGCGCAGGCTGAAGGAGCACGATGAGCGACGGCATCACCCGGATGTTCGACCTGGCCCCGCTCGGCGAGGACTCCTTCCAGGCCACCTCGCCCTCGGTCGGACGGCCCCGGCTGTTCGGCGGGCAGGTCGCCGGGCAGAGCCTGCGCGCCGCCTGCCTGACCGCCGGCGGGCGCCCGCCGCACTCCCTGCACGCCTACTTCATCCGGCCGGGCTCGCCGGACGAGCCGCTGGTGTTCGACGTGGCCCGGACCCGCGACGGCCGCTCGTTCTCGACCCGGCACGTCACGGCGAGCCAGGGCGGCAAGCCGATCCTGGAGCTGATCGCCTCGTTCCACGACCCGGAGGACGGCTTCGACTGGCAGGTCGCCCCGCCCGCGGGCGTGCCGGGCCCGGAGGGGCTGGCCGAGCCGGTGCTCCCGTCGTTCTTCAAGCACCCGGCCGGCTTCGACATCCGGGTGGTGGACCCGCCAGGCGGCGACGAGTTCCCGCTGGCCCACCCGTTCTGGATCCGGGCGTCCGCGCCGGTCGGCGACGACCCGGCCCTGCACGCGTGCCTCATCACCTACCTGTCGGACATGGCGGTCGTCAGCAGCGCCCGCGCGCCCGGCTCGCCGAGGCGCCTCGTCACCGCCGTCACGCTGGACCACGCGATGTGGTTCCACCGCCCGGCGCGCGTCGACCGGTGGCTGCTGTACTCGGTCGCCCCGGTCACCAACCACGGCGCCCGCGGCCTCGCGCGGGGGACGCTCCACACGGCGGACGGGGCCCTCCTGGTCTCGGTCGCCCAGGAGGCCCTCCTGCGCCCCGCGCCCTGACCCGCGTCAGACGCCGGCGGCGGCCGGCGCCGACACGGGCTGCGCGAGATTCATCACGTCTCCCCAGGTCCGCGGCGCGCCGGGGAACGGGCGGCCGGGCTCCCCGGCGCCGCCGGGGCTAGGCTCGCCTCGGCCGCTTCGGGGCGGACGGATCACGATCGGGGTGGGACAGGGTGGGCGAGCGGGCGTTCTGGATCGGCACGTACACCGGCGGGGCCGGGCGCGGCGCCGGGATCTACCGGGTGACGCGGCGGTCCGACGGAGCCGTGTCGCCCCCGGAACTCGCCGCCGAGGCGGTGTGCCCCTCCTACCTGGCCGCGCACCCGAGCGGGAACGTCCTCTACGCGGTCCGCGAGGAGGACGCGGGCGGGGTCGCGGCCTACGAGATCGCCGGCGCGCGGCTGCGGGAGATCGGCCGCCGGCCGGCCGGGGCGCTGCCCTGCCACGTGTCGGTGACCCCGGACGGCGCGCACCTGATGGCCGCCGACTACGGCTCCGGGACGGTCCGGGCCTATCCCCTGGCCCCGGACGGCGGGTTCGCCGGAGACGCGGACGTCGCGGAGGGGCACGGCGGCGGGCCGCGCGCCGACCGCCAGGAGGGCCCGCACGCCCACATGACCGCGCACGCCCCGGACGGGACCGTCCTGGCGACCGACCTCGGCGCCGACCTCGTCCGCTCCTTCCGGATCGAGAACGGCGCCCTGCGGCTCGCCGGGGAGACGCCGCTTCCGGCCGGGTGCGGGCCGCGGCACCTGGTGGTCCATCCGGGCGGGTACGTGCACGTGCTCACCGAGCTCGCCGCGGCGGTCCTCGTCCTGCGCCCGGTGGACGGGTACGCGGCGCTGGAGGTCGCGGCGGAGTCCCCGGCGACGGCGGGCCCGGCGGGCGACCCGGCCCAGGGCGCCGCGATCAAGCTCGGGGACGGCGGCCGGTACGTCTACACCTCCATGCGCGGCACGGACGTGGTGACGGCGCACCGGGTGCTGGACGGCGGCGCGGCCCTGGAGCCCGTCGCCGACGTCCCCTCGGGCGGGCACTGGCCGCGCGACCTGCACGTGGACGGCGCCTGGATGTACGTCGCGAACGAGCGGAGCGACACGGTCACGACGTTCCGGATCGGCGGGGACGGCGTCCCGGCGCCGGTCGGGGCGCCGCTGGCCGTCCCGTCGCCGGTGTGCGTCGTCCCGGCCTGACCGGCGTTTCCTCCGGGGGCTCCCGGGCACGTCCCGGTCGACGGGCCGGACACTCAGGGAGCATCCCGACATGACGACGATCGCCACGACCAATCCCGCGACGGGCGAGGTCGAGAAGACCTTCGACGCGCTGACCGACGAGGAGGTCGACCGGCGCGTCGCGCGGGCGGCGGGCACGTTCGCCTCGTACCGCAGCAGCCCGCTGGAGCGGCGCGCGGAGTGGATGAACGCGGCGGCGGACATCCTCGACCGGGAGGCCGGGCAGATCGGCGCCCTGCTCACGACGGAGATGGGCAAGACGCTGAAGGCCGCCGAGGCGGAGGCGCGCAAGTGCGCCGCGGCGTGCCGGTTCTACGCCGAGCACGCGGCGGGGTTCCTGGCCGACCGGCGGCCCGCCGATCCGGGCGCCGTGGGCGCGTCCGACGCCTACGTCCGCTACCAGCCGCTCGGGCCGGTGCTGGCGATCATGCCGTGGAACTTCCCGCTCTGGCAGGTGGTCAGGTTCGCGGCGCCGGGGCTGATGGCGGGGAACGTGGGGCTGCTGAAGCACTCCTCGAACGTCCCGCAGACGGCGCTGTTCCTGGAGGACCTGTTCCGCCGCGCCGGGTTCCCCGAGGGCGCGTTCCAGACGCTGCTGATCGGCTCGTCCAAGGTGGAGCGGGTGCTGCGCGACCCGCGGGTCAGGGCCGCGACGCTGACCGGCAGCGAGCCCGCCGGGCGGTCGGTCGCCTCCATCGCCGGGGACGAGATCAAGCCGACCGTGCTGGAGCTCGGCGGCAGCGACCCGTTCGTGGTGATGCCGTCCGCCGACATCGAGGCGGCGGCGCGGACGGCGGCGGAGTCGCGGTGCCTCAACAACGGGCAGAGCTGCATCTCGGCGAAGCGGTTCATCGTCGACATCGGCTGCGCGGACGAGTTCGAGCAGCGCTTCGTCGCGAACATGCGCGCGCAGAAGGTCGGCGACCCGATGGACGGCTCCACCGACGTCGGCCCCCTCGTCAGCGAGGAGGGGCGCGCCGAGGTCGAGGCCCTCGTCGCGGACGCGGTCGGGAAGGGCGCGGCGGTGCTGTGCGGCGGGGAGCGCCCGGACGGGCCGGGCTGGTACTACCCGCCGACGGTGCTGTCCGGGGTGACGCCCGAGATGCGCATGTACCACGAGGAGGTCTTCGGGCCGGTCGCGTCGCTGTTCCGGGTGCGGGGGGTGTCGCAGGCGGTGGAGGTCGCCAACGCGACGGGCTTCGGGCTGGGCTCGAACGCCTGGACGCGGGACGACATCGAGCGGGAGCGGTTCGTCCGGGAGCTGGACGCCGGGCAGGTCTTCGTCAACGGCAAGACGACCTCGTACCCGGAGCTGCCGTTCGGCGGGGTGAAGCGGTCCGGGTACGGCCGCGAGCTGTCGGCGGACGGCCTGCGCGCGTTCTGCAACGCCAAGACGGTGTGGGTCGGCTGACCCCACTTCAAGGGCCCCGCGCTCACCGGCCCCGCGCTCACAGGTCCACGTGCCGGCCGACGCCCGCCGCGCGGGCGCGTTCGACGATGACCGACGCCGCGGCCGGCCACCCGCCCGATGGGGCGGACCGCCGCCATCGCCGGGACGTGCGCGCGCCCCTGGACGCCGCACCCGACGACCGCGAGGCGGGACGCGTCCGGCGCCGCGAGATGGTCGGCGGCCACCGCGCTCGCCGCCGACGTGCGCAGCGTCGTGACCGCCTCGCCCTCGATGATCGCGATGGGCCGCCCGCTGGCGGCGTCCTGGACGGTCACGAGCGCGGCGACGGTCGGCAGCCCGCGCGCCGCGTTGCCGGGGTTCACGCTGCCGAACTTGGCGACGGCGCCGGTGCCGGGCAGCCGGGAGACGTAGCAGAACGCGACGTCGCCGCCGGGGCCGTCCAGCAGCAGCCGCGGCGCGAGCCGCGCCTCCTTGCGGCCGAGCGCGCCGAACGCGGCCCGCTGCGAGGCGATCGCCGCCGGGAGGTCGAAGACCGCGCGGACGTCGGACGCGGAGAGCAGCAGGAGACCGGCCATGCAGCGATCTTCGCGAGCCCGCAGCGGCCCTGTCGAGGGGAGAAGGGCAAGCGGCTCTTACCGATCACTACATGAGATCGCATGCTCGCCCGCCTCGGCGGCCGTCAGGCCGGGTCAAGGCCGTCCGCCTCGGCGGCGACCCCGTCATCGAGGCGATCCGACCAGGTCCTCCGCCGCGTCCTCGATGGCCTTCTCGGAGAGGAGGACGTGGCGGGCGGCGTCGCCCAGCGGGATGAAGCTGTCCTCGCTCGCGACCCTGGCCGCGCGCCCCCGGTAGCCGGCGTCGGCGAGCGCCGCGAGGACGCCTTCGGACACGCCGCCCGTGCGCCGCGTCTCGTCCGCCACCAGGACGGCGCCGGTCGCGCGCGCCTCGCGGAGCAGGTCGCCGAGGGGCAGCGGCGCGAGCCAGCGCAGGTCGAGCACCCGGCACCGGACGCCGCGGGCCGCGAGGCGGCGCGCGGCCCGCAGGCTCATCCGCAGGCCGTTGGCGAACGTGACGACGGTGAGGTCACGCCCGTCCCCGTAGGTGCGGGCCCGCCCGATCGGCACCGCTCCCCCGGCGGGGGCGAGCCATCCGCCGTCGCCGTCCTCGTGCAGGTCGCGGGCGTGGTAGAGCGCGATGGGCTCCAGCACCACGCACACGCGCCCGTCCGCCGCGGCGGCGTCCGCGCACGCCCGCAGCGTCCCGGCGGCGTCGTCGGGGCGGGACGGCGAGGCGATGACGATCCCCGGGATGTCGCGGAGCGCGGCCACCGCGTTGTCGTTGTGGAAGTGGCCGCCGAAGCCCTCCTGGTGGGCGTAGCCGGGGATGCGCACGACCATCGGGTTGCGGTACCGGCCCGACGAGAAGAACGGAAGCGTCGCCGCCTCCCCGCGGAGCTGGTCGGCCGCGTTGTGCAGGTACGCGAGGTACTGGATCTCCGGCACCGGCAGCATCCCGGCGAGGCCGGACCCGAGCGCGAGGCCGAGGATCGACTGCTCGTCCAGGATCGTGTCGAACACCCGCGCGGCCCCGGCCCTCTTCAGGAGGCCGCGCGTGACCCCGTACACGCCGCCCTTGCGGGCCACGTCCTCCCCGAAGACGAGCATTCCGGGGTGCTCGTCCAGCAGTTCGCCGAGCGTCCGGTTGATCGCCTGCGCCACCGTCACCGGCTCGCCGCCGGCTCCCCCGCGCCGCGCGACGGCGCCGGCCGCGCGGACCGCGTCCCGCGGGGCGCCGTGCCGCAGCGGCGCCATGACCTCGGCGGCGGACGAGAGGCGGGGGGCGTCCGCGATCTCCTCGGCCAGGGCCGCGACCTCGGCGCGCTTGGCCTCGTAGCGGGCGACGATGTCGCCGGCCGTCGCCGCGCCCCGGTCGACGAGCAGGCGCGCGGTCCGGAGGAGGGGGTCGCGGCCGAGGTCGGCCGCCAGCTCGGCCGGGGTCCGGTAGGACGATTCGACGTCGGAGCCCGCGTGGCCCATCAGGCGGACGGTGCGCAGGTGCAGGAACGCGGGCCGGCGGCGCTCGCGGACCCACGCGGCGGCCCGCGCCGAGGCGGCGTAGGCGTCGGCGAGGTCGCAGCCGTCCGCGGGGAAGTAGGCGAGGCCGGGACGCGAGCCGTAGGCGGCGCGGATCCAGCCGGGCGGGGTGCGGACGCTGATGCCGATGCCGTTGTCCTCGCAGACGAGCAGCAGCGGGAGCGGCAGGCCCTGGAACGCGCAGTTGGCGGCCGCGTTGACGGCGCCCGCGGCGGTGGAGTGGTCGGCGGACGCGTCCCCGAAGCTGCACACGACCACGGCGTCCCGCGGCCACGGCGTCCCGACGCCGAGGCGGGCCGCGCGTTCGACCGCGAAGGCCGCGCCGAGCGCGCGCGGGAGGTGCGAGGCGATCGTCGACGTCTGCGGGACGACGTTCAGCGGACGGCTGCCGAACACCTTGTGGCGTCCGCCCGCGCAGGGCTCCTCCGCGGCGGCGACCAGGCCGAGGAGGACGTCCCGGAGCGGGGTCTGGCCGGGGACCTGGCGTGCGCGCTCCAGGAAGAACGCGCCCGAGCGGTAGTGGAGCAGCGCGGGATCGTCCGGGCGGAGCGCGGCGGCGACCGCCGCGTTGCCCTCGTGCCCGGACGACCCGATCGTGTAGAAGCCGCGGCCCCGCGACCGGAGCCGCCGGGCGGCGAGGTCGAGGTGCCGGCTGCCGAGCTGGGCGTCGAACAGTTCCAGGCAGCGCTCACCGGTCAGCGGGCCCGGCGGTGGGGGCGGGCCCGACGGCGTCAGCGAGGCGGCCGCCTCCAGGAAGTGGGCGTCGGCGGGTTCGGCCATGCGTCGAGCATCGGACGCGGAGGGCGCCGCCGCCAAGCCCCGCGAGGGCGCGAACCGGTCGGGCGTTGGCCAAGGATCGCTCAACGCCGGCCCGGAGGCTCGGCCGGCGGTGAGCGGGCCGCGCGCTGCGCGATCTCGGCTCGGGCGCGGCGGCCCGGCGACGCCGCGACCGTGCTCTCCTCGGTCCTCGGCGGCGCCCGGCGCTCGAACGGCGGCAGCCCGCAGGCGCCGTCCCTCGACGGTCAGTCGTGCCTCGGCCGTTTGGCCACCAGCGTCAGCACGTCGTACTTGGCGACCGAGGCGCCCTCCTGGTTGGTGACGTCGGTGTCCCAGCGGACCTCGCCGTAGCCGGTCCCCTCGCGCGGGCTGATCTGCTTGGCGGTGAGAGTGACGGTCAGCTCGTCGCCCGGCTTGACGGGCGTGAGGAACCGCAGTCGCTCCAATCCGTAGTTGGCGAGGACGGGGCCGGGCTCGGGCGACACGAACAGGCCCGCCGCGAACGACACGACGAGGTATCCGTGCGCGACCCGGCCGCCGAAGAACGGGTTCGCCTTCGCGGCCTCCTCGTCCATGTGCGCGTAGAAGGTGTCGCCGGTGAACTCCGCGAAATGCTCGACGTCGTCGAGGGTGACCGTGCGCGGGCCTCCCACGGCGGTGTCGCCGACGCACAGGTCCTCCAGGTACTTGCGGAAGGGGTGCTCGTCGGTGACGGTCCGGTCGGTGCCGGGGACCCAGCGGCCGGTGATCGAGGTGAGCATCGCGGGCCCGGACTGGACGGCGGTGCGCCGCATGTAGTGCACGACCCCGCGGATCCCGCCCAGCTCCTCGCCGCCGCCGGCGCGGCCGGGGCCGCCGTGGACGAGCGGCGGAAGCGGCGACCCGTGCCCGGTGGACTCCCGGGCGTCCTCGGCGTTCAGCACGAGCAGGCGGCCGTGCCAGGGCGCGGCGCCGAGGACGATCTCGCGGGCGAAGCCGGGGTCGCCGGTCACCACCGACCCGGCGAGGCTGCCGCGGCCCCGCGCGGCCAGCTCGACGGCCTCCGCCGCGCCCTCGTACGGGAGCAGGGTGCTGACCGGCCCGAACGCCTCCACCTCGTGCGGCTCGGCGCGGGAGGCGTCGTCGGCGCGCAGCAGCACCGGCGAGAGGAACGCGCCGCGCCGGGCGTCCGCGCCGACGACGTCGACGCGCTCGGGGTCGCCGAAGACGGCGCGGCCCGCGTCCATGAGCGCCTGCAGCGAGCGCCGCACCTCCTCCCGCTGGTCGAGGGTGGCGAGGGCGCCCATCCGCACGTCCGGGTCGGCCGGGTTCCCTACCGTGACCCCCGACAGCCGTTCCCGGGCGGCCTCGGCCACCTCGTCGATGAGCGCGGCCGGCACGAGGGCGCGCCGGATCGCGGTGCACTTCTGCCCCGCCTTCACGGTCATCTCCGCGACCAGCTGCCCGACGTAGAGGTCGAACTCCCTCGTGCCGGGCACGGCGTCCGGCCCGAGGATCGAGCAGTTCAGCGAGTCGGCCTCGGCGTTGAACCGCACCGCGTTGCCGACGATCGCGGGGTGGGTGCGCAGCAGCCGGGCCGTGGACGCCGAGCCGGTGAAGCCGACGACGTCCTGCTCGGTCAGGTGGTCGAGCAGGTCGCGCGGCTCGCCGCAGACCATCTGCACCGTGCCCTCGGGCAGGATGCCCGACTCGACGATCAGCTCGACCAGCCGGGCGGTCAGGTAGGCGGTCTGGCTCGCCGGCTTGATCAGGCTCGGCACCCCGGCGAGGAAGGCGGGCGCGAGCTTCTCCAGGGGTCCCCACACCGGGAAGTTGAACGCGTTGATCTGCACCGCGACGCCCCGCGACGGCGTGCACAGGTGCTGCCCGACGAACGACCCGCCCCTGCCGAGGGGCTCCACCTCCCCCTCGATCAGCACCCGGTCGTTCGGCAGCTCCCGCTTCCCCTTGCCCGCATAGCCGAACAGGACGCCGATGCCGCCGTCCACGTCGAACTTCGCGTCGCCGAGCGTCGCGCCCGTCCGGGCCGACAGGGCGTACAGCTCCTCGCGGTGCTCCCCCAAATGGGAGGCGAGCGCCTTCAGCAGCGCCGCGCGCTGGTGGAACGTCAGCTCCCGCAGCACCGGGCCGCCGGTCGTCCGCCCGTACTCCAGCGCGGCGCCCATGTCGACCCCCGCCGACGAGATCCGGGCGACCTCCTCCCCCGTGACGGCGTCGTGCAGCGGCACGCCCTCGTCCTCCGGAGCACGCCATGAACCCGACACATAACTGCGCAGCACGACCACCGGGACCTCCTCGCCCATAGCTTCTGAATCTTCTTGCCACCTTCGGGCCCCGTTCACGCGTCGCAGAGATGACAGCCGGGAGCCGATCCGTTTGTGCACTCCTGGGTGGTGTGGGGTGACTCGGCGGAACTCACTACGCTTCCGGCATGCTCCTCCGCACCCGCGTCACCGCCGAGCTGACCGCGCTGCGCGCCGCCGCCCGCGCCGGGATGATCGGCCCGATGCCGCCGCGCGCCCTCGCCGCCGCCGCGCGGGCCATGCGCGCCTACGGACCGCTCGGCGCGGCCACGGCCGTGCCCGCGCACCGCTTCCCCGGCCGCACCGGGCTCGTCGACGACCGCGGGAGCCTCACGTTCGGCGAACTGGACCGGCGCTGCAACGCCCTCGCCAACGCCCTGCGCGCGCGGGGCGTCGGCCCCGGCGGGACGGTCGGGATCCTGTGCCGCAACCACCGCGGCCTGCTGGAGGCGATGTCGGGCGCCGCGAAGACGGGCGCGTCCGTCCTGTTCCTGAACACCGACTTCGCCGCGCCGCAGCTCCGCGACGCCGTGCGGCGCGAAGGCGTCACCGTCCTGCTGCACGACGACGAGTTCGCCCCCGTCGCCGGCGGCCTCGACCTGCCCCGGTTCAGCGAGTCGGACATGGACGGCCTCATCGCCGGGGCGGACGGCGCGCCGCCGCCCGCCCCGTCCCGGCACGGCTCCATGGTGATCCTCACCAGCGGCACGTCGGGACGGCCGAAGGGCGCGCCCCGCGCGCAGCCGCGCTCCCTCGCGCTGCCGGGCGGCATCCTGTCGAAGGTGCCGTTCCGCGGCGGCGAGGCGATGTTCGTCGGCCCGCCCCTGTTCCACGGCCTCGGCCTCACCGCGGCGCTCCTCGCCCTGGGCCTCGGGTCGACGCTCGTCCTGCGCCGCCGCTTCGACGCCGAGCGGGTACTGGACGACCTGGAGCGGCACCGCTGCACGTCCTTCATCGCCGTCCCGGTGATGCTCGGCCGCGTCCTGGCCTCGCCCGGCCTCGCGGACCGCGACCTGTCCCGGCTCACGGTGGTCATGACGGGCGGCGCGCGGCTGGACGCCGGGCTCGGCGGCCGCGCCCTCGCCGCCTTCGGCCCGACCCTCTACAACTTCTACGGCTCGACCGAGGCGTCCTGCATCACGATCGCCACCCCGGACGAGCTGGCCGCCGCGCCCGGCTGCGTCGGCCGCCCGCCCGCCGGGACGCGGGTCGCGGTCCTCGGCGACGACGACCGCCCCGTCCCGCCGGGCGCCGTCGGGCGGATCTTCGCCGACACCCCGGCGCGGTTCGGCGGCTACACCGGCGGCGGGGGCGGGGACGAGGCCGGCGGCCTGATGGCGGTCGGCGACCTCGGCCGTCTCGACGCCGCCGGCCGCCTCCACGTCGACGGCCGCGCCGACGACATGATCGTGTCCGGCGGCGAGAACGTCCACCCGGCCGAGGTCGAGGACCTGCTCGCCGCCCATCCCGCCGTCGAGGAGGCCGCCGTCACCGGCGTCCCGGACGAGGAGTTCGGCCAGCGCCTCCGCGCCCACGTGGTGGCGCGCGGCCTCACCGCGGACGACGTGAAGCGGCACGTCGCGGCGAACCTCGCCCGCCACAAGGTCCCGCGCGACGTGGTCTTCCTGGACGCCCTCCCCCGCAACCCGGCCGGCAAGGTCCTCAAGCACGCCCTCCCGCCGGAGTGAGCGGATCGAGCCCCGGCCGGGCCTGAAATACTCGTGACCATGACTTATGTGGCGGACGGCGGACGGTACGAGCGGACTCCCTACCGGCGGTGCGGGCGCAGCGGGCTGCTGCTCCCGGCGATCTCGCTGGGGCTGTGGCACAACTTCGGCGACGACCGCCCGCTGGACGACCAGCGGGCGATCCTGCGGCGCGCCTTCGACCTCGGGGTCACGCACTTCGACCTGGCCAACAACTACGGGCCGCCGTACGGGTCCGCGGAGGTCAACTTCGGCCGGGTCCTGCGCGAGGACCTCGCGCCGTACCGGGACGAGATCGTCATCTCGACGAAGGCCGGGTACGACATGTGGCCCGGCCCGTACGGCGAGTGGGGGTCGCGCAAGTACCTGCTCTCCAGCCTCGACCAGTCGCTGCGGCGGATGGGCGTCGACTACGTCGACATCTTCTACAGCCACCGGTTCGACCCGGAGACGCCGCTGGAGGAGACGATGGGGGCGCTGGACCGGGCCGTCCGGTCCGGGAAGGCCCTGTACGCGGGGATCTCGTCGTACTCCCCCGAGCGGACGGCCGAGGCCGCGGCGATCCTGCGGGAGATGGGGACGCCGCTGCTCATCCACCAGCCGTCCTACTCGATGCTCAACCGCTGGATCGAGGGCGGGCTGCTCGACACGCTCGGCGCGGAGGGCGTCGGCTGCATCGCGTTCTCGCCGCTCGCACAGGGGATGCTGACCGGCAAGTACCTCGACGGCGTCCCCGAGGGGTCGCGGGCCAGCAAGGGCACGTCGTTCGCCTCAAGCCTGCTCACCGAGGAGAACCTGCGGCACGTCCGGACGCTCGACGAGATCGCGCGGGGCCGCGGGCAGTCGCTCGCCCAGCTCGCGCTGGCCTGGTCGCTGCGGGACGGCCGGGTCACCTCCGCCCTGATCGGCGCGAGCAGCGTCCGCCAGCTGGAGGAGAACCTCGCCGCCCTGGACCGGCTCGACTTCACCGCCGACGAGCTCGCCGCGATCGACCGCGACGCCGTCGACGCGGGCGTCAACATCTGGGCGGCCTCCAGCGCGGGCTGACCGGGTGTGCATCGACGGGCCGTGACCGGGCACGACCAGCGCATGGAGGAGATGACGCTGCGGAGTGCCGCCTTCGCCGACCACACGCTGATGCCGTCGGAGTACTCGCACGACAGCGGGGACCTCTCGCCCCCGCTGGAGTGGTCGCCGGCCCCCGAGGAGGTGGTGGAGCTGGCGCTGGCCTGCGAGGACCCGGACGCGCCCACCGGAACGTTCGCGCACTGGCTGCTCGCCGGCATCGACCCGGCGACCACGGGGCTGGACACCGGGGAGCGTCCGGCGGAGGCCGCCGCCGGCCGCAACGACTACGGCGCCGAGGGGTACGGCGGGCCGAAGCCGCCGGCGGGCGACGGCCCGCACCGGTACTTCTTCCGGCTCTACGGCCTGTCGGAGCCGTCCGGGCTCCGCGACGGCTTCACCGCGGAGGACCTCCGCGACGCCCTCCAGGAGAGGATCGTGGCGGCCGGGACGCTCGTCGGCACGTTCGCGAGGTGATCCCGTGGGCGACCCCGAACGGCCCGACTCCGAACGGCCCGACTCCGAACGGCCCGACTCCGGACGGCCCGACTCCGAGCCGTACGGGCCCGATTGGCACGGGCCCGGCGCCCGCGGGCCCTACCCGCACGAGCAGCCGCGCGGCAGCGAGCCGCTGAACGCGCGCAGCCCGCTGCGGCTGCGGGCGATCCTGTCCGCGGTCGCGCTGGTCATCGCGGTCGCCGCCGCGATCGTGTTCGCGGTGGGCGCGCAGGGCGACGGGTCGTGGGCGGCGGCCGCCATCTGCGCGGCCGTCGCCGTCATCGCGGCGGCCGACCTGGTCGTGATCGCGAGGCGCGCCCGGAACTGACCGTCAGTGGCGGTGGTCCGCGGCGGCGGCCTCGGGGTGCGCGAGGAGCCAGCCGATCCGCTCCCGGCTCTCCTCGTCGGTCGGGGTGTAGGCGACCAGCCGCGCGCCCGGCGAGGCGCTGACGTCGAGGTGCAGGGTGCGGGTGCGGATCTCCCCGGCGGCGTGGTGCCGGAACACCTTGGTGCTCGATCCGGCCAGCGCGACGTCGTGGGACGCCCACAGCCGCGCGAACTCCGGGCTGACCGCCTGCAGCCGCCGGACGATGTCCTTCCAGCCCGGCTCGTCCAGATGCCGGCTGTAGCGGTGCCGGAACGCCGCGACGAGGCCGGGCGCCGTCTCCGCCAGGTTCGCGACCGGGTTGCAGCACGGCGGCAGCGTGAACGCCATCCACATCGAGTTCCGCTCGCACTGCCGCACGTTCTCGACGGCGGGGAAGATCGCCGCGTAGGCGGCGTTCCAGGCGAGGATGTCGGACCGGCCGTTGGCCACGGACGCGGGCACGGGCACGAGCGCGTCCAGGACCGCCTGGACGTCCTCGGGCAGGGCGCCGGCCTCCTCGTCCACCGTCGCGTCGGGCACGTCGGCGAGCCGGTACAGGTGCTCGTGCTCGGCGCCGTCCAGCCGCAGCGTGCGCGCCACCGCGTCCAGCACCTGCGTGCTCGCGTTGATCGGGCGGCCCTGCTCCAGCCACGTGTACCAGGTCACGCCGACCCCGGCGAGCTGCGCGACCTCCTCGCGGCGCAGTCCCGGCGTGCGGCGCCGCAGGCCCGGCGCCATGCCGACGTCCTCGGGCGTGATCCGCTCCCGCCGGCTGCGCAGGAACGCGGCGAGCTCGCGGCGGCGGCGCGGGCCCGCTCCGCGGCCGGCCCGCGCCGGGGCCCTGCCGGTGGTCGTCTCCGCGGTGCTCATCGTCACGTCCCCCAGCCTGCCGCCGGACGGCGGCGCCTTCCAGGTGCTGTCAGTACCCGTATCGACAGGCTCTCGTTACGGGTACCGGCGTCGGCGCACGCTTGCTCACATGACACAGACAACCGATCTGCGCGGGATTGTTCCCGAACGGGAGTCGCGGAACGGGTCCGGCCGCCTTTCGCTCGCGGTCATCCTGCTCGGCCAGTTCATGGGCATCCTCGACACGAGCATCGTCAACGTCGCGCTCCCCACGATGCGCACGGACCTGCACGCCACGGGAGCGGGGCTGCAGCTCGTCGTGGCCGGCTACATCGTCTCCTACGCCGTCCTCCTGATCACCGGCGCGCGGCTCGGCGCCCTCGCCGGGCACCGCCGCATGTTCCACCTCGGCCTCGCCGGGTTCACGGTGGCGTCGCTGGCGTGCGGGCTGGCGCCGTCCACCGGCGCGCTGGTGGCGTTCCGCCTCCTGCAGGGCGCCGCCGCCGCGCTGCTGACGCCGCAGGTCATGTCGATGATCCAGCGGGACTTCAGCGGCGCCGCACGGGCCCGCGCGCTCAGCCTGTACTCGGCCGTGATCGCGGGCGGGGTCGTCGTCGGGCAGGCGGCCGGGGGCCTGCTGGTCAGCGCCGACCTGTTCGGCACCGGCTGGCGGACGGTGTTCCTCGTCAACGTGCCCATCGGGATCGCGCTGCTGCTCGCCGGGCCGCGCGTCCTGCCCCGGGACGAGCGGCCGTCCGGCGCGGGGGGCCTGCGCGGGCGGCTGGACACGCCGGGGCTGCTGACCCTCGCGGCCGCGGTGCTGCTGTTCGTCGTCCCGCTGATCATGGGGCACGAGCTCGGCTGGCCGCTGTGGGGCTGGGCGTCGCTGGCCGCGAGCGCCGCGTTCCTCGCCGCGTTCGTCGCTGTGGAGCGCCGCGTCGCCGCCGCCGGCGGGCGGCCGCTCATCCCGGCGCGGGTGCTGCGCGCGCCGCTGCTCGTGCCCGCCTGCGTCGCGATCGTGTTCGGCCCGGGCAGCTGGGCGTCATTCCTGTTCACCACCACCCTGCACCTCCAGGGCGACCTGCGGATGTCGCCGCTGGAGTCCGGGCTCGCGTTCGTCCCGTGCGTGCTGGCGTTCGCGCTGGTCGGCCTGAACTGGCAGCGGCTGCCCGCCCGCCTGCACCGCCCGGCGGTCCCGGCCGGGTTCGCGGTCGCGGCGGCCGGCTACCTGTGCGTCGGCCCCCTCGCCGGCGGCGGCGCGGCCTACGCGGCGCTCACGGTGGTCATCGGGTTCGGCCTCGGCGTGATGCCGATCATCATGACGGTCGCGCTGCGGCACGTCGCCGCCGAGGACGCCGCCGACGCCAGCGGGCTGCTGCTCACGCTGACGCAGCTGGCCCAGGTGATCGGCATCGCCACCGTCGGCACGCTGTTCCTCGGCCTGGCCGAGGCCGGCGGCTCCACCCGGCACGCCGAGTACGGGACCGGTTGGGCGCTCGCCGCCGCGACCCTGGTCGGCGCCCTGTGCGCGCTGTTCCTCGCCCGCGGCCGGACGCCGTCCCCGGCCCGACCCCAGGACGGCGGCGCGGAGGTCAGTAGCCGCTGAGGCTGGCGCGGGCCGCCTCGACGGCGGGCGGGACGGGCCGCCGGGCGCCGGCGACGGCGGGCAGGGCGCGGACCGCGGCGGCGAGGCCGGCGCGTCCGTCCCGGCTGGTCAGCGCGGACGCCGCCGTCCGGGCGACCGCCGGGAGCGGGCGCCGCAGCCACGCGGTGAGCAGCTGGTTGCGGACCTCCCGGCGGCGGCGCGCGGCCGGGTCGCGGCCCGTCCTGGACGGGTGGTGGTGCACGACGAGCTCCGGCACGTAGGCGAGGCCCCACCCGGCGGCGGCGAGGTCGAGGGCGAGCAGTTCCTCCTCGCCCGCGAAGTGCAGTACGTCGGAGAACCCGCCGGCGTCCAGGAACGCGTCCCGGCGCACGACGGCCGAGCAGGCGAGGAAGCCGAGGACGGCCGGTCCGGGGAGCCCCGCGGGCCGGCCGAGCGGTGCGGCGGCCATCTGCGCGGAGACCGGTTCGAGCCGCTCCTCCTCGCCGACGAGGACGCGGGCGGCGAGCAGCGCCGTGCGCGGGTGGGCGTCGAGGATCCCCGCGGCCCGTTCCAGCGAGCCGGGCGCCCACCAGGAGTCGTCGTCGGCGAACGCGATGTAGCGGGTGCCGGCGCGGGCGGCGCCGGCGTTGCGGGCGGCGGCGCCCCGGTTGCGGGGCAGCCGCAGCACGGTGGCGCCGGCCGCCGCGGCGACGTCGGCGGTGCCGTCGGCGGAGGCGTTGTCGGCCACGACGACCGGGGCCGTGTGGTGGCCGAGGCTGCGGCGCAGCTCGGCCGCGCGGTCGCGGGTCGCCACCACGATCGTCACGTCGGGCGCCGGCGCGTCGGGCATGGGCTCTCCTCAGCTCACGTAGCGGCGGGCCGTGGACTCCCGCTGGGCCGTCTCCAGGCTGCGCAGCCGGTCCTCGACGTCGGGCGGCAGCGTGCGCCGCTCGCGGGCCACCCAGCCGAGGCCGGCGGCGGCCTCGGCGAGCGCGCCGGCGGTGACGCGGTCGCGCGGCAGCGTGCGCAGCAGCCCGGCGGTGCGGCGCACCGCGACCGGGAGCGGGCGGCGCAGCCAGGTGAACCACAGCGTGTTGCGGATGCCGTGGCGGCGCCGCAGGTGCGGCTCGCGGAGCCGGGACGGCTCGTGGTGCACGACGGCGTCCTCGGCGTAGCAGAGGTGCCAGCCGAGCGCCATGAGGTCGGCGCTGAGCAGCTCCTCCTCGCCGCCGAGCCACAGCCGCGAGGAGAACCCGCCGGCCGCGCGGAACGCCTCCGCCCGCACCATCGAGGCCCCGGCCAGGAACGAGCCGAGCGCGGGGCCCGGCAGCCACGGCGGGCCGGGGACGGGCGAGTGCCGCAGCTCGGGGACGATCGGGTCCTCGCGCCCGCCGGGCTCCACCAGGATCCGCCCGGTGACGACCGCCAGCCGCGGGTGCGCGTCGAGCAGGTCGGCGGCGCGGGACGGCGCGTCCGGGTCCCACCAGGTGTCGTCGTCGCAGAACGCGACGTAGGGGGTGCGGACGTGGTCGACCGCCAGGTTGCGGCCGACGGCGCCGAGATTGCCCGGCGACCGGATGAGGGCGACCTCGGGGAAGCGCGCCGCGACCGCGTCGGCGGTGCCGTCCCGCGAGGCGTTGTCCACCACGACGACCGGCGGCCGCTCGGCCAGTCTCCGCACGTGCGCGAGCGTCGCGAGGAGGGACTGCCGCCGGTCCCGGGTGATGACGACGACGGTGAAGCGCATGGATCCGCCAGTACCCGGCGACTCGCCCTCTATGTGCGCGCAAGCCCTTCTACCTGGCACTTCGCCTAACCAGCGCCTTTCCCGACTTGAGCGTTTAGGTCCCCCGTTATCGGCAATGTCGAATCACCTATAGGGGATTCACTCCCCTGGCGAGTCCGCCAAGAGCCGATGCCTGCGACGAAGCCATCGGCACACCACCGACGACCGTTGCGCCGAAACGGGGCTCACATGCGCGTGCTCGGAATCAATGCGATCTTTCACGACCCGGCCGCCGCGCTCGTCGCGGACGGCAGGGTCGTCGCGGCCGCCGAAGAGGAGCGCTTCAGCCGCCGCAAGCACGGCAAGCGGCCGGTCCCGTTCGCCGGCTGGGAACTGCCGGAGCAGGCCGCCCGCTGGTGCCTGCGCGAGGCCGGGCTGGAGCCCGGCGACCTCGACGCCGTCGCCTACTCCTACGACCCCTCCCTCGTCGAGCCCGGTCTCCGCGGGCACGACCCCCAGTGGGAGCGGCTGCGCACCCTGTACGCGCGGCGCGCCCCGAACTTCCTCGCGACGGCGCTGCCCGGGCTCGACCCGGGGATCGTCCGGTACGTCCCGCACCATGTGGCGCACGCCGCGTCCGCCGCGCTCGCCGCGCCCGGCCCCGGCGACGGCGACGTCCTGGTCCTGGACGGCCGGGGCGAGTCGCACTCGCACCTGGCCGGGACGTACGAGGGCGGCGTCCTCACGACGCTGCACGCCCAGCGCCTCCCCCACTCGCTCGGGCTGATGTACGAGGACCTCACCGAGCACCTCGGCTTCCTCCGCTCCAGCGACGAGTACAAGGTCATGGCGCTCGCGTCCTACGGCGAGCCGCGCTTCCTGGACGAGCTGCGCGAGCACGTGCGCGCGACCGGCGACGGCGGTTTCGCGGTCGCCGGGATCGACTGGGGCTCGCTCGCGAAGGCCCGCCGGGCGGACGCCGAGTGGACCCGCGACCACGCCGACCTCGCCGCCAGCGTCCAGGCCCGGCTGGAGGAGGTGCTGCTGGACCTCGCGGCCTGGCTGCACGGCGAGACCGGATCCCGCCGGCTGATGCTCGCGGGCGGCGTCGCCCTCAACTGCGTCGCCAACTCCCGGCTGGCCGAGACCGGACCCTACGACGACATCTGGGTGCAGCCCGCGGCGGGCGACGCCGGCACGGCGCTCGGCGCCGCGCTGCACGTCGCGCAGGACGGCGGCGACCCGCTCACCGGCATGCCCGGCGCGGACCTCGGCCGGCGGTGGGACGACCGGGAGATCGCCGAACGGCTCGACACCGCCAGGATCCCCTACGAGCGGCCGGACGACCTGGCCGCCGCCGTCGCCGAGGCGCTGGCCCGCAACGAGATCGTGGCCTGGTTCCAAGGCCGCTCGGAGTTCGGCCCGCGCGCGCTCGGGCACCGCTCCCTGCTCGCCCACCCCGGCCACGCCGGGAACGTGGAGCGGCTCAACGACGTGAAGGGCCGCGAGCAGTTCCGGCCGATCGCGCCGATGGTCGCGCTGGAGCACGCCCCCGAGATCTTCGAAGGCCCGCTGCCGAGCCCGTACATGCTGTTCGTCCACCGCGTCCGGCCCGGATGGCGGGAGCGCATACCGGCGGTCGTGCACGTGGACGGCACCGCCCGCGTCCAGACGGTCGCGGCGGACGGCGAGCCGCTCGTGGCGCGCCTGCTGGCGGAGTTCCGCCGCCGGACCGGCCTGCCCGTCCTCGTCAACACCAGCCTGAACACCGCCGGCCGCCCGATGGCCGACGACCCGCGCGACGCGCTGGAGTGCTTCGGCTCCGCGCCGGTCGACCTGCTCGCCATCGGGCCGTTCACGGTGCGCCGCCGGGAGGTGCGCGCTTGATGAGCTACACCGTCGTCGTCCCCACCGTCGGCCGGGAGAGCCTGCGCGTCACGCTGCACGCGCTGCTCGCCGGGCTGGACGGCGCCCCCGGCCCCGGGCCGCACGAGATCATCGTCGTGGACGACCGCCCCGCGCCCGGCGCGCCGCTGCCGCTGCCGCCGTCGGCCGGGCCGGAGATCCGGGTGATCCGGTCCGGCGGGCGCGGTCCCGCCGCCGCGCGGAACATGGGCTGGCGCGCCGCCGCGACCGAATGGGTGGCGTTCCTCGACGACGACGTCGAGCCCGAGCCCGGCTGGCCCGCGCGGCTCGCCGCCGACCTGGCGGACCTGCCGCCCTCGGTCGGCGGATCGCAGGGCCGGGTCGGCGTCCCGCTGCCCGCCGACCGGCGGCCGACCGACTGGGAGCGGGGCACGGCCGGGCTCGCGAACGCCGACTGGATCACCGCCGACATGGCCTACCGGCGCGGCGTCCTCGCCGAGCTGGGCGGCTTCGACGAGCGCTTCCGCCGCGCCTACCGCGAGGACGCGGACCTGGCGCTGCGCGCCCTGGACGCCGGGCACGGCCTCGTCCTCGGCGACCGGCGGCTCGCGCACCCCGTCCGGCCCGCCGGGTTCTGGGCGTCGGTGCGCGCGCAGGCCGGGAACGCCGACGACGTCCTCATGTGGCGCGTGCACGGGCCCGCCTGGCGCGCCCGCGCCGGCGAGGGCCGCGGGCTGCTCCGCCGGCACGCCGCCACGACCGCCGCCGGGCTCCTCGCGCTCGCGGCCGCGCCGCGGAGCCGGACCGCCGCCGCGTTCGCCGCGGGCGCCTGGGCGGCGCTCACCGCGCGGTTCGCCTACGAGCGGATCCGGCCCGGCCCGAAGAGACCGGGCGAGCTGACGAAGATGCTGGTCACCAGCGCCGTCATCCCGCCCGCCGCGATCTGGCACCGGCTCCGGGGGCTGGCCGCGCACCGGCGGGCGCGGGGCTGGGGCGGGCCGCGGGTCGTGCTGTTCGACCGCGACGACACCCTCATCAGGGACGTCCCGTACAACGGCGACCCGGCGCGGGTCGAGCCGATGCCGGGCGCGCGCCGCGCCCTCGACCGGCTGCGGCGGCACGGCGTCCGGATCGGCGTCGTGTCCAACCAGTCCGGGGTCGCCAAGGGCCGCATCGGCGCCGCGGACGTGCGGCGCGTCAACGCCCGCGTCGAGGAGCTGCTCGGCCGGGTCGACGTGTGGGAGTTCTGCCCGCACGACGACGGCGACGGCTGCAAGTGCCGCAAGCCGGAGCCCGGCATGATCGAGCGGGCCGCCGAGCGGCTCGGCGTGCTGCCGTCCGACTGCGCCGTCATCGGCGACATCGGCCGCGACATCGAGGCCGCCGCGGCGGCCGGCGCGCGCGGCATCCTCGTCCCGACCGGGCGGACCCGGCCGGCGGAGATCGCGCGGGCGGTGGAGACGGCGCCGACGCTGGACGCCGCCGTCGATCTCGTCCTCGGCGGGAGGCGGCGCCGATGAGGGTCCTCCTCGCACGCCAGGACAACCTCGGCGACGTGCTGCTCGCCGGCCCCGCCGTGCGGGCGGTCGCCGCACGCGCCGACGAGGTGGTGCTGCTGTGCGGGCCGCGCGGCCGCGCCGCCGCCGACATGCTGCCGGGCGTCGACCGCGTCATCGAGTGGCGCGCGCCCTGGATCGACCCCGACCGCGTCCCCGTCGAGCAGGCCGCGATCGACCGGCTCGTCCGCGAGCTGCGCGGCTTCGACCGGGCGCTCGTCCTGACCTCGTTCCACCAGTCGCCGCTGCCGCTGGCGCTGCTGCTGCGCCTCGCCGGGACGCCGTGGATCGGCGGCATCTGCGAGGACTACCCCGGGTCGCTGCTCGACCTGCGGCACCGGCCCGACACCGACGTCCCCGAGCCGCTGCGGATGCTCGCGCTGGCGGAGGACGCCGGGTTCCCGTCCCCGGCCGACACACGGCTGCGCGTCCGCGGGCCGCTGCCCGACACCGACCACCTCACCGGCGGACCCGGCTACGTGGTGGTCCACCCCGGCACGTCCGTGCCCGCGCGCGCCTGGCCGCCGCAGCGCTGCGCCGAGGCGGTCCGGCTGCTGCGGTCGGCCGGGCGCCGGGTGGTCGTCACCGGCCACGGGGACGAGAAGGAGCTGACCGCGCTCGTCGCGGGCGAGGACGGTCTCGACCTCGGCGGGCGCACGTCCCTGCCGGAGCTCGCGTCGGTGCTGGCGAGCGCGTCCGCGGTCGTCGCCGGCAACACCGGTCCCGCGCATCTGGCGGCGGCCGTGGGGACGCCCGTCGTGTCGCTGTTCGCGCCGACCGTGCCCGCCGCCCGGTGGGCGCCGTTCGGCGTCCCGCTGGCGCTGCTCGGCGACCAGCAGGCGCCGTGCAAGGACAGCCGCGCCCGCGAATGCCCGGTCGACGGCCACCCCTGCCTGGCGTCCGTCAGCGCCGACGAGGTCGCCGCCGCCGTGGAGATCGTGGCGACGGTGGAGGAGGTCCCCACCCGATGAGAGTCCTCATGTGGCACGTGCACGGCTCGTGGGCGACGTCGTTCGTCCACGGACCGCAGACCACGCTCGTCCCCGCGACCCCGGACCGCGGGCCGGACGGCAGGGGGCGGCCCGACACCTTCACCTGGCCGGACCGCGCCGTCGAGGTCGCTCCCGAGCGGCTCCGCGACGAGGACGTCGACGTGGTCGTCCTGCAGCGCCCCCGCGAGCTGCGGCTGGCCGAGGAGTGGCTCGGCCGCCGCCCCGGGCGGGACGTCCCCGCCGTCTACGTCGAGCACGACACGCCGCGCCGGACCCCGTCCGACGTGGGGCTCCCCGAGGAGGTCGTGCCCGACAGCCGGCACCTCCTGCACGACCGCTCCGACATCCCGGTCGTGCACGTCACCCACTTCAACCAGCTGTTCTGGAACTGCGGCCGCGCCCCGACCAGGGTCATCGAGCACGGCGTCGTCGACCCCGGCTACCGGTACACCGCCGACATGCCGCGCGCGGGCGTCGTCATCAACGACCCGGTCCGGCGGGGCCGCGTCGCGGGCGCCGACCTGCTCGCCGAGCTGGCCGCGGCCGTCCCCCTCGACCTGTTCGGCATGAACGTCGCCGGGGCCCCCGGGCGCCTCGGCATCCCTCCCGAATCGCTCTGGACCTTCGAGGACCTGCCGCAGGCGAGGATGCACGCCGAACTCGCCCGCCGCCGCGTCTACGTCCACCCCTACCGGTGGACCTCGCTCGGCCTCGCGCTGATCGAGGCCATGATGCTCGGCCTGCCCGTGGTGGCGCTCGCCACCACCGAGGCGGTCGAAGCGGTGCCGCCGGAGGCCGGGGTGCTGTCCACGCGCGTCGCCACGCTGGCCGACGCCGCGCGGACCCTGGCCGCCGACCCGCCGCGTGCCCGCCAGATGGGCAAGGAGGCGCGGGCCCACGCCGTCGAGCGGTACGGGCTGCCGCGGTTCCTGCGCGACTGGCGGCGGACTCTCCAGGAGGTAACGCGATGAGAATTGCCATGATCTCCGAGCACGCCAGCCCCCTCGCCGCCCGGGGCGGACCGGCCGGGAAGGGGCTGGGCGGGAAGGGGCTGGGCGGGGCGGACGGCGGCGGGCAGAACGTGTTCGTCGCGGAACTGGCCACCGAACTCGGCCGCCAGGGGCACTCCGTCACCGTCTACACGCGGCGGGACGGGCCCGCCCTGCCGCGCCGGGTGCGGCTCGCGCCCGGCGCGACCGTCGAGCACGTCCCGGCGGGCCCGCCCGAGCACATCGCCAAGGACGACCTGCTGCCCTGGATGCACGACTTCGGGACGTACCTGGAGCGGCGGTGGGCCGCCGACCCGCCCGACGTCGTGCACGCCCACTTCTGGATGAGCGGCCTCGCCGCGATCCAGGCCGCGCAGGCGGCGGGGGCGCGCCGCGTGCCGGTCGTGCAGACCTACCACGCGCTCGGCGCCGTCAAGCGCCGCCACCAGGGCGGCAGGGACACGAGCCCCGCCTCGCGCGTCCGGCTGGAGCGCGCGATCGGGCGCGCGGCCGACACCGTCATCGCCACCTGCTCCGACGAGATCGGCGAGCTGACGGCGATGGGCGTCGACCCCGACCGCCTCCAGGTGGTGCCGTGCGGGGTCGACCTCGGCCTGTTCGCCGCCCGCGGCCGCGCCGCCCCGCCGGACGCCGGGGGCCCGCACCGGATCGTCGTGCTGTCCCGGCTCGTCGAGCGCAAGGGCGTCGACACCGCCATCCGCACGCTGGCGCGCCTGCCGGGCGCCGAGCTGGCCGTCGCCGGCGGGCCGCCGCGCGGCGGCCTCGACCGCGACCCGGAGGTGCGCCGGCTGCGCGGGGTCGCGCGGGACGCGGGCGTCGCCGGGCGGGTGGAGTTCCTCGGCCGGCTCGGCCGCGACGAGGTGCCGCCGCTGCTGCGGTCGGCGAGCCTCGTCGTCACGCTCCCCTGGTACGAGCCCTTCGGCATGGTGCCGGTGGAGGCCATGGCCTGCGGCGTGCCCGTGGTGGCGAGCGCCGTCGGCGGCCACCTCGACACGGTCGTGGACGGCGTCACCGGGACGCTCGTCCCGCCGCGCGACGCGGAGGCGGCGGCCGGCGCGATCCGGGCGCTGCTCGACGACCCGGCGCGGCGGGCCGCGATGGGCCACGCCGCGGTCGGCCGGGCCCGCCGGCGCTACTCGTGGACGCGCGTCGCCGCCGACACCACCGAGGTCTACGAGCACGCCGCCGCCCTGGGCGAGGTGGCCGCGTGACCGCGCAGACCGGCGCCCCGACGCGGACGTCCACCGTCCACGACCGGCGGCTGGAGGCGCTCGCCGAGGCGGCGCTCCGGTTCCGCGGCCAGGTCCCGACGATCGAGGCGTGGGGCCGCCGGCTCGCCCGCGTGCTGCGCGGCGGCGGGCGGCTGCTCGCCTGCGGCAACGGCGGCAGCGCCGCCGAGGCGCAGCACCTGACCGCCGAGCTCGTCGGCCGGTTCGAGAGCGAGCGGTGCCCGCTGTCGGCGATCCCGCTGCACGGCGACACCTCCTCGGTCACCGCGATCGGCAACGACTACGGTGCCGGCACCGTGTTCGAGCGGCAGGTACAGGCGCACGGCCGCCCCGGGGACGTGCTGGTGTGCCTGTCGACCAGCGGCCGCAGCCCCAACGTGATCGCGGCGGCGCACCGCGCCCGGCGGCTCGGGCTGTCGGCCTGGGCCGTCACCGGGCCGGGGCCGAACCCGCTCGCCGAGGCGTGCGGCGACGCGATCACCGTGGACGCCCCCACCGCCTCGACCGTCCAGGAGATCCACCTCGCGGCGATCCATCTGCTGTGCGGAGTGGTCGACGAAGCGCTGGGGGTGCCCCATGCCTGAGCCGCTCGTGGTGGTCGGCGACGTCCTGCTCGACATCGACATCGTCGGCAGCAGCAGCCGGCTGTGCCCGGACGCGCCCGTCCCCGTCGTCGAGCAGGCCGAGGAGCGGCCCCGCCCCGGCGGCGCGGGCCTCGCGGCGCTGCTGGCGGCGGCCGCGGGCCGGGAGGTCGTGCTCGTCACGGCGCTCGCCGACGACGACCCGGGCCGGCGGCTCCGCGCGATGCTCGAGAAGCACATGGAGGTCGCGGCGTTCCACCTGCACGGCGGCACGCCCTGCAAGCTGCGCATCCGGTCCGGAGGACAGTCGGTGGCGCGCCTGGACGCCGGGGAGGGGCGGGCCCTCGACGGGCCCGTCGGTCCGCGCGTCACCGACGCGATCGCGGGGGCCGGCGCCGTGCTGGTCTCCGACTACGGCCGCGGGGTCACCCGGCACCGCGCCGTCCGCTCCCTGCTCGGGGAGCTGCCCCGCGGCGTGCCGGTCGTGTGGGACCCGCATCCGCGCGGCGAGCCGCCGGTCCCCGGCGTCCGGCTGCTCACCCCGAACGAGGAGGAGGCCGCCCGGCTGGCCGCCGCGGACGGCGCCGACATCAGCGGGTTCGGGCTGTCGGCCGCCGGGCGGCGCGGCCGCCACCTCGGCCGCGCCTGGGGCATCGAGGGCGTCGCGATCACGCTCGGGTCCGAGGGCGCGCTGCTGTGCGACGGGTCCGAGGCGCCGTTCCTCGCGCCCGCGAAGCCCGCCCGCGGCGACTCGTGCGGCGCGGGCGACAGCTTCGCCGCCGGGGCCGTCGGCGCGCTCGCCGACGGCGCGGCGCTGAGCGCCGCCGTCACCGAGGGCGTCCAGCAGGCGTCGGAGTTCGTCCGCGCCGGGGCCGCCGCGGCCCTGTCGGCGCAGCTCGCCGAGACCGGCACGGCCCGGCTCGTGCCCGAGCGCGGCGAGGACGTCTGGGACGTCGTCGAGCGGGTCCGCCGCGCGGGCGGGACGGTGGTGGCGACCGGCGGCTGCTTCGACCTGCTGCACGCCGGGCACGTCAACCTGCTCCAGCAGGCGCGGCGGCTCGGCGACTGCCTGATCGTGTGCGTGAACTCGGACGCGTCCGTCCGGCGGCGCAAGGGGCCGACGCGCCCGGTGACGCCCGCCGCCGACCGCGTCCGGGTGCTGGAGGCGCTCAGCGACGTCGACGCCGCGGTGGTGTTCGACGACGACACCCCGGCGCCGCTGCTGGAGCGGCTGCGCCCCGACGTGTGGGTGAAGGGCGCCGACTACGCCGGGACCACGCTGCCCGAGGCCGCGACGGTCCGGGCGCACGACGGCGAGATCGTCCTGCTTCCGCTGCTGGAAGGGCGCTCCACCACGCGCCTGCTGTCGACCACGAAGGGAAACGCCTCATGAAGGTCCTCATCACCGGTGGCTCCTCCGGACTCGGCGCGGCCGTCGCGCGGAAGGTCGCCGACGACGGCGGGCGGCCGCTCGTCCTCGACCGGCACCCGCCGAAGGAGGACTTCGAGCACATGCAGGCGGACCTGGCCGACCGGCGGTGCGCGGAGCGCGCCGTGCACGGCCTGGCGCGCGCGGCCGGCGGGCTGGACGCCGTCGTGACCGCCGCCGGCATCGACGCGTGCGGGACGCTGTGCGAGGTCCCCGCCGAGGACTGGGAGCGGGTCGTCCAGGTGAACCTGCTCGGCACCGCCGCCGTCGTCCGCGCCGCGCTCCCCTACCTGGAGAACGAGCCGCACGGGCGGATCGTGACCGTCGCGTCGACGCTCGGGTTCCGCGCGCTGAGCGACGCCACGGCGTACTGCGCGTCCAAGTCCGGGGTCGTCGGGTTCACCCGCGCGCTCGCGGCGGAGCTGGCCGGGAAGGTCGCGGTCACGATGGTCGTGCCCGGCGGGATGGACACCGCGTTCTTCGACGACCGCCCCGACCGGTACAAGCCGGGCTCGGACGCCGAGCTGAACCGGCCCGCGGACGTGGCGGCGACCATCGCGTTCGCGCTGGCCCAGCCCGGCGGCTGCGAGGTGCGCGAACTCGTCGTCTGCCCCTCGCGAGAACCCTCGTGGCCGTGACCGCGGGCCGCGTCCTGGTGCTGCGCGCGCTCGGGCTCGGGGACCTGCTGACCGCCGTCCCGGCGTTACGGGCGCTGCGGCGCGGGATGCCGGACGCCCGGATCGCGCTCGCCGCGCCGGCCGGGCTCGCCGCCCTGGCCCGGGCGACGGGCGCGGTCGACGGCGTCCTCCCGGCGGACGGCCTGGACGCCCCGCCGCCGGCCGCCGGGCCGGTGGACGTGGCCGTCAACCTGCACGGCTCCGGGCCGGAGAGCCACCGGCTCCTCGCGGCGCTGTCACCGGACCGGCTCCTCGCCTTCGCCTGCCCCGGCGCCCCGCACTCCGGCGGACCCGCATGGGACCCCGGCGAGCACGAGGTGGCGCGCTGGTGCCGGCTCGTCGCGTCCTGCGGGTTCCCGGCGGACCCCGGCGACCTGGACCTGCCCGTGCCCGCGGCCGCACCGCCCGCGCCGGGGGCGGTCGTCGTCCATCCCGGCGCGGCGTCCCCCGCGCGCCGCTGGCCCGCCGAGCGGTTCGCGGCCGTCGCGGCGGCGCTGCGGAGCCGGGGCGAGCGCGTCGTCGTCACGGGCGGCCCCGGCGAGACGTCCCTCGCGCGCCGCGTCGCGGACCTCGCCGGACTGGACGCCGCCGCCGACCTCTCCGGCCGCACCTCGCTCCCGGAGCTGGCCGCGCTCGTCGCGGCGGCCCGGCTGGTCGTGTGCGGCGACACCGGCGTCGCGCACCTCGCGACCGCCTTCCGCACGCCGTCGGTGCTGCTGTTCGGCCCGACGCCGCCCGGCCGGTGGGGGCCGCCCGCCCGCGCCGAGCACCGCGTCCTGTGGGCGGGGCGGCACGGCGACCCGCACGGGCGCGAGCCCTGCCCCGGGCTGCTGGAGATCTCCGCGGACGAGGCCGTCGAGGCCGCCGGGGCCGTGCTCACCGCCAAGAACCGATGAGGGGGAATGATGAGACATCAACGCGCCGTCGTCACCGGAGGGTCCGGCTTCCTCGGGTCGCACCTGTGCGAGGCCCTCCTCGCCCGGGGCGTCTCGGTCGTGTGCCTGGACAACCTGCTCACCGGGACGTCCCGCAACATCGCGCACCTGACCGGGCGGCGGGACTTCCGGTTCCTGAAACGGGACCTCACCGAGCCGGTCAGCGTCCCCGGCGAGGTCGGCTACGTCTTCCACCTCGCCTCCGCCGCGTCCCCCGCCGACTACCTGCGGTACCCGATCCAGACGCTGGAGGTCGGCAGCCAGGGCACCCGCAACGCGCTCGACCTGGCCGAGGCCAAGGGCGCCCGGTTCGTCCTCGCGTCCACCTCGGAGGTGTACGGGGACCCGCTGGTGCACCCGCAGCCCGAGTCGTACTGGGGCAACGTGAACCCGGTCGGGCCGCGCAGCGTGTACGACGAGGCCAAGCGGTTCGGTGAGGCGCTGACGTCGGCGTTCCGGCACGCCCGCGGCCTCGACGCCGCGATCGTGCGGATCTTCAACAGCTACGGGCCGCGGATGCGCCCCGACGACGGCCGGGCCGTCCCGACGTTCCTGCGGCAGGCGCTGACCGGCGAGGACCTCACCGTCACCGGGGACGGCTCGCAGACCCGGTCGATCTGCCACGTGGACGACACCGTCCGCGGCATCGTCGCCCTCGCCCTGTCCGGCCACCCGGGGCCGGTCAACATCGGCAGCCCGTACGAGATCTCCATGGCCGACCTCGCCGGGCTGGTCATCGAGCTGACCGGCTCGCCGTCGCGGGTGCGGTTCATCGACCGGCCCGAGGACGACCCGCGCGTCCGGCGCCCCGACACCGGCCTGGCCGAGGACGTGCTCGGCTGGCGCCCCCGCATCACGATCGAGGACGGCCTGCGCGGCACCATCGAATGGTTCGGCAGGGAGCTCCTCGTCGCCCGGCCCGCGTGACCGCCCGAAGGGCCCGGCGGAGGACGGGGCCGGAGCGCCGCCCGCGTGCGCTCCGGCCCCGTCCGGCCCCGGGGCGGGCGGTCAGCCCGAGCTGCCCGACGACACCAGCTCCCGGATGTCGGGCGGCAGCGCGTGGCGCACCTTCGTGGTGATCGAGCCCTGGGTGGCGTCGTCCACCACCTCCAGCACGCTGCGCGCGAGGAACGCGGCCCGCGCCTCGCTGGTCCCCGCGCGGACGGCGACCCGCTCCACGAAGTCGTGCTTGTCGAACCGCTCCCCGCTGCCGGCGCCGCCGTAGACCTCGGTGCGGCGCAGATGCTCGCCGATCTCGTGCGGGAGTTGCGCCGCGAGGTTGTCGGCGAGGCCCTCCGGCACCCGCTCGCCGAGCGTCTCCAGGGTCGCGCGGGACGCCCGCTCGGCGTCGCCCCAGCCCGGAAGGCGGGCGCGGTCCTGGACCTGTCCGATGAACTCCTCATGCCGCATGACGGACGCTCCTTTCAACGCCTGAAATGCGAAAACTTCCCGAATTATGGGGCTCTTAACGTACGCCGAGCACGTCCAGCAGCTCGCCGATCATGCCGCCGTCCGGCGGATGCAGCGCGGGCCGCCCGGCGCCCTCGGGCGACAGCGCCCAGTCCCACCACCGGTCGAGCTCCGCGGTGTCGAGGACCGGCGCCCCCTCTCCGGGCGCCACCTCGTCCGGCGGCTCCGGCACGGTCACGACGGCGGGCCACGACCACGCCCGCGCCTGCGCGGTGACCTTCGCGCCGCCGCCGACCGGGTCCACGGCGAGCGCGGGCACCCCGTTCTTCAGCGCCAGGACGAGGCCGTGCAGCCGTGTCGTCACCACCAGGTCGAGCCGGCGCAGCACCGATTCGAGCTCGGCCGCCGTCCCGAACAGGCGCCAGTCGCGCGGATCGAGCCGCGTGTCGAGCGGCAGCCGCGCGCACTCGCGCGCGCCGAGCCAGCCGGTCAGCTCCCGCCCGACCCGTTCGTGCAGCCGCCGCCCGCCGTACTCTCCCTGGCCGGGCGCGAGGACCACCCCGACGACGGGGACGGACGGGCTGGCCGGCAGCGCCGCCAGGTCGTGCCGGGGCGCCTCCACCGGCGCGTCGCGCGGGAGGACGGCGTCGAACCCGGTGACCGCCGGGTCGTCCGGATCGATGACCGAAACGCCCACGGCGACGCGGGCGCAGCGCGCGTACCGGCGGTGCAGCTCCGCGATCTGGGGCCCGTGCAGCGGCCCGCAGGCGAACACCACATGCGTGTAGGACGCGGGGTCGGCGCGGTCGAGGTCCAGCCCGCCCGGCCGGAAGACGGGGCTCCACGCCAGCTCGCACTCGACGCCCGCGCCGGCCAGCCCGCGCCGCACCGCCTCCATCGCCAGGACGTCGCCCGCCGTGGCCTCGCCGTGCAGGAAGCTCGGCCACCCGGTCACCAGGACGCGCATCCGCGGCCTCCCCTTGCGCAGCCGCGACGGCGGCCGAAGACGTTCAGCCGACTGCTACCCGCGGCCGTCCCTCCCATGCGCCGTTCGGCGGGCCCGCCGCCGTTCCGTGCGCACCGCACCGCCCTGCCCCTCACGGCACACTTCAGACACCTGCCGGTTTACGGACACGGCCTTATGGGCAGAGTCACCTCGCGGCCCACTCGCGAGCTCGGAGCCAGGTGCTACGAACTGCGAGCCTGGGCCGCGCCACATTCGGCCCGCGGGCCGCCCGGCCGACCGTTCACATGGCGGGCAGCGCCTGGGCGACGACCATGCCGCAGTAGGCGGCGCCCAGCCCCGCCGCAATGCCGGCGGCGGCGTTGAGCAGCGCGTAGGAGTGGGCACCGTCCTCGGCGAGGCGCAGCGTCTCGTAGCCGAACGTGGAGTACGTGCTCAGGGCGCCGCAGAATCCCGTCCCCGCGAAGGCCATCACGCCGCCGTCCGCCGGGAGCGCCGCCAGGAGGCCCAGCAGGAACGACCCCGCCACGTTGACGGTGAACGTCCCCCAGGGGAACACCGAGTCGTGCCGGGCCTGGACCGCGCGGTCGGTCAGGTAGCGCAGCGGAGCGCCCAACGCGGCGCCCAGCGCGATCAGCAGGACCGTCACCCGGCGTCCCGCACGGCCCGGCGCCGGACCAGCGCCCTCGTCAGCCGCGCCCCCGCGAGGACGGCGGCGAGCGCGGCGGCGAGCGTCAGCGCGAGGTAGGCCAGGCCCACCCGCGGCGCGCCGTGCTCCACCGCCCGCTGGACGTCGACGGTGTAGGTCGAGAACGTGGTGTACCCGCCGAGGACCCCCACGCCGAGGAACGGCCGGACCAGCCGGTGCACCCGCCGCAGCTCGGCGACCAGCACCATCAGCACGCCGATCAGCAGGCAGCCCGAGACGTTCACCCAGAAGACCGGCCAGGGGAAGTCCCGCGGCCCGTACGGGAACGCCGTGCTCAGCCCGTACCGCGCGAGCGCCCCGAGCACGCCGCCCGCCGAGATCGCGCCCAGCGTCGCCCAGGGCGCCCGGCGCAGCTCGGCGCGCTGCTCCGGGACGTGCAGGTCGACATCGGGGTCCACGGGATCCGCGGGAGGGCCGGGCATGGCGTGCTCCTACCAGTAGCGACGGCGTTCACCGGTAGGGACCGTCGGCGGACGTCTCCGCGGTTCACCCCGTGCCGGGTGCGGCGGGCCCCACCGCCGCGTCCCCGGCCCGCCGCCGGGGCGCCCGCGAGTCTACCGGCCGTCAAGATCCGGGGCGGCCGGCCTGCCCGCGCCGGCCGCCCGGTCACCGGCCCGGTCACCGGCCCGGTCGCCGTGCGACTCGACGAAGGTCTTGAAGCGCCGCAGGTCGCCGCGCACGCGATGGGTCAGGGCGCCGATCCGGTCCCCGGCCTTCTCGGCGAAGCCGGCCGCGTCCATCTCCAGCTGCGCGGTGACGCGGGTGGTGGTCTCGTCCAGCCGGTGGAACGTCACCACGCCGGCGTGGGTCGGCCCGTTCAGGGACCTCCAGGCGACGCGCTCGCCGGGCACCCGCTCGGTGACGCGCGCGTCGAACTCGCGGAGGACGCCCGCGATCCGGGTCGTCCAGCGCAGGGTCGTGTCGTCGAGCCGGCGGACCTCCTCGACGCCGTCCATGAACCGCGGGAACGACTCGAACCGCGTCCACTGGTCGTAGGCGGCGCGGATCGGGACGGTGACGTTGACCGATTCGGTGATCGTGCTCACGGGCCACCTCCTGCCTCACCGCCCGGTTACCCGCCTGACGTGCGTCTATACGCACGGCCGCCGCGGCGCCGTGTGATCGTCCGCCTGACGGGTAGAGGGTCGGCACCGAGCGACAGCCCATGCCCTCGCCGGCCTCGTCCGCAAAGGAGAGCACCGTATGACGTCGGCGCAGACGACCCGGTTCAACGACGGACAGACCGAGATCCTGCTTGCGGAGATGAACCGGCTCGGGGAGGACGATCCCCGGCGGGAGCGGCTCCGGGCCCGCATCGTCGACATGCACGCCGCCCTGGTCCGCGGCGTGGCGCGCCGGTACGCCAACCGCGGCGAGCCCCTGGACGACCTCCAGCAGGTCGCCTACCTCGGCCTCGTCAAGGCCATCAACCGGTTCGACCCCGAGGTCGGCGACCGCTTCGTCACCTACGCCTACCCGGTGGTGACCGGCGAGGTGAAACGGCACTTCCGCGACAAGACCTGGGGCATCCGGGTGTCGCGCCGCATCCAGGAGCTGCGGCCGATCCTGCAGCGCACCGTGCAGGACTACACCCGCGAGAACGGCCGCTCCCCCACGACCGCGCAGATCTCCGCCCTCATGGGCATCACCGAGGAGGAGACCGTCGAGGTCATCATCGCCTGCGACGCCTACCGCCCGCTGTCCCTGGAGGCCCCCGCCGACGGGTCGCCCAGCGGCGAGAACGGCACGGTGGGCGAGTACCTCGGCTCCGACGACCCCGCCCTGGACGCCTTCATCGACGGCCACGCCCTCGGCCCGCTGATCGACGACCTGCCCGAACGCGAACGCACCATCCTGCTGCTGCGGTTCTTCGGCAACAAGACGCAGACGCAGATCGCCGAGCAGATCGGCCTGTCCCAGATGCACGTCTCCCGGCTGCTCCGCGCCACCCTCGACCGGCTCCGCATGGGCCTGCTGGCGGAAGGCTGACCGGACGCCCGGACGGGGCGGGCCGTCAGGGCTTCGGCAGGGCGCAGTTCCCGTCCAGCACGACGTCGTTGCCCTTCCCGAGGCAGCGGGCGAGCAGGTACGTCTGCTGGCCGTAGTGGACGCCGTGCCGGACGGTGATCCCGCCGTCGCGGCCCACCTCGCAGGGGTTGTCGAGCGTGCAGCGCTCGCCGTCGTCGTTGCCGGTGTTGTTGACGCCGACCACGCGGCGCGTCCGGGCGTCGACGACCGGCGAGCCGGACGTGCCGTGGACCGTCTCGCAGCGCGGCGTGTAGCGGAGGGAGTCCTTCCAGGTCCAGCCGGCCTCGCGCAGCCGGTACACGGTCGCGTCGATCGCGCAGCCGTAGATCTTCCGCCAGTAGCCGGACACGACCCGGATCTCCGTGCCCGCGCGCGGCGCGGCCGTGGACAGGGGCAGCGCGGACACGCCGTAGCGCCGCCGGATGGCGGCGTAGCTGGCGTCCAGTCGGTACAGGGTGACGTCGGTGTCGGTCATCGTGGCGTACTCGACCCTGGTCGCCCGGAGGGTGCCGAGGTCGCCCCGGCCCGTCCGGTCGAGGAGCGTGAACGTCCTGGACGAGTCCCGGTCGACGACGACCTCGCCCGCCGCCGGCATCCCGGACTCCAGGCAGTGGCCGTTGGTCAGGACCAGCGCCGCGTCGGCGTCGCGGGAGCGCGGCCCCCGCACCAGCGACCCCGAGCAGTTGCTCAGCGCGACGATCCCGGCGAAGTCGACGTCCGCCCGGCCCTGGTGCGGCGCCCGCTGCGGGACGGCGGCGGCCTGCGCGGCGCCCGCGGTGAGCGTCCCGGCTCCCGCGGCGGCGGCGAGTACGGCTGCGGCGAGGCGTCTGGGCATGCGGGAGTCCTCTCGGCGGGCCGGAGCTGACTCCGGACGGTGACAACGCTGTCACCGGCGGATGCTAGATCATCCCCGGCCCGAAGAGAAGGACCGCCGTCAGTCCACGTCGACCCAGCCGTAGGTGCGTTCGACGGCCTTCTTCCATCCGGCGTAGCCGGTTTGGCGTTGTTGGTGGTTCCAGGTGGGTTCCCAGCGTTTGTCCTGGTTCCAGTTCTGGCGGAGTTCGTCGGTGGTGTTCCAGAAGCCG